>NZ_RHHS01000001.1 GCF_003710935.1 Brevibacillus gelatini
ACTGTAAAATATTTTGTGTAAACTCTCATTCCACATTCCATTACAATGAAACAAAGTGAGGTTGAGAGAACACATGGGACTCATTCCAAAAGACCAGCTGCGCCAACTTATCAAAGAACACAACTTGCAAACCATGGAGGATGTTCAAAAAGCCCTGAAGGACATTTTTGCAGAAACACTGCAAGAAATGTTGGAGGCCGAATTGGATACCGAATTGGGCTATGCCAAGCATGACAGCAAGCAGAAGCAGACGAAAAACAGTCGGAACGGCTATAGCAAAAAAACGGTTACGTCTGAGTATGGGGAGTTGGATCTCACGATTCCCCGTGATCGTCTTGGAGAATTTGAACCTGCGATTGTCAAGAAACACCAGAGACATGTAACGGGTATTGAAGATCAAATCGTCTCTATGTACGCCAAAGGCATGAGCACACGGGATATTCAGGATCATTTGCACAATCTGTATGGACTTGAGGTATCCCCGACCCTTATCTCCAACGTAACAGCTAAACTGTTACCTCTTATCAAGGAATGGCAAAATCGCCCGCTGCAAAGTGTGTATTCCGTTGTTTTCATGGATGCCATTCATTTTAAGGTAAAACAGGACGGGCAAATTATCAGCAAAGCCGCCTATATGGTCATTGGCATTGATTTGGAAGGCTATAAGGACGTTCTTGGCATCTGGATCGGAGAAAACGAGTCAGCCAAGTTCTGGCTACATGTGTTGACGGATCTGAGAAATCGTGGCGTTCAGGACATTTTGATTATCTGTGTAGACAATTTAAAAGGCTTCAGCGAAGCCATTGCAGCCAGCTATCCGCAAACGGAGGTTCAAAAATGTATCATCCACCAGATCCGCAATTCCATCAAATATGTGTCGTACAAGGATTTGAAGAAGATTACTACGGCCTTGCGTCCGATCTATACGGCCCCAACGGAAGAGGCGGCTCTCCTGGAATTGGATCAATTTGAGGAGACCTGGGGAAAACAGTA
>NZ_RHHS01000010.1 GCF_003710935.1 Brevibacillus gelatini
CTGCGGGAGCTGTGGGACGGGCGGACGCCGGATGGAGGCCAGGCGTTGGAGTCGTTTGCGGTTGGAGCAGCGCTGGGCGGAGCTTTTTCCGTAGGGACGTCCTGGTTGGCGAAAGGTGCTGAGAGGGTTCGCGGGGCGTTGAAGCGGGGGGCGAGTTCGAAGGTTGAGGGGACGGGTAAAGCTGGAGTAGAACCTGGTTCCACACCGATTGAGCATAGGTATGCTATTGATCCTGAAACCGGAAAATTAATTCATTTTGATTGGACAGCAACAAGACGAGTTGACCCAGTAAAAGATGCCCATATCATTGAAAGAGTCAGTGAGATAAAAAGTCGTTTATCCAAAAAAGTTTTAAAAAAGGGTGGGAATTTTGGTTATGCTGAGGTCGATATTCCTGTTGTAGAACAAAAGGAATTTTATTCATCAAGTCAGGTTGATTTTACTTCTGGTAATTCAAATTTAGAAGGATTCTCATTAAAACCTGAAAATCCTATTTTTAGAGCTACAAAGGCACCTGATAAGAAGGGAGATGATTTTGTAAGAGAGGCGGATACAGAGTACAAAATATTAAATGATTTAGCCGAAAAAATCGGAGAAAATAATAATGTTGCAGGAAAGGTAAAATTGTTTACAGAAAAAGACACGTGTGGAAGTTGCAATAACATAATTTCTCAGTTTAAAGAAAGGTATCCAAATATAAAAATTGAAGTGATTCATAATGGTGGCGAGCTAATAGCACCAAAAAATATGTCAAACATAGGAGAGTACTGAATATGGACTTAAAATGGGAGTATAAAGAATTAGTTGAATCGTTTATTGAAGATTATTATTCATATAAACAAAATAATATGAGTGATCGTGAATCTCTAGCTAGAACTTATAATGAATACGAGACACTTTTAAACCAAGGAGAAATGGAAAAAGCAGTTATAGAGATTTTGTATGGAGAATTTTTACTAAAACAATCCAAGGTACTAATTACAGCAAAAGAAAAAACAAAAGAGGAATTGCTTTCTCTAGACTTTACTAAGCTTAGAACAGAATTAACAGATGATGAAGTAAAAGAACTAATAAGTCGCAGGGATAATATTGTATTAAGATTAGACGAAAAACCTTTAGATTTTTGTTCTGAAGCAAGATGGTATTATCAAGAAATTAATGAAAATGTGAAAAAATTTTTTGAATCACTAAGTTTTGAGAATGAGTATGCAGGTCAAGTAGTGAATCACGTTCTTAAAAGATTTGAAAGAGATTGTAGGAATACAATGAGTGAGAATATTACAATAAAAGTCACATTAGCTGAATTGTTAATCAATAAAGGGATTAATGCTCAAGAAGAACTCAACAACATATTATCTGAACTAAAACAGTTTAATATGGAAGATGTAGGGCAACAGTTATCGGAAGAAGAAAAAGAAGATTTAGCAAGGAGAATCAAAAGTTTATTAATTAATATATAAGAAGAAATATTTCCTGGATGGATCGTACAGTAGAACTAACAAACGAAACACTAGATAAACTTTCAAAAGCTCATTCCTGCTTTGAACCATGAGTAGGAATGAGCTTTTTTTGCATGCTCAAAATCATACGAACGCCACCCTGTACTTCCCCGATGCGACAAGAAGGAGGGCGGTGGTGCTTGGCTGGGTCCGCAAAAACGGCGACAGTTGCGTGAAGACAGCCAACCCGAACATCCGGTATTTCGGCACAGAGCACGGAAGCGAACTGGTTGCGCCTACCGCTCTTTCGATTGTGAGCGGATGCAAGGAACCGTTGAAGATAACCCTGGACGATCACGTGGGGATTACACTGACCAGCCATAAAAAGCTGATTCTGAATGCGAAGGAAGAGATCTCACTCTACACGCCAAAGCGGGTTGTCATCCAGGCGCAAAGCCAGATTCTCGCCAAGAAAACGAGTGCGCCAAGCGGCTTTTCGCTGGAGAGTGAGTATCACTTCCTGGGGACAGCCGTTCACGTGGAAGGATGGGACCGGACGACGTTTCCCGCGTTTGACGACGAGCCGAAGCAAGGAACGCCCCCACCCCCGGAACCGCCGTTTGATTGGGGGAAGCTTGCCCTTTGTGTGTTAGGGGCTGTGGCGATTGTCGGGGCCGTAGCACTGACGGTAGCGTCGTTTGGTGCGGGTGCGGTGATTGGAGCGGCAGCGGTAGGGGCAGCTCTCGGAGCGATAGGCGGTGTCGTGATGACCGCCTCGTCCGATCTCATCAACGGGGAGGTGAGCAGTCCGTCCGCGTATATCAAAAGCGCCGCCCAAGGGGCCGTGATCGGCGCGGTATGCGGAGCGATTTTCGGCCCCGTTGCAGGGGTCGGCGGAGGAGCGGTTGTGCCGCTGACAGGCGGACAAACGACCGTAGGGCTTGGCTCGGTCATGTTTATGGGGGGAACCTCGGGATATATTGATTATCGCTGCGGGAACTGTGGGACGGGCGGACGCCGGATGGAAGCAAGGCGTTGGAGTCGTTTGCGGTAGGGGCAGCACTGGGCGGAGCTTTTTCCGTAGGGACGTCCTGGTTGGCGAAAGGTGCCGAGAGGGATCGCGGTGCGTTGAAGCGGGGGGCGAGTTCGAAGGTTGAGGGGACGCCAAAAGCTAGAACACCTAAGCCATTAGAACCTCGTGGAGAACCTATTAAGTTTGTTCCTAGTTTTAAACAGGAAGAGATAGCTTTGCAGACGTATGAAAAGTTAAGATCCACTGGTTTAGATGTCGGAGAGTTAGAGATCTTTTTAACGGAATACAGGACTTAGTTTTGAAGAGGCAAGTCAGTTGAAGACACATGTAATACTGACTGAACACATGAACTTAGTTGATACTGTTAACGGCAAGTACTATTATAAAGGTTATTTTGTTCCCGATATTGATATAGCCTATGGATGGGAAAAAGCACTAAAGGGTGAATTATCAGCAGAGGAAAAAACATGGTTTAGACAATTAGCTGACCATGAATTGGCAGAAAGTAAAATGATGCAAGAAGGATTGCCGTATCGTGATATAAACTATTTTAAAGATGGTACAATAAACGAAAGTACAAAAGGTGCTCATGAGTTAGCACCACCACAACCCGGCGGATTTCCAGGCCAAAATTTTGAGGTGGGAAAATTGAATTCTAACTTTGAACAAGCCCGTGAAAGAATAAAAAACATTAACTGGGAAAATAATGGAATGGATAAACCTTCATATGCTATCCTAGTTACAGAGTTTATTAGAAGAGGGAATATTTTTTTAGATTTTAACTCCAAGGATGATAATAGACGTGCTGTATTTAATGCAGCAGAAATAATTAATTTTGATACACCTGCTCATATAAAGGAAGAATGTAATGGAGTAGTAAACGCCAACGTTGATTGGGTTACAGAGTATCTTTGCGCTTTTTATCTTGAATGGGCATACGTGGTAGACAAACAAGTACCCATCGCTCTGAAGTTTCACGATTTATATGACCCTATTATTAAGTTGTTTGAGAGAGGTGGAAGGATCAGTTATCATCATAATGAGTTAGTATGTGGCAAACATGCATGGCCGCGTAATTCTGGGAAAATAACTAGGGAACTTCCCCCACAAGACATTAGGGATAAAGTTCTGGATGCACTCGATGATGAAAATATTGAGTGATAGAGGGAATATTTTTTATAAGTTTCTTTACAATCCTAACAATAAGATCGTACAATACAATCAACAAACCAAACACTAAACAATTCAAACACTTGATAAACTTTCAAAAGCTCTTTCCAACTTGTTTTATGAGTAGGAATGAGCTTTTTTTGCATGCACAAAATCAATGGAGGATGAAACGAATGGCAAAACGTGAACAGCTAGGGGCAGAAGGATTGAAGGAACAGCAGCCAGCCCAGGAAGAAGAAAAAGAAGTGAGGTCTATTGCCCGGGCTCGCGCAGCATACGAACAGCTTATGGATGAAATTTGGATCGGCTACATGAATTGGACAATTCTCTTAAGGTCTAGTAGATTGAAAGCAAATCGATACAGAACGGGGAGAATGTCATGGGGAAACGTGAGCGTCGGTCATTTACAGACGAGTTCAAGCGGCAAATGGTTCAACTCTACGAGAATGGAAAAACGCGTGCAGATATTTTGAAAGAATACGATCTGAGTGCATCTGCGTTTGACCGTTGGGTCAAACAGAGCAGAACGACAGGTTCTTTCAAAGAAAAAGACAACCGAACGGAAGAACAGAATGAACGGGACTGTAAAATATTTTGTGTACACTAATAAGATCGCAAAATTGAACCAACAAACCAAGTACAAAAAAACTTGACAAGTACGCTTGATAAACATTCAAACAAAGGCTTACTCCCCTGGAACATGAGGAGGAGTAAGCCTTTTTGCACAGGCATTAAACAACGCCCGAAACTACAACAGCCGTTGCGCGTGAGCACAACCTGCAACTGCCAGCAACGAGGCGAGGCGAGATGAGATAGAAAAGATCCCACCGCCGCCCCCAAAAATTCCCACCGATTTTCCACCGTCCAGTATAGCGACATTTTAACCGTGATCCCTTTTTCCCACACATCCAGGGAGCTACTGTTGCACCTGTGCTTCCGTCCCCCGATTGACGAGCGACAAAAGCTTGTTCCCCGCATGGATGGCAGCCTGAATAATGTACCCAGTCGTAAACGACAGCACAATCGTCCCGTAATAAATCGGCCCGTCGAGCAAAAAGCTCAAGGTCAGAAACAGGCAGGCGAGCGAAATTTCCGTGCGGCGAAACGTCCATTTCATCCGCTTGGAGACGACGAGCACGAATGCTTCCTGTGGTGCTGTGCACACCTGCGTGCACACGTACAGCCCGATGCCGCTGCCGATGCACAGGTTGCCGAGCACCAGGGTCAAAAGCGGCGGCAGCGAGCGGATGCCGGCCATCAGGGTGTCAATCGAGCCGATCAGGTCGACAAAGACGGAGATCAGCACCATTACGACTACGGCTCCAAACGTAATGTAGCTGCGATCCATGAGTAATACGATGCAGACAAAAGTGAAGTTGATCGCAAACATCCAAAAGCCGATGGATATGCCGAAATTTTGAAACAGGGCAATAAACAGAGAGTCATAAGGGCTGAGGCCAAACGAGGTAATCGTCGTCATCATGTTGATGCCGAGCGCGAGAATGAGCAGACCCGTGATAAACAAGACGTATTCGAATTTGAAGCGAAACACGAACAGCACGACTCCTTTCATCTTTCCATCGGCAACAGGATAAAGTGTGGAACGCTTTTCATAGCAAGAAAAAAATGTGCCGAATGAATGAGCTTCCTGTCCTTCGCATTTGCACGGTATGTTTTTCAACTGGAGAAAAGGGGGCCTTTCCCGTTACTATGGAAGAGGATGACGGATTTTGATAAAACAGAGGGGTAATCAGGCTTGGCTAACATTCGAGAAATTGCGAAACTGGCGGGAGTATCTGTCTCCACCGTGTCGCGTGTCTTAAACAACCATCCGTATGTCAGCGAACAAAAACGCGCAGAAGTCATGCGGATCATCCAAGAACGAAACTACGTGCAGAACAGCAACGCTGTCCACCTGTCGACGGGAAAAACGATGGTGGTCGGCGTGACGCTTCCGCTCGTCAACAATCAATATTACAGCTCGATCATCGAAGGCATTGCCGGAGAAGCAGCCCGGCATCAGTACAACCTGATGGTGTGCCAGACCAACAACAGCGCCGAGCAGGAGCAGAGCATTTTGCGCCTGCTGAAAAACAAGAAAATGGACGGCCTCATCATGTGCTCCCGGGCCAATGGCTGCGAAACGATTGACGAGTACGCCCAATACGGCCCGATCATCACCTGTGAGGCAAACGAGGCTGTTTTCGTGTCGAGCGTTCATATCGACCATTATCAGACCTTTCGGATCGGGATGGAGTATTTGCTCGGCAAAGGCCACCGGAAAATCGGCTATTGCATAGGCAGAAAAAACAGCTTCAACAGCCAGCACCGCAAACGGGCCTACCATGACATGCTTCAATCGGCAGGTGTAACACCCGCACCCGAATGGGCTTTTGAAAACTGTCTGACCGTGCAGGACGGCAAAGACATCGCTCACCGCATCTGGCAAATGAACGAGCGGCCTTCTGCATTGATCGTCTCCTGCAATCACATTGCGGCGGGGATCGTCAAAGAAGCAGGCAGATTGGGGCTGCGCGTCCCCGAAGACCTGGCGATTGTCGGCTGTGACGATCAGCCGGTCGGCGAACTGCTGGAGATCACGACCGTATCTAGTCCGAGCAGCTTGATGGGGAAATACGCCTTTGAAATGCTGTACGACCGAATTGTCCACCAGCACAAGGAAAAAGAAGAAAGGGAGCTGCCGCCGCTTCTGGTAGAGAGGGGAACGACGTGACGTCCGACGGGACAGGCCTCCTGCCACAGTGTAGAGATCAGGGCAACCGGGCAGGAGGCGGAGAATGGAAGTACGGATTGAATGTGCAAAAAAATGGATCATGCCGGATGTAGGACAAGCAGGCAGGAAAAGCCGGACGCAGATGGAAGGAGATACTACGAAGTGAGACGACGATTGTGCATCATCGCCTGTGGCGCGAAAAAGATATGGGATGTACACCCGGAGGCGGGGGCGACAGAGGCGCAGTACGTTTATCAAAGCGCGTTTCACAAGGCGAGTCAGGCATATGCCCGGACGTTTTTTTCCGAGTGGGCGATTTTGTCTGCCAAGCACGGCTTTTTGCTGCCGCATGATCGGGTGCCGGAAAATTACGATGTCGCTTTTGGCACGAAAAACGCGGAAATCATCCCGCTCGACCGCCTGATCCAGCAAGCGCGGGACAAGCAGCTCGACGGGGTGGAGGAAGTCGTCATGCTCGGCGGAAAGAAATTCAGGAGCATCATCCACGCTGTGTTTGGCGAGGAAAAAAGCAGCTTTCCGCTCGCGGATTGCCAGGGTATCGGCTATATGCTGCAAAAGCTGAACCAGGCTGTGGCAAACAGACAGGAAATCGGAAAGGGATGAGAGCATGGAGGCACTCCAACAGTTTTTGTACAAAATCAGGCTTGTTCCGCGGCTGCTGGACTCTGCAAACTGGACGGACAAAGAGCAAGAGATTGTCGGAGAGCATTTTCGCTACCTGCAAAAGCTGCTCGCAGACAACAGGCTGATCCTCGCGGGCCGCACGCAGAACATGGACGCGACGACATTTGGCATTGTGATTTTTCTCGCGGAATCAGAGGAAGCGGCACGACACGTCATGGAAAATGACCCTGCTGTCCGGCAAAACGTGATGACAGCCGAACTGTACCCGTATCGCGTCGCCCTGTACAACAGCGAGTGGAAGTGAAAAAAGACGAAGAGCCTGTGCATGAAAAACGCACAAGGCTCTTTTGCTTTGACGCCGTCTATGGTTACTGCCCGATGATGATCCGCTCTTTCGGATGGTGGTAGCGCATGATTCGATCGTCGCGCTTGAGGAACAGGAGCAGGTTGATAATCCCGATCCGCCCGATCATCATCGTAAAAATCAGGATGAGCTTTCCAGGCGTTCCCAGATGCTCGGTAACACCGGTAGTCAATCCGGTCGTACCAAAAGCCGAGCATACCTCAAACAAAATATGCTGGAACGGCAGATCCTCCAGCCAGACGAGCAAGATGACAGCGATGAACACAAGCACGATGGCGATGAAAAAGACGACAAACGACCGCATGATGTCTTCGTCCACCAGTTCCCGGCCGAATACTTTTACGTCTTTGTAGCCGCGCATGTTGGCAAATACGGTCGCGAGCAGGACAAAAAACGTCGTCGTGCGTATCCCCCCGCCCACACTGCTTGGCGATGCGCCAATAAACATCATCGCAGAGAGCATGAACAGCGTAGGGGCAGAAAACAGGCTGATGTCCAGTGTGGACAAGCCGCCGCTCCGCGAAGAAACGGAGTGGAACAACGAGTAGAACAGCGCTTCGTGCCACGTTTTATCCAGCAGAAAATGCTGGCGCTCGAACACGTAAATGAAGATGGCTCCGGCCACCACCAAGGAAAAAAACGTGAGCGTCGTAATCTTGGTAAACAGCGAGAAGGTAAAGCGCGCCTTCGCCCGGCGATAGGAGAAGTACGTCCGCAGCTCGACGAGAACGGGAAAGCCAATCGCCCCGCAAACAATCAACAGCATGACGATGAGCTGAAACGTATAGTCATGCGCATAATCCAGCATGGAGTTGCCTTGCAGGTCAAAGCCGGCGTTGGTAAAGGCGCTGACCGAGGCAAAGTAGCCGTGATAAAACGCGTCGTACCAATCGGTGTAATAGCCTGCAAGCAAGAAGTGCGCGCCCAGCAGTATCGTCCCGATCAGCTCGATGATGAGCGCCATGGCGAGAATGTTGCGCATCAGGCTAACCAGGCCGGACAGCGTAGAGCGATTGTGGTCGGTGGCAATCCAGATACGCTGCTCCAGACCGATCTGTTTGCCCATCAGCAGCCAGATGAATGTCCCGAGCGTCATGATTCCGATCCCGCCCACTTGAAAGAGCAAGGTCAGAAACAAAATGCCCCCTTGGTTGAACACCTCGTGAATCGTAATCACGGTCAACCCGGTGACGCTGATCGCACTCGCTGCGGTAAAGAGTGCATCGATAAAGGAAATCGACACGCCCTGCTTGTGAAAGAGCGGCAGCCACAACAGAACCGCCGAGACCAGAATCAGCGCAACGTAGGAAAATACAATAATTTGCACGGAAGTCAAGCGACGTTTTTGGTTTGAAGATAACAAAATGAATGACCTCCCGACTAAACTTCATGAAGGTAATCATACCAAAAAAAGTTAGAGAGAAAAAATGCTTTGTTTCTATATACGGGAGTGAAATAAAAAGGGAGACGATTCAGTAGCGAAAGACCGATTAGGATCGAAAGTAGGAAAAATAAGTAGACAGGTCACATGACGAACCTTCTTACTACTTAATTGAAGCATCTTTTGAAATTATCAATAACAATGTTTACTGTTGTAAAACAATCACTAGTGTTGCATTGATGTTATCGAAATAAACAAAATTCTCAGTATTTATACTAGGGCACAAAAAAATCCTTTACAATGGAATGGCCAGGTAGTTTCTGTCCAAATCCACTGAAAGGATTCTACCATGGACAAAAATACCTTACTTTCGTCATTTGGTAAATGGGTTTCCCCCATTTTTTCGAAAATTTTTTTGGAAGATCTGGCCTCCAGTGACCACGACAAGTAAGTTTTACCTCGATCAGTCCTTCTCAACTTTCACGCAAGCATCAACAGCCCCATTCCAATTTGTTGCAGCGTGTTTTCATGGACTTGGTTCAACGGATTCGACTATGCTCCCTTCCCCCAGCTATGAAACGTGATTTTCGCATCGTAGATGCGACCACGATCCCTTTGTGCCTACATACTTACAAATGGGCGACCTTTCGTGAGACAAAGGCCGGGGTAAAACTTCACTTCCGGTTAGCATTTGCTTCTCCGGAAGACGTCTATCCGGAAACCGTACAGCTGACTCCAGCACGTGCTCATGACCGGACTCAACTTGATACGCTCGTAGACAAACCTGGTACGACGTATGTGTTCGATCGGGGATTTGTGGACTATGCCAAGTTTGACGCGTTCTGCGAACGCCCGATCTTCTTCGTTACGCGAGTAAAGAAGAAGGCAGCTATCCGGTATCTGTTTGATTGTCCTGTTTCCGAAGGGAGTTCCATCAAAAAAGATTGTTATGTACAAATGGGGACACAGCAAAATCGAAAGAAACATGTCCTCCGCCTCATTGAGACAACCGATTCACAGGGAAACTCTCTTCTGCTGATTACGAATCGACTGGAGTTATCTGCACAAGAGATCAGCGAGATGTATCGTAGTCGCTGGGCCATTGAAATCTTCTTTAAATGGTTGAAGCAGCATGTGAAAATCACTTCCTTTTACGGGAAAAGCCAAGAAGCGGTTTTGAACCAAGTTTTCATTGCCCTGATTGCCTTTTGCTTACTTCTCTTGGCAAAAATCTTCTCCGCTTGCCAAGAGAGCTTGCTTCAAATCTATCGGTGGTTACGTGTGCTGCTCTGGGAGGATAGCCAAATTTGGTGGGAGCTATTAACGTCGAAACGAAGAAAGCCTGATACATAAACGGGAAAGAAACTGCCGTGTAGCGCTTGGGTGAACTGTATATAAATTCCAAATGGATGGAACTACTTTGTAGGTCACTCCGTTCTTTAGCAATTTGAAAGCAGAATCACGTTCGGAAAAATCAGTTTATTTATTCAGGGATTTATGCAACGCTAGTGATATTTGGTGTTGTATAAATGGGAATATTTATATAAAATAATTATCGGAAGATTCCAAAATATACAAATTGTTGAAAGGATAGGATTTTATGAAACGACTTATTGCTTCTTTATTAACGTTGTCATTGTTTTCATTTGCCGTAGTGCCAGGTTTTGCAATGGAGGAATCAAGCAAATATAAAACTGTACAATCTCAAATAAATCAAGATAAGGAATCTGAACAACAAGAAAAGGAGATAAAGGACGGAGAAACTCATCTTGAGGCAGAGGAAGTACAACCTCTTTTCTGGGGGGCTCTAGTTAGAATTGTAATTGAAGGTGTTAAACTTTACTTCTACTATGAGCGGGGCCAAGAGGTATATGAGGCAGTAGCTGAGTCAAAAGCGGAAAATGCCGTAGAATCGTATTACGAAGATGAGATAGAATATGACATTTTTGGTAACGTAAAAGAAAGCTCAGTTCTTAGGATGTTTGGCTTGCCTGGGTACTCTGAAAACGTCTATTTAACGTACGGTGATGCAGATAGCGATGGAATGGTACATATTCTCACTAGGCATCATCCCGAATACTGGGCAGGAGAAACGAAACACAGAAACTCATTCTTCAATCCTGATACTACGTTTTCTGATATCGAAGATATTATAGAAAGTGTGATTGACTATTCGCGTAATGCAGAATGGATGTATGATAATCTGGATAGCTGGGGAACTAAAGCATATGACGGATATCATGATGGAGAAATCTATCGGGTTATCATGTCCGGTGAAAATGTAGTGTCGGTGTTCCCAATCAGCTATAATCAAGCAGAATAATTTAAGCGAGAGATAATAGAAGTTTCGGTTTCAAACCGAGGCTTCTATAATTTAGTATAAACTTCACATCCCGTAAGGAATGATGCATGTGATTGACATGAATCTTTACCTGTTAAAACCATTGCAGGCGATCAAAAAAGAACATGCTATTCGGCAAGTTCACGACGAGTTTTTCATAAACCATTCAGACAACTGCTTCATCAGTATCGGCAACGAGGAAGTGATGAAAAAATATTTTTCCCCCTCGAAGCGACTTTTTACAGAAGCACTGCTTGTTTGGCATGACGGAAAACAGCTAACAGATTTTCACTTTTGTGAAACGAATTTGTTGCCAGAATTAGTCGAACTGGCTGGAGCGTACATGGAAAAAAACGCGGACGTCCAAACGAGAATTAACCAGAGTCAACTCGATGTTGAGTACAGGCGAATAGATGGGCAAAACGTACGTCTTTACGCAACGAAGGGAGAAGACGAGCTGGTGAATGCAGTTGTCCCTGAACAAGAGTTTTTTTGGAGTCTATTGCAAACGTGTGAACACTATTTTTTGGCTTTGGCAGAGTATGGAACAGAAAAAGACCATTTCCATAAAAAGTTGATGAGACTGGAAAAATTTTATGACCGCTACAAAAAAAGCTATGCTTGATTCGCGTCCATGCGTGCAGCAAAAAATAATTTCTTGACAATTCCGGCAAATCGATGGTAAAGTTCAGAATGTATTATTTGGTAAACAAAATTTTACGGAAAGGTGGGTCTGTCATGAAAAGCAGTGTAATGAACAAAATGCACAACTGCATACATGACGTAACCCCTCCTTTGATGCACGCTGTGTAGTTTTTCCCGACTCCGTCAAATGGCGCAGGTTACTGTCTTTGTAGCCTGCGCTTTTTTATTTGATTCTTTGGATGCAGATAAAAAGGCATGTTGCCCAAGCGGCGATATGCCTTTTTTCGCCTCCAAATTCCTAGCAAGAGGACGCCCGGTTGGGACGAAAGGAGAGAGCGGCAGATGTTTTCGGTTTTTGCAAAGCTGGACTGGTTTTTCAAGGAGCATTGGAAGCGTTACACGGCAGCGATTCTGCTGCTGATCCTGGGCGGCATCCTGGAGATTGTCCCGCCGAAAATCATCGGGGTGGCCATCGACGAGATTCAGCTGGGGACATTGACAGGCGAGCGGCTTTGGCACATTTTGCTGTTTTATGTGGTGCTGGCTGTCGCGACGTATGGCGTCAACTTCGTCTGGATTTACAAGCTGTTCGGAGGCGCTTTTTTGGCGGAGCGGACGCTTCGTTCCAGGCTGATGACGCACTTTTTGCGGATGACGCCGACGTTTTATCAACGCAATCGCACCGGGGACCTGATGGCCCGGGCAACGAACGATCTGAAAGCCGTCTCGATGACGACGGGGTTCGGCATTCTCACACTGGTCGACTCGGTCAGCTTCACAGGCGTCATCATTTTGACGATGGGCTTTTTAATCAGCTGGAAGCTGACGCTGGCGGCGATTCTTCCTCTCCCGTTCATGGCGTATGCGATCAACCAGTACGGCAAAAAAATTCACGAGCGCTTTTCTCATGCGCAGGATTCGTTTGGCGAGCTGAACGACCGCGTGCTGGAGTCCGTTGCAGGCGTCCGGGTGATTCGCGCCTACGTGCAGGAGACGGCGGACCAGGAGCGGTTTGCAAGCAAAACGGGCGAGGTGTACCAAAAAAATATCGAGGTAGCCAAAGTCGATTCGCTGATTGAACCGACCGTGAAAATTTTGGTGGGCATTAGCTACATGATTGGGCTGATTTACGGCGGCTATCTGGTGTTCCGGCAGGAGCTGACGCTGGGCGAGCTGGTGGCGTTCAACGTCTACCTGGGGATGCTGATTTGGCCGATGTTTGCGATTGGAGAGCTGATAAACGTCTTGCAGCGGGGAAGCGCCTCGCTCGATCGGGTCAACGAGACATTGGCGTACGCAGCAGACGTGACCAACCACGAGCATCCGGTGCAGCTTGCGGTTCCGGAGACGATTCGCTTCGAGCGGGTGAGTTTTCGCTATCCGGGGACGAACCAGGATCAGTTGCAGGACGTTTCTTTTACTTTGCACCGCTCGCAAACACTTGGCATCGTCGGGCGAACCGGCAGCGGCAAGTCGACGCTGCTTCGGCAGTTGCTGCGGGAATTTCCGCTCGGGAGAGGTGCGATTACGATCAACGGGGTCCCGCTGGAACAGATCGAGCTGGACAACATCAAAAGCTGGATCGGCTACGTGCCGCAGGAGCAGATTTTGTTCTCCAGGACCGTGCGGGAAAACGTTTTGTTCGGCAAAAAGGACGGCAGCGAGGAACAGTTGCAAAACGCGCTTAGGCTGGCATCGTTCGCAAAAGACGTACAGTTTTTGCCGGAGGGGCTCGATACGCTGGTCGGGGAAAAAGGGGTGGCGCTGTCAGGCGGGCAAAAGCAGCGGGTGTCGATTGCCCGGGCGCTGATGGTCGACCCGGAAATTTTGATTCTCGACGATGCGATGTCAGCCGTTGACGGCAAGACGGAGGCGGAAATGATCGCCAACATTCGCCGGGAGCGGGCAGGCAAAACGACGCTGATTGCCACCCATCGCCTGTCTGCCGTTGCCCATGCCGACTGGATTCTCGTCATGGATGAAGGCAAGGTGGTTGAGGAAGGAACGCATGACCAGCTCCTGGCGCGCGGCGGCTGGTACAAGGAGCAGTTTGAAAAGCAGCAAATCGAAGCACAGTTGACAGAAGGCGGGTGATGAGGATGAGTACGGGAAAAAGGCTGTTTCGCTATGCCTGGTTGTTTAAAAAGACGATTGTGCTCGCTCTCCTGATGCTGTCCGCTGCGGTTGGCGCGGAGCTGACAGGGCCGTTTTTGGCGAAAAAAATGATCGACACGCACATACTCGGCATTGAGTTTCCGTGGTACGAGACCGAACAACGGGCAGATTCCGTCTTGTACCGGGAGAAGTGGTACACGCGGGAGGACCATTTGGCGGCAGGCGAGCGCGCGGGCCAGCAAGTGCGGATTTTGCAGGTCGGGCGGGACTTTTACTTCATTGACCAGCCGCTTGCTTTTGACGGAGAGCGAACCGTTACCGACGGAAAGCTGACCATTGAGAGCGGCTCGCGGCAGGCGGTCTATCCGGCTGTGCTGCTTTCCAATCAGGAGCTGTTCGCATTTTTCCGCCCGGAGACGAGCGGCTTGCTCGTCCTGGCAGCGGCTTATCTCGGGTTGCTGGTGGCTGCCGCACTTTTTCATTACGGTCAAAAGTATTTGCTGCAAAAAGCGGCCAATCTGGTAATCCGCAAGCTGCGCATGGACGTGTTCGCCCATATTCAGCGGCTGCCGATAACGTACTTTGACAACCTGCCTGCGGGAAAAATCGTCGCCCGCGTGACGAATGACACTGAGGCGATTCGCGAGCTGTTTGCCAATGTGCTCGCGTCCTTTTTCACCAGCGGGATTTACTTGATCGGGATTTTCGTTGCGCTGTTTGTGCTCGATGTCCGCCTGGCGCTCGTCTGTCTGGCGATTTTGCCGATCATGGCAGTCTGGATCGTCTATTACCGCAAACGCGCCTCTGCCTTTAACCACGTCATTCGCGCGCGCATCAGCGACATCAATGGCATGATTAACGAATCCATCCAGGGAATGCCGATCATCCAGGCGTTTCGCAGGGAAAAAGAGACGATGCGGGAATTTGGCGAACTGAACGAAGAGCTGTTCACCTACCAAAACAAAATGCTGCGGCTCAATGCCACCGCGTCCTTCAATCTGGTGCAGCTCGTGCGCAACGCGGCGTTTGTGCTGTTCATCTGGTATTTCGGCGGGGCGTCGCTCGGGGTGGGCACGCTGTTTTCGCTCGGTGTCCTGTACGCGTTTGTCGATTACCTCAACCGCCTGTTCCAGCCGATTACGCAAATTGTGAATCAACTGGCGAATCTGGAACAGTCGCTGGTGGCTGCGCACCGCGTGTTCGAGCTGCTCGACGAGGAAGGGATCGAGGTCGATGCAGGCAAAATCCCGCGCTATCAGGGCAGTGTCCGCTTTGACAACGTTTCTTTTGCTTACCAGGATGACCAGTACGTGCTGAAAAACATTTCATTTGCGGCGTCTCCGGGAGAAACGGTGGCACTGGTCGGGCATACCGGTTCGGGGAAAAGCTCGATCATCAACCTGCTGTTTCGTTTTTACGACGCCAACAGCGGGACGATCACCATTGACGGGAAAAACGTCATGGAGATGCCCAAGCAGCACATTCGCCAGCATATGGCGATCGTGCTGCAGGACCCGTTTTTGTTCACGGGGACGATCCGTTCCAACGTGAGCCTGGACGATCCGGCGATTTCTGCGGAAAAAGTGGAGAAGGCTCTGTGCGACGTCGGCGCAGATCAGCTCCTGCGCACCTTGCCGCTCGGCTTTGACGAGCCTGTCATCGAAAAGGGCAGCACGCTCTCGTTCGGCCAGCGCCAGTTGATTTCGTTTGCCCGGGCGCTGGCATTCGACCCGGCGATTCTCGTCCTGGACGAAGCGACAGCCAACATTGATACGGAGACGGAAGGAATCATCCAAAACGCGCTGGAAGTGCTGAAAAAAGGCCGAACGACGTTCATCATCGCTCACCGATTGTCGACGATCAAAAACGCCGATCAGATTTTGGTGCTGGATCGGGGGAGAATTGTCGAGCGGGGAAGGCACGAAGAACTGATGGAGAAGCGCGGCAAGTATTATCAGATGTACCAGCTCCAGCACGGCCAAAAGGATACGCTGGTTGCGAGCGCTCTGCAAGGGGATGTTTCCCCGGCTTGAGGACAAAGAAAAAGCTGCCTGGCCAAAAGAAAAGCTGCCCCCGCGCTGGTTGTGACAGGCATTCAGGGGCGCTTCAACGGCCAAAGGCAGCTTTTTTTCTTGGAATGTGCCTAGCAAAGGCTGTTCTACAAAATGAAGAAGTAGATGACCGCAGCAAGCGCGATGCGGTACAGGGCAAACGGAACGAGCTTGATTCGGTTGATAAGCTTCAGGAAGAAGCGGATTGCCAGCAAGGCAAACAAAAAGGCGCTGATAAAGCCGACGATGAAAAAAGGCAAGGAATCGGCGGTGATGTACTGCCAATGCTTCAACAGCGACAAAAAGCTGGCGCCCGCCATGACGGGAACGGCCATGATAAACGTAAAGTCGGACG
Source organism: Brevibacillus gelatini (assembly GCF_003710935.1). Classification (GTDB taxonomy): domain Bacteria; phylum Bacillota; class Bacilli; order Brevibacillales; family Brevibacillaceae; genus Brevibacillus; species Brevibacillus gelatini. The sequence continues at coordinate 16,274 of NZ_RHHS01000010.1, forward strand.
CCGCTCTGTGGCTGAGCCCCAGCAGCACGCCGCCGGAAATGGTCGAGCCGGAGCGCGAAAAGCCAGGCCACAAGGCGATGCACTGAAACAGCCCGATCAAAAATGCCTGCTTGTACGTCATCTGGTCAACAGTTGTGACTTTCGGACGGCCCGGCCTGAACCAGTCGGCGGCGATCATCAGCAGCGCCCCGGCGACAAGTCCGATCAGCACCGTATGGATGGAGAAAAGATATTCGTCAATGTAGTCTTCAAAAATCAGTCCGAGCACAGCGGCCGGCAACAGCCCGACGATCACTTGCGAGAGACGGAGCTTGTGGCCTGGGCCGTTGCCATCCGGCGACATTTTTTTCAAGCCCAGCAAACTTAAAAAACGGTCTTTGAACACGATCACGGCAGCGAGAATTGAGCCGAGCTGGATCACGACCTTGAACGTGTTGGCGACTTCAGGAGAAAACAGCTCTTTTGAGTGCAGCAAAGTATCGTCGACAATAATCATGTGCCCGGTCGAAGAGACGGGCGCAAATTCAGTCAGACCTTCTACCAGACCGAGCACGAAGGCCACGAAAATATTCCACAAATCCATATGTACTCACCTTTCCGATTGGCGTGCGGTATGTTTTGGTTCTTGACCCTTTATTTTTGCGATACTTTCACAGTTATGTCAATAGCAACATGCTGCCATCGGTTCGGGGGTGTCTTGACGAAAGCTCTTCCAAGCCGGCCACCTACTCTTTTTGCCTGCCAAGCGGTATGATAGATGATAGAAATAAAGCTTTTGACCAACAGGAGGTTCGAGCATGCCACATCTCATCGTTCGCGGCATACAGGCCGAGCAAATGGCAACGATCAGCGAGCCGCTGACAGAAGAACTTGCCGCTCTCTGCCAGTGCGGGACAGACAATTTCACCATCGAGTGCTTGCAGACGACAGGCGTTTTTGGCGGAAAGGTAGTAGCGTCTTTTCCATTTATCGAGGTAGGCTGGTTTGAGCGAGGACAGGAAACCCGCGACCAGTTTGCCAAAATTGTTACCAAGCACGTCCTCTCGCTCGGCATACCGGAAGTAGAGATGGTCTTTGTCGCCTATCAAAAAGAAAGCTATTATGCCAACGGCGAGCATTTCTAGCAAGAACGACAGCCGCTGTCGATTTCCCGGGAAAGAAATGGACGATTCGACAGGCGCAAAAAAAGCCCAACAAAGAGCACAAGGCTACTTTGTTGGGCTTTCTGCATGTTGGAGCGGCGTTTTTTTGGCGACCAACTCTCTCAATGTTTTCAGGTTAATCATGACGATCCCGACGATAATCGCGATGCCCCCTGCCAGCGACGACCAATAGAGCGGCTCCTGGTACAATGCAACCCCGAGAGCGAGGGCGATCAGCGGTGAAATGTACAGCCATGTAGAAGGAAAGAGCGGGTTCGTTTTCGCTACCAGCCAGTAAAAGATGGTGTGCCCCATCATCGAGCCGACAAAAGTCAAGTAAAGCAGCGCGAAGACGGACTGGGATGAAAGCAGAAACTCCATGTGCACTTGCTCGGTAAAGGCGGAGGTGAGAAGCAGCAGAATGCCTCCGTACATCATTTGCGCCGCGTTTAACGTGATCGGCGACACCTCCTTGAACTGCTGAGAGACGTGACGGGAGTACACAGCACCTGCGGCATAAAACAGTTGGCCGAACAGGACGGCAACACAGCCAGCGACCCAGAGCATGCTGATCGAAAAGGTCAACCCAGGCAAAAGCAGCAAGACGACACCGACAAATCCGATAAGGCAACCTGCCCAGGAACTGGCGGAAAGCTTTTGGCGCGAAAGCCCGGTCTGCAGCAGCATGACCATCAGCGGAGCGGTCGCTGACAAAACCGCCGCAATGCCAGAACTCAAATACTGCTCTGCCCAATACAAGGTGGCAAATACGCCATACGTCAGGCAAATTCCGGTGATGGCCATCTCTTTGCGCAGCAGGATGGAGAGGGACGCTTGCTTTTTCCAGGCCATGACGGCAAACAAGACCAGGCCCGCGAGAAAAAAGCGAACCCCTGCCGAGAAAAAGGGAGGTGCTCCCGCGTCAATTCCTACTTTAATCGCTAAAAACGTCGTTCCGAAGATCAGACACATCACGAAGTAATTGACAAATACCATGGTGATTCCTCCTTTTCCCTATCTTAACGGGAGAGGAACAGAACAGATGAAATCGAATAGAACAGATAGTAAGGCTGTCAGCTACGATGGAGAAGGAAGGGGGAGAGCCAGCATGAAACGACATGGCTTGTCCAGCATTCATGCCGAGAAGCTGTTTGAACAGGTTTATGACTATTTGCTTTCGGGAATCAGGCGCGGAGACTGGAAGACGCATGAAAAGCTCCCGTCTGTCCGGGCGCTGGCGCTGGAGATGAACGTGCATCGCCTGACGGTGTTCAAGGCGTACCAGTTGCTCAAGCAAAACGGATATGTGTACGTCAAGGATAAATCCGGCTATTTCGTTCAGCCGAGCGAGTTATTGCCGGCTGGCCCGTGGAACGACCCGATTGTTTCGGCTTACGTCCAGAAAAGCCACCTTTCGGAAATTCACCAGGTTCAGGCGACCTACCAGTTTTCCAAGGCGCTGATCGACCCGAATTTGTTGCCCAACCTGTACTTTTCGGAATACGTGAAGAGAGTGTTTGACCTGTATCCGAAAGTGCTGGGCACCTACTCGACTGCGCAGGGGGATCAGGAGCTGCGCGAGGCTTTGTGCCGCTATTATACGGAGCGGTTCCGTTTTTATTTGACCCCGGAAGAGCTGATGGTCACGTCCGGCTCCCAGGAAGCAATCGACCTGATTGCCCGTGTTCTTGTCAAACCGCGAGACGTGGTTTTGCTGGAGCGGCCAACCTACAGCCCGGCGATTGACGTTTTTCTCCGGCAGGGCGCGCACATTTTGTCGGTCGAGATCCGGCAGCACGGGTATGACCTGGAACAGGTGGAGCGGCTCATGCAGACGCACAAGCCGCGGCTGTTCTATCTCAACCCTACGTTTCACAATCCGACGGGCTATACGGTTTCGCGTGAACAGCGCAAGCGGCTGGTGGAACTGGCCGAGAAGTATCAATGTCTGCTGATCGAGGATGATCCATGCCGGGACCTTTACTTTGCCAAAGAGCCGCCCCTGCCGCTTTTTTCCTATGACACGGCCGGATATGTCATTTACCTGCGCAGCTTCAGCAAATACGTGGCTCCCGGTCTCGGCATCGGGACGATCGCCTGCCGCCCTTCGCTCATGGCTTACCTTCTCAGTGCCAAGGCATTGTCTGACAGCGGAACGCCGTTATTGAACCAAAAAATCTTTTTGCACTATTTCTTTTCCGAGCGGATGCAGCAGCATTTGCAAAAGCTGCGCACGGCGCTCGCCATCCGCCGGGACATCATGGAGGAGGAGCTGGCTGCAACAGACTGGGAATGGAGCAGCCCGACTGGCGGATTCAACCTGTGGATCAAGCTGCCGGACTCGACCCCGATGGAAAAGCTGCTGGGCACGTGCATGGAGCAGTCCATTACATTTGTCCCCGGCACGATTTGCGATCCCAGGCGAGAGCTTGCCACGTGGATTCGGCTCAGCTATTCGTATTTGAATGAGCAGCAGCTTCGGGAGGGGATCAGGAAGTTTGTGGGGCAGGTGCTTGCTTTGGGGGGCGAATAGCTCGTGCGTCATTATGCCGACTTGCTGCCGTTGCCTTTGCTTTTGCATACAAAAAACAGACTCTTGTTAAAAGGAGTCTGTTTTTTCATAGCGCCTCACTGTCTTACGAAAGGTTTTTTTTCAATTCCCGCAACTCTTCACTGGTCAAATTGCGCCATTGACCGATCTTCAAATTGCCCAGCTTGATGTTCATGATCCGCACACGCTGAAGCTTTTGCACCTGGTAGCCGAACGCCTGGCACATACGCCGGATTTGTCTGTTCAGCCCTTGCGTCAGGATGATGTTGAAGACGCGGTCGCTCACTTTAGTGACCTTGCAGGGCTTGGTGACGGTTCCGAGTATGCGTACGCCGCTTGCCATGCCGTGCAAAAAATTGGCGGTTATAGGCTTGTCGACGGTGACAATGTATTCTTTTTCGTGATTGTTTTCCGCGCGCAAAATCTTGTTTACGATGTCGCCGTCGTTGGTCAGCAGGATGAGCCCTTGCGAGTCCTTGTCCAGTCTGCCGATGGGAAAAATCCGTTCCGGATGGTTGACGAAGTCGATGATGTTGCCTTTGACGTGCAACTCGGTGGTGCAGGTGATGCCGACTGGTTTGTTGAGGGCAATGTAGATGCTTTTTTTCTTCTGGCCGAGCGGCTTGCCGTCGATGCACACGTCGTCGCCAGGCGCGACAGTGCTGCCCAGCTCGGCAGGCATGCCGTTGATGGTTACGCGTTTGGCCTCGACCAGTTTGTCTGCTTCGCGGCGCGAGCAGATGCCGGTTTCGCTGATGAACTTGTTAATTCGCATGGAGGCTTCCTTTTTCTAGTTGTTGTTGTTTTTCCAGGAGGTTGTTTTTCCACGGTTCAGCCAGTTCCTCGACCTCCAGCATGTACGCAATCGTCTCATGCGAGAGCGACTGGTTGTGGTAATACAGGTGGTGGAGTGAAGCGACCGTTACGCGCTTGGGATGGGCCTCAAGCAGCGTAATTGCAGAGTCTGGTCGGATCGTGCCTTCCTGCAGGACGCGGAAAAAGTACCCGGTGTAGCCCGTTTCCACGACAGCTTTGAGCAGGAGGTTGTTCTTGTTGCGCATGTTGATCTTCCCACAGGGAATTCTGCCCTGCGACACCTGGAGAATCGTATCTCCGATTTGGTACACATCCCCGATACATACCTGTTCTTCGGTCATGCCCAAAAGCGAAAGATTCTCGCCAAAAGCGGAAGGCGTCAAGGGCTGTCCGAATCTCTTTTCCCAATACGCATAATGTTCAAATGGGTACGCGCAGACGACGCGATCCGGCCCGCCGTGAAAGGCATGATACGCTACGTCGTCGTCATCAATTTTTAGGGAGCGAATGACCAATTCGCTGGCCTCGTCCTTACATATGCTGGAAAGCACTTCTTTGCCGTTGTAGCTCAGGTTTTTCGGCAGTCCTTTAAATAAGGAAACGATTTTTCTGTCGGACATGTTTTTCACTCCCTGTGTGTCATTCTTGCCAATTATGAATCCATATTATCACATCAATCTTTCGAAGCTCCACCGCAGATGGGCACGGGCAGGCAGTTCTGGTATGATGTTGGAAAGGAATCCACAGGAGGCTTATGCGATATGCAATCATATGGTGTGGCATTGCACACAGATAAATATCAGATCAACATGATGTACGCGCATTGGGTAAACGGGACGCACAACCAGCGGGTGGTTTTCGAAGCGTATTTCCGCAAACTGCCTTTTGGCAACGGTTACGCAGTTTCCGCGGGGTTGGAGCGAATCGTTCATTATATAAAAAATTTGCGGTTTGAAGAAAGCGACCTGCAATATTTGCGGGAGCAGGAGGAAAATTACGATCCGGCCTTCTTGGAGGAACTGCGCAACCTGCGCTTCCAAGGCTCGCTCTACTCCGTCAAGGAAGGCACGATGGTGTTTCCGAACGAGCCGCTGATTCGCGTGGAAGGCCGCGTCATGGAGGCGCAGCTGGTGGAAACCGCCCTGCTGAACTACATGAACTACCAGACGCTGATTGCGACAAAAGCTTCGCGGATCAAAAACGTGGCGGGCGACGACATCCTGATGGAATTCGGCACGAGACGGGCGCAGGAAGCAGACGCCGCCCTGTGGGGAACGAGAGCGGCGTATTTGGCCGGCTTTGACGCGACCTCCAACATGCTTGCGGGAAAAATGTTCGGCATCCCGACAAAAGGAACGCACGCACACTCGTGGGTGCAGAGCTTTGAGGACGAGGAAGAAGCATTCCAGCGCTTTGCCGATGCCCTGCCGAACCAGGTGACGCTGCTCGTAGATACGTACGATACGCTGAAAAGCGGCGTTCCCCATGCCATTTCCGTCGGGAAAAGACTGGAGCGGGAAGGCAAAAAGCTGATCGCTGTGCGGCTGGACAGCGGCGACCTCGCCTATTTGTCCACCAAAACGCGCGAAATGCTGGACAAAGCGGGGCTTACCGATGTGAAGATCGTCGCTTCCAACGATCTGGACGAGCATACGATCATGAACCTGAAAGTACAGGGGGCGAAGATCGACAGCTGGGGAGTGGGCACGCAACTGATTACGGCAGCGGATCAACCGACGCTCGGCGGTGTTTACAAGCTGGTCGCTCGCCAGGACGCGAACGGGGTCTATCAGCCGACGATCAAGATTTCGGCCAATCCGGAAAAAGTGACGACTCCCGGCATCAAGGACATGTACCGACTGATCGATCCCGATACGGGCAAAGCGATTGCCGACTATTTGTGTTTCCCGGAGGAAACGACGATTGCCGAAGGCGCTCCGGTCAATCTGATTAATCCGAGCCATCCATATTTGAACAAGCAGCTGACCCGCTACCGGGCAGAAGCTTTGCTGATCCCGGTTTTTGTCGACGGCGAGCTGGTGTACCAGCTGCCCAGCCTGGAGGAGATTCGCCGCTACCACCGCGAGCAGCTCAAGCAGTTTTGGCCGGAATATTTGCGGATGCTCAACCCTGAGCACTATCGCCTGCATGTGAGCGAGAAGGTGTGGGAGACGAAAACCGCGCTGATGCAGGCTTACATGAAAAAATAAAGCGCAATACATCTGCTGTGTCGTGAAGATGCGGCAGGTGTATTTTTATGCAGCAGTACAAATAACTGCAATTGTGTGAAAAAAACAAAAATAAACAGTCTGAATTTGTAAAATTCGTAGTATAATAACTGCATTCATCCTTTAGTCCTGTGCTAGGGTGATGCAAGATAGGTGGGGAGGATCAAGCATGCAAAAGACAGTAGAAAGAGAAAACCTGAATCCATACGAGATTGTCCAAAGGCAGATTGACGCGGCAGCAGCGCTGCTTCAGTTGCCAAGCCACGCCGTCGAAATCTTGAAAAGACCGAAGCGGGTGCTTGCTGTCAGCTTTCCGGTCAAAATGGATGATGGCAGCGTTCGCGTATTCGAAGGATTTCGTTCCCAGCACAATGATGCGGTAGGGCCAACAAAAGGAGGCATCCGCTTCCATCCTGACGTTACAATGGATGAGGTAAAAGCGCTCTCGATGTGGATGTCGTTCAAATGCGGTGTCGTCGGTCTGCCGTATGGCGGAGGAAAAGGCGGCGTCATCTGCGACCCGCACGAGCTGAGCCCAGGCGAGCTGGAGCGCGTTAGCCGCGGTTTTATGGAAGCAATCGCGGACATTGTGGGACCTGACACGGATATTCCTGCACCGGACGTGTACACGACACCGCAAATCATGGGCTGGATGATGGATACGTACAGCCGACTGAAAGGCGCGTACTCGCCAGGCGTCATCACAGGCAAGCCGATTGCGGTTGGCGGTTCCAAAGGAAGAAATGAAGCGACTGCCCGCGGATGTGTCTTCACGATTTTGGAGGCGCTCAAAGATTCGGGCCGCAAACCAGCGGAGACGACAGTCGCGATCCAAGGGTTCGGCAATGCAGGACGGATCGCAGCCAGACTGCTGACAGAGCTTGGCTTTCGCATCGTCGCTGTCAGCGATTCGCGCGGCGGCATCTACGACCGTGCAGGCTTGAATATCCAAAAAGTCGGGCAGTTGAAGGACGCATCCACGATTTTGGACTATCCAGGGGCAACCGTCATTACCAATGAACAGCTGCTGGAACTGGAAGTTGACCTTTTGATTCCGGCTGCACTGGAAAATGTGATTACAGCCGAGAATGCCGAGCGCATCCGGGCCAAGTGGATTGCAGAAGCTGCCAACGGTCCGACGACTCCGGATGCCGACAAGATTTTGCGTGAAAAAGGAGTCGTGGTCATCCCCGACATTCTCGCCAACGCGGGCGGAGTGACTGTGTCCTACTTCGAATGGGTGCAAAACCTGATGCACTATTACTGGTCCGAGCAGGAAGTGAACGAGAAGCTGCAAACCGCGATGGTCAACGCATACCGGGCGGTGGCGGAGCTTGCGAAAAAATACAACGTCGACCTGCGCACAGGCGCGTACATGATCTCGCTGTTGCGCATCAAGGAAGCCATGGAAGCGCGTGGCTGGATCTGACAAACAGGGAATATAACGAAGCCTCTCGCAAGTTGTTGGCGAGGGGCTTTTCGCTCATATCGCCATTCCAGAAAAAGACCTGCTATTTTCGTTGAAAGAAAGGTATAATAATTTGACGAAAAATTGGCGGAATAACGAAACTTAGTATAGATACTTTCTGTTTGAAGCAAGCAGGAAACCAAGTATTTTTGTCGAATTTGTCGGATTAGTGTTTTTTACCTGCTTTGCAAATAGTGGAAAGGGGGAGCATTATGCCAATCAAACTGCCTGACGAGCTACCTGCGGTGGAAGTGCTGGCCCATGAAAATATTTTTGTCATGAAAGAAAGCCGTGCGTTCACGCAAGACATCCGGCCGTTGAAAATCGTCATCCTGAACCTGATGCCTTTGAAGGAAACAACGGAAACACAGTTGCTTCGCCTCCTGGGGAATACGCCCCTGCAGGTGGAAATCGTTCTGTTGCACATGTCCAGCCATACTTCCAAAAACACATCGGAAGAGCATCTGTCGATGTTTTATAAAACGTTTGAGGAAATCAAGGACCAGCGCTTCGACGGCATGGTGATTACGGGAGCGCCTGTCGAACAGCTCGAATTTTCCGAAGTGACGTATTGGGAAGAGCTGAAGCAGATTTTCGACTGGAAGCTCACCAATGTGACTTCTACGTTGCATATTTGCTGGGGGGCGCAGGCCGGACTGTACCATCACTTCGGGGTGCCCAAGCATCCGTTGCCGGAAAAGATGTTCGGGGTTTTCCCGCATACGTTGAACAAGAAAAATGTAAAGCTGTTCCGCGGCTTTGACAATTGCTTTTACGTCCCGCATTCCCGTCATACGGAAAATCGCCGGGAGGACATCGAAAAAGTACCCGAACTGGAGATTTTGTCCGAGTCCAAGGAAGCAGGCGTGTACATCGTCGCGACGAAGGATGGCAGACAAATTTTCGTGACCGGACATTCCGAGTACGATCCGACCACTTTGCAGGACGAATATGAGCGGGATCGAAACAAGGGGCTGGACATCGCCGTGCCGCGCAACTACTATCCCGACGATGACCCGAGCCGCGAGCCGATCGTCACCTGGCGCGCGCACGCCAATCTGCTGTTCTCCAACTGGCTCAACTATTACGTCTACCAGGAGACACCGTACGATCTGAACAACTGTTAGCAGATGGCAGCCGGAGCAGCAGGCCGCGCGACCATTACCGCTTCCTGCGGCGGAAAGCGGGTAACAATCCAGGCCACCGTCAAATAAAAAGAATGTCACAAGCCAGGGCGGCAGATGCGTCCTGGCTTTTTCAGCGGCGTAAAGGCTGTGGTAAGCTGGAGAGAGGACAAGCATCAACGCGAACGGAGCAGGTGGAGGCAGCAGATGGATATTCGACAACTGCAATACTTTGTGGAAGTAGCCAAACAAAAAAATTTTACGAAAGCGGCCAACACGCTTCACGTTTCCCAGCCGTCGATCAGCAAGATGATGAAAGCGCTGGAGGAAGAGCTTGGCGTCGTGCTGCTGGACCGCTCGGAGCGGAAAATGGAGCTGACGGAAGCGGGCGAGCTGGTGTACGGGTATGCGACAAAAGTGCTGCAACTGTTGGAAGGGATGACCTCATCCATCGCGCAAATCCGCAATATCGAGCGCGGGCGGGTGAAAATGGGCATGATGCCGACCGTCGGTTCTTTTTTGCTGCCGAATGTGATCGCCATGTTCAAAAAGCAATATCCGGGCATTGAGCTCGAAATGAAGGAGTACAGCGCCAAGCTCCTGGAAATTCAGGTCGAGCAGGGGAGCGTCGATCTCGGACTGACGGTTTTGCCGACGGATGAGGAAAAGTTTTCCGCAGTTCCGCTGGTGGCAGAAGATCTCGTCGCGATCGTGCATCAAAAGCATTGGCTGGCAGGCGCAGACGAAGTAAATCTGGCGCAGTTGCGGGACGAGGACTTTATTCTGTTCACAGAGGAGTACGCGATTCACGATGTCGTTCGCCAGGCGTGCAGAATGAGCGGCTTTGAGCCAAAAGTGGCCTATATGAGCTCGCTGTGGGATTTTGTCGGGGAAATGGTGGCGACACAGCTCGGCATCTCGCTGCTTCCGCGCTCGATTGTAAGACGCCTGCACAACGACCAGCTATATTCGGTAAACATCTCGTCTCCCGTGATCGACTGGCAGTACGCCCTCATTTACCGCAAGGACGGCTACCTGTCCCATGCGACGCGAGCCTTCATCGACTTTGTGCGGCAGCATTTGTCGCCATAACCAAATGGAATAGAAATCATGATGTTTATGTATTGTACGAATGGAATCGGGACGCTTTAGAATGAAGGTACCAACATGAAGGAACCGGAGTGGTCTCGATGAAAAAATGGTGCTTGCTGCTTGGACAAGTTTTGCTCTTGTATGGATTCAACTGGCTGGGCAAAGGAATCGCTTCGTATTTGCCTGTCCCTGTCCCCGGCAGCCTGATCGGGCTGTTGCTCTTGTTCATCTGTCTGCACAAAGGCTGGGTGCGCCTGCAGTGGGTAGAGGCGGGAGCCACCCTTTTGTTTTCGCAAATGATTTTGTTTTTCGTGCCGTCTCTGGTCGGCATGATGCAGTATCCTTGGCTGCTCGGAGGAAAAGGACTGCTTGTTTTGCTGGTCGTCACAAGCGGTTGCGCGCTCGTGATGGTTTCGACAGGCGTTGTTGCTGAGCGGTTGTTCAGACGTGGCGAGGTGAAGCAGCTTGATCCTGTGGAAAACGTGTAGTGTAGTCCTGACGATTTTGTTTTTCTACATGGCGAAGCGGATCAACAAAAAGCGGCCGAGCCTTCTGTTTTCCCCGGCTGTGCTTGTGCCAGCCGCGCTGATTGTCTTTCTTTTGCTCGCGGACATCCCGTATGCTGTCTACAGTGAAGCGACAGCGTGGATCAGTGAGCTGATGGGAGTGGCGACGGTTGCGTTTGCCGTGCCGCTGTATCGCAACTGGTCTATCTTGATGGCGCACAAGCGGATGATTTTGCTCAGTCTTGCCACTGGCTCCCTGATTGCGATTATCGCGGGCGTGTCGACAGTTATGCTGGTCGGGCTGGGCAAGGCGGCGGCGATCAGCGTCATTCCTCGTTCGATCACGCTGCCGATTGCCCTTGGCGTCTCGGAGGCGATTGGCGGCCTGCCGACGATGACAGCGATATTCGGGATGCTGACCAGCTTTGCAGGCGTTTTTCTGGCGCCGCGGATTATCCAAAAAATGAAGCTGCGCCATCCGGTGTCAATCGGCCTGATGTACGGCATGGGGGCGCATATGCTCGGAATGGTCAAGGCGTTCGAGCGGGGCGACACGGAAGGGAGCAGTGCGACGCTGGCGGTGATTGCCGGGGCGATGATTACGGTCGTGTGGGCGTTCACGCTGTTGCCTCTGATCTTGTATTGGCTTGCTGTCTAGTTTCATTTGGGAGACTTCCTGGGAAGCTCTTTTTTCTGCACATGGACATGGGCGCTTGCATACACATACCAGGGACGGTGTTGTGCAGAGGAGGTTGTCTATGTTAATCATCAGTGGCAGACGGGCAAATCCGGACGTTTTGGCCATGGAGTGGGGATTGAACCCGGTGCAGCGGGAAGTCGTGGAGCGGATGGCAGAGAGCCAGGAGGAGTTTTCCTACCCATCCCCGGGGTTGCTGCAGTTCGAACTGAAGATGAGGGACCACCTGGTGCGCTCGGCAAGGGCACTGTATGCGAGCGGAATCGCTTTTTCCACTTTTGAACAATCGCGGGCCAACGAAGCGTACTGGGAGCGCACCGAGCTGGGCGGCTTTCGGCTGAGACCGGGAGTGTTGCCCTCGCAGGGAATCAACAACATTTTTCAGGAAGGCAGAAAATATGCGACAGAGTGCGCGACAGCGATGGTCGCAATTTTGTACCACGCTGTTCTCCAGTCGATCCGCAGGGAAGATTTCGAGCGGCTGTTCGCGGATATTTTGCTCTACGACTGGCGCTACGATCAGGATCTCGATCTGCAAACAGTCCGGACGACGACGTTTTTGCCGGGCGATATTTTGTATTTTGCCAACCCGGATCACAATCCCGACAAGCCGCAATGGCAAGGGGAAAATGCGGTCGATCTGGGCAGAGGGCTGTACTACGGGCACGGAGCGGGGATTCGGAATGCCGAGTCGATGATCGCGTTTTTGAACGAACAGCGCAGGCCAGGGGCAACCAGGTCCGCGTACCTTGTTCCCCAGGCGACACGTCCCGGCTTCGCCTATTTGTTTCCGTACGACAACAGGCGTCCGCAGGTGCGCTTTGAGCAGCGAGCAGCAGACATGGGCAGTCGGATAACGGCTCAGATCGGTTCGCTCTATTGGGAATGGTGAAGATGAAAAAGCCTCTGGGCCGATGGACTGGCGAGAGGCTTTTTGCTGATCGCAGTTTGACAGCGCTCAGGAAAAACGGCTGAGCGAAAACATGGACAAATCAAGCTTGGATTCCCCGTCGATGAGCAACTGGCAGGCTGCTTCGCCTACGGCGCTCGCGAACTTGAAGCCGTGTCCGGAAAAGCCGGCGGCAAAGACGATGTGCGGGCTGTCCGGATGGCGGTCGATGATAAAATGCTCGTCGGGCGTCATCGTATAGATGCAGACTTTGCCCTGGCGCAGTCCCCCTGCCGCCTGTGGCATGTACGTCTCCAAAAACGAACGGACATCGCCTTCATCCGACAAATAGCAGCCAAAGGTTCGCTCCAGCGAGTCGGGATCGATTGCTTGACCCCCGTCATGGCGGCCGATTTTCACGCCTGCCCCGTCGATGCTCGGAAAGCCGTAGAACATCGAATCGTCGAGATGGAAGACGAAGGCGGGGAACCGCTCCGCGCCGTACAGGCTTTCATCTGCTCCGAACCAGGCGATGGTTTTGCGCGTGGGTACAAGCGGAACGGACAAGCCAAGGTCCTGCAGCAGCGGTTTGTTCCATGCCCCGGCGGAGACGAGAAGCTTTTGGCCGCGATAGCTCTCGGAGTCAGTGCGCACGACCACTTCTTCCCCGTCCATTTGCAGGCTGGTTACTTTTGTGTTTGTCAGCAGTGTTGCGCCAGAGGCTGCGGCCAACTGGCGATAAGCGTGAATGGCCTTTTCCGGATAGAGGACGCCGGAAGCAGGTTCCAGGCAAGCGTAAAAGTGATCGGGCAGCTCGATGCCTGCCCAGCGCTCGCGCACCTGTTGGGCGGTGAGCACTTCGAGCGGAAGCGAGTAACGCTCGGCGCTCTCCCGCACTTCCCGTAAAAAGGCGCAATCGTGCGCTCCTGCACTCAACACGCCTGTCTGGCTGAACAGCTTCACGCCGGAAGCCTGCTCCAACTCGGCCCACAGCTCTTGTGCCCGCAAGGCGAAAGGCACGTACTGCCTGCCTTCTCCGTAAGCGTGGCGGATGATCCGGGTGTCTCCGTGGTGGCTGCCCATCGTGTGCGGCGGATCAAAAGCGTCAATCAGAAGCGTGCTGATCCCCCGTCTGGCCAAATAGTACCCGGCGGCCATTCCCATCGAGCCTGCACCGACAATGATTACCTCGTATGTTTGCATAATGGACTCCTCCCCGTTGATCGTGGCTGCCTGTCTTTGCTGTGAAAAAGCGCGAAGCATCCTCCAAACTCTTTTCCCCATTATAGAGTTTCTTTTTTTCTCGTAGCAATCAATCTGATGAAAATTCTGATAACGATATTTTTTATAAATGTTAGTTGTTGTTATTTATGGCAGGGAGTACAATTTGTCTCGAGCAGGTTTACCTTGATCTTGCAAAGGGAATACGCTCTGAAATAATAAATAATATCATAACAAAGTGGAGAGAAGTGGTGTTTCTATGAGATGGACGATTGGAAAAAAGCTGGGTTGCGCGTTTGCCCTGATTCTTCTGGTGATCGCGTTTATGGGGGCCATGAGTGCATATAGAACAAGCCTCATCAACAGCAAAGTCGAAGAAATGAAGACCGTGTGGCAACCAGGATTGGAAGTCATATTGAAAATCAACTCGACGCTGGAAACGATCTACGGCCTGAATCAGACGATCCTGAACACGGAATCGCTGGCAGAAAAGAACAGATACGCCGGACAAATTGATGAAAACTTCGTATACATCGACGGATTGCTGGCCAGCTATGAAAAAACGATTGTAGATGAGGAAAACCGAAAGCACTTCAACAGCTTGAAGGAAGCGATGAAGCAGTACGAAATTTTCAACCAGGAATTTGTGGAAGTCGGCAAAAAGATGGACATCAGGCGCGGCGCGACGCCGGAAGAGTTGGCTGAGCTTTCGCGCTTGCGTCAAAAGGCGACCGAGCTGTTTGTGGAGCGGATGAATCATATCGATGCCATGATTGAGCATAACAAAATGGGAACGGAACGGGCAGGCAAGGAAAGTGCCGAGCTTTACGCGGCTCTCAAGCGGGACAATCTCATTACACTCGTCGTTTCCATCGCGGGTTGCCTGCTTTTGGCTCTCTGGCTGACGAGAAGCATTCGCCGCCCGGTCCTGCGGCTGGTGGCGGAAATGAAGAAAGTAGCAGACGGAAATTTGCGCGTGGAGCCGCTGGTGGTCAAAAGCCGGGATGAGATGTTCGATTTGGCCCAATCTTTCAATGAGATGACGCAAAGCCTCAAAGAGGTAATTCGCCAGGTTGGCACGACATCGGATCAGGTAGCGGCATCGGCCGAGGAACTGACTGCCAGCGCAGAGCAGACGAGCCGGGCGACCGAGCAGATCGCGGTTACGGTCCAGGAGGTTGCAGCAGGTACGGAGCGTCAGTTGGCGAGTGTGGAGCAAGGGGCAAAAGCAATCGACGACATGTCCAGGGGAATCCGCCATATCGCGGCAAACGCCCAAGAGGCATCCAGCATGGTCGTTCAGGTGGCGTCGATGGCGGGAGAAGGAAACAAGTCGATCCAGGCAGCCGTTCAGCAGATGAACGCCATCCACAATTCCATACGCGAGCTGGCCGGGGTCGTCGATGGATTGGGCAACCACTCCCAGGCGATCGGGCAAATTATCGAGGTGATTACCGGCATTGCCGAGCAGACCAATCTGCTTGCGCTCAATGCAGCGATTGAGGCAGCACGGGCAGGCGAGCACGGCAGGGGCTTTGCCGTCGTTGCAGACGAAGTGCGCAAACTGGCCGAGCAGTCGTCCCAGTCGGCCCAGCAAATCGGACAACTGATTCAGACCATTCAGGCAGACACGAAGCTCGCTGTGGAATCAATGGAGTCGGGAACAAGAGAAGTGCAGGAAGGAATTTTTGTGGTGAATCACGCGGGAGAGACGTTCGAACAGATTCAACTGTCGATCACAACCGTGGCCGAACAGATCCAGGACGTGTCGGCAGCCGCGCAGGAAGTATCCGCGCACTCCGAGCAAGTCGTGCAAGCGATCGAGCTTGTCAGCGAGGTGTCGGAGGTCGCAGCCGACGGTACACAAAACGTCTCCGCTGCTACGGAGGAGCAGCTCGCTGCGATGGAGGAAATTACTTCTTCGGCGACAGCACTCTCCAATATGGCGGAGGAACTGCAGCAGATGATTAGCCGATTCAAAGTGTAAGGAAAACGCCAGTCGCTCTGGCGTTTTTTTTTGTTGCCATCGCGCTCAAATTTTTAACATGTTCCGCCTTGTTTTATTATAAGCTAACAGAAGGGACAATCTTGCCTCCTGTATTTGGACGAATGAATGCAACATAACATATTCGTGGGGGAACTTGCATGGAACAGCTTTTGATGGGGAGCTTTTTGTCCGCGATGGCAACGGGTGTCGGAGCTCTGCCCATTCTTTTTTTCCGCACGGTCACGCACCGGTGGCGGGATATTCTTCTGGCCTTTACCGCTGGCATCATGGTGGCGGCAGCGACGTTCAGCCTGATACCGCAGGCGATGGCCAACGCCTCGTTTACGATTGTCTGTCTGGGCGTGCTCACCGGGACGCTTTTTCTCACCATTTTGGAGAGCGTGATTCCACATATTGATTTGGAGCACACCAGAGTCAACATCGCGATGGACTCGCAGGCGATGCTGATTTTGATGGCGATTACCTTGCACAATATTCCGGAGGGGCTGTCCGTCGGGGTGAGCTATTCAAGCGAGCAGCCGGAGCTTGGCGGCTTGATTGCGTTTGCCATCGGTCTACAAAACGCGCCGGAAGGCTTTCTCGTCGCCCTGTTTCTGATTAATCAAAAGGTCAGCCGGCTCAAAGCGTTTTTCCTGGCGACGATGACGGGAGCGGTGGAAATCGTATCCGCGATCTGCGGCTATTACCTCACAGCAGTAGTCGAAGGGCTGGTGCCGTACGGCCTCGCGTTTGCAGCGGGCGCGATGCTGTTTATCGTCTACAAGGAGCTGATCCCGGAAAGCCACGGGGACGGTCACGCGCGCTCGGCAACTTTTTCGTTTATTTTGGGCCTGTTGGTCATGATCGGGCTGGTACAGTTTTTCGGATAAGCGGGTTTTTTGCGAAAGAATAAGCAAATTCTCTCACAAAAGCGGCGAAAAAAACCGAAACCATAATATAGATAGATTTCGATTATGGTAATAGGGAGTGTCACGATGGAAAAGTCTACCTTGATAGGTATCGTACTAGGTATTATTGCAGTAGTGGTCGGGATGGTTCTTAAACACGCGAACCTCTCTTCCCTGCTAAATCCGGCAGCGTTCATGATTATCATCGTAGGTACGGTCGCCGCCCTTTTCAACGCATTTCCCATGTCGGAAATCAAGAGGATTCCTGCCCTTTTCAAGGTTATTTTTAGCGAGCAAAAACTCCCTGCCAAAAGGGAATTGATCGGTCAGTTCATGAACTGGGCTTCCATCGCCCGTCGTGAAGGGTTGCTCGCGCTGGAAAACACTTCCGATGAGATCGAGGACCCATTCCTGCGCAATGGCATGAAGATGATTATCGACGGGGGAGAGCCGGAGTTTGTCCGCGATGTGCTCAATGAAGAAATTCACGCCATCGAGGAACGCCATCAGGCTGGCGCGCTGGTGTTCAGCCAGGCGGGCAGCTACGCTCCGACTCTTGGGGTACTCGGAGCGGTAGTCGGTCTGATTGCGGCGCTCGGCAACTTGAGCGATATCGACGCGCTCGGCGTTTCGATTGCGGCAGCGTTTGTGGCGACTTTGCTCGGTATTTTTACCGGGTACGTGCTGTGGCACCCGTTTGCTACCAAGCTGAAAAGAAAATCCAAACAGGAAATCGAGATTAAAAAAATTATGGTAGAAGGACTTCTGTCCATCCAGGCGGGTGTTTCTCCTGCTGCCATTGAGCAAAAGCTTTTGGTGTACATCCCGTACAACGAGCGCGTCGAGATGAAGGAAGAAGAGAAGGAAGAGAAAAGGGAGGAAGGAGCTGCGGTAAATGGCTAAGCGACCAAAGAGACATGCTCAGCACGAAGAGCATATGGACGAGTCTTGGCTGATTCCGTACGCGGACCTGCTTACCCTCCTGCTGGCTTTGTTTATCGTATTGTTTGCCTCCAGCGAAATGGACGCCAAAAAGTTCGACCAGATGGTTCGCTCTTTTAACGTTGCATTGAACGGCGGAGTGGGCGTGCTGGAGCAGCCAAGCCCGATCCCGCTTGACCCGAACCTGTTACAGCAGTCGATCCATAAAGGCGCCCAAGAGGAAAGGCAGAAGACAGAAGAAGAGAGGAAGCTGGAGGAAGCCGTCCGTAAAGAGACAGAGGACTTGAAAAAGCTGCAAACACAGTTGGAAGGCTACATTCAGCAAAACAAACTGCAGGACAAGCTCCAGACGAAGCTGACCGATGAAGGGCTGCTGATTACGATTTTGGACAACGCCTTGTTTGACTCCGGCAGCGCCGTGCTGAAACCGGAAGCGAGAAAGCTGGCAAGCGAAATGGCGGCGATGCTCGTACCCCATCCGAAAAAAGTGACAGTGACCGGACATACGGATAACGTGCCGATTCATCGTCCGGAATTCCCGTCGAACTGGGATCTTTCCGCCAAGCGCTCCGTCAACTTTTTGAAGGTGCTTCTGGAAAACAAAAACCTGGACCCGACCAAATTCAGTGCGACAGGGATGGGCGAGTACCACCCGGTAGCGCCGAACACGACAGCCGAGGGCCGGGCGAAAAACAGACGGGTAGAGGTAGCAATTTTGCGCGATCTGGCTACCCCGCCGAAAAACAGTGTCAATCCATAAGCAAACAGGATAGCGCCGGATTCAGGTGCTATCCTTCGTTATTTTTGGGAGCTTTCGCTGCTTTTTCCTGTTTCCTCGACAAAGTTGATTCTTTCGTTCGACGGTGATTCGCGAGCCAAGCACTCTTGACATTTTGGTGGAAAAAGAGGATAATAAACCTCATAACAAAGTAAACTACTCGGAATACTATAATTAAAAGAGGTGAGCTCTTTGGAACGGACATTACATATTCCAAGCGATACCGTTACGTTGACGGCTACGCTGCATGAGCCAGAGCAGCAAAACGGCAAAATCGTTGCCAAATACCCATTGGTTGTGATCTGCCATGGCTTCATCGGCAGTCGGGTTGGCGTCAACCGCTTGTTTGTAAAGGCGGCCAGAGAGCTCGCCGCGCACGGGTTTGGCGTATTGCGCTTCGACTACGGCGGCTGCGGGGAAAGCGACGGCGACTACGGGGCTGGCGGGCTTGATGTACTGTTGAAGCAGACGCGCGATGTGCTGGATTACGTTGCCGGGTTAGAGCATGTCGATCAGGAGCGGATTACGCTCATTGGACATAGCCTTGGAGGAGCTGTTTCCGTCCTGACGGCAAGCCAGGATAAGCGGATTCACTCGCTTGCGCTGTGGGCTCCTGTAGCACAGCCCTTTGACGACATCGTGCGGATTGTCGGGGAACAGGAGTACCAGGACGCGCTGACATTAGGGAACACGGATCACAACGGCTATTTGCTCACAGGGCGGTTTTTCCAGTCGCTGCACGGAGCCCAGCCGCTGCGCCATGCCAAGCAGTTTGAGGGGGATGTCCTGATTTTGCATGGCAATCGTGACGATGTGATTCCTGTCGATGCGATGTTCCATTATGAGCGGGAACTGCATTTGCGCAGAAGAGGTGCGTGTGAAACAGAAGTGATTGTAGGCGGAGATCATACGTTTTCCTCGGCGGACAGCTACAGCAAGCTGATTGGCAGTACGATAGGCTGGCTGACACGGCTGTGGGAGGAAGAGACGGTGGCCGTATAGCCAGATAAAAAAGAAAGGGATGCCCGGAGCAGCAGGCTATCCCTTTTTGCTTTTGATTTCCTCCAAGAGGCCGCGGCAGCCAGCTTCCACTAGGTCGTAGACGTAGGTGAAGCGCCCCGTGTAATAAGGGTCTTCCACGTTTTGCTCCTGAACGACGTGCGCAAAATCGAGCAGGCGGTACACTTTTTTGCCTGCGGGAGCCATTCGCGTGAGCGCAGCCAAATTTTCCTCGTCCATGCATACGATGTAGTCGTACTCGGCAAAATCATCGCGGGTAATCTGGCGGGCGCGCAGCGTGTCGAAGGCGATGCCTTTTTCCGTCAAAACCTTTTGCGTACCCTTGTGCGGTGGCTCTCCGGCGTGCCAGCCGCCGATCCCCGCCGAATCAATGGAAATTTCCCCGGCCAAGCCTTCCTGCTCCACAAGATGGCGAAAAACGGCTTCCGCCATGGGAGAGCGGCAAATATTGCCCAGGCAGACAAACAAGACGCTTGTCATCGGTTTTCTCCTCCTCACTCGTCTGGTTGGTTTGGGACGATCCTTCTGTATGCTAGAATAGCACAGGAAGCGGATTTTGAAAAAACGACTCACGGAAGGGCGGGGCTGCTTGCAGGTGTGTCCTGCTCTTGCCATCGTCGCCTTACTTTTGCTACAATAAGCGCGAGTTATCTCATGCACCAATTGCATATTTGCTGTTTTCTAGGGTTCCGCGGTCAGCAGGCTGGCCGGACTGGTCCGAGAGAAAACACACGGCTGCGGTCGTGACACGGAGGGACAAAAGCCCGGGAGAATATCTGTGACGGTATTCGCCTGTGGCTTTTTTTGCTTGTGTAAAAAAATGGCTCCGGGTGACTGCGCACAAGATGCACTTGGGGAACGAGGAAGAAAAGGAGGAATTGCGGTGGGAAAAAACTGGCTTCTGGTTGTGATTGCCGCTCTGTTTGAAGTGATGTGGGTAGTGGGCTTGAAAAGTGCCGACAGCTTCTGGGAGTGGTTGATGACCGTAATCGCTATCCTGGTTAGTTTCGCGGTATTGATCTATTCAGGCAAGCGCCTGCCGACAAGTACGGTGTACGCCGTTTTTGTCGGGCTGGGGACGGCGGGGACGGTGATCGTTGAGATGGTGGTTTTTCAAGAGCCGTTCAGTTGGGTCAAGATCGGGCTGATCGCTCTTTTGCTCACCGGGATTATCGGCTTGAAGCTGGTAACGCATGAGCAGGAAGAAGATTCGCACAGGAAGGGGGAAGTCGCATGACATGGGTGTCTTTGATTTGTGCCGGACTGTTTGAGGTGGTCGGCGTCATGGGAATTTCGCTGGTGAACCAAAGGTCGTCGCTGCGCTCCTGGGCGGTGCTGATCGGCGGATTTTCGCTCAGCTTTCTCCTGCTGTCTGTCGCGATGCGCGAAATCCCGATGGGAACGGCGTACGCGGTATGGACGGGCATCGGTACGGTCGGCAGCGCCCTGGCAGGAATGCTGTTTTACGGGGAGCCAAAAGATGGGCTGCGTCTGTTGTTCATCGGCCTGGTCATTGTGTCAGTGGCAGGCTTGAAGCTGCTGGGATAAAGGCACGCGGCGAATCAACAGGAAAAGCCCCTCACCTGATGCTGCAAGGTGAGGGGCTTTCGCTATTGGTTGCGACGCAGAAGCGATCAGGAAACGGTCATAAACTCTTCCGTCGCCTGTGCGTCATCGCTTTTTATTGGCGTAATCAGCACGCGTGTGACACGGTGATGATCCATCTGCTTGACGATGAACAAGTGGCCTTCCCATTCCACCGTTGCGCCCACCGCGATCTCTTCTTCCAGTTGGCTGTACAGCCAGCCGCCGATCGTATCCACGTCCTCTGATTCCAGCTCGAACGGGAGGTGGTCGTTCAAGTCAGCGAGCGTCAGCATGCCGGATACGGAGAGGCCGTTTTCCAGCTTTTCGATCTCCGGTCGTTCCTCGTCGAACTCGTCCTGAATATCGCCGACGATCTCCTCCAAAATATCTTCCATGGTCACAAGACCGGCTGTGCCGCCGTACTCGTCGATGACAATCGCGAGCTGCGAACGTTTTTTCTGCATCAGGCGCAGCACCGTGCTGATCTCCATCGTTTCCGGAACAGTCAGAACCGGGCGGAGCAGCGATTTCAACTCGACGTGCCCGTCTTGCAGGGCGGCGAGGTAAAAGTCGGTCGCATGGACAAAGCCGATGATGTTGTCTTTGTCATCATCCGCTACAGGGAAACGGGTGTGTCGCTGGGTGCGGATGATCTCCAGGTTTTCTTCAAACGTGTTCGTGCTATACAAGCAAATCATGTCAATGCGCGGGATCATCGTCTCCCGGGCAAGCGTTTCGGAAAAGTCGAAAACGTGTTCCACCAGTGCCAGCTCGGTTTGGTCGATATGGCCGCTTTGGTGGCTCTGGTTGACGAGAATGCGAATTTCTTCTTCTGTATGAGCCGCTTCATGCTCCGAAATCGCTTCGAGACCCAGGCGCTTCATCAAGGCGTTGGCTGTTCCGTTCAAAAACCAGATTGCCGGGTAAAGCAATTTATAGAAAAACATCAATGGCGCGGCAACCCACAGCGAAGTCACTTCTGCTTTTTGAATGGCCAATGATTTCGGCGCCAATTCACCCAAAACAATGTGCAGGAAGGTAATGATCGCAAACGCAATACCAAAAGAGATCGCAGAAATCGCATAGTCAGGCAATCCTGTTGAACCAAGCAGCGGTTCGACAATCATGTGGGCGATTGCCGGTTCCCCGACCCACCCCAGTCCAAGCGAGGCGAGAGTAATCCCGACCTGGCAGGCAGACAGATAGCCATCGAGCTTTTGCGTTACTTTTTGGGCGTACATGGCGCGTTTGTTTCCTTCATTCACCAACTGTGTCAGGCGCGTTTGCCGCACCTTGACGAGAGCGAATTCCGCGGCGACGAAAAAGCCGTTTAGAAAAACAAGAAATAAGACAAGCAGCAGGTTGAGCACTATCGGGACGGTGTCCAAGTAAAAAGTCATCCTCTCTGAAAAATGATAAATGTATGCTTCCATTTTACTCTGTTTGCCAGTAACTCTCAAAAGCGATAAATCACCGTAGCAAGCGTTTCTGCCCCCTTGCTGGGGAAGAGCGACCTTCAGGTGTCCGTAGCGCACGATTTTGCGCCCACAGAAGGCCGCAGAAGGTCACAGAAGGTCAAACTGTCTGCTCCAGGCCGGCCGAACCTGGGGTGAAAAAGCTTGCGCTACCTGTGCAAAATCTGCTGTCCGTAGACGAAGAAGGCCGACAGGACAGCGGCCAGGCCAAGGTAGGCGGCCAGCACTTTCCACTTGGTTGCCGTTGGCGCTACATAGTACGTCGACAGCCGATGCATTTGCTCTTCGACTTCCGCCAGCCGCTGGCGAGCCGCTTGCTCAGCCTCGCGCAGCAATTCGGAAGGGGCAGGGCGCAGCGGGTCCGAGTCGATGAAGAGGATCGGTTCGCGCTCCCATTGCTTGAACAGTTCCCATTTTCTGTTCATGTACACCTTGTCCAGACGTTTCCGGTCGCGGATGAGGCGTTTTTCGTCCTGGAGAAAAGGGACGAGGAAGCCTTTGTCCGGCTCTGCCTGGTTGAGTGCCGTAACCTCTTCATTCAGGCGGACGCGCGTGTCCCAGGTCGTTTCCAGCTTGGGCCACTCGGCAATGCTTTGCAAAAAGTCGGCGATTTTGTCCCGCTCGTATTGCAGCACCTGGTGCTGGTAATTTTCCCGCAGCCGACTCCACCACGTAAACAGGCCGATAATAAAGATGAACACCATGATCGGCCCCGGATTGGCAAACAGCATGATGCCAAGTGCGACCAGTCCGAAAAACCAGATTTTTGTGGACAGTACAGAGACGATCCGCCCGCCATCCAGCGGAGAGACAGGCAGCAGATTGAACAGGTTGAGCAAGGCGCCAAGGTAAATGACCAAAGCCCAGAACGGGTCCTGTGTCCACCAGTACAGCGGCAGCGCAGGCAAAAAGGCAATCATGCCGGCAAGCGGTCCGCCGTAGGCGAGATAGGCTTCTGTTTTGGCATCGCGCGGCATGTCTTTCATGGATATAAAAGCACCCGCAAACGGGATGAAGACGGCTGGCGAAGTTGCAATGCCTTTTCGTTTGGCAGCGATGACGTGCCCCATTTCATGGACGAAGATCAGGTAGACGAGCGCCACGGCGAATTTCCAGCCGTAAAACATGGCGTACGCCCACAGGCTGATCGCCATCGACAACAAGGTTGTGCCGAATTTGGAAAACTTGAGAATGCTGAGCAACCATTTGAAATTGGCCAGCAAGAAAGCACCGATGGCCAAGAGGACCGAACGACTTTTTTTCATCAAAGCTCCTCCCATACGTCATGCAGTCTTTCTTTCATACGGATGACGCCCAGGGAAGTTTCTACTGGCCCGCAAGTCGCGGGTTCGAGAAGCGAAAGCCGTACTCTCCGTATGCAGGGTCAAAGGCGAGTTTTCCGCCATCGAAAAACCAGAAATCAGCGGGCCGGATTACAAAGCGCAAGCCTTCCACTTCGAAAACGGCGTCACCGGGCATGGCCTCGTCTTTTTCAATTGCGTAAAACAGTCCGCCCGTTCCGGGTCCGCTTGTCCGTACGTACAGCCGCAGCGTATCGCCAGGACGAAATTCCGCATAGCGCTGGTAGGCGAGAGAGAACGCAGGCTCTATCGCAAGGGTGATGCTCATGGGCAAGCTCCTTTCCATCTTTTCAAGCCCATTGTAACACAAAGCAAAAACGCCCATTCGGCTGCGATCTTTTCCGAATGGGCAGTCTTTTTTACGGGCAGCGGTTAGTCCCTGCCTTTGCTGACGTCTTTTGTCGGATGCATGAAGCGGGCATTGCCTATGGGTTTGTCCTCCAAAAGCTCCTTGTTTTCGTAGGAGTTCCAGCCGATGTCGTTGGTCGGATGCACCCACTGGTCGCCTGCCATGATCGAAGGGTCTGTGTCTGTGCTCCAGTTGTTCAACGGGGACTCTTCGGAATCGTAATGGCTGTCGCCGATCACCACGCCAAACTCGTTGACAAAAGGCCGCTGGATCGTGCGGGACGATTTTTTGAAGTCAGGCGCGCTGATCTGATGCGGCAAGGTTCCATCGAGGGAAATATCCTTCGTCTGCCCGTTGTTTTTTTCGTCGTTGTCCATTTGTTGGACCTCCTTATCCACACAGCCGATATGTTTGCCTGCTCGCCTTTTGCATCAGTGTCCTTTTGTGCCTAACGGTTTTCTTTTAACCGCTCTTGTGGTTCACTATTAATGGAACCGTTGGAACGGACGGCTTCCGACTGTGCCTTGGGGCCACGGATTTCTGCGGTTTTTCCAAAGTCTTTTGCTTTATTGCGTACCATGTCTCGTCCTCCTCTTCATGCGAAGCTGAAAATAGTATGACCAAAAGGCGCTGGAGAATGGGCGTGAATTTGATAGGGAAAGGATGGCAGTTCACATGGCGAAGAAAAAACAAAAGCAGCAACAGCAAAACGCGACTACAGCGACAGAAGCGAAAACTTCTCTCGGCAGCCTGAAGGATTTGGTGAATGCCGATGCTTTGGCCAAGCTGAAGCAGTTGGAAAAAGAAATGAAGGCCGAAAGCGAGCGCAAGGCGAAGGAAGCAGCAGAGCAAAAGCGCCGCGAGCAGGAAGAGCGCGAGCGCAACAAAAGCTTTGCCGAACTGCTGGATGAATATGAGAAAAAAGGCGGAGGCAAGTACAGCTAATGCGCGAAGAACGGCAGACGGATCGACCGGATACGTCGAAAAACGGCCTGATGAAAAAGCGGCAGCTCGCACTCAAGGATGAGTCGATCAAGCAGCGCAGCCGGCAAGTGCTTGGCCGATTAGGGAAAAAGCAGCCCAAGGAGTGATTTTTTCCCCTTCTTCCCCATATAGCTAGGAGAGGGGAAGGAGGGAGATCATGGGGACAATCCTGCTCCTGCTCAGTCTCCTCTGTGTAGCGGTAGGCACCTGGAAGCTGAGCGGTATCTACAAGGCAGACAAGGGTGACAGCAAAACGCTCTGGTGGACAGTCGCAAGTGTCGGGATTGCGCTCTTTTTTCTTTTAAAGCTGATGACAGATACGTATCCAACATAAACATGCACCTGTTGTTTCAAGCTGCACAGGTGCATGTTTTTATTCGCAGCAAAGCGCGGTTTTTGTTTGTTTTTGACGAATTATACACAATTTTCTCGCTTTTTGTGATATTTTGACGGAAAATCACTTTCCGGCTTCTGACGTGATAAGATGAAGGAAATAGATGATGTGCTTTGGGAGGGAAGCCATGAACCAAGCGATTCGATTTGATTACTCCAATGCACGCCCTTTTGTGAGACAGCATGAATGGGAACAGCTTGCACCAGCAATCGGGCAGGCGCATGAAATGTTGCACAAAAGAACGGGTCCAGGCAGGGACTATCTCGGTTGGGTTGATTGGCCGCAGAGGTATGACCGCGACGAGTACGAGCGGATTCGCCAGGCGGCGGCACGTATCCAGGCTGATTCGGATGTGCTTTTGGTAATTGGAATCGGGGGTTCATATTTAGGGGCAAAAGCTGTACTGGACATTTTGGGCCACAGTTTTTACAATTTATTGCCGAAGTCGAAGCGGCGCTTTCCGGAAATTTATTTTGTCGGGAATAACATCAGCCCGGTTTATATCTCTCATCTGATGGACGTGATCGAAGGAAAAGATGTGTCCATCAATGTCATCTCGAAGTCGGGCACGACGACGGAGCCCGCGATCGCTTTTCGGCTGCTGCGCAACTGGCTTGTGAACAAGTACGGACGCGAACAGGCGAGGAAGCGCATCTATATTACGACGGACAAAACGCGTGGCGCCCTGAAAAAACTTGCCGAGGACGAAGGCTACGAGAGCTTTGTCATTCCGGACGATATAGGCGGACGTTTTTCCGTGTTGACTGCGGTTGGACTGTTGCCGATCGCAGTGAGCGGAGCAGATGTGGACGCGCTGATGAAGGGAGCGCAGGACGCGTGCGAGCGCTACAAGGTCATGGATCTGTACGAAAATCCGTGCTACCAGTATGCGGCCATTCGCAATGCGCTGTACCGCAAAGGCAAAACCGTGGAGCTTCTGGTCAGCTACGAACCGCAATTCCGTTATTTTTTGGAGTGGTGGAAGCAGCTTTTCGGGGAGTCGGAAGGCAAGGACGGCAAAGGAATTTTTCCCGCGTCCGCCGAGTTTTCCGCGGACTTGCATTCGTTGGGGCAGTACATACAGGACGGCATGCGGCAGTTGTTTGAAACCGTTGTAACCGTGAACAAGCCCGCCGTTGACGTCACCGTACAGGAGGACCCGCTGGATGTGGACGGGTTGAACTTCCTGTCCGGCAAGCGGATGGGTTTTGTCAATAAAAAGGCTTTCGAGGGAACGGTACTGGCCCATGTAGACGGCGGCGTACCGAACCTGCTTGTGGAAATGCCAGAGGCGACAGCGTATCACCTTGGTGCCCTGATTTACTTTTTTGAAAAGGCGTGCGGGATCAGCGGCTATTTGTTAGGAGTCAACCCGTTCGATCAGCCCGGGGTGGAGGCGTACAAGGCCAACATGTTCGCCCTTCTGGGAAAACCTGGATTCGAGCAGCAGAAAGCGGAACTGGAGGCAAGATTGCGCGAGAACAAAACGTATTTGACTGTGGAGGAGACGGCGGCGTATTTGGAGCTTCCTGAAACGTTTATTTTGGAAAAAATTCATCAGGGCAAAATCCGCGCTCTCCACGACGGAAATGAGTATATCATCAACAAGGAGCAGTTCAACCACCATCTGGAGGAAATACGCAAGCTTCGCGAGTTCGAGGAAGCGGAGCGTCACGAGACGATTCCGGAAAGCTACGATGTAAAAGACGAAGACTAGGGAGCAGGATGAAGAGAGAGCATCTTGTCAGATCACAGCCAAGAGGACTATACTTGGTGGGTGAACGAAAATAAAAGATCAAGCAACTCGGGGAGTCCTTCATGCGGGGCTGAGAGGACGGAAGCGAACGACCGTCGACCCATTGCACCTGATCCGGATCATGCCGGCGCAGGGATACGGTTGCCGGCAAACAGCGCTTTATTCTTGGTTTACATGCGTATGAAGCCCGCCTTTTCCTGCGAAGGAAAGGGAGGGCTTTTTCTTTTTGCTTTAGGAAATGGCCCCGCAGAGATTACAACAGCGAGGAGAGAAACAAATTGAGCGATTGTCTCGTAGTGGGTGGAGGAATTATCGGATTAAGTCTGGCTTATGAGCTGTCACGAAGAGGGATGAGCGTAACGCTGGTCGAGCAGGACGAATGGGGCGGTCAGGCGTCTTCTGCTGCGGCGGGGATGCTTGCGCCCTTGAAGGAGTTTGCAGCCCCAGGCCCGATGCTCGATCTGGGCATGACGTCCCTGGCCTGTTATCCACAGTGGGCAGCCGAACTGGAGGAGTTTACCGGAGGGGACGTCCAGCTCAGCCTGGAAGGGCTGCTCACGGTTGCGCTCAACGATGACGAGCAGGAACAGCTTTTGGCGAAGTACCTTTGGCAAAAAGAAGCGGGGTACAGCGTTCACTTTTTGACGGAACGCCAGCAACTGGCTGAGGTGGAGCCGCTTTTGACCGAACAGGCGCAGGCAGCCATTTACTCTCCGTATGAAGGTCATATCAACAACCGCATGCTGCTGCGCGCGCTTGTGACAGCGTGTCGGCTGCAAGGCGTCGTGCTGCACGCAGGCTGTGTCGTGAGCGGCATAGCGGTAAAAGGCGGCCGGGTAGTCGGCGTGGAGAGCTCGCTTGGGCCGCTGCGGGCAACGCAAACGATCATCACGTCAGGCGCGTGGGCGGGCATCATGCTGGAAATGCTCGGCGTATCGGTTCCCGTTCGCCCGGTTCGCGGCCAGATCGCGGCCGTTTCCTCCGCAGGCATCCCGCTGCGCACCGTCATTTTTGGCACATCGGGCTACATCACCCCGAAAAAGGACGGCAAAATCGTCATCGGCGCGACCGAAGACGAAAGCGGCTTTCAGCGCGAGGTCACATTGGCTGGCTTGGCCAGCGTCCTGAACGGCGTCATGCCGTATGTGCCAGCCTTGCACAGTGCCGCTTTTCTGGAGGCGTGGGGCGGACTGCGGCCCGCTACGGCAGATGGCAAGCCGCTGCTTGGTCCTGTGCCCGGTTGGGACGGGCTTTCCATTGCCGGCGGGCATTTCCGCAACGGCATCCTGCTGTCCCCGGTAACAGCGAAATGGATGGCGGACTACCTGGAAAAAGGCGAGACGGAGCGCCTGACACCGTTTTTGCCTTCCCGTTTTCTCGCGGAAACAGACCAAGCGCAGCACAAAATGGGCTAGTCCGGACTGCAAACCGGTACACCTCCCCATGGGCACCTGTATATGGTAATAAAGAAACACCAGAAGGGGAGGAGTTTCCATGCAGTCTGAGAAAAAGCTGTACCAGGCTGACGTCCAGACGGTCAGCTTGATAAAAGATATGCGTGAAAATGTGCAAAACATATGCAAGGAACACATCGAAAAAAAGGTGCGCATCGAAGCGATTGACGGCCAGGTTTTTGAAGGGGTGATCGTGGATATTGACGATCAGAACGTATACGTGGAAGTGGACGATCCCGATGCAGAGGAAGACGGCATACGAGATCGAAGAGGTAGCCAGCCGCAAATCGCATGGAGACTGGGACGGGTACCCGAATTGGACTCCCTATGGCTATCCGTATGGCGGGTATCAGGCGTTTGGCGATGTCAGTCCGCTTGGCAGCAGCAGCCAGCCCAATCGGCCTCCTGCCGGTCAAGTCAGCCCTTACGCGGAAGATTGCTATCCATACGCTCCGATCAGCCCATTCGGCAGTCCGACACATCCCTATGGGCAGGTAAGCCCGTTTGGCAGCCCAGGCCAGCCGTACGGGCAAATGAGTCCGTTTGGCAGCCCAGGTGTGCCGTATGGGCAGGTGAGTCCGTTTGGCAGCCCAGGTGTGCCGTATGGGCAGGTGAGCCCGTTTGGGAGTCCGGGTCAGCCGCATGGGCAAGTGAGTCCGTTTGGCAGTCCCAGCTTTCCGTATGGCCAGGTGAGTCCGTATGGCGAGGGCGCTCCTTTCGTCAGCCCGTATTCCGGATTCAATCCGTACATGGCGCCGTTCCCACCGTTCCCGCCCTACCCGCCGCAGTCGTTTTACCCGTTTCCACCACCGCCGCCGCCACCTCCGGCTGCAGTCGTCGTCCCAAGGAAAAAACGCCGCCGTCCGTGCCGAAGAGGCAAAAAAATCATCCCACTCGCCTTGTTTACGCTTTTGACGATCGCACTGCTCTAAAACGTGAAAGTATCGAGCGATCAAGCCTCTTGCCAACTGCAGTTCCGGCAGCGAGGCTTGTTGCTCGTTTTGCCTGCCCTCGCCTGTGAGTACAACCTGCTGTTTCGGCGCACACTACCAGTAGCATGTAACGAAGGCAGGGATACAAATGAAGAAAATCCAAAGCAGCTTACCAGGGACGAAGGCGACATTCGGGTATTTTCGCGAATCGCTTGAGCCGCATTTTACATTGGCTAACTGGGATTACGAGCACGGCTATTTCGACCGCAGCCTTGACGACAAAAACACGGTGTACCTGCGCATCCCGGTAAAAGTTTTGCAGGGCGAGCTGGACAGCCCCGATGCCTGGCTGGAGCTGGGCGAACCGTTTGTTTTGCGCCACGTCTACAACACAGGCGTAGAGGAAGAGATCGGCTACTACGCCCCCGTCGCTTCAGCCGTGATGAACCAGTTCCAGGAACCGCTCGACAAAGACGCCGAGATCGACCCCCGCTGGATTCGCAAGGCCGAAGCAATCGTCAAAGAACTGGAAAGTCGTTTCGGGTGAAAAGTGGGCCTTGGGCAGGCCTGCTTTTTTTGTTGCACTTTGCTTCGCTGAAAGCCAGCGAGGAAGGGCTTTTCATTTTTTTCCTTTCTCACAAAGATTTGTTTTTCCACTATCCGTCAGGTAATATTTCCCTAACAGCAAAACGACCGACCACCCGTGCAAACCGACGTCCAGTCAGGAAACAGGAGGCGACCACATGGCGTTGTATCATGCGATAGCGAAATGGTATTGGAAAATCCGCAAGCCGCTGACTCTCGGAGTGCGCCTCATCGTGGCTGACGAACAAAAAGGCGTCCTTCATTTGGCACACCTCTGCCGTTTTCATGCAACCGCTTCTCCCATGTGTTATAGTGAGATCAACAACAACGAGCGTGCTTGACCGCTTCGAAGGATAAAAGTGAGGGCAGACCAGCATGAAGATTGCGACTGTACTGCGAAATGACGATTATACACGGGAAGTAGAACAACTGTTGAAGGAAAAGCTGCGCGAGGCAGGCAGTCCGTACACGTTTGTGAACGGAACAGAGGCCAAGCCTGACATGGTGCTCTCCATCGGAGGGGACGGGACGCTGCTGGAGGCGGTGCATCAATACGGAATGGAACCTGCCTATGTCGGGATTCATACGGGCCACCTTGGTTTTTACGCCGACTGGCGGCCGGAGGAGCTGGATGAGTTCGTCGACCGGCTGCTGCACGCCGAACCGGCGATCGTCGAGTATCCGACGGTCCAGTGCCGCATTGATACAACAGATGGCCAGCAACACGAAAAATGGGCGTTGAACGAATTGGTCCTGCGCAACGCATCCCTCTCGACACTGGTTGCTTGCGTCTACATAAACGGGGACGAGCTGGAGACGTTTCGCGGCGACGGGCTGATCGTTTCCTCGCCATCGGGGAGCACAGCCTACAACAAAGCCGTGGATGGAGCCATCGTGCATCCGTCCATCGAGGCGATCCAACTGTCCGAAATCGCCTCCATCAACAACCAGGCGTACCGGACGATCAACAGCTCGCTCGTTTTGCCCAAGCATCACGAAGTCGAGCTGATCGTCATGAACCCGGAGATCATGATCGGCCTCGACCGCGAACAGGCGGTGTGGAGGGGCGTACGTTCCATTACGTGCCGCGTCGGGCAAGGCAAGGTCAAATTCGCCCGCTACAAGCGGCTGACGTTCTGGAGCAGGGTGCGCAATTCGTTTATAAAAGGATAGAGACGAGAGGGGGAGGGTTCCCGTGAAAAAGATAGGAACATTGCAAAGCATTTTCCGTCATCCGGTAAAAGCGATGCAGGGGGAGCAGTTGGTGACGTCCGAGGTCGACGCTTTCGGCCTGTACGGCGATCGGGCTTATTACTTTCTGGACGACTCTCGCGGCGGCAAATATTTGAGTGCAGATGTCGTTCCGGCGCTGCTCGGCTACCATGCCCGCCTGGGAGAAAAGACGGGCGAAGATGCATACCCCGAGGTTGAGATCGAAGCGCGTGACGGCAGCGTACATACGTGGGGAGAGTCGTTGTTCGCCCATGTCGCACAGACAGCGAAAAGAAGAGTGACACCGATGCGCAGTCTCCCGACAGAGGGAGGGAAAAACTGGGAGGATCACATTCTGCTGGTGACGGATGCCTCCCTGCGCGAGCTGGCCCGGGTGATCGGCAGCGACTGGATTGACCCGAGACGTTTTCGCGGAAACCTCATCGTCGTGCTGGAAGACGACGAACCGTTTGCAGAAGACAAATGGCTGGGAAAAAAGCTGCAAATCAACGACGTGACGCTGCAGGTCAACAAGCATTGCGAGCGTTGCATGTACGTCAATGTCGATCCGGATACGCTGCAAATGAACGCGGCCGTGCTGAAAGCATGTGTGAAGCGCCATGAAAACCGCTTTGGCGTGTACGCCTCTGTGGTGACGACAGGTACGGTGTCGCAGGGCGACGAGGTGTTTCTTCTGGAGTAGGGACTTGGCAACTGGCTAGTGGAGGTGCGAAGGATGACCGTGATGAGTCCTGTAGAAAAAGTGAAGGCTTTTGTGCAGCAGTACGATCCTGCAATCGAGCCGATTTTGTTCGAGCAGCCGCTTCCGACATCTGAGGCAGCCGCCGAAGCGCTGGGCTGCGAGGTGGGACAAATCGCCAAGTCGATTCTGTTTCGGGCGGGCGACCAGTTCGCGCTGTTTGTTGCAGCGGGAGATGTCAAGATTCATCCCAAACAGGTCAAGGCTGCTTTGGGCTCGGGCAAGGCAAAGATGGCTTCCCCCGAAGAAGTGGAAAAGGTGACAGGCTATCGCGTAGGCGCTGTCTGTCCGTTTGCGTTGCAGGAGGAAGTTCCCGTCTACGTCGACACTTCCCTGCGGCGCTTTCCTGTCGTCCATACGGCTGCGGGCGTTGCCGAATCGATTTTGCCTGTCACCTACGAAGCATTGCTTGCCATGACCAAAGCCGTCGAGATCGATGCGGCCAATGCGCCGGCTTCGTAAAAAACATGACCGTTTTGCAAGCCGCAAGCAGACAAGCCGTTTTCCCAAAAACAAAGCCGACAATCCGCGTAACAGCGTGGATTGTCGGCTTTTGTTCGTTTGCAAAGGGGAAGTTTCACGCTCCCCAAGCGATTCCTCGCCTGTTCTACCGCAGCGCCTCGTACACCTCCCGCAGATTGGTATATCCGGCCTGCTGCGCTTTTTTCAAATACTTCGACCACAGCGTCCCGGCCGCCACCGCGTCACAGTAGGCGTGGTGCCTGCGGGAGATCGGGATGTTGTGCTGGGCGCAGAGGACGTCCAGCGAGCCGTTGCCGACCGGGTTGCTCAACAGTCGAATCAAGAGCATCGTGTCGAGTATCCGGTGGGTCAGCGGTCGTCGGCTTGTTTTCCAGAGGGCCGAGCGAAAAAATTCGCGTTCATGCCGGGAGTGGTGGGCGACGAGTGGACGATCCCCCGCGAATCGGAAAAACTGCGAGAGAGCTTCCGGCAGATCAGGCGCGTCCGCCGTCATCTCGTCGGTAATCCCGGTCAGTGAGCGGACGTGGGGCGGGATCGTGCGCCCCGGATTGACCAGCGTGTAAAACGAATCTTCGAGCAGCAGCTTTTCCCCGCGCATCGCCACCGCGCCGATAGAGATGATCGCGTCTCCGTGATCGGGGTAAAAGCCGGTCGTCTCCAGATCGACGACGACGACCTCCAGATCGGCAAGCGGTATGTTTTCGCTGGAATCAACGGGCCTTGCTTCCTTGGAGATGGAGCGAAGATAAGCCTGGTGCTGTTTGTCGGCGTCGCCAAGCCCCCACTTCCAGTCGCCGCGGTTCATGTTCCACAAGCGGCCGATGAAGTCCCATTTTGCCAAACGCGTCTCCTCCTATCCCCTGAAGGTAGACGGGAGCTTCGCCGTCATTTTTTGCAGGCGGATTGCGAGCTTCATCGCTTCGCGCACCTGTGTGATGGAATCAGGCGAGAGCTTGTTGAGCTTGATGTAACTGTTGCTCGTGTAATGTCCGTCCTCCCAGTGAAGCAGGGCGGTCAGGCGCAGCCCTTGGATCAGCCGAAAATGCGCGGCTATTTCGTCGCAAAAGCTTTTGCTCCACACGCCTTTTTCCGCCAGCTCACCGAGCCGCTCAAGCGTGGAGTTGACGAAGATGCCGTGCGCCAGGGCGAAATGCCGCACGCAGTTGACGATCGGCAAATAGACGCCGTACTTGATGTTGATGGCTCCGCGAAACCGCCCGGTGACTTCGGGCAGCACTCTTCCGAACAGGCCGAGCGGCACGCGGTAATGCAAAGTGTTGCTGACCAGCCGATCGAGCAAAAACGTATTCCCGGCCAAAAGCTGCCGAAAGCGGTCGAGCACAGGAGCGAAAATGGCCGATTCCCCGTACAGGACGCGCACGTCGCTTGCCAAAAGCAAATAGCGGGCGTTTTCCCAGACCGGGTGAGAAATCCATCTGTCCAACTGGTCGATCCATTGATCGACGCTGCCGCGCCACTTCGGAGAGAGGCAGGTGACATTGCCCTGGCAAGGCGGATAGCCAACTTCCTCCAGACCGGAAACGATGGTCGCAGCCAGCAGTTGAAAATAGCCGTGAACCCGTTCCTGCTCGCTTTCGCTGAGGTGCTCGGGGATCGAATAGACAAGCCCGTTGTCCTGGTCGCTGATAATGGCCTGCTCAAAGCGTCCGCCGCTGCCGAATTGCAAAAAGGCAAACGGGACGGGCGGCTCGCCTACCCCTCTTTTAGCCAGAGCGTCTACGGCAAGCAGAACGCCCTGGCGGATCAGGTTGTCGTGAATCAGGTTTACTACGATGGAAAAAGGGGCCATCTCCCCTGCGCGGTTCAATTCGCGCAAGGGATCCGGGTCGAGCAATTCCTGGCGAAGCTGCGCAAGCTCCGCGAACGATTCCGCCTGCTGGATGCGCGCTACCTGCTCAGGCGAGAGTGTGAGAGGTGCTGCTTTGCTTGGACGCAGCGGGGCGAATGGGCTCAGGTTGCAGTAGTTCCGGATAACCGTATCCTCCATGTTCGCTAAGGTCAAGGCCAACCACCTCTTCTTCTTCAGTGACGCGAAGTCCGATTGTCGCTTTCAGAATGGACAAAACGATGTACGCTACAACAAACACATAAGCCATGGAGCCTGCCAGGCCAAGCGCCTGTACACCGAGCTGGTGCAGCCCGCCGCCGTAAAACAGTCCGGCACCGCCTACCCCGACTTTTTCCGCAAGTTCAGGCGTAGCGAACAGGCCAGTGGACAGCGTGCCCCAGATTCCGGCCACACCGTGAACGGAAAAAGCGAAGACCGGATCATCAATTCCCATGCGATCAAACCAGATGGAGGTATAAAATGTAAGAATACCTGACACAGCGCCGATTACGACAGCTGCCCACGGCTCGACGAATGCGCACGAAGCAGTGATGGCGACGAGAGCGGCCAGGACGCCGTTCAGCATGCTCGGGATGTCCGCTTTGCCCATGACGATCCAGGAAATGGCGAGGGCGGCGACAGCGCCTGCTGCTGTAGCGAGGTTGGTCGTAACCGCGACATAGCCGAAAAAGCCGGAGGTGCTGCCAAGGGTGGAGCCTGCGTTGAAGCCGAACCAGCCGATCCACAGAAACAGCACGCCGAGCACGGAGTACACCTGGTTGTGACCGGGGATCAGGTTGGAGCTGCCGTCACGGTTGTATTTGCCGATGCGCGGCTTCAACAGAACAGTAGCGACGAGTGCGACGATAGCGCCTTGCAGATGGACAACCGTGGAGCCGGCGAAGTCTTGCATGCCGAGCTGGGCGAGCCAGCCTCCGCCCCAGACCCAGTGGCCGACGACAGGGTAGATGAGGACAGTGAACAATACGCTGAAAATAAAGTAAACGGACAGCTTGGCTCGCTCGGCAAAACCGCCCCAGGCGATTGCCAGCGAAACCGCCGCGAATGCGAGCTGGAAGAGGAAGAGAATCGAGATCGGAACGGTCGCGGCTGAAAAGGCGGAGAAAGCGTCCTTTTGCAAGCCGTCGAAGAAAAATCCGGATAAGCCGATGAAGGAGTTGCCGTCACCAAAAGTCAGACCGAAGCCAAACGCCCAAAAGGCGATGGAGCAAATGCCGAAGGTGAGGACGGTCTTGCCTGCGACGTGGCCGGCGTTTTTCATCCGGGTCGATCCGGCCTCAAGCAAGGCAAACCCTACTTGCATGAGAATGACCAGGATGGCCGAGACCATAACCCATGTGGCATCAATGGCGGACAACAGTTCAGTGAGAGTCGGTTCCATTCGTTCCACTCCTTTTATGTCAGGTATTCTGACATTTATTTTATTTATGTCAGATTATATGACACGAAAAAGGGGAATGCAATGCTTTTTTCACAAAAAACAGAAAACACCAATCCCTTCTGTCTACACAAAAGGCGGATTGGTGTTGGCAAGCCTGTCATATCCATCGCGGCGAGAAACAGCCCGCTGAGGAAGAACTGTTCCACTGGTCCGCTTTTTCGGAAAAGAAGCCGCTGAGAAAAAATTACCCTTGAGTGCTGTTGTTTTGCTCTTTGTGCTGCTGTTGGCGAGAAGAGCCCTGGTTGTTTTCGGTATGCGTGTCGTCCGCAACGGTGCTGCTGGTCAGCCCGGATACAGCCAAACCTTTCTGGTTCAAGTTTTTCGCGCTTTTGAATTTGGACATGGTGCTTCCTCCTTCATCATCTGGTTTCTGTCTTACGATGCCTTGCCAGCGGCAGAAGTAATCGTCCCACTTTTTCCCGGAAAGAGGCTGTCTATGTGGCAGTGTAAGATGTACTATAGAAAAAAGGCTTGTGGATTAAGGAGGGGGATGGCATGGGAGGATGTGTCATCATCGTGGAAGGGAAGACAGACAAGGAGCGACTGCTCCGCGTGCTGGCAGAGCCTGTTGCCATCTACTGCACATATGGCACCTACAGCCAGGAAAAAGGGGAGCAGCTTTTGGCGCAAGCAGAATCGGCAGAAGAAGTGTACCTGTTTACGGATGAAGATGACAGCGGCAAAAAACTGCGGGCGAGCTTGTCCGACGATTTCCCGCACGCGGTGCATCTCCACACCCCCAGAATGTACAGGGAAGTGGCGAACACGCCGTTGCCTGTATTGGCGGAAATATTGGAGCGAGCCGGATTTGCCGTGAAAAGCTTCGATTCCTGATGCCAAAAGGCAGTCGGGATAAAACACCTCGCCATCGGCTATAACAAGTAGTAGATGGATTGGTGGAGGTGCAAGGCAATTGCGTCGCTTGATGAGCTTTTTCAATCGCATGAACATCCTGATGTGGCTGCTGGGCATTTTCATTGCTCATGCGCTGCTCTATCTCGCACTGGGGACAGCGACCTGGCTGGCCACTTCCCTCTTGGCAACAGCCTTCTACGGCATTGTTTTGCTCGTAGGCAAACTGGTCGCCAGCCGTTACCCTGACAAGGAAGAAAGCAGATGAAAGCCGGCCTGGGCGCAGCCGGCTTTTTCCATATTCTACGTTTCCCCTGACTACCAGCCGAAAAACTGCAGGGCGAGAATCAGAGCGCCCAATACCCAGACGTAGACAGCGAAGCCTTTCATCGAGCCTGTGCTGACAATTTTCAGCATCCAGCGAATGGCGATGTACCCGGCCAGTCCGGCACACATCGTCCCGACGAGCATCGGGATCAGCAGCGCGGTATCGAGCGGAGCGGCCGCCAGCTTGGCGGATTGCAGCACGCATGCCCCCAGAATGGCAGGCAAGGAAATCAAAAAAGAAAAACGGGCGGCGTCGGCACGGTCGATTCCGCGCATGAGCGCTCCGGCAATCGTCAGCCCGGAACGGGAAATCGCGGGCAAGATCGCCGCCCCTTGCAGCGTGCCGATGATGAGCGCATCCGTGTAGCGAATGTCGTCAAATTTGCGCTCGCCCCGCCGCATGGATTCAACGGCCCATAAAATGGCCCCGGTGGCGAGGAACTCCCAGCCGATGGTGATTCCGGTGCGCGAAATCTCCTCGAAGTAGTCTTCGAACAAAAGCCCAATCGACGCCGTAGGAATCGTGCCGACGACGAGCAGCTTCGTCAGCCGGGAAAACGGGTGCAGGACGATGTGGCGAATCTGCGGCCAAAATACAATCACGACAGCGATCAGCGTCCCGAAATGCAGCATCGTGTCGAAGAGCAGACCGACCTCCTGCATGCCGAACAGCTTCCGGAACAAGACGAGATGGCCTGTACTGGAGATCGGCAAAAACTCCGTCAATCCCTGGACGATTCCAAGGAAAATGTGTTCCAAGAGAACGAGCATGGACATAGGTCACTCCTGTCTGTTGGCAAAATGAAACCGGGTACAAGCCGGGTCTTACTGTCATATGTATGTTCGCAAAGACAAGACTTGCCTTTTTGAAAGGGCGGTCTGAATAAAAAAGTTGTGGTATTTTACCAGCCGGGATGGGTATAGTTAGTGTGCATACAGGAAGAGAGTGAGGAAGAAACAAACATGCACAAAAAGAAAAAACGCGAGCCGCAACTGGCTGCAACGGGAAACCTGCAAGCGGGCATGACGCTTGCAATGACAGTCGCACGCAAAACGGAGATCGGCTATTTTTTGCGCGCGGGCAACGATGAAGTGTTTTTGCATGAAAAGGAAGCGCACGAGCGGCTGCATGTAGGCGATGAAGTAGAAGTGTTTTTGTACCATGACCACGAAAATCGGCTGGCAGCGACGATGGACATGCCATATGTCAGCATGGGAGAGTACGGCTGGCTGGAGGTCGTGGATGTTTCGCCGCGGATGGGCGTGTTTTTGGACAACGGGATCAAAAAAGATTTGCTTTTGTTTGTAGACGACCTGCCAAAGCTAGCAGATGAATGGCCGCGCCCGCGCGATCAACTGTTGGTGACGCTGAAGCGCGACAAGCTCGGACGGTTGCTCGCCAAGCCTGTGACAGAAGCGGAAGTGACGAAAATCGCGGTTCCCGCCGACAGCAGTATGCGGAACAGGCAGGTAGAAGGCACCGTCTACAAGGTCATTGCGGCAGGGGCCTTTTTGCTGACCGAGGATGACCATATTTTGTTTATCCACCGCGACGAGATGGTGGGCCGCCTGCGCCTGGGCCAGACGATTCGCTGCCGCATCAGCTACGTGCGCGAAGACGGTCGACTGAACGGCTCGATGAGGGAGCGCAAGGAAGTGCAGTACGGCGAGGATGCAGACAAGCTCTTGCGCTATTTGATTGATCGCGGCGGGTCGATGCCCTACTCGGACAGCACGGAAGCCGATATTATCCGCGAAAAATTCCAGATGAGCAAGTCCAGCTTCAAGCGCGCGCTTGGCAAGCTCATGAAGGAGCGCCGCGTGGAGCAAGTGGACGGCTGGACCAAAATCATTCGCCACGGCGAGGAAAAATAAAAAATCCCTTCCCCGCGCCCTTTGCTTGCTGCAAGCAGAGGGGACGCGGCGGGAGGGATTTTTTTAAGCTGTCCGGCTAGGGAGTGACTTGTACCTGCGGCTTTTGTAATAGGAAAAGCCAAAACCGAGCCCGAGCAGGAGGAAGCCAGGGATGTCTGTCGCAAGGCCGGGGATGACGGCAAGCACTCCGCCTATGACCGCGAGCAACCGCTCCAGCAGATTCATATTTGCCATCCAGTATCCGATCAGCCCTGCCCCGACCCCGATCATGCCGACGGTAGAAGTAAGCATCACCCAGAGCGACTCGGCAAAAGTCGTGTCAATCAGCAAAAGCGCGGGCGAGACGACGAAAATATAGGGAGCCATGAAGGCGGCGATGGCGAGTCGCGTGGACTCTACTCCGGTGAGAATCGGCTTGGACTTGGCGATGCCTGACGCGGCGAAGGCGGCCAGTGCGACAGGCGGCGTAATGTCAGCTACGATCCCGAAGTAAAACGTGAACATATGGGCAGCGATTGCAGGTACACCCAACTGGATCAGCGCAGGAGCGGCAATGGTTGAGGTGATAATGTAGTTGGCGGTAGTCGGCGTCCCCATGCCCAGAATCAAGGAAGCGATCATCGTGAAAAACAGCGTGAGGAAAAGCTGTCCGCCTGCCAGGTCGATCAGGCCGTTCGCCAGTTTAAGCCCGATGCCTGTGAGCGTGATCGTGCCGACGATAATTCCGGCGCAAGCCGTTGCCGCCACGACGCCGAGAGCGACGCGGGCGCCAGTGGCGAGCGCTTCGAGGATGTCGGCAACCGACATGCGCGTCTCTTTGCGAAAAGCGCCGACTATGACAGTGGAGACAATCCCGATGATGGCGGAATTTTCGGCGGAAATATTCATCATCAAGGCGGCGATGATAATGACGATGGGCAGGAGCAGGTACATTTTTTGCAGCACAGCCTTTTTGTCTGGCAGCTCTTCTTGTGTGAGTCCGCGCAGGCCAAGCCGCTTCGCCTCGAAGTGCGTCATGATCCAGATCCCTGCAAAAAACAGGATGGCGGGCAAAGCGGCAGATTTGGCAATCTCCAGGTACGGCACGCCGATAAATTCCGCCATCAGAAAGGCGGCGGCGCCCATGACAGGCGGCATGATTTGTCCGCCTGTGGAGGAAGACGCTTCAACGGCTGCGGCAAATTCCGGACGGTAGCCAAGCCGCTTCATCATCGGGATCGTGAAGGCACCAGAGGTGACGACATTGGCGACGGAGCTGCCGCTGATCGTGCCCTGCAGCGCGCTGGAAAACACCGCTACCTTGGCCGGACCGCCGATACGTCTGCCGGCAATGGCGAGCGACAAATCGTTGAAATACTCGCCGACCCCTGTCTTTTCCAGAAACGCGCCGAAAAGCACGAACAAGAAAATGAACGTGGAAGAAACGGCGAGCGGCGTGCCCAAAACCCCTTCCAAGGTGTAGTAGCTATGGCCGATAATCCGGTCGAGATCACTGCCGCGATGCTGCAAAAAGCCCGGCATGTACGGGCCGAGATACGTATAGAGAAGGAAAATGGTCGCGATCAGGGTGATCGGGATGCCGACCACGCGCCGCGCCGCTTCCAGCACGAGCAGGATGGCGATACCGCCTACGGCCATGTCCAGTGTCGTGTAGTTGCCTGTCCGCGTGACCAGTCCTTCGTAATCAATCACCCAGTACATGGTGACGGCTACACCCAAAAGAGCGAGAATGATGTTGATGACCCCGACTTTTCCTTTGCCGCCCTTGGCGGTTCCCGAATAGAGCAGGTAGACGAGACAAAGCCCGAACGCCAGGTGGATCGGCCGATGAATTTGCGGCGGGAGGACGAGGAAAAGCGTGCTTGCAAGCTGGTAGAGGGAAAAGAGGACCAACAGGCAAAAGGTGATCCATTTCATTGGTCCGGCGAGCTGGCGTGTGGCGGCTTCCTTGTCGTATTGCGCGATGAGTTTTTCCACTTCTTGCTGGTTGATGTTCGTCGTACTCATTCGTACCCTCCTAACTCGCTTAACATGGATCGTTTTTCCGCCTGAATGACGACAGCCTCTCCGGGCTTGCCAATCGTGCGAAGCGGCAGCTCTTGTCCAGCGAAAAGCAACGTATGATTCGCCCGAACCTGTCCGATAAACAGGTGGAGCGCGGGGAAGACGCGGTGCATGTTGCGCACTTCGAACTGTCCGTCTGCGAGCACCAGCTCCTCGCCTGCGGCCAGTTCGTTTTCCATGCCGATGCCGTAGTCGTGAAAGCGGAGCCTTGTGAGGACGATCTGCCCGGCTTCCAGACGGTAGTGCTCTTCAACGTCCGAACGATGGATAGAATGAGTCCAGCGAATGCCAAAGGAGCCGTCGTGTGCGATGCGGTGGCTAAAGAGAACCGCGTTGCTCGTGCTGTCGCGCACCACCAATACAGGAAACAGCGGAATGACAGCGACACTGCTGAGCAATAGCAAAGCCAGGAAGGAGAAAAGGCGGAACAGATTCCGCCTCCCTCCATAAGCCGCAGACCGGATTGCCGTCATACGCTGTTACTTCACGCCTTTTTCGTCAAAATACTTTTTCGCGCCCGGATGGATCGGGATGCTGACGCCGCTGAGCACGCTGTCGAGCTTGATCTCCTTGGCCTTGGCGTGGCCGAGCTTGTCGGTGTTTTCAAAAATCGCCTTTGTCACCTTGTACACGAGGTCTTCACTGAGGTCAGAGCGGACCAGCAGCATGGATTTGACGGACACGGTCGTGACTTCCTCGGGAACGGTCTGGTACGTATTCGCCGGGATGGTTGTTTTGACGTAGTAAGGGTATTTGGCGATAATCGCGTCGATCTTGTCGCTGTCGATCGGGATGATTTTCACGCCTGTCGTGGCAGCCAGCTCGGTGATGGCGGCAGTTGGCGTACCGGCAGTCTGGAACGCCGCGTCGAGCTTTCCGTCCTGGATCGCCTTGGCCGAGTCGGCAAACGAGAGGCGCTGCAACTGCGTATCGTCGAACGTCATTCCATACGCCTCCAAAATTTGCTGGGCGTTGATCTCTGTACCGCTGCCGGGCGCACCGACAGACACGCGCTTTCCTTTCAAATCGGCTACGCTCTTGATGTTGCTGTCAGCCGAGACGACAATCTGGATCGTCTCGTCGTAGAGAGCGCCCAAAGCCTGGAACGAATCAATTTTGCCATCCTGCTGGAACATGTTCGTGCCAGCCGCAGCGTATTCTGCAATATCATTTTGTGTAAAGGCAATATCTGCTTTTTTGTCGCGAAGCAGCCGAATATTTTCAGCGGAAGCGCCCGTTGCCTGGGCGGTGGCGGTCACTCCGGCGTTTTTCGTAATGTGGTCGGCCATTCCCCCGCCGAGCGGATAGTACGTGCCGCCTGTGCCGCCGGTAGCGATCACGAGCTGCTGACTGCTGCCGCATGCGGTCAGCAAGGTCATGGAGAGGAACAAGGTAAGCGAGATCAGAAACGAGCTCTTCTTCAAAGTAATTCCTCCTTGTCAGAAAATTATGTATATAACGTTCATTTTGCATTGTAAAGGGTCGACTAGAAAAAACTACGAAAACCTGCAAAAATATATAGTAAAATAGGAAAACAGTGCATACACTCATGTATCTTGTTCGGGAAGACAGGACAAAGAGGGAATTGTCTTTCTATTGCGAAAAATTCACGTGCCTTGATCTTGCCAGCTTTGTTTTTTCGTACGGTGTATTCGGTTTCGCAACGACTTCGCTCTTTCACGTGATGCATCATCGGCCATTTGCAGAAAAACAACTGCGCTGCTTTGCCAGTCGCGAGTTTGATTCGAAAAAGGGGTGGACGGATGCGCTACTTCATCGTGGACGACGATTCTGCTGTGCGATTCATGCTCGCCCAAATCATTGAGGATGCCGATTTGGGGGAGGTGTGCGGGGAAGCGGAAGACGGCTCTCTCGTTGACCATGAGTTTTTGAACTGGAAGCAGGTGGACATTTTGCTGATCGACATGCTGATGCCGAAACGGGATGGCATAGAGACAATCCGGCAGTTGAATCGCTACACGGGCAAAATCGTCATGATTTCCCAGGTCGAGGCGAAAGAGCTGATCGCAGAGGCGTATTCGCTGGGGGTTGAATACTACGTGACGAAGCCCGTAAATCGGCGGGAGATCATCAGCGTTTTGCAAAAAGTGCGGGAGCGAATCCTGATGCAGCAATCAATCGAAGGCATCCAGCGCTCCTTGCGTGTGCTGACGGCAGAAACGCCTTCTCCCCGCCCTGTCGGGTACGGCTATTCGGAGCAGAGCATTTTGTCTTCGGCTACCTTCCTTTTGACAGAGCTAGGCGTCATCAGCGAAAAAGGAAGCAAGGACTTGCTTGCAATGATGGAGCTTTTGCACCGTTGGGAGAAGGACAATGGCACCGAAGCCAAGCTGCCTTCGCTGCGCGACATTTTTGCCGCTGTGGCCAAGCGCAAGCTGGGAACGGAGACGGCTGTCTTGATCCAAAAAGAGAGCAAGGCGGCAGAGCAGCGCGTGCGACGGGTCATCTACCAAGCCTTGACGCATCTCGCTTCTCTCGGGCTGACCGATTTTGGCCACCCGAAGTTCGAAAGCTACGCCGCTCTGTTTTTTGATTTTGCCGAAGTACGCAAGCGCATGCGCGAG
The DNA here is from genome assembly GCF_003710935.1 of Brevibacillus gelatini. Classification (GTDB taxonomy): domain Bacteria; phylum Bacillota; class Bacilli; order Brevibacillales; family Brevibacillaceae; genus Brevibacillus; species Brevibacillus gelatini. The sequence continues at coordinate 59,989 of NZ_RHHS01000010.1, forward strand.
CTCGAAAACCAGGTGGCGGCGTCGCTTCCTCCCACGCGCATCCACATGAAAAAGTTCATCTACGTTCTCTATATGGAAGCCAAAAGAAGACTTGGGGTATTGCACGGGTGACTTTTGGAGTGCGCATGCAAATGTGGTAAGATATTTCTATTGTTGTTTTGGGAGGGAAGCATGTGAGCGAACTACGCAGTCCTTGGCAGTTACTATATCGGGTCTATCGTCATGTTCAACCTGTTCTGGAGCGGGAGTTTGCGGCCTGGTACAAAAAAGCCCAGGCGATTCCCAACCCGGAACTCAGGAAGCAGGCGCAGGACAGCATGAACTCCAAAAAATTTCATTGCCAGGGAGGATGCGTCTACGCCGCGCAGGTCATCCCGCACGTGGAGACGATCGTACCTTTGATCGTGGCTTACCAGACGATCAGCGACTATCTGGACAATCTGTGTGATCGCAGCACTTCACTGGACCCACAGGATTTTCGGCAGCTGCATTTTTCGATGCAGGATGCGCTGACACCCGGTGCGCCGCTACGCGATTACTACCGTTACCGCGAGGACAAGGATGACGGTGGCTTTTTGGCGGATTTGGTGCAAACCTGTCAGCGCTATGCAGCACAGCTGCCCGCTTACAGCAAGATACAGCCGCAGGTGCTCCACTTCTCCTGTTTGTACAGCGATTTGCAAGTGTACAAGCACATCGCCCAGCATTTGCGCGAGGGCGAGCTTTTAGCCTGGTGGGATGCGTACAAGGAGCGCTACGACTATTTGCAGTGGCAGGAGTTTGCAGCCGTAACAGGCTCGACAATCGGGATTTTTGCCCTGTTTTGCCTGGCGACAGAGGAACATGTCAGCGAACAGACTATCGACACGGTCAGCGAAGCGTATTTTCCATGGCTTTGCGGATTACATATATTGCTCGATTACTTGATTGACCTGGAGGAAGACAGACTGGGCGGGGATTTGAACTTCGTGAGCTACTACAATTCCGAGCAGGAGGCGACGGAGCGCTTGCAATTTTTCATCAAACAAGCAAAGGCAAGCGTTAAACGCTTGCCAAATCCTGCATTTCACCGTATGATCGTTGACGGGCTGGTCGCATTTTACCTGGCAGATCGCAAAGTAAACCGCAGCCAGCCACGCATTTATACGATTGCCAGACAACTGTTGAAACAGGCAAAAGGCTTGCCGTCCGTTCTGTTTTACTTAAACAGCCTGCTTGTACGGCGATAAACGGAGAAGAGGTTAGCGCATATGCTTGCGCTTGTACGAAAAGCCAAATCCCATCAATGAGAAGGCAACGACGATACAACCAAGGATGCCAAGGGGGCTTTTTTCCCCGATGGAAATGCCAACTCCGATGAGACAGGCGGTTACGCAAAATGCCAAAGCCAGTGTTACCATTTGATAACGAGTCATCGGTTTGTAACCTCCTATCTGTCAATGTTCCCATTATACCCTTATTTTCCGCGAAAAGCATCCAGGGAAAGAAGGCGGAAAACCTAGTAAATTATTGTACGAAGTGGTGGAGAACGTAGATGGAAAGTATTATACAAATTAGAAAAGGGAATCGAGTGGTGGAAGGCCAAGTGACATATGGAGAAGGAGACTTGATCGAGGCCGTCTTCCCCCAGCAACTGGAAGTGACTGTAGGAGATCAGATTCCTTGCCTGTTAATCGGTGATTTTGAAACCATCAGCAACTTTGAGGCTGTCGTGGTGGCGAAGGACAAAAATCGGCTGTTTTTGTTCCATTCGCCTACGATCAGCGAGTTCCGTGAGCAGCGCAGGCGTTATCCGCGTTTCGATATGGACGTAAAAGGCTGGGTGCAATATCCGACCCAGGAGCCGGATTCACTTTTTTCCGTTTACAGTCAAATGGCCTATCTGGTGAACATGAGTATCGGAGGATTGGCGTTTCGGGTTGACAAGCCTGTTCCGGTCGACCAGGGCATTGTGTTTTCCTTTGAGCTGTACGGACGAAACAGGCCGGACGGCGTCGTGAAAACAGAGTTGAACGTCATCCACGAACGGATTGAAGGCCCGCACTACTTTTACGGCTGTACAATCCAATCAATCAGTGCCCGGCATTTCCACAATTTGCGCAAGTACATTTTGCACAGGCAAATCGAGGAACGCCGGCAAGTGGTAATCGAATAACTTTTTCACAAATTGGTCAGTTGGACCAATTTTTTTTTACAAATAAAAAGCATTCATCTTAGTGCTGCCTGATTCGCACCGGGGCGGCCTGTGCAGCCGGAGCTTCCGTATCGGACAGAAGTGGCGGCAGATCAGCTCGATGTACCGTGGGCAGGGCAGTTGCTCATCGCCAACTTGTGCGGTCAGCTTTTGACCAACAATCGCGATGAGCGTGGCGTGCCGCAAGACGGGGATGACCGGATCATCCGGCTTGTTCCGAAGCAGCAGTAGCGGCAACCGCGGCGTCGGGCTTGCCCCAAATCCAGCGCTGCAAGAAAATGACTCCCCCACCTACGGCTGCGACCAGCAAGCCGACCGCCAAAAAGGTCTGCGCCGGTCCGAGCCAGGTCATCAGGACGCCGCCCAGTAAAGGCGCTGCAATAAAGGTCGCGCTGGACAGCGAATCGATAATGCCCCTTACTCGCCCGAGTGCGTGTGGGGGCGTTTCTTTTTGTACGAGGTAGTTGGTGCCGACCGAAGTCAGCCCCGTCCCGATGCCAGCGAGCAGCGAAGCCGCCAGCAGCCAGTGGATGCCGTCGCCCGGCTGGAACAGACCGATCCAGGCAAAGCACGTGCCGATCAAAAGCACGCCTCCCCCAAGCACCCATCCGTACGAGCGAATGGTTTTTCGCCGATGCAGCCAGGTAATGGTGAGCAAGGCGCCAAGCCCGATGACACTGACACAGTATCCGACAATCTCCGGATGATCCGGAACCTTTTCCCTGAACACGACAGGAAACTGTGCGTCGGCCAGTTGAATCGCCATCATCGCCAGCAGGGAAAAGAGCGAGCTTAACAGCAACACCCGATTTTGCAAAAAGACAGTCCAGCCTTCCTTCCAAGCGAGGCGAAGCGAAATTGTTTTCTCTCTGGAAGCGGGACGGGGAAGCTGTTTCTCCACGTGGCGAATGGTCAAAAGCAAGAGCGTGGAGAGCAGATAGCTCACCGCATTGATGATGAGGCAGAGCGCTGGTGTCACCATGGCGGCGACCATCCCGCCGATCAGCGGCCCGATCAGTTTTCCGCCCTGGAAGATGGCTCCGTTCAGCGAAGTCGCCTGCAAGAGATGTTCCGGGGCGACGATCTGCCGCGTCAACGTCTGCTGCGCCGGATCGTTGAAGACGGAAGCGCAGGAGCGCAGGGCGATGACGAGCAGGAACAAGAGCGGATCAGGCATGGCGAGCAAAAGCAGGGTGAGGCTCGCCTGAACCAAATTCGCCGCGATCATCATTCGGACTTTGTGGACGCGATCAGCCAGCACCCCTGCCAATTGCCCGAGCAAAATGCCCGGAGCGGCATAGGCGATCGGCAAAAGCGCCATCGTCATCGGATCGACCTGCCAGACGTAACCGAGAAAGATGGCGACCGCGATAAAATCGAACCAGTCACCCAGCGTAGCAAGCCCGTAAGCGAAAAGCAGAGTGCGAAATGTCTTGTTTTCCGTAAGCAAAAAAATCCCTCCATCATTTCGAACTGCTTCGATGATAAAAGGGATTTGTCAGAGGCGTATCATAAGAGGGCGGAAAGCTTGCGGACGACCGCCTTTTTCAGATGCTCGAACTGGTATTGCTCGGCCAGGTTGTCCCACTTTTTTTCAAAGCGGCTCTGCCATTTTTCATCACAGGGGACATGGCGAAAAAACAGCAGAGTGTTGTGTACCGCGTAGATCAGATGCGGGACAAACTGCGTAGCCAAAATGACGTCGAGGCCTTCATCGACCAGCTGCCGGGCTTTGGCGATCTCCTGGCGGCGGTAGTGGCAAAGCCCTTGCAGCATCATGAAGTGGCCCACCTCCCGCTGCATCGGCAGCCTTTGCAGGATGGCCGAAGCTTGCTGGAGCAATTCCTCCGCCTTTTCGACCGAGCCGGACAACAGCGCCAGCCAGGTTTCGCCTGCCAGCAAAAAGAGGGTGAAGCTGTCCGAATCCATTTTTTCCACGATTGTCCGGGCGTGTGCAGCCTGCTTTTGCGAAAGCTCCCACTCGCCCATGTTCGCATAGAGGGAGACTGCGTTAATCTGCAATTCGTCCTGAAAAACTTGCGGCATGGACGACTGGTTTTTGACGACCGTTTGGAACATTTGCATCGTCTTCCAGGCATCCATTTCGGTCATATGGTACAGATGGAAAAGGTAAAACAGCTTTTCCCCCATAGGTGTGTCGTCGTCGGCGACAAACCAGGCGAAATCGCCCTTGACGAAGCGAATGTAGGTGGCGTAGAACGGATCGAGCTGAAAGCCGAGCACCTCCTGGTGGGCGGCGAGTGTTTGCAGGGCTGCGCCCATCCCCATCCCGTGGTAGGTGGACAGCATGCTGCGAATATTTTCCGAAAAGTCCTGCTTCAATACTTGCAGCCGGGGCGGCTGATGCTGTTTCCAGCTCAGGCGGTAGCCCACTCCCCGCACCGTGTCGATGGTGAACAGGTGCGACCATTTTTGCAGCTTTTTGCGCAGGCGGTAAATGTGGTCATCAATCGTGCGGTCAGTCGGTGCCTCCAGCGGCCATACGCTGTCGAGCAGATTTTCCCGGGAAAAGGTCCGGTTTTTCCACGTGTACATAAATTTCAGCAAGGCGTATTCCTTTGGCAAAAGCACGATGCTTTCCCCGCCGTAGCGAACTTCCAGTTTGTCATCCTCCCAAGCGATCAATTCCATCGGAACGACTCCCTATCAAGACCGTATTTTTTCATTTTATTGTAAAGTGTGCCGCGCGAGATGCCGAGCAGCTCGGCTGCCGCCTTTTTGTTGCCGTATGTGCGCTCCAGAGCGGCGATGATCCGGTCTTTCTCCGTTTGGCCTGCCGGATGGTGCAGTGTAAACGGAGCGGTCGGAGCCGGATGCAGCGCAGCAGGTGCTGAATACTCACCGCCCGGCGAGGCGAAGGAAGCGGGGGCAAGCGGTTCCGGCTGGAAGCGAATGGCGCTTGGCAAATGCTCCGGCGAGATGACGCCGTTCTCCTGCAGGATGGACAGCCGTTCGATGACATTGCGCAGTTGCCGGATGTTTCCGGGCCAACTGTAGTCGAACAGCGCCTGCATGACTTCGGACGGAATGCGAGGGACAGCCTGCTCGTGCGCGACGGAATACTCCTGAATGAAAATTTGCACCAGCTCCGGCAAATCCTCGCGTCGGGCACGCAGCGGCGGAATCTCCAGCGAAAAGACGTTGAGCCGATAGTACAGGTCCTCGCGAAAACGGCCGTCTGCCACCATCTGTTCCAGTTGACGATTGGTCGCCGCGATGACCCTGGTATTGACGGTGATTGGCTCGGTTCCGCCTACACGGTAAAACTGCCGCTCCTGCAGGGCGCGAAGCAGCTTGACCTGAAGCTCCAAAGGCAGCTCTCCGATTTCGTCGAGGAAAAGCGTGCCGCCATGCGCCAGCTCCAGCTTGCCCGGCTTGCCCGTTTTCTTGGCACCTGTAAAAGCTCCGCCCTGATAGCCAAACAGCTCGCTCTCGAACAGGGCAGCCGGAATCGCTCCGCAGTTAATGGCGACAAACGGTTTCTCCCGACGCCGACTGGCCTGATGAATCGCCTGGGCAAACAATTCTTTGCCGACGCCGCTTTCGCCGTAGATGAGCACGGTCGCATCGGTTTGCGCTACTTTTTTCGCTGAACTGATGGCAGCCTGGATGGAGGCGGAGTGTCCCTTGATCGCGTAAAAAGGATCGTCCGCCGCCTGGAACCTGCTCATCTCCTGCTGCAAATTGTGCAGGTGAGCAGTCGTGTGTGCCAGTTCTTCATTGAGACGGACAAGCTCTGTAATATCCTGCTCGATGGAGATGGCCCCGATGATCTTTTCCCCCTGGCGAATGGGGGCGGCGTTAATCAGGACGTGGCTGTCCGGACGGGGAATGTGGTACACCCGTTGAACCGACGTGCCTTGACGCAAGGCGTCCAGAAGCCGGATGGACTCGCTGGCAAAATGCTCGGAAAGAGAAGTGCCCAGCACTTGTGCCCGGTCGATCTCGTAGATCGTTTCGGCTGCCCGGTTCCAGTACTGGACGATGTTATTGGAGTCCACAATCGTAATCGCTTCACTCATGGTATCCATCAATGTGCTGAGCAGGACGGACTGGTTTTGAGCCAGGTTGGTAAAAGCTTCAAGGAGCTGGTGGGGCAAAACAATGCCTGTTGCGCGTCCCGCTTCATCGACGACTGCCAACGCAGGCAACTGGGCGGATGCGAGCGACTGACGGATTTGCTCCAGACATTGCGCAAGCGTAGCAGTCCGGGGGACGACAAGCACCTTGACGGCACGTTCGCCTTCTTGCCACACACCTTCTTTTTCGCCTGCGCGTATTTTGACATCAGCAGGATTGACGGGAGCGGCCAGGTCCGAGACAACACTATCCAGTGAGAAGAGAGGTTTCAAATCATCACTTCCTATCCAAACTAACAGGTAAACGGAACTGCTCTTGCCTGTACCTAATCAGAAGTGTACAAGAATAGACACGAAATGTACATATGTGTTAAAAGGTATGTACAATGCTCGTGATCGGGAATCTTCCGCAAAGTCAAGATACGGCTTGCTAAAATGTGTTGGCACGGTTCATGCTAGTACAAACGACGCAGAGTTACGTTGAGGAGGAGACAGTCAACGATGGAACAAGCCCTGAAAAACTTTTTTCTATTTTTATCCAAAAACAAAGCACTGAACGCGGCTGCTAAAAAGTGGGGTCTGCGTTTCGGTGCGGGTCGCTTTGTATCCGGTGTCACCATTGCAGAAGCAATCGCCGCTGTTCGCAAGTTGAACGAGCAAGGTCTCGTGTGCACGCTCGACCATCTCGGTGAATTCGTTTACAGCCTGGAAGAAGCGAACGAATCCGCTGACTACTGCATCAAAACGTTGGAAGCGATTCACCAGTCCGGCGTAGATTGCAACCTGTCGCTGAAAATGACCTCGCTCGGTCTGGACATCAGCCGTGACCTGTGCATGACCAACATGCGCCGCATTCTCGACACCGCGAAGAAAAACGGCAACATTTTCGTGCGCATCGACATGGAGGACTACGCGCACAACCATGTGACGATGGAAATTTTGAACGAACTGCTGGAAGAGTACGATAACGTAGGAACGGTCATCCAGGCGTACCTGTACAAGGCATCCGACGACATCGACAGCCTGAAGGACAAAAAGGTGAACCTCCGCCTGGTCAAAGGCGCTTACAAGGAATCCCCGGAAGTAGCGTACCCGAACAAGGCAGATGTAGACGAGAACTACAAAAAAATCATCAAGCAGCATCTGCTGAACGGTGGATACGCTGCGGTGGCAACGCACGACGACAACATTATCGCCTATGTCAAACAGCTGGAAAAGGAATACAACATTCCGCGCACCCAGTTTGAATTCCAGATGCTGTACGGCATCCGCACCCAATCCCAGATCGAGCTCGCCCGTGAAGGATACAAAATGCGCGTGTACGTCCCATATGGAAACGACTGGTACGGCTATTTCATGCGCCGTCTGGCAGAAAGCCCGGCAAACGTGAAGTTCGTGCTCAAAGGAATGTTCACCAAGTAAGGCGGGCATACTAGGCATACTAAATGACACCTCCGAAAGAGAATTCGGAGGTGTTTATGCTAGAATGTAGCAGGAAGGTTCCTTCAGATTGAAAGGGGGCAATTTTCGTGCGCACATTCACCATTCCGCTGACACCTCCGTATTCCTTCGAGCGGCTGCTGCAGCGTCTGCAGACCCACCCTGATCCGCAATTGGAGGTACAGCCGGAGAACGGGCTGTTGCGGCGTGTTTTTCGGGTGGGGACGCGGCCTGTTTTGACCCGCGTACAATTCGTGGGCGAGCTTGAAAAGCCTGCCCTGCAAATCGAGACATCCTCTAGCCTCTCGGCAGCGGAACAGCAAGAGCTGGAGCGAACGATTCGCCACGTTTTCAGCGCAGACCTGGATCTTTTGCCGATTTACGAGCAGATGCGGGAAGAGCCGGAACTGGCTGTGCTTGTCAAGCGTTTTCGCGGTCTGCGGCTGATGCACGACTCTGATCTGTTTCAGTCGATGGTCAAAACGATAATTGGTCAGCAAATTAATCTGACTTTTGCGGCAAATTTGACACAGCGTTTGCTGACACTGGCTGGCGATGAAGTGGAAGATGAAAACGGCGTAAAATTTCTCGCGTTTCCGACTGCCGAGTCCGTGGCGAGACTGTCGGTGGAAGAGTTGCGTCCGTTGCAGTTCAGCCAGCGAAAAGCGGAGTATATCATTGATTACGCGCGGGCGATTGTAGACGGAAAGGTTGATCTGGAGCGGCTGTGGACGATGGAGGACGAGGAGATTATTGCGCATTTGACGGCCCTGCGCGGCATTGGCCGCTGGACGGTCGAGTGCATGCTGATGTTCGGAATGGGCCGCCCCGATCTGCTGCCGGCAGCGGACATCGGGCTGCGCAACGGGATTTGGCTCGTGTACAACAGGGACACGAAACCTGACGAAGCGGAAATTCGCCGGATCGGCGAGCGCTGGGCGCCGTGGCGCAGCATTTATTCTCTCTATATTTGGGAAGCGGTAGGAGCGGTGAAGCGAAAAGAGGTATGGGAAGAATAGTTTACCAGTTCGCCAAAAATTCTTTACTTTTAAACAAATTTACCGTTGAAAAGTAAAGAAATATTAAGTTATACTAATGGAAATTTTAAAAAAACAACCAGTCATAGAAAGGATCAACATGAGAGAACTTTCAACGAGAGAAATCATTACTGTAGGCCTTATGCTGTTTGCCCTGTTCTTCGGAGCAGGAAACATGATTTTCCCACCAGCGCTTGGACAAGCTGCGGGAGAAAATGTCTGGATCGCGATGCTCGGCTTCGTCGTTACGGGTGTCGGTTTGCCGCTCCTTGGCGTAATCGCCGTCGGATTGGGCGGGGGGAATCTGCAAGCATTGGCAGGGCGAGTGCATCCCGTATTTGCCACTGTGTTTACTTTCATCGTGTATTTGTCGATTGGGCCATTCATGGCAATTCCGCGTACAGGTACAGTTACGTACGAAATGGGCATTCTGCCGTTTTTGTCTGAGTCGATGAAAGCCAGCGCGCTTCCTTTGCTTGTCACCACGATTGTTTATTTTGCCCTTACGTTTTGGCTGGCACTCAATCCGAGCAAGCTGGTCGACCGGATCGGTAAAGTATTGACTCCTGCATTGCTTATCATTATCGGCGTCATGTTTTTCACTTCGCTGTTTCAACCGATTGGCGAGGTGGGACAGCCGACAGGTGATTATCAGAGCGGAGCATTTTTCAAAGGCTTTGTCGAAGGCTACCTGACTCTGGACGCGCTCGCCGCCATGGTTTTCGGGATCGTCGTGACTGCTTCCGTACGGGAAAAAGGCATTACTGATCCGAAAAAGCTGACCTTGACCACGATGAAGGCAGCGGTGATTGCGGCAATCGGTCTGGGAATTGTTTATCTCGCACTTGGCTTTATGGGAGCGACGAGTTACTCGCTCGGCCAGTCCGATAACGGTGGACAAATTTTGACTGGCGTAGTCCAGCATTTGTTTGGTCCACTCGGTACGTTGCTGCTTGGCGGAGCGGTCTCACTCGCTTGCCTGACGACCTCTGTCGGTCTGGTAACGGCATGCAGCCGCTTTTTCTCCGAGTACATTCCGGGTGTTTCCTACAAGGTGATGGCGCTTGTTTTGAGCGTGTTCAGCGCGGCTGTCGCCAACGTAGGTCTTACGCAACTGATTGCCATTTCCGTTCCGGTACTCATGGCGATCTACCCTGTGGCGATTGTGCTGATGCTCGTATCCTTTTTCCATAAATGGTTCAAAGGATACGCCGCTGTCTACCGGGGTGCGATCATCGCAACGGCTGTCATCAGCCTGCCGGATGGATTCGCAACGGCTGGCATCAAGATCGCCGCAATCGCTCCGCTTCTGGAGCAGCTGCCACTGTACAAGGAAGGCATCGGCTGGCTGCTTCCGGCTATTGCCGGCGCGCTGATCGGCTTCCTCTGGGGCAGCCTGCGTCCTGGACGCAAAGGCAAGCAAGAAGTGCTGGAGCAAAAGCTTGGCAAAGTGTAGACATTACAGATGATTGAAGTGATACGGAAAAAAACGTGCCGCCTCTCTTGAGGTAGGGCACGTTTTTTTTTGCATGTTTTTGCTGTATGCTTCCTGCTATTCCCGGCCAGTTAGGACTTCTATCCGTCCACAACTTTTGCGATCTGTGTTACCATGGGAAAAAGCTGTAGCGTCACAAACGGCACTTTTTTCCCATGCCGTCCAAAGGAAGGGAGGTTGTTAGCCATGGCCCAAATGAAGGTCCTTGTTGCTGATGACGATCCAAATGTACGCGAGATCATTCGCCTTTATTTTGAGAAACAACAAATCGAGCTTGTCGTCGCCAAGGATGGGCGCGAAGCTCTTGCGCTTGTAGAGACCGAGCAGCCGGATGTGCTGATTCTGGATGTGATGATGCCGCAAATGGACGGCTTTGAAGCTTGTCGGGAAATTCGCAAAAAATGGGATACCCCGATCATTATGCTAACTGCAAAAGATGAGGAATTTGACCGCGTACTCGGCCTGGAGCTGGGAGCGGATGATTATGTAACCAAGCCGTTCAGCCCGCGCGAGCTGGTGGCGCGCATCCGGGCGATCATGCGCCGCCTGCAGCCGAAGCCAAAGGTAGAGGAAGATGCGCCGCGCATTTTCAGCTTCGATCAGCTCACGATCGACCTGGACAAGCGCGAGGTGATCGTCGCGGGAGAAAAGGTCAGCTTTCGCCCGAAGGAATTTGATCTGCTCGTGCAACTGGTGAAATCGCCGGGCAGCGTCTGGTCGCGCGAGCAATTGCTGGAGCAGGTGTGGGGATTCGACTACTTCGGGGATGTCCGCACGATTGATGTCCATATCAAAAAGATCAGACAACGCCTGGACAAGCTTCCTTACGAGTGCATCCACACGGTTTGGGGGATCGGCTACAAGTTTGGGGTGGAAGCCTGATGCTCGGTACTTCCAAAAGCATTTTCCGCCGCCTGCTGTTCAGCTTTTTGGCGACTGTTCTGGTCGGCCTGGGCATTTCCGGCATCCTGCTGTCTTTTTTCGCACGGGAGTATATTTACAACTCCAAGGAAGAAGAGCTTTTGCGGATGGCGAAAAAAGTGAACGCGGCCATTCACGACAGCAATAAAGTGAACAAGGCGCTTCTGGACAAGCTGGCAATGCTCGATGAGTCATTCGACACGCGAATCTGGCTGTTCAATAAGGAAGGAAAAATCGTCGCGACCTCCATGAAGGACGAGGTGTTCACCGGAAAGTCGGTGGCCGTTTCGATAGCCGACAACGTGCTGAATGGCAAAAATGCCGTTTCCGAGCTGAAAATCGAAGGGCTGGAAGACCCGATGCTCTCGGTTTCCGTTCCATGGGGCGAGGGTGAAAAGGTGTACGGCGGAATCATCCTGCACGCCCCCATCGAAGGGATTGAAAAAACATTCGGACAAATGCGCGAGACGATTTTGTGGGCGACGCTGTTTGGCGTTGTGCTGTCTACGGCAATGGTTTCCTACCTGTCCTGGTCGATCTCGCGGCCGTTGCGCACGATTGAGCGGACGGCGGCGGAGATCGGCAGGGGCAATTACGCCGAGCGTGTCCAGGTAGACACGCACGATGAAATCGCCGATTTGGCGCAGACGATCAACACGATGGCAGAAAAGCTGGAAAAGGTCGAGCAGGAACGGCACCATCTGGAGCAGGTGCGCAACGATTTTCTCGCCAATGTGTCCCACGAGCTGCGCACGCCGCTCACCGCGATCCAAGGCTTTCTGGAGGCGCTGCAGGACGGGCTGGTAGAGGACGAAGAGGCGCGGCAAAAATATTACGCCGTCATGTATTCGGAGACGATGCAGGTCAATCGGCTGGTCGATGACCTGATGGATTTGATGAAGCTGGAAAACAAAGAGGTCAATCTCGCGAAGTTTCCTGTCGATGTCGCAGAGGTCATGAATCGGGTCGCTTTTTCCTTCCGCCAGGAGGCTGAGGAAAAAGGACTTCAGCTCACAGTGGAGGTCGAGGAGGAGCTGCCGCGCATTTATGCGGACAAGGACCGGGTGGCGCAAATTTTGAAAAACCTGGTGAAAAATGCGCTCAAGTTCACGACAGCAGGCGAAGTCCGGATGACAGCCAAGCTGCAAGACCAATGGGTGTGCATCCAGGTGCAGGATACGGGCATGGGCATTGGCGCAGACGATCTGAACCGGATTTGGGAGCGGTTTTTCAAGGTGGATCGCGGCCGCTCGAAAAACAACAAAGGCACAGGTCTTGGCCTGGCCATCGTCAAAGAGCTGGTCGAGTTGCACGATGGCGAGTGCGGCGTGGAAAGCGTGCCGGGACAGGGAAGCACTTTTACCATTTTGCTGCCGAAAATGACGGCGCCACAAGCCAAACAATCGCCATGATGCGTGGCTCGCCCCGTGTCATGGTCATACTTTTTTCACATTTGGATCATGAATTTTTCCGATTCTCCTTACAGAATGGTTATCTTTCCCCGGTACGATGTACTTGTGACGGCGAGAAGGTCACGAAAGCCAAGGATGAAAGGAGAATGAACGTGAATAAAAAATGGTTTTCCATTGCAGCTGTCGCATTGCTCCTGTCTGGAAGCCTGGTAGCCTGCTCCAGCACAACGGGGACGCCTGAACCTGCGACGCAGCAAGAGGGCGCAAGCCAAACAACACCGGCTTCTTCTGATGGACAATCAGCGGACAGCTCGGATTCGCAAAACCAATCGACACCTGACGCATCGGCAAACAGCTCCGATACGACCACAGGTGGTTCGGATAGCACAAGCACATCTTCGGATGCTCCGGCAAGCGCGGATGCACCAGTCAGTGACAGCAAGTCTGACGCAAGCTCGGCTGGCACCGGAACGGAAAGCAGCGAATCTGCCGATCAGTCCACTGCGACTGACGCAAGCAAGCAGTAACGATTCGCTAACCGGAAACACGTTTGTTAAGGTTTGTTGAAACTCCTCTACTTCCCTCCCGTTTTATATATATTTGGCGGCTTTAGGCCGTCTTTTTTTTGTGTGTGATCGGGGCTTTCTGTGTGAAAAGTGTCGGAATTGGAATTGTTTTCAAATTCGTGGTAATGTGAAGATAGTTTTCAGCCAGGGACAGGGAGGCGTAGTGTTGTATAGGCCTATGTTCACTTTCTGGCTTCGCATAGAGCAAGTGCTTTCGAGATAGCGCGATTGACAAACCGAGTTCGATATGACGGGAGAAAGGCCGCGGGTGACGCAGACTTTTTGCCCGTAGCAGCGGTCGCTAGTGGCAGAGAAAGGGGCAGTCTCAAACTACCATGGCCTGACAGCCACCACATTGAATGAAAATGTACTTGGCCTGTGAACCTGCTGATTTCATAATAAAATTAGCAGGTCATAG
>NZ_RHHS01000011.1 GCF_003710935.1 Brevibacillus gelatini
GCATTTTCGTATAAAAGTCGTTACCTCGACTTCGAGACGCCCCTTCTGTCTGGCAGAAGCGTTGCTATCGCCATGTTTCCAATTGGGAAACTGCCCTTTTGGGACAGTCCCTTTCGCCGTTATACATCGCGCTTTCCAAACAAACGCACGGCCAGCCCCAGCATTACAACTCCATACGCAAAGGTGTAAAAAAGCATCACGTTGCTCGGGGGTGACATCGTGCCGAATAGTCCTTGCGAAGCAAAGGACAGCGGATCGTCTGCCGTGTCAAACAGCGCCACAGTCGCTTGCCTGAACAGCGAATCTGTCGGAAACAGCAGACTGGAAACAATGCCGATGTTGACGAGCGCATCTTGTCCGATGATCGACCCGAGCTGTTCGACAAACCCGCCGATAAAGCTGATCCCGTACAAAATAATCAGGACGATTCCGCCTGTCACTGTCGTCGTGACACTGCTGAGCAGAAGAGAGACACAGATCAGAATGACCGGCATCAGGACAAAATAGCCCATGGAGGACAGAATTTGCTGCCCGCTCACGTCTGCCGCCAGCAACCCTCCCCCCACCCATTGATTGATCCCGAGAATGCCCAAAAACATCAGCATCGCGTAGAGGATGAGCATGCTCGCCAGTCCGCCGAATTTCCCCAGCACGTATTTGTGCCGCGGCAGTGCCCTGGCGAGCCACGTATCGATCTGATGGCTCTCCACTTCTGAGGCAATGCTGCCGACGCTGCTTAATATCGCGAGCAAAGCCGTAATGAAGGAGCCGAAGTACAGCCCCATCCCCAGCAGTTGGGTTGCGAAAAAGTTTTTTTGCAGCAAAACGTCGCTCGCGTTGCCTCCGAGCTCGTTGCCCAGCTCCCGCGCCGCAAACCAGGTAGCCACGCCAAACAGCAGCAGGAAGGCAAGCGACATCATGATCGTAATCGTAAAAATCCGCTTGGAGAGCATCTCCCTATACGTGATTTTCATGATCGGCCACATGCGCTTCCCCCTCCTTCTTTTGCACCCAGTACAAAAATACTTCCTCCAGTGACTGCTGCTTGTGCACAATTTCGTGCACCGCAACACCTCTTCCGATCAACGCCTGCAACAGCTCCGGAACCCGATTGTGTTGATCCAGCGTCAACAGCCACGTGGAACGATCGGCGTCTTGCCGCTGCAGCCGCCGTCTGGTCACGAACGCTGGCAGTTCGTCGCTTTCGGCAAAGCTTGCCGTCTCTACAGTCAGCTCGATCTGGGGAGCGACGCTGCTCAGCTTGCGCCATTCCCCGTGCACGACCAGTTCGCTGCGATGAATGATGCCCACGTAGTTGCAGATGCTCTCCATCTCGCTGAGCAGGTGGCTGTTGAGAAAAATCGTTTTTCCCTGATCGCGCAGTCTGACAATCAGCTCGCGGACTTCTTTTCGCCCAATCGGATCAAGGGCTGAAGTCGGCTCATCCAAAAAAACAAGCTCGGGATCAGAAAGTAACGCGCAGGCGATCCCGATGCGCTGCTGCATGCCTTTCGAGTAGCCGCGAATCCGCTCGCGCTCGCGTCCCGCCATGCCCACCAGCTCCAAAACGTCGCGGATGACGGATTTGCTCTCGATCCGGGACAGGCCGCACAGCTCGGCATGGTGCTCCAGCAGCTGCTGGCCCGTCAGCCAATCGGGATAACGAAACAACTCGGGCAAATACCCGACTTTTCGGCGCGACTCTACACTGCCAATCGGGTGGCCGAGCATCGTCGCCTTGCCATTTGTCGGGTGCAAAAGCCCCAGCATCGTTCTGACAAATGTGCTTTTTCCAGCCCCATTTTGCCCGAGAAATCCAAACACCGAACCGCGCGGCACCTGCAACGTGATGTTTTTGCATCCTGCCTTGCCGTTGTACTGCTTGGACAGCTCCCAAGTCTCGATGACGTAATCAGACATCTGTTGCCTCCTTTTTCTGGCGATAAACGGGACAAAGCAGAGCCTTCCCTTTTAAGGAAAACTCTGCCAGCCTCCGTTTGGATTTGCCTGCTTTACTTCAGCTTCTTCGCCAAAGCCAGCAGCGCTTCTCCGCTCTTTTCACTGCCATCCAGCATGTGAATTTTTCCATCCTGCTGCCAGACGAGATGCGTCTCGTACTTGCCAGTCAAAAGCATGCCATCCGCGCCGTTTACCTTGACTTCCTTCCTGTCGCTCTTTCCGTCAGCCATGTACGGCACCGGAATGGTATGCTTCCAGTCCTCAATCGCGAGCATTTGCTTTTTCACCTGATCCGGGATGAATGGCAGCGCCAGCATCGTCTCGCGCAACTGCCCCAAATCTACGCCCTCCGGCGCTTTCAGTTCCGGCGCATCCACTACGGCGTAGGAATAGCTGTCATTGCCTGTGGCAATCCACGTCTTTTGCATCTTCGGAATTTCCAACGTGATGCGCTGGCCATTCAGCTTCTCGTCGAATTTTGCCTCCACCTGCAGTTGGGCCAACAGCTTGTTTGCCCGCTCGGTGTTGATTTCCAGGTGGACACGATACGGGGACGTGACCTCTACACCGTCCACCGCCAGCTCATCTGGCAGTTCAGGCAGCTTGACGCCCGCTTTCTCGGCAGCCTCTCTGCTGTTGTAGTATTGGTTCCGTTTGTCCTGCTTGCCTTCCTCCATGCCGTCAATCCAGATTTTCCCGATTCCTTGCAAGTCCATCTCGCCGACATTGCCGTTCGCAATCCAGCTTTCCACCTGCTGCAGGTCCTCAGGCGTCACTTTGACGAATTCGACCTTGTTCATGCGGAAAATGGACAGAAAATCGCTGGCGGCTGCCTGTACTTGCGGAAAAGAAAGGGATACGGCCACGACGGCTGCGGCCGATGCTGCCGTCATCCAGCGTTTTGTCGATTTGTTCATCTCTTGCCAACTCCTTTTCGCTCTGTGCTGCCCGTGGCTTTGCCAGTCGTGCAGCTCGCTTTTTTTCGTCTTTCCTACCGTTTGCGAGAAGCGCTGCCATGCTGCTTCGGTATCTACCTTCACCTGGTCTGCCTGGGCAAACACGTGCGCTTCGATTTTTTCACGCGACCAGTCATCCAGTGCCTTCAGCTCTTCCAGAAGAGCCTGACACTGCCCACATTCTTCCAGGTGCGCCCGAAGCTGTGCGCTTTCCTGCGCGTCGCACTCCCCGTCCAAAAACGTCTGCATCAAGCCCGTGTCGGCACATTTCATCCTTCTTCCCCCCTGAACCGTTCATATAGCTTGCGAAACTTGCTCTTCGCTCGCGCCAGAATCGTCCCGACAGAGCCCGCCTGCATCCCCGTCGCTTTGGCCAGTTCAGCATAGGGAAAGCCGGAGTATTTCATAATCAGCAAGGTCCGTTCCCGCTCATCCAGCTCTTCCAGCACTTCGCGGACGTGACTGATCGCTTCCTGTTCCAGCCATACTTCCTCGGACGAAGGCATGACACAAGCCTGATCGGCTGTCCCACGCTCTTGCCTGTCCTGCCTGCGCTTTTCCGCACGCAGATGGTTGTAGGCCGCATAGAGAGCCGCTTTAGCCAGCCATGCCGGAATATTCTCGATGGCGGAGCGGTCTGTACGATAAAAAGAGAGAAACACTTCCTGTGCAATATCCTCTGCGGTTTGCTGTTCACGCACAATCCGCATGATCTGTCGGACAACGAACGGGTAGTAGGCTGTAAACAGCTCGTGAAACGAATCCGTTTCCTCTCTGGCCCGCATCTGGTTCATCGCCAGCTTTGCCTGCACCTCCATCAATCCTCCTCCTTCCTGCAAAGCCACTGTTTCCACACTCCCTGTTGCGTTCTACACCTTATAGAAACCGCCGAAGCCTGTTTTGTGACAGCAGGAAAAAATTATTCCTCAAAAAACGAATCCGGCTTCTCCAGAAACCTCCGGGTCAATTGGTAATGCTCGGTATCCCGATAGCGAATCTGCCGTACCGGGGATTCGTCAAAGGTAAGAATGTCCGCACCGGGGTAGCCCATCAAAATCGGGGAGTGCGTCGCGATCAAAAATTGCGCCCCTTCCTCTACAAGCTCGCGCATGAGGTACAAAAAAGCCAGCTGACGCTTCGGCGACAAAGCCGCTTCCGGCTCGTCCAGCAGGTAGATCCCTTTTCCACCGAAGCGGTTGGTGAACAGGGACATGAATGCTTCCCCATGCGATTGCGAATGCAACGATCTCCCGCCATAGTTTTTCGTGCCGCCAGTCTCGTCGATGTGGCTGGCAAACTGGTAGAAGCTCTCCGCCCGCAGGAAAAAGCCGTTCGTCTGCTTGGGCAGCCAGGACAGCCTGATGTAGTCACCAAGGCTCGCTTCTGCCTTGTCCACGCGGTAGTAGTTGTGGCGGGAGCCGCCCGCTGTGTGAAAGCCGCACTGATAGGCGATGGCTTCGAGCAAGGTGGACTTGCCGGAGCCGTTTTCCCCGACAAAAAACGTCACGCTGGCCGTAAGCTCAATCGCTTCGAGTGCCCGCAAGGATGGCAAGTCAAACGGGTAGCGCCTGGCATCAGGAAACTTCTCGCGCAGCAGCTTGATCGTCCGTAAATAAACCACTATTTTTCCCTCCACACTCACTTTTTTCCCGAACCACGCCGATACAACCATATAGAGGGGGGAGTATCGGTGGACAAGATTTCCTTTCTTCAGGAAAAAAGCGCCTTTCATATGAAATATCCGGAAAAGAGCGATCTCTCCTTTTACCGGTGGTATACACAACAGCATCCCGATGAAGCAATCGGCTGGTATTATCTCGGCCAGGCCCACGAGACCCTGGGAGACACGCAGCAGGCGCTTGCCGCTTACCGACAAAGTCTTTTTGCCAAACAAGGCCCATACTACGACGAAGCGCGAGACGCCTATCAAAAATTGCTGCGCGCACAAAAGCGGCAAGACTGGCGCAGCAGGGTACGCCTGCTGCTTGCTTCACTCGCTTTTTTGTACGCCCTGTTTGTCTTTTCACCCGGACTTTTGCAGGATGGCACGCCGGTTGCCAGCACGCAGCCGCCAGCAGTTCCGCCCAGCACGCCTGCTTTGGCGCAGCCGCACGTCGAGGTGATTGCCGTTCCTTCGACGCTTGGTCCGAAAGAGCTGCAAAACCAGGTGCGGCGCTATGTAGAGGCGCGGCGTCCGCCGCTCACGCAGCCTTATACCGTACTCGTCGTTCCGGAGGTTCCCGGATCGCCGCTCTTTACGCCGTTATTGTTTTACCAGCCCAAACAGGTACTTGGCGTTCTGAAATACAACCCAACCAGCCGGGCGGTCATCAGCCAGCGCTGGTTTGATTCGCCCGCCAGTCTTGAGGCGGAAGCGACGCTCGCCACCGTGCGAGACGACCTGGCAAGCGAGCAGCAAACGCTCCAGCATGTGCTGACCCTCCGCAACGCCCTCTTTCGCTACTATCAGCAAAAAGGGGCCCTTCCTGCCAGTCTGGCAGATTTGGCGGGCAGTTATCCCGGCAACTACTTGCCGCAGATTCCGCTTCCTCCGAAACGGCTGCTCCTCGCAAGCTATCCGTACCATCCACACGCTTTTCGGAGCGGATCAGCCTGGGCAAGCCTGCGCGACGTGCTGCCGCTGCCGGGCTATCCGGAGCCGCTGTCGCCACTTGCGCCACTCCAGATTCGGCTTGCGCAAAAGTCGCATACGCTGCAATTGGTCAGCGGGACGCATCTCGTCCGCAGCTATCCGGCAGCGATCGGCAAAAACGGCTCGACACCGGAGGGCTACTACACGATTTTGCAAAAGATCAACAAACCGCGCGGCCATGACAACATTTACGGAACACGCGGGCTGATTTTTCAAGGCAACAGCTATGCCATCCACGGTACCAACAATCCTAAGAGCATCGGAACGTCCGTCTCGCTCGGCTGTGTCCGGCTGTTCAATGCAGCCGTCGAAGAGCTGTACTCCTTTGTCTCGTTGGGCACGGAGTTCATCATCTCGGATGCCCCGTCACCCGCCCAGCCGTGGAGCAATCCGGCTCCGTTCATCCTTGCGGCGGGTCCAGAGGAAGAAACACCCAACACGGTTTACACCTGGCTGCATTAGTCCGTAACCTTCTGCCTCTGCAAAGACGAACTAGCATCGCCACAGGTTACGCGTAGATTTTATCCAGAAAAAAAAGGAAGATGACTGCTATTCCGACAGCAAGCGGTCATCTTCCTTTTTTGGCAACACGGCACGAAGGCGGTTTGCAACTGAAAAAGCGCGCTCCCGCCTTGGGAACGCGCTGCAATTGTATTGGTATAGCCTTATTTTTCTTCTTCCAACTGACTGATCTTTTCTTCCTGTTCTTCTTCCGGATTCCAGTAATCGAGCACTTTTCCATGCAGAACCTTGCCTTTGATAAATTCCACCTGTTGCTCGCTAAAATCCTCTGTCCAATCGACGCCCAATTCCTCAGCCAGCCGCACGACAGTCAGCAACTCTGACCAGGCGACGTAACGTTTGTACCAGAAAAACTGCGGCTGTTCGTTCATGTATGGGTACAGGTCGTCAAAATCGGTATGTTTACAGTCGAGAGCTCGCTCAAAATTCACTTTGGCTCGGTGTAATTGGTCCTTGAAAAAAGTGGGCAAATTTTTTTGTGCGAAGTCAGACATTGACTGTCCCCCCCCTGTCTCCCGATTTACTTGTATTGTACCACGCGAAAGAAGATGTGGGAATAGCTGAATCTGTCCAATTGTCTATTCCATGCTGTTCAGCCGCCGTTCGTTCCAAACGGATCAGTCTGTTGCTGAGCGCCATCTGCAGGCTGTACGGGCTGCTGATTGCCGCCTGTGAAGCCACCTGGCTGCCCGTTGCCCGGATTCACAATATCTGGCGGAATCTCGCCAAAATTCCCCGGATTGCCCTGGTTGCCCGGATTTCCGTTTTGACCTTGGCCGCCCGATTGTCCGCCGTTATTGTCCGGATTGTCGTTGCCGCCGCCAAAGTTCGGCGGGAACTGGATCGTGCCGTCACCGTTGTCGGTTTCCGTTCCGTCCGGGATTTGTACCTGACTGTTGCCGTCCTCGTGATGGGTTTCCCCTGCATTAATCAGATTTTCCAGGCTTTGCGAGTTAATGCTCGTAATCGGCGAAGGTGTCTGCTCCTCGCCCTGGGCGTTGCGCGGAACGACGACATAGCGGTACTCGGTCGGATCATTCAGCACATCGACGAACGTCGTGTCCTTCCATCCCCCTGCAATCAGCTCGCGCTCGCCATTTGGCTTGACGCGATACACATCATACGTGTAATCGGCGGCTCCGCCAATCCAGTTCAGGACGACCTTCAACTGGTTGTTGTCCAGCGTCAAATCTGCCGCCAGTTGCAGCGGTTGGACTGCTTCTTCCTCCGGCCGTTCCTCCACTACGCCAGCCGGGCGCACGAAGTCGGTCGCCTTCACGCCCTTCAAGCCTGCGGCAAGCACCTTGGAGAACATTTGCGCGGTCAAGCTGCTGCCCTGGCGCATCAAGTGCTGTTTGTCCTCGGGGTCGAAGCCCATCCAGACAGCGCCGACGTATTCCGGCGTATAGCCGACGAACCAGGCATCCTTGTTCACATTGCTGTCCCCGGCAATGGATTGGGTTGTACCTGTTTTTCCGGCAACATGGCGACCGGAAATGCGGGCAGCCTTCCCTGTTCCTTCCTGAACAGCCCTCTCCAGCATCGTGTGAACAGCCCATGCCGTTTGCGGTTTCAGCACCGCCGTCTGGGTTCCTTCATACTCCCGGACGACACCTTCGCTCTTGTTTTCGATTTTCGTGATCGTGTGCGCTTCGGACATGACCCCGCCGTTGACGAAAGCGGTATAGGCTTGCGCCATTTTCAACGGAGACGTCCCTTTGCTGAGACCCCCGAGCGCAATCGCCAGGTTACGGTCCTCCGGCGCCAGCTCGATGCCGAATTTTTGCAAGTAGTTGATGCCTGTTTCGACGCCGATCTCATCCAGCAACCAAACCGCAGGCACGTTGAGGGAGTCGATCAGCGCACGGTTCATGCTCACGGAATCGCTGTATTTGTTGTTGTAGTTGCGCGGCTCATAGCCGTTAAAACTCTGCTTTTTGTTGCTGAGCGACGAATTCGGTCCCCACTTGCTGTCTGTGTCAATCGCTGGCGCGTACACAGCGAGCGGCTTGAAGCTGGAGCCCGGCTGACGCTTCATGTCTGTCGCGTAGTTGAAGCCTTTTGGCGCGTAGTTGCGGCCGCCCATCATCCCGGCGATCCCGCCGTTTTTCGCATCCACGACGATCATCGCCGACTCGACGCCGCGCTTCGCCCCGTCTTTCGGGAAGTTTTTCGCGTTGGCATACTCCGCGATCATGGCATCCTGCACTTTCGGATCAAGCGTCGTGTACACTTGCCAGCCACCGCGGTACAGCTCTTCCTCTGTCACGCCGTACTTGGCTTCTGCTTCCTCTACCATGTGGTCGAAGAAGGCGCGGTAGCCTTTTTTCAGGCTGGCTCCGGCTACTTCCGTCGGTTCGGTAGGCAGCGGCTCGGCTTGCGCTTCGTTTTTTTGCGCCTCGGTAATGATGCCCTGCTCATACATCAAACGGATGACGGTATCCCGGCGCAGCTTCGCCTTTTCCGGGTCGTTGAACGGCGAGTAAGTCGTCGGTGCTTTCGGAATCGCCGCCAGCATCGCTGCCTCGGCGATGGTGAATTTTTCACTACTGACAGAGTGTCCAAAATAATACTTGGACGCATCCTCGACGCCGAACTCCCCTTCTCCCAAATAGACGCGGTTGAGGTACATTTCCAAAATCTGATCCTTCGAGTATCGGCGTTCCAGCCCGATTGCGATACTCATCTCTTTTGTTTTTCGCCAAAACGTTTGGTCCAGGGTGAGAAATACGTTGCGGGCCAGCTGCTGGGTAATCGTGCTTCCCCCTTCAGCCAGTGAACCTTTTTTAATGTCATTGATAATAGCTCCGCCGATCCGGACCATGTCGATGCCCTTGTGCTCAAAGAAGCGTTTGTCCTCGACGGCAAGGAACGCGTTAATCAAAATCTTCGGCATTTCGTTGATCGGCTTGTATTCACGGTTTTTTTGACGAATCAGGCTCGTCATTTCTTCGCCGTTTTTGTCGTAGATGACGGTTGGTTCTGTTCTCAAGTCTTTCAGCTTCTGTTCGTTTTCCGCAATCATCCGGTCTCCGGCATACAACAGGGCAAAGTAGCCCCCGATGACGCTCAAGATGAGAAAGACTGCGAAGCCTACGGCAATCATCAGCAAGTTGTTTTTCTTCTTCCTGACTTTCTTCTTGGCCTTGGTTGCCATTTCTTACCTCCTGGTTTTCTCTCTCCCCCCGCATCTTATATAGACGGATGCTTTTGAAAAAAGTTTCTTCCTTTTGGTTTTGGCACGTGTCTATCATTCCATACTGCTTGCCGTTTGTCACTGGAAAAGCCTATCTCCCTTGGGAGATAGGCTTCTTACGGCTGCAAAACGATTTATTTGAGCAGTTCCTCTGCGGTTGCCACGACATTTTCAACTGTGAAGCCGTACTCGCGCATGATGCGCTCACCTGGTGCGGATGCGCCGAACTGGTTGATCGCGATGACTTTGCCGCCATCTCCGGCGTAGCGCTCCCAGCCCATTGGCGAGCCCATTTCCACTGCTACCCGTGCTTTTACGGTTGGCGGAATGACTGCATCGCGGTATTCCTTCGGCTGGCGCTCGAACAGGTTCCAGCTTGGCATGGAAACGACACGCGCTTCGATGCCGCGGGAGAGCAGTTCTTCGCGGGCTTGCATGACAAGCGATACTTCGGAGCCTGTAGCCAGCAGGATGAGCTGCGGGTTGCCGCTTGGCGCATCTGCCAGTACGTAAGCACCTTTTGTCACGCCTTCTGCCGCTTTTTCGATTGTCTCAGGCAGGACTGGCAGGTTTTGGCGAGTGAGCACCAAAACGACTGGCTCGTCTGTGCGGGATACCGCGTATTTCCACGCTTCGTTCGTCTCAACGGCATCAGCCGGACGCAAAACGGTCAAGCCTGGCATCGCGCGCAAGGAAGCGAGCTGTTCGATCGGCTCGTGAGTTGGACCGTCTTCACCGACTGCGATGGAGTCGTGCGTGAAGACGTACACAACAGGCTGCTTCATCAAGGCAGACAGACGGATCGCCGGACGCAGGTAGTCCGAGAAGACGAAGAACGTACCGCCGTATACTTTCACGCCGCCGTGCAGGGCCATACCGTTGAGGGCAGCGCCCATGGCGAACTCGCGGACACCGAACCAGATGTTGCGGCCATCGTAGGAGCCTGGCAGGAAGTTGCCTGCTTCCTTGATAACGGTGTTGTTGGAGTGAGCCAGGTCAGCAGAACCGCCCAGGAAGAACGGAACGGTTTTCGCCAGCGCATTGATCGCGTTGCCGGAAGCTACGCGCGTCGCCAGCTTGGCTCCTGCTTCGTACACAGGCATGCTCGCATCCCAGCCTGCCGGCAGATTGCCTTCCAGTGCTGTCGCAAATTGCGCAGCCAGCTCCGGATACGCCTTGGCATACGCCGCAAACTTGTCGCGCCACGCTGCTTCCGCTTTTTCGCCCGCTTCTGCCAGGCTTGCGTAGAAGTCGGCTACTTCCTGCGGCACGTGGAATTCACTTTCATGCGTCCAGTTGTAGTTCGCTTTTGTCAGCTTCACTTCTTCTTTTCCGAGCGGAGCGCCGTGAGAAGCGTTGGAACCGCCTTTGTTTGGACTGCCGTAGCCAATGACGGTTTTGACTTCGATCAAGGCAGGGCGGTCCAGGTCTTTTTTCGCTTCCGCAATCGCAGCTTCGATCGCTGCCAGATCGTTTCCGTCCTCGACACGCAAGTATTGCCAGCCGTATGCCTGATAGCGGGCCGCCACATTTTCCGAGAAAGACATGGACAGCTCGCCGTCCAGGGAGATGTCGTTCGAATCGTAGAGCACGATCAATTTGCCGAGCTTCAGGTGAGCTGCCAGGGAGGAAGCCTCGCTGGACACGCCTTCCATCAGGTCGCCGTCGCCGCAAATGACGTAGGTGTAGTGGTTGACGATGTCAAAGTTGTCGCGGTTGTAGACAGCCGCCATATGTTTTTCCGCCATGGCCATCCCGACAGCCATCGCGATCCCTTGTCCCAAAGGTCCGGTCGTCGCATCAACACCAGGCGTATGCCCGAACTCCGGGTGGCCTGGCGTCTTGCTGCCCCACTGGCGGAAGTTATGTAGGTCTTCCAGCGAAACATCGTATTTCATCAAATGCAACATCGAGTATAATAGCATAGAGCCATGTCCCGCAGACAGGACAAAACGGTCGCGGTCGATCCATTGTGGATTTCCAGGATTTACCTTCATAAAACGGCTCCACAGAACATGAGCCATAGGGGCAGCGCCCATCGGCATTCCCGGATGGCCGGAATTGGCTTTTTCGATGGCATCAATCGCCAACGTGCGGATCGTGTTAATGGATAGCTGATCGACAGACGTATGCTGAGTCATCTCGCGAAATCCTCCCTGTGCTTTTCTATAAATCACGTAGTATTCGGGTAAAACACACTGTGACATTATAGCACAGTTCAAGGTCAGATTCATGCTTGCTTTCATCCAACAAGGAGGTCTTTTTCGAATGTCTTCTACCATCTACCTCATCATCGGAATTGTGCTGGCTATCGCCGGGTTCGGCATGCTGTTTGCCGCCATGAGCAGCTCGCCTGCGCTGAAAAAGAACAGGGAAAAGCTGCGCAGAAAAGCTGCAGAAAATCATCGTCCGGAGGAAGGGTGAACTATGCGAAAGTATTTTACCATGCCGGTTGCCGTGCATCTTTTTCTATTGAGAGGCAACGAGATTTTGCTGCTGCGCCGCTACAATACAGGCTATGAGGACGGAAATTACAGCGTCCCGGCCGGACATCTGGATGGCAACGAGGAAGTCAAGGCAGCGGCCATCCGCGAAGCCCGGGAAGAGTGCGGCATCGAGATTGCTCCGTCTGACCTCTCGCTCGTCGGCGTCATGCACAGGCGCTCCAGCGACGAGCGAATCGACTTTTTTGTCGCCGCCACAAGCTGGCAAGGCGAGATCGTGAACGCCGAACCGCACAAATGCGACGAGCTGGTCTGGGTGGACCTCGACCAGTTGCCGGACAACGTCATTCCGTATGTGAGAAAAGCCATTTCCAATTACAGGAAAGGCAAGTGGTTTGACAGCTTCGGCTGGGAGCAGCCCGCTGCGTTTTCCCTGACATGAAAAAGAGCCGGCTGTCCTGGGTGTTTTTCGCTCTCAGGCAGTCGGCTTCTTTTGCAATTCTCCCCTGTGCTTTGCACTTGTGGCTCGCGTCCAAATTTTCCTGCGCATGTACTGACGAGTCGTGATGTAGGAGACGCAAGCCACCCCAACTGTCCCCCATGCAATTTTCCTGTACAGGTACACTCCTGCGAGCAGTGCGTCCAGCTCGTCGGTGAACCAGTAGCCCATGAGAACGTAATGAAGCGTCCAGACGAACGTGCCGGGCAAAAAAAGCAGCAAAAGCTGGCGCAGCGGCAGCCGAAACAAGCCCGCAGCAAAAGGAACAAGGTAGCGAACCACCGGGATAAACACGCTGATCGCCAGCACCCAGCCTGCATACTCCCGCTCCCGTTTCCAAAGTCCCCATCCCAGGCGCAGACGGCGGCTGAGCAGTCGGGCCAGAACAGGTGCGCCAATCCACGCTCCGGCGAAGTAACTCGCCGCCACACCGATGAGCGCCGCCAAAAAAACGGCTGTGTACACAGTGGAAAATACCGCATCCTCATGGGCGATCTTTGCACCCAGGCTCATCACCGAAACTTCATCGGGAACGAGCTGTCCCAAAAGTTCTGTCCATAGTTCCCGCAAAAACGCTGTGCAGTCTGTCATTGCCACCGCCGCTCCTTCTCTCCATTCCTGTCTCCATGCTACAGGGTAAACCTTTCGAAAATGGAGAGAATGCCTTACGTTTTTGGAAAGGATTTCTGAAGAATTTCTTAAGAAAATGGCTGAGGGGCAGCAGAAAAGCTGGCTGAACCAGGCGATCAGCAGGCTTGGCCGTTTTTGTGCACAAAAAAACGCGCTTATCACCGCCGCATCCCAGGAGCGGCAGATAAACACGCCTTGTTCCTTTTTTTCGGTTAGATGCTGTCCAGCGCCTTGCGCTTGCTACGCACGGCTGACATGGCCTCCATAAACTCTTCCTTTTCAATCACATTCAATTCGTACAACTCGCGAATCTCGTCCTCTATCAAGAGCAGATCCCCCTCCGGGTCTCCCGTGTAGATGAACAAACCGAAGCGGTGCAGAAACGCCTTTAAATCGAACTCATCAGGGTTCGCTTTCAATGGGCTCCCTCCAGATCGACTTCCATCCTCGCGAGGACGGCATCGTAGTCAAACTCGACAGCAAATCCGGTAATGACGATAATCTTCGCATGCGGATACGCTTCCTGCCACGCCTGTTCCTCTTCAGGCTTCAAACCGACAATGTAGAGCGGGTCTTTGGAAAGCAGGGGGTGCTCCTGGCACAGACGCAAAAATTCGCGGCATCTGTCCTGCTCCTGTGCGGCATTCAAGACGAGGACCGCGCGCGTCACCTCATTCGACTCCCGTTGCCCGGCGATCAGCTCAAACGTTTTCGCTGTCGGCACGATTGCATTCACCTCGGGAAAACGGTCGAGCACTTCATCCAGCCAATCATCTTCTTGCCAGGCCAGGTAGTACAGCATTGCAGTAGACATGTAACAAACACCTCATGGATATATACTAGACAACCTGCAAAACGATTCTTGTTTCTTTTCCATTATAGCATGCGGGAAGCGCCGCTGCCCACGCTGCTCGCTTGACTTCGACACTTCGTTCACGTAAGGTGGAAAATGCAAGCAACCAGCAGCTGATTTTTGTGTGAAACGAGGTATATGTTGTGAATAAGAAGTACCTGGCCCTCTTGTTCTTCATCGCCTTTTTGACCATGCTCGGGTTTGGCATCATTATTCCCATCCTCCCTTTCTTTGCAGAAAAACTGGGGGCGTCTTCCTTTCAAATCGGCGTTTTGTTCGCGAGCTACAACATCATGCAGCTTTTGTTCGCGCCTGTATGGGGAAGCCTCTCGGACCGGATCGGGCGAAAGCCGCTCGTGTCATTTGGCCTGCTCGGCTTTGCCGTCACGTTCATCCTGTTTGGGATGGCTGGCAGCTATACGGAGATGCTCATCTATCGCGTCCTTGGCGGCATCGTCTCCACAGCCGCTCTGCCAACGGTAACAGCCATGGTCGCCGACCTGTTCCCGTCTGAAGAGCGGGCAAAAGGAATGGGCGTGGTCGGTGCCGGCATCGGGCTCAGCTTTGTGTTCGGCCCCGTCATTGGCGGCCTGCTCAGCGGGTACGGGTTTGCCATTCCGTTTTACGCTTCGGGAATCGTTGCGTTCGTTACGTTCCTTTTCATTCTTGTCGCCTTGCCGGAGAGCCTTCCCAGGGAAAAACGGGCGAATCTGCAAAAACAAGCGCGGGAAAACCCGTTCACTTCCTTGTTCGGCTCCCTGTCTTTGCTCTATGCGATCCTGTTTGTCGTCTCGTTCGCCTTTTCCGGGCTGGAGACGACCTTTGCGCTGTTCATCAGCGACTTGTACGGCTTTACGTCCAAAGACCTTGGCTACATGTTCCTCGTCATGGGCATTATTGCGGCTGTCGTGCAGGGCGGCCTGATCGGCAGGCTGGTCAAGCAGTTCGGAGAAGCATCGGTGCTCGCGCTGGGGATGATTTTTTACGGTATCGGCTTTTTCGCGATTCCGCTGTTCGGCAGCTTCTGGGCGCTCGCGTTGATTTTGTCCTTGTTCGGGGCTGGTCAAGGCATGATCCGGGCGACCGCTACCGCGATGATTACGCAGCGCACTACGCAAGGACAAGGCGTCACCAGCGGGGCGATCAGCTCGATGGACAGCCTTGGGCGCATTCTGGGTCCGCTGGCGGGCGGCGCGGTCTACCAATTTTCGCACAGCGGTCCGTTTTTCCTTGGCGGCGTGCTGATGGCGCTGATTTTGCTCTGGTTTTTCCGCAGCTATCGACGGCTGCCCGAACCGGGAACGACTATGCAAACTTCGAATTAAGCAAAAGCCCGTTTGTTCGCCAAACGCCAAAGGCAGCTGAAAGGCCGCAGACTTTTTGACGTCTGCGGCCTTCGCTGCCTTTTTGCCTTGCTCCTCGTCCACTTCGCCTACGCTTCTTGCATCTGCATCCAGGCGATGTACAACTCATCCATTTCTTCTTGTACCCGCTCGCTTTCCTTTTGCCATTCCATCAGCTGCTGGTAGTCCGCCCCTGCCTGCAAAAGCAGCCTGTTCCAATGCTCTTTTTGCTCTTCCAGTTTGGCAATTCGCTCCTCCAGCTCGGACAGTTTGAAGTGGTTGAGGCGTTTGGTCGGCGTGTCATGAGAAGGACTCGCTTGCGGCGCTGCCTTGCTTCCTTTGTCTTTCGCTTCCTCCCCGTGTCTGTCAGCCTGCGCTGCGCTGCGCCGCTTCTGTTTTTCCCGCGCTTCCTCATAGCTGCCGACGTCATGGACAAGCTGTCTGTCCTCCACCCAAAAGACGCCGTCGACCATCTTTTGCAAAAAATAACGGTCGTGGGAGACGATGAACAAGGTGCCGTGAAAATCAGCGAGAGCTTCTTCCAGCGTTTCCCGCGATTCAATATCGAGGTGGTTGGTCGGTTCGTCCAAAATGAGCAGGTTGATGTCCTGATGCATGAGCTGAGCCAGACGCAGCCGCATGCGCTCGCCGCCGCTCAACTGGCTGATCCGCTTGAAGACGTGCTCGCCGTAAAACAGGAAGCGCGCCAGCAAGTGTCTCGCTTCTGCCTCCGTCACCTTCGCCACGTCGCGGAACACGTCGATCACCCGCTGATTTTGGTCCCCTTCCAACGCTTGCTGCGACAAATAGCCAACCTTGACGCTGCTGCCCAGTTTGAGCGTGCCCGCATCCGGCTCGATCTCGCCCAGGAGCATGCGAATCAACGTAGACTTCCCGCAGCCATTTGGCCCGAGCAACGCTTTTCGCTCCCCGAAGCGCAAAAGCAGGCTGGCGTCGGAAAACAACACCTTGTCCCCGTACGCTTTGTGCACGCCTTTTGCGATCAGCACATCCTGACCGCTCCGGTCGGTCTTTTTGAACTGCAAGCCCATCCGGTCGGCTTCCATTTTCGGCCGTTCGATCCGCTCGATTCGCGCCAGCGCCTTTTCCATGCTCTTCGCCCGGCGGTGAAACGATTCGTTCGGCGGGTTGGAGCGGTTGCCCCACTCCTTGAGCCGCTTGATCGTCTCCTGCATCTTTTTGATCTTTTTCTGCTGCTCCTGATAGGCGGCGAACTGCCGCAGCAAGCGCTCCTCCCGCTCGGTGACAAAAGCGCTGTAGTTGCCGATGTAGTATTCCGCCTCTCCGCCGTCGACATGGTAGATGGATGTCACGACGGCATCCAGGAAGTAGCGGTCATGGGAAATAATCAGCACCGTTCCCGGATAGCTCTGCAAAAATTGCTCCAGCCACTCCATCGACTCCACATCGAGATGGTTGGTCGGCTCATCCAGCAGCAGGACATCGCTTTTTTGGCACAAAAGCTTGGCCAGACCCGCCTTCGTTTTTTCTCCCCCGCTAAGCTTGGCAAAAGGTGTCGCCAACAGCTCCGCGCTGATGCCCAATCCTTGCGTCACCTGTGCCATGCGCGTCTCCCACTGGTAGCCGTCCAGCTGCTCAAATTCGTCCTGCAGCTTCTGGTAGCGCTGCATCAGCCGGTTCAGCTCAGCCTCGTTTTCATAGAGCAGGGCCATCTGCTCTTCCAGCTCGCGCATCTGCTGCTGAAGGTGGCGGACATCGGCAAACGCGCTTGCCACCACATCTTCGCCCGTCCAGTCTGCGGGATATTGCGGAGACTGCGGCAAGTACGCCCAGACCGTTCCTTTGGCGCGGTACAGTTCGCCCGCATCCGGGCTTTCGATTCCGGCGAGCAGCTTGAACAAGGTCGTTTTCCCCGCTCCGTTTGGCCCGACGATTCCTACCCGCTCGCCCGCTTTGATTTCCAGTGTAACGCCTTGCAGAACCGGATCGGCTCCGTACGATTTTTGCAATTGTGTAGTCGCGACGATAATCATAAGTTCATTTCCTCCCTGGTTGTTGGTAACGGTTCAAAATAATGGACTTCCCTGACTGGCCCCGGCCGACTTTTGCCCCACACTTGCCCGCACACAGGCAAAAATGGACGCAAAAAAGCCGCAGGCCAATACCTGCGGCATCGTAAAGGGAGCCACTTGCAAGCGAAGACGCTGCAAGTCAGTCACCCACTATAAGCAAGAACAAACCGTCCCTGGTCGATGCATGGTACGCCTATGGAAACTCCGTTCAGTTGTATGGCTAAAAATGGGCAGACTGATCCCGTTGACAGAAAAATCATGTGTCATGCTGGAAGTTTCTACCACGAACCATGCCTGAACGGTTCCGAACACGTACATACACCTCCATTTCCAAGGATAGGTAAATCTTACCCTCTATCATATAACAGTTTCACGCCAAAAACAAGCGTCGGAAACGCTTTCCGGGGCAACGCCTGCTGTCCTCGCTCAGCCCTCAAACAAAGGCTTGTTCGTATCCGCATCGATGAACGAAATCGTCGTGTACGGCGGGAGCTTCACCTTTGCCGTCAGGTACGGATAGGCGATCACTTGCGGATACATCATCCCCGGTGCAGGGTCCGTCTGTTTTACGTAAACAAACAGTTGCTCAAAGCTTTGCTCAACCTTCGTCACTTCCAGACCATAGCCGGGATGAGGGGTCTGTCCACGGGCGATGACGTACAAATCTCCCCGCTGATGAATACCCTGCTTTCCTTTGACAGACTCAATGAATGCCTGCTCTTCCTTGCTCAACTGTGTTTCATCCACGAGGACAAACGAATCGTTTTGTGTTTTGGACACAATTTCCACCGCCTTTTTCTCCGCATTCCAGGCAATCTCATGCCCTGCCTGCTCCACGAGCCAGCGCAGCGGCACGTACACCTCCTTGTCGCGGACAAGCGCAGCCTCGCCGCCTGCTACCGGCTTGTCGTCCACCGTCACTTTGCCTGCGTCCAACTGGAACACAATCGTTCGCTTGCCCAGTTTCAACTGCCCCTTTTGTCCGTCGAGCGTCCAAACTCCTTGCAGCAAGCTGGCTGCATCCTTGGCGTGTACATATGTTTTCTGCTGGTGAAGAATCGCCTGCTTTTGCAGGGCTGCCGTTTTTCCATCGACCAGGACGATTGTCGTCTGCGTTCCGTTCGCCGCCGCAAGAGCCGGGGGCACGGCAAGCAGTTGGAGGCTCAGTGCAACAGCCATCCATGCCTTTCCTCTCATCGTTGTTCCTCCATTTCATTGCTGTCGGATTGTTTCTATCTTGTTAGACTTTCCCTCGTTCTTATTCGTTTCAGGGCGATTGCCTAAAAAAAATCGGCCTGCCATCTGCGACAGGACCGGTTTTTCGTGGTGTAAGAAAAAATCAGTGCAGCAGCCAGTTTCCCATCAGTACAACGGCTGGAATCGTCAACAGCGCCAGCAGTGTGGAAAACACTGTCGTCATCGCGCCCATTTCCTCATCCGCTTTATACCGCCCAAACAAAATCGAGGCGAGCGTCAAGGTAGGCATGGCTACCTGTACAAGCGTGACGCTGACAATATCTTTGTCCAGCGAGGAAAGCGACAGCAGCAAGGCCGTCAGCAGCGGAAAGACGAACAGCTTGAAGGCCAGCGGCATCCCGAGCAGCGGCAGGGATACTTGCGGCTTGTTGCGCAAAAACAGCGGAAGCAGCATCCCGATATACATCATGGCGAGCGGCGAAGCCAGCTTCGCCAGCGTGCCAAACAGTTGCTTGACCGGCTCCGGCGGGGCAAAGCCGACGAGGGCCGAGCCCAGCCCGAACACAATGGCCAGCATCGGAATATTGACAAGCGTTTTTAACCCTTTCAACGAAAACGAGCCTTTTTCCTGTAGCATCATCACCCCGACCGTCCAGAGCACAACGTCCACGCCAGCGTCAAAGATCGCCGCCAGCAAGGCGCCTTTTGGCCCGAACAAGGCTGCGCACAGCGGAAGCCCGATGAAGCCTGTATTGCCAAGCCCGGACAGAATGGCGATTTCACGCCGTTTTTTCGCAGGCAGCGGCAGCGCCCGTGCCCCGGCCCAGCCAAGAAAAATGCCGAGACAGTTCAAGACAACCGAAATGGCGAATATTGCAAAAATTTGCACCAAAAGCTGCTGGTCGATTTGCGTTCGAAAAATCCCGTCCAAAATGATGCACGGCATCGCCACATTGACAATGATCGTAATGACAAGCTGACGGGAATCGGCCGTCAGCGGCTGGCGATAACCGATCAGGCTACCGATGCCGATAATGACGGCCATGATGAGGACGGATTGCTGCAACGTTTGAAATTCCATCGCCCGCTTCCCCCGTTTACACTTCCACAGGCTGCCACTGCAGCTCTTGCGGTTCGCCTTTGTCACATGTTCGAAGCAAATCGCCGCACACCGGAACGGCCTTTTCCAGCGGGATGCACCAGGAAATCGGGAACACCGCCTCGTCGCCCTCGATGACAAGCGACGCCATCACTGCACTCTGCTCGCCCGTGGTCAGCACGAAATGCTGCTCACCCGGCTCGTGCTCCTTCCATTGAACCAGCACCTTGCCTTTGTTTCCGCCAGCCACCACCAAATCCACATGGTCGCCGTACGCCGCATGCACAAGCGTTCGGCTCTCGCCGTCCAACTGCGCGATTTCCCTCAACACTTCATGCCAGGCTACGTGCTTTTGCTCTGTTTTGCTTGCATCCGTATACATACGCCAGTCGTTTAACATGCTGATTGACTCCTTTTATCGGTTCGTTGTTGTCGCATCTATTTCATCCTTTTTTCTCGCCAAAAAGCAGGCAAATGCCCGAGGTCGTACTCATTGTACGCTATCTTCGTCCACTAGCTCAACCACTACTTGCACAACGGCTTCTGCCACACACATAGCTATGGTGCAATTGGAGAATCCTGATAGAAGGAACCCGTTCACAAAAACCAATTCAAAGTAATTTAATCGGAATTACTATTTTTATGATTGACAAAGCCCGACAAGCCTACTACTATGAATCCATGAAAATTCGATCAACATAAAGGGGATTTGCATCATGAAAAAAGTCATTTTCTCCACTCTGCTTTCTTGCCTGTTGTTGGGACTCGTTGGCTGCAGCAGCTCTGGCGCACCTTCCCAATCCGATAATGCAACACAGCCAGCCGCGGCGCAAAACCTGCTGGAAAAAGTAAAAGCGGAGAAAAAGCTCGTCATCGGGACGGAAGGTACATACTCGCCGTTTACGTTCCATGACCAATCCGGCAAACTGACCGGATACGATGTCGAGGTTGCAACCGAAGTCGCCAAGCGCCTTGGTGTCGAACCTGTATTTCAGGAAACCCAATGGGATGCCATGTTCGCCGGACTGGATTCCAAGCGCTTTGACGTGATTGCCAACCAGGTAGGGATTCGCCCAGACCGCCAGGAAAAATACGATTTTTCCAAGCCGTACTCGATCTCCCGCGCCGTTCTCGTCACACACAAGGACAATACAACTGTAAAAGACTTCGCGGACATCAAAGGCTTGAAGGCCGGCCAGTCCATGACCAGCAACTACGCCGACCTCGCCCGTTCGCACGGAGCGGAAATCGTCGCCGTCGACAACTTCAACCAGGCGATTGACCTGATCGCGCAAAAACGCGTCGACGTCGTCATCAACGACAACCTGTCCGTGCTCGACTTCCTGAAGCAAAAGCCTGACACACCTATTCAAATCGTGAGCAAAAACGAAGAAGGCCAGCCTACCGCGTTCATGTTCCGCAAAGGTAGCACAGAACTGGCGGACGAAATCAACAAGGTGCTCGATGAAATGCAGCAGGACGGCACTCTGAAATCCATCTCGGAAAAATGGTTCGGCGAAGACATCACGAAGTAATCGCTCGTTGACAAAATTGTCTGTCCCTTTTAGTATGTTTCTAATCAAAAACATATTGGTTTAGTGGGGGTTCCTTTATGAAAAAAATATTATTTTCCGTTTTCGCCTCTGCTTTGCTGGTCGCTTTGGCCGGCTGCGGGTCCTCTTCTTCCCAGGCGCCACAAGACAATGCAGCACCCGCTCCAGCAGCGAGCGAAGAGAAGACAGGGCAAAACCTGCTGGAAAAAGTAAAAGCGGACGGAAAACTCTTGATCGGGACCGAGGGCACCTATGCTCCGTTCACCTTCCATGACCAGTCTGGCAAACTGACCGGCTATGACGTGGAGGTTGTAACGGAAGTCGCCAAGCGGATCGGCGTTGAGCCTGTGTTCCAGGAAACCCAGTGGGACGCGATGTTCGCCGGACTGGATTCCAAGCGCTTTGACGTCGTGGCGAACCAGGTGGGAATCCGCCCGGACAGACAGGAAAAATACGATTTTTCCAATCCATACACCGTCTCGACGGCTGTGCTTGTGACCCACAAGGACAACACGACCGTCAACGGCTTTGAAGACATCAAAGGCTTGAAAGCGGCGCAAACGCTGACGAGCAACCTCACCGACATCGCGCGGAAAAACGGCGCAGAAATCGTCGCGGTAGAAGGCTTCAACCAGGCGATCGACCTGCTCACCTCCAAACGTGTCGACATCACGATCAACGACGGCCTGTCGCTTCTGGACTTCCTCAAGCAAAAGCCGGATACGCCGATCAAAATCGTGGCAAAAGATCCGAATGTAGCAAAAAACGGGTTCCTCTTCCGCAAAGGCAGCACCGAGCTGGTTGACGCGTTCAACAAAGCGCTGGATGACATGACGCAAGACGGTACCCTCGCAAAAATTTCCGAGAAATGGTTTGGTGCAGATGTTTCTAAGTAACTTCTTTGACAACCCGGAACGCCTGAACCGATGGATCGATATTGCGCAAAGCTCCTTTCTGCCTCTTCTGAAAGGAGCCTTGCTCTATTCTTTGACACTTGCCATCGTTTCTTTTTTCTTCGGCCTGATTATCGCCGTCCTGACCGCTTTGGCCCGCCTGTCCGGCATCAAGCCGCTGGTGGGTATCGCCCGTTTTTATGTATCGCTCATTCGCGGGACGCCGCTATTGGTGCAGCTGTACATCATTTTCTACGGCTTGCCGAGCGTCGGGATCATGATCGATCCGTTCCCGTCCGCCATCATCGGCTTTTCGCTCAGTGTCGGCGCGTATTCCTCCGAGGTCGTGCGGGCCGCCATCCTGTCCATTCACAAAGGACAGTGGGAAGCGGCGTACTCTCTCGGAATGACGTACTGGCAGGCGCTGCGCCGGGTCGTGCTTCCACAGGCAGCCCGCGTCTCGGTTCCCCCTCTGTCCAACTCGTTTATCAGTCTGGTCAAGGATACGTCGCTGGCTGCGGCCATTCTCGTTTCCGAGATGTTCCGCAAAGCACAGGAGATCGTCGCCTCTACCTACGAGCCTTTGCTCGTCTATGCGGAGGCAGCACTCATTTACTGGATGATTTGCTTTGTCCTTTCTTTTCTCCAGGACCGGATTGAACACAAGCTGGACCGCTACGTCTAAAAAGCAGGTGAACACAGATGATTACCATCACGGATTTGCATAAACAGTTTCACAACTTGCATGTGCTAAAAGGCATCTCCCTGACCGTGGAAAAAGGAAAGGTCGTCGTCATCATCGGCCCTTCCGGCTCCGGGAAGACAACGCTGCTGCGCTGCCTGAATGCGCTGGAGGTGCCGACCAGCGGCAGCGTGCAGATCGGTGATGTCAAGCTGGACTTTTCGCAAAAAGTCGAGCGCGCAAGCATCTCCCGGCTGCGCAAACAGACAGGGATGGTTTTTCAAAGCTACAACCTGTTCCCGCACATGACCGCCGTGGAAAATGTCATGGAAGGCCCTGTGACCGTCAAAAAGGAAAGCAAAGAAAGTGCGCGGGCCAAAGCTGCCAATCTGCTGTCCAAGGTAGGGCTCGGCGACAAGCTCGACCATTACCCGGCACAGCTCTCCGGCGGCCAGCAGCAGCGTGTCGGGATCGCCCGTGCGCTGGCGATGGACCCGCAAGTCATGCTGTTCGACGAGCCGACCTCTGCGCTCGATCCCGAACTGGTCGGCGAAGTGCTGAAAGTCATGAAAGAACTGGCCCAGGAAGGCATGACAATGGTCGTCGTTACGCACGAAATGGGCTTTGCCCGCGAAGTTGCCGACGAGGTCATTTTCATGGACCAGGGCGTCATCGTCGAACGCGATACCCCGGCCAGCCTGTTCGCTTCGCCGCGCGAGGAGCGCACGCGCCAGTTTTTGCAGCATTTGAAGGCGTAACGCTCTCAAGCAGCGAGAAAGCCGTATTGCGCCAGGCCATTTACGAAGCTTATCTTTGTACAAAAAAGACTCTGCCAGGCTCGAAAAGCCGTGTACAGAGTCTTTTTTGCTTGTAGTGCCTATCAGTGTTTAATCATCCCAAAAAGAAGTGACCAGGAGAATGATGAGGATGATCCAAAGAAACCCGCCACCTCCGAAGCCGAAACCACGCCTGCATCCCATGGCTTTCCTCTCCTCTCTTCTCGCGTCGTAGTGCAGAGCTGACCGTGCAAAGAGGCCAGCCCTTCTTTTCAGCTTATGACAACCACTAGCTGTCCGCATGGATGCCTGTCTAGTTGATCGGCAAAATAAAAAAAACAGGTGCTTGCCCTGCTCACCTGTACATCGCCCAATTTTTAACAAATGCTTCATGCTGTCTCTATTCTCCCTTAACATGTCCGCTCTACGATAATATTGTCAGACCCTACGATGGACGTTACGTCCTCCATTCCCGCCCGAATCGCCCCCTTCCATTCGGGCGGGCTTTTTTTCCTGGACTGGTGCGTGGTCAGGAAATCCTTTACAATAGCAAACAGAAGAAATATTCCTGAAATTCGTCGGGGAGGTCGTTTTCGCCATGGGTTATCAGCAAGCATTGGAGCAATACATCGCCGCTACGAACACGCACGACTTTTCAAACGTGGAAAAGGTGCTGCACCCGCAGGCTGTCTACTGGTTCTCGGACAAGACTTGCACGTCCATGAATGAAATCCGCAGCTACTTCGAGAACGCCTGGGACGTCATCCGGGAAGAGGTGTACGCCGCGACAGACGTGCAGTGGATCAGCGTCGACCAGCAATCCGCGACCTGTCTGTACACGTACCGGTACGAAGGCTATTCCAACGGCAAATTCGTCTCCGGGAGCGGCCGGGCCACGAATGTGTTTGTCAAAACAGCGTCTGGGGAGTGGAAGCTGATTCATGAGCATTTGAGCGGCAATCCGGAGTAAGGGGGAGAAGTTGCAGGGAGAAGCAAGAGAAGGATTCTTTCTGCGAGCACAATCGCACCTGTTGTTATCGGGTTGCAGTGGCTTAGGTAGACAAAACGAAGCCTCCCCTTGACTGCGGGGAGGTTTCGCTTCGCTCGGCACTTATTCAAACCGCGTAAATTTCTCTTCCGCCCGCGTCCGTGGGCGAGCTTCCGGCACGTCCTTCTCGTCGAAAAAGCCAAGGTGCAAAAAGCCGACGATTTTCTCGCCTGGGGCAACGCCCAGAATCTGATGCGCTTTTGGGTCCCAGTTGTGCGCGTTTGTTTTCCAGACGACACCGAGATTGCGCTCCCACGCCAGGAGCTGGAAGTTTTGAATCAGGGCGCAAACGGCGCTGAAATCTTCCTCCCACTGCTTTTGCCGCGGGTCTTCTTTCATGATGACAATCAGGTAAGCCGCTGGCTGATTGTACATCTCTCGGCGTGCCTCGTGCGTTTCCGGCGGATAGACGGTAATCAGCTTCTCGACAAACGCTTCTTTTTTCTCAGACGGCACAAACACAAAGCGCCATGGCTCACGCAAACCGTGGTTCGGTGCGTACACGGCATCATTCAGCAGCTCCAGTACAAGTTCCTCCGGCACGGCATCCGGTTTATAGCCCTTTTTTATCGAGCGGCGCTCGCGAATGACTTTGGCAATGGACATATGGTTCACCTTCTTTGGATGGACATCAGCATTTCGTGATAATGGTTATCAGTATCATATGTTAGCGCTTGCCATCTGTAAAATCAAGCAAAATATTGCTGTATCTGCACTTTGCGCTGGCAGCTGTGCTGCAATCTTCACTTCCTGTTAGCATTTATCTCTGGAAATACGCTTATCTGGTAACTATACAACTTACTCCCGCACGTGTAATGACCGAACTCAATTCGATACACTCATAGACAATCCTGGTAAGACGTATCTGTTCTATCGGGAATTTGTGAACTACACTAAGTATGACGCGTTATACGAACACCAAATCTTTCTCTTTACTCGAGAAAAAGAAAGCAGCTCACTAGTGTTGCATTAATTTTGTTGTAATAAACGGAATTTTCTGTTCTTTACTTAGAGCACTGTGAACGCTCACCAAAATGTTGACCACTTTGCTCATCATAAAGTTACCCACCTGACAGTTTGAGCACACGTCATCATTTTCACACCTAATTGCAAATGTTTTTACTGAGCCAAGGATCGTCAAGGGCTTGCGTAGCAAGGGGTTTACCCTTTATCCTTGACGATCCTTGGTGCAGGAAATAAAATGCTACTTTGTGTGAAAAAAAGCATCGTAGGTGGTCAACTCGAAGATGAGCGTTTGCTCCAAAAATGGTCAACTTTTTGATTAGCATTCACAGAGCACAAAAAAATCCTTTACAATGAAATGGCCAGGTAGTTTCTGTCCAAATCCACTGAAAGGATCCCAACATGGACAAAGATACCTTACTTTCGTCATTTGGTAAATGGGTTTCCCCCATTTTTTCGAAAAGTTTTTTGGAAGATCTGGCCACCAGTGACCACGACAAGTACGTCAAAAAGCTGACGACTTCCGCCTATCTCTTGTTGTTTCTTCATGCCCAACTTCAGCAGCGAGAAGGATTACGGGCGATTGCAGATGACACGTTAGGAAGAAAACCCCAACAAGAGCTCGGTTTTACCTCGATCAGTCCTTCTCAACTTTCACGCAAGCATCAACAGCCCCATTCCGAATTGTTGCAGCGTGTTTTCATGGACTTGGTTAAACGGATTCGACTATGCTTCCTTCCCCCAGCTATGAAACGTGATTTTCGCATCGTAGATGCGACCACGATCCTTTTGTGCCTAAATACTTACAAATGGGCGACCTTTCGTGAGACAAAGGCCGGGGTAAAAACTTCACTTCCGGTTAGCATTTGCTTCTCCGGAAGACGTCTATCCGGAAACCGTACAGCTGACTCCAGCACGTGCTCATGACCGGACTCAACTCGATACGCTCGTAGACAAACCTGGTACGACGTATGTGTTCGATCGGGGATTTGTGGACTGCGCCAAGTTTGACGCGTTCTGCGAACGCCAGATCTTCTTCATTACGCGAGTAAAGAAGAAGGCAGCTATTCGGTATCTGTTTGATAGTCCTGTTCACGAAGGGAATGGTATCAAGATGGGAACCAAAATCAAATGAAACATGTCCCTAGCTCATAAAGACAGCCGATTCAGCGGGAAACTTCCTTACTGTTGATCACGATTTGTGGATTGATTTGAATGGCCTTTTCTTCTTAAATGTCAACGCCGACTTTATTTTGACCCACCCTCGCCGGTTTAGAACTGACCCACCCGGCGATTTTTTGTTGGTTAGGTGGTAGAGGGAGAGCCGTAGGCTCCAGTCCTCATTTTTTCACGAAGTCGGTAACTATTCTCTCTAATGTTAACGATGTGGGAATGGTGTAAGAGTCGATCCAGAATAGCTGTAGCAAGTATCGGATCGCCCATCAATTCCCCCCATTCACCGAAGCTCTTGTTGCTGGTCAACAGAATACTCCCTCTCTCGTATCTTGCACTTACTACCTGGAAAAAGAGGTTAGCTGCCAAACTGTCAAACGGCAAGTAGCCAATCTCGTCAATCACGAGGAGCTTTGGGCGAATATAGATACGGATGCGTTTATCCAGTCTGTTCTCCATGTAAGCTTTTCGCAGATCCTCGATGAGATGCGACAGACTGACAAAGTAAACGGATATACCTTGCGAGATGGCTTCTACAGCCAATGCCACCGCCAAATGACTTTTTCCTACTCCGGGAGGTCCTAAGAACAAGACATTCTCGTGTCGGGTTACAAAAGTCATCGTGGCCAGCTCTCGAATCAATCGTTCGTCAATACTAGGTTGGAAAGCAAAATCGAACTCCTCTAGTGTTTTGCGGTAAGGCAAATGGGCAAGTTTGGTGCGTACCTCCATATTCCGCTTTTGACGTTCCGCTATCTCGGCATCAAGGAGCGTGTTGAGAAAGGACAGATAAGTGGGCTGTCCATGACTTGCCGCTTCCAAGTGAGCATCCAAAAGGAGAGCCGCTTGTTGAAGCCCAAGTTCCTCGAGGCGTAGTCGCGCCTGTTCCAGTTCAATCATGCTCCCACCTCCGTCAGCTGCTCATAGACGTCCAGCGAACGTACTTCCACTTGTTGCGGTGAAATCTGTCGGGCTTGTGGACGTGGATAGGCATATCCTTGAGCGGTCGAAAGACCTGCGTACTGGTTTTCGCAAAAAACAGTGGTGCGGGATCGATAGACCTTTTGATGTCGAGCAATACATGTGCCGTCGGCCCAGATTTCCACCCACCCATTCACTTCGCGAACGGTACTCTCACGTCCACTGTACCTCCATGGAACGCCATATCATACACCATCGTAGCTAACAA
>NZ_RHHS01000012.1 GCF_003710935.1 Brevibacillus gelatini
GCATTTTCGTATAAAAAGTCCCTTTAATCACCTAGAGATGCCCCCTTGTGAATTTCAAAACCCTTGATAAACCAATGTTGCCGATTTGGTGATTTTGGCTTATTGGGACTTTTTCGACAGCTACGTTTTTTGTTCCGTACAAAAGAAACTGCCCTACAGGAAATCGCTCCGCGAAGGAAAGAAGTAAATTTCCTGCAAGTGACTCGATACAAGTGAATCGACAGAGAAAGCAGGAGTACCATTTACAAAAAATTCATCAAATTTCTGGAAAAACCATCTTCTTTTTTGGCGCGATATGGTATATATTGTAATTAGTTGGTTGAATGACTGACTCTTTGTGGTGTCTTCCATACATAAAAATCCGGGTTGGAGTAAGGGAACGCACTGGAATTCACATAAGGGACTGAGATGAATGGCAAAACCGAACGTCATTTCCAAACAGGAACTGATTGAAGCAGCCAAGGCTTGCATCGTGGAAAATGGCTTGGAAAAGCTTACGCTTAAAATGGTGGCTGACAAGGCGAATGTGACGCAGGGGACCGTTTATTACCATTTTCACACCAAAAACAAACTGATGATGGACGTGGTAAAAGACGTGTGCCTTCGTTCCTGGCAAGAGATGTCGCATGCGCAAACCGTCGAATTTGTCGTCCCGGAGGCTTTGAATGCGGCCAAGGAACGGTGCCGACCGGACTCCTTTTTTCATCGGCTGTTTTTGTCGTTGGTTGTGTTCAGTTTCAACAATGAAGAAATCAAACAGGAGTTGGGCCAACTGCTCATGTTTGAAAACAAGGTGCTTTCGGAAAAGATTCAGGAGCTGATTGCAGACAAACACGCCGATTCCGGCTGGCAAGGGCCTGTCCAGGAAAATCGGTTGATGGGTGTATCCGCCGGAACCTGGGCGGTCATTATCAATGCGCTGATTGACGGCTTGGCCGTACAAAGCCTCGTTTCTCCTGAATTTGACCGAGAGAAAGTGTTTGCCGAACTGGGCGTATTCTTTCAGCAACTGTTGGAAAGCAAATCCGTCTGAGCAGCCAAACCGCAAGTCTTGGGGGCTCGCTTCATGGTCTGTTCACACTCACTTTCCTCCAATGGCTTCTTTTCCAATATCTACTCACAAAGAAAAGGGGATGAAAACATGTTTTCAGAAAAGCTGGGATTAACCTTGCTGTTCTCGATCCTGGTCT
Source organism: Brevibacillus gelatini (assembly GCF_003710935.1). Classification (GTDB taxonomy): domain Bacteria; phylum Bacillota; class Bacilli; order Brevibacillales; family Brevibacillaceae; genus Brevibacillus; species Brevibacillus gelatini. Next base: position 1,191 of record NZ_RHHS01000012.1, read on the forward strand.
GGTTGGGAGCGACTTTGTTCTTCGTGTTTTTCGGCAGCGCGGTGTTGGTTGATCCCTATCAGCAAAATTTTCTCACAGCATTCCTGTTGTTGGAGCTTGCGACAGCGGTGGTCTTGTACATCGTCTTTGTAATCTTTCGCAAGCTTGATCCCAGTCCGTACGCGGTGGTGAAGCTGGGGCTGATCGGCAGTGCAGTCGGCTTGATTATCGATGCTTTCGTTTTATGGAACCGCGACGTGTTTTTTTCGGGATTGTCCAGTGAACAGCTGCTCGCTTTTACAATCTGGATGGCATTTGCCTATGGGTTGTACTTGCTGATTCCTCTGTTCATGAAAAAAGGCAACAAGTAATTCTTTAGATAAAAGTTGGAGGAGAATTTGATGAAGCGTCTGAATCCCGTTGTCGCAGATTTGCTCACCATCTTCAAGATGGACAAAAAGTATGTCAGGGGTGAAGGGTACTATCTGTACGAGGCCGACGGAACGCGGTATACCGATTTCATCGCCCAGTACGGTGCCATCCCCCTGGGGTACAACCACGAGGCGATCTGGGCTGCCCTGGATGAAATCAGGGAGAACAAGCTGCCGAGCCTATGTCAGCCGTCCACACCGATCAAGGCAGTAGAGCTGGCCCAGTTTTTGTGCGACAAAATGCCGGGAAATCTCTCTGTCTGCACGTTTGGCCAAAGCGGGGCGGAAGCAGTGGAAGCCGCCATCAAGCTGGCCAGAGCCGCTACCCGAAAACGCAAGATCGTCAGCACATGGAAAAGCTTTCACGGCAAAACAGCGGGAGCGTTGGCAGCAACCGGGCAGGAAGTCTATCAAAAGCCGTTTTTTATTGATACCGCAGACTACATCAAGATTCCTTACAACGACGAAGCAGCTCTGAAAAAGGTATTGCAGGAGCAGGGAGATGAAATCGCCGGTTTCCTGGTCGAACCCGTGCAGGGAGAAGGCGGGGTCAACGTACCATCGTCCACGTATCTGCGCAAGGCGCAGGAGCTTTGTCGCCAGCACGGTGTCCTGTTTATCCTCGATGAAATTCAGACAGGACTGGGCCGGATGGGCAATTGGGCCGTGTGTGTAGAGCAGGGCCTGGAGCCGGATATTCTGCTGTTGTCCAAAGCATTGGGCGGGGGAGTTGTCCCAATCGGTGTATGCATGAGCACGTCTGCTCTCTGGGAAGAGGACGATTTCGGGAAAAACCACAGCTCCACGTTTGCCAACAACAATTTTACCTGTTCCATCAGCTTGGCCTATCTCAAGTATTTGGAGCAAAACCAGCATCTGTTCCAACAGGTGAAGGAAAACGGCGCGTATATGCGGGAACGCTTGCTGCAGATTCAGCAAAAGTGGCCCGGTGTCATCAAGGAGGTACGCGGCGAAGCCTATTTGCAAGCCATCGAGTTTGAAGAGATCGATGCGGGAGATTCGTATGAATTTTCGATTCTTTGCTCGCAAGGCGGTCTTGGCTACCTGGTTTGCGGCTTTTTGCTCAATGTCTACAAACTGAGAATCATGCCTTATCTCAACCAGGAGATGGCTGTGCGGATTGAACCGCCGCTTACGATTTCCAGGGAAGAAATCGACAAGCTGCTGTACGCCATCGACCGGACTTGCGAGATTCTCTACTATCGCGATTTCTATCATTTATACCGTTATACCATTTACGACAATACCATCCCCGAAACAATTACAGACTATCGTTCAAAAAGAAGAGAGATTGTTAATTCTTCAACCACCAAAGAACCTCATCGCCGCTTTTCATTTATCGCCCACTATCCGCAAACGAGAGACTTGGCTATCAACACACCTTCATTTGAACAATTCAACGAAACAGAGCTGTCCAACATACTGGAATGGCAGGCTGACTACGGAGAGCCGGGAGTTGTTTGCACGCTTTCCAAAATCTCCTCGAAACACGGGGATGTCGCTGCCGGCAGCATTATCGCCATTCCTTACGGGGGGCCAAAAGTGCTGGAGCGCCCCAGAAAGGAAGTCGTGTCCGCCATTCGCGCGGCGATCCGCCAAGGGCGCGAAATGGGAGCCACCGTGTTCGGACTGGGTGCGTACACCTCGATCGTCACGCGCGGCGGAATCGATGTGCGGGATATGATGCTCGACCACGAGATTTTAACGACCGGCAATACGTTTACCGTCATTACGTCCGTCAACGCGTTGCTGACTGGCGCAGCCAAGATGGATATCACCCTCGAAACGTGCAGAGGAGCCGTGATCGGTGCAAATGGATCGATCGGGCGGCTGTGTGCCATTCTTTTGTCGCAAAAGATGGAAAATATAGTATTAATAGGTAGAAAAAGTAACGAGAAAGTAAATATGGAGCGCTTGCGAGAGTTGGCAAATGAAATCTACCTGCACGCCATCCTTTACCACAAGAAACGCTCGGGGATACGGGAGCGGATTTTGTCGATGCTGGAAACCGAACCCGTATTTGGCGGCGGCTTGTATGAGACACGCAAGCGGCTGTATGAGCTGTTCCTGACGGCCGAATCTTCGGAGGCAGGCAATTCCGAAGAACGGATGAACGAGGTCATCATCGACGACATCGAGCTTTTGTTCCGACAAGCCGGGCAAAAGCCTCCGATTGACTATGGGGTCGATATTGATTACTTCCTGCCTGAGCTCGATGCCATTCTGGTCGCTACCAGCAGCATCGGTGAGCTTCTGCATCCGGAATTAATCAAATCCGGTGCGGTCATCTGCGATGTTTCCCGTCCCGCCAACGTAGGCAAAATCGTGCAAGAAAAACGACCGGATGTATTGGTCATCGAAGGAGGATTGGTCAAATTTCCGGAAGAACTCGCTTTTGGCCAGAACCTGGGTTACAAGCCAGGGGTGAATTTGGCCTGCCTTTCGGAAACGATTCTCTTAACCTTGGAAAATAGCAACCGCAACATGGGCATTGGCGGACGCATCACGATGGAAGACATGTACTACATCCAGGGGCTCGCAGAAAAACACGGCTTCACACTGGCCAGCCTGCACAGCTTCGAGAAGGAAATCGATGACGATTACATCGAGCGGGTTAAAGCGGCGGTCAACAAACCACAAGTAGTTTCAGAATTTTCTTGATATAAAAAGGAGGAAATGAAAATGACGACAACTTCAAGCAAAAAAAGAGTTTCTGTCCGCAACTTTACCGCTGAAAAATGGCTGGAGATCGTACCCCACGGCTATTTGAAGGGAATGATTTACGGCCACTCTCCGCAGTACACCGTGCCTGACTACTTGCAGGAGGAAGGCAAGCTGCGCCAGGTATGCTTGTACGATTTGGCGATTTTCGCTTCCGCCGAAAAGATTGCCGTGACCACCGCTGCCGGGTTGACCAGCATCGCCGACGACGATTGGAGCCGCATCTTCCTGGCGACGCAAACATTTGACGAAGCGCGGCATTACGAGGTTTTCGTGGAACGGATTCGCGAAATGGGGCTGTCTGACGAAGAGATTGCCGATTTGATCGAGGAAGTAGCCAGCCCGGAATACCGCGATTTCCAAAAGATCATGTTCCAGCAGGTAGACAACAAAGATTTGCTGGGCGGGTTGGTCACTCTCAATATCATTCTGGAAGGCATGGCGTTCCCGCTGTACGGCTACGAGGCCCGCTTCTGGAAGCCGTTTGATCCCGGATTGACCGAGATTATTATCGGAGCGTTCAAGGATGAGACGCGCCATGTGGGCTTTGCCGAGAAAAAACTGACGGAGGCGATCCAGCAGCGTCCCGAAGAAAAAGAGCGCCTGTCGCGCCTGGCTACCGAGTGTTCGATCCGAATGGAAAAAGCGTTTGAAAGCTTCCTCAATCAGTTCGTAGGTCTCTATCAGGAAGCTTGTCAGGAGCACAAGGAAAAAGTGGGAGATGCCGAGATTGCGCCAGGAATGCGCATGATCGATACGCCAGTAGTGGATCAGGTGAACATGCTGCTGCGTGACATTATCGGCGGCCATCGGGAGCGCCTGGAGAAAATCGGTTTGAAGTACCTGAACTAATGGAGAGCCACCTGTTGCCCCAGTCTCCTGTGCCTTGAACCTGCGAAAAACAAAGGGCCAGGAGGCTGGCTGGCTTCACAGGCGAGCTTGCGCGAATAACACTTTTTACGTAAATGGGGTGTCCCTTGGATGGCAACAGCGATCAAAGAAAAGCCCGCGTCAAAGCGTATCATTTATTCCGAGCAAGACAGCATTTATAAAAAAGACTGGATTTTGTACACGACCAGTGATGAAGATTCCTACTCCGAATTAAAAGCGCTGCGCATGTACCCCAGCGACACAGTACTGGTCATCACGGGGAGCGGCTGCCGCAGTCTCGCATTGCTCGTCGACGAGCCCAAACGGCTGATTTCTGTGGATGCCAACCCCACCCAAAACTATTTGCTGGAGCTAAAGATCGAAGCCATGCGTTTGCTGCAGCATGACGAGTATCTGCAATTTCTTGGGGTGAAACCCGCCACCTTTTCCAGGCTGGACCTATACCGGGAGTTTGAACCCAACCTGACGCCCCAGGCCCAGGCGTACTGGAACCGCTATCTCGACAAAATCAAGGAAGGCTTGATTTACCTGGGGAAGCACGAGCAATTTTATAAAAAATATATCGGTTCGCTGCTGTTTCGGCCGAAGAAAAAACAGTTTCTGCACATGCTTTCGCTCACTTCCCTGGAAGAACAGAGGGCTTATTTTCATAAGCATTTCAACACGCGGCTTTGGCGCTGGTCCATCGAGAATTTGTGCCGCCAAACCATCTTCAAGTGGGCACTCGGGGACCCGAGCTACGACAACCAGGTCAGCCAGCAGCAAAGCGTCGGCAACTATATTTTGCAGAGGTTGACTCATACGTTCGAAAATCATCTGGTACGCGATAACCACTTTCTCACCTTTTTGTACTGCGGGGAGTACATGAACGAAGAGGCACTGCCTGTCTACCTGCAAAAGAGGCATTACGAGACGATCAAGAAAAACCTGGACAAAGTGGAGATTGTGACGGATCTGATCGACCAGTATCTGGCCAGGGAAAAGGAACCGTTTATCGACAAGGTGTCGCTATCGGACATATCCGGCTGGATCCCCAATGAAACGTTTCAAAAGATCCTCACGGAAATCACGCAAAAAATGCGGAAAAACGGAATCATTTGCTATCGGAATTTTTTGGCGAAGCGTTCGGTAGACCCTGGGCTTCTGAACTACTATGAGCGTGATGTGGAAATGATCGAGCGGCTGAATCACGAAGACCTGGCCTTTGCCTTTACGTTTGAGGTACTGAAAAAACGGGGGGAATAATGGATGAATACGCACTATGAAATTACGATGCATGACCCGGAAACGGACACGACGGCGTTTATCGTTATCGACCGCTTGATCGGAGGGATTGCCACGGGGGGCCTCCGCATGTCTCCGACGGTCACGCTGGAAGAAGTACGGGATTTGGCGGAAGTCATGACATACAAACACGGTCTGATGAACCTGCCGCTGGGCGGAGCCAAGGCCGGAATTGTCGGCGATCCGTCAGCGCCTGACAAGGGGAAAAAGATTGAAGCTTTTGCACGAATGGCAGAACCTCTGTTGAGAAGCTGCCTCCTGTTGGGAGAGGACATGGGCATTTACGCAGAAGATGTAAGAGCGATGTACTCCCATATAAAGCTTGACCCGCTGGAAAGAGTGCTGACCCGGCTGCGGGAGCGGGGCGTTCAGTACGAGATTGGCCAGGGAGTCCGGGCAAATGACTTGTTGTCCGATCAAAACATGGAGACGACAGCAGGCTTTGGCCTGATGGAGAGTCTGCTGGAGACGGCCGAACTGATTGATCTTCCGCTGGAGCGGGCGACTGCTGCTGTGCATGGCTTTGGCACGGTGGGCAGTGAGATCGCCAAGCTGCTTCATGATCGCGGTGTAAAAATTACAGCAGTCGCCGATGCCGAAGGAGCGATCTATCGGGAAGAAGGCCTGGACATCTATCAGTTGCTGTCCATCCGCAAACCAAATGGCTGCATGGATCGCGAAAAAATCGCCCAGGTGCAACAACTGACGCACGAGGAACTGCTGCAGTTGCCGGTCGATTTGCTGATCCCCGCTTCCGTCTCGCAGGTGATCCATGAGGGAAATGCCCACTCGATTCAGGCGAAAATCATTGTCGAGGCAGCCAATATGCCGACTACGCAGGAAGCCGATGAAATCCTCCGGGAAAAAGGCGTGATGGTGCTGCCAGATTTTATGGTCAACGCAGGTTCGGCCTTGTCGTTTGGCTTGATTATTACCGGGGAAGCCTTGCCGCAGAACATGTGGACCGAGTCGGCAAAACGGATACGCCGGATGGTGCGGACAGTGCTGACACAGAGCATAGAGCAGCAGGAGCCGACGCGCATCGTGGCTCTCGCCCTTGCTTCCGCGCATTTGCAGCAAATGCTGTACAAGGAACGCTCTGGAAGCGAAATCACCGCTTCGGTGTGATGTGCAATGAAAAAACTGTTTTTGCTGTCTGTCCTCGTCAGCCTGTTCACAGTGATGCAGGATGGAACTTTGCTGTACGTCCTGCTGCCGCAGATCCAGGAACAATTTGCAACCAGTCTGTCCACATCGATCTGGATTATGAATCTGTACATTTTGCCGTTTGCTCTGCTCATGATCGTCATGGGCAGAGTGGCGGACCGTTACGGGCACATCCGGGTGTTTCTCATCGGTTTGGCCATTTATACGGCGGGCTCCTTCCTTGGGTATTTCAGCAATTCCTTTCCGCTTTTATTGGGGAGTCGTTTTATTCAGGGGATCGGTTCTTCCATTCTCGTACCCGTCAGCCTGGTGATCTTGCTGAAGCGGTTTGGGAAAAAACGCTACGGGCAAGCGATCGGGTCCTGGAGCGCCACGTGTGCGCTTGCAGCGGCTTGCGGTCCCATCAGTGCCGGGGTGATCGGGCATTTTGCGAGCTGGAGGTTCACCTTTTTGGCAAATGGCACGCTGGTGCTGCTCGCTTTGCTGGCCCTGATTGCCTCGCTCAAATCGTCGCCTGTACCGGATGAGGAACGGGACACGCAGGTCGTCCCGATGCCGAATCTGTGGAAGGAAAGTGAAACGTACCTGTTTTTGATCGGCAACTTCTTTGCCGGATTTATTCTGAACAGTCTGCTGTATGTACTGCCTTTCATGCTGGGCAATTTTCTCGACTACGACAGCCTGCAAATCGCCTACACGGTCACTCCGTTGTGCGCATCCATGATCGTATCTGTGGGAATAGCCGGGCGACTGGAGAGAAAAATGCCGCTGGAGTTTGTCATCAGCACGGGATTTTTCGGTCTGTTGGCGAGCCTGTGCCTGTATATGCTTCGCGAGGTGCCCCTGTACGTGTACATGGGAGCTTCTTTCCTGGCCGGGCTTGGGCTTGGGATCGTCATCATTTCCATTACTTCGGCCTGGATGAAGAAATTTACCTACGATCATCTGGGATTGGGCTCTGCCATATTGAACATGCTGCGACTGGTGGGCGCTGTTATCGGCAGTTCGCTTTCTGCCAGCCTGTTTCGCAGGATGGTCGACACATCGTTGCACACGGGTGGAGTTCCCGCCAATGAGTGGCTGGCAAGCCTGAAAGCGTCCGGTGAGCCGATTGCGCAAATGGTGTGGGCCAACGGGTTTTCACAAGTGGTCGTAGGCGTGTTCGCGGTTCTCAGCCTCGTACCCGTCGCCATGATAGTCTGGTATATCGCCCGATATGGGTGGAGACGAAAGCAGCAGAATCAGGCTTCTCCCGTTCAGGATGGATAGACGCGACGGGAAGAAGCCTTCTTTTTATGGAAACAGGGAAAGGAGAATGTCCGATGAAACGAAGAACCGCTTTTGTTTGCGATGAGAGCTATTTTTGGCACAATACCGGGAATGGCGCTTTGTTTTTGCCCGCTGGCGGCTGGATTGAAACAGATGTGCATTCGGAGAGTCCGGCAACCAAACGGCGTGTAAAAAATCTGCTGGAGCGTTCCGGTTTTATCCGTGAGCTGGTACAAATCCCGCCCAGGGTGGCAACAGAAGAAGAGATTGCGGCTGTGCATGATCGAGCGTATATAGAGCGGGTGGAAGCATTGAGCCAGACGACGGGAGATGCTGGCGAACTGGCGATTGTCGGGTATGGCTCTTTTGAAATCGCCTGTTTGTCGGCGGGGGGAGGTTTGCGCGCTGTCGATGCGGTAATGCGCGGCGAGGTGGACAATGCCTACGTGCTGCACCGACCGCCCGGCCATCATGCGGAACGGGACAAGGGCATGGGATTCTGCCTGTTCAACAACGTCGCCATCGCAGCCAGATACGCGCAGCGAGCATATGGCCTAAAGCGGATCGCAATCGTGGATTGGGATGTCCATCACGGAAACGGCACGGAAAGCATTTTTTACGATGATCCTGAGATACTGTTTGTTTCCTTGCACCAGGAAAACAACTATCCTCCCGAAAGAGGCCACTTGCATGATACAGGAAAAGGGGCGGGGGAAGGATACACGATGAATATTCCGTTGCCGGCCGGTACCTCTGATGCAGGCTATCTGGAGGCGCTCCGAACCATCGTCGCACCTGTGATCCGCCAGTTTGGACCCGAGCTGATTCTCGTCTCTGCGGGGCAGGATGCCAGCCTGTTTGATCCGTTGGGCAGAATGATGGTGACTGCCGAAGGGTTTTATCACATGGCAAAGGAAATGCATGCGCTGGCCGATGAATGCTGTCAGGGCAGGCTGATTGCCTGTCACGAAGGCGGATACAGCGCAGCCTACGTTCCGTTTTGCACGCTGCGGGTGATCGAGGCGTTGAGCGGCATCCGAAGCGTGGTGGAAGACCCATTCGCTCCAACGTTCCAGCATTTGCCGACGCAAGTAATCACCCGCGATCAACGGCTTCACTTGCAACTGGCGAAGGAGCAGCATGCGAAACACTGGACTGTTTTGCAAACGTAAACGTAAAACAATCTGATCCGAGCATTCATCCGGCTGTAAATATCCGCCTTCTATACGGATAGACAGAAGGGATAGGGGAGATAGCGAAGAATAAATCAGAAGCGTTATCGCTCGACTATGCAAGAAAAGTCAAAAGGCAGATGAAAGTCAACTTCCTTCTTCGCAAATGACCGGAAAAGTGGTTACAAACGTAGAGTGTCCAGTGATGGGCGCTCTTTTTCTGTCTGATCTTGGTGATCGTCGAAATGGACAAGCAGGCTACAAACGGCGGCAAATAACCTGGATGTACTCGCGTATTTTTCATGGTGGAGCATTGATATTCAAATATTGACTTGTTCTTTTCTTCCCGCAGCTCCATATTTTTGAACACAGTTTTCCTACACTAACCTTATCTATAAAACACGGAAGTGGCAGGAGGAATGGGGGAGTCGCTTACGAAAGGGAGAAGGCTGGTGCCTGTCGCAGACATCCAGAAGAAGCTTCCCCGGATGCAGAAGCAACGACGAGGCCCTTTCGCCACATTCACTACCACCGAATCTCATTAATTATACAAAATTTGGAATCTGTAATAGTAACCCGACCATAATCACGAAACCGAATGTCATCGCCATCCCCCTTTCCTTTACAAAACACCTTTCCCCAACCAGTATGAAAAAACAGCAAAATGCCAAAGCAGAGCGGTTCAAGTAGATCAACCAGAAAGCAGCAGAATCACAACAAGGCGAAAAATAATTGTTCCATTATAGAAAAACAGCCTTCCTATTCGCAGAAAATTATGCCGAGTTATCCAAAAGTTGCTTTTTTTTGAATGGGGATTTAGTATGATTTGGAAGGGAATATGCAAAACAATGGCGAATAACTAGGAACAAAGACATATGTTGTCGAATAGACTGGAGATTTTGTGATCTCTTTTACCTAGTTTTCGCGCCGAAAACTTCTAGGGTTTGCGGTCTTACTGGTCGTTGAACTTCCCAGCACTTCCAATGAATTGGGCGTACATCCTATGCACCTCTCACTTGGAAAGCTTTCTCTGTGTTCATATTTGCTAGGAAAGGGAAAGGAAAATTGATGGAGAGCTTTGCGGAACTATTTGAGAAAAGAGAGTATTATCATGCGTTTCAGCCCATATGCCAATTCCCAGATAAAAAAAGAATAGGGTATGAGGTGCTGCTCCGCAGTAAATCGGGTCGAAACCCGGAGCTGTTGTTTGCGATGGCCAAGGAAAAAAGAAAGTTGCCAGAGCTGGATACCCAGTCTTTTCGGCATGCGCTTCTGTCTTTTTTTCGTTCATCCAAGGAACACACACAGGAGCTCCTGTTTGTCAATATTTTTCCGTCCACGATCGTGGAAGATTCGTTTCCAGGATTCATTGAGGAAATCAAGCAAGCTTTTCTTCCGTATTTGAAAAGAGTCGTCCTGGAAATAAACGAATCGATCATGGAAGGGGAAGGTTGGCATGATCCTGTTTTTACCAATCGGATTCGTGAGTTGAAAAAGATAGGCTTTTTGATTGCGTTGGATGATGTAGGGGATGCAGCAAATATTTTTCAAAAAATAACGGATCTTTCGCCGGATTTCATCAAGATCGATCGTTTCTATTCCAAGGATCTTTCGACTTCGCAAGAAAAACAGACAGTCATCAAGCTGTTTGTTGACTTTTGCAAGTACGAACCTCAACTCATTCTTGAAGGAGTTGAAGAAGAAGAAGATTTTGCTTGCGCCTCTTCATTGGGAATCGCAATGGGACAAGGATACCTTTTCGGAAAACCGGATCGCCTGCGGGAAGAGTAAGAGGGGAGAGCAGAATTGGAGGAATTACTGATGTTTGGTGATAGTAGCGTATATTCAAGGAAAGCCACTCTATCCTTAAAAATTTCCGAGTTTGAAGTGCCTCCGATGCAGGATTTGCTGATTATTGGCAGAAAAGCGCCAATTGGACCGGAAGCGGTACGGAGGATGGCAGAGGCGCTGTCTCCGGAGCAGTTTACCCTGCTGAAAATCGATCATCCGAAGATCGAGGCGGTGCTTTTGCGAAACTCGATCCTGCAGATGATGGACGAAAAACTGCTGATGAAAATTATTCTTGAGGAATCAGAGCGGATGATTAGTGAATCAATGGTATTGCGTTCTGAACTGAAAATTGCGTTGTCTGTACAGCGTGAGGTGGATTTGCTATGAACATCTCCGAAATCATGAATCCGACGATCTATTCCATTTCCTCTGACAAATCCGTTTCCCATGCTGCGAAGCTCATGAGTGAGTATCAAATGGATTCGCTGGTTGTCATTGACCATGGAGAGGTAGTCGGTTTAGTGACTTCCCGAGATGTCCTGACTGCGCATCCAAACCGGATTGTTGCCGATGCGATGTGCAACGAGGTGCATTACCTGCTGGCGGATCAGAACATTTGGGAGGCGCACCATTACTTTCTCAATGAAAATGCCCGACTGGCCATTATCCTCGAGGACCAGCAGGTAAGCGGGATGATTACGAAAGAAATCGTGGACATGCAAATTGCCCAATACAAAGACCCGCTGTCCGGTCTGTATCGGGCGCCTTATATCCAATTTATCGGGGAGAGCTATTTGCAGAAAAAAATCCCGTTTCACCTGCTGTTCATCGATTTGAACAATTTCGGCAGAATTAACAAGCAATATGGTCATCCGTTTGGCGATGATGTCATCCGGACCTATTCGGCCGTTCTTTCTTCGGTTGCCGAGGATCAAGGTGGTCACTTGTGCCGTTATGCGGGGGATGAATTTGTCTTGATTTCTACTGCTCCTGACGCGCTTGTCGAGCAGTATATCGAGCTGATTTCGCGACCGACCGACGTGCTGGACATTACGGTTTCCGCAGCAGTCGGCCATGTGAACGGCTACAGTGAGCCTGATTTTTTCAGCCACTCCTGGAGGGAACTGATCGCGCAAGCAAGCCTTGCATCATCTGCGATCAAGGCACAGAGGATGGAGTCTTCTTTTTCCTGATTGTGACTGTTACGCTGCTGGATATGGCGTGGGCAAGGCGCACACGAGGAAGCCGCCCGCTAAAAATGGGCAAATGAAACCGACGCGAAGTTCATTCGTATTACCTATTGTCAGAGAGAAATGAAATCGGTCAGAGGAGGCCTACTACATGATTATTTCTACAACCAGCACCTTGCAAGGAAAAGAAATTGAAGCCTATCTGGATATTGTCAGCGGAGAAGTCATCATGGGAGCAAACGTGGTTCGCGACTTTTTGGCAGGAATCACGGACATTATCGGCGGCAGAAGCGGCTCCTATGAAAGCAAACTGGCAGAAGGACGCGAGCTGGCGCTGCAAGAAATGAAGGAAAAAGCGCGCGCGCTTGGGGCAAACGCTGTCATTGGGGTCGATCTCGACTTCGAAACGCTGCGAGAAGGCATGATGATGGTCATCGCGACCGGAACCGCTGTTCGAGTAAAATAAGCCGGCAAACGCCCGGCTTTTCTTTTTTTGTGCAACATTTGCGAGCGCTTCAAGCCATTGAAAGCGAAGAGAAGCAAGCGGCGTTCCCAGCTGATTACATAAAAAAACTGGTCAATCTCCAAATAGTTGCGTTAAAATATGACCAAACAATGACAAGGATACCAAACAAAAGAACGAGGGAAAACATGCGCCATATTTGTTCCTTACTCGCCGTTGTCCATGAACTGACAGAACAGTCTGTGCGTTTTGACTTGTACCAGGAGATTCGAAGAACGACCACTGTCCGAGAGTTGCTGAGACCAAATGCCCAGTTGCCTCGGCACTATTTTGACTATTTGTTTCATTCAGGCGTGATGGATGTGGAGAACGATCCCCCTTACCAGCCAGGGGTGATAAAGCCGGCTTCAATCGGAATGAACATCCGGTCACTCGGCGGCAACGTATTGTTTGACATGTGCTTCGCTCCCCAGACGTATAAATTATGGCAGAATACAGATGCCAGCCTGGAAGACCTGTCTTTGCCGCCTGATATTTTTGAAGAGTACGTATATCGCCTGGGGGCCATCAGCAGGTTTCGCTACCTGGGGCGGGTAGACGATCCGCTCGTGGCGACTTCGCTTGGCGAAAACGACATGATCGAATTCAAGCGCGACTTTTTGCTGTCCAAAGGCGGAATCATTAAGACAATTGTCGCATTCGCCAATTCGAACAATGGCAATCTCTTCCTGGGGATTACCGATGAAGGGACCGTTTGCGGCATCGATCACGAAATCGAACAGTACGGCGACCCGGATAAATACATACTGGCCATAACACAGTACATTCAGGACAAGACCTCGCCATTCATCACACCGTTTCCGAAAATCTCCCTGAAAAAAGTGAACGGCAAGCATGTCGTCGCGATTTTTGTGGAGGTTGCCTCCGAACTGATTTGCGGTCTGGATAAAAATAGCGAGAAATACGTCGTCATCCGCACGAACAATCGCTCGGTCGTAGTCAAAGACCCGCATCAAATAGGCGAAATTTACGTCAAACGAAAACTTGGCAGTGAGATCAGCCGACGATTGGGACTTTTGCAGAATCATCGGGCATGATGGATATTCGAAGGAGGGTGCTGCATGGTATCGTCTTTGCGTGCTTACCTGTTCATTGTGATGGTGGCAAGTATGATGATTGCCGGTTGTGCACAGACTGACAAAGTGCCAGCCGACATGAGTAACCACATCGAGAAAGAGCTTGATGCGGTGGAAAAAGTAACCGTCATGTCAACAGATGGGCAGGAAGTGATGCTGGATTTGCCGACATTCATGAAGGAACTGGCTGGACAGGGCAAAGATTTGCAGCTTTCAGAAACAGCCTTGAAGCAGGAAGACGTGCGCTTTACGCTCGTCCTGTACCGCAAGCAATTGGCCCCGCTCGTCGTGGCCGTTGGAGAAGGGGCCAGCCAGTTTGGCGAAAATACATATCGCGGTGCAGGGGCAGTCGCCTTTTATCAATGGATTCAGAAGCTGACAGGAAAAGGATTGTTGTCGCAAAAAATCAACACCGTCCTGCTCTCCGCCGAGGACATCTCCAAGACGAGGGTGCTGGGAGAGACAGAAATGGAAGCAATCCGCACAGTGCTGGCAGCGGCTGTGCCCGAGACAGGGGCGACCCGGAAGCAGTATCCGCTCTATCCGAATTACCGCTTGCGCATCAATTCAGCAGAAAGACCGCTGGAAGTAACCGTGTTGACCCCGACCTTAATCAGTGTGCCGTTTGGAAAGGAAACCCACACGTTTCACGTGGACGGCGAGCTTTTTTCCAAGCTGACAGAGTGGATTCCTCCGGCTGAGATGGAAGAAATGCAGTTGGAGCAGCTTTTCAAGGCAAGCAAGATTCGGATTGCCCCGACAGGCGCCATGGCTGTGGAAGGTCTGGAGCTGGAAGTCAGGAAGACGACCGTGGAGCAGGGGATTGCACATCAGGCCGTGCGCCTTTTGCAAACGGCAGAGTTGTTGAAGGAAGCACCAAAAGAACCGGGACCAGAGCAGTACCGCTTATACTTTACCGTGAACGGGAAAGAGCACGAATTGATTTTGTATGACAATCATTTCCAAATAGACGCAAATTGGTTCGCTCACCATGAAATGGCCGACGCGATGTGGAAATTGTTGCAAAGTGCTAGAAAATGATGGGTTTTCCTCATGAAGTTTCGAAGTTATGGTCACGATAAGGAGAACATATTACTACCACTTTTGCATTTTTTGTCGTAGAATAGTTACGTTGCACTGATAGTGGCAGCTATTGACCGAAAGAAGACAGTTGTCTTTTGGCCGGTCTAAAAGCCTGCCGATCTTTATCTGCCATAGGAGGATGGAGAATGAACATTCATGAGTATCAAGGCAAAGAGATACTTAAGCAGTACGGTGTAAAAGTTCCAGAAGGTCGCGTAGCTTTCACAGTGGATGAAGCTGTTGAAGCAGCGAAAGAGCTGGGCACCCAGGTCGTTGTCGTAAAAGCGCAAATCCACGCTGGTGGCCGTGGTAAAGCTGGCGGTGTAAAAGTAGCGAAAAACCTGGACGAAGTTCGTACATATGCCAGCGAAATTCTTGGCAAAGTGCTGGTAACTCATCAAACAGGTCCAGAAGGCAAAGAAGTAAAACGCCTCTTGATCGAGCAAGGCTGCGATATTAAAAAAGAATACTACGTGGGTGTCGTTGTTGACCGTGCGACAGGCAGCGTAGTAATGATGGCTTCTGAAGAGGGCGGTACGGAGATCGAGGAAGTAGCAGCAAAAACTCCGGAAAAAATCTTCAAAGAAGTGATCGATCCGGTAACTGGCCTGAACGCGTTCCAGGCACGCCGTCTGGCTTATGCAATCAACATCCCGAAAGAACTCATCAACAAAGCAGCGAAGTTCATGATGAGCCTGTACCAGGCATTTGTTGACAAAGACTGCTCTATCGCGGAAATCAACCCGCTCGTTGTTACTGGCGACGGTGAAGTAATGGCACTCGATGCCAAACTGAACTTCGACAGCAACGCTCTCTACCGCCATCCTGACGTTGTAGCTCTGCGCGACCTGGATGAAGAAGACGAGAAAGAAATCGAAGCGTCCAAATACGATCTGTCCTACATTGCTCTCGATGGTAACATCGGCTGCATGGTAAACGGCGCTGGTCTTGCGATGGCTACCATGGACATCGTGAAATTTTACGGTGGAGATCCAGCCAACTTCCTCGATGTAGGTGGCGGTGCGACCGAGGAAAAAGTAACCGAAGCGTTCAAAATCATCCTGCGCGACGAAAAAGTAAAAGGCATTTTCGTCAACATTTTCGGCGGTATCATGAAATGTGACGTTATCGCAAACGGCGTTGTGAATGCAGCGAAACAAATCAAACTGGACAAACCGCTCGTTGTACGTCTCGAAGGTACAAACGTAGACCTCGGCAAGAAAATCCTCAATGAATCCGGTCTGAACATCGTTGCAGCTGAATCCATGGCTGACGGCGCTGAGAAAATCGTATCCTTGGTAAAGTAAGCAATTGCGAGTAGATACGTAAAAAAAGGTGGGAAAAAAACGCGATGAGTATTCTCGTTAACAAAAATACAAAAGTAATTACCCAAGGGATTACCGGTGCAACAGGTTTGTTCCACACTCGCGGAGCCGTTGAATACGGTACACAAATGGTTGGTGGCGTAACGCCAGGAAAAGGCGGAACCGAAGTAGACGGTATTCCAATTTTCAACACCGTAGCAGAAGCCGTTGAAAAAACAGGTGCAAATGCTTCCGTTATCTACGTTGCTCCTCCTTTTGCGGCTGACGCAATCATGGAAGCGGTTGACGCTGAATTGGATCTGGTTATCTGCATCACCGAAGGTATTCCTGTCCTCGACATGGTAAAAGTAAAACGTTACATGGAAGGCAAGAAAACCAAGCTGATCGGACCTAACTGCCCAGGCGTTATCACTCCGGGCGAGTGCAAAATCGGTATCATGCCAGGCTACATTCACACCCCTGGTAAAGTGGGTATCGTATCCCGCTCCGGTACCTTGACTTATGAAGCGGTACATCAAACTACCACTCGCGGCATCGGTCAATCCACTGCTGTCGGTATCGGTGGCGACCCTGTAAAAGGAATGGAGTTCATCGATGTACTGAAACTGTTCAACGAAGACCCAGACACAGAAGCGGTTATCATGATCGGCGAGATCGGTGGTACTGCGGAAGAAGAAGCGGCTGAATGGATCGCGGCGAACATGAAAAAACCAGTAGTAGGCTTCATTGGCGGACAAACTGCTCCTCCAGGAAAACGCATGGGTCACGCTGGTGCGATCATCTCCGGCGGTAAAGGTACAGCTGCTGAGAAAATCGCGAAGCTCGAAGCTTGCGGCGTACGCGTAGCGAAAACACCAGCAGTCATCGGTGAAACACTGGTTGAAGTGCTGAAAGAGCGCGGCATGCTGGATAAAGTGTTGAACAAGTAATCGTTTTGATAAAGAAGTGGACAGGCAGATGCTTGTCCGCTTTTCTTTTTTTGAAAGAGTCTGCTGTCTTTCGCTACAATAGCACTCGAAGCCGACCAAGGGAACGCTTGGCATGCAAGGAGGGTGCTTGATGGACAAACCGAAAATCAGTGAGCGAGACTGGCTGTATGTACTGGCGATGACGCCGGGTCTGGGTCGTCGAACCATCAGGAAAATTGGCGAAACAGCCGGGTCATTTCAAAACGCTGTCGATCATTGGCTAATGATCGGGGAAGAGTTGGGGCTTTCTGTCGAGCTTGTACAACAAATTGATAGGAAAACAAATGCCGCAGCAGTCATGCCCTTGTTGGCAAAAAGGGAAGCGAGTCCGATTCGCTTTCTTTGCATCCTTGACGAGGACTATCCCTCCTTGCTGCGGCAAATTCCCGATCCGCCGCTGACGCTGTTTTACCGCGGTGATCGCAAGCTGCTTGCACAGGTTGCCATCGGAGTTGTCGGCTCGCGCAAGCCAACGCCGTACGGGCGGGCGAGCTGCGCGTATTTGGTGAAGGAGCTGGCGCAGGCCGGTCTTGTGATCGTATCGGGATTGGCTTATGGCATTGACGGCGAAGCTCATCAGGCCGCACTCGCAGCAGGAGGAAAGACCATCGCCGTAATGGGCTGCGGCCTGAATCATGTTTATCCGCCAAGACATCGTGCGCTGTACGAAAAAATTGAATCTTTCGGACTACTTTTGTCTGAATATCCACCTGATACTCCGCCCGTCCCAGGGCTGTTTCCGGAACGAAACCGCATTATCAGTGGGCTCGGTCTTGGCGTAGTCGTCGTGGAAGCGGCTGAAAAAAGCGGCTCGCTGATTACCGCGGACTGTGCGCTGGAGCAAGGCCGCGAAGTTTTTGCCGTTCCAGGCCCCATTTTTTCCTTGATGAGCGAGGGGCCGCATAACTTGCTCAAACAAGGAGCAAAGCTAGTAACAAGAACCAGCGACATTCTTGAGGAATTGCCGCTGGTATATGCCGGCGCTACAGATACAGCTATCGCAGACAGAAAAAACAGCAGTTCCACGACGCTTTCTGCGGAGGAGAGCGTGATTGTGGAGGCGATCACATACGAAGGTGTGCATGTAGATGAACTTGTGCAGCAGTTGGAGCCGCACCAGCGCAAAAACGTGCATCAATTGCTTATCCAACTGGAGGCAAAAGGGGTGCTCGCTGCACTGCCAGGGGGGTATTTTGCGCGTCGCTAAGGAGTGCATGCCATTCCCTGCGGATCTCCTATCGCTCGCAAGTGTTTGACAAACGGGATTCGCATATTTAATAATAGGGAAGATTCCTTACTAAAAGGGGAGGAAAAAAATGGCTGATACGCTCGTAATCGTAGAATCCCCTGCGAAAGCGAAAACCATTGGAAAATATCTGGGAAGTAAATATATCGTAAAAGCGTCCATGGGACATGTGCGCGATCTCCCGAAAAGTCAGATGGGAGTCGATGTCAATCGTGGCTTTGAACCCAAATACATAACCATTCGCGGCAAGGGCGATGTACTCAAGGGCCTGAAGGATGCCGCCAAAAAAGTAAAGAAAGTCTATCTGGCAGCCGACCCGGATCGCGAAGGGGAAGCAATTGCCTGGCATCTGGCCCAGTATCTCGGTCTTGATTTGAACCAGCCGCTGCGCGTGGTGTTCAACGAGATTACCAAAGACGCGATCAAGGAAGCGTTCAAGCATCCGCGCCACATCAACATGGACCTGGTGAACGCCCAGCAGGCGAGACGTATTTTGGATCGGCTGGTCGGCTACAACATCAGTCCGATCCTTTGGAAAAAAGTGCGCAAAGGCTTGAGTGCCGGGCGCGTCCAGACTGTTACCGTCAAGCTGATACTGGATCGGGAACGGGAAATTCGCGAATTCATTCCCGAGGAGTATTGGACGATTTCGACCAAACTCGCAAGCAATGGCAAAGAGTTTGAAGCGAAATTTTACGGCTATGACGATGAAAAAGTCGAGCTGAAGTCTGAAGAAGACGTCAAGCGCGTGCTGGACAAAATGAAAGACCAGCCGTTTGTCGTGCAAAAGGTGACAAAGCGCGAGCGCAAACGCAATCCTGCACCGCCTTTTATCACCAGTTCCCTGCAGCAGGAAGCGGCGCGCAAGCTCAATTTCCGCACGGCCAAGACGATGCGAATCGCCCAGGAGCTGTACGAGGGGATCGATGTCGGCAACAAGGAAGGCGCAGTCGGTTTGATTACGTACATGCGTACGGACTCGACCCGTGTATCCGAAACCGCGCAAAATGAGGCAAAAGCGTACATACAGGAGAAGTTCGGCGCTGACTACATACCGGCTGAGCCGCGTGTCCAGGTCAAAAAAGAAAATGCACAGGATGCGCACGAAGCGATCCGCCCAACTTCGGTGGCGCGCACGCCGGATGAAGTCAAAGAGTTTTTGACAAGAGATCAGTTGCGCCTGTATCGTCTCATTTGGGAGCGGTTTCTCGCGAGCCAGATGTCTTCCGCTGTACTCGATACGATGAGTGTTGATATTGACGCAGGGGGCGTCATGTTCCGAGCAACCGGTTCGAAAGTGAAGTTCCCTGGTTTCATGAAGGTTTATATAGAAGGAAATGATGACGGCACAGAAGAAGAGAGCTTCCTGCCGCCAATTGATGAAGGCCAGACCCTTGAACAGAGAGAAATAACGCCGGCGCAGCATTTTACCCAGCCGCCGCCGCGTTACTCGGAAGCGCGTCTCATCAAGACGCTGGAAGAAGGCGGCATCGGCCGTCCTTCGACTTATGCGCCTACACTGGAAACCATTCAGAAGCGCGGCTACGTCTCGCTGGAGGAAAAGAGATTCATCCCGACAGAGCTGGGGGAAATCATCATTACGCTGATCGAGGAGTTTTTTCCGGAGATTCTCAACGTGGAGTTTACCGCGCATATGGAGTCCGGTCTCGACGAAATCGAGGAAGGCACGGCGAATTGGGTACAGATTCTCGAAGACTTTTACAAAGACTTTGCCAAGCGGGTCGCGGTAGCCGAAGAAGAAATGAAGGAAGTAGAGCTGAAAGACGAAGAGTCTGACGAGACCTGTGAGCTTTGCGGTCGAGTGATGGTCTACAAGCTCGGGCGCTTCGGCAAGTTCCTCGCCTGTTCCGGCTTCCCGGAATGCCGCAATACGAAGCCGATCGTCAAAGAAACGGGAGTAAAGTGCCCGCAATGTGAAACCGGACAAATCATCGAACGTAAATCTAAGAAGAGCCGTATTTTTTACGGCTGTAACCGATACCCGGAGTGCGATTTTGTATCGTGGGACAAACCGATTGCCCGTCCTTGCCCGAAATGCGCAAGCCTCATGGTGGAGAAAAAGCGCAAGAAGCAAGGGGTTAGCGTTGTCTGCACCAAATGCGACTATCAGGAAGAAGCAGACTCCTGATTGAACGAGATAGAATTTGTAGCTTGGAGGACGAACAGCATGACAACACCAACGATTACAGTAGTAGGCGCAGGTTTGGCCGGAAGCGAGGCTGCCTGGCAAATTGCCAAGGCAGGCATTCCCGTCAAGCTGTACGAAATGCGGCCGAAAACCCAGACGCCTGCCCATCATACAGACAAGTTCGCGGAATTGGTCTGCAGCAACTCCTTGCGTGCGAACTCCTTGACGAATGCCGTCGGCGTATTAAAAGAAGAAATGCGCCGACTGGACTCGATCATCATCCAGGCTGCTGACCGTTGCGCGGTTCCGGCAGGGGGAGCGCTCGCGGTAGACCGGCATGAGTTTGCTGGCTATGTCACGGACGCCGTGAAAAATCATCCGCTGATCGAAGTCATCACGGATGAGATCACGGACATTCCGGCGGACGGAATCGTCGTCATTGCGACAGGCCCACTGACGTCGCCAGCGCTTTCCCAAAAGCTCAAGGAGCTGACTGGGGAAGAATACCTATATTTTTATGATGCTGCAGCACCAATTATTGAAAAAGACTCCATCGACATGAACAAGGTATTCGTGGCGTCCCGGTACGATAAAGGAGAGGCTGCTTACCTGAACTGCCCGATGACGGAGGAAGAATTCAATCGTTTCTACGACGAACTGATTGCCGCCGAAGCCGTCCCGTTGAAGGAGTTTGAAAAAGAAATTTACTTCGAGGGCTGCATGCCGATCGAGGTCATGGCAAAACGCGGCCGACAAACGATGCTGTTTGGTCCGATGAAGCCAGTTGGGCTGATCGACCCGCGCACAGGCAAAAAGCCGTATGCAGTGGTGCAGCTTCGCCAGGACAACGGGGCAGCTACCCTGTACAACATGGTCGGCTTCCAGACTCATCTGAAATGGCCGGAGCAAAAGCGGGTGTTCTCGCTGATCCCTGGCTTGGAAAACTGTGAAATCGTTCGTTACGGTGTCATGCACCGCAACACGTTCATCAATTCGCCCAAGCTGCTTCGTCCTACCTATCAGTACAAGGAGCGCGACACGCTGTTCTTTGCAGGACAAATGACAGGGGTAGAAGGGTATGTGGAATCTGCTGCTTCCGGACTGCTTGCAGGAATCAACGCAGCGCGTTTGGCAAAAGGCGAAGAGCTGATTGTACTCCCACCAGAGACAATAATAGGTAGTATGGCGCATTACATTACGACGGCTGATCCGAAACATTTTCAGCCGATGAACGCGAATTTCGGACTGGTTCCCGAATGGCCGGAGCGAATTCGGAACAAGCGTGAGAAAAACGAAAAGCTTGCTGAGCGGGCGCTAGATACAATTCAGAATTTTACACAATAACGACACAATTAGCGTTGATATCCGAATTTCGTCTGTGTTACTATATAGGTGCTTCGAGGAGGGTGCATCCCATATGGACATTTCGCAACAAATTTCTGCGGATCTTGCGATGTTTACCCGTTATTTGCGAGTAGAAAAAAACGCCTCTCCTCATACGGTAAAGCAGTATTTGGCAGATATCAGCGAATTTGTCTCCTTTATGGAACAGCACCAAATCTCCGTATTTGCTGCTGTTTCTTATTTGCATGGTCGCTCCTTTCTCGCGCAATTGGCGGGCAGGGGGTTATCCCGGCGAAGTATTGCGCGCAAGCTCTCCAGCTTGCGAAGCTTGTATCGATTTTTGTTGCGTGAAGGTCAGCTAGAGCAAAATCCATTCCAACTCGTTTCCACTCCGAAAATGGAGAAGAAACTCCCTTCATTTTTGTATCCACAAGAGGTTCAAGCGTTTTTTGATCTGCCTGACACAACAACACCTTTAGGAATACGGGATCGACTGATATTTGAACTGTTGTACGCGAGCGGCATGCGAGTTTCGGAACTGGTTACCTTGGCGGTCGATGATGTCAATCCGAGCATGGGCGTCGCGCTTGTATATGGAAAAGGAGCAAAAGAGCGGTATGTGCCTGTCGGGAGTTATGCCTGCGACGTTCTTAGGCAATACCTAGAGTATGGAAGAAAAAAACTGTTGGCCGGAAGAGCAGATCACGGCAACCTGCTGGTCAACTATCGCGGAGAGCCGTTGTCCGACCGCAGCGTTCGCCGGATTGTAGACAAGTACGTAGATATGTGCGCTTCTCATTTGCGTGTTTCCCCTCACACGTTTCGTCACACGTTTGCGACCCATATGTTGAATGGGGGGGCAGACCTCCGGACGGTCCAGGAACTGCTGGGACATGTCAATGTGTCCACGACGCAAGTATACACGCATGTGACCAAGGAGCGACTTCGCCATGTATATGACACCGCTCACCCGCGGGCTAACCCGAATCGTACAGGTTCCGCCAATCGGGAATAACGGGAGGAATCAGTGATGGAACAGTTTCACGCAACAACCATATTCGCGATTTCGCATAACGGGGCAACCGCGATGGCCGGGGACGGCCAGGTTACCTTTGGAAACAGCATGGTCATGAAGCATGGGGCCAAAAAAGTAAGGCGGCTCTATCGCGGAGAAGTTTTGGCCGGATTTGCAGGCTCAGTTGCCGATGCTATTACCCTGTTCGAAAAGTTCGAAGGCAAGCTTGAGGAATACCACGGAAACCTTCAGCGAGCTGCTGTGGAACTGGCGAAGGAGTGGCGCATGGATAAAGTTTTGCGCCGTCTGGAAGCGATGATGATTGTGGGCAACAAAGAGCACCTGTTGCTGATCTCAGGCAACGGGGAAATCATCGAACCGGATGACGGGATTTTGGCGATCGGCTCTGGCGGCAGCTTTGCCCTGGCTGCCGGCCGCGCTTTGAAATCATACGCGCCACACCTGAGTGCCCGGGAAATTGCAGAAGCATCACTTCGAACTGCTGCCGAGATTTGCGTGTTCACGAACAACAATCTTGTGGTGGATGAGTTGAATTGAGCGAAAGGGAGGAACTTCTGTGCTGAATCTTGAGCAATTAACTCCGCGTAAGATCGTAGAACATTTGGACAAATACATCGTCGGGCAGGCGCAAGCCAAGAAAGCTATCGCTGTGGCGCTTCGCAACCGCTATCGCCGGAGTCTTTTGCCGGAGCAGATGATTGACGAGGTGGTTCCCAAAAATATCTTGATGATCGGACCAACCGGGGTGGGAAAAACCGAGATTGCCCGCCGGATTGCCAAGCTTACCGGCGCTCCGTTTATCAAGGTAGAAGCGACCAAGTTCACAGAAGTTGGCTATGTAGGACGAGATGTAGAGTCGATGGTGCGCGATCTGGTGGAAGCCTCCATCCGAACTGTGAAGCAGGAAAAAGTGGAAGCGGTCAAGGAAAAAGCGGAGAAGCTCGCCAATGAAGCGATTGTAAATGCCTTGGTTCCATCCCGCAAGCAGCAAAGCTCGTTCAAAAACCCGCTGGAAATGTTGTTTGGCGGACACCAGCAGCAGCCAGAGCCGCATGACCAGGAAGAAGCGTCCGTCCTGCAGCAGCGCAGACAAGTGGCTTGGCAATTGGCGAATGGACAGTTGGAAGAGCAAATGATCGAGATTGACGTCGAAGATCAATCGCCAACCATGTTTGACATGTTCCAGATCCCGGGTACAGAACAAATGGGGATGCAAATGCAGGATATGCTCGGCAGCTTGATGCCCAAGCGGACGAAGAAACGAAAATTGCGAATTAAAGATGCTCGAAAGGTATTAATTCAGCAAGAAGCGCAAAAACTGGTGGATATGGACGAAGTTACCCAGGAGTCGATTCGTCGGGCAGAGCAACATGGCATTATTTTTATCGACGAAATCGACAAGATTGCAGGTAAGGACGGCCGTGGGCCAGATGTATCCCGCGAAGGCGTACAAAGAGACATATTGCCGATTGTGGAAGGCTCCACGGTTATGACGAAATACGGTCCGGTGAAAACAGATTACATCCTGTTTATCGCAGCGGGAGCATTTCACATGGCCAAACCGTCTGATTTGATTCCGGAACTGCAAGGCCGTTTTCCGATCCGGGTTGAGCTCACGAGCTTGCGCGTCGAGGATTTTGTGCGAATTTTGACAGAACCGAAAAATGCGCTGCTCAAGCAATACGTGGCCTTGCTGGAAACAGAGGGCGTCCGGGTAGAATTCACACAGGAAGCCATCCAGGAGATTGCCAAGATGGCTGCTGAAGTCAACCAGAGCACGGACAACATTGGTGCGAGACGT
This sequence comes from Brevibacillus gelatini, assembly GCF_003710935.1. Lineage (GTDB taxonomy): Bacteria > Bacillota > Bacilli > Brevibacillales > Brevibacillaceae > Brevibacillus > Brevibacillus gelatini. The sequence goes on from NZ_RHHS01000012.1 coordinate 25,658, forward strand.
TTGCACACGATACTGGAAAAGCTGTTGGAGGATCTTTCGTTTGAAGCCCCTGATATTCACCTGGAAGTCGTGCAAATCACCCCAGATTACGTCCGACAAAAGCTCGGATCAATTACAGGAAACAAAGACTTGAGTCAATACATTTTATAGTGATTGGGTAGGTAGTACACATATTGGGAGGAAATACAGATGGATCTACTGGCAAAAACACGAAGAATTAACCGCATGTTGCAAAAATCTGCGGGCCATGCTGTTAACTTTAATGAAATGTCGCAAGTGCTGAGCGATGTTATCGAAGCGAATACATTTGTCGTAAGCCGCAAAGGCAAGCTGCTCGGGTTTGCCATCCACCAGGAGATGGACAACAGCCGTATGCGCAAAATGCTGGAAGAACGCCGTTTTCCAGAGGAGTATAGCCAAGGTCTTTTGAAAGTGGAAGAAACGTCGGCAAACCTGGACGTGGAAAGCCCGTACACCATTTTCCCGGTTGAGATGAAAGACGTATTCCGTTCCGGCTGGACCACTCTCGTTCCGATCATGGGCGGCGGAGACCGCTTGGGTACATTGATCCTTGGCCGCATTAACGATCAGTTTGTGGACGATGACCTGATCCTCGCAGAAGTGGGTGCGACCGTAGTAGGCATGGAAATCTTGCGTGAGCGTTCGGAAGCCATTGAGGAAGAAGCGCGCAGCAAGGCTGTCGTGCAAATGGCAATCGGCTCTTTGTCTTACAGTGAGCTGGAAGCTGTCGAGCACATCTTTGAAGAACTTGAAGGCAAGGAAGGCTTGCTCGTCGCTTCGAAAATTGCGGATCGTGTCGGCATTACCCGTTCCGTTATCGTAAACGCCCTGCGGAAGCTGGAGAGTGCGGGTGTAATTGAATCCCGTTCTCTCGGAATGAAAGGTACTTTTATCAAAGTGTTGAACGAAAAGTTGCTGCCTGAACTGGAAAAGCTCAAAACTTCGTAAGGAAAACTGTAATAAAGTTTAGTAATAGTGAACGTGAAGGTATAGTAACGGATGTTGCTATACCTTTTTTCATAGGTAATTTTACCTATCTTTTCAACAAAGCTTGATAACTGACTTCCAGAATTTAATACTTGATTTTTGTATGCGAACTCCCACTTGTTGCATTGATTATGGATTGCATGTCAAAACAAGTAAAAAACAGGGATTTAGTGCAATTGAATCATTTTGAAAAACGCCATTGATAGGGGCTTTTTTCACTATTACGATTTTGCTATGATTGAATCATATTCAATGTCGAAAATACAGGAATTATAGGTAGTTTTGTGGAAATCAATTGACACATACTAGGGGAGGTGGTCATATGCTGGAGAGCTATCATCTGCAGGTCCTGGAGAGAGCGATGAATGCCGCGACACTGCGACAACGGACGATCGCCAACAATCTTGCCAACATCGATACCCCTCAATTCAAAAGTCAACAGGTAGTTTTTGAGGGTTACTTGCAGGAAGAACTCAATGGGAAAATAGGGAATGGGAAGCTTGCGGCATATCGGACCGATCAACGCCACATTCCGTTTGGCAATGCCGGAGGATTTGCAATGCCTCAAGTCATTTCCAATCCGAATAGCTACGTGCAGCACAGCGGCAATGATGTGGACCTGGAAACAGAGACAACTGAGCTGGCGAAAACCCAGATTTGGTACAGCGGTTTAACACAGTTGACAGCCGGACACTTCCAGAAGCTGCACAATGTCATTCAAGGCGGAGGGAAATAACGATGAGCTTGTTTCAAGGAATTAATACGAGTGCTTCTGCATTGACTGCCAACCGCCTGCGCCTGGATACGATCGCTTCCAATATTGCGAACGCAGAAACGACACGCGCGAGCTTTGTCGATGGCAAGTGGCAGCCGTATCGTCGAAAAATGATCGAACTGTCGCCGCGTTCGAGTCAATCGTTCGACAGCTTTTTACAAGCTGCAGTGGGAACTGCTTCTGGCACAGGTGGAGAGCAAGGGGTAAGGGTGACGGCCATCAAGGAAGACATGACACCATTTAAACGCGTATACGACCCTTCTCATCCGGATGCGGATCAAGAGGGCTACTTGCTTTTGCCGAATGTCGATCCGATGAAGGAAATGGTCGACTTGATCTCGGCCTCACGATCCTATGAAGCCAACGTCACAGCTTTAAACGCGAGCAAAGCGATGATGCTGAAAGCATTGGAAATCAAATAAAGCGGGTGAACATTAAAAGATGGACATAAACGCACTTTCCCAGACGGCTTCGGTCCGGACACCTGTCGCAAACAAACTGCCTACACCTGCTGAAGTGACCAAGGATTTTACGTCGTTTTTGACGGACGCGCTTAACCAGGTGAACCAGGCTCAGGTAGAATCTGCAAATCTCGCAGATCGATTCGCCGCCGGAGAAATTACGGATTTGCATCAAGTGACTGTTGCCGGGCAAAAAGCTTCCGTAATGCTGCAAATGACCTTGCAAGTCCGGAATAAAATGATCGAGTCCTACCAAGAAATCATGCGAATGCAGATTTGAGTGTTGTTTGATCCAGTGAGAGGTGAAACATGAACGAACGTTTAGCTTTATACAGAGACCAGCTTGCGTCAAAATGGAACCAGTTTTCCAAGAAACAAAAATGGATGATTGCCGGAATCTCGGTTTTTCTGCTAATTTCGCTGGGCTTATACATATACATCGCTTCTCAGCCGGTTTACAAGCCACTCTACGATCAGAGACTGAGCGAGCAAGAAATCGGCGCAATTAAAAAAGAACTGGATGCCCAGCAAATTCCGTACCGGATTACCGGAAATGGCACAAGCATTGAAGTACCGGAAAAAATGGCGCAGGATGTCATCGTCGATCTGGCCGCACAAGGGATTCCCAGCCAGGCGGGCATCAACACCGAAATCTTTTCCAATACGCTTGGTGTGACGGACAGACAATTCGATGTAATGAAAAAAGAAGCATTGCAACAGGAACTGCGCAAAATGCTGGAGCGGGTGAAAGGCGTACGCTCGGCACAAGTAATGATTACACTGCCGCAGGAAAGTGTTTGGGTGACAGAGACTCCTGATACAGCAACAGCTTCGGTCATCGTCGAGGTGGAACCGGGTACGACGCTGGATCAGAAGCAGATTAACTCGCTGTATCTGCTCGTTTCCCGAAGCGTTCCGAAATTGCCGATGGACGCCATCGCAATTAGCGACCAATACTCGAATCCGCTGGAACGAGCTGAAGGCAGTGAAGCAGAAGGCACTTTGAGCAGCTTCAAGGAACAAGAAGCGATCAAGGCTGAGGTTGAAAAGAAGATTCAACAAAATCTGTACAACTTGCTTGGTACGATCATGGGCCGAGACAAAGTCATTGTTCACGCTTTTATCAAAATGAACTTTGATAAGGAAAATCGCGTGGAAAATCTCGTAGAGGCACCTGACAAAGAGAACAATGAAGGACTTATCATCTCGTCTCAAAAATTATCAAAAGCATTCTCGGGTCAAGGTCAACCGCCAGGAGGAGGCGTCGCTGGAACAGGAGCGAGTGCAGTCCCCAACTATCCGGGGAACAATCCTCAAGGCAGCAACAGTCAGTACGAAGAGATCAATGACACGATTAACCGTGAAGTCAATCGAATCACACGAAATGTGACACTAAGCCCGTACAAAATCGAAGACTTGACGATCAACGTAGGGGTGGAACCGCCAGACGGTGGCCAGTTGGATGCTGCCACAATCGAAGGCATCAAGCAGGTACTGCGCAATGTCGTCCGTGTGACACTGAGCGACAAGGCGATGGATTTGACCGATGATGAACTGGACAAGCACATTTACGTTCTTCCACGTCAATTCTCTGGCAAAGTGGCTGTCGATGATACCGGCGCACTCAGCCCGGCCCTATTGTGGACGGTTGGTGGTATTGCCGTACTTGCTCTCGCCGCTGTAGCCTTCCTCATCATCCGCAGACGCAATCAGGCGAAGCTGGAACAGGAAGAAGAGATGTCAGACTTGCTGGCGCCAAGCCAACCTCTTGAAATCCCTGACTTGATCTATCAGGAAGATGGCGACCAGGTCGTGGTCAGAAAACAGCTTGAAAAATTGGCGCGAAGCAAGCCGGATGAATTTGTTGTTCTGCTTCGTACTTGGCTAGCAGAAGATTAAGGAGTGAAAGATATGGCTCGCGGCGCTAAAGAGTTGTCTGGAAGACAGAAGGCTGCTATCCTCCTCATCTCACTAGGGCCGGAAATCTCTGCCCAGGTGTTCAAGCATTTGCGTGAAGATGAGATCGAGCAACTCACATTGGAGATTGCCAATGTGCGAAAAGTGGATGGCGATGAAAAAGATAAAATTTTAGCTGAATTTCACCAAATTGCAGTAGCGAAAGAAGTCATTTCCCAAGGCGGCATCACGTACGCAAAAGAAATTTTGCAAAAAGCGCTGGGTGAGACGAAAGCGATGGATATTATCAATCGCTTGACGGCTAACCTGCAAGTACGGCCGTTTGATTTTGCCAGAAAGGCAGATCCTGGCCAAATTTTGAACTTTATCCAAAACGAGCATCCGCAAACGATTGCGCTGGTGCTTTCTTATCTCGAACCGCAGCAGGCTGCGATGATTTTATCGTCTCTGCCGCAAGAGCGCCAGGCTGAGGTGGCGAAGCGAATTGCGACGATGGACAGCACTTCGCCGGAAGTGATTGCCCAGGTGGAGCAAGTTCTCGAACAAAAGCTCTCGGCAACGGTGACACAGGACTATACGCAAGCTGGCGGGATCGAAGCAATCGTGGCAGTTCTCAATGGTGTCGATCGTGGAACGGAGCGTACCATTCTGGATTCTCTCGAAATTCAGGATCCCGAATTGGCCGAAGAAATCAAGAAACGCATGTTTGTATTCGAAGACATCGCCACACTGGACAACCGTTCCATTCAGCGCGTTATCCGCGACGTGGAAAATACGGATCTGCAGCTTGCTCTCAAAGTGTCCAGCGAAGAAGTTCGCGAAGTTATTTTCCGCAACATGTCCAAACGGATGGCGGACACCTTCAAGGAAGAAATGGAATTTATGGGACCAGTTCGCCTGCGCGACGTAGAAGAAGCGCAATCTCGTATCGTTGCGATTATCCGTCGCTTGGAGGAAGCTGGTGAGATCATCATCGCCCGCGGTGGAGGAGATGATATCATTGTCTAGGATCATTAAGGTGGCGAATTATCGGCCTTCCCAGGACTCTGTCCTGCTCTCGGTAACGCCTGCACCACATAAGACGGAAAATGATCCCGAAAGGTTGCAAAAAAATCTACAAATTTTACAACAAGCTGAAATCGAAGCAAAAACGATCCTTGCAGACGCAGAAGAAACCGCGCAAGCCATTCTTCAAAAAGCCACGGAGCAGGCCGGGCAGCTAAAGCAGGAAGCCTCATTGGAGATCCAGCAATGGTGGGAGCAGAAACAGCAGGAGGCTTCGCGGTTATTTACCGAGACGGAGGAACAAGCTCTTGCCGAAGGCCACGAAAAAGGCTTTGCGGAAGGCAAGCGGTTAGCGTACGAGGAAGAAACACAAGCCATTTCCAAGGCGCGGGCGATCCTGGAGGAGGCATACAGCAGCAAACAGCAGATCATTGCGGAAGCAGAGCCGTTTCTGGTGGAACTGGCTCTGGAAATCGCCCGAAAAATTATCGGACAGGAATTGCAGCAAAATCCGGAGCAGGTGCTGGAAATCGCCAAAAAAGCACTGCGACGCTCGCGGGTTCATGGCGAGATCACGATTTGTGTTCATCACAACTACTTCAATTACGTCTCCGAGCATCGCGCCCAATTGCTGGCGCTCTTGGAAGGACAGGCGGAGCTTTCCATCTATCCGGACTACACGATTTCAGATGGCGGATGTGTCATTCGTACACAGCTCGGAAGCGTGGACGCGCGGGTGGATACACAACTGGAAGAGATCAAACAAGCATTGCTTGCGATTGCCGGAGGAAGTGAGTCCCCATGAGCATCCTGGACATATCCAAGTACAGACAGGCGCTGCAAGAGCTCGATCCGCTGCGCGTAAACGGGAAAGTGACACAGGTGGTCGGCCTGACCATCGAGTCGCAAGGACCTGAAGTGAAGCTCGGCGAGATTTGCCATCTGTACCCGACGAACAGCAAAGAGCCGATTATCGCGGAAGTGGTTGGCTTTCGCGAAAATAAAGTGCTGCTGATGCCGCTTGGCGAGCTGACGGCCATCGGGCCAGGCTGCGATGTTGTAGCGACGGGACGATCGCTGGAAGTCAAGGTTGGACCGGAAATACTCGGTTCGGTGCTGGATGGACTGGGCAGACCGTACCAGGGAACGCTTCCACCCGGACTGACTTCCTATCCGACGAACAACCTGCCGCCCAATCCGATTCTGCGCCCGCGCATCAAGGAGCCGCTCAGCGTAGGTGTTCGTGCCATAGACGGTCTTTTGACCGTAGGAAAAGGGCAGCGTGTCGGCATCTTCGCCGGATCAGGGGTAGGGAAAAGTACCTTGATGGGCATGATCGCCCGCAATACGACGGCGGACATTAACGTCATCGGACTGATCGGGGAGCGCGGACGTGAAGTAATGGAGTTTATCGAACGCGATCTGGGGGAAGAAGGTCTAAAGAGATCTGTCGTCGTCGTAGCCACTTCAGACCAGCCAGCCATGATCCGCATCAAGGGAGCCTTGATTGCGACCTCGATCGCCGAATATTTCCGTGATCGCGGCTTGAATGTGATGCTCATGATGGATTCGGTGACACGTTTTGCCATGGCGCAGCGGGAAGTAGGACTGGCCATCGGAGAGCCTCCGGCCACACGCGGCTACACTCCGTCTGTGTTCGCCATGATGCCGAAGCTGATGGAGCGGGCAGGAACGGCCGATAAAGGCAGCATCACAGCGTTTTACACGGTGCTCGTCGACTCGGATGACATGAACGACCCGATTGCGGATACAGCGCGGGGGATTTTGGACGGGCATATTGTTCTCGACCGAAAAATCGCGCAAAAAGGCCACTTTCCTGCCATTGATGTGATGGCCAGCGTCAGCCGCGTCATGTCGGAAATTGTCTCGGACGAGCACAGTGAGGCAGCCAGACAGTTGAAAAAGCATCTGGCGACGTTTCGTGAAGCGGAAGACTTGATTAACATTGGAGCGTACAAGCCTGGGACCAACCGCGATATTGATGCGGCGATTCGATACAAGGATGTCATTTCCGAATTTACGGCCCAGGGCACACATGAACCTTCGACACTTCAAAGCGCAATCAAGGCACTTTTAGCCCATTTCGGAGGAGTGAACTAGATTGAAAGTGTTTCGGTTTCATCTCCAAAAAGTTCTGGATCTGAAGGAAAAAGAAAAAGAGCAGGCAGAGTGGGCATTTGGGAAATCAGTTCAACGCAAAAACGAAGAAGAGTGGAAACTCGTGCGATTGACTGAGCAGCATGACGAGGCGACCCATATGCTTGCGGAAGCGCAGAGGAAGACGTGCAGTGCAGCACAGCTTATCTCCATCGCGCAGTACCAGCAATCGGTAGCTCGTTCCATCACCCGGCAGCAACGAACGGTGCGCGGGTGCGAGCAGGACGTGGAACGCTGTCAGTCCCATTTGACCGAGAGAATGAAAGAGTCCCAGCTCTGGCAACGACTGCGGGAAAAATCTCTCCATCAATTTCTCGACGAGCAGAGACAGCGTGAACAAAAAGAATTGGATGAGATCGGCACGCAGCTCTATCTTCGCCGCAGCAACTAAGGGAGGTACCAGATGGAAGAAATCCAAGAAGAACGGGAATACGGCAGGTGGGAATGGTTCTTTTACATGATCGTCATTCCGGCACTGTTTGCCAGCCTCCTTGGCGGCGTTCTCCTGAGCTTGCTCGGAGTGAACGTGCTAGGGAATGTTCTCCACTGGGCGAACTCCATACCGTATGTGGAAAAGCTCGTTCCGGACGAATACGACTTGGTGTCCGATGCGGAAAAGGAAGAGCTAGACAAGGAGAAGCAAGTGGCGGCTTTGCAGCAGGATCAGGCGAAAAACCAGCAACAAATTTCCGCGCTGAAAGAAGAAGCCGCGAAAAAAGACGCCACGATTCAAGCACTGCAAAAGCAGGTGCAAGATTTGAACAAGCTCATGGAGAAACAAAGGGCCACCGAAGAGGAGCGGCAAAAACAGTTTGCTGACCTTGCCAAAGTGTACACGACCATGTCAGCGAAAAATGCAGCAGCTATCATCGAAAATCTTAGTCTGGAAGAGTCTGTCACGGTCATGACCAAAATGAAGCCCAATGAGCGCGCGGATATTTTGGCCAAAATGGACCCGAAAAAGGCTGCAGACATTTCCATCCTGCTAAAAGATTCTGTTGTAAACAAGAACGACGACATTGCCGCCTTGCAAGAGCGGGTGCAAGTGCTGACAAAGGCTCTCAGCGAAACGCGCAGCGGCGCTTCCGCAGGCGCATCCGATCAGACGCTGAGCGATACGTTCGCGCAGATGCCGGCAGAAGATTCTGCTGCTGTCATTCGCTCGCTCATGACCACAAACAAGAGCAGAGCGTTGGAACTGTTAAAAGGAATGCCTGCAGACAAGCGGGCACAAACACTCTCTGCGATCGCCAAGGTAGACAAAAAAGAAAAGGACAACATGGCGGCACGCATCACAGAAGAGTTGCTTCGATAGCAAAAACATTGCTTTTTGTTGTCGTTTGAATAAGCAACAAACCAAAACGAGGAGGTGAACGAGATGAATGTAGCCAATCTGACTCCGCCGGTAGGATCAGCCGGGAGTGTCACAGTTGCCGGTGTTGCCACAGGCAATGGAGAAGTTGGCTTGGGGCAGATGTTTTCCATGCAAATGCTGCAAGCTTTTGAATCGATACTCGATTCCAAAGGTGCAGAAGCAGCTCCGGAAGGTTTGTCGCCGGAAGACCAGAAATTGCTGGATGAACTGATGGCGCTGATCGCTCAGTTGCTTGCTGCAGGACAGCAAGGAAACGAAGAGCTGAATGTGCAGGCAGAAGAAAAGGCAGCAGCGGTAGAGCAGTTTTTGGGAAAATGGTCTGGACAAGGCCTGGAACTTCCTGCGCAGGCCGGAGTGGATCTGAAACAACTTCTGTCCAAGCTTTCGCAAAAGGAAGCCACTTCGGAAGAGCTGAACAAGCTGGCTGCACTTCTCGAAGCACTGAAAAACCAAAAAGGGAATGAAAGCAAGGCGAAGCCTGGCGTACCGCACTTGCGCTCCGAAACGCTCCCTCAGCTTGGCGATACGCAGCAGGAAGCGTTCAAGACGATTTCGCCTTTGCGCATGAATGCTGGCCTTGCTGCCTACAAGCTGGAAGCGGGAGTATCGTCCCGACCAATGCTTTCAGGCAGTCTGGTGAATCAGGAAGGAAATTCCGAAGAATCCCTGCTGACGACAGCCAATCAGAATCCGCTTGTCACCCAGCAAGCGCCCGAGACGCAAAGCGTCGCAAGTTTTCAGCAGCCAACCAGACAGACGCACCACGTGAACGCAAACCAATTGCCACAGCAGATCACACAGCTTTTTGTTTCCAAGCTGCAACTCAGCGGGCAAAATGGCGTGCATGAAGCCAAACTCATTTTGCATCCGCAGTCACTTGGACAGATCGACGTGACGATTACCTCGCGCAACGGAGTGATTACCGCTCAGTTCCATGCGGAAACACAAGCCGGAAAAGACTTGCTCGACAACCAGCTTTCACAATTGCGGATGGCCTTGACACAGCAAGGATTGCAGGTTGATCGCCTGGAGGTCAATCAGCAGCAGCAGGACAACACGTTCAGCTTCCAGCAGCAGCGTGAGCAAGCCGGACAACAGCGAGAAAATCAGCAGCAACAAGAGAAACAAAACGAACAGCAAGAGTTTGTGTTTGAGGAGCTCATAGACAGCAGCGAAACAAGCGAGTCGCTGTGGAATCGATTGCGGGAATCAGCCCGCGGACTGGATGATCTCGTCTAGGAATGGAATGAAGGAGGAAGCAGCATGAACCATTTTCGTGTCGCGCAGCCTTATTTTCCTCCGAAGCCGAACCACGTCACCAAAGTGGCTGCCCAGACAGCGCCGGGAGCCAGCAAAACATTCCAGCAATATTTGACGGAGTCGACAGCGCTCGCTTCCAAAGCACAGCCACTTTCGTTCAGTCAGCATGCCATGAACCGCTTGCAGCAACGTGGAATCACGCTTGGAGGACACCAACTGGAACGTTTGGAGTCAGCGGTTCAAAAGGCAGCCTCCAAAGGGGCCAGAGAATCCCTCATTATTATGGATAACGTGGCTTATGTCGTGAGCATCGTAAATCGGAAAATTATTACCGCTGTGGACGATGGCAGTATGAAGGACAATGTATTTACCAACATAGACAGCGCCATCTTCGTCTAAATGGCCTGTATGCACGGGCTGGCCCTCCCCGGAGGAAGCCCACGGGTTACCGAACGACAGAGGTAATCTACACTAGCGAGAGAGAAGAGGAGGAAACAGTTCATGCTTCGTTCCATGTATTCAGGTATCTCAGGTTTGCGTGGCTTTCAAACAAAGCTGGATGTCATCGGTAACAACATTGCGAACGTAAACACGGTTGGCTTCAAAAAAAGCCGTGTCATGTTTCAAGATATTTTGAGTCAAAATGTGCAAGGTGCCGGCGAACCGACCGCCGGAGGAAAAGGCGGTACGAACCCGACCCAGATCGGTCTTGGCTCCTCGATTGCATCGATTGATACCGTCTTTGCGGCGGGAAGCCCGATGACGACAAACTTGCCAACAGACCTTTCCATTGAAGGTGACGCCTATTTCATGGTGACTCCGGATGATGGCCAGACAATCTACTACACGCGCGCAGGCAACTTCACCCGCGATTCCCAGGGCTTCCTGGTTAACCCGCAAGGACTGAAGTTGTTGAACAGCGATGCTGCTCCGATTCAGATCGGCCAGGCGCAAGGTGTCGTTTCCTACTCGATCGGTAAAGACGGCGTCATTACGACCGTAGACGATACGGGAACGCTCGCCACCGACAACACGATTGGCGTCATGACGTTCAACAACCCGGGTGGTCTGAAAAAAATCGGCAATTCGCTCTATGAAAACACAGTGAATGCCGGGCCTAATGATGACGACCCAATGGCACCAAGGATTCCAACAGATGCAAAAGTGAGCATTATCGCCGGACAACTGGAAATGTCCAACGTTGACCTCTCGGAAGAGTTCACGGAAATGATCGTCGCACAGCGCGGCTTCCAGGCCAACTCGCGGATCATTACAACTTCCGATTCCGTTCTCGAAGAACTGGTGAACCTGAAACGATAACTTCTTGCAGTGGATTAGGAGGGGAAGCGATTATACTCCTTCCCCTGTTTAATCCCGGGAGGAGCATCTGATGATTAAACTGACCCGTTTTAACGGCACTACATTTTTTCTGAACATCACCCACATCGAGACTGTTGAAGCAACACCCGATACCGTGATTACGTTGTTCAACGACAGGAAGTACATCGTGAAGGATTCCGCAGAGTCCATCGCTGAACGTGTTCAGGCTTTTTATCAAAACGCTCATCCGATAGCGACTGCACCCAGGCTGCCGGACGATTTAAATGAATAGCGGGAGGCATTGCGATGTTTCAAAATCGTTTGTTTAACATGGCCCTAATTATCATCATCGCGATTTCGCTACTGGGAGTAATCTCGTTTGTGTTATGGCAAACGTACCTCTCTCCGGCAGCGCAAACGGTCAGCTCCGACGAACAAGAAATGAAGCCTTTGACAGCAAAAGAAATACAGGAGTACTCCGTTGATACCGGGGAAATTACGACCAATCTGCTGACGAACAATTATATGATCGTACGCTTCAGCATTACTGCGGACAGCGCGGATGCCAAAGCGGAACTGGAGCAGCGTTTGCCGCAGGTCAATCAGGTCATTATTAAAACACTGGCTGGCCTGACGCCGGAAGACATAAAAGGAACAGAAGGCGTAAACAAGCTGGAAGCGAAAATCATGAATGAAATCAGCTCCCTGATGCAGGAAGGCAAGATCGTGCAAGTTGTGACGACCAAGCGTGTCTTGTCGTAAGGAAGCGATCACACGGATACATAGCAAGGAGGTGACGACATATGGCCGAGGTTCTCTCACAAAGTGAGATTGACGCGTTGTTGGCCGCTCTATCATCTGGTGAGATGGATGCCAACGAGCTGAAAAAAGAAGAGACTGAGCGCAAAGTCAAAGCGTATGATTTCAAACGCGCGTTGCGGTTCTCCAAAGATCAGATCCGTGGCTTGACACGAATTCACGAGAACTATGCGAGATTGTTGACTACTTATTTTTCAGCTCAGCTCCGTACCTTCGTGCAAATTACGGTTGCCTCCGTCGATCAATTGCCGTATGACGAATTTATACGCTCCATTCCAAAGATGACCATCTTGAACATTTTCGAAGCTCCTCCCTTGGAAGGACGAATGGTCTTGGAGGTCAATCCAAACATCGCCTATACCATGCTGGATCGGCTTCTTGGTGGCCAAGGTGCAATCCCGGAAAAAATGGGTGCACTTACGGAAATTGAAACAACGGTGATGGAGCGAGTATTCGGCAAGGCGCTGGATACATTCCACGAGGCATGGAAGCAAATTATTGAGCTTGATCCGTACCAGGAAGGACTGGAAATGAATCCCCAGTTCATGCAGATTGTTTCGCCAAACGAGATTGTCGTCGTAATCTCGTTCAGTACGAAAATCGGGGACACGACAGGAATGATTAACCTTTGTCTGCCTCACGTCGTATTGGAGCCGATCATGACCAAGCTTTCCGGTCAATACTGGTTCTCCAAACAGAAAAAGACGCGGGATGAAGATGAACGTCTGCGTGTCGAAGAACGAGTAAAGGCGGCCAAACTGCCCATTATTGCGGAGATGGGGACCGCGACGATCACGGTCAGCGATTTTCTGCAGCTGCAAAAAGGCGACGTCATCCAACTGGATCAGTCACTCGACAGCAAGCTGAAAATCAAGGTCGGGAATCAGGTAAAATTTCTGGGCCAACCAGGTACGCTCAAAGGCAGAATGGCCGTGCAAATTGATGAAGTGATAGAGGAGGGGGAGGAACAAAATGAGTAGAGATATGCTTTCTCAAGACGAGATTGACGCGCTGCTTCGCGCGAACAACTTGGTTGAGGACGAAGAGGAAGCAGGGCCTGTGGCGAGTCAGGATGTGGCTGATTTTCTTTCCCCGTTTGAGCAGGATGCTTTGGGCGAAATCGGAAATATCTCCTTCGGCAGTGCAGCCACTGCGTTATCTACTTTGTTAAGCCAGAAGGTCGACATTACGACGCCGACCGTTTCCGTCGTAGAAGTGGAAGAGTTGGAAAGCGAGTTTCCCATTCCTCATGTAGCGGTTCACGTAGAGTACACCGACGGCTTCAAAGGAATCAACCTGTTGGTCATCCGAATGGAAGATGCGGCGGTAATCGCCGACCTGATGATGGGTGGAGACGGAAAGCCGGCCAATACGGAAATGAGCGAGCTGCACATCAGCGCAGTCCAGGAAGCAATGAACCAAATGATGGGTTCTGCTGCGACATCCATGTCCACGATCTTCAACCAGTTCATTAATATCACACCTCCGGGCATCGACGTGATGGACCTGGCACAAGGCAAAGGTGGAGACAGCTTCTCCGAAGATGACAGTCCGCTGGTGAAAGTCTCCTTCCGCTTGAAGGTTGGCGAACATGGCGAGTTGATCGACTCGAATATCATGCAGCTCTTGCCGCTTTCTTTTGCGAAGAAGATGATCGACCGACTGGTTGGAGGCTCTGATGACGAGGCGGCTGCAGCGCTCGCGGCTGAGGCAGAAAAGCCTGCTATTTCGGCACCGAGTGCATCAACTCCACCGCCTGCCCAGTCTGCGCCTCAGGAACCTGTGCAGAGCCAGGTACCGCCTGTAGCGCCGCATCCTGGGCAGCAGCCGATGCAGCAGCAGCCACCCGCTGGATATGCTCCACCGATGGGGTATCCAGGACAACCGATGTATCCGGACCCATATGCGCAGTATGCAATGCCGCCTGGGTATGTCCCATATCCCGGTGCTTACCAGCAGCCGCCTGTGGCTCCTCCAGCGCCGCAGCACTTCGGCAGTCCGGCAGCCAATCAGGCAAATGTAGTGCCGGCACAGTTTGCTCCGCTAGGGGCTTCGCCGATGTACACAGGAGATCTGCAAAACCTGAACTTGTTGCAAGACATTCCGCTGCAAGTAACCGTGGAATTGGGACGTACGAAAAAACTGATTCGAGAAATTCTTGACTTGTCCGCCGGGTCCATAATACAGTTGGACAAGCTGGCAGGTGAGCACGTAGACATTTTGGTCAACAACAAGTTGATTGCCAAGGGCGAGGTTGTCGTAATCGACGAGAATTTTGGTGTCCGCGTAACCGATATCATCAGCCAGGTTGATCGTGTTCAAAAATTGCAGTAAACCACAAATCAAAAGCAAGTGAGTATTGGGGAGGAGCTATTCATGTCTAACAAAGTATTGATCGTTGATGATGCAGCATTCATGCGTATGATGATTAAGGAAATTCTGTCCAAGAACGGCTACAGCGTCGTAGGGGAAGCGAGCGACGGTGCTCAGGCAGTTGAGAAGTACAAGGAACTGGGACCGGATTTGGTGACAATGGACATTACCATGCCGGAAATGGATGGCATTACTGCCCTGAAGGAAATCAAAAAGCTGGACCCGAACGCGCGCGTCATCATGTGCTCCGCGATGGGACAACAGGCCATGGTTATTGATGCGATTCAGGCGGGCGCAAAGGACTTCATCGTAAAACCATTCCAGGCAGATCGCGTGCTGGAAGCGATCAAAAAGACTTTGAGCTAATGATGAAGATCCGGAATGCAGGGACGAGGCGATTGTGGATCTTCAGTCTGATCCTCGCGCTGTTTGTCTCCGCCCTGCCCATTGCCGTCCATGCGGAAGGTACTGTAGCCGATGCTTACAACCAGGGGAATACAGACGTGAGCAATGCGCCCGCCGGCGGCGAACAGCCGGCGGCCATTCCGGGCAGCGGAACAGGCAGCATGATCGGTTATTTGGTTCAAGTCATTTTTTCGCTGGGCTTTATCGTTGTGCTTATCTTTTTCCTGCTCCGTTTTCTTGGACGACGCCAAATCGGGCAAAGCAAAGGACCGATCAAAATTATCAGTGCGGCAGCCCTTGGCAACGGAAAGACGCTGCAGGTAATCATGATCGGAGAGTCCTTGTACATTGTGGGAGTAGGAGAAAATGTCCAACTGCTTCGGCGAATCGAGCCGGGCGAGGAAGTGGACCTGATCTTATCCGAAGCGGAAATCGAGCCCATCAAAAATCCGTTATCGCTTGACTGGCTGCCATTCGGCAAAAAGAAGCAGGCCGAAGAAGAACTGCTGTTTTCTTCGGAGGTGGACGGAAAAACCTTTCAGGAATTATTGAAAGGGCAGTGGGACAACGTGAAAAAACGACCACTCAACTCCGACTTGTGGGACAAAGAGGAAGCTTCCGACAGAGGGGACCGAAAATGAAATATTTTTTACAGGTGCTTGTGCTTGTCGCCGCGGTACTGGCGGTACCCGAAATGGCGGCCGCTGCGCCAGAAGGAACGCCGCTCATACCGAGTATTGATCTGCAAATCGGCGGTGGCAACGGGACTCCACAGGAGACATCTTCTGCGATTCAGATTTTGCTGATCTTGACGGTGCTCTCTGTGGCACCAGCTATCTTGTTGTTGATGACGAGTTTTACGCGAATAGTGATTGTCTTGTCGTTTGTGCGAAATGCCCTGGCGACGCAGCAAATGCCGCCCAACCAGGTGCTGGTGGCACTTGCTTTGTTCCTGACGTTTTTCATCATGGCGCCGACTTTCGGCAAAGTGAATGAAACCGCTGTGCAACCATTCATGCAAGGCAAGCTGACACAACAGCAGGCATTTGAGGCAGCTGTTATTCCGTTCAAGGAATTTATGGCCAAGCAGACTCGTGAAAAAGACCTCGCCCTGTTTTTGGATTTTACGAAAGCGGAGAGGCCGAAGACCATTCAGGATATTCCGCTTACCGCTCTTGTACCTGCCTATGCCATTAGCGAACTGAAAACGGCGTTCCAGATCGGCTTTATGATCTTCATCCCGTTTCTGGTGATCGACATGATTATCGCCAGCATCTTGATGGGGATGGGGATGATGATGCTGCCGCCTGTGATGATCTCGTTGCCGTTCAAAATTTTGCTGTTCATCATGGTAGATGGCTGGTACCTGGTAGTGAAATCACTATTGACCAGTTTCTAGCGACATTCCGAAGGACCAGGAGGCTTCGCGTATGACACAGGAATTACTGATGCAAATAGCCCAAAACTCTGTCTACACCATCCTGCTGATTGCGTCGCCCGCACTCGGGGTCGCCTTGCTGGTCGGGTTGATGGTCAGCGTTTTTCAGGCAACCACGCAGATTCAAGAGCAGACGCTCGCATTCATTCCGAAGATTGTCGCTGTATTTCTTGTCATCTTGGCGCTGGGACCGTGGATGCTGCGCGTCTTGCTTGATTTTACGATGGGGATCTTCGGAAACCTGCATCGTTTTGTCGGGTAGCGTATGAGCCTGTATCTCACGTACTTGCCTGTTTTTTTGCTGGTGTTTGTCAGAATGAGCGCATTTTTCGTAGCCGCTCCCTTTTTCTCCATCAGGGGCGTACCAGCCCAGTTCAAAATCGGGTTGGCCTTCATCGTCGCTCTGATTAGCTTTCAAGCGTTGCCGATTCAGGGACAGATTCCGCTGGATTTGACGTTTGTGCTTTATGTGATAAAGGAAGCGCTCGTAGGTGTGATTTTGGGCTATATTTGCGAGTTAATGTTTGTCGCTGTCCAGGTTGCCGGAGGGCTGATGGACATGCAAATGGGTCTGGCCATGGCCAACGTGATCGACCCGAAAACGGGTGCCTACATCCCGATAACGGGGAATTTCAAGAACATCCTGGCAATCTTGTATTTTTTCAGCATCAATGGACACCACATGCTGCTACGCGGGATCATAAGCAGCTATCAGGTGATTCCGGTGGATCGAATGTGGGCCGCTTTTGGCAGTGAAAGTGTGATGATGACAGCGGTCAAAGTGTTTACGAACATGTTTTTGAGCGCGTTTCTGATGGCCGCGCCGATCATGGTCGCACTGTTTCTGGTAGATCTCTCTCTTGGTATTATCGCCAAATCTGTGCCGCAGTTTAATATTTTTGTGGTCGGATTGCCAGTAAAACTGCTAGCCAGCTTTCTGCTTTTGATCGTTGTCATGCCCGCCTTTTTACTGACGTTGAACGGACTGTTTGACAACATGTTCCGGGCACTTGCGGAAATGATGAAATCGCTCGGAGGATCACCATGACGCAGATCAGGTTCCATATCCCTGTAGACCTGCAATTTTTTAGCGGTGAAAAAACGGAGAAGCCAACTCCCAAGAAAAGAGAAGATGCCCGCAAAAAGGGGCAAGTGGCGAAAAGCCGGGAACTCTCACCTGCCATCGTATTGACCTCGTTCTTTTTTTTGCTGACGATGATCGGACCTTCCATGTTCAGTACGTTTCAGAACATAATGCGAGAATCGCTCACCACATATACGAGCTGGCAGTTGAACGAAGAAAATCTCCAGGTCATTGTCAAGGCGATGACCTACGAGGCGATAAAAATCGTGGGACCTGTACTTGGGATGGTCTTTCTGATCGCCTTCGCCGTGAATTACTTGCAGGTCGGTTGGAAGATTAGCACAGAGACGCTGCAGATAAAGCTGGAAAAGCTCGATCCGATCAAGGGCGCCAAACGCATTTTTTCCATGCGCTCCTTAGTCGAATTGCTGAAATCGCTACTGAAAATCAGTGCTTGCATGTATGTGGCTTACGTCATTTTATGGAATGCGAAAGAACAAATCACCCAGCTTTCCTTGCTTCCGCTGGGGAGCATCCTGTCGTTTACAGCAAGTGAAGTAACCAGTCTTGGTATTTATATCGGTTTGCTATTGTTCATTCTGGCTATTTTGGATTACGTCTATCAACGGTATGAACATGAAAAGAATTTGCGGATGTCCAAACAGGATATTAAAGACGAGCACAAGCAGTCGGAAGGGGACCCGTTAATCAAAGGGAAAATTCGTGAACGGCAGCGGAGCATGGCGTTGCGCCGGATGATGCAGGAACTGCCGAAAGCGGATGTCATCATTACGAACCCGACCCACTTTGCCGTCGCAATCCGCTACGATGCCAGTGCCATGAGCGCCCCTACGGTAATAGCGAAAGGCCAGGATTACCTGGCGCTGAAAATTAGGGAAATTGCCAAAAAGCACCGGATTGTTACGATGGAAAACAAGCCCCTGGCCCGGGCTCTCTATAGTAAGGTTGAAATTGGACAACAAATTCCCGAAGAGATGTTTAAAGCGGTCGCGGAAGTTCTCGCGTACGTCTACAAGCTGCAAGGGAAAGTGAAATAACGAGGGAGGAGGATGAACAGTGGGATTTCGATTGAAGGAAATTGGTACGATTCTGTTTGTGATAAGCATTGTTGTCATGATGGTAATCCCACTCCCTTCTGGGCTGCTTGATTTGCTGCTGATTTTGAACATCTCTCTTGCGTTGACCATTTTGCTTGTGTCGATGTACACAAAAGAAGCGCTGGAGTTCTCCATTTTTCCGACAGTGCTTTTGATTACGACGTTGTTTCGTCTTGCCCTGAACGTATCCACGACGCGCAACATCTTGTCGCATGGGGAAGGCGGACAAGTTATCGAGACGTTCGGCAACTTTGTGGTTGGCGGAAATCAGGTAGTCGGATTCGTCGTGTTTCTGATTCTGATCGTCATTCAGTTCATCGTCATTACAAAAGGTTCCGAACGTGTCGCTGAGGTAGCCGCTCGCTTTACGCTGGATGCGATGCCAGGGAAGCAAATGAGTATCGACGCGGACTTGAATGCAGGGATGATTACGGAAGCAGAAGCCCGTGAGCGGAGAAAAAAGATCGAAAATGAGGCAGACTTTTACGGAGCCATGGATGGTGCCAGCAAATTCGTCAAAGGGGACGCCATCGCAGGAATTATCATTTTCATTGTGAACATCATCGGTGGATTTATCATTGGGATGCTCATTCATGGCCTCAGCTTTCAAGAGTCGGCTTCCCGTTTTACCACGATGTCGGTCGGTGATGCGCTGGTTAGCCAAATTCCTGCGCTGCTCATCTCGACCGCAGCCGGTATCATTGTCACTCGCTCCACCTCCGGGGAAGGGCTTGGCGACGATATTGCCCGGCAAATGTTCTCCTTCCCGCGCCTTTTATACATAGTAGCTGGCTGCATGATTCTGCTTGGCCTGTTCACTCCGATCGGACTGCTGCCTGTATTGCCGGTGGCCGGGATCATGTGCTACGCGGCATGGATGATGAGCAAGAAGCAGAAAAACGAGATCCAGGAATCGGCAGACAAGGTGGAGGAGCAGCAGATCGAAGAAGTGCGCAGTCCGGAAAGCGTGGTCAACCTCCTGCAAGTGGACCCGATCGAGTTCGAATTTGGCTACGGCCTGATTCCGCTCGCTGACGTGAAGCAAGGCGGAGACCTGCTGGATCGCGTCATCATGATTCGCAGGCAGATTGCACTGGAGCTTGGGATTGTCGTTCCCGTCATTCGCATTCGCGACAATATTCAACTGCGGCCCAACGAATACATGATTAAAATCAAAGGCAACCAGGTGGCCAAAGGGGAAATCCTGCTCGATCACTACCTCGCCATGAGCCCGGGAATTGATGATGATTCTGTTGTCGGGATCGAAACAGTGGAACCTGCGTTTGGATTGCCTGCATTATGGGTAACAGAAGAAAATAAGGAGATTGCTGAGTTGTCTGGCTACACGGTAGTCGATCCGCCGTCTGTCGTGGCAACCCATCTTACCGAAGTGGTCAAGCGCCACGCACACGAGCTGCTCGGTCGACAAGAAACGCGGGCGCTTATCGACAACGTTCGAGAAGTGGCCCCGGTGCTGGTGGACGAGCTCATCCCGGGACTTTTGTCGATTGGCGATGTGCAAAAGGTGCTGCAAAAGCTCTTGCGTGAAAAAGTATCTGTCCGCAATTTGCAAGTCATTCTCGAAGCGTTGGCAGACCACGCCATGTTTACAAAAGACCCGGATGTGCTGACCGAGTACGTGAGACAGGCGATGTCCAGACAGATTACGCTGCAGTTTACAGAGCCCGGACAGCCGCTGCGGGTGTTGACCGCAGGCGCCGGTTTGGAAAAAGCAATTTCCGAACGCGTGGAACAGTCAGAGCAAGGAAGCTATCTGGCAATGGACCCAGAGACATCACAGAGAATCTTCCAAAGCATGTCGGCGGAAGTAAGCAAAATGATTAACTCCGGTCAGCAGCCGATCATCCTTGCGTCACCGGCCATTCGCATGTACCTGCGTCAACTGGTGGAGCGAATGATGCCAGATGTGCCTGTATTGTCGTACAGCGAGCTGGAGCCAAATGTTGAAGTGCAAAGCGTAGGGATGGTGAACATTTCGTGAGGGTAAAACGTTACATCGTCGATTCGATGCCAGAAGCGATGGAAAAAATCAGGCTCGATCTGGGTATAGATGCTGTCATCCTGAACTCCAAATCGATCAAGACAGGCGGATTGTTCGGGATGTTTGGCAAACAGAAAATCGAAGTAATCGCTGCGGTTGACGAAAAGGCAACTGGGCGTGAAGGCTCTCCGGTCGCGGCTGAGCATCGGTCGAAGGACGTTTTCTCGAACGGACAGACGGGCACCTACACGGCTCAACAGGCTTATCGCCGGGCCAATCTGGCGAAAGAAGCTGCTGAGAAAACGGTGCCGCAACGAAATGAGCCAAGGCCGCCGGACAACACAGTACCAGCTCCGGCTGCTGTGGTGCCGCACAAGGAAGCAGAGACACAACCGTCCAGCCAGCAGGTGGAAAAAGCGGCAAACGGAAAGGCTGCCAAGCAGTCAGAGGAAGCAGCAGGCAGCAGCACGATGAATGACGCTCTTGCAAATGAAGTTCGTGACATGCGCCAGATGTTCCAGAAGCTTTTGGTCAACGATCTTAGTCATCAACTGCCTCCTGCCATACAGAAGGTGCGCAATCGACTTGTCAGACAGGAGACAGCGGAAGAGGTGACGGCGGAAATCATCCACAAGCTGATGGAGCAAGCGCAGCCCCAGGATGGATGGAACGAGGAGACGGCCTTTCGTGAGACGCGAAAAATCATCGCCTCCATGCTTGCGCCGTACGCGCCGAAGTCGGCAGGCATCCCGCAAAGTGTCCAGTACGCCTTCTTTTTCGGACCAACGGGTGTAGGCAAGACGACTACGATCGCCAAGCTGGCAGCAAACAGTATGTTGAAGGAAAAGCGCAAAATCGGCTTTATTACCACGGATACGTACCGGATGGCGGCCGTCGAGCAGTTGAAGACATACGCCAACATCCTGAATGTGCCGCTGGAGGTTGTGTTCTCCCCGAAGGAAATGGCCGCGGCCATGGAGCGTCTCAGCGACTGCAACCTCATTTTTGTCGACACCGCTGGCCGCAATTTTCGCAACGATGAATATGTGCAAGAGATTCGCGAGCTGGTGGAGCATGGGAAAAACAGCTTGAATTACCTCGTGCTGAGCCTCGGCTCGAAGTACACCGACATGAAAACCATCGTGCAAAACTTTGCGCACGTCCCTGTCAAACAGGTAATTTTCACCAAGGCAGACGAGACAACCAGCTACGGCTCGATCTTGAACATTTGCCATGAGAGCAAGCTCGACCTCTCTTACTTCACGACGGGACAAAATGTGCCAGACGATATTGTGGCTGCCTCTCCAGAGTTGGTGGCGACGATGATTATGGGAGATTGACCTAGATGAGAGACCAGGCAGAACAACTTCGAGTGCGCATGCAGCAATCCGGTACAAGTGAAAAAACGACCCGGCTGGTAACAGTGACCAGCGGGAAAGGTGGGGTTGGCAAATCCAATTTCAGCTTGAATTTTGGGCTTGGATTGCTCGAACGGGGACACAAAGCGGTATTGTTCGACGTGGATTTGGGCCTTGCCAACCTGGATGTCTTGATGGGGATTACGCCGAAAAAGCATCTGTTCCACTTGCTTGAGCCGGACACGGATGTCTGGGAAATCATCGAGCGCGGGCCCGGAGGACTGGAGTTCATTGCAGGCGGATCCGGATTTACCCAGATCATGCAACTGGACGAGTTCAAGCTGGATCGGCTGTTTTCCCGCCTGAATCCGTTGCAAGGCTATGCGGATACGATCATTTTTGATACGGGAGCAGGCTTTTCGAAGGAATCGATGCGCTTCATGCTTTCCTCAGATGAAGTTATCCTGGTGACAACGCCGGAGCCGCCCGCGATTACGGATGCCTACGCTGTCATTAAGATGCTCCACGCTCGCAACCCTGCAATCGTGATCCGCCTGGTCATCAACCGCGTCTCTTCGGAAAAAGAAGGCAGGATGACGGCAGACAAGCTGGCGATGGTTGCCAAGCGATTTTTGGACATGGATATCCAGTCGCTCGGATATGTTTCTGACGATCCCCACGTATCAAAGGCAGTGAAGCAGCAGCGTCCCTTTCTCCTTACATATCCGCAATCGCAAGCAGCAAAAAGCATTCGGAATCTGGTGGATCGCTACCTGGACACACCAACCGCTACAGATGCAAAGACGAGCGGACTGAAAGGTTTTCTTGCGAGGCTGAAACATTTCATACGATAAGGCAAACAGCTAGGAAGGGAGTGACATTCGATTGAGCAAAATTCGAGTTCTGGTCACTGATGATTCAGCATTCATGCGGAAAGTTATTGGCGATATTTTATCGGGTGATCCCGAAATTGAAGTAATTGATCGAGCGAAAAATGGACTCGAATGTGTCGAAAAGTGCAAACAACTCAGTCCGGATGTCCTCACGCTGGACATCGAGATGCCGGTCATGAACGGCCTCGAAGCATTGGAAAAGATCATGGCAGACTGTCCGTTGCCAGTGGTTATGCTGAGCAGCCTGACACGTGAGGGAGCAGACGCAACGATCCAGGCTTTGGAACTGGGAGCCTTTGACTTTATTACGAAGCCGTCAGGGCCGATTTCCCTTGATATTCACAAAGTTGCGGATCGGCTGGTCGAGCGGGTCAAAGCGGCTGCCTCGGCGAAGGGACGCATCCGCCGGACACTGCGGCCGAGCAGACCTTCCGCACCAGAACCAATGCGGCCAAGCCCGGCTTCTGTCACCGCCACGCTGCGAACGACACAATCGCCTGTACCAAAAGCTTTGCCGCGATTTCCAAGCAGTGGAAAGGCGAGGCTGGTCGTGCTGGGAACGTCGACAGGCGGTCCGAAGGCTCTGCAACAGGTACTGACGCCAATCCCTGCCAGCTTCCCCGCGCCGATTGCGATTGTCCAGCACATGCCGGCCGGTTTTACGAAGTCGCTGGCGCAAAGGCTCGATTCCTTGTGCCACATACGGGTGACGGAAGTAACAGACGGGGAATGGCTGGAGCCCGGCACTGCCTATATTGCACCAGGCGGGTATCACTTTGAAGTGCACCAGGTCAACGGAAAACTGCAGGCCCACCTGCATCAGCAAGAGCCGCGGGGAGGTCACAGACCTTCGGTAGATGTCCTTTTTGAATCCGCCAGTCGATTGACAAATGTAGACAAATGGGCAATTATCATGACAGGCATGGGAAATGATGGGACCAAAGGTCTAAAGCAGATGAAGGAGCTTGGACCTGTTACCAGTATTGTCGAAGACGAGTCGAGTTGTGTCGTTTTCGGGATGCCACGAGCGGCTATCCAGGCGGGAGTGGCAGATCATGTGGCCCCATTGGAAAAAATTCCAGAGCTGTTGTGCAATCTCTTGCATTGATTTTGGGAGGTGGATCACCGATGGATATGAATCAGTATTTGGACATGTTTATTGAGGAAGCAAAAGAACACCTGCAAGCAATCAACGCCAACCTGTTGCTGTTGGAAAGTGATCCGGGAAACATTGGGCACGTCAAGGAAATTTTCCGCTCCGCGCACACCTTGAAAGGGATGTCCGCAACCATGGGCTTCGAAGATATGGCCAACCTGACTCACGAAGCGGAAAACGTGCTCGATCTGATTCGTAACCAGAAGTTGACAATCACCAGTGACATCATGGATGTCATCTTTCAAAGCGTGGATCTGATCGAAAGCATGGTGATCGATATCACAGAAGGCGGGGATGGATCAGCCGACGTATCGGTTCCGGTGAAAAAGCTGAGAGCGATTGTGGCTGGCGATTTTTCCGCCGAACAGGAAGTAGCTGCGGCTGCCGTAGCGGAAGAGGAAGCCGTTGAGGCGGAAAAAGCGGAAGGAACGCCTGCCCAGGAGCACGATCTGGACGACTACGCGCTGATGGTGCTGGAGCAGTCCAAGGAGCTTGGCAACAACGTCGTGTGGATTCAGGTCACGCTGAATGAGAATTGCCTGCTGAAAGCGGCGCGTGCCTACATGGTATTTGACCAGTTGGAGTCGATGGGGGAAATCATCAAGACAAAGCCGTCGGTTGAAGATATTGAAAACGAGCGCTTCGAGCTGTCTTTTGAATTGGCCTACGTCACCATGCAATCTGTCGAGAAAGTCCGCAGCGCGATTCTCAACATTTCGGAAATACAAGATGTTACGATTGAACCGATTCAACTGAAAAAACAAGCGCCGCCAGCTCCAGCAGTGGCGGAAACGGCAGCTCCCGCAGAGGAGAAAAAAGCCCCAAGCAATGCTCAGGCAACCCCTGCCAAGAAAACGACGGCTGGCGGAAAAACGATTCGCGTAGACATCGACCGTCTGGACATTTTGATGAACCTGTTCAGCGAGCTGGTAATCGACCGCGGACGTCTGGAGCAGTTGGCACGCGAGATCGGCAATGGCGAGCTGCAGGAAACAGTCGAGCATATGAACCGCATCAGCGGAGATTTGCAAAATATCATCCTGACGATGCGCATGGTCCCAGTGGAGCAAGTCTTCAACCGCTTCCCGCGCATGATCCGCGATTTGCAAAAAGAACTACATAAGAAAGTAAATCTGGAAATCATCGGGGCGGAAACAGAGCTGGATCGCACCGTTATCGATGAGATCGGGGACCCGCTCAATCACCTGCTGCGCAACTCGCTCGACCACGGGATCGAATCGCCTGAAGATCGGAAAAGGGCAGGCAAGCCGGAGGAAGGAACGATCGTCCTGCGCGCGTTCCACAGCGGCAACCATGTCTTTATCGAAGTGAAAGACGACGGCGCGGGCATCAACAAGGAAAAAGTGCTGAAAAAAGCGATTGAACGGGGCATTGTCAATCCAGCCAACGCAGACAGCATGTCGGACAAGCAGATTCACGAGCTTTTGTTCGCCGCTGGATTCAGTACCGCTGAAGTGGTCTCGGATATTTCCGGCCGCGGCGTAGGACTGGATGTCGTCAAATCCAAGATCGAATCGCTTGGCGGTAGTGTCAGTGTAGAATCTGTTCGCGGCCAGGGAACGACCTTCCTGATTCAGCTCCCGCTGACGCTCTCGATCATTTCCGCCATGCTCGTGCAGGTAAACGACGAGAAGTACGCGGTGCCGCTTTCCTCGATTATTGAAACGGCGGTGTTCAAGAAAGACCAGATCATGATGGCTCATCGCCAGAAAGTGATCGACTTCAGGGGACGCGTTGTTCCGCTCGTTTCGCTGCAGGACATTTTCCAGGTACCGGACAACGGGGCGGAAAAAGACGATGATGTATCGGTAGTCATCGTTCGCAAAGGAGAAAAAATGGCCGGACTTGTTGTGGATTCGTTTATCGGCCAGCAGGAAATCGTCCTCAAATCGCTTGGCAAGTATCTGGTCAACGTCTTTGCCATTTCGGGTGCAACGATCCTGGGAGACGGACAAGTCGCTCTCATCATTGATTGCAACGCACTGATTAAGTAGAGGGAGGGGCAGCCACATGCTCGATCAAAAAGAAATCGTAAGCGAAGTCAAAGTGATTGTGTTTCGGTTGAAGGATGAAGAGTACGGGGTAGAAGTCAATCAGGTGAAATCCATCGAGAAGCTGGAGCACATCACCCGTGTTCCACGCACGCCCCAGTTCGTCAAAGGGGTTATCAACCTGCGCGGAGTGGTCACGCCGATCATTGATCTTCGCAATCGGTTCGGGTTGGAAGAAAGTCTCTATTCCGAATCGACCCGCATCATTATCGTTGCAGTTGGCGAAGTGGAAGTCGGCTTGATTGTGGACGCGGCCAACGATGTCATCGACATTCCGGTCAATGCGATTGAGCCGCCGCCAGAGGTTGTGGGTGGCGTTGAAGCTGCTTACCTGCGCGGAGTAGCGAAGCTGGACAAACGACTTTTGATTTTGTTGAATCTCGATAAAGTATTGAGCACAGAGGAAATTAAACAGCTGGACTCAATTGAGGGGTAAAAAAGATGGCCTATTTCACAAAGTTTGGAGACTTCCAATTTGATGTTCTGCGGGAAATCGGGAACATCGGTGCTGGGCATGCCGCAACGGCTCTCTCCAAGCTGATGCAAAAAGAGATCGACATGAAAGTGCCGCAAGTCAACATCATTCCGTTTGACAAGGTGGCCGATTGTGTCGGTGGCGCTGAAGCGGTTGTCGTTACCGTCTTTTTACGAGTGGAAGGCGATTGTCCTGGAAGTATGTTTTTCATTCTCGATCTGGATTCGGCAAGACATCTGCTGGAACAAATCACGGGGATCAACAAGGATGTTTACGAATGGGAAGAGCTGGAAGTTTCAGCTCTTCACGAGATCGGCAATATTTTGACTGGGTCCTATCTCTCCTCACTGGCAGATTTCACACAGCTCAACCTGCAGCCTTCGGTACCTGCACTCGCTGTGGATATGGCTGGAGCGATTCTCAGCTACGGATTAATAGCGTTGGGTCAAGTGGGTGACTTTGCTCTCACGATTGACACCGCCTTTTTTGAAGGCAACGAAAAAGTCAAGGGGAACTTTTTCCTTATTCCTGATCCTGAATCGCTTCCTATTCTATTTCGTTCATTAGGGGTTCCGTTCGATGGAGATAATTAAGATAGGTATGGCTGACCTCGGTGTAGCAAAGTCGCCGAGCAAGCTACGAACCACGGGTCTAGGATCTTGCGTAGGGGTTGTTCTCTACGATCACATCCATAAAATTGCAGGCATGGCACATGTTATGCTTCCGGAGTCCTCACTTGCGAAAAGCGGGGAGGTGACGATCGGGAAGTATGCGGACACAGCAATTCCCCATCTGATTGACTTGATGGAAAAGGCTGGTGCCCAAACCCGGAATATCGTCGCCAAAATAGCGGGCGGAGCACAGATGTTCGCCTTTTTGGGAAACAGTGATACCATGCGGATCGGACCGAGAAATGTCGAGGCCTGCAAACAGGCTCTCAAAGAAGCTAACATTCGAATCGTGGCAGAAGATACAGGGGGAAACTGCGGTCGGACGATAGAGATGGATGCTGCCAATGGGGTTCTTCAAATCCGTACGGTAAATCAAGGTGTGAAGGAAGTATAAGAATGTTGGGAACCATTTGGATAAATGCAGGCATGGGGCTGGTCGCTTTTGTCATCACTTTTTGTACGGCACTTTTGAGCAATGTCTGGCTGGTCTCCTTGGAGCGGGCGGCCATTGCTCTGGTCGTATTTTTCCTTGCAGCTTTTCCGATCCGTTTTGTTCTGGCACTCGTCACACAGACACCAGTGCCGTCCGTGACAGCAGAAGGAGCAGAGGAGGCAAGTGTTCCTCTGGATGAAGCCGGGACAGAGGCGAAGTCCACAGATCAAACGGTTGAGACAGTGGCAGACGAAGCATTTTCTCCGCTCTCCTTCACCAAGTTGGAGACGGTACCTCCTATTGAGAATCCAGCAACCGTTGCAGAGGTCGTTAGGCGCTTAACAGATGAGTAAAGGTTGGTGACTATTCGTGGCACGGCTAACCAGTCAGGAAAAAGCAAAAGAGTTCGATAAATGGGTCATGTGGAAGCAAGAGGGCAGTCGCGAGGCGGAAGTTGATCTCATCACCAAGTTTTTGCCGCTGGTGGACAAGGTGGCAAATCGGCTGGCGATCAATCTGCCGGCCAACGTGGACAAGGATGACTTAATCAGCTACGGACGATTTGGGTTGCTGGATGCTTTGGCCAAATTCGATCATACGCGGGGACTGCAATTCGAGACATATGCCATGTGGCGCATTCGTGGAGCCATGATTGACGGCTTGCGTGAAAATGACTGGATCCCTCGCACTGTTCGGGACAAGGCCAAAAAAATCGAAGAAGCGTACACCACCTTGGAACAAAAAATGCTGCGAATGCCAACCGATCTGGAAGTTTCCGAATATCTCGGAATAAGCGAAAAAGAACTGCAGCAGGTGTTTTTGGAAACCTCTTTGGCCAGCATGGTTTCCATTGACGAGGCAGTAGGGGAAGAGGACGAGCAGAAGACCGCAAGACATTCCTACATCGTGGATGAGTTGACTCCACGGCCGGAAACGGTAGCAGAAGTCGGCAGTTTGAAAGAAGTGCTGGTCGGTGCAATCGACAAGCTTCCGGAGAAGGAAAGACTCGTTGTCTCCCTGTTTTACTTCGAGGAGATGACGCTGTCCGAAATCGCTGAAATCATGAGCTTGTCACCTTCACGGATCTCGCAGCTTCATTCAAAGGCTCTTTTTCGACTTCGTTCCGCCTTGTCGAGATGGAAGTCGCAATTGATGTAAACGCATTGTACCCAAGCTTGAGAGGGGAGAAGGTATGGAAGGGATCGAGAATTACAGTTTAGAGGTCAAGCTTTCAGCAGATAAACTGGAGGCAGAAATCGTGCTGAAAGTCGATGAAGAAGACCTCGACAACATCGTGCTCAGGGAAGAGGACGTCTATAGCGCACTGCAAACAAACCAAGTGAAGGTGGGCATTCTCGATGATGTCGTGCGGGATCTATGCGCATTCCCCAGGAAGTTCGCAAACGCCCGCATCACGATTGCGCGAGGGGTGGCTCCGGTTGACGGAACCGACGCCTTTATCGAGTACCCTTATTTAGCAAATGTTTCCAATGAAGGCGGGCCAAAAGAACTGGAAGATGGTCGAGTCGATTATTATAATATAACCAGCATACCGAATGTCGCCAAAGGACAGCTCTTGGCCCGCAAAATCCCGGCTACCCCTGGAACACCGGGGACGGCAGTTACCGGAGAGCCCATCGCTCCCAAAGCAGGAAAGGAAATCCACATCAAGCCCGGCAAAAACGTCGTGCACAACCAGGAGCGTACGCTTGTCTACGCTGCCATTGATGGACAGGTTTCCTTTACCGAGCAGGACAAACTGAATGTTTTTCCTGTCTATGATGTAAATGGGGATGTTGATTTTGGTGTCGGCAACATTGACTTTGTGGGAACGGTGGTCATTCGCGGGAACGTATTGAATGGATTTCGGGTCAAGGCATCCGGCGACATCCGCGTGCTGGGGAGCGTAGAAGGTGCCGAACTGTACGCGGGCGGATCGATTGAGATTAAAAGTGGCATCGTAGCCCAAGACAAAGGCATGATTGTCGCCGGACATGATATTCGTACATCGTTCATTCAGAATGCGAATGTGTCCGCCGGCAACGAGGTGATCGTGTCGCAAAGCATCATGTTTTCCAACGTGCGGGCAGGAAAGCAAATCATTTGCAATGGCCCGAAAGGCATTATCATCGGGGGAGTTCTGCAGGCGGGAGAAAAAATTGCCGCCCGGGTGTTTGGCAACAACAGGGCAACGCCTACCATTTTGGAGGTAGGGGTGAAGCCGGAGCTGCGGCAGGAGCTTGCCAACATTCAAAAAGATTTGCAAAATGTGTACGAAAATTTACGCAAAACGGATCAAGGGCTTGGTGTCATCAATCAAATTTTGCATACGGGCAAGGAGCTTACACCTGAGAAGCGGCTCATGCAAATCAAGCTGACCAATACACGACTCGTCCTGGAAAAGGAATGCAAACAGCTTGAAGCGCGCAAGAAGGATTTGGAAAACGAGCTGAAAGGGGAAACCCCCGCCGCCGTAGAGGCGTACCATGTCATGTACCCGGGAATCAAGATGACATTCGGCAAGCTCGTTCATTTCGTCAAGCACGAGTACGCCCGGACGCGATTTATCGTCCTTGATGGGGAAATCAGTACCGCAACACTCATCTAAATGCCAAAATCCTGATGGCGAGGAAGGGAGTTGGGCTGTATGAGTTTGAAAGCGGTTGAATTGCAGGTAGCGCTGCCACGAACGCTGGAAGTCAGCCGGATTCAGGAGCACCAGCAACAACGCTCCATGCACGAAGCCCAGGCGATGATCGATCAGCGCAAAGATTTGGACGCGCATATGCGGCAACGTCCGACGAACGTCGACGAAACGCAAAAAAACCAAATTCGCGAGAGGGAGCAGGAACAGCGGCAGAGGCAGGATGAGCAAGCGCACAGCGGGCCTGCCGAAGCAAAGAACGATGCAGCAAGTGAGCAAAGCTCCCCTTCCTCTGTCTCCATGCGAGATCCCATGCGCGGACGCTTTATTGACATATCCCTATAACAGGAACAAAAGACAAGCCAGAACTAAAGGTGACCAACATGGACCAAGTGTATCTCATCCTCATCGGAACAGGAATCATCATGATGCTGCTTGCCTTTTTTCTTCAGAAAAAGACGCCGGATGATGCTGTCGCCCTATCGACACAGCGACAGACAGACAAGGCAGAAACGGAAAAAAGCCTGCAACGGTTAAGCAAGCAGTTCAAGCAGGAAATCGCCCTTCTTTCTGCCGAATGGCAAGAAACAAGGGCTGATTTGCTTTACGAAATCGACTTTTTGAAAAAGAAAGTCGAGCAACTGGAGCAACAATGGAACGAACGAGCGGCCCAAGCACAAACGGCCGTCTCTGCCGAGCAGAAGCAACCAACAGGCGCACTGCCTGCAGAAGAGGATGTCGATATGCTGGCGCTGCGCGAGCGCTATCGCCGCGTGTTTGAGCTGAGCCGGGAAGGGCTCTCTCCTGACGAGATTGCCAAACGACTGGGCGCAGGCCGCGGGGAAATCGACCTCATTTTCACGCTGGCGCAAAAAAACGAGCGAGGTCTTGCCGATGCGTAAACGTGAATTGTTATTTGGATTCGGAGCAGGCCTGGTTGTGGCAGCCTCTCTCATCGGCCTGACCGCACCGAAAAGCGCGGCGCCACAGGCAGCACTTACAGAGGAAGAAATCAAGCAGGCGGCAACCCAACTGCAAATGGTCGTGCTCACACCGGAAGAATACAAGCAATGGCAGGAAGAAAAAAAGGTCAACGTACAGCCGGCACCAAGCGCCCCAAAATCTCCGACAGCGCCTGAACTGCAGCAGACGAAGGCACCGGTGACCGCGCAGCCAAAAACACCCGTGTCAAGCGAAGCAAAACCTCCCAGCGTCGAGAGTGTGGCCCAGCCATCTTCTGCTCTGGAGGCGTCCAGCCAAAGCGCCACGCCAGCAACAGCGCCAACCAAGACTGCAACCCCACAACCGCCTGCTGTGGAGGCACCTGTAGCGAAGAAAACCGTTTCCTTCACCGTGCCTTACAAGGCGACGGCAGAAGGGGTTGCGGCTACCCTTGTAAAAGAAGGAATCCTGCCGGAAAACAACAAGTTGGTGGAGCAACTGCGCTCGATGGACAAGCTGAACCGCATCCGGGTAGGGACTTACCAGGTTTCGGTACCTATTTCGGAGGAAGAGATTGCCAAGCTCATCACGACACCGCCGAAAAAGTAAGGCGGTATTTTTTTTGCAAAAATATTGGAATTGGTTTGTTGCAATTGAAACACCCATATGATATATTCATTTACGGTGTTGAAATCGCACGTCCACCAATTCCGGCAATGGTGCTGCCACTGGCAGAATTGCTTGGAACATGCGGTGTGGCGGAGGTAGGCATCAAAAAACCACTTTTGAAGGAGGTGTGAAATATGGCAGTAATTTCGATGAAACAACTGCTCGAGGCTGGTGTACACTTCGGTCACCAAACTCGCCGTTGGAACCCGAAAATGGCTCGCTATATCTTCACCGAACGTAACGGAATCTACATTATCGACCTGCAAAAAACTGTGAAAAAAGTAGAGGAAGCGTACAACTTCGTACGTGAACTCGCTCAAGAAGGCGGAAAAGTGCTCTTCGTAGGTACGAAGAAACAAGCACAAGAATCCGTTAAAGAAGAAGCTGAACGCACAGGTCACTACTACATCAACCAACGCTGGTTGGGTGGTACCTTGACAAACTTCACAACGATCAAAAAGCGTACCGCTCGCCTCGCTGAGCTGAAACGCATGGAAAACGACGGTACTTTCGACGTACTGCCTAAGAAAGAAGTTATCGTTCTGCGCAAAGAAATGGAACGTCTGGAAAAATTCCTTGGCGGTATCGCTAACATGGATAAATTGCCAGATGCTCTGTTTGTCATCGATCCTCGCAAGGAGCGCATCGCTGTAGCAGAAGCTCGCAAATTGGGTATCCCAATCGTTGCAATCGTAGATACTAACTGCGATCCAGATGAGATCGACTACGTGATCCCAGGTAACGATGACGCAATTCGCGCTGTGAAACTGCTCACTGCAAAAATGGCGGACGCTCTCTTGGAAGGAAACCAAGGAACAGAGCAAGAAGCCACAACAACTGCGTAAGCAAGTGTGTAAAAGGGTGGACTGAGGGTGTCAGAGCCCCCGTCCATCCTTTTTTTCTTCAAAAGGCATTGGTAATTTGTAGATCGTAACTTTCCAAGGAGGTTTCACTTACATGGCAATTAGTGCACAAGCGGTTAAAGAACTGCGCGAGCGTACAGGCGCAGGTATGATGGATTGCAAACGCGCGCTGGAAGAAACAGCGGGCGACATGGAAAAAGCAATTGACCTGCTCCGTGAGCGCGGTATCGCAAAAGCAGCGAAAAAATCCAGCCGTATCGCAGCAGAAGGTTTGACAGCTACAGCGGTTGCCGGCAACGTGGCAGCAGTAGTGGAAGTTAACTGCGAAACAGACTTCGTTGCGAAAAACCCTGAGTTCCAAGCACTCGTAAAAGACATCGCTGAGCACGTTGTATCCCAACGTCCTGCAACTGTAGAGGAAGCGCTGGAGCAACCGTTCAAAGGTGCTGGCGACACGCTGGCACAAGTTATCAATGAAAAAATCGCGACAATCGGGGAAAACATCACCTTCCGTCGTTTTGTTGTATCCGAGAAATCCGATAACGGCGTATTCGGTACTTACCTGCACATGGGCGGTAAAATCGGCGTGCTGGTAACACTCGAAGGCACACAAAACGAAGCACTGGCAAGAGATCTCGGTATGCACGCTGCTGCTGCAAACCCTCGCTTCGCTAACCGTGAAGAGGTTTCCCAAGACGAGATCAATCGCGAGCGCGAAGTTCTGAAAAACCAAGCACTGGCTGAAGGCAAGCCTGCCAATATCGTGGAGAAAATGGTCGAAGGCCGCCTCTCCAAATTCTTTGAAGAATACGTAATGGTTGAGCAACCATTCGTAAAAGACCCTGACAAGAAAGTATCTGCCCTGTTGAAAGAAGCAGGTGCTACCTTGAAAGAATTCGCTCGCTTCCAAGTCGGCGAAGGCATCGAGAAGAAACAAGAAGACTTCGCAGCCGAAGTAATGGCTCAAGTGAATAAGCAGTAATAAAGGAATAGGGAACACCTTCGTGTTCCCTATTTTCAAAGCGAGAGTTTCACTACATGTGAAACTCTCCTGCACGTAAAAAGCAAGTGTGCCGAAGCTTTTCAGAAGGAATGCAGTCAAGGCACAGAGAATGATTCATGAATGGAGGCCGTTTCACATGCCACTTCCTGCCTATAAACGTGTTGTGTTAAAGTTGAGTGGGGAAGCACTGGCGGGGGACCTTGGGTACGGAATCGACCCGAAGGTGATTTTCTCCGTAGCAAACCAGATCAAGGAAATCGTAGAATTGGGAGTACAAGTCGCCGTAGTCGTCGGTGGAGGCAACATTTGGCGCGGACTTTCCGGAAGCTCAAAAGGAATGGATCGGGCTACTGCCGACTACATGGGGATGTTGGCCACGATTATGAACTCCCTCGCCCTGCAGGATGGGCTGGAAAAAGTGAACGTCCCGACTCGTGTCCAAACCTCGATTGAGATGCGACAAGTGGCCGAGCCATACATACGCCGACGCGCCATTCGCCATCTGGAGAAAATGCGCGTAGTCATTTTCGCTGCCGGAACGGGCAACCCTTATTTTTCTACAGATACGACGGCTGCCCTGCGTGCTGCTGAGATCGAAGCAGAAGTCATTTTGATGGCGAAAAACAAGGTCGACGGGGTCTATTCCGCTGACCCTAGCCTGGACCCGAATGCGCAGAAGTACGATCAACTGACATTCCTGGAAGTCCTCAACAAAGGACTGGGGGTTATGGATTCGACCGCATCGAGCTTGTGCATGGATAACAGCATCCCACTCATCGTGTTTAACATTTCCGAAGAAGGCAATATTCGCCGGGCAGTAATGGGCGAGAAAATCGGTACTCTAGTGAAGGGGGAATAATCATGCCACAAACAGTGCTCAAAGACATGGAAGATCGTATGAATAAAGCGATCCTCGCTTTGAAAAAAGACTTGTCCAGCCTCCGTGCAGGCCGGGCGAACCCAGCGATGCTCGACCGCGTGCTGGTGGACTACTACGGTTCGCCTACACCGATCAGCCAACTCGCGAACATCAGCGTTCCTGAGCCGCGCATGCTGACGATCCAGCCGTGGGACAAAAGCGCACTGAAGGAAATCGACCGTGCGCTGCAACAGTCTGACCTGGGAATCTCTCCATCCAATGACGGGGTTATCATCCGTCTGGTCATTCCGCCGCTTACAGAAGAGCGCCGCAAAGAGCTCGTGAAGCTTGCCGGAAAAAGTGGCGAGGAAGCAAAGATTGCCATCCGCAACATTCGCCGTGACGCAAACGACGAGATTAAAAAGCTGGAAAAAGCAGCTACCATCTCCGAGGATGAATCCCGTCGCCATCAGGATACGATCCAAAAATCGACCGACAAGTTCATTGCGGAAATCGACAAGATCGTAAAAGAAAAAGAAAAAGACATCATGGAAGTATAATGATTAGGGCGATCCCCCTCATTTGAGGGGGATGCACGTCTATATCTCTCATTACGGGGGAACACTTTATGTTAGAACATCTGGCGCGCAAATGGAGCCGCAAGGAAAAACAATCGGTACCAGCCGAGTTGGATCGTTCCGGAAAAATCCCGCAGCATGTCGCGGTGATTATGGACGGCAACGGTCGTTGGGCCAACATGCGCAATTTACCCCGGGTCGCCGGGCATCGAGCAGGCATGAAAACGGTAAAGGAAGTCGTAAAAGCTGCTGACGAGATCGGCGTGCGCTACATGACGATGTACGCTTTTTCTACAGAAAATTGGAAGCGACCACGGGACGAGGTCGATTTTCTCATGAAGCTTCCGCAGGAATTTTTGTCGACAGAATTGGATGAATTGGTCGAACGGAACGTGCGCATCCGCATGCTCGGCAGCAAGGAAAAGCTCCCGGCGCATACGCTGAAGGCTCTGCATGAAGCAGAAGAGCGCACGTATGAAAATCAAGGCCTTCAATTGTGTTTTGCCTTGAATTACGGAGGCCGCGACGAGATCGTCAAGGCGTTTTCCGTGTTGGCATCGAAAGTAAAAGCGGGAGAACTCGATCCGGAAGCTCTGGATGAAGAAGCGGTTTCCCGTTATCTGTATACAAGCGATATTCCGGACCCTGACCTCTTGATACGCACCAGTGGAGAGATTCGCTTGAGTAACTTTATGCTTTGGCAATTGGCTTACACAGAATTGTGGTTTACGGATGTGCTTTGGCCTGATTTTACCCGTGAACACTTTTATCAAGCGATTGTGGAATACCAAGGCCGAGCTCGTCGCTACGGGGCGGTATAGCCGAGAGGTGGAATCAGTTGAAGCAACGAATCTTAACAGGCCTGATTGGTGGAGCAGCTTTTCTGTTTCTTATCTACCTGGGTGGAGCCTGGTACTCACTATTGGTGTTTTTGCTGGCCGTCATAGGCCATTTTGAATTTATGCGGATGGCTGGCATTCGGCCATTTCACGTGGCAGGGATACTCGGCTACGCGCTCGTGGTCAGCTTGCTCTGGCCGTCGCTCGCGTTTGCCGAATGGCTGGGCATCAGTATGCCGGATCTGATGCTGCCTGTCCTCCTGCTTTTGTTGATTTACTCCGTTGTGCGGAAAAATCAGTTTCACATTGAACACGTCGCCCTTACACTGGTGGGGGCGTTATACATAGGCTTCGGTTTTACATACATGGCCGCTGCCCGCAATCTGCCCGATGGACTGATGCTCACCGTGCTGGTGATCGCGGCGATCTGGTCGACGGATTCGGGAGCCTATTTTGTCGGGAAAGCAATCGGCAAGCGCAAGCTGTGGCCGGAAATCAGTCCCAATAAAACGGTCGAAGGGGCGCTGGGCGGCTTGGCATCGGCCATCCTGGTCGTCGTCGTCATCAATGCAAGCTTCGGCAGCCTGTCCTTTGACAAGGTGCTCGAAATCGCGCTGGTAGCCGGTGTTGTCGGGCAGCTGGGCGACCTGGTAGAGTCGGCGTTCAAGCGCCATTTTCACGTGAAAGATTCAGGACAGCTCATCCCCGGACACGGCGGTGTGCTGGATCGATTTGACAGTTTTTTGCTTGTCTTTCCGGTTTTGCATCTGCTAGGTATCGTCTGAAGAGCGGTGCATATAGAAGAGATATAGAGGGTGAAATCAGTGAAAAAAATAGCGCTCTTGGGTTCAACCGGCTCGATTGGAACAAGCACGCTGGAAGTGGTGGAACAGCATCCCGAAGAGTTTTCTGTCGTCGCCATGGCAGCAGGGACGAATGTGGAGCTGCTCGCCCGGCAGGTGGAAAAGTTTCGGCCAGAACTTGTCTCCGTGGGGAACGAGCAGGCGGCTGTCCAGCTTCGCGAGCGACTGGGCAGCGGATACAAACCCGAGATTGTCTGCGGTTCAGAAGGGCTTGAACTGGTTGCCCGCCATGAATCGGCCAGCATGGTCATGACCGCAGTCGTTGGCAGTGTAGGGGTCGGCCCTACACTTGCGGCGATTGAGGAAGGAAAAACGATTGGGCTTGCGAACAAGGAAACGCTGGTGAGCGCAGGGCCCGTCGTCATGAAGCGGGCGAAGGAAAAGGGCGTGGCCATCATCCCGGTCGACAGCGAGCATTCCGCTGTTTTTCAATGTATGCAGGGAGAGCGGGCAGAAGATGTGGCGCGGATCATATTGACGGCATCAGGCGGTTCTTTTCGCCATCTGAGCCGCGAGGAACTGCAGCAGGTGACGGTAGAAGAGGCGCTGGCGCACCCGAACTGGAGCATGGGCGCGAAAATTACCATTGATTCGGCTACGATGATGAACAAAGGCTTCGAGGTAATCGAAGCCCACTGGCTGTTCGATTTGCCGTACGAACAAATTGACTGCGTGCTGCATTATGAAAGTATCATCCACTCTATGGTAGAATACAAAGACCGGGCTGTCATGGCGCAGTTGGGTACTCCGGACATGAAAGTGCCGATCCAGTACGCCATGAGCTATCCTTGCAGAAAAAATTTGACTACGGAACCTCTTGATCTGGCCAAAATTGGCTCGCTTCATTTTGCTGCCATGGATTTTGAACGCTATCCTCTGCTACAATTGGCTTATGAGTGCGGGAAAGCGGGGGGCACGCATACCGCTGTCCTGAATGCAGCCAATGAAGTCGCTGTCGATCTTTTCCTGAAGGGGGCCATTTCCTTCCTCGACATCGAAAAGGTCGTCAGACGAACATGTGAGGCGCATGAAGGCGTACATAATCCCGAACTGGAAGAGATTTTTGCGGCTGATCGGTGGGCGCGCACGCATGCGCTTGCGTCCGTTTAAGAAAACTGGATGTAGACACTCCAATGAAAGGTGGCTGTTCACTTGCCTTTTCCCAACATGGATTCCGTTGAATCAATTCTCGCGATCGTCGTCGTTTTTGGTGCGCTCGTTTTCGTGCATGAGCTGGGACACTTTTTATTGGCCAAAAGAGCAGGGATACTTTGCCGCGAATTTGCGCTGGGAATGGGGCCCAAGATTTTTCGCGTGAAGCGGGGAGAGACGGAATACACCCTTCGCCTCCTGCCTATCGGGGGGATGGTCCGCATGGCAGGCGAAGACCCTGAGATGGAAATGTTGAAACCGCACATGGAAGTAAGCCTGGAGCGGGACGCATTAGGTAAGGTAACGCATTTTTTGCTGGATGGACCAGGGAACGCTTCGGCTCGGGCGATTACCGGTACGGTTGTTCGCTTTGACCTGGAAAAAGATTTGTATATCGTGCTGGATGTAGGCGGGGAAGAGCGGCAGTTTTCCGTGCATCCCCAGGCGCAGCTGGTTAAAGATGGACAAGAGGTGCAAATCGCGCCTTTGAACCGACAGTTTAAAGGCAAGACGATTTCGCAGCGCTTCTGGGCCATTTTTGCCGGGCCTTTTGCCAACTTTCTGCTGGCGTTTGTGCTGTTTATCGCGATCGGGCTATTGTACGGGGTGCCAAAAGACATTCCGTATCTGGGCGAGGTCAGAGCAAACGGTCCGGCAGCTCAGGCGGGCTTGATGCAAGGAGACAAGATTATCTCCATTCAGGGGCAGCCTGTGTCCTCCTGGAAAGAAATCGTCCAGATCATCAGCCAGTCGCCAGGCAAGGAAATGCAGTTTGAATACGAGCGAAACGGACAACGCAACACCGTTTTGGTCAAAGTAGGAAAAGACGAGAACAATGTCGGCAAAATCATGGTGACGAATCCGCTGACGTACGCACCGGGAGAAGTGCTGAAGTACGGTGCGACATCCACCTATGAATTTACGGCGATGATATTGAAGAGCTTGGGAATGCTCTTTACCGGCTCGGTAGGGCTTAACGACCTGAGCGGTCCGGTAGGGATCTTCAAGATGACCGGGGAGTTCGCCCAGCAGGGCATGGCGATTTTGATGAAATGGGCAGCCGTTCTTTCCATCAACCTGGGGCTCATCAATCTGTTGCCGCTTCCGGCCCTCGACGGCGGGCGCCTGGCGTTTATTGCAGTCGAAGCGCTGCGCGGACGTCCGGTTGATCCGCACAAAGAAGGCATGGTGCACTTTCTCGGCTTCGCCTTTTTGATGCTGCTGATTTTGGTCGTAACCTGGAACGATCTGCAACGGTTGTTCTTCCAATAACGTACTACCATGTGGAGTAGAAAAGAGACAAAATTAAAGGATGGTGCAAAATGTACAAGCGCGAGGAGACGAAACCGGTTTTTGTGGGAGACGTGCAAATCGGTGGCCAAAAAAGCGTAGTAATCCAATCAATGACGACAGCAGACACGCGTGATGTAGAGAAGACACTGGCCCAGATTCAACAGCTTCATGACGCCGGTTGCCAAATTGTCCGCCTGGCCGTCATCAATGAGGATGCAGCCCGCGCCATCAAAAAGATCAAGGAGCGTTCCCCGCTGCCGCTTGTTGCGGACATCCATTTTGACCACAAGCTGGCACTGATTGCGCTGGAGAGCGGCATTGACAAAATTCGGATCAATCCCGGAAACATCGGTTCCAGGGAAAAAACAAAGCGCGTCGTCGAAGCTTGCCGCGAGCGCAATGTGCCGATCCGCATCGGGGTAAACTCCGGTTCCGTTGAAAGAAGGCTGCTGGAAAAGTACGGCTACCCTTCACCGGAAGCGATTGTCGAGAGCGCAATGGACCACGTGGAAATTTTGGAGGACTTGAATTACGATAATATCGTCATCTCTCTGAAATCTTCCGACGTGCCGACGATGATCCAGACCTATTCGCTGATGGCGCAAAAGCGCAACTATCCGCTGCACGTAGGCGTGACAGAGGCGGGGACCCAGTTTTCCGGGGCGATCAAGTCTTCCGTCGGAATCGGGACAGTGCTGTCGATGGGCATTGGTGACACGATCCGCGTATCGCTGACGGCAGATCCGGTGGAAGAAATCAAGGTGGCGAAGCAAATTCTCCGCAGCCTCGATATTGTCAACAACGATCCTGTCGTGATTGCGTGCCCGTCGTGCGGGCGTTGTGCGATTGACTTGATTGGACTGGCGACAAAAGTAGAGGATGCGATCTCCACTTTGAAAGTTCCGCTGAAAGTAGCCGTCATGGGCTGCGCGGTAAACGGGCCGGGTGAAGCGCGCGAAGCGGATGTCGGCGTTGCGGGCGGTAACGGCGAAGGACTGATTTTCCGCAATGGTGTCATTGTTCGGAAAGTGAAAGAAGATGAACTGTTCGAAGAATTGATGAAAGAAATTAACGAAATGGTCAACGAGAAAAACCCTACCAAGGTAGGCTGATCGTCGTTGATTGCTGACGAGGCATAAGGAGGACACGCACGTGTTGAAGCAAAGTCAAATGTTGATTCCTACCTTGCGGGAAGTGCCTGCGGATGCGGAGATTGCCAGCCATAAGCTGCTGCTCCGCGCCGGCATGGCCCGCCAACTGGCTTCCGGAATTTATACGTACCTGCCATTGGCGCTTCGTACCCTGCACAAAATCCAGGCCATTGTGCGTGAAGAGATGAACAAGGCAGGAGCTCAGGAGCTGTTGATGCCAGCCATGCAGCCTGCCGAGCTGTGGCATCAGACGGGCCGCTGGGATGTGTACGGTCCTGAGCTTGTGCGTCTGCGCGACCGTCACGACCGCTCCTTTGCGCTCGGCCCCACTCACGAGGAAGTCATTACCAGCCTGGTTCGGGACGAGATCAACTCGTACAAAAAGCTCCCGATCAACCTGTATCAAATCCAGACGAAGTTTCGCGATGAAGTGCGTCCGCGCTTCGGCCTGATCCGTTGCCGCGAGTTTATCATGAAGGACGCGTATTCGTTTGATACGACCCAGGAAGGACTGGATCGCAACTTCCAGGCGATGTACGACGCCTACACGAACATTTTCACCCGTGTCGGCCTGAATTTCCGCGCGGTTGAAGCCGACGCAGGCGCGATTGGCGGAAAAGGCACGTACGAGTTCATGGCGTTGTGTGAGATCGGCGAGGACACGATTGCGTACTCCGAGGAAGGCGACTATGCAGCCAACCTGGAAAAAGCGGAAGTCGTGTACAAGCCATCGGAGAAGCCCGCTGTAGAAGCGCCAGCCCGTGAAAAAGTACATACGCCGGGGATTAAAACAATCGATCAGCTCGTCGAGTTTTTGAACGTCGAAGCGAAGCAAATCATCAAGAGCCTCATTTACCGCGTCGACGACAAGCTGGTGATGGTGCTTGTGCGCGGAGACCACGAGCTGAATGAAGTGAAGCTGAAAAACTTGTACGATGCGACAACAGTTGGTCTGGCATCCGAAGCGGAGATCGTTTCCGTGACAGGAGCGCCTGCCGGATTTGTCGGGCCTGTCGGCATTGATGGCGAAAAAGTGGAAATCATCGCGGACAACTACGTGCAGGATGTATATGACGGCATCGTGGGCGCAAATGAGACCGACTACCATCTGGCTCACGTTGTGCCAGGGCGTGATTTTGCCGTTTCCCGTTTTGCTGACCTGCGCAACATTACCGAAGGCGACCAATGCCCGCGTACAGGCGGGGCAATCAAGTTTGCACGCGGGGTCGAAGTTGGCCATGTGTTCAAGCTTGGTACGAAATACTCGCAAGCGATGGGAGCAACCTATCTGGATGAGAACGGCCGCAGCCAGCCGATGATTATGGGGTGCTACGGAATCGGCGTATCCCGGACGATTGCCGCTGTCATTGAGCAAAACAACGACGAGAATGGGATCATTTGGCCTGTCGCTGTCGCTCCTTTCCATGTACATGTAATCCCGGTCAATGTTAAAGTAGAGGAGCAGCGCCAAATCAGCGAACAAATTTCCGAGGCTTTGCAAAAAGCAGGCGTGGAAGTTTTGTTCGATGATCGCCCTGAGCGGGCCGGCGTGAAGTTCAAGGATGCTGACCTGATCGGTTTGCCGCTGCGTATTACCGTATCGGACAAAGCAGCGCAAGAGGGCACCGTCGAAGTTCGCGTTCGCAAAACCGGGGAAACGGTGAACGTGAAGGTGGCCGACCTCGTATCCGAAGTGAAAACGATGCTTGCTCGTGTAGACCATACCGGGGCAGCCCTGTTCGGCAACGAGTAACGTGCAGGATTGAAGAAAGATTTTGTCGAATTTTACGGGGTACTCCCCTGGACACAACGGGA
This sequence comes from Brevibacillus gelatini, assembly GCF_003710935.1. Classification (GTDB taxonomy): domain Bacteria; phylum Bacillota; class Bacilli; order Brevibacillales; family Brevibacillaceae; genus Brevibacillus; species Brevibacillus gelatini. The sequence continues at coordinate 67,925 of NZ_RHHS01000012.1, forward strand.
GTACCTCTTTTGCTTGTTTTTGGGAGGGTGGAATACCGTGGACCGTTTACAAGAGCAAAAACAGCGCTTCTCTCTGCTGCTCAAGCAAATGGAAGTTCCTGACGAATGGGTCAACCGCTATTTTCTGGACGGACAGATCGACAAGCTTGAGCTTTACAAGCAAAACAAGGAATGGGTCTTTCATTTTACCTTGCCAAGGCTGTTGCCCGCAGACGCATATGCTGCGTTTACGAGACGCCTGTCGCAAACCTTTTCCCACCTGGCAAAAGTCGACGCCAGATTCCGCTACAAAGAAAAGCCTGAGCTTGGCTTCGTGGTGGAAGAGTATTGGGACTTGCTGGTCGCAAGTCTGGAGCCGAAGCTCAATTCGCTTGCTGTCACGCTGCGTTCTGCCAGAAAGCAGGTCGAGCAGCAGGAAGTGAAGGTGTACTTGCCAACGGAAATGACGGTAGAAGTCGCCAAACGCAAGCGCGCTGACAATGAGTTGCTGGCCGCTTTTCAAAAGGCGACGGATTGCTCCATGCGCTTTTCCTTCCATGGCGAAGAGAGCGATGAAGCGTACCAAGCCTTTGTCGAGCAGCGCAACGAGGAGGAGCGGGCGCTCGTGGAAGTCGTGATGACAGCCGCTGCCCAGGAAAGCAAGAGTTCCGAAAAGACAGAAGCGATTACCACCTTGATGATGGGCTACGAAATCAAGGACGACCCGATCCCGATTCGCGAAATTCAGGAGGAAGAGCGTCGCGTCGTCATCCAGGGCACTGTCTTCAACGTCGAGGTAAAAGAGCTGCGCAGTGGACGTCATCTGTTGACTTTCAACGTGTCGGACTACACAGACTCCCTGACGGTAAAGATGTTTTCCCGGGACAAAGAGGACGTCAAGATGCTGGAGGCGCTCAAGGACGGCATGTGGGTCAAGGTGCGCGGAAGTGTACAGCATGACACCTTTATGCGTGAGCTGGTGATGAACGCCAACGACCTGAACCAGATCGAGCAGGTCATCCGCCGGGATCAGGCAGACGAAAAACGCGTCGAACTGCATTGCCATACCCCGATGAGCGCACTGGATGCGGTGGCTTCGGTCAAGTCGCTGATTTCCACGGCGGCCAAATGGGGGCACAAGGCGATTGCCGTCACCGATCACGGGGTGGTGCAGGCGTTTCCGGAAGCGTACTCGGTTGCGAAGAAACATAACATAAAGTGCATCCTTGGCATGGAGGCGTATGTGGTCGAGGATGGAATCGACATCGTCTACAACCTGAACGCCGATAACAACCAGCCGATTGACGAGACGACCGAATACGTTGTCTTCGATACGGAGACGACAGGTCTGAACGCCGCCGAGCATACCATTATCGAGATTGCGGCGGTAAAAATGAAAGGGACGGAAATCGTCGATCAATGGACCGAACTGATTGATCCGCAACTGGAGATCGGTCCGAAGACAACGGAAATTACCGGGATTACGAACGACATGCTCCGCGGCAAGGATACGATTGACATCGTGCTGCGCAAGTTCAAGGAGTTTACCGGAAATGCGGTGCTTGTGGCGCACAATGCGGAGTTTGACAAGGCGTTCATCAACGCCTGTGCGAAGCGGATTGGCATGGAGCCCTGGAACAACCCGTTTCTCGACACGCTTCCCCTGGCGCGGATGTTGTATAAAGGGATGCGCAACTACCGACTGGGTACGCTCGCCAAAAAGTTCAATGTCGAGCTGATTAACGCGCACCGGGCGCTGGACGATACAGTCGCTCTCGCGCATGTGTTCCAGCAAATGCTCAAAGACGTCAAGGAAGCGCAAATCAAAACGCTTGCCGAGCTGAACGAGAAGAGCAACGAAGAAGCCGATTACAAGAGCGGCCGTCCTTTCCATGCGACGATTCTCGTGCGCAACAAGGCGGGGCTGAAAAACTTGTACAAGCTCGTCAGCCGTTCGCATGTGGAGACGTTTTTCCGCTGGCCGCGCATTCAACGCAGCCAGTTGACCAAATTCCGCGAAGGCTTGCTGATTGGAACAGCGTGCAAGGAAGGCGAGCTGATGCAGTCGATTCTGCGCGGCAAGTCGCCGGAAGAGCTGAAGGAAGTCGCTTCTTTTTACGATTTTCTGGAAATTCAACCGCTCGACCATTACACACCGCTGCTGCGCAATGAAGAAATTCCTTCGCTGGAGACGATGAAGGGCTACCATCAGCTGATTGTGGAGATCGGAAAAGAATTGGGCAAGCCCGTCGTAGCGACAGGAGATGTGCATTTTCTCAATCCGCAGGATGAGATTTTTCGCGATGTCTTTTTGTTGTCAAAAGGCGACCCGACCGCCGGGAATCAGCCGCCCCTGTATTTCCGCACGACAGATGAAATGCTGGAGGCATTTTCCTATCTGGGCGAAGAAGTGGCAAAAGAAATCGTCGTGACCAACACAAATGCGATTGCAGACATGATCGAAGACGTCAGCCCGATTCCTGACAAGCTGTACACCCCGGTCATCCCTGGCGCAGACGACGAACTGCGTGAAATGTGCTACAACAAGGCACGGATGCTTTACGGCGATCCGTTGCCAGAGCTGGTGGAAAAGCGTCTGGAAAAAGAGTTGAACAGTATTATCACGCACGGTTTCGGCGTGATTTACCTGATCTCGCAGCGGCTGGTAACGAAGTCGCTGCAGGATGGATACCTGGTCGGCTCGCGTGGTTCGGTCGGTTCTTCTTTTGTTGCGACGATGTCGGATATTACCGAGGTGAATCCGTTGCCGCCGCACTATCGCTGCCCGAATTGCAAGCACAGCGAGTTTATTACCGACGGCTCGATTGCCTCCGGCTTCGACTTGCCCGACAAGGATTGTCCACAGTGCGGCACCAAATACGCCAAGGACGGGCAAGACATTCCGTTCGAGACGTTCCTTGGCTTTAAAGGGGACAAGGTTCCTGATATTGACCTGAACTTCTCTGGTGACTATCAGCCGCGAGCGCACAAGTATACGCAAGAGCTTTTTGGCGAGGACTACGTGTACCGCGCGGGAACGATCGGCACGGTTGCGGAAAAGACAGCGTACGGCTACGTCAGAAAGTACGCCGACGAGCGCGGACTGACGCTGCGCAATGCGGAAATCGCGCGCATCGTCAACGGCTGCACAGGGGTAAAAAGGACGACCGGACAGCACCCTGGCGGGATTATTGTTGTACCGGACTACATGGAAATTGAAGACTTTTGCCCGATCCAGTATCCGGCAGATGACAGTGAATCCGAGTGGCGTACAACGCATTTCGACTTCCACTCGATTCACGACAACCTGCTGAAACTCGATATTCTCGGACACGACGACCCGACCGTCATTCGCATGCTGCAGGACTTGACCGGGATGGACCCGAAAACGATTCCGCTCGATGACAAAAAGACGATGTCTATTTTCAGCTCGACGGAAGCGTTGGGCGTGACACCGGAGCAAATCCGGACGAACATGGGCACACTCGGCATTCCCGAGTTCGGGACCAAGTTCGTCCGGCAGATGCTCGAAGATACGAAGCCGACGACATTTGCCGAGCTGGTCCAGATTTCCGGTCTGTCCCACGGTACGGATGTATGGTTGAACAACGCGCAGGACTTGATTCGCAACGGAATTTGCAAACTGCCTGATGTTATCGGTTGTCGTGACGACATCATGGTTTATTTGATCTACAAAGGGCTGGAGCCGTCCCGTGCCTTCAAAATCATGGAGTCGGTGCGAAAAGGGAAAGGCGTGCCGGAAGAAGACCAGGAAGAAATGCGCAAGAACAACGTGCCGGAATGGTACATCCAGTCTTGCCAGCGCATCAAATACATGTTCCCGAAGGCGCACGCTACGGCGTACGTCATGATGGCCGTGCGGATCGCCTATTTCAAGGTGCATCGTCCGCTGGAATTTTACGCGACGTACTTTACCGTGCGCGCCGACGACTTCGACATTCCGCTGATGGTCAAAGGCTCGGCGGCCATCCGGCAAAAAATCGAAGAGATCGAGGGCAAGGGTCACGACGCCCAGCCGAAGGAAAAAGCACTGCTCACCGTGCTGGAAATGGCCCTGGAGATGGTGGAGCGCGGTTTCCGTTTTGCCAACGTCGATCTGTATGAATCAGACGCCACCCGCTTCCTGATTAAAGGCGACTCGCTGATTGCCCCGTTCAACGCTTTGCCGGGGCTCGGAACGAACGCCGCGATCAGCATCGTGCAAGCGCGGGAGGAAGGCGAATTTTTGTCCAAGGAAGATCTCTTGGCCCGCTCGCGTATCTCCAAGACGATTCTGGAGTATTTGGAGGAGCAGGGCGCACTGAAAGGTCTGCCGGAATCAAACCAGTTGTCGCTGTTCTAGGCAAGCGAGAGCGGGCAGCCCTATCCAAAGGTTGTCAGCGGAGGGCTGTTATGCTATAATTTTTTTGGAAATACTGGTTTTATACGCACGTCAGATCGAGAGTGGGGAAACCCACTCTTTCTTTCTGACTGCATTCCATGGTTCAAAGGTAAAGGAGGTACTTGCTTGAGCAAGGTAACGGGCATCGTCACCGAACTGGTCACGCCCATTGTTGACGAATTGGGTTTGGAACTGGTTGACATCGAGTACAAAAAGGAAGGCAGCAACTGGTTTCTGCGCGTGTTTATCGACAATGAAACTGGCAACATCGACATCGATGACTGCGGCCTTGTCAGCGAGAAGCTGAGTCAAAAACTTGACGAAGTAGATCCGATTCCGACTGCATACTTTTTGGAAGTATCATCGCCGGGTGCTGAGCGTCCGTTGCGCAAGGATAAGGATTTTACAAAAGCTGTCGGCAGACACGTGCACATTACAACCAAAGAGCCGATAGAAGGAGCAAGCCTGTTCGAGGGCGAACTGATATCGTACGAGGATGGCAAACTTACCATTAAGGAAGCGAAAAAAACGTACGTGATTTCCCAGGAGCAAATTGAAACGGCACGCATGGCAATCGTCTTTTAGACGTTTGCAGCCGGTGGGTAAGTAAAGGAGGAGGCAACAAAAGTCATGAACGGCGATTTTATCGAGGCTTTAGAAGCCATTGAGAGAGAGAAAGGCATCACCAAAGACGTGCTGATCGAGGCCATCGAAGCGGCGCTTATCTCTGGATACAAACGTAACTTCAATTCGGCCCAAAATGTGCGGGTGGATGTAAATCGTCATTCAGGTATGGTTCGCGTGTTTGCGCGCAAAAACGTGGTGGAAGAGGTTTTGGACCCGCGTCTTGAGATTTCTCAGGAAGCAGCCCAGGAAATCGATCCGAATTACCGACTGGACGATATTGTGGAGATTGAGGTGACGCCTCGCGACTTCGGGCGCATTGCCGCGCAAACCGCAAAGCAGGTAGTGACCCAGCGCATTCGCGAAGCAGAGCGCGGGCTGATCTACAGCGAGTTCATCGAGCGTGAAGACGACATCATTACAGGGGTCGTTCAGCGTATGGACGCCCGCAACTACTACATCGATCTGGGCAAAGCGGAAGCGGTTATGCCGATCACCGAGAAAATGCCAACCGAGGAGTTCAAGTCACAAGATCGGGTGAAGGCATACATCATTAAAGTGGAAAAAACCACCAAGGGACCGCAAATCGTCGTTTCCCGTACCCATCCGGGTCTTTTGAAGCGCCTCTTTGAGCTGGAAGTGCCAGAGATTTACGATGGTGTGGTTGAAATCAAATCCGTTGCTCGTGAAGCAGGCGATCGCTCCAAAATCGCTGTCCATTCGATCAATCCGGACGTAGATCCTGTAGGTGCATGTGTAGGACCAAAAGGCATGCGCGTACAGACAATCGTGACGGAGCTGAAAGGCGAAAAGATCGACATTGTTCGTTGGTCCGAAGATCCTGCCGAGTACGTGGCAAACGCGCTCAGCCCGGCAAAGGTGCTGCACGTGGATGTCAACCTCGCAGAAAAAGTAACCCGCGTCATCGTGCCGGATTACCAGTTGTCGCTTGCGATTGGCAAACGCGGACAAAACGCTCGTCTCGCAGCCAAGCTGACCGGCTGGAAGATCGACATCAAGAGCGAGTCCCAGGCAGAGCAGGAAGGCATCGACTACCCGAAAGAAGTAGAGGGCGATGAAGGAGTCGACAACGAATAGTCATGAAGCAAAAAAAGATCCCTTTGCGCAAATGCATTGTTTGTCAAGGAATGTTTCCGAAAAAGGAATTGATCCGCGTAGTCCGGACGCCCGCTGAGGAAATTGTCATCGACCTGACGGGAAAGGCGGCGGGCCGCGGTACCTATGTATGTCGGCAGGAAAGCTGTTTGAAGCCGGACGCGTTCGCATCGGGAAAATGGAAAAAAGTGCTGGAACGTGCCCTGAACATGTCCATCTCCGAAGAAAAGTATGATGCTTTCCGCGAGAAATGGCTGGAGATGATGGGACGATGATCCCTCAAGCAGCTCAGCTGCTCGGTATTGCGATGCGCGCGCGCAAAATCGTGACCGGGGAGGAAATGGTGATTACGGCTGTCCGCAACGGCCAGGCCCGGCTCGTTTTGCTCGCCTCAGACGCATCTGACAATACTGCGAAAAAAGTCAAGGATAAATGTTCCTATTACGGGGTCTCATGTGTAACCACAGGCGACCGATATTCATTGGGACACGCAATCGGAAAAGATGGGCGCGTTACCGTGGCGGTGACCGATGGGAAGTTGGCTGAGAGCATTCAGCGTCTGCTCACCTAACTTGGAAAGGGTGAAGTTTATTTGAAGACACGTGTGTATGAATATGCCAAACAGCACAACATGAGCAGTAAGGAAATCCTCAATTTGCTAAAACGTTTGAACATAGAAGTAGCCAATCATATGAGTATCATGGAAGAAGGGACGATCAAGCGGATCGAGGATCACTTGGCCAAGCTGCGTGCCGGCTCCAAGCCAGAAGCGCGTGATACGCCAAGCGATACAAGACAAAAGCAAATGGACGATCAACGACGCCCCAACGAATCCAGAGGACAACAGGGGCAGCAGTCACAAGCTGCAAAGCATGACAGACAAAACGAACGCGATCGCGGCGGTTCTTCAACCAGCAACAATCGTCCAGCCAGCACCAGCGGAAACCAGCCCGATCAGCAAAGTCCTCAACATGGAAAAAATCAGGGGAAGAATCAGGAGAGAAGACCAAACCATATGAGAAGTCAACCAGCAAAACCGACTGACCGTAAGCCGCAAAACCAACAACGTTCACAGAGCCAAAGACCGCAAAACCAGCAGCGCCCTTCGCAACAGGCAGCTGCAAACCAAGCCGATATTCGGTTGAGTGATGATTTTGAAGACAAAGTAAAACTTCCTTCCAATGTCACTCTGGAAAAACGCGAGAAAATCAAAAAAGGTCCACAGGCGCAAAAGACGTTTGAAGACAATAAAAAGAACACGCCTTTCCGCAATAACCGCAACAACGCAAACAACCGCCGCGGCGGCAACAACAACCAGCGCGGAGGGCAAAAGGCACAGCGTCCCGTGCTTGAGCCGCCTAGCAAAATCACCTTTACCGAATCGTTGACGGTGAACGAGCTGGCTGTGAAGCTGCGCAAGGAACCAGCGGAAATCATCAAAAAGCTGTTTAATTTGGGGATCATGGCTACGATCAACCAGTACCTGGAGCGTGAAGCCATCGAGTTGATCTGCGCCGACTACAACGTAGAAGTCGAAGAAAAAATCGTCATCGACGAAACCAACTTCGAAGCAATCGAAGAAGTGGATCCGCCTGAGTCTCTCGTAGAGCGTCCGCCGGTCGTTACCATCATGGGTCACGTTGACCACGGGAAAACAACGCTGCTCGACGCCATCCGCTCCACGAACGTAGTAGCGGGTGAAGCAGGCGGGATTACCCAGCACATCGGTGCTTACCAGGTCGAGATCAAAGGCAAGAAGATCACGTTCCTCGATACACCTGGCCACGCAGCGTTCACGACCATGCGTGCTCGCGGTGCCCAAATCACCGACATTACCGTTCTCGTCGTCGCTGCCGATGACGGCGTGATGCCGCAAACCGTAGAGGCGATCAGCCACGCGAAAGCGGCAAACGTGCCGATCATCGTCGCTGTCAACAAGGTGGATAAACCGGAAGCCAACGTCGACCGCATCAAGCAAGAACTGACCGAGTATGAGCTCGTTGCCGAAGAGTGGGGCGGGGACACCATTTTCTCTCCACTGTCTGCGAAGCAGCGCACCGGAATCGAAGAGCTGCTTGAGTACATCCTGCTCGTCGCAGAGGTGCAAGAGCTGAAAGCAAACCCTGACAAACGTGCGCGCGGTACGGTAGTGGAAGCCGAGCTTGACAAAGGCCGTGGCCCTGTCGCGACCGTTCTGGTACAGCAAGGAACGTTGCGCGTCGGAGATCCAATCGTCGTCGGCTCCGCCTATGGCCGCGTTCGTGCGATGGTGAACGACAAAGGCCGTCGCCTGAAAGAAGCGGGTCCATCTACCCCTGTGGAAATTACGGGTCTGAACGATGTGCCGCAAGCGGGCGACCAGTTCCGCGTGTTTGAAGACGAGAAAAAAGCCCGTGCAATCGGCGAAGCGCGCGCAGCCAAGCAGCGTGAATCCGAGCGTCGCGAAAGCTCCCGCGTATCGTTGGACGATCTGTTCCAGCACATTCAGGAAGGCGACATCAAAGAGCTGAACCTGATCGTAAAAGCGGACGTACAAGGTTCTGTAGAAGCTTTGCGCGGCTCTCTGGAAAAGATCGACGTCAATGGTACCCGCGTGAAAATTATTCACACGGGAGTCGGGGCGATTACCGAGTCCGACGTCACGCTGGCAAACGCATCGAATGCGATCATCATCGGTTTCAACGTGCGTCCTGAGCCAAACGCTCGCAGCATGGCTGAACAGGAGAAAATCGACATTCGCCTGCACCGCGTCATCTACACCGTGATCGAAGAGATCGAGCAAGCCCTGAAAGGCATGCTGGACCCTGTTTATAAAGAAAACATCATCGGTCAGGCAGAGATCCGCGAAGTCTTCAAAGTATCCAAAGTGGGCAACATCGCAGGTTGCTATGTCACCGAAGGAAAACTGAGCCGCGATGCGGGTGCCCGTCTGATCCGTGAAGGCATTGTCATCTACGAAGGCAAGCTGGAAACGTTGAAACGCTTCAAGGACGATGCCAAAGAGGTCAACGCAGGCTATGAGTGCGGTTTGACCCTGGAACGCTTCCAGGACATCAAGGTAGGCGACGTGATCGAAGCCTTCGTCATGGTTGAAGTGAAGCAATAATGGTAGCAGGGGTGCAGATTGAACTGTTTCTGCCCGCTTGCCAAAACCTGAAAGAAAAACGGGCCATCGTCAAAAGTCTCATCGGCAAGCTGCGGAGCCGCTTCAACGTCTCCGCAGCGGAGATGGCTTATCCCGAGCAGTGGCAGCGTACCGTGTTGGGTATCGCTGCCGTTGCTAATGAAATGTCTTTTTTACAACAAGAAATGCAGGCTGTGGTGCGATTCGTGGAAAACCATCCCGACGTGGAGTTGATTCGGGTCGATACGGAATACTACGAATAAGGCAGCCAGCGGAGGTGAGAGCAGATGAACAAAACAAGAATGAGCCGCGTCGGCGAAGAAATCAAAAAAGAACTGAGCCTCATTTTGCAGCGTGGACTGAAAGATCCTCGCGTCGGCTTTGTGACCGTAACGGATGTAGAAGTGAGCAGCGATCTCCAGCTTGCCAAAGTATTCGTCAGCATCTTTGGCAGCGAGGAGCAGCGCAAAGAATCTCTGGTAGGACTGGCCAAAGCAAAAGGCTACCTGCGAACGGAAATTGGCAAGCGTGTCAAGCTGCGCCATATTCCCGACTTCGTTTTCAAACTGGATGAGTCGATTGACTACGGTTCCAAAATTGAGTCGATCCTGCGGGAAATCTCCACAGAAGGAGAGAAACAGGAATGAATCCGAATCGAGCAGCAGTAGAGGAAGCGGCCCGCTTTTTCCGGGAGCATGACCGCTTCCTGGTTCTTTCCCATGTCAATCCAGACGGCGATGCTACCGGCTCTGCCTTGGGAGTCGTGCTCATGCTTGAGCAGCTGGGAAAAGAGTACGTGGTGGTCAACGAAGGGGAAACGCCGCTCAAGTTTAACTTTTTGCCGCGTTTTGACCGCATGCGCAACCTGCGCAAACAGCCGCTTGCCGAAAAGTTCAAGGCCGTAATCGCCGTTGACTGTGCCGATGCGTCACGGATGGGCGATGTGCGGCCTTTGTTTGCATCTGACGCCGCTATCCTCAATATCGATCACCACCCGACGAACGACATGTTCGGAACGGTCAACCTGGTGCGTCCCGAAGCGGCGGCGACAGCGGAAATTTTGTTTGAAGTGGCAGAAGCAGCGGGGATCGCGTTCAACGAAGAGATTGCCTTGTGCATTTATACCGGGCTTTTGACGGATACAGGCGGCTTTCGCTACTCCAATACGACGCCGCGGGTCATGGAAATCGCGGCCCGCTTGCTGACCTACGGGGTGAAGCCGGGCGAGGTGGCCGAGCGCTGCCTGGAGGAAATCACGTTTGCGCATGTCAAAGTATTGCGCCGTGCCTTGCAGACGCTGCAGTTGTCCCATCAAAAACTCGTCGCTTCCATTTGCGTGTCCGTCGATGATTTTGCCAAGGCAGAGGCCCAGCGCGAGGATGCGGGCGGACTGGTGAACTACTGCCGCAACATCGAAGGCGTCGAAGTCGGCGTTTCCTTTGTAGAGTCGGAGCCGGGTATCGTCAAGGTCAGTTTGCGGGCGAGAGATCGCGTTGACGTATCGGCTGTGGCCAAGCAGCTCGGCGGCGGTGGACACGCCAAAGCTTCCGGCTGCACCATCAAAGGGACGATCGCGGAAGCGAAGCAAAAAGTTTGGGAAGCGCTGGAGCCAGCATTAGGAGTGAAACACGATGAGTAACGCGCACGGTGTGCTGGTAATCGACAAGCCGGCGGGCATGACCTCGCACGATTGTGTGGCGCGCATCCGTCGGCTGTATGGAACGAAAAAGGTAGGACATACGGGAACGCTCGACCCCGACGTGACAGGTGTCCTGCCGATCTGTATCGGCCATGCAACGCGCCTGGTAGAGTATTTGCAGGATTTGCCGAAGCGCTACAAAGTAGTCATGCGGCTCGGCAGCTCCACGACGACGGAGGATGCTTCCGGGGAAGTGCTGGAGCAGGCTAAAGTAGACGCAGCCGCGATCACGACCGAACGTATCGAGCAATTGCTGCAATCGTTTTTGGGAGAAATCGAGCAGGTGCCGCCGATGTTTTCGGCGGTTAAAGTAAACGGGAAGCGGCTCTACGATCTGGCAAGAGAAGGCGCCGTCGTTGAGCGCAAGCCGCGCAAAGTCACACTGTACGAGCTGACGCTTCACGAGATCAAGGCAGACGGCGACAGCGTCGACATCTCGTTTACCTGTACATGTTCAAAAGGGACGTACATGCGCACCTTATGTGTTGACCTTGGTCGCGCTCTGGGTTATCCTGCCCATATGAAGCTGCTTCGGCGAATCAAGAGCGGACCGTTCGCAGAGGAGGAGGCGATTCCTCTTCATGTACTGGAGGAGCGGGCTGCGAACGGGGAGGATCTCTCCCGTCATCTTGTCTCCATCTCACAGGCGATTTCATTTTTGCCGTCTTATCAGGTCAAACCGGAGCGAATCCGTGCGGTGCGCAATGGACTGGCGACTGCGCTGCCCGGAGTCAATGCCGAGGTAGGCAGCCTGATCTGCCTGTTTGCAGGCGAAGAGTTGCTGGGGATTCATCGCGTGTGCCGTGGGGACAAAGGTCTTTTCGCCAAAGCAGAAAAAGTCTTTCCAGCCGAGGTGTAAACCGTGAAAACGATCTCCCTGACCTATCCACTACCAGATGAGTTGCAAGCGACACCATGCGCGATTGCGCTTGGCTATTTTGATGGCGTACATATCGGACATCGCCGGGTGATTCAAAAGGCGATTGATACCGCAAGAGCGAACGGATGGGAAAGTACGGTGCTGACATTTGACCCCCATCCGCGCGAAATTCTCGGGCAAAGCGGCTATACGAGCTACCTCACCCCGCTTTCCGACAAGCTGGAGCAATTCGAGAAAATGGGGGTAGACCGAACGTATGTCATGAAGTTCGACATCGGTTTTGCCGCTGTCTATCCGGAGGACTTCATTACGGAGTGCATGCTTCCTCTCGCTTGCCGGCATGTCGTGGTCGGCTTTGACTACACGTTCGGCTACAGAGGAATGGGAACCGCCCAGACGCTGCAGGAGATGAGCAAGGGCCGTTTTGGACTTGACATCATCAGTCCGGTCAATCGGTTGGGAGAAAAAGTGAGCAGCACGATCATTCGCGAGTATCTCCACCACGGAAATGTAGAGCAGGTGCGCCATCTGCTGGGTCGTCCGTACAAGGTGCGCGGCAAGGTCGTTCACGGCGACAAGCGCGGGCGCACAATCGGCTTTCCCACGGCCAACGTCCGGGTCGAACAGCCGTATCTCATCGGCAAAAACGGCGTGTACGGGGTGCGCTTCACGGTCGATTCCAAGACGTACAACGGCGTGATGAATGTAGGAATCAAGCCTACATTTGAGCTGGAGAAGAAAGAAAAGTCACTAGAAGTGCACATTTTCGAGTTCTCTGGTGACATTTACGACAAGGAAGTCGAAGTAGAATTCCTTTTCTACATTCGCGAAGAGCAAAAGTTTGGCGGTGTGGATGCGCTGATTGCGCAAATCGGCCGCGATGTGGACGTGGCGAAGCGCAAATTCGCCCAGGGAATCTCCTAAGGAATCTCTTTGCTTTTCCTGAAATGATATGCTATAATTCAAAACGTTGTACAGATAACCGTAGCTTGGCTGTCCGATGCTCACCGACGGCAGACTCGGCTAACGGGATATATAATAAGGAGGTGAGTCATGATGGCATTGTCTCAAGAACGTAAAACTCAACTGATTCAAGAGTTCCGTACTCATGAGAACGACACTGGTTCGCCAGAAGTGCAAATCGCTATCTTGACCGAAAACATTAACAACCTGAACGAACACTTGCGTACGCACAAAAAAGATCACCACAGCCGTCGTGGTCTGTTGAAAATGGTAGGTCAACGCCGCAACCTGTTGACATACCTGCGTGAAGCAGATGTTCAACGCTATCGTTCGGTAGTAGACCGCCTGGGTCTGCGCCGCTAGTCAGCGTCTTGTAAAAAGCGGGTTCTTCCCGCTTTTTCTATTATCCCAAAGAGCTGCCAAAGCTCGCCATTTAATTTTCAGGATGGCAGGAAATAATACATACAGGTAGAAAACAAAGTGTAAACCTGCACATTGTTGCAAAGGAGGACTGCTAGCATCATGGAGCAACAATACCGTACATATGATTTTGAACTGGCAGGCCGCAAGCTGACTCTTGAATTTGGCAAAATGGCCAAACAGGCGAACGGCTCGGTTCTGGTTCGGTACGGCGATACAGCAATCCTGTCTGCAGTTACAGTCTCGAAGGAGCCAAAAGCGCTCGATTTCTTCCCGCTGACTGTCAACTATGAGGAACGTCTCTATGCGGTCGGAAAAATTCCCGGCGGCTTTATTAAAAGAGAAGGACGTCCAAGCGAAAAAGCCATTTTGGCGAGCCGCTTGATTGACCGCCCGATCCGTCCTCTTTTTGCAGAAGGATTCCGCAACGACGTACAAATTGTCAATACTGTTCTGTCGGTTGACCAGGACTGCTCTCCGGAAATCGCTGCGATGATCGGGACGTCTGCTGCTCTTTGCGTTTCCGAGATTCCGTTTGAAGGGCCGATTGCCGGTGTCATCGTCGGGCGCATCGACGGCGAGTTCGTCATCAACCCGACTGTGGAGCAGGCAGAAAAAAGCGATATTCACCTCGTAGTCGCAGGTACTCACAAAGCGATCAACATGGTGGAAGCAGCTGCGAACCAAGTGCCAGAGTCTGTTATGCTGGAAGCGATCATGGCTGGCCATGAGGTTATCAAGCAACTGGTGGAGTTCCAAAACCAGATCGCAGCAGAAATCGGCAAAGAAAAAATGGAAGTCATCCTGCATGAAATCGATCCGGAAATCGATCAGGCTGTGCGCGAATACGCAGAGGCCCGCCTGAAGGAAGCCGTGCGGATTGAAGAAAAGCAGGCGCGTTACGACGCGATTGACAACATCAAGCAAGAGGCGCTGGAGCATTTCGCTGCCAAAGACCCGGAAGCTTATCCCGAGCAGGAAAAAATGATTAGCGAAGTGCTGGGCAACATCGTTAAAGATGAAGTTCGCCGTCTCATTACCGAAGAAAAAATTCGCCCGGATGGACGAGCTTTGAACGAGATTCGTCCGCTTTCCAGCGAGGTTGGCATTTTGGCCCGCACGCATGGTTCTGCCATGTTTACCCGTGGGCAGACACAGGCGCTGAGCGTCTGCACACTCGGGGCATTGGGCGATGTGCAAATTCTCGACGGGCTTGGACTGGAAGAATCGAAACGATTCATGCACCATTACAACTTTCCGCCGTACAGCGTAGGGGAAGCGCGTCCGCTGCGTCCTCCAGGTCGTCGGGAAATCGGACACGGTGCGTTGGGTGAGCGTGCCATTGAGCCGATCATTCCTTCCGAGAACGAGTTCCCTTATACGATCCGTCTCGTTTCCGAAGTGATTGAGTCCAACGGTTCGACATCGCAAGCTTCCATTTGCGCGAGCGTACTGGCGCTGATGGATGCCGGTGTGCCGATCAAGGCTCCGGTTGCTGGGATCGCGATGGGCTTGATTATGAGCAAGGATGAACAGTCTTTCTCCATCCTGACGGACATCCAGGGCATGGAAGACCACCTGGGCGATATGGACTTCAAGGTAGCAGGTACCGAGACTGGCGTAACAGCGATTCAGATGGACATTAAAATTTCCGGGATCAATCGGGAAATTTTGCAGCAAGCGCTGGAGCAAGCGCGCGAAGGTCGCCTGCACATCCTCAAGCACATGATGAGCACGATTTCCGAACCGCGCAAAGAGCTGTCTCCTTACGCGCCGAAGATTTTGACCATGACGATCAATCCGGAGAAGATTCGCGATGTAATCGGCCCACAAGGTCGTGTCATCAACAAAATCATCGAAGAAACCGGCGTCAAAATCGACATCGAGCAAGATGGACGAGTGTTCATCGCTTCGGTCAACCACGAAGCGAACCTGCGCGCGAAACAAATCATCGAGGACCTGGTTCGCGAGGTGGCAGTCGGCCAGATTTATCTGGGAACTGTCAAGCGCGTAGAGAAGTATGGAGCGTTCATCGAGCTGTTTGCCGGCAAGGAAGGCTTGTGCCACATCTCCCAACTGGCTGAGGAACGCGTAGCCAAGACGGAAGACGTCGTATCCATCGGCGACAAGGTGCAAGTAAAAGTAACCGAGATCGACGATCAAGGTCGCATCAACCTGTCCCGCAAAGCTGTGCTCAAGGAACAAGCTGCAGCCCAGGCTGAAAAGGCATCGACAAAAGCAGAATAACCGACAAACAAAAGGCTTCGTCACTCGAAGAAATTCGTGTACGGAAGCTTTTTTTCTTTTGGCCATAGATGTCTAAGTCCCCCGTCTCGTTCATACATTGGACAAAGAGAGACTTGTACGAACAAAGAGGAGGGCTGGCTCCACAATGGTGGAAAGAAAGCGGAGGCTGTGGGTTACGGTCTTTGTCACAGCAGCGATAGCGATGCTGCTTCAATACCAGCCGATTCACCAATACATCAGCCTCGTCAAAAACGATCAGGTCGTGACGGCAGAAAAAATTCTGGATGAAAAAGAACGGTTGCGAGCGCAGATTGAGAAGTGGAAGGAAGGTCATGAGGAAGCGCCTGTCGATGCGGTCGTAGACCAGACGTGGAAAGCGATTCCCGGCTACAACGGACGCATCGTGGACGTAGAAGCGTCGGTGGAAAAAATGCTCGCTTCCGGAGTGGCAGGCCCGGAAATGCTCGTGTACAAGGAAGTCCCGCCAGCGGTTTCGCTCGAACAGTTGGGCGCGCAGCCCATCTACCGGGGAAACCCGAAAAAGCCGGCCATCTCCTTCATGATTAACGTAGCCTGGGGAAATGAATATCTGGATTCCATGCTGGATACATTGGATAAGCACAAAGTGAAGACGACGTTTTTTCTGGATGGTTCATGGGTCAAGCGCTATCCGGAAGAGGCGAAAAAAATTGCCGCCCGCGGCCACGAAATCGGCAACCATGCCTACTCGCATCCTGACATGAGTACACTCGGAACGCAGCGCATTCACCAGGAGATCAGCCGCACACAGGAAGTCATTTCCAAGACGCTGGGCATCAAGCCTGTCTTGTTTGCTCCGCCTTCGGGATCGTACAACAAGCAGGTCGTGCAAATTGCACATTCCTCCTACCAGCTGAAAACGATCATGTGGACGGCAGATACCGTCGACTGGAAAAAGCCCTCACCAAGCGCTGTCATCAAAAAAATCAGCGGCTTGATGGGCAACGGCGTCCTCGTGCTGATGCACCCGACAGCGGCCTCGGAGGCGAGCCTTGACCAACTGCTCACGATTGCCAGGCAAAAGGGATTGCATCCGGTTACGGTATCCGAGCTCATCTCCAGCCGACGACTGCCATGACGCGAAAACACGTTCATTTATTGTGGAGTCAAAAGAAGTTTGTTATAGTTAGACGTGTTTACAATCACTTCCCGATAGTTTGCGCTAGAGAGATGATGAACCAAGGAGGATTTGTGTGATACAACGCCATACGTGTGATAACGGTCTTAGAATTGTGACGGAACGTATTCCGTCTGTTCGCTCTGTTGCGCTAGGCATCTGGGTGGGGACCGGTTCGAAATATGAAAACGAGAAAAACAACGGAATTTCGCATTTTCTCGAACATATGTTTTTTAAAGGGACGAGTACACGGTCTGCGAAAGAAATTGCGGAGACCTTTGACGAGATCGGGGGAAACGTAAACGCCTTTACTTCCAAGGAATATACCTGCTACTATGCGCGAGTGCTCGATCAGCACGCGCCGATCGCGCTGGACGTGCTTGCGGATATGTACTTTCACTCCGTTTTCGATGCAGATGAGCTGGAAAAGGAAAAAAACGTGGTCATCGAAGAAATCAACATGTACGAAGATACGCCTGATGATCTCGTCCATGATTTGATCGCCCGCGCGGCCTACAGCACACATCCGCTCGGTTATTCGATTTTGGGAACAGAGGACGTCCTGCGCAGTCTGAAGCGCGATGATCTGCTTGACTACATCGACACGCACTACCTCCCGACGAATACGGTCGTGACGGTAGCGGGCAATTTTGACGACAGCCTGATCGAAGAGATCAAAAAGCGTTTCAGCGGCTTCCAACGGTCAGGCAAGCTTGCGCCATTGGCCGAGCCTGTGTTCGCGGCCAATGCCATTGCGCACACCAAGTCGACCGAACAGGCGCATTTGTGCCTGTCGCTGCCAGGCTTCAAGGTTGGACATCCGGATGTTTACTCGCTTATTTTGTTGAACAACGTCCTGGGAGGCAGCATGAGTTCACGTCTTTTCCAGGAAATTCGCGAGGAACGGGGACTGGCCTACTCGGTCTACTCGTACCATTCTTCCTACAAGGAAGCGGGCACGTTCACTGTCTATACCGGAACGGCGCCTGAGCACGTCGGACAGGTTTTTGATATTGTGACGAACGTCTTGCGCGATGTCGCCGATCACGGCATCACCGACAAGGAGTTGAAAAAAGGGAAGGAACAGCTGAAAGGCAGCCTCATGCTGAGCTTGGAGAGCACCAACAGCCGGATGAGCCGCATCGGGAAAAATGAGCTGCTGTTGGAGCGCCATCTCACCCTGGATGAAATTATCGCGAAAATCGACCGCGTCTCGCATGAATCGGTTTTGGCCGTAGCGCAAGAGCTGTTCCGCTCGAAGCTGGCGATGGCGATGGTAAGCCCGCTGGACGGATACCCGTCCAATGTGAAAAACGATATCTTGCTCTAATAGCTCTCTTACGTGAAAAATCCGGCATAGCCCGGATTTTTTTGCGTATATCAACAGTAACGCAAACAAGGACAAAGGGGGCCAGTGGCATGCGGCTTAGCGAACTGGGCGGGAAGGAAATCATCGGCTTGGACAACGGTGAGAAAATGGGGGTCATCAGCGATTCCGACCTCATCATTCATCCGGAAAGCGGCGTCATTCAGTCGATCATCTTGCCCGGCGGCAGCTTCTTTGGCTTCGGGAAAAAACGGGAGGACCTGATTATCCCGTGGAGCTCGATTGTGACAATCGGCCCGGACATGGTCATCATTTCGCTTGCACAGGAAGAGACACAGGCTACGCAAAAGTAGGCGCGGGTGTCACCGAAGGAGCGGGAGTCGAATAGGATAGGGATAGACCGCATGGATTTCCGTCAACTTTTTCAAGAGGAAAACCTTTGCGTTCCGATCATTTATTGCAGTAAAATGTTTGGAAAGGGGAACGCAGCATGCTAACGGGCATACATGTTGCCTTCATTGGCGGAGACGCTCGCCAGTTGGAAGTCATCAAGCGATGCATTCAACTGGACGCCAGTGTCACGTTAGTTGGCTTCGACAACCTGGAAAGCAATTTTACAGGGGCAACGAAGAGACCATTAACATGCGATGTGCTGAAAGACGTGGACGCCCTCATCCTGCCCATCGTAGGGACCGATGACCAAGGCTTTGTGGAAAGCATCTTTTGCTCGAAACCATTGCAGCTTCTGGATCAACACGTGGAAAGCTTGCCGAAGCATTGTGTGGTATATACGGGAATGGCAAAAACTTACCTGAAAAACCTGTTGGCATCCAAGCAGATTCCTCTCGTAGAGCTGCTGGATCGCGATGACGTAGCCATCTACAACTCCATCCCGACGGTGGAGGGAGCGCTCATGATGGCGATTCAAAATACGGATATCACGATTCATGGATCGCAGTCAATCGTCTTGGGATTAGGTCGAACAGGTTTGTCTATGGCCCGGGCCCTGCATGCACTGGGAGCACGCGTCAGAGTGGGGGCTAGGCGTCAGGAACACTTGGCACGCATCTATGAGATGGGATTGACTCCCTTCCCGATCAGTGAGCTAAAGCAACAAGTCACGAATGCTGATTTCATTTTTAATACCGTCCCGCAGCTAATCCTCACAGCAGAGATCATTGCGCAAATGCCGCAATCGGCGTTTATTCTCGATCTTGCCTCCAAGCCGGGAGGGACAGATTTTCGATACGCCGAAAAACGAGGCATCAAAGCGCTTCTCGCTCCCGGATTGCCTGGAATCGTTGCACCGAAAACCGCAGGGCAGATTTTGGCCCAGACTTTATCGCGTCTCATTGCGGAGCAAAGGATAACCAGGGGGGAGTCAACATGAGCAAGCTGCAGGGAAAGACCATTGGTTTTGGATTGTCAGGATCGCACTGCACTTTTGAAGAAACCATGCCGCAAATCAAGCGGATGGTGGACGCCGGAGCGAGAGTGATTCCCATTGTTTCGCATACGGTCATGACGACCGACACCCGCTTTGGAACCTCGGCGAGCTGGCAGCAGCAGCTCAAGGATTTGACAGGGGAGGAACTGATTTCGACGATTCCCCAGGCAGAACCTTTGGGACCTTCAAAATTGTTGGACGTTATGGTGATTGCGCCATGCACAGGCAGCACGACCAGCCGGCTGGCAAATGCGATCACCGACAGCGCCGTACTCATGGCGGCCAAGGCGACCATGCGCAATTTGCGACCGCTTGTCATCGCAATCTCCACCAATGATGGTCTGGGATTAAACGCTGCCAATATTGCCAAGCTGTTGGCGGCGAAGAATATCTATTTCGTGCCGTTCGGGCAGGATGCTCCGGACAAAAAGCCAAACTCGCTCGTTGCCCGCATGGATCTGCTCTTGGAAACGTGCGAAGCAGCACTGGAAGGTAGGCAATTGCAACCCTTGCTCATCGAAAGATTCAACTACTAAACCAAACACAAAAAAAAACAATTTCACCTGCTTTTCGCGATTAGGAGGAGAGTAAGAGATGGCTAACCAACTGACTTACAATGTAGCAGTAGTCGGTGCGACTGGTGCAGTCGGACAACAAATGATTCGCTTGCTGGAAGAGCGCAACTTCCCGATTAAACAGCTCAAGCTGCTGGCTTCCGGACGCTCTGCGGGCAAGACAGTTACGTTCAAGGGACAGGAAGTTGTCCTGGAAGAAGCTACTCCTGAGAGCTTTGCCGGCGTCGATTTTGCCCTGTTCAGCGCGGGAGGAAGCGTGAGCAAGGAACTGGCCCCGCACGCTGTGCGTCACGGTGCCATCGTGATCGACAACACCAGCGCATATCGGATGGACCCGGATGTGCCTCTCGTTGTGCCAGAGGTGAACATGGACGCCGCTCTCGCTCATAAAGGAATCATTGCGAATCCGAACTGCTCTACCATTCAGATGGTAGCCGCTCTGAAACCCTTGTATGATCGTTTTGGAATAGACCGTATTATCGTTTCTACCTACCAGGCAGTGTCTGGTGCCGGACAGTCCGCAATCAACGAGCTTCTCGACCAGAGCCGTGACGTGCTGGACGGAAAAGAAGCAGAATGCCGTGTCCTGCCTGTAGGAAAGCTGCCTGTTCACCATCAAATTGCTTTCAACGCGATTCCGCAAATTGATGTGTTTACGGACAACGGCTTTACTTACGAAGAGATGAAAATGGTCAATGAAACCAAAAAAATCTTCGGTGATGACACTGTGCAGGTTTCTGCTACATGCGTACGCATTCCGGTCGTTTACGGACACAGTGAGTCCGTTTACGTGGAATTGAAACAGGATTACGACTTGAACGAGGTAAGAGCTCTCTTGGAGAACGCCCCGGGCGTTGTGGTGGTAGATGCGCCGCAAGAACAGCAGTATCCGCTGGCTACGGATGCTACCGGCAAGCTGGATGTGTTCGTCGGCCGCTTGCGTCGTGATCTCCATCATCCTAGAGGACTGCATATGTGGATCGTTTCTGACAACCTGCTCAAAGGTGCAGCATGGAATACAGTACAAATCGCTGAAGAACTCATCAAAGCAAGAGCATAGGGGAGAGGTTTGTGAAGATTCTCGTCCAGAAGTTCGGTGGTTCTTCCTTGACGACGGAAGATTGCCGGATGAGGGCAATCTACCATATAGAAAAAGCGCTCGACGAAGGCTATGCTCTCGTCGTTGTCGTATCGGCTATGGGGCGAAAAGGCGATCCGTACGCAACTGATACACTTTTGCAGTTGATTCGCAACAACGGGAATCAACTGCCTCGTCGCGAGATGGATATGCTGATGCATACCGGGGAGATCATCTCGGCTACTGTCATGTGCAGCATGCTGAATTCCCGCGGGATCAAGGCAACGATACTGACGGGCGGTCAGGCAAATATCGTGACGAGTGACGATTTTACCAATGCGCAAATCATGTCGATCGACCCGAGCCGTATTTTGCAAGACCTGCAAGCAGGCCAGGTAGTGATCGTTCCCGGCTTTCAGGGCCGGACGGCGGATTGGGAAATTACGACGCTGGGACGCGGTGGCAGCGATACGACAGCTACAGCTCTCGGCGTTGCCCTGCGCGCTGAAATGGTAGACATTTTTACCGATGTGGAAGGCATCATGACAGCGGACCCGCGCATTGTCGAAGAAGCGCAGCCGCTCGAAATGGTGACGTACACCGAAATTTGCAACATGGCTCACCTGGGAGCAAAAGTGATTCATCCGCGAGCGGTAGAGATCGCGATGCAGGCAAACGTGCCGATTCGCGTTCGCTCTACGTTTTCGGACGACCCTGGTACACTTGTGACGACCATGTTGGAGATCGGCAAAAAGGGGTATTCGGTGCAGGACAGGGTCGTCATGGGGATTGCCCATGTGCCGAATATTACCCAGATCAAGGTAGCCAACAAGGAAGGGCAATACGATACACAGCTGCAAGTATTCAAAACGATGGCAACGAATAACATCAGTGTCGATTTCATCAACGTGAATCCTTTGGGGGTTGCTTACACGGTATATGATGAGATGGGACCAAAAGCAGCGCAGTTGCTTACGGATATGGGCTACGAGCCGCAGCTGTTGCCGCACTGCGCGAAAGTTTCCGTCATCGGGGCAGGAATGACAGGAGTGCCGGGCGTCATGGCTCGAATTGTGGAGGCTTTGACGCAAGAAGACATTCAGATTTTGCAGTCGGCCGACTCCCATACGACCATTTGGGTTTTGGTGCATGAGAAAGATATGGTGCGGGCGGTACGTGCCCTTCATCAACAGTTCAATCTGCATGCCCACCATATGTGAGCGCTCTTATTTTCATTTTTTTGATGCCTATTGATTACAACAAGAGGAGTTGGAATGCTAGTGGCACGTTTTGGTCGACTGGTTACCGCCATGGTAACGCCTTTTAACGAACAATTGCAGATTGATTTCGAGAAAACGGAGCGCCTGATCGATCACCTGATCGCAAATGGGACGACAGGGATTGTGCTGAGCGGAACGACTGGTGAATCGCCGACGCTCTCCCGCGCGGAGAAGCTGGAGCTGTTTCGTCACGTAGTCGCGTATGCAAAAGGCAAGTGCCACATCATCGCCGGAACAGGCAGCAATGATACAGCGTCCAGCATCGAGTTCACACAGGCGGTTCAGTCCATTGGCGTAGACGCGGTCATGGTTGTGGCTCCTTACTACAACAAACCGTCCCAGGAAGGTCTGTACGCTCATTTCAAAGCACTGGCAGAGTCTACGGACCTCCCTGTCATGCTGTACAACGTACCAGGCCGTTCGGTCGTCAACATGACGGCAGAGACGACCTTGCGCCTGGCGCAGTTGCCGAACGTCGTTTGCATCAAGGAAGCATCCGGCAATCTGGGGCAGATGGCGCAAATTATCGAGCATGCTCCGGAAGGCTTCGAGCTGTACAGCGGTGACGACAGTCTGACCTTGCCGATCCTGTCGATTGGCGGAGTAGGCATTGTCAGCGTGGCGAGCCATGTAGTCGGCAAGCAAATGACCGAGATGATGGACGCCTTTTTCCAGGGCAAACATGCGGAAGCGGCGAGCATCCACCGCAAGCTGATGCCTGTGTTCGAAGGCCTGTTCGCGTACCCGAGTCCAGGACCGACCAAAGTCGCTTTGGAAAAGCTCGGCGTAGCGGTGGGGGGAGTACGCCTGCCATTGGTAGAGCTGAACGAGCAGGAAAAAGCATTTGTTCACTCGTTGCTTGCCTAGTGACAAAAAGAACAAGACGGGAGAGCCATTCCACAGTGGGATGGCTCTTTTTCCTTGTGTTCAGGTTTTCACTTCGGGTATAATGAAAATAAGTGATTTGGGGCGGTTTTTTTGAGTGGACATGACAACTAAATATAGGAGGTTACACGTTTGGCAAAGTCGAATCACTCTGTTCTCATTTTCGCCCTGGGCGGAGTCGGCGAAATTGGGAAAAACATGTACGTGGTACAAAGC
Organism: Brevibacillus gelatini; assembly: GCF_003710935.1. Lineage (GTDB taxonomy): Bacteria > Bacillota > Bacilli > Brevibacillales > Brevibacillaceae > Brevibacillus > Brevibacillus gelatini. The sequence goes on from NZ_RHHS01000012.1 coordinate 91,343, forward strand.
GGGGACGACATCGTAGTGATTGATGCCGGATTGAAATTCCCGGAAGAGGAAATGCTGGGAATTGACATGGTGATTCCGGACATCACCTACCTGGAGGAGAACCGCGACAAAGTTCGGGGGATTATTATCACGCATGGACACGAAGATCACATCGGCGGCCTCAGCTATGTGCTGAAGCATTTGAAAGTCCCGGTCTATGCGACAAAACTTACCCTTGGCCTGATTGATGCAAAATTGAAAGAAGCGGGTATTCTAAACGAGACGAAGCGCGTATTGATTAACAGCGATTCAGAGGTCGTCCTGGGAAGCATGAAAGCGACCTTCTTCCGGGTGAACCACAGTATTCCGGATTGTGTGGGAGTATGCCTGGAAACGCCTGAAGGCTACGTCGTCCACACAGGAGACTTCAAGTTCGATCAAACACCGATCAACAACCAGACTGCCGATCTGGCAAAAATGGCCATGATTGGCGATCGGGGTGTTTTGTGCTTGCTGTCTGACAGTACGAATGCGGAACGTCCCGGATTTACCGGATCGGAACGCTCTGTAGGCGCTGCGATCAAAGACGTCTTTAGCAAGGCAACGGGGCGAATCGTCGTCTCTACCTTCGCGTCGAACGTACACCGCATCCAGCAAGTTGTGGATGCTGCCGTGCAGTTCAACCGCAAGCTGACGGTCGTCGGCCGGAGCATGCAAAACGTCATCAATATCAGCAGAGAACTGGGGTATTTGTTCGTTCCGGAAGGTTTGATTGTCGAGAGCGACGAAATCAACAAGTTGCCCGCTGAGCAAGTCGTTATTTTATCTACTGGCAGTCAAGGAGAGCCAATGTCTGCGCTCACACGCATGGCCCGATCCGCCCATCGGAAAATTGACATCCTTCCAGGAGATACGGTCATTATTGCGGCGACCCCGATTCCGGGAAATGAAAAGTACGTCGCACGCACGATTGACCAGCTTTCGAGAATTGGCGCTGAAGTGATTTACGGCGGCCATGGACCTAACGGAACCGTCCACGTCTCCGGTCATGGCAGCCAGGAAGAACTGCGGCTGATGCTGAATTTAATGAAGCCTAAGTACTTTATTCCCATTCACGGCGAATACCGGATGCTCAAAATGCACTCGCTGCTGGCTGAACAGGTGGGCATTCCCGAAGAGAACATCTTTTTGCTGGATAACGGCGACACGGTGGAAATCTCCGGAGGCCGGGCGCGTTATGGCCCGAAAGTCCACGCAGGCAATGTCCTGATTGACGGCCTGGGTGTCGGTGATGTTGGAAACATCGTACTTAGAGATCGCAAACTGCTTTCCCAAGATGGCATACTGGTAGTTGTCGTTACACTCAGCAAACAAAATGGCACGATTCTGTCTGGTCCAGACATCATCTCTCGCGGTTTCGTCTACGTGCGTGAATCCGAGGAACTGCTGGATGAAGCGAATCGCATAGTGACCCAAACACTTGTCAAGTGCATGGAAGAAAATGTAAATGAATGGTCATCCCTCAAAAACAACGTAAAAGAATCATTGGGACGTTATTTGTTCGAGCAAACTCGTCGCCGTCCGATGATCCTGCCGATTATCATGGAAGTGTAAGGCACGAATAAAGAGCCAGGAATCCTGAAAGAACAACGGGGTTCCTGGCTTTTTTGGTGCTTCGCTGCGCATGATTTCACCATCTGCTATCCATACTACAGAGGAAAGTGAGGGAGGATCATCCATGTCGAAGCAACCTTACAACCAATTTTTAAATAAGCTGCCTTTTACAAGCGCATTGACGAACAACGACAAAGGCGCTGCACCCGAAGGCTCGCCTCCTGGGGGGCAGGAGCCTGCTGCTTCGCCGCCGTCGGAAGCGCCAGCCCAGGAAGATCCGAAGAAAAAGCTGCTGGACTCGATCAGCCAATTGGGACAGACAAATGTTCCGCAATTGGAAAGCAATATTTATTGTATGACGATCATCGGACAAGTAGAAGGACATATTCAACTGCCCCCGCAAAACAAGACCACGAAGTACGAGCACCTCATCCCGCAACTGGTTGCAGCCGAGCAAAACAGCAAGATCGAAGGGGTTCTCGTCATCTTGAACACGGTGGGCGGAGACGTGGAAGCGGGGCTTGCGATTGCCGAAATGGTGGCTTCGATGTCCAAGCCTGTCGTCACCCTCGTCCTGGGCGGTGGCCACAGCATTGGCGTTCCGATCGCGGTTGCCGGTAATTATTCGTTTATTGCGGAAACCGCCACGATGACAATTCATCCGATCCGGCTTACTGGACTTGTGATCGGCGTTCCGCAAACGTTTGAATATCTGGACAAGATGCAGGATCGCGTCGTCAGCTTTATTGCCCGTCACTCCAACATTACCGAAGAAAAGTTCCGCGAGTTGATGACGCGCACAGGCGAGTTGACGCGTGACATCGGAACCAATGTCATCGGCGTGGATGCTGTCAAGTACGGCTTGATTGACGAGGTCGGCGGTCTGGGCAAGGCGCTGAAAAAGCTGAACGAGCTGATCGAGAAAGCGCGTAACGGGAAGGAGCAGGTTCTCCAATGATTTTTTACTCGATCATCCCGATGGAGACGGTATTTGCCAACATGGACCAGGTGGAAAAGCAGGAGCTGGAAGAAATTAAAAACGGCCATGCAACCATGCTGGTCGAGCGGACAGGACCGTACGAAGGGCGTATTGTCAGGCTGATAAGTCCAGACCCGCAGGACTATTTGAAAGCACACTATGCACCCGGACAAAAAGTTCAGTTTCACCCGCAATGGCTCGTCTAAGAAGTCCTGTATTTCTATGAATTTCCTGTGTTATACTAATAACGTACGAACAGCAGCCGAACAAAATACGGCTGCCTTTTTACCATTCGGGTACATAGAATTGGAGCACAAGAAGGAGGCGTGCCATTGAGTAGGAGAAAAAAAGAGCGGTCACAGGCGGCATTGGCCTCGGTTATCAAAATAGAGCTGCTCGGATTGCTCATGATTGTGCTGTCCTTGATCGGACTTTTGGAAAGCGGGTGGCTGGGCAAAAATATTCTGGCGTTTCTGTTCCGTTTTATTGCCGGCTCCTGGGATTTTCTCATCCCTGTGCTGATGATCGGAATGGCTGTGCATATGATGTTTACGAGACGGGCGCCGCGGCTCACCTACCGCGTGCTTGGGATTGCGCTGATCGGCGTGGCGATTCTGACGTGGGATCATCTGATTTTGTACAAACAGATCACCGCTGACGGCAAATTTGCCGAGCAGAGCATCATTCGGGTGACATGGGACAGAATCTGGCTCGACCACAGTCAAAAGGTGTCCACAACCGGAGTGGGCGGAGGCATGGTCGGAGCTCTTTTCTTTGCGGTCACAAACGGTCTTGTCGGAACAGTCGGGACTGGCTTAATCATCGTCTTTTTGTTTCTCGTCGGTCTTATGTTTCTGTTCAATCTTTCTTATGTGAACATTTTGATGGTTGTGCGGGACAAGATCGCGCTTTTCTACAACAAAGCGAAGGAGACGGTAAAAGACTCCGTGCAGCTTATGCAGGAGGAGGGCGAGCGCAGGAAAAAAGAGGCGCAGGAAGCAGACGAGCAGCGCAAGCAGAAGCTGGCGGAAGCAAAAGAGCCAGCCACGGATGCGATTCCGGTGCGAGAGCTCAAGGCCAGCTTTGACGAGCAGGCAGCGGAGCAGCCGGTCATTCCTGTCATTCACGATTTTGCGGACCGGATTGCGATGGAGGACGAGACAGTGCCGGCAGAGCCTGCGCCAACTTCGAAGCCGGTTGCCGCCCAACCGAAGCAGGAAATTACGTTTTCCCTGGAGGGGGAGGAAGAGATTTTCGGAACGCTGGAGACGGGCGAAGAGCAGCCAGCCGTGCCTTATGAGCTGCCGAGCTTGCAGATGCTGTCCAGGCCTCGTTCGACTGGAACGGCCAAAGATGTCGACCACACCTCCAATGCGCGTAAGCTGGTGCAAACCTTGAAAAGCTTCGGGGTAAGCGCGACGGTCTCCGAGGTGCATCGCGGCCCGGCTGTCACCCGCTACGAGGTGCAGCCAGCCACAGGGGTAAAAGTGAGCCGGATTGTCAGTTTGACCGACGACCTGGCGCTGGCGCTTGCAGCCAAAGACATCCGCATCGAGGCGCCGATTCCCGGCAAGTCAGCGATCGGGATCGAGGTTCCCAACTCCGAGGTCGCTGTCGTGTCGCTTCGCGAAGTGTTGGAATCACCGGAATATCAGGATGCGCCAGGCAAATTGACCGTTGCGTTGGGGCGTGACATTTCCGGCCAACCAATTGTGGCCGATTTGACGAAAATGCCGCACTTGCTCGTTGCCGGTGCAACGGGCAGCGGGAAGTCTGTCTGCATCAACTGCTTGATTATGAGCATCTTGTTCAAGGCGAAACCGGATGAAGTCAAGCTGATGATGGTAGACCCGAAAATGGTGGAACTGAACGTTTACAACGGCATTCCGCATTTGCTCGCCCCGGTCGTGACAGATCCGAAGCGGGCGTCGGTTGCGCTGAAAAAAGTCGTGGCGGAGATGGAGCGGCGCTACAACCTGTTTGCGAAAACGGGCAGCCGCAACATCGAGATGTACAATGCGCAGGTGCAAGGGCAGCCTTTGCCGTACATCGTCGTCATTGTCGACGAGCTGGCCGACCTGATGATGGTCGCTCCCGGCGAAGTCGAGGATGCGATTTGCCGCCTTGCGCAGATGGCGCGTGCGTCCGGCATTCATTTGATTATTGCCACCCAGCGTCCTTCTGTTGACGTCATCACAGGTGTCATCAAGGCGAACATTCCTTCCCGCATCGCCTTCGGAGTCTCCTCCATGGCGGACTCCCGCACGATTCTCGACATGGGGGGAGCGGAGAAACTGCTTGGCAGAGGAGACATGCTTTCTTTGCCGATGGGAGCTTCCAAGCCGATTCGCGTGCAAGGCGCTTTTGTCTCCGACAAGGAAGTCGAGGAAGTCGTTCGCTTTGTAAAAGAACAGCAAGAGGCCCGCTACAATGAGGAAATGATTCCGGGTGAAGTGCAGGAGGAACAGCAGGCTGTCGTCGATGACGAGCTGTACGATCAGGCTGTGCAGATCGTGTCAGAAGCGCAAACAGCTTCGGCATCCCTTTTGCAGCGCCGTTTGCGGGTAGGCTACACGCGCGCGGCGCGGCTGATCGACATGATGGAAGCGCAGGGAGTCGTCGGCCCGTACGAAGGGTCCAAGCCGCGAGAGGTGCGCGTACCTCGTCCTTCCATAGAATCCAACATTTCCTAAAACCCTTGACTTTGCTGGTGTCGTGCCACTGGCAAAGTCATTTTTTCTGGCCGCAGATAAAAATATTTGACTTGCATGATAGGCGACCCTCATGTAAAATTTTTAACAGATTGAGGGAAATTGTTGTTACCGCGTCTCATGAGATTCAGAGGTCTGACGTCCTACCTGTTGGGATGGCTAACGGACAACAGGAGTGAATTGACGATGAGCATCAAAGGGAATGTTCGATCACTTTTCCTCTTGGTGATGGACAAAATCAAGAGTGATATTGAAACCGGACAATTGCGACCCGGTGAACGCCTCCCATCCGAAGCCGAACTATCCAAGCAGTTAGGTGTAAGCAGGGCAACCCTTCGCGAGGCTCTCCGTCTTCTGGAAGAAGAGAAAATTGTCATCCGTCGACACGGCGTAGGGACATTTATCAATTCCAAACCTGTTTTTTCAGGCGGAATTGGGGAACTCTTTAGTGTGACGGATGCAATTGAACGCCAGGGATATACGGCAGGAACGATGATCCTGAAGACGTCCTTTGGCGAAGCGGGAGACGATGAGCGGAAAAGCCTGGCCTTGAATCCGGGCGAAGGCGTGCTGATGGTAGAGCGCATTCGGACGGCTGACGGCGAACCCGTGGTCTACTGTATCGACCGTATTCCTGCGCGCTTGGTGCCAGAAGGCTACACGGCTGGCGGGGAGTCCATTTTCAAATGGCTGGAGAGCGCTACAGGGGTGCGAATTTCGTATGCAGTGGCTCACATTGAACCCATGGGCTACAATGAAAAGGTTTCCAATCTGCTGCATTGCGACAAATCTACACCATTGCTCTTGCTCAAGCAGATTCATTACGACGAAAGTGAAAAGCCTGTCCTATACTCCCATAACTACTTCAGAGCTGACAAAATTCACTTTCATGTCGTGCGGAGACGGTTGTAATCGTGGGGGAAACCTCACTCAACAATTTTCATCAACCAAAAACAGGGGGTAATCTCAGATGAAGAAAGTTCTATCCGTGCTTTCTGTGGCAACACTCAGCTTGTCGCTCGTTCTTGCTGGCTGCGGAAGCAAACCAGAAGCACAACCACAAGGCCAGGCAAGCACTGGCGGCGCTGAAGGCAGTGCCCAAACAGCGATCCGAGTTGGTATGGTTACGGACGTTGGCGGTGTAAACGACAACTCCTTCAACCAAAGTGCCTGGGAAGGTCTGCAACGACTGCAAACCGAGCTGAATCTTCCAAAAGAAAATGTTAACTACCTGCAATCCACCAGTGATGCTGAGTACGTACCTAACCTGACCCAATTTGTAAAAGACAAATGGGATCTGACTTGGGGTATCGGCTTCCTGATGGGCGACCACCTGAAAAAAGTAGCAGATGAAAACAAAGATGCAAAACTGGCGATCATCGACGCAGAAGTAGATGCGCCAAACGTGGAATCCGTTCTCTTCAAAGAGCACGAAGGTTCCTTCCTCGCTGGGGTAGTGGCAGCGAAAATGTCCAAAACGAAAACAGTCGGTTTCGTGGGCGGCGTTGAAATCCCGGTTATCAAACGTTTCGAACTTGGTTTCGAAGCAGGGGTAAAAGCAGTCGATCCTAACGTAAAAGTTATCAAAGTATACACAGGTGCATTTGACAAGCCAGACCTTGGCAAATCCACTGCTTCCCAAATGTACGGCCAAGGCGCTGACATCATCTTCCACGCTTCCGGCGGTACAGGTGATGGCGTATTTAATGAAGCAAAAGACCGCAAAGCAAAAGGCGAAGATGTTTGGGTAATCGGTGTAGACAAAGACCAATCCCTGACATTCGGTGACGAGGTTACTCTCACTTCCATGGTAAAACGCGTTGACGAAGCTGTTTTCCGTGTATCCAAAGACCTGTCCGAAGGTAAATTTGAGGGCGGAAAAATCAAATGGCTCGGTCTTGCTGAAGACGGTGTAGGCTTGGCTTCCACTTCCTCGAAGAACGTTCCAGAAGACGTTCTGAAGCTGGTTGATGAGTTCAAGGAAAAAATCGTTAAAGGCGAAATCACAGTGCCAGACAAGTAAAACGATGAAGCGGCAAACGGACAAGGCTGGTTCTAGGAACTGGCCTTGTTCTTTACCTTCACATTAAACCCGAAAAATGGGGTGAGTATGGTTGAGTTCGGTAAAAAAAGTGGTTGAGATGCGAGGGATTACCAAGCGGTTCCCCGGGATTGTGGCAAACGACAACATCACGCTTTCTGTCAAGCAAGGGGAAATTCATGCGCTGCTCGGTGAGAATGGCGCAGGCAAGTCGACATTAATGAACATTTTGTTTGGCCTGTATCAACCCGATGAAGGTGAAATCTTCATCAATGAAAAGCCTGTGAAAATTACAAGCCCGAACGTTGCCAATGAGCTTGGCATCGGGATGGTGCACCAGCATTTTATGCTTGTGGAGACGTTTACGGTAACAGAAAACATTGTATTAGGAAACGAACCGAAAAACGGGTTGCAAATAGATATCCAAAGCGCTGAAAAAGCGGTGGAAAAGCTGTCAAACCAGTACGGACTCAAGGTTGATCCCAGAGCAAAGATTCAGGATATCTCGGTCGGGATGCAGCAGCGTGTAGAGATCTTGAAAACGCTTTACCGCGGGGCCGACATTTTGATTTTTGACGAGCCGACGGCTGTTCTTACCCCTCAGGAAATTCAGGAACTCATTGATATCATGCATAACTTGGTCAAAGAGGGCAAAACGATCATCCTGATTACGCACAAGCTCAAGGAGATCATGGCCGTCTGTGATGCCTGCACGATCATTCGTCGCGGGAAGGTAATTGACTCGGTACTTGTGAAAGATACGAACCCGGACGAACTGGCGGCAAAAATGGTGGGACGCGAAGTGAATTTTCGAGTGGACAAGACCGCTTCGAAACCGAAGGAAACCATCCTCGCCGTTGAAAACCTCACGGCAATGGGCAACCGTGGTGTCAATGCGCTGAACAATCTCAGCCTGGAAGTGCGTGCAGGCGAAATTTTGGGGATTGCCGGTGTAGACGGCAACGGGCAAAGTGAACTGATTGAAGTTTTGACGGGGTTGCGAAAAGCAACCAGTGGCCGTGTCCTTCTCAATGGTAAAGATATTACGAACCAGACTCCGCGGGCTATTTCGGAAGCGGGCTTGTCGCACATTCCGGAAGACCGTCACAAGCGCGGATTGGTTCTTGATTTCACCATGAGCGAGAATATGGTGTTGGAAACGTATTTCCACCCGACGTTCAACAAAAACGGTTTTCTCGATTATGGCGCGATTGACAAGCATGCGGCCAAGCTGATTGAGGAGTTTGACGTGCGCACGCCTTCGATCTACACGCCGGCGCGGGCACTCTCCGGGGGGAACCAGCAAAAGGCGATTATCGCCAGGGAAGTGGACAAGAACCCGGATTTGCTGATTGCAGCACAGCCTACACGCGGACTGGACGTAGGGGCGATCGAGTTTATTCATCGCCGTTTGATCGAGCAGCGCGACAAAGGCAAAGCGGTTTTGCTGCTCTCGCTGGAACTGGACGAGGTCATCAACGTATCTGACCGGATTGCCGTTATTTATGAAGGCAGCATTGTAGGAATCGTCGATGCCAAATCGACAAGCGAGCAAGAGCTGGGCTTGATGATGTCCGGCGGAAAACGAATGCCTGGAGGAGGAAACGATGAATAAAGTGATAGCCGTCTTTACAAAAGAATCGTTCCTCGTTCCTGTCGTCGCGATCATTCTTGGTCTGTTGACTGGGGCGATTGCCATGCTGGCAGGTGGCTTCAACCCGATTCAGGCTTACATGGCCCTGATTGAAAAGGTATTCGGAAGCGCGTACAACTTCGGGGAAACGATCCGGCAGATTACACCGCTGATCTTTACAGGTCTTGCAGTGGCGTTTGCCTTTCGGACAGGACTGTTTAACATTGGGGCAGAGGGGCAGTTTATTGTCGGGATGGTCGCTGCTACAACAGTAGGGATCACCCTCGATCTTCCTGCATACATCCACGCTCCTCTCGCTGTGATTGCTGGTGCGGTAGCTGGCGGCCTGTGGGGCTCGATTGCCGGTTATCTGAAAGCAGCGCGCGGTGTGAACGAGGTTATTACCAGCATCATGCTGAACTGGGTTGCGCTGTACCTGGCAAACTGGGTGATGAATGCGTTTTTCATTCCGGTCGGACAACAGCGTTCGGAAACAATCAAGGAATCATCCATGATTACGATCAGCTGGCTTTCGCAAATGTTTGACAGTGCCCGTCTGCACTGGGGAACTTTGCTTGCTGTGCTTGCCGCTATCTTTTTTTACGTCATTCTTTGGAAAACAAAGTCGGGCTATGAGCTGCGCGCCGTAGGTCTTAATCCGCACGCTTCCGAATATGCGGGGATGAACGTAAACCGCAACGTCGTCAAGGCGATGTTCATCGGCGGCATGTTTGCGGGTATTGGTGGCGCTTGCGAAATTTTGGGCGTGTTCCATTACCAGGCGATCATGACTGCCCAGCCAGGCTATGGCTTCGACGGAATTGCCGTAGCGCTGATTGGCGGAAATACGCCATTTGGCGTGGTGCTTGCCGCGATTTTGTTCGGGATTCTCACCTTCGGGGCAGCCGGCATGAAGTTTGGCGCTGGCGTACCTGTTGAGCTGATTCGTGTCGTGATCGCTTCTGTCATCTTCTTTGTTGCGGCACACGGCATCGTGAAAATTTTTGTCAAACCAATCTTGAAGAAGAAAAAGGAAGGTGGAAACTGATGGATTGGGGAGTCATTCTTAGCAATCTCGTTCACGATACCATCGTGTTTTCCACTGCCTTGATTTTTGCCTCTCTGGGCGGGCTCTACTCCGAGCGCTCGGGTGTCGTGAATATTGCGCTGGAAGGCATGATGATTATCGGGGCCTTTACGGGTGCCGTCATTACGTACGCGTTTCAGGATTCGATGGGAGCCGTCGCTCCTTGGATCGGCTTTATTCTCGCAGGGATTGCCGGTTCGATTTTTGCCCTTCCGCATGCGGTCGCTTCCGTGACCTTCAAAGCGGACCAGACTGTGAGCGGTGTGGCCCTAAACTTTTTGGCGGCAGGTCTGTCTGTCTACCTGACCAAAATCATTTTTAACGGCGCAGGTCAGACAACAACCTTGTCCAGCGTTTTTTCCAAGTGGGAAATCCCGCTTTTGCACGACATTCCGTATTTGGGACATGCCATCTTTGAAGCGTATCCGACGAGCTATTTGGCGTTTATCGCCGTCTTTTTGACCTGGTACCTGATCTTCAAAACCCCGTTCGGCTTGCGTCTGCGCGCGGTCGGTGAGCATCCACGCGCTGCTGACACGGTGGGGATCAACGTCAAGAAAATGCGCTATACCGCTGTCATGATTAGCGGAGCGCTGGCTGCGTTGGGTGGGGCGACCATCTCGCTGACGACCACGAGCAACTTTTCCCATAACACCGTATCCGGCCAAGGGTTTATCGCGATTGCCGCGTTGATTTTCGGAAAATGGCATCCGGCCGGAGCGATGGGAGCTGCCTTGTTCTTCGGGGTTGCCCAAGCGATCAAGTCTTTGGTTCAGATTTTCGGACTGACCAAGTACATTCCGACCGAGTTTATTTTCATGCTTCCGTACGTACTGACTATTTTGGTCATGGCTGGTCTGGTTGGACGCTCCAGCGCTCCTGCCGCACTGGGCAAGCCGTACGATACCGGATCTCGTTAAGGAAAAGTTGACATAATTTGCGTCTGGAACCCGTTCCTTTCCCTGTGCGATAATTTTTCTCGTGAGATTGCGCGGGGAGGGGAGTACATGAACTGCTGGCTGGATAAGCACAGCCGTTTACGTTCAACCGGGATTCTGGGCGCTTTTTTTGCTTGTATATGTCTCTGGCTGTCTTTTGGACTGGCCAGTGCTACAGCCGCGGCAAAAGAGCCGGGTCCGGTCATATCGCTGGTAGTGGATGGCAGAGGCGTGGAGTCTGACGTTTTGCCGCTGGTCCGAAACGGACGGATGCTCGTGCCGATCCGGGTGATTGCCGAGGCGACAGGAGCGCAGATCGAGTATGATGCGAAGAAACAGCGCGTGACTTTTGACCAAAAAGGCAAACATGTCTCGCTGGACATCAACAGTCGGCTTGCATATGTAAATGGAGAGCGGGTGACGCTGGAGACGCCGCCGATTATCGTCAATCAACGCACGCTCGTACCGCTGCGGTTCGTCAGCGAGTCGCTCGGCTATCAGGTGGAGTGGGACGCGACGTCGTCCGTGGCGTTCGTGCAGACAAAGCCTGTGGAGGATCGCGCCGTCACGGTGAAGGAATCCGCCAATCCATACGTGGTGCAGCCAAATGACACTCTTGGGGAGATTGCGGAGCGCCATGGCACGACGCGAAGTGCGATCAGGGAAAACAACTACTTGTCCAGCGAGAAGCTGATGATCGGACAAATTCTTTTTTTGCCGCATGAGGCGAAAAAAGCGGAGCATCCGTTGGCGAGCAAGGTGCAAGATAAACGGCTGCTTAGCAAAGATTACTGGTTTCCTTTCAACAATGCGAGCTGGTACGAGCCGTATGGCGACAGCTTCGGCTCTGATCGCGAATGGACAGAAAGCCAAAGCGGCAGTGTACGCAGCCACGAAGGCATCGACATCATGGCTCCAAAGGGAACGCCGATTTACTCGGTTTCAGACGGGACGATCAATCGGGTAGGCTGGAATACGTACGGCGGTTGGCGGATCAACATCACCGATAAAAACGGGCAGTTTCGCATGTATTACGCTCATCTTAGCGCATACGCTCCCGGTCTTCGTGTCGGAGGAACAGTCAAGGCGGGGCAGCTGATCGGATTTGTCGGAGATACCGGTTATGGCGGTCCCGGCACGGTGGGAATGTTTGCGCCTCACCTGCATTTCGGAATGTATCGCAACGACAACGGACGAGTTGTCGATCCGTTTGACTACCTTCGCTACTGGGAGCAAAACAAAGTGGTAAGCTTGTTTGCGTAATGGGACAGACTACTATACGAAAAGGAATCCTGAGAAAAAGGAGGGTTTCGTATGTGGGTCTGTCCGTACTGTGGAGGAAATCACGGCTTGCCTTTTCACGACGAGCAACTGGACGGGATGCTTTGCCTGTCTGCTGATTGCGGACGGTTCGTGGAAGAGGGCAGCACATCGGATGATATTGTAGATTGGGATTATATGGATTTTTAGTGCGAGGGAGCGAGCATGCGCCTGACAGGGCGGCTTGCTCTTTTTTTCATGTTCAGGGAAACGCACAGGAAAAGCCGGGAGAAAAGGGGATTAGCGGAGTCTAATGGAGGACCGCATGCGCATACGATGGAAAACAAGGCAATGATAATGGAAGATTCTGATGAAAGATGACCTGCCAATTGGTTACAATAGAGAAGTATACGCAGTTGGAGAAGGGAGAAGTTGCCATGAAAGCACAGACGTCTGATATTGCGTTTCAAAGCTCCCAAATAAACGGGATGAACGTACATATTCTTCCGACCGCCAAATTCAAAACCACGACAATCGTGACGATGATCGAACAGGCTCTGTCGGAGGAGCACGTGACCAAGACCGCGCTCCTGGCGAGTGTCATGAAGCGGGCCAGCGCCCGTTTTCCGGAAACCAAGCAGTTGCGTGAGCACCTCGATTTTTTGTACGGCGCCATTTTTGATGTCGATGTCATGAAAAAAGGCGAGCGGCAAATTTTGCAAATTTATATGGAAGTGCCAAATGAGAAGTACCTGTCCAAAGAGGACGGTCTTCTGGAACAGGCGATTCAGTTTGTCGGTGACATGCTGGTGCGGCCGCACGTAGAGAACAATGCGTTTGCCGAGAAGTATGTGACACAGGAGAAGGAAGCGCTGCGAAAGCGGATTGAGAGCCTGATTGACGACAAGATGAAGTACGCCAATCAGCGTGTGACGGAAGAAATGTGCAAAGGAGAGCCGTTCTCCCTGCTCGTTCAGGGCCGGGTACAAGACTTGCCGGCGATCACTGGCCAGGAGCTGTATCGCTATTTTCAGGAAATCACCCAGTCCAATCCGATCAACATGTTTGTCGTCGGTGATGTCGAGCCGCAAACCGTTGCCGATGCGATTCGCACGCATATCCCGCTTGTGCGCAAGGGAGCGGGCGAACTGAAGTTCGATGTTGCGGAGAAGCACGCTGTGGAAGAAAAGGAAGTCGTCGATCGTCTCGATGTGAACCAGGCCAAGCTGAATATCGGCTGCCGGACGCAGGTGACGTACAAGGATGACGATTATCCGGCCTTGCTGTTGTACAATGGCATTTTGGGCGGATTCCCGCATTCCAAGCTGTTTGTCAATGTCCGGGAAAAAGAAAGTCTCGCCTACTACGCCGTATCGCGTCTGGAAAGCCATAAAGGGATCATGATGATTATGTCCGGCATCGACGTGAACAAATACAGTCGTGCTGTCGAGATCATCAAGGAGCAACTGGAGCAGATGCGGGCAGGCAATATTTCGGAGGCAGAGCTGACGCAGACGCGAGCTACGCTTTCCAACCAGTTCCGCGAGCTTCTGGACAGTGCCCGCGGCATGATTGACTTTACGTTCAACGGCGTAATCAGCGGCCGCAAGCGCAAGCTGGATGAACTCCTCGCTGCGATTGAGCAGGTCAGCATCGACGACATCAAACGGGTAGCGAACAAGGTAACGATTGATACGATCTACTTGCTGCGCGACAAGAAGGGAGAGGCGTAATCATGCAGACGACTGTTTTTGAGCAAGTAAACGAGACCGTCTACCACGAGACATTGGACAATGGGCTGCAAGTTTTCCTGGTTCCCAAGCAAGGCTTCAGCAAGACGTACGCCGTATTTACCACACGCTACGGCTCGATTGACAGCCACTTCAAGACGCGCAGCGGCGAGGAAATCAACGTGCCGGACGGGATCGCGCATTTTCTTGAGCACAAAATGTTTGAGAAAAAAGACCGGGATGTGATGCACGAATTCAGCAAAAACGGAGCCTCCTGCAACGCATTCACCAGCTTCAACCGCACCGCATACTTGTTTTCGTGCACAGACAAGCTGGATGACAATCTGAATTTGCTGCTCGATTACGTGCAGGAGCCGTATTTCACGGATGCCAGCGTGGAAAAGGAAAAAGGAATCATCGGCCAGGAAATCACCATGTACGACGACAATCCGGACTGGAAGGTCTACATGAATTTGCTCAAGGCGATGTATCAAAAATATCCGATCAACATCGAAATTGCGGGCACGATTGAATCGATCTCGCACATTACGAAAGAGTACCTCTATCAATGCTACGAAACGTTTTACCATCCGGCGAACATGCTGCTTCTGGTCGTAGGCTCGTTTGAACCGGAGGCGATTATGCAGCTTATCCGCGAGAACCAGGGGAAAAAAGAATTTCCGCCTGCTCCGCAAATTACCCGGATTTTTCCCGAGGAGCCTGCTGCCCCGGCTCAGGGAAAGATCGAAGCGTTTCTCGCGGTTGGCCTGCCCAAGTGCATGATCGGCATCAAGGAAAAGGAAACGGGTTTGACCAAGGAAGCTTTGCTGCGCCGGGATTTGACGACGAAGCTCGTGCTGGATATTGCGTTTGGCACCAGCTCTGCCATTTACGAGCGGCTGTATGAGAGCGAGCTGATTACGGACAGCTTTGATTTTGACTACAGCAGCGAACAGGATTACGCCTATACGATCATCGGCGGAGACACGCCTGACCCGGATCGGCTGGTGGCGACGATCAAGAAAGAAATCGAGCAGCTCAAGCAAAAAGGGATCAGCCAGGAAGAATTCGAGCGGGCCAAGCGGAAAAAGATCGGCAATTTCCTGCGCTCGCTCAACTCCGTGGAGTTTATCGCCAATCAGTTTACGAGCTTCAAGTTCAACGGAAACGATCTGTTTTCCGTGGTGCCAACATTGGAATCGATTACACGCGAAGAAGTGGAGGCGCGTCTGAAGGAGCATTTTCTGGAAGAGCAGATGGCGGTATCTGTCGTGCGTTCCGCTTCGCCGCAGGAGTAGGAAGTGGCTATGAAGGAAACACCTTGGGCATTGGTGACGGGGGCCTCCGGCGAAATCGGGCAGGCGATTGGTACCTATCTGGCTGAAGCAGGAGTCCCCCTCTACCTGCATTACAACCGTTCAGAGAACAAGCTGGACAGTCTGGTGCAACTGTGCCAGGAGCACGATGTCCCTTGCGTCAAGCTGCAGGCAGACTTGCGCGATCCTGGGCAAATTGCCGCGATGTTCGAGCAGATGTCATCCCCGCCGCTTTTGGTTGTCAATAACGCCTCGGCCGATCACGTCGGACTGTTTACCGACGTGTCGGTCGAAACGTTTGACGAACTGGTGGCGACGAACGTCCGCTCTGCCTTTTTGGTCTGCCAGGCCGCCTTGCCCGCGATGCTGCGCGAGCGATACGGACGAATCGTCAACGTCTCGTCGATCTGGGGACTGACCGGCGGCTCCTGCGAGGTGCTTTACTCCTTGACCAAGGGCGCGATCAACACGTTTACCAAAGCGCTGGCCAAGGAGATGGCACCGAATGGCATCACAGTCAATGCTGTTGCTCCCGGAGCGATCCGGGGCGGGATGATGGAGCGCTTTTCCCCGGATGAGGTGGAGTTGATCGCAGACGAAATTCCGGCGAACCGTCTGGGTGATCCGCGCGAGGTGGCAGCCGTCGTGCGTTTTTTGCTGTCTGCGGACGCCAGCTATGTCACAGGTCAGATCATCAGTCCAAACGGTGGCTGGTACACATAAGCGCTGTTTGCGCGGGCGTGAATAATTTCCGAGAAATGGTGGAAGTCTACCTCTTGTGCGGGTGGTAGATACCGCTGCCCCAATGAAAAAAGGAGGGAATTTCCTAATGTCGATTTTGGACAACTTTCGCGACTGGAAAGAGTTTCTCGGAGAGCGAGTAGAACAAGCGAAACAGGCGGGTATGGACAACGGGACACTGGAAAACGTGGCGTACCAGATCGGAAGCTATCTGGCAGAGCAGGTCGACCCGAAAAACGACCAGGAGCGTCTGTTGAAGCAGCTTTGGGATGCAGGCGATCAGCAGCAGCAACAAGCACTTGCTTCTCTCATGGTGAAGCTCGTACAAAATTCCGATAATATCAATCGTGGCAACTAAACGTTTAAATCCCCTATTCATGGGGATTTTTCTTTTCGCGTTTGTCGAATGATGCGAACGTGATATACTACAGTAGAAGGTTATTTTGGGTGCCGGAGAGGATTGCATATGGAAGCGAAAAAAGAATGGTACATGGAGTACGAAATTTCCCGAAACCGTCCGGGTTTACTGGGGGACGTGTCTTCCATTCTGGGGATGTTGAACATTAATATCATCACGATCAACGGCGTGGATACGATGCGGCGCGGCATGCTGCTCTTGACGGACGACGATGAAAAAATGGAGGTTTTGCGCAACGTTGTGCAAAAAATGGACAACATAACCATAACGAGGTTGCGTCCTCCGACCATGCTTGACCGTCTTGCCGTCCGTCATGGCCGATACATCGAGCGCGACAGCGAGGACAAAAAAACGTTCCGCTTTGTGCGCGACGAGCTGGGGCTTTTGGTAGACTTCATGGCCGAGATTTTGAAAAAAGAAGGTCATCAGCTGATCGGCATCCGGGGAATGCCGCGCGTGGGGAAGACGGAGTCGATGATTGCAGCCAGTGTCTCGGCGAACAAGCGCTGGACGTTCATTTCCTCTACGTTGCTGCGGCAAACGGTGCGAAGCTCCTTGGCCATTGATGAAATGTCCCCCGATCATGTATATTTGATAGATGGGATTGTTTCAACGCTGCGATCGACAGAGAAGCACTACACCCTGCTTCGGGAGATTATGAACTTTCCTGCCGCGAAAATCATCGAGCATCCGGATATTTTTGTGCGGGAGTCAGAGTACGAAATGTCTGATTTCCACTACATTATTGAATTACGCCACCATCCAGATGAAGAAATTACATACGAGCTGATTAACAATCGCGGCTTTGATAATTTTGACATGAATTAAGGAGGGGCAGCTGTGTCTGAGCTAGGTCAAGTCCTGCAAAGGGCCCGCGAAGAAAAAGGAATCACGCTCGACGACATCCAACGAATTACCAAGATACAGCGGCGGTATTTGGAGGCCATTGAAAGAGGTCATTTTCATGTACTTCCCGGCCACTTTTACGCGCGTGCGTTCATAAAAAGTTATGCGGAAGCCGTCGGTCTGGACCCGAATCACATCCTGACGCACTTTCAGGCCGATTTGCCAGCCCAGCCACCTACGGAGCAAGTGGAAAGGCTGCGCCGCAGGAGAGTTGCTTCCGCGAACAATCCGTTGCAGGCGGGACGTTGGGTCACCAAGACATTACTGGTGTTGTTTATTGCCTTGATTATCGGCGTGATTTACGTCGCAGCGGTAAACAACAACGACGATACGTTCACCCAGCCTATACCGAGCGGAACGGTCACTCCAGGAGCGGAAATCGTCACTCCGGGCAACGGTGGTGGAGTTTCCACCTCTCCGATCGCACAGCAGCCGCAACCGCCATCTGCTGTCACGCCTGTTACTGAGCCGGGAACGACGACACCCGAGCCTGAAGTCTCTCAGGCGACGGTCACGTTTGAATCGCAGCAAGGTTCCATCTACAACTACTCCCTGCAGGGTGGAGAAAAAATCACCGTCCACCTGAAAGTGAAGGAAGACAGAAGCTGGTTCGGGGTATCGGAAGGAAAAGGCAAGAAATACGTCGAGGAAGGCGAACTGAAAAAGGGAGCCAAGGAAGAAATCACGATTGAATTGAAGAAATCGGCGTATGTGCGTCTTGGAAAACCGACCGTCGTCGAATTGACGGTGAACGGAGCGGTGATCGATACGTCCAAAATGAAGTTCATGCCGTCGAACATCACCATCAAATTGAAAGAAGCAGCAGCACAGTAGGCAAGCGTAAAGCTTGCCTTTTATACTTTCGTCTCTTTTGACACTTCCTTTAGGCTTATATTATACTGGATAGGTGTAATATGGGCTGGTGTGACCAATTGGAGGAAAAAAGATGACAGAGAAGGCAGGCACGCGAGAAAAAGTAGCGATTGTTACGCTGGGCTGTGAAAAAAATCTTGTCGATTCGGACATGATGGCCCATCTGATAGATGAAAAAGGCTATGAACTGGTTGACAATCCGGAAGAAGCAACCGTGGTCATTGTCAATACCTGCGGTTTCATCGATGCAGCCAAAGAGGAATCGGTAAACAAGATTCTGGAAATGGGTGAATTGAAGGAAACCGGCAAGCTGAAATCGCTTGTGGTGGCAGGCTGTCTCACACAACGCTACAAAGAGGATATCTTGAACGAGATTCCCGAGGTGGACGGCATTGTCGGAACAGGCGATTTTATGTCGATTACAGAGATCATTGAAGAATCGCTGGCTGGCAAGCGCCCGATTTTCGTGGGCAACCCCATCTTCACGTACGAAGATGTCGTGAAGCGCAAGGTGAAGGAAGGCACGTACTCCGCATACATTAAAATTGCCGAGGGCTGCGACAATGCCTGTACCTTCTGCAGTATCCCGCTGATGCGCGGTGGCTTCCGCAGCAGAACGATTGAGTCAATCGTCGAAGAGGCCCGCCACCTGGCTTCGCAGGGAATTGTGGAAGTGAGCCTGATCGCTCAGGATTCCACCAACTACGGTGCAGACATTTACGATGGTAAGCAGATGCTGCCAGAGCTCTTGAACCGTTTGGCAGAGGTGGAAGGAATCGAATGGATTCGCCTTCACTACGCCTATCCGGGCTTTTTTACAGACGAGCTGATCCAAACGTTTGCTACCAATCCAAAAGTGTGCAAATACGTCGACATGCCGCTGCAGCACTCGGAAGACCACATTCTGAAAAAAATGCGTCGGCCGGGTCGACAAACGGACATTCGCGAGCTGGTGGCGAAAATCCGTGCGCAAGTGCCGGATGTAGCGTTGCGCACCTCGCTGATCGTCGGCTTCCCCGGCGAGACAGACGAGGACTTCGAGCGTCTGTGCGAGTTTGTGAAGGACATCGGCTTTGATCGTTTGGGTGTTTTTACGTATTCCAATGAAGAAGACACTCCGGCTTCCCGTTTGCCGAATCATGTGGACGAAGAAGTCAAGGAAAAGCGTGCAAACATGCTGATGGAAATTCAGCGTGAGATTGCAAGCGAGCGCAACGGCCGCTTCGTCGGCCAGGTGCTGGACGTTCTTATTGAACGCTACGAGGGACGCAACGACATTTATGTAGGCCGGACGCAATACGACGCCCCGGAAATTGACGGGGAAGTATTCGTAACAGGGTTCAAAGGCAAATTGGGCTCTATCGTAAAAGTCAAGATCACACACTCCTATGAATACGATTTGGCCGGGGAGGTAGTCTAGGTGAATCTCGCCAACCGCATCACCCTCGCCAGGATTTTCCTGGTTCCGGTAGTCATGTTTTTTCTGCTGGTGCGTTACAACATCGGGACATTTTCCATTGGCAGCCTGACGATGACGTATAACGAGCTGATTGCGGCTTTGGTGTTTATCCTAGCAGCCAGTACGGACGGACTCGACGGTTACATCGCTCGCAAACGCAAGATCGTGACGAATCTGGGGAAATTTTTGGACCCGCTGGCAGACAAACTGCTCATCTCGGCAGCGCTGATCTCCCTCGTGGAGATGCAGCGGCTGGAAGCGTGGATTGCGATTGTCATCATCAGCAGGGAGTTTGCTGTAACAGGTTTGCGTCTGGTTGCTGCGGCAGAAGGACAGGTAATTGCCGCAAGCGCATTGGGTAAACTGAAGACATGGGTCCAGATTGTGGCGATTACCGCTGTCATGATCCGCAACTTTCCCTTCGAATTTTTCGGGATTCCGTTTGACGAAGTCGCCACGTGGGCGATGGTCGTTATCACGCTTTATTCCGGGTACGACTACTTTGCGAAAAATCGCAACGTCATCCAATACTCGTAGCTACGGGTATTGGTCTCTTTTTTCACAAGACTCTTCTCTATAGCCACTAACGGTGATAAACTGTTGGGTTAGAGGCTTTTCTACTCTCAAAGAGAATGGATGAGGAAAATGAGAGCGGAGATTATCGCAGTAGGTACCGAGCTTTTGCTAGGCCAAATTGCCAACACAAATGCCCAGTTTCTTTCGCAGAAGCTGGCGGAAATTGGCGTGGGAGTCTATTTCCATACGGTTGTAGGAGATAATGCAGAGCGATTGCGGCAGGTCATTGCGCTCGCTTCCGGCCGATCCGATCTCGTCATTTTTACAGGAGGGCTTGGGCCGACACAGGATGATCTGACCAAGGAAACGGTGGCAGCACACGTAGGTGTCGGGCTGGAGACAAACCCGGAAGCCATGGAAAGAATCGAGCAGTTCTTTTTGCAACGTGGGATTGTCATGACGGAGAACAATCGGAAGCAGGCGCTGGTGCTTTCAGGCAGCCATGTCTTTTCCAATGACTTCGGGATGGCGCCTGGGATGGCGATCCGTCATGACAGTTGTACGTTCGTGCTGCTCCCTGGACCGCCGAGCGAGCTGTACCCGATGGTGGAGCGCTACGTGATGCCGTATTTGACGGGCTTGTTGCCAGAGAAGCAAGTTTTTCATTCACATGTGCTGCGCTTCTATGGAATCGGGGAATCCGCGCTGGAGGAGCGATTGCTGGATTTGATTGAAAAGCAGGACAACCCGACGATCGCGCCGTATGCCAAGGAATTTGAAGTGACGCTCAGGCTCACGGCAAGAGCGTCTGCGGCAGAAGAAGCAGAAGCGCTGATTTTGCCGGTGGAAGAAGAGATTCGCAAGCGTGTTGGCGAGTATGTGTACGGGATGGGGGAAGATTCGTCCCTGCACGCGGTACTGGTGAGCGAGCTGAAAAAGCGAAACGAGACGATCGCAAGTGCGGAGAGCTGTACAGGCGGTACGGTCGCTTCGTTGATTACGTCCGTACCCGGCAGCTCTTCTGTTTTTCGGGGAGGCGTAGTCTGCTATACAAACGATGTGAAAACCCAGTTGCTTGACGTACCGGAAGAGGTTTTGCAAACGGACGGGGCCGTCAGTCGGCAAACAGCGCAGTTGCTTGCAGAAAATGTGCGAGCCAGGCTGGGGGCGACATACGGTGTGTCCGTGACGGGTGTGGCTGGACCCGACCCTTCGGAGGGCAAGCCTGTTGGCCTTGTCTACGTTGGAATTGCGGCTGAAGGGATGCCCACAGCAGTAAAAGAACTGCGTCTGGCTGGCAGAAGACAGGCGATTGTTGGGCGTGCCGCCAAATATGCGCTGTTTTACGCGCTGCAAATGCAAAAAGAAAGGTGACGTTTTCATGACGATGTTTTCTGATTTTCCTTTACATAAATCAATTTTGCAGGCGATCCACGATATGGGCTTCGAAGAGCCATCGCCGATTCAGGCTGCCTGCATTCCGAAAGTGCTGGAAGGGGGCGACCTGATCGGTCAGGCACAGACGGGGACCGGCAAGACCGCAGCTTTCGGGATTCCGCTCGTGGAAAAAATTACGCCAGCGAACCGGGTACAAGCAATCGTACTGACTCCGACCCGCGAGCTCGCCATCCAGGTTGCGGGAGAGCTGCTGCGTATCTCCAAATACAAAAAAGTACGCACGCTGCCGATCTACGGCGGACAATCGATCGGCCATCAGATTCGCGCCCTGCGCCAAGGTGTACAAATCGTCGTAGGGACACCTGGCCGCGTGATGGATCACCTGCGCCGCAAAACATTGAAGCTCGATCATGTACATACGCTCGTTTTGGATGAAGCGGACGAAATGCTGGACATGGGCTTCATCGAAGACATCGAGACAATCATTACACATATGCCGGAAGAGCGTCAGACCCTGCTTTTCTCCGCAACAATGCCGCCTGAAATCAAGCGCCTCGCTACCCGCTACATGAAGCAGCCGCAAACGATCGCTGTCAGCCGCGAGGAAGTGACAGCACCATTGATCGAACAGGTGTATTACAAAGTGTTTGACCGAAACAAAGTAGAGAGCCTCTGCCGCATTCTCGACAGTGAGGATGTAGAGCTTGGCATCATCTTCTGCCGCACCAAGCGCGGGGTGGATGAGCTGTCCGAAGTGCTGCAAGCCCGCGGGTATTTGGCGGACGGCTTGCACGGCGATCTTTCCCAGGCGCAGCGCGACAAAGTCATGAATGCCTTCCGCGAAGGCTCCATCGAGTTTTTGATCGCAACGGACGTAGCAGCGCGCGGAATCGACGTCGGAAACGTTTCCCACGTCATCAACTACGACATTCCGCAAGACTCCGAGAGCTACGTGCACCGGATCGGACGTACAGGCCGTGCCGGACGCAAAGGTATTGCCATGACTCTGGTGACTCCGCGTGAAGTCAGACAGATGATGTTCATCCAGAAGCAGACAAAAGCGCAAGTGCTGTCCCGCAACGTTCCGTCGCTGGAAGAAGTGGCCGAGCGCAAGCAGGAACAGCTTCGCGAGCAGTTGACCAGCCTGTTGGAAAGCGATGCGATTGCGGACATGTACCAAAAAGTAGCGGAATCGCTCGTTGGCCAGTACCCTGCTGAAAAGGTTGCCGCTGCGGCACTGCACCTGGCTTTCCATACGGAAGCGGGGCAAATGCAGGAGACAGAAGCGTACAACTTCGGAGAGACAGGTGCGGCAAAAGGCATGGTGCGTTTCTTCCTGAACGTAGGCCGAAATGTGAACATGAAGCCGCAGGATTTGGTTCGCGAGATTTCCGAGTCGGTCGGCATCCCGGGCAAAGCAGTGGGACGCATCGACATTTTCGAGAACTTTACGTTTGTGGAAGTGCCGGAGGACGTGGCGCCGTTTGTCTATGAATCGCTCCGTCAAACCCGGATCAACGGCAAGCGCATCAACCTGGAGCCGGCGAAGCCGCGCGGTGCGAAGCGCTCCTAGTTCGCTTCAGGCGTAAAGACAGACAGCCATTTTGCTGGGAATATCCAGAAAATGGCTGTTTTTTCGTGATGCGAATATTTGTTCGCAAAAAATACTTGGCAAACGGTTCTATCTCGATGTATGATGAAGACAAGCAAAAGAGATGCGAATAGTGAAAGGGTGTGTACCATTTGTCAGATCGTCGCGCAGCTTTGGAGAGTGCATTGCGTCAAATAGAAAAGCAATTTGGAAAAGGTTCCATCATGAAGTTGGGAGAGGTGGCCAACGTTCAGATTTCCACCGTTTCCAGTGGGGCGTTAGCTTTGGACATCGCGTTGGGTGTAGGTGGATTCCCGCGCGGACGTATCATCGAGATTTTTGGACCAGAGTCTTCCGGTAAAACCACCGTAGCACTGCATGCCATCGCAGAAGTGCAAAGACAAGGTGGACAAGCGGCTTTCATCGATGCCGAGCACGCGCTGGACCCTGTCTATGCGGCCAAGCTGGGCGTGAATATTGATGAGCTGCTGCTCTCCCAGCCGGATACAGGGGAGCAAGCATTGGAAATTGCCGAGGCGCTGGTACGCTCCGGTGCGGTCGACATCATTGTCGTGGACTCGGTAGCAGCGCTCGTTCCGAAGGCAGAAATCGAGGGCGAGATGGGAGATTCCCACGTAGGTTTGCAGGCCCGTCTCATGTCGCAGGCTTTGCGCAAGCTGTCCGGTGCGATCAACAAATCGAAGACGATTGCGATCTTCATCAACCAGCTGCGTGAAAAAGTAGGCGTGATGTTCGGGAACCCGGAAACCACTCCTGGTGGACGCGCACTGAAGTTCTACGCGAGCGTGCGTCTCGATGTTCGCAAAGCCGAAGCGATCAAGGTCGGCAACGATGTCATGGGCAGCAAGACCAAGATCAAAGTCGTGAAAAACAAAGTAGCGCCGCCGTTCAAGGTTGCTGAAGTGGACATCATGTACGGGGAAGGGATCTCCAAAGAGGGCAGCATCCTCGATATTGGTTCCGAGATCGACGTCGTGCAAAAGAGTGGTGCGTGGTACTCCTTCAACGATGAGCGCCTTGGCCAAGGGCGGGAAAACGCGAAAATTTTCCTCAAAGAAAATCCTCATATTGCAGCGCAAATCGAGGCGAAAGTTCGCGAGTATTTCAGCCTGAACCCTGGTTCTGTTCCGGAGGCAGAGCCAGTGATTGATCCGGAGCAAGAGGAAGAGCCGATGTTTGACCTCGATTAATGAGCTACTGCGTGCAAAATCAACAGCCTGTCGATGAGACAGGCTGTTTTGTGTGAAAAACGTTTCGAAAGGAGCAAAAGCGCATGAAGGGAGGCCAAATCACTGCCGTTCACCGCGATTATAAGCAGAAGCAGCGCTACCATATCGATTTGGATGGGGAGTATGCATTTACGGTACATGAAGACATACTGATAAAGTACAACCTGTTCAAAGGGACACAGGTGGACGAGGCATTTTATGGCGAAGTGCTGGTCGCAGAAGAGAAGCACAAGGCGTATCTGGGCGCGTTGAAATATTTGGGGCTGCGTCCGCGCACGCGCAGTCAGCTGCATGCGTACTTGCTGGAAAAAGGCTTTGATACCCGCGTCGCTGATGAAATCTGCCAGCGCTGCGAGGAGCAAGGGTACATCGACGATGAAGCGTTTGCCAAGCAATGGGTGGAGGAGAGGCTGCGCCTGAAGCCGCGCAGTTCCTATATGCTGCGGATGGAACTGGCGCAGCGCGGCGTGGACAAGTCGATTGCAGAGGATGCCGTGCAGGGCATTTCCAGAGAGGCTGAACTGGAAGCAGCTCGCGCTTTGGTAGAGAAGAAAGCGCGACGCATCGCAGGAGCGCCGAATCGTGACGAGGAGAGAAAGCTCTTGTCCATGCTGATGCGCAAAGGATTCGCGCATTCCATCATTCAGCAGATTCGGGAAGAATTGCGCCAGAGAAGGGATGGGCAGGACTGACTCGATTTGCATGTTCTTGACAATTCTTGTTCACAAATAATAAAATAGGTTTGTATTTACTTGGTGTATCATAACTTTTTGCGCTTTGCTCACTCGTTGCCTGTGAAACAACTGAACAACCGTGCGATAGCTGTACGGATTCAGCGGACCGAGTAAAATCGGTCCTGTTTTTTAGCGAATGTTCAAATGTGAGAGCAAAACGAAAGCGGCACTCCATGAAAAACGAATGCGTGGAAAGCGGGGAGATGTCTTACAATAAGGAGGTGAAACGAAAAAGCCTATGGACGCTATACTAACAGTTGTCATCGTGCTCGTCGCCCTGCTCATCGGCTTGGCTGCTGGCTACTTCATTCGTAAATCGATTGCGGAAGCAAAAATCTCCAGTGCGGAGGAAGCTGCACGCCAGATCGTCGAGGAAGCGAAACGGGATGCCGAAGCCGTTAAAAAGGAAAAGGTGCTGGAAGCGAAGGATGAGGTGTTCAAGCTTCGTTCCGAAGCAGAAACCGAGTTGCGTGAACGACGCAACGAGATCCAGCGTCAGGAACGGCGTATTTTGCAAAAAGAGGAAACGCTGGACCGCAAGATGGAACAGTTGGAGCGCAAGGAAGAAGAGCTGTCTGAGCGCGACCGGACCATCGCAGAATTGCAAAGCAAGGTAGAGCACTTATATAAAGAACAAGTTTCCGAGCTGGAACGCATTTCCGGGCTGACGCAGGATGAGGCGAAAACGATCATTCTGACCGATGTGGAAAATACCGTTCGCCACGAAATGGCTGTGATGATTAAAGAAATCGAGACACAGGCCAAAGAAGAGGCAGACAAGCGCGCTCGTGAAATTATTACCACCTCCATTCAGCGCTGTGCAGCCGATCACGTGGCAGAGACTACCGTTTCTGTTGTGACGCTGCCAAACGATGAGATGAAGGGCCGGATTATCGGACGGGAAGGACGCAACATTCGTGCGCTGGAGACGTTGACCGGTATCGATCTGATTATCGACGACACACCGGAAGCCGTCATCCTGTCTGGCTTTGATCCGATCCGCCGGGAAATCGCCAAAACAGCGCTCGACAAGCTCGTAGCGGACGGCCGCATCCACCCTGCCCGCATTGAGGAAATGGTGGAAAAAGCACGCCGTGAAGTAGACGAGCGCATTCGTGAATACGGCGAACAGGCAACATTTGAAACCGGAGTACACGGCCTGCATCCGGACCTGATTAAGATTCTGGGACGACTGCGTTACCGTACCAGCTATGGTCAAAACGTGCTGAAGCACTCGATGGAAGTGGCTCATCTCGCTGGCCTGATGGCAGCTGAACTGAAAGAAGATGTGAAGCTGGCCAAACGTGCAGGTCTGTTGCACGACATCGGTAAAGCGATTGACCATGAAGTCGAAGGTTCACACGTGGAGATCGGTGTGGAACTGGCCAAGAAGTACAACGAGCATCCAGTGGTTGTCAACAGTATTGCTTCTCATCACGGTGATACCGAACCAACTTCCGTCATTGCTATGCTCGTGGGAGCCGCAGATGCTCTGTCTGCTGCACGCCCAGGCGCACGCCGTGAGACATTGGAGACATATATCAGACGTTTGGAGAAACTCGAAGAAATCTCTGAGTCGTTCGATGGCGTAGAAAAGTCTTATGCGATTCAAGCGGGACGCGAAATTCGTGTTATGGTTCAGCCGGACAAGATTGATGATGCGGAAGCTACCCGTCTGGCGCGGGATATTACCAAACGAATTGAAAATGAACTGGACTACCCTGGTCACATTAAAGTGACAGTCATTCGTGAGACACGGGCGGTCGAGTATGCAAAGTAAAGTGGCTGACGGCCACTTTACTTTTTTTCTGAGAAGGCCCCGTCAATTCAAGGGATTGACGGGCCTGATGCGGCTACATTTCCTAATTCCGCAGTGGTTGTGTATACTAGCAGTATGAGGTGAATGTTCAATGAAGCTTTTGTTTATCGGAGACATCATGGGATCGCCCGGCAGAGAAATCGTCAAAACGTACTTGCCGCTTCTGAAAAGAAAGTACCAGCCTGCGTTCATCGTCGCCAACGGTGAAAATGCGGCGCATGGCCGGGGCATTACCGAAAAGATAACGAAGGAACTGTTCGAGATCGGTGTTCAGGCGATTACGCTTGGAAACCATACATGGGATCAGCGGGAAATTTTTGATTTTATTGATGAAGAGCCAAGGATGATCCGTCCGGCGAACTTTCCTGCGGGAGCGCCCGGAAAAGGCATCACGTATATCAAGCAGCCGGAAGGGGAGCTTGCGGTCATCAACCTGATGGGCAGAACCTTTCTCCCGCCGCTCGACTGTCCATTCCAGATGGCGGACAAACTGGTGGAGCAGGCCCGCAAGCGCACAAAGCTGATTTTTGTCGACTTCCACGCCGAAGCCACTTCGGAAAAACAGGCGATGGCCTGGTATCTCGACGGCCGTGTCACGGCAGTAGTCGGTACGCACACGCACGTACAGACAGCAGATGAACGCGTTTTGCCGCAAGGGACAGGCTTTTTGTGCGACGTAGGGATGTGCGGCCCAAGCAATGGCATCCTTGGAATGGAACGCGAGGCGGTCATCCGGAAATTTTTGACCCAACTGCCTGTTCGTTTCGAAGTTGCTCCAGATCCTGCGCAGTTGAACGCTGTTCTGATTACGATCGACAAGGCAACAGGACAAGCGAAAAAATTGGAGCGAATCCGAATTGACGTCGACCACCCGTTTATGGAATAATGGACATAAGATTAGAATTTTTTGAATCTTTCACGTGAGTTAGCAGGAATTTTTAGGGGTTATGCGAATATCATACTAATGATGACAGGATTCCTATCAGACGGGAGGTTCAAAAAGGATGGAAGTATTAAAAGTTTCAGCAAAGTCTAACCCCAATTCCGTTGCTGGTGCCCTTGCCGGCGTTCTGCGGGAACGCGGTGCAGCTGAAATCCAAGCCATTGGCGCTGGGGCGCTTAATCAAGCTGTGAAGGCCGTAGCAATCGCACGAGGGTTCGTAGCGCCGAGTGGAGTTGACCTCATTTGCATTCCAGCCTTTACCGACATCGTAATTGATGGAGAAGAGCGTACTGCAATCAAATTAATCGTAGAACCCAGATAATAAAACTGCAAACGAATCGCCTGCCTGTTTGTTCGAAGAATGAACAGGTTTTTTCGTGTCCAAAAAGTCGGATACGTGCGTATTAACAGGTTTTCCTATCGGCGCAAGCGGGTATGTGCATATACAGGTGCTTACTGATTTGGACGAGTGCGTATTAAAGGAGGCGAATGGGGCTATTCTGTTTGTAGAAGGAGCGGAAGTATTGAAATTTGTGTGAGGAAATTAGTTGCGTGTTTTCGGAAACGTGCTACAATAATACATGAGGATATTAATGAACCTAGTTCAACATTAAAATTCAGGTCAAAAGTAAGTTGAGTAAAAGCACTTGCAATTTGACAGGGACAGGACTACAATTGTTACTGTCTATGCACAGAATTGTCACATCTTATCAATCTTTTTCAGGTAAGATGGGCAGCTTGCTCACAGTCACTGAAAGGGTGGAATCTGAATGATTAGTCAACTTTCCTGGAAAGTTGGAGGACAGCAAGGGGAGGGCATCGAGAGTACTGGTGAGATTTTCTCGATGGCGATGAATCGGATGGGTTACCATCTGTACAGCTACCGTCACTTCTCTTCCCGTATTAAGGGTGGACACACGAACAACAAAATTCGCGTGAGTACAACGCCAATGCGTGCGATCTCCGACGATCTGGACATTCTCGTAGCATTTGACCAGGAGACAATCGATTTTAACGCGCATGAACTTCGCGAAGGTGGCATCATCATTGCAGATGCCAAATTCAATCCAAAGTTACCGGACGGGTTGAAGCCAGTTCGCTTCTTCACTGTACCACTGACTGAGATCGCTGATGAACTGGGAACTTCCCTGATGAAAAACATGGTGTCGATTGGTGCGTCCAGTGCAATCCTCGGCATTCCAGTGGAAAGTTACCGGGCTATCGTTGAAGATATGTTCCTCCGCAAAGGCGAAAAAGTGGTTGAAAAGAACATGGAAGCGATTCGCCGCGGATTTGATTTTGTAAATGAACTGACTGGTGGACAGTTGCCTGAGTTCCAAATGGAAAAAGCGGAGCCACAAAAACAACTGTTCATGATCGGTAACGACGCGATCGCTCTGGGTGCTATCGCAGCAGGCTGCCGCTTCATGCCAGCATATCCGATCACACCGGCTTCCGAAGTAATGGAATACCTGATTAAAAAACTGCCAAAACTGGGCGGAACCGTTATCCAAACAGAAGACGAGATCGCTGCGATTACGATGGCAATCGGTGCTAACTACGCAGGTGCCCGTTCCTTGACTGCTTCTGCAGGTCCTGGTCTGTCCCTGATGATGGAAGCAATCGGTCTGGCTGGTATCACCGAAACACCAGTTGTGATCGTAAACACTCAACGTGGTGGCCCATCCACAGGTATGCCGACCAAAATCGAGCAATCCGACGTAAACGCAATGATCTATGGTACACACGGCGACATTCCAAAAGTCGTTATCACGCCAAGCACAGTAGAAGAGTGCTTCTACGATGCAGTTGAAGCGTTTAACATTGCGGAAGAGTACCAGCTGCCAGTCATTCTCATGACAGACCTGACTCTTTCCCTGGGTAAACAAACCGTTGCCCCATTTGACTACAACAAAGTGGAAATTCGCCGCGGAAAACTGCTCGCTGGACAAGAACTGCCTGAAAAAGAGCAAAACGACCTGTTCAAGCGTTATGAAGTAACCGAAGATGGCGTTTCCCCACGCGTTATCCCTGGACAAAAATACGGTCTGCACCACGTAACAGGGGTAGAGCACGATGAAACTGGCCGTCCTTCCGAGAATGCTGCGAACCGTATCCAGCAAATGGATAAACGTATGCGCAAGCTGGAAGGCGTTCTGAAAACGTTCAAAAACCCTGTAACCGTCGATGCTCCTCATGCTGATGCGGATGTTCTGGTAGTGGGAATCAACTCCACCATCGGTACCATTCAAGAAGCAAAAGGCCGTCTGGAAAAAGAGGGAATCAAGGTTAACCATGCACAAATCCGTTTGCTGCATCCATTCCCGACTGAACAAATCAAAGCACTGATGGATAAAGCGAAAAAAGTGGTTGTTGTTGAGCATAACATCCAGGCACAAGTGGCCAACCTCATCAAACAACACGTTGGAAGCGCTGAAAAAATCGAATCTGTGCTGAAATATGACGGTAATCCATTCCTGCCGAAGGAAATCTATGCTGAAGTGAAGGAGCTGGTAAAACATGGCGACTATGAAAGAGTTTCGAAATAACGTTAAGCCTAACTGGTGCCCAGGCTGTGGAGACTTCTCCATCCAGGCGGCGATTCAACGCGCCGCAGCGAACGTAGGTCTGGAACCTGAAAATCTGGCGGTTATTTCTGGTATCGGATGTTCCGGACGTATTTCCGGCTACATCAACTGCTATGGTTTCCACGGTATTCACGGACGCTCCCTGCCAATCGCACAAGGTGTGAAAATGGCAAACCGCGAGCTGACTGTTATCGCAGCAGGCGGTGACGGGGATGGATTTGCGATCGGTATGGGTCACACGGTTCACGCCATCCGTCGCAACATGAACATCACCTACATCGTGATGGACAACCAAATTTACGGTCTGACAAAAGGTCAAACCTCTCCGCGTTCCGCGACTGGTTTCGTGACCAAGTCTACACCGCAAGGCTCCATTGAGTCCTCCATCACTCCAGTGGAACTGGCGCTGTCTGTTGGTGCGACTTTCGTTGCCCAATCTTTCTCCAGCGACCTGAAGGGCTTGACTGAGCTGATTGAAAGAGGGATCAAACACGAAGGCTTCTCCCTGATTAACGTATTCAGCCCTTGTGTAACCTACAACAAAGTAAACACCTACGACTGGTTCAAAGAGAACATCGTGCCTGTAGAAACAATCGAAGGCTACGATCCGCATGACCGCATCAAGGCGATGTCTACATCCATGAAATACAACGGTCTGATTACCGGTCTGATCTATCAAAATACCGAGCAAAAACCTTACGAAGCGCTCGTAAAAGGCTTCAAAGAAGAAGGCTTGGCGAAACAGGACATTCGTCTGTCCCAAGAAGACTTCGACAAACTGGTTGCAGAATTTGCATAAGGTTTCATGAAAAAAACCTCTCCCGATTGCGGAGAGGTTTTTTTATGGCTACCAGGCCCGGTCACGCCACTGTCTATAGACGAGCATCACCAGAAACAGCAGAACGAGCTGGCCAAACAGCGGGTACAAAAAGCGCAGCAACGAGCTGAAGCCGACAAAGCTGACCAGGTAGCAGATGACGAGGATGCAGAGAATGATCGTGGCTCCGCGCAGCCGCGTCACCTGACGGATTTGCTCCGTCAACCCGAACACATTGGCTACGAGTGTCGAGAAAATTTCCGCGTAGACCAGCAAGGAAAACAATAACGGGATTCCCCGCCCCAACCCTTGCAGCAGGGCAATCATCGGCATTTCCGTCTCCTGGATACCCGGCATTTTTACCGTCAGCGAGGAATAGGCCAATAGCAAGAGCAGCCCGATTCCCAAGCCCCCCATGATTCCCCCCACGATCAACGGCTTTTCACTCGTGCTGTGTCGGCCGATCGGCACAAGAACCGCTTGTGTAAGCACGACATTTAAGGCAACATAGTAGAGAGGGGAGCTAAGCCAGGCCCAGGGGCGCAAAGCTTCAACAGTGACGCTTGTATCCAGCCATGGTTTCGAGTACAAAAAGACGAGCAGCGTAAACGCGACAAGCATAGGCACAAAAATGCTGTTCACTTGATGAATGGCAAACAACCCTTTTCGCGTGACGAAAAAAATGAGAACCATGCTAAGCCAAATGCCGATTTGCGGAGACATGTGAAATGACTCCCCAAAAATAGCCCCGGTGGCCGCCAGCATCACGGATGTCGTTCCGAGCAAAACGGTTAGCAGCAGCGTATTAAAAACGGTGCCAAAAGGGTGCCCGAACAAATACGTGCTGACCTCTTGATAGGAATCGGCCTGGATACGGTAGGAGATGAGCATCACCCGTATCCCCGCCCACACGAATAAACTTGTCGCAATCCCAATGCCAATCAAGCCTTGTGTCCCATATTGCACAAAGAACTCGACAATTTCCCTGCCTGAGGCAAAGCCGGCTCCTACGACTGTTCCGATATACGTAAAAGCGATTTGCCATGAGGCTTTCCATGTTCCTTGCATCTCAGACCTCCTGTCCCACCTTAATCCATCCTATGAACGGGAGTGAACCGAATATGCGCGTAACCGTGCTTGGCTATCAATCTCCATATCCTGGCCCCGGGGGAGCGACACCGGGCTATTTGATCGAGACGAATGAAGCAAAGCTACTCGTCGATTGCGGCAGCGGAGTGCTATCCCAACTCGGTGTCCATATGCCTATTTACGAGCTGGATGCCCTGCTTCTGTCTCATTATCATCACGATCATGTAGCAGATGTAGGAGTGCTCCAGTATGGACTGATGGTGCATCAGCTGTTCGGGCAACGACCTGCTGACAAGCCGCTTCCCATCTACGCGCCGGCCTTGCCGGAGCAGCAGACGAAAACGTTGACCTACCGGGATGCAACCCGCTTTTTCCCGCTCGAGGAGCAAAGCCAGCTCGTCATCGGTGACGTGCACGTCTCGTTCCGGCGTACGGATCACGGTGACGGGGACCCATGCTACGCCATGCGCTTTGTGGCAAACGGGAAAACGATTGTGTACGGGGCCGACAGTGGGCCAGGAACAAACTGGCGCGGCTTTGTCGATGGGGCCGACTTGTTTATATGTGAAGGCACTTATTTGGATCATAACCGCCCCAAAACGCCGAACGGGCATTTGTCAGTCCGCCAGGCCGCAGAGCTGGCGCAAGCGCACGATTGCCGTTCGCTTTTGGTCACACATCTGTTTCACGGTTACGAAGAAAGCGACGTGCTCGGCCAGGCGGAGGCGTTTGTCGCAGGTCCCGTCCATGCGGCCCGCATCGGCTTGCAAATCGTGCTGTAGCAGCACGGATAGAAAGAGAGAGGAGAAAAGAAAAGGCGATGTTTCCTAATGTATTGGAGGTAGCGCGAAAACTGATTCGCGAGCGAGTACAACCAGGAGAGACAGTGATTGACGCCACGATGGGCAACGGCAATGACACGTTGTTTCTCGCCCAGCTCGTTTCGGAGACGGGCCACGTCATTGCGTTTGATATTCAGCCGCAGGCGATTGCCAAGACGAAAGAACGTCTGGAGCGGGAAGGCTTGTTAGATCGGGTCGAGCTGAAGCTGGCGAGTCACGAGGAAATCGAGAGTCTGGATGTGCAAGCTGCCGCGATCATGTTCA
The DNA here is from genome assembly GCF_003710935.1 of Brevibacillus gelatini. Classification (GTDB taxonomy): domain Bacteria; phylum Bacillota; class Bacilli; order Brevibacillales; family Brevibacillaceae; genus Brevibacillus; species Brevibacillus gelatini. Next base: position 124,879 of record NZ_RHHS01000012.1, read on the forward strand.
ATCTGGGCTATTTGCCTGGAGGCAACAAAGAGATTACGACCCAGGCCGCAAGCACGATCCGCGCCATCGAGTCCGGCTTGCATGTCCTGCGGCCAGGAGGGATCATGACGGTGATGATTTACTGGGGTCATGCCGCAGGCGAGGTGGAAAAGGAAGCAGTGGAGGCATTTTGCCAGGAGCTTAGCCAGATGGAGTTTCTCGTGCTGAAATACCAGTATATCAATCAGCAAAATCAGGCGCCGTTTCTGTTGGCGATTGAACGCCGGGCGCAATAATACCGCTTTCGCTTTCCCGGGCAAGCGCACCATTCGACAGCGCCAGGCTGCAAAGATTTTGCCAGCGGCAGGAATAGGCTTGGCGGGCGCAAAATAGGCACGCCCTTGCCGTTTTTGGCACATACCCTATGTTGAGGAATGGAGCAAGGGGGATCTTTGTGGACAGAATCGGCATTATGTTAGATTGGGGCATTATGCAGAAAGGGATCAGGGGAGACAAGTCGTACGAGCGTCTGCCGTATTATGTGGAAATTGGCAAAGAGCTGGGGCTGGAGCCTGTCTTTTTTCATCCAAGGCATGTCCTGCCAGGTGACGAACGGGTGCAAGGCTATTTTTGGAACGGCAGCAGGCTCGTTTCCCGGCGGGTGGCTGTACCGCGGGTCATCCACAACCGCGTCTTGACCGGGGACCAAAAAGCCCGCGCTGTCATTTCCCGGCTCAGCAAAAAGAAGACAGTCTTCAACGGCCTGGTCGTGCGAGACAAGCGCAAGGTGCACCAGATGCTGTGGAAGAACGAGCACCTACGCAAATACTTGCCCCACACCGTTCCCTATTCCGGTGAGCAGTTTCGCCAGTTTCTCGATAAATACCAGGTCGTCTATGTCAAACCGTCGATTGGCTCTGTGGGCATTGGGGTGGCCAGAATCGAGCGGCACGGGAGCGACTACCACTTTATCGCCTCGAAAAAGCGCAAAGTGATGTCGCGTCCCGAGCTGTTGGCTGCCGTGCGCCGCTGGGTCGGCGGCAAGCGTTTTCTCATCCAGCGGGGGATTCCACTGGCCCGCTACAACGGCAAAACGTTTGATATTCGCGTGTCCGTACAAAAAAACCGGGAGCGGGACTGGACGGTCAGCGGGATGGTCGCCAAAGTTGCCAACAGCAAAAACAAGCTGAGCAACCTTTCGCGCGGCGGCAGGGCGGTGCCTCTCACGGAAGCGCTGGCAACGCTGTTTTCGCCTGAGCAGCAGGAAGAGACGATCCAGCGTATCAGTGAAGCAGCGGTGGCGATCGCGAAGCAGTACGGTCGGCACTTTTCCTCGCTGGCCGATCTCGGGATGGATATGGGCATCGACGAGAAGGGTAATCCATACCTGATTGAGATCAACGTGCGGGATCAGCGGTACTCCTTTTTCAAGGCAGGAGAAAAAGCGATGTTCAAGCAAACGTACCGCCGTCCATTGGAGTACGCCCTGACCTTGCTGGAGGAGCAAAAGCTCCGCAAAAAGCACGCCACCCAATTTTTGCGGCTGCACAGCTAACGACGAAAAGCAGACGTCTGCCAGCGCAGCGTCTGCCTGTTGAAAAGAAAAGGACGGTGGCGCGGGCCTCCGTCTTTTTGCATGCAGTCTTACGCTTTTTCTTGTTGGGGCTGGTTTTCGGCCAATGGGTAGGGCAGGTTGCGAAAGTGCCGATACGTCAGAGCCAAAATCGATTTGCGCGTCAAAATTCCCTTGAAGTAATGGTCGGCATCTTCAATACAGACAAAAGGGTGATTGATGGAGACTTCCAAAGCCTTCAAAAATTCATCCGTATCGTGCAGACGCGGCACCTTGGTGTCCATGACATCGTCGACGACGTACTCGGAAAGTTTTTCCAGCTCGAAGCGCTCAAGTCCCAGCGATTTGTTGATAATCATGTTCGTGCTAATCAATCCGTGCAAACGGTACTGATGATCGAGTACCGGAATGGCCGAGTAGCCAGATTTGATGAGAACGAGCAGGGCGTGTTCAAGCGAGTTCCCCAATTGCACGTGAGCAACTTTTGTGGATGCGATGATGAGCTCTTTGATCGGGGTATGTAACAATGGAATATCCTGATTCATCCAGATCGACCACCTTTTCTGTCGTTGCGGCAGCAGCTTGCTACCAGTGATCCTCTTTTATGATACCGTAAGTGAGGGGCCAGTGGTAGATCTGCAGAAAAAAAGCCCGGCAGATTGCCAGGCAATTAATCGAGGTGTGGAACAATTGTCCCTGCTCTTAGTATGCAGGTTCGGCTTCTTTTTTACATTAGGAGTTTGGAGGAAAGAGCAGCAAACGCTACGCCTTGTAAACCTCCGTCTTGTAGACCGGCTTGGACTTCTGCTTGCCTCTGCCACCTGTCCAGTACGACAGCAGTGTGTGTTCGTACAGGAAAATACAGAGCGGCGGCGTAATCACGAGCATGGCGAGCATGATAAGCGGTGTAGACCAATTCAGTCGGTAAATGACGTAGCTCTCCAGCAAAAACAGAATCAACGGGTGGACGAGGTAGATCGCCATGTTTTGCCGGGCCATGCGCGATAGCCAGCCACCGAACTTGGGCAGCTTCCCGAGATAGCGGGAAAGCGAGTAGAAGCTCACCAGGAAGCTCGTCGTGTAGAGCAGGTAGATCGGTTTGAAAATGTTCAGGCTGTCGTAATACGAGACGGAGCCGTTCAAGTACCCGTAGGCCATCCAGGCTGCGGTCCCGAGCGCAATCATCAAGGCTGGCAATTGCAGGCGACGAGTCCACGCGCGCCATTTTTCCAGGTTCAAGCCGGCATACGCGCCGAGAGCAAACGTAAAGATGTACATGTGCACGTAGTTTTGCCCGGAAATATAGGTGTGCTCAATGAAGGCAAGAACAGGAGACGCCGACCAGTCTATTTCCCAGAGCGGGCTGACAAACAGGTATTGGTACACGACGTACAGGCTGATCTGTCCGACGAACAGCACCATAAGCAGGCGAAAGCTTACCCATCGCTCAAACCACGGTTTGACCAGGCAAAACAGCAGGTTCAACTGCAAATAGAGCGGAATGTAGTACAGATGGTAAAATGCGCTGCCGGTAAACAGACTCTCGAAAAACGGTGCCGCCAGAACGGCAGGATCCATGCTTTGCAGCTTGAATCCGGTAAAGATCGCGGTCCAGATCACGTAGGGCAAAACGATGGTGCGCCAACGCTTTTTCCAAAAGGCAGCCCAGTCCAGCTCCCGCTTTTGGTACCAGTAAAACAGCAGCATCCCTGTGGCAAAAATAAACAGGGAGCGCCCGAAGCGCAGCAAAATCAGCAGAACGGCTTCCAACTCGCCGTTCCACGGGAAGTCGTGCTGGTTTGCAATGAAAAAACCGAGAATGTGAATCGAAATGACCGTGATGGCTCCAAAAACAAAAAGGGCATTCAGATCCTGAAACGTCCCCTTTCGATCGCTATTCATAAATCCTCCCAAAGTCTCACCGACTGCACCAGCTGCAAAACGAAAACGAACCATTTTACTTGGGCAAACGCCATTGTGGTGTAGCCAGTTCTTTTGCGGTAAAGGAGAACAGCTGCAAACGATTCGCCAAATGGTGCTGAGATTCCGCCAGCAGTTCATCCTGTACAGAGAAGGGAACGGAGTGTACGGGCCACTGGGAGCCAATCGCCGCGAACAGTCGCTCCTTTACATCGTCGACAGTGGTTGACCGTCCTGTCAGCCCGGCAATACTGCCGACTGTCGAGCCTATAATTGCCGGAATCGGCTTGTGGGCTTCCATCTCATCCAGCCCGGCGATGGCGTAAAAACGTTCCATCCATTCTCCGCGCGGTCTTTCTTCAATATTAATGCAAATCTGCAAAATGGATCCGAAGCGGGTACGACGCTGTGCCATGCCGCCGATTTTTTTGCCGTGCAGGGAAAAATCGTACTCTCCGGCACAGTAGGAACCGAGCACTTCGCCAAATTCCAGTACGCCGTAGTCACGCAGTCCAACCTGCAGCATTTCGGCGACGAAGGAAAAGAACGAATCAATCGAAATCGTCGTATCTGGCAAGAGCCAGGCTACATTCAGTACGCCGGCATCCAGCGGAACACAGGCGCCGCCAGAAGAGCGCAGCACACATCCGAAGCCATCCTGACCATACTGGCGCAAAGCTTCCTCCAGATGAGGCAGTCTCGCGTCTCTGCGGCCCAAATACAGGGCTTGATCGTATACCCAGAGGTGGATGATCGGCACAGCAGATTCGGACTGCATACCGGCCGCCAATGCTTCATCGCGAACCAAAGGCTCAAGCGGCTGCCCGCGATATACGCCCGAATCCATCCAGTGAAAAGGTTGATTGACAGAAAAAGACATAAAAAAGGCTCCTTCACAGGATAAGAATCGCTATCATTATACAATTGAACGATGTACATTTCTAGGTTTTCGCCAACCTTTTTTCTGGATGGGAAAAACACCCGACATGCAAGCTGGTGCGCGCCGGGTGTTGGGACTTTCCATTATTTTACTTCTTTCAGACTGAAATTGTCCAGATAGGTCATTTTGCGAGGCGCGTCTTTTGTTGCGTCCTCCTGCATGTACAGGCCGAGCCCGGTTCCTACCTGCTTGACCTGTTGTTGTCCAAACAAATACTGGTCGTTGACGTAGATGGAAACGGTGTTGCCTTTGACAGCAACTTTCAGCTTGTTGCTTGCTTTCAGCTTGTAGGAGCCGGATGCAATCACTTCGATGTCGTCCTTTTCGGCATCGGTGACTTTGCCGAGAACGACGCGGTCTTTTTGCACGAATACGACATGAGCTTGCCCGTCCTTGCCGTTGAAGTACAGACCCGCGAGTCCGTTAGTACCGGAGACGTTGACATCGACGCTCAACTCGTAATTTTCCGGTTTGGCCTTCTCATTCCAGATGAGCGGCAGGAAGTAATGATCGACATCATCGTCGTTGGAAACGGCCGTTACTTGCTTGTTGATGACGCCCCAGCTGCCGGTTGCCTTTTTCGTATCCCAGTTTTTCAGGTCAGCGGAGGAAAAGGCGTCGCTGATACTGATTGGCTCTGGCTTTGGCGGTTCCGGATTCGGGAAAACGACTTTCGTTTCGTCATCTTTGCGTTCCAGAATGGCGCGGTACAGCAAGGAAGCTGCTTCCGCACGAGTGATAGGGTCTTGCGGACGGAAATAGCTGTTGTAGCCTTTCATCAGGTCCGTTTGCAGCGCGATGGCGATGTACGGACGCAGAGCTGGCGAGGTTTCGCTCTGGTCGCGGAACTTTTTCAGCTGATCCAGATCGGCTTTGTATTTTTTGTCGTAGCCAAGCAGGCGAACGAGCGCTACCGCAATATCTTCCCGAACTGCCGGCTGATCCGGTTTGTACGTGTAGGTCGAGCCGGACTTGTAGCCAGTCAGGTACGGCTTGGCGTATTCGACGTAATAAAATGCCCAGTGGGAACGCGGGACGTCTTTAAACGTCTGGGTGACGGAGCTTTTCTTGATGTCCACATCAGCTGCCGCAATCATGATTTTGGCAAACTCTGCCCGGGTCACTTGGTTGTTCGGACGGAACGTGCGGTTGTCGTATCCTTTGATGATCCCTTTTTCGGCCATCTCCATGATTTCCTTGTACGCCCAGTGACTACGCGGAACGTCTGAGAACGACGGAGTCGAAGCGGCACTGACGAAAGGGATTGCCGTCAAAAACATCAACACCGACAAAAGTAAGGCGAATGCTCGTTTCATGCTGACCTCCTCAATATGGCTCGTGGTTTTCGGTAGCTGCCTTTTACGACGACGTCTGGGTCTGGAAAGTTGCACAGGATGAAGGGAAAACGGTCAAAATGGGTAAAAAGACGGAGGTTGTCTGAAAAAACAGCGGGAGCATTTGCGTGGAACTGGGGCAAAGAACAGGGAGAGCGCAGGCAAAAGAAGTGAGGGGGCATCATGCGCAAGGCCATTTCGTACATATTTTGCCTCATTATGCATTAGCTTTTGTATCCTTCCAAATGCTATAATTCTTTATTGGTGACTCATTTTTAAAGAAATTATTAGCTGAGGTGATAGATTGATGAAGGAATCGAAAGTGGCGACTCCGGACTTAAAATCCGCCAAGTCTCCGAAAACAACGGCGGACTATGCGAAATACTTTCAGCCGCCGTCCTTGAAGGATGCGAAAAAGCGGGGAAAAGAAGAAGTCAAGGTGCACTACGATTTTGCCATTCCCGAGGACATGCGCGAGATCGGTAAAGGAAAGCGTTATTACGTCCGCACGTACGGCTGCCAGATGAACGAACACGACTCCGAGACGATCTCCGGCATTTTGCAGCAAATGGGTTACGCTGCGGCAGATGAGATCGAGGATGCCGATGTCATTTTGTTCAACACCTGTGCCATCCGTGAAAATGCGGAGGACAAAGTTTTTGGCGAACTCGGCAACATGAAGCGGTTGAAAAACAACAACCCCAACCTGATTCTCGGCGTCTGCGGCTGTATGTCGCAGGAAGAGAAGGTTGTCAACAAAATCCTGAAAAGCTATCAGCATGTCGACCTGATTTTTGGTACGCACAACATTCACCGCCTGCCTCAGCTGATGCGCGATGCGATGTTCAGCAAGGAGATGGTGATCGAGGTCTGGTCCAAGGAAGGCGACATCGTCGAGAACATGCCGAAGCTGCGGGAAGGCAACACGAAGGCATGGGTCAATATCATGTACGGCTGTGACAAGTTCTGCACGTATTGCATCGTGCCGTATACACGGGGAAAAGAGCGCAGCCGCCGTCCGGAAGACGTCATCGCCGAGGTGCGCGATCTCGCACGCCAAGGCTTCAAGGAAATCATGCTGCTCGGGCAAAACGTCAACGCGTACGGAAAAGACTTTGCGGATATCAAGTACGGATTTGGCGATCTTCTGGACGAGATTCGCAAAATCGACATTCCGCGCATCCGCTTTACGACGAGCCACCCACGCGACTTCGACGATCATCTGATTGAAGTGCTGGCAAAAGGCGGCAATCTGGTGGAGCAAATCCATCTGCCTGTTCAGTCCGGTTCGTCGGAAATCTTGAAGCGCATGGCCCGCAAATACACACGGGAGCACTACCTGGAGCTGGTGCGCAAAATCAAGGCAGCGATTCCACATGTATCCCTTTCTACAGATATTATTGTAGGCTTCCCAGGCGAAACCGACGAGCAGTTTGAAGAGACGATTTCCCTTGTCGAAGAAGTGCGCTACGACTTCGCCTATACGTTCATTTATTCACCGCGGGAAGGCACACCGGCTGCCGGCATGGAAGACAACGTGCCGATGGAAGTGAAAAAAGCACGCCTCTACCGCCTGAATGAAGTGCTCGCCCGCATCGGTCTGGAGCAAAACAAAAAGCTGGAGGGTCAGGTGCTGGAAGTGCTCGTTGAGGGCGAATCGAAAAACAACCCGGATGTCCTCGCAGGACGTACACGGACGAACAAGCTCGTTCACTTTACCGCAGACAAGTCGCTGATTGGCGAGTATGCGCACGTCAAAATTACAGAAGCCAAAACGTGGACGCTTCACGGCGAACTCGTTACCAAAGTCGAGGTGTAAGAGATGGAACAGACAAACCTGTACACACAAAAAGAGATTCTGGACAAAGCGCGCGAGCTGGCTGCGATGATTTCGCGCACGAAAGAGGTCGACTTTTTCAAACGCGCTGAACATCAAATCAAGCATAATGAACGCGTCCAAGACTTGATTGACAAATTGAAGCAAAAGCAAAAGCAGATGGTCATGTTTGAATCCATCAATAAGCCGGAACTGGTGAAAAAAGTGGAAGAGGAGTACAACCAGCTGCACGAGGAACTGGATTCGATTCCAATCGTAACCGAGTTCAAGCAGTCCCAGGTGGACGTGAACGATCTTTTGCAATTGGTGACAAATGTTATCACGAACACCGTCTCCGAGCGTATTATTTTGGATACGGGCGGAAATCCGCTGACAGGCGAAACCGGCGGCGGTCCGGAAAAGAAACATGGCGGCGGCTGCTGCTCGTAAGGAAGTCGGCTGAAGCGATCGAAACGGACACGCTGTAGCTTTTCAAACAAGATACCCAATTTCAGGTGGGTGTTTGCACCCTAGCCGAATGCCCTGCATACAAATGTACAGAAACGTTGTATGGAGGAGGTAACGAAATGTCGGGTACAGACAAAGAACTACAGTGCCGGGAACTCATCGCGAAAGCTGTCTGCGGCAAAGGTCATAAATTTTCTACCAGCACCCACACCATCATACCGTCGCAAACTCCTTCGACGATCCTGGGATGCTGGATTATAAACACGAACTTCCAGGCAGAGAAAGTCGGAGACGCGGTTGAAGTATCTGGTACGTATGATGTCAACCTGTGGTTCTCGTTTGCAAATAACACGCAAACCGAAGTCAAGCGGGAAACTGTCAAGTTCTCCGTACTCGTTCCGCTTACGTTCTTCGACAAAAACTGCAGAGGCGATCTGGAAATTGTCGCTCGCGCCGTGGAGCAGCCGAAGTGCGTAAAAGCCGAGTTGAGTGCTGGAGGCACCATCACAGTCAAGGTTGAAAGCGAATTTGCTGTCGAAATCATCGGAGAAACCAAAGTCTGCGTAGTCGTCTGCAACAATTGCGATGACAAAGACTTCCACATGATCGGGGACTATGAAGAAAACAGTGACGAGTTCGACGACTTTGATTCAGCCAGCATGCTCGACGAGCTTGACTAAGAGGAGAGATTGATCTCCTCTTTTTTTCTTTTTTTAGCGGAGAAAAAGGCAGACGCCTTCGCTCTCACTCTTCCCTGGGCGCTAACATAAGATAAGGAAGAATACAGCATGGGAGTGTGGAGAGCATGATACGAGAAGGTTTGCAGGAGAGCGCCGTATCGCAGGCCATGACAGCCAACGCCAAAGAAGCGGTCGCGTTTTTGCACCGCCCCCAGGTCGGACGCTGGTTGCTGAAGCTGAGCGGGCTGCCTGTGGCTGCGGGACGTACTGCGCCTCCCGGATGGCGAACCTACAAGCTTTGTCTCTATCAGGACCTGGTGCTGGACGTGGTGCGGAGCACGGAGCAGCCGCAATGGCTATTGCATCGTCTGGGGGAGCCTGACTACGAGCCGATTCCGTTTCCGTCCCCCGATCCAGAGGTCCAGATGGTCAAAGCGCTTGCTGTCCGCAGCTTGTATGCTGTAGGAGTGGAAGCAGGGCAAGTCACGATTATCGCGGCGTCTGTTCACCGGGCAAAGGTCGTTTCCGTAGAGCCGGATTGGCCGGCAGAGAAGGCAGATCACTACATGCAGCGGGCGCGCGACTGGTGGCAGGAGCGCATGTGCAAGCTGCCGCAGGAGCTGAACAAGCTGGGCGCCGACCCGGAGTTTTCGCTGCGCCGGGCAACGGGGGAAATGGCGCTCGCCTCTGATTTTTTGAAAATGAACGGAACGGTCGGCTGCGATACGACACGCTACCGGGAAGACCTGGCGCTGCATCAGCATCCGGTAGCCGAGCTTCGCCCTGCTCCGTCGGAAGACCCCGATGAGCTGTTTCTTCATATTTATGAAGCATTGAATTTCGCCATGAAAAAAATCGCCAACAAAGAGATCGAGTGGCTGGCGGGCGGGATGCCGTTTCCCGGCTATCCGATTGGCGGGCACATTCATTTTGGCGGCGTATCGCCTACTTTTGCCTTGCGGCGGAAGCTGGATGCCTATCTCGCGCTGCCGCTTGTGCTGGTCGAAGACGTCGGCTGCGTGCTGCGCCGACAGCGCTACGGCTTTTTGGGAGACGTGCGGGAAAAGGCGTACGGCTTCGAGTATCGGACATTGCCCAGTTGGCTTGTGCATCCGGTCGTGGCGCGGGGCGTATTGCACCTGGCCAGACTGGTCATCACGAGCCATTCCCAACTGAAAGCAACTCCGCATTTGCAGCCGGCGCTGGTCAAGGCGTACTACCGCGGGGACAAGGAGACGCTGGAGCCGTACGTCAGACAGGTGCGTGACGAGCTGCGGGAGCTGCCGGGCTATTCGCTTTCGCGGGTTCATCTGGAGGCGTATTTTTCTTTTCTGTTGCGCGGGGAAGTGTGGCTCTGCGATCTCGATCTGAAGCGTGCGTGGAACCTGCGTTGATTTTTTCATCTGTATCGAACATCAACATCGTGGCGCGATCATGGTATAATAGCGTCGAGATTGGAAGGCTAGGAGAAGAAAAAATGGCGCAATATACCCCGATGATTCAGCAGTATCTGGCTATCAAAAAAGAGTATCCGGATACTTTCTTATTTTTTCGCTTAGGCGACTTTTACGAACTGTTTTTTGAAGATGCCATCCTCGCGTCCCGCGAGCTGGAGATTACGCTCACAGGGCGCGACGGTGGCGGGGATGAACGCATCCCGATGTGCGGTGTCCCGCACCATTCGGCAGATGGCTACATTGCCGAGCTGTTGAAAAAAGGACACAAAGTGGCCGTATGCGAGCAGGTGGAAGACCCGAAAGCGGCAAAAGGGGTCGTTCGCCGCGAAGTGACCCGCGTCATTACGCCCGGCACGATGATGGAGGGCAAATGGCTCACGGACAAGGAAAACAACTACATGGCTGCGCTGGCCGTGCTGGATGGTCGCACAGGGATCGCAGCCTGCGATATGAGTACAGGGGAAATGTACGTCACCTCCTTGCCCGGTCAGACGGAGACCGCGCTGGATGAGGCTCTGCAATACCGACCGAAAGAACTGGTGTTCTTCGGATTTGATGAGCTGCCGAAGACGTCTTTGCCGTCTACCGTTGTGGAAAGTCGGCAACTGGATGCGCATGCAGTGGACAGCCAGTACCCGGAAGCGGGAAAAGAGCTGGACGTCGCCATGCGCGCAGCGGTCAATGCGCTGCTCTACTACATCGGTACGACGCAAAAGCGCAGTCTGGCACACATGCGGCTTTTGAAACGTTACGACAGCAAACAGTATTTGCAAATGGACGGCTTTTCCAGACGCAATCTGGAGCTGACGGAAACGATTCGCGACAAAACAAAAAAAGGCTCCTTGCTGTGGCTGTTGGATCGGACACAAACGGCCATGGGCGGGCGACTTTTGCGCAGGTGGATTGAGCGGCCGCTGCTTGGACGCGCGGAGCTGGACGCCCGTCTGGACGCAGTCGAAGCGCTCAAAGGCGACTTGCTGCTGCGCTCCGACCTGCGGACATGCCTGGACAATGTGTACGATCTGGAGCGGCTGGCAGGACGCATCTCCTACGGAAACGCCAATGCCCGCGACTTGATTCAACTGCGCCTGTCGCTGGAAGCGGTGCCGGAATTGAAAAGGCAGCTTGGCCAAACCAATGCCCCGGTGCTTAAGGAGCTGGCAGAAGGCATGGATGAATGTGCGGATCTGGTGAGCTTTTTACAGGCGGCGCTCGTCGATGACCCGCCGATTTCCGTGCGCGAAGGCGGCATGATTCGCACCGGGTATGATGAGTACCTGGACAAGCTGCATTCGGCGAGCCGTGACGGGAAAACCTGGATTGCCCAACTGGAGCAAAGCGAGCGGGAAGCGACGGGCATTCGCTCGCTGAAAGTCGGCTTCAACAAGGTGTTTGGCTATTACATCGAGGTGTCCAAGGCCAACATTGCCAACGTGCCTGCGGGACGCTACGAGCGCAAGCAAACACTCGCCAATGCCGAGCGCTACATTACGCCTGAGTTGAAGGAACGCGAGGCGCTCATCCTCGAAGCCGAAGAAAAAATGATCGAGCTGGAGTACCAGTTGTTTACGGCTGTGCGCAGCGAGATCGCCGGACACATTCCGAGACTGCAAAGCCTTGCCGAGCGAATCGCTTCCGTAGACGTGCTCCAGGCGTTTGCTACGGTCAGTGACGAGCGCGGCTTTGTGCGTCCACAGTTTACGGACAACGGGGAATACATCATCGTCGACGGCCGTCACCCTGTCGTGGAAGCCGTGCTCGAGCGGGAGAAGTATGTCGCCAATGACGTGCGGATGAACCAGGAAGATCGTCAGGTTCTGCTCATTACCGGACCGAACATGGCGGGGAAAAGTACCTACATGCGGCAGATCGCGCTGATTACCGTCATGGCGCAAATCGGCTGCTTCGTGCCTGCAAAAGAAGCGAAGCTGTCGATTGTCGACCAGATTTTCACGCGAATTGGCGCTGCCGACGACCTCGTTGGCGGACACAGTACGTTCATGGTGGAAATGCTGGAAACGCGACACGCGCTGCAAAAGGCGACCGCCAAAAGCCTGATTTTGCTCGACGAGATCGGGCGCGGGACGTCCACGTACGATGGAATGGCACTGGCGCAGGCCGTGATTGAGTACATTTGCCAGCGAATCGGAGCCAAGACACTGTTTTCCACGCACTATCACGAGCTGACAGGGCTTGCGGACACGATGAAGGGCGTCGTCAATGTGAACGCCCGCTGCGAGGAACGGGACGGCAAGCTGTTGTTCCTGCACAAGATCGAGGAAGGCCGGGCGGATAAAAGCTACGGTATCCACGTGGCTGAATTGGCGGAAATGCCCGGCTGGGTCATCGAGCGCGCCCGCAGCATTTTGGAAGGTCTGGAAGCAGGCAGTTCCGCCACAGCCGAAATGCAAATGTCACTGGAAACGCTATGGTCGGCACCAGTTGCCGCCGTGCGCGAAGAACCTGTGCCGCAGTTGTCGGCGGAGGAAGAAGAGATTTTGCGCGACCTGCGTGAGCTGGATTTGAACGCGACGACGCCGATGGAAGCCATGATGAAGCTGTTTGCGTGGAAGCAGCAGCTGAAAAAACGATAAGGCAGAGGGGAGGAGCTCATGGGAAACATTCGCGTGCTGGATGAGCAGCTCGCCAATATGATTGCGGCAGGCGAGGTGGTGGAGCGCCCGGCTTCGGTCGTGAAGGAGCTGGTGGAAAACGCGATTGACGCAGCCGCCACCTCGATTGAGATTCACGTGGAAGAAGGCGGCCTGGAGCTGATCCGCATTGTCGACAACGGTCACGGGATGGATCGGGACGATTGCCTGCTCGCTCTGGAGCGGCATGCGACGAGCAAAATCAGCACCCCGCGGGACCTGTTTCGGATTCGCACGCTTGGCTTCCGCGGCGAGGCGCTGCCGAGTATCGCCGCTGTCTCGCGGATGGAGCTGACCAGCAACCGTTCGAGCAGCGAGATCGGCACCCGACTTCTGGTGGAAGGCGGCGAGGTCAAAGAGGTGGCAGATGCGGCGGCAGTGCAAGGGACGGAGATATGCGTCCGCAGCCTGTTTTTCAATACCCCTGCCCGGTTGAAGTACATGAAGTCGATTGCGACTGAGGTCGGCCACATTTCCGACTACGTCAACCGCCTGGCGCTGACGCACCCAAGCATTTCTTTTACGTTGACCCACAACGGCAAGACGCTGTTGCAGACGACGGGCGACGGCAAGCTGCTGCACGTCATGGCGGCGATTTACGGTGTGCAGGTTGCCAAGCTGCTGTTGCCGATTTCGGGAGAGACGCTCGATTTTCGCTGGAACGGTTTTTTGTCCAAAACAGAGGTGACGCGGGCGAACCGCTCCTATTTGTCGACGCTCGTAAACGGTCGCTACGTGCGCAGTTATTCGCTCAACAATGCGATCATGCGCGGCTACCACACACTGCTCCCGATTGGCCGCTTTCCGATCGTCGCCTTGCAGATCGAGATGGACCCGACGCTGGTGGACGTCAACGTGCATCCCGCCAAGCTGGAGGCGCGTTTCAGCAAGGAAGACGAGTTGTGCGCCGCGATTGAGCAGTCCGTGAAAACGACGCTGCGTCAAGGGTTGGGGATTGTGCGGCCGATGGCGGCACAGCCAAAGGCGAAAATTTCTGCGCAAGTCGTGCAGCCCCAATTTGACCTGACGTATGCCAAGCCAGCCATTGAAAAAGGCTCTCTTTTGGAAGCGAGTCCGCGCTTGCAGGAATGGATGGCGAAGCAGGAGAGCAACAAGACGCAGACGGGGCAACCAGTGAGCCAGTCAACTCCTGCCAACCTTGCTGCCTCTGCAAATGTCGCATCTTCTGCCAGCATGCCTACGCAGGAGTCGCAAAAGAAAACGGTACACGAAGCCGCTTCGCCCTACCTCCATCCAGAGCAAGCTGTACAAAATGGTACAGGCGGCGGGGAGAGAGCAGCGCAGACAGGAACACAGGCTGCAGGAGCGGCGGAAAGCGTTTCTGCGGGTATCGGCCAAGGGGAAGAACATGGTCAATATCGCAAGCAAGACGATGAGCAAAATCATGAGCAAGCGCAGGTCAAGGAAACGGAGACAGTCTTGCAGCCGCCAAACACAGCGGCAGTACAGCCAGGGACAGCGGGAGCGCCGACGGACGCAGAATTGGTCCCAGTTGAAAATACCCGGCCTGACGAACCATACGAACAGCAAGACCAGGCGACAGTCCCGGATGCGTCAGCCAACGAGGAAAGCTCACCATCCGCTGTCCCCGTTATGTATCCGGTCGGGCAAGTGCATGGAACGTACATCGTGGCGCAGAACGATACCGGGATGTATTTGATCGATCAGCACGCGGCACAGGAACGCATTTTTTACGAATACTTCATGGACAAGCTGGCCAAAGAAGGTGTCGCAAGTCAGATGATGCTGTTCCCGCATACGGTCGAGGTGACGGCGGCAGAGGCAGCGCGGCTGGAAAAACGGCTGCCGCTGCTGCAATCGTTTGGCCTGGAGGTCGAAGCTTTCGGCGGACGGACGTTTATCGTGCGGGCGCACCCGCACTGGTTTCCGGAAGGGGCGGAGCTTGAGATCATCGAGGAGCTGATCCAGTTTGTGCTGGAGACAGGCGAGCAAGGTCAGGCCAATGTCGTGCAAATGCGGGAAAAGGCTGCGATCATGATGTCCTGCAAGGCGTCGATCAAAGCCAATCGCTATTTGACGCACGCGGAGATGGAAAGCTTGCTGAACCAGCTGCGCGAGACGAGCAGTCCCTTTACGTGCCCGCACGGCAGGCCGATCGTTATTCACTTTACCAGCTATGATCTGGAGAAAATGTTCAAGCGCGTCATGTAGCCAGCCACACGTGCGCGAAGCAGACGACCCCTTAGGTGCTCTAGGGGGTTTTTCAGAATATATTTGACCGCCAAATTAATCCTGCTTACAATAAAAGAGTTTCCGTCCAATGGGCGAAGACAAATGGAAAGGAATACGGATACGTGATAGTAACGACGGGACTTGAGCCTAGCGAGGACACCTTGCGCCATGCTGCGGAATTGGCCGAAAAGTTTGGCGTACCAGTAGTCAGACGCGGCGATCTTTCCCTCCATCAATTGCGAAAACGGCATGGCGACGACGAAGTAGTGGTCGTCTCGGCGCAAGGAGCACGACTGGAGGTGCCGGGAAAACAGCCATTCTTTTTTCACCCGAACACTTCTGCTTTTCGTATAAAGCGGCTGTTGCGCGGCGATACTGATACTATGCTTGCTGCTTGCCAAATTCATCCAGGGGATGAAGTGTTGGATGCCACGCTCGGATTGGGTGCGGATGCCATCGTGTTTTCCCATGCGACAGGAGCAGAAGGGAAAGTGGTCGGCATCGAATCTGAACGGGTGCTTGCCATCATGGTCGAAGATGGACTCAAGCACTGGGCAACTGACTTGAAACCGCTGGAAGCCGCCATGCGTCGGATCGAAGTGCGGTGGGGGAACCATCTGGAAGTCATGCAGGGACTGCCGAGCCGCTCTTTTGACGTCGTTTATTTCGATCCCATGTTTGAAGCGACCGTTCACAGCTCGTCTGGCATTGCAGGCGTGCGCGCGTTTGCCAACCCGGAGCCGCTTGCGGAGCAGGCCATTTCAGAAGCACTCCGCGTAGCAAGAAGGCGCGTGGTCATGAAGGAAGGAAAAGCAGGCAAAATCCACGAGCGTTTTGGCTTCATTCCATTTCGCTCCCGCGGCCAACAGGTCGTGTACAGCTACAAAGAGACAGATGGAGGGGAGTGACCTTGCATAGAGAAAAGCTAGTCGTCATCATCGGCCCGACAGCAGTCGGCAAGACCCAATTAAGTCTGGATTTGGCCCAGCAGTTCAACGGAGAGATTATTTCCGGGGATTCCATGCAAGTATACCGGGGCATGGACATCGGGACGGCCAAGGCAGAACCTGCCGAGCTGGCGTTGGTGCCGCATCATCTCATTGACATCAAAAATCCGGACGAAGATTATTCTGTCGCCTTGTTTCAGGAGAGCGCTACCCGGCTGATTACAGAAATCAACCAACGGGGTCGCCTTCCTTTTATCGTAGGCGGTACGGGTCTGTACATAGAATCGGTTACGCATCGGTTTCAATTTGCACAAGCCAGCCAGAACCCAGAGTTGCGCGAACAGCTGCAGCGGCTGGCTGAGGCGGAAGGCGTGGAAGCATTGCACGCAAGGCTCGCTGACGTTGACCCGATTACAGCACAGCGGCTGCACCCAAACGATGTAAAACGGGTGATTCGCGCACTTGAGATTTACGAAAGCACGGGCTACAAAATGTCGGACTTTCAATTGCGGGCGCAGCATTCGCCCTACGATCTGGTGATGATCGGGCTGACGATGGAGAGGGCCGTGCTGTACGAACGGATCAACCGCCGCGTCGATCTGATGATCGAAGCGGGGCTTGTCGACGAAGTGCGAGGACTTCTGGACAAAGGCTACGACGCGTCCATGGTGTCGATGCAGGGGCTGGGCTACAAGGAGCTGATCCCCTACCTGTACGGTGAGATTACGCTGGAAAAGGCGATCAACGACATCAAACAGCGGACGCGGCATTTTGCCAAGCGACAGCTGTCCTGGTTCCGCCGCATGCCGGAAGTGCAGTGGTTTGACATGACCGACCCGGCTAGTCAAGCGAAGTCCGTGGAAACTATCAAGCAGATATTGGCAGGAAAGTTTCAACAATTGCCGAATATATAACATACAAGTCCTTTTAGGGGGTAGTGTACATGAAACAGACGATCAACATTCAAGATACGTTCCTGAATCATTTGCGGAAGGAAAACATCGCGGTTACCATTTACCTGGTGAACGGATTTCAATTGCGCGGGTATATTAAAGCGTTCGATAATTTCACGATTGTGATTGATAGCGAAGGCAAGCAACAGTTGGTATACAAGCATGCGATCTCCACTTTCACACCACAACGCCCGGTATCGCTCATGTCTCAGGAAAACAGCCAGCAATAAAACGCAACACGCTCTGCCTACCAGCCAGGACGATTGAGGTCCTGGTTTTTTCTTTTGGAAGCAAAAAGAAAAGGCGCCACAAAAGGCTTTCCGTGCAGACGCTGAAAGACTTTTGCGGCATACCTGTTGACGAAAAGCGACAAATAGCGGGCGAGCATCCGTGCAAGCTTGGCCGGAAACTTGTGAAGGTTGGTCATCTCCAAAAAACGTTTCTCGCCGTAAATGTCGCTAATCACTTCCACTCATTCCCCACTTCCCTGTGCTTCTTCTCCACGACGAGGGGAAGCAGCAGAACTGCACCGACGAGAATAAACCCTCCGCTTACAGCATAGACCGCGCCAAGAGAGAACATCTCCTTGAGATAGCCGGATACGGACATGCCGATGACCATCATTCCCATGAAAACAGGCGTGATCGTGCCCGATACCCGCCCGATCAAGTTGCCTTCCGTGTTGCGGACGATGAATGTCTGGATTCCACTCTGAATACATGGGAAAAAGAAACCGCTGATTCCCAACAGAACAAACGTCAGCCCAATCGTGGTCGAACTCCCTAAGCCAACTGTACACACAGCCGTGACAAGCAGTCCGACCAAGAGCATAAGCTGAGGCTGCATCTTTTTGGCGACACCGATGAGGACAGCTCCGCCAATGAGCATGGCTGCTCCGTTGGCCATGACGAGCCATTGCAGA
The DNA here is from genome assembly GCF_003710935.1 of Brevibacillus gelatini. Lineage (GTDB taxonomy): Bacteria > Bacillota > Bacilli > Brevibacillales > Brevibacillaceae > Brevibacillus > Brevibacillus gelatini. The sequence goes on from NZ_RHHS01000012.1 coordinate 142,733, forward strand.
AAGGATTGATCTTGCCGCAAGTTTTCCATTACGAGGAAAATCTGGAGCGGCTGTGTCAGTCCGGACGCCAACCCGACTGCTGCGAAGGTCAGGCAAAGTGTCTTCAACGATTGATTAGCGCCGATATAGCGCAGCCCGGCCAGCAACTCGGCGATAAAGCCGCCAGCCTCATCCGGCTTCGCTTCCGTCGAGTCGCGGGGCAGTGTCATCAAAATGAGCGAAGAACCAAGAAACAGGATAGCAGTCAGCAAAAGAGAGACTGTCATACCGAATTGCAAGTAAATAAACGTGCCAATGACCGGACCTACCACCATAAAAATCGCGACCAACGTTTGCGACAGTGCCATTACGCCTTGCAGCTGCGCTGCCGGCACGTGCCGTTTGTACAACTTCATGGCGGAAGGCTGCGAAAATTGGGACAAGCTGGCCGACACAAACATGCCAATGAACAGGGCAATCCACCCTCCGTTCATCAGCAAGAGCTGCACCGCACCCACGGACAGCGAAGACAGTAGATCGCTCCATACCATCGTCCGTTTTGGCCGCCAGCGATCGGCAAACGTTCCGCCAATCAGTCCAAACAGGAAGATCGGAGCAAACTCTGCAACCGAGATCAGCGATACGTAAACAGGATTGTTGTTCGTCCATTTGCTGACAAACAGCAGGACGGCAAAATTCCGGACCCAGATGCCCAATTGCAACAGCACGCGGGAAAGAATAATCGTTTGTACATATTGATTTCTGAACATTGTCAATACCCCATATCTTTTACTAGTTTCGTTCATGTCCGCAGGCGTTCGCCGACTTGTGTTGTGAAGTAGTGGGCAACTTCATTTTCTTCCCCTCTTTCTTTTTTGAAATTACTGCAAAGTGTAGCGGAGATTTCATCGTGAAGCAAGAGTTTTTCGTTAAGATTTACAAACATTTTTATAAATTGTTTACCTAAATACAAACGAAAATCAAAAATGTTTATCATTTCGATGTCGGTAGTGGCGCTGATGCTTCTGTATCCACCCCAGATTATCCATCAAAGAAACAAAGGCCAGCCGAAACACGTTTTCGTACGTTTCGACTGGCCTTCTGGACTGACCCTATACCATCTGCAAACCAAGGAGTAGTTATTGTTTACCTTCAGTGAATACCTAGAAATGCATTTCGCCAAATGTCTGCTTGTACAGCACTTCTGCACCCAATGCTTGTTCGTAAAAGGCGATGGCTTCACTTGCTGTTCCGTTCAGGACGAGATAAGGGATCAAACGCAAAGACATGGAGGAATCATCTCCTTGGCATTTTGGTTTGCTGACTGTCGTGTCCGCTTCATGACCAGATTGTACCACAAAGAACGTTTGTTCGCAAATGGATATATGAAAAAACGAGGACATGGCAAAGTGTCCTCGTCTGGTGGAGAAGCTTATTTTGCCGCCGTCTTCCTGCGAATCATCAGGAGGTAGCAGAGGATGGCGCCGAGTGTTGCGAGCGCGATAACGATCCCCATCGGAACGGCAGTGTCTTCCCCGCCAATTCCGACCAGCGGCGCGACAATCCCGCCGCTGATGAACGAGAGCAGTCCTTGCAGGGCAGAAGCGCTGCCTGCCGCCTTGCTCTGGTTTTGCATCGCCAGCGAGAAGCCCGTCGCGCCGACGATCCCGACACTCGATACGACGAAAAACAGCGGAACGAGCACAGCGACCAGCCCCGCCTGGAGCGAAATCATGGCCAAAAGGCTAACGCCGCCGATTCCGGCCAGTGTGATGCCGGTGACAAACAGCTTCGTTTCCTTGACTTTTCCTGCGAGCCTCCCGGTAATTTGACTGGCAATAATAATGCCAAGCCCGTTCATGGCAAAAATCATGCTGAAACCTTGCGGAGAGACGCCAAAAATTTTCTGGAATACAAATGGCGAGCCTGCGATGTAGGCAAACATCGCGGCCGTTACCAGGCCTTGCGACAAGGCGTAGCCCATGAATACCCGGTCTTTCAGCAGTCCGCCAAACGTCGTGAGCGTATTGCCGATTCCCGCTTTGGAGCGGCGATGAACGGGCAGTGTCTCAGGCAGGCCGAGCACGACGACAAGCAGCATGACGGCACCGATCAGTCCGAGCGCGACGAACACGCCGTGCCAGGTGGTGAATTCCAGCAGCTGACCGCCGACAATGGGGGCGGCAATCGGTGCAATACCGTTTATGAGCATCAGCAGGGCAAAAAATTTGGTCAGCTCGGTCCCGGAATACAAGTCGCGAACGGTTGCTCGGGCGATGACAATCCCGGCCGAGCCAGCCAGCCCCTGAACGAAGCGGAGCAAGACAAAGGTGTAAATGGAAGGTGCTGCCGCACATAAAAAAGAAGACAAGGCATACAGGATCAGTCCGATCAAAAGCGGTGTTCGCCGTCCGCGCACGTCGCTGATCGGCCCGGCAAACAACTGACCGACCGAAAGTCCGATCAGGCAAGCAGTGAGGCTGAGCTGGGCAAGCGAAGTGCTTGTTTGCATGTCATCTGCAAGAAGCGGCAAAGCTGGCAAGTACATGTCCAGCGACAGCGGGCCGAATGCCGACAGGGAGCCCAAAATGGCCGCCATCCACAAACGGCGCGACTTGCTTTCGGCAAGCGACGCGGAATTCAGTTCTTTGGCTGCATCGTTCACAGGTATGTTCAAACCTTTCTCATTGGGCATGGGAAAGAGACAACGCCTGGCTACTCGTTAGGTTCAGCAGATGGCTCCGTATTTTCCAGATAAAAAGTTTCCAGGTTGTTGTGCATTCTTTCCAGCATGCCTTGCAGGATGATTTTTTCTTCGTCTGTAAAGCCCTCGAAGCATTTCAGTTCGAGAATGCGCAGCGCTTCCTTGACGGCTTTTGTCGCGAGCCGCCCTTTGTCGGTGAGAAACACCCGGGAGATGCGCTGGTCACGCTCGTCGGGGCGCCGCTCAACCAGCCCGCATTTTTCCATGCGGGTAATCATGACCGTAAGCGTTGCCGGTTTTACCTGGATCCGTCGTGCCAACTCCTTTTGCATCAAGCCGTCCGTGTTCGCAAGACGCATCAAAAGAATCGGCTGTCCAGGATAGACGTCGTAATCTTGAATGAGATATTCAACATTTTTCTTATGGAGCTTCATCACATGGCCCATCGCATGTGTCAAAGCAGTAGAATAATCAAATTCCACCAAAGTACCCCCGTTTGTTAGCTGGCTAACTAAAATGTAATCTAAAGGATTCACAATCTACTGTCAATACTGATCTATTATACAAAAACAAACCACGTTCGTCATGAGGCAGCGAAAGAATGTTGCAGCCGGAAGAAGGAGAGAAGGCGGAACTTGTAGAAACTAAGCAATCCGAAACAGGAAAGGACAAGGTGACAACGCGATGATTTTGAATGAAAAAATAAAAGCGGCAGAAGTCAGCCTGACTGGCGTGAACGGTGAGGACCTTGGGATCGTCGACACAAAAGTCGCACTGAAAATGGCAAAGGAGCAGGGTGTCGACCTCGTTTGCCTGTCGCTCGCACAAAGCCCGCCGCCGTGCCAACTGGTAAGCCGCACCAACTACAAAGAGCAGCTCAACCGCGAAAAGGCCAGGCAGCGCAAAGAGGAAAAAGGCAGAAAAGTAAAGGAGCTTCGCTTGAGCGCCTATATCGAACAGCACGACTACGATACGAAAAAGCGACAGGCCGAAAAAATTCTTACGGCAGGGGACGCGGTGCAATTGACGGTGCGCCTCGAGAAAAAAGAAAGCCAGGAAGCGAAAAATTTGCTCCAGCAACTCGTAAAAGAGCTTGCGCATTGCGGCGTGCAGGAAAAAGGGATTCAAGTGAGCGGCAAGCAAGTGGTCGCTGTTCTGCTCCCTAAAGAGCAATAGCGGTACGGGAAGGTCCGGCTCGGTGCGGCAGTTGATGTTGCCGCTTCCGCCGGGCTTTTTTTCGCGGATGTAGCCGTTCGCTTGCTTGCTGCGTCTTTTCTTATTGGATTGAAAAAGACAAGCCATTATCAAACAGAAAAGCGAGTGATTTCATGCCGTTTACCTTTTCCCACCCGGCAATCGTCCTGCCGCTGCGCAGATGGGGCTGGGTTTCCTTTCCGGCTCTCGTCTTTGGCAGCATGGCGCCGGATTTTGAATATTTTTTGCGCATGCAGCCGTACAGCGTCTACAGCCACACGTTTCTTGGCCTGTTTTGCGTTGATCTTCCGCTCGTGATCGTTCTGTATGTTGTGTACCGTTTCCTCGTAGAAAAAGGACTGCTCGCGGTCTTGCCGCTGTGGGCGGCAAAAGGCTTGGCGTGCAGGCGAACAGGAAAAGAAAGTCGGAAGCGGAAGTGGGTATCGCTGGTCGTATTCGTTTACTCTGCGCTGCTCGGAAGCTATAGCCATATCGCCTGGGATGCTTTTACACACGACAGGGGCAGCATGGTCGAGCGGTTCGTTTTTTTGCAACAACGCATCCCGCTCGTTTTTCTCGAAGTACCTGTCTACAAGCTGCTGCAACACGGCAGCACGCTGCTGGGCGGGCTTGCCATCGTGTATGTCATCTGGCGCTCCGGACGCCACAAGCATCACGTCGAGATCAAACAGGCCACGCTGTACGGGAAAGTGCTGTTCTGGCTAGGCGTGGCGGTAATCGGACTGGGCGTCGTCGTTTGGCATGCCTTTTTCGTAAAAGGGGTGTCTCCCCTGATTCATCCGTTGCAGCATGTCGTTCCGTTTCTGTCTGGCAGCCTGCTCGGGATCTGTCTGCTTGCTCCGCTCGTGAATCGGCCAGGATTGAAAAAATAGGGCAGGTTTATCCAGCTTCTGAGTATATTATTGTATGGCTGAAAAAACATGTGTCCGCACTGGCCCAAACCGGATGACCCTTTTGAACATAAAGCATTGTTGCGTATCTGTAAGGACTGACAGGCAGGAGCGAACGTTTGAGTGATGCACAAAGGCAGGTGATCGAACATGAGACATTCGGAAAGCAGTCTCTCCGTTGATTCCAGCTCTACTACTACCGCTTCAAACTCCAACAGGATTCAGGTCGTCTTCAAGCGCAAGGATTTATCCATCAAAAAGCCCGAAACACTGCCCGAATACGTGAATGCATCCGCCCCTAGCGAATTGGCCGCCTTGTTTGATGAACTTGAAAATTTGATCGGTCTGCAGGAAGCGAAGAAGACGATGTATGAGATTTATGCGCTGATAAAAATCAACAAGGAACGGGAAAAGCATCAATTGAAAATTGAGAAGCAAGTGTTTCATATGGTGTTCAAAGGCAACCCGGGCACGGGCAAGACGACAGTTGCCCGCTTGTTCGGCAAAATGTTTCGTGAAATGGGCATTTTGAGCAAAGGCCATCTGATCGAGGTGGAGCGAGCTGATCTGGTCGGCGAGTTCATCGGACATACGGCGCAAAAAACGCGTGAATTGGTCAAAAAGGCACTCGGCGGGATTTTGTTTATTGACGAGGCGTACTCGCTGGCAAGAGGGGGCGAAAAAGACTTTGGCAAGGAGGCGGTGGATTGCCTGACAAAAGCACTCGAAGATTCGAACAAAGATTTTATTTGTATTATTGCCGGTTACAATGATGAAATGGAGCAGTTTCTGGAGCTGAACCCCGGCCTTCCTTCCCGGTTTCCTGTTCACATCAACTTTGCCGATTATAGTGTGGAAGAACTTTTGGAGATTGCCAATCTGATGACGCGTGAAAAGGACTTTGAGCTGACGAGGGAGGCGAAAGAGAAAATTCGCCGTCAGTTGACCGGAATCGTGAATGATCCGTTCCAGCGAAATTTTAGCAACGCCAGGTTTGTGCGAAATTGCATCGAGAAGGCGATCAGGGTGCAGGCGGTCCGACTGATGAAATCAAATGAGCTGACACGTGAAGAATTGCGGCGGCTGAAAGCCGAAGACTTTCAGGTGTGAATTTGCCCCTTTCTCTATCTGATCCCTCCGCTGTGAGGGATTGTTTTTTCATGTAAAATGCCTGGTATTGAATCGACGCCATGGCTGAATCGTCATCGCAACGAAATGGGCAAAATGTGGTATGATAGGGAATAGAAAGGGCGTGAATCGGTGAACGAATTTATCAAAACAAAAGAAACCGCGATTCTGGTCGGTTGCTATCTGGATAACCGCGATGCAGAACGAACACGTCTCTCCATGGAAGAATTGCACGAGCTGGCTGAAACGGCTGGTGTCGAAGTGCTCGATGTCGTGACGCAAAACAGAGACAGAATCGACGCTGCCTGGTATTTGGGGACGGGCAAAATTGAGGAAATTGCCGAAAAGGCCCGTGAGCTGGACGTAGACGTCATCATTTTCAACGACGAACTGTCCCCGAGTCAGACGCGCAATCTGGACAAAGTGTTTGATTGCAAGGTCATTGACCGGACCCAGCTCATTCTCGATATTTTTGCGGGGCGAGCGCAGTCGCGCGAAGGGAAAATTCAGGTCGAGCTTGCGCAGTACAACTACTTGCTGCCGCGACTGGCTGGTCAGGGCAAGCAGCTTTCCCGGCTGGGTGGCGGAATCGGGACGCGCGGTCCCGGTGAGTCCAAGCTGGAAAGTGACCGCCGCCACATTCGCAGACGGATCAGCGAATTGAAGCAGCAGTTGGACGATACGGTTCGGACGAGACAGCTTCATAGGGAACGCCGCAAAAAAAACAACGTGTTCCAGATTGCGCTGGTTGGCTATACGAACGCGGGCAAGTCGACGATCCTCAATCAGTTGACACAGGCAAACACCTTGCAGGAAGATAAATTGTTTGCCACGCTGGACCCGACGACTCGTCAGCTCGTGCTGCCGAGCGGACTGGAAGTGCTTCTGACGGATACGGTCGGCTTCATCCAGGATTTGCCGACAAGCCTGGTCGCTGCTTTTCGCTCCACTTTGGAGGGCGTGAAGGAAGCCGACCTGATTTTGCATGTCGTTGACAGCCACCATCCGGATTTTCGCGTGCACATGGAAGTCGTCGATAAAATTTTGCGGGAACTGAAAGCAGAAGACATTCCACAGCTTGTCGTGTTCAACAAGGCTGACTTGCTGACGGAAGGCGCTTACCTGCCGCATGCAGGCGAATCCATTCTCATCTCTGCCATTCGCAAGGAAGATCAGCAACGGCTGCTGGCGAGGATCGAACAATTTGTGCTTTCCTCTTATAATGAAATGAAGTTGCGTGTCCCGGTCGAGCGCGGGGACATTCTGTCGCTGTTACACCGCGAAGGTGTGGAGATGGAACAGCAATTTAACGAAGAGGAAGCGTCGTACCTGGTCACCGTGCGCGTGAACCGGGACAATCCGATCTACGGAAAGATCGCTCCTTTTCTCCTGGACAAACCAGAGACTGTTGAAGAGAGTTGGTAAGATAGCAGATGTTTCAATACTTTTCCCACGGAGAAAAGCTTCGTCCGCTCGTCATGGAAGTAGAAGCGATGATCTCCGAAAGACATCGTCAAATTTCCGCGCTGGTGGACACCAATCAGCTGAAAGTGCTGCGTTCTTTTCAAAAGCATGAAGTGAACGAGTTTCACTTTTCACCGTCAACCGGTTACGGCTACGACGATTCCGGGCGGGCTACGCTGGAATCGATCTACGCGGACGTTTTTGGCGGAGAGGCGGCACTGGTACGGCCGCACATTATTTCCGGCACGCACGCGATTGCCATTTCCTTGTTTGGCATTTTGCGTCCTGGCGACGACTTGCTCTACATCACGGGCAAACCGTACGACACATTGGAAGAGGTCGTGGGGGTGCGCGGCGAAGGCCAAGGCTCGCTGAAAGACTATGGCATCGGATACAGCTACGTGCCGCTGACGCCGGAGGGCGAAATTGATTTTCTCGCCGTAGCGCAAGCGATCACGCCGAAGACAAAAGTGATCGGCATTCAGCGTTCACGCGGCTACGCGGATCGACCTTCCTTCACGATCGCCAAAATCCGGGAAATGATTCGCGTTGTCAAAGAAATGAAGCCGGATGTGATCGTATTCGTGGACAACTGCTACGGAGAGTTCACGGAAGAGCAGGAGCCGCTGCACGTAGGGGCAGACATCATGGCCGGCTCCCTGATTAAAAACCCTGGCGGCGGGCTGGTCAAAACGGGCGGCTACATTGTCGGCCGGGAAGACCTCGTCAAGCTGGCTTCGTACCGGATGGCAGCGCCGGGCATCGGTGCAGAGGGCGGAGCTTCGCTGTACTCGCTTTTGGAAATGTACCAAGGCTTTTTCCTGGCGCCGCACGTCGTCGGCGAAGCGTTGAAGGGCGCGGTGTTTTCATCGGCTCTCCTGGAGCGCCTTGGCTTCCAGACAAACCCGCTCTGGCACGAGCCGCGGACTGACCTGATTCAGTCTGTCGCCTTTGGCAGTGCAGAGCGACTGATCGCCTTTTGCCAGGGGATTCAAAAGGCGGCGCCTGTCGATTCGCACGTGACACCGTATCCGAGCGAGATGCCAGGTTATGCGGACCCGGTCATCATGGCTGCGGGAACGTTTATTCAAGGGGCGAGCATCGAGTTTTCCGCAGATGGGCCAATCCGTCCGCCGTACCTGGGCTTCGTGCAGGGCGGCTTGACGTATTCGCACGTCAAAGTGGGGATTTTAACTGCATTAAACGGCATGCTGGAAAAAGGTTTGCTCGATCTGCCTGAAAAGTAAACCGCGCACAAAAAGCGGCGCAGAAGTAGACGAGACGGCATTCTCTGCACAAGAGGATGCTGTTTTTTTGCGGTTGAAGCACCGGAGATAGTCTGCAAGAAGCGGCGACTGGCGGAAAAAGCAAGCAGCTCGATGTTCTCAAAAGGCGGTTTCAAGCAAAAGTAGCGGAGAGTGAGGTATGCATCGTGGGACAACGTGGATTTTTATCGATAAGCGTCACTTTTTGCGTAATATTTTCTAACATCCGTTGACAGTGTTTTTGCTTTTGCATAAAATAAGGCATATGGAAAACGATAGAGGAGGGACAAGTCATGAGTGATGACCTTCGCCGGAATATGGCCCTCTTTCCCATCGGGATCGTCATGAAACTGACCGATCTCACTGCGAGACAGATTCGCTACTATGAACAAAATGGCCTGATTCAACCGGCTCGCACAGAAGGGAAGCAGCGGCTTTTCTCCTTCAATGATGTAGACCGACTTTTGGAAATCAAGGAATTGATTGAAAAAGGGCTGAATATTGCCGGGATCAAGCAAGTGCTGAAGCTGCAGGGGCCTGCTGCGGAGCCGACGGAGATTTCGACTGCTTCCGAGGTGAAGCGCAAGGACATGTCAGACAAGGAATTGCACCAATTACTCAGACAACAGATCATGTATCGCAATGCTACCCGCCCAGGCGAGGACGCATTGATACGTGGAGAGCTATCTCGCTTCTTCCACTAATATAAAGTTGTGAGAGTGACAGGAGGAGAGAAATGTGAGCAAGTACACACGAGAAGACATTATGCGATTGGCCCAGGAAGAGGACGTGAGATACATCCGTCTGCAGTTTACCGATCTGCTGGGTATCATCAAAAATGTGGAGATTCCTCTGTCTCAACTGCCAAAAGCGTTGGACAACAAAATGATGTTTGACGGTTCTTCCATCGAGGGATTTGTTCGCATTGAGGAATCGGATATGTACCTGGTACCGGATCTGGATACCTGGGTTGTATTCCCGTGGGGCAACGAGCATGGGAAAGTTGCACGTCTGATCTGTGATATTTATATGCCGGATGGCACTCCATTTGAGGGGGACCCACGCTACATTTTGAAACGCGCACTGAAAGAAGCAGAAGAATTGGGCTTCACAGCTTTTAACGTGGGTCCGGAACCTGAATTCTTCCTGTTCAAACTCAACGAAAAAGGCGAACCTACGCTTGATCTGAACGACCAAGGCGGCTATTTTGACTTTGCTCCACTTGATCTTGGCGAAAACTGCCGTCGCGACATCGTATTGACGCTGGAAAAAATGGGCTTTGAAATCGAAGCTTCCCATCACGAGGTAGCACCAGGTCAACACGAAATCGACTTCAAATACGCGAATGCGCTGCAAGCCGCAGACCAGATTTTGACTTTCAAGCTGGTTGTAAAAACAATCGCGCAAAAACACGGTCTGCATGCGACCTTCATGCCAAAACCGCTCTACGGTGTGGCAGGCTCCGGTATGCACGCGAACCAATCCTTGTTCCGCGGCAACCAAAATGCGTTCTACGACGAGACAGACGAAATGGGTCTGAGCCAAACAGCGAAGCATTACCTTGCAGGTATTTTGCAGCACGCTCGCGGCTTCACCGCGATCACGAACCCGCTCGTGAACTCGTACAAACGTCTGGTACCTGGCTATGAAGCCCCTTGCTACGTGGCATGGTCGGCGAAAAACCGCTCTCCATTGATCCGTATCCCTGCCTCCCGCGGTATGGGAACCCGTATCGAAGTGCGCAGCCCAGACCCAGCGACAAACCCGTACCTTGCTTTGGCTGTCATGCTGAAAGCAGGTCTGGACGGCATCAAAAACAAACTGGCTGTGCCGCCAGCGGTCGACCGCAACATCTACGTCATGACCGAAGAAGAGCGCGAAGCAAACGGCATCAGCAACCTGCCGGCTACGCTCAAAGAAGCAATCGAGTGCCTGAAAGCCGATCCGGTGATTTGCGAAGCACTGGGTGAGCACGCGCTGATGCACTTCATCGAAGCAAAAGAAATCGAATGGGATATGTTCCGCACTCGCGTCCACGACTGGGAGCGCGAGCAGTACATGAGCACTTACTAATAAGTGAAACCCCTTGTGCCTGTTGGTGCGAGGGGTTTTTGCTTTTGTGCTTACCGCAGTCATTTACCTCCCCTGCTTTGATAGGAGACAGCTTATGAAAACGACTCCTTGTTCAAGCACAGAAAACAAGGAGCCGCGATCATTTTGTACGCTTGACTGCGTTCGTGCTGCTCATGCTCATTTGACCATGAGCGCAAGAAAATCGTGCAGTTTTTCCAGTGAGCGGATATGTTGATTACAGGTGATGCTGTCCTGACACAAATAGTTGCCTTTTTTCAAATACGTGCCGTCATTGGAACTCCGCGCTTCCAGGACGAACATGCCGATTTCCGTAATTTTGTTGCAGATGGCACAAATCCCTTTTTGCGGCAGCGGGGTAAAAACGCCGTGAATGCCGATCAGCTTGTCGCCGTAGTTGGCGATGATATATTTTTTGTCTGACCCGCTGTCGAACCAGCTGACATACGTTGTTTCCGCATACGGAATCTCCGCCGTCGCAGGTGGCTTGAGCTTCTTGACTTTCGGGAACATTTTTTTGATGGCTTGCTCTGTCAACGCCGGGAACGGGATGATATACGGAGACAGCCGCAGCAGAAACTGTTTGGCTTCATTTTTTTCCTTGATGACAGAAAGCGACGCAAGCAGTTGCTTTTGTTCCTCTGTCAGCTCAGGGTAGAGCTGAAATACGGATTCCTGGGCGATTTCCTTGCGGGCACGGATCACGTTTGGATCTGTGCTGCCCGCATAAGCATTCAACAGGCTTTGAACCTGTGCCTTGATAAAGTGGTAGTGATGGGGGAAAATAAATGGTTCCATCTCGTCTGGTTCCTCCTTGCTGTGTACTCCGCTAATTGTAAGGAGTCGTAGTTTGTATCTACTACTCTAAAAGGAGCGGAGTGCGCAGGAAAGGGAAAGAACGATTGTAAAAAGAACTCGGCATATAAAAAGCACTGACCGTCTCGTGGACGCGCCAGTGCTTGTGTCTATTTCGCGTATACAATCTTTTTGATCGTTTCCGGCGAGAGAAAATACTGCGTGGCCAGCTGTTGAATGGAAACGCCCTCGCGAAAAGCGCTGCGGATGGCGTTGTTCCGTTCGTCCAGCTGTTTGCGAAAGCCAGTCCGGGTTCCCCATTTGTGATGGGACGTTTTTGGCTTTGGAATGTATAAAAGTTCTCCCTGCACGTACTTCTGGATTTCTGCGATCAAAGTTTCTGGCAGCATGCTCGCTGCGTTTACATATTTCATTTCCGCTCGCTCCTTATTTTTTTGAAGTGAAAAATAAGGGGCAAAGCCAGGAAATAAGATATGAGATACGTAAGAGAAGGCGATGAATTGTCTAAACGACTGTCCACCTCATGCAAAGTATCGCCTTATTTCCGGGCTTTGCATGAGACGCTGCAGTATCTGGCAAACTGATTCCATTCACCATCCATACACCCCCTCGCTCGCGTTTGCTCTTATGCGGGCAACCGAGTGCCCGCGCAGTCGTTTCCATTATAAATCATCCGTCTGTGATTTGCATCGCGTCTTTGGGTGATTGGTTCGTCAGTTCTTACAGGCGCTCCGTGCTGTCCGATGCGACAGGTGGCCTTTATCTTCTGACAAGAGCGCGAAGCTGTTCGTCCGTCCACTTTTCCAGGTCCAAAAGAGCCTGGTATGGATCGTCTCCTGGAATGTGAAAATAAGAGGCAAAAGCTGGTTCCGTTTTCAAGCCGTTTTGCTTGAGCTGGCGTATGTCACGGAGGACGTCAGGGCCCCCGAGCAAAAGCAAACGGTGTTCGACGACCATATGTCGATACGCATTTTGCATTGTGACCGGACGAGGTTGGGCAAACAGCTCAAACCAGAAGCCGCAGGCAAAAAACGAAATCAGGCAGGTAGGCACGTCCTGCACGAGCAGACGAGCTTCCTTGTAGCCTTCATACGCCGCATATGAAGCGCGAACGGTAGCAGCAAATCGGTCGAGATCGTAGCTTTCGCAAATGATGTCCAGGTCGCTGTCGGCGATGTCAATGCCAAGAGGAATCGTGCCCGCAAGCACAGGATCAAATTCTTTCAGCCGCTGCATGATGGCGGATTGCTCGATCGCCTGTTTCGCGGTTTTTTGCTTGCTTGTCCCATTTTGCAGGTATGATAGGTCGCGCCAGTTCCGCGTCATGGAAAACCTCCGTTTTGCTATCTTTTGTGCTGGTGCTCCTCCCAAACGACTTCACAGCTTCCTGAGAGAAGAGTGCAACTTGAATCGGCTGTTTCTCGTATACCTATGTGAGAGGAGTGCTTCGTAGATGATGGATATTGTACTTTGGATAGTGGTGCTGCTGCTTTTTGCGCTGAGTATCGCCGGCATCTTTTTGCCGGTATTGCCCGATACGATTTTACTGTGGGCAGGCTTTTTGCTCTATCACTTTTTCATCGCTGATCCGGGAGCGGGGTTGCCAGCGTCCTTCTGGTGGGGGATGGTCGTGCTCAGTATTTTGCTGTACGGGGCGGATCTGTTGACCAACATGTTCTTCGTGAAAAAATACGGCGGCTCCAAATGGTCTTCGGTGGCTGCGGCCGTAGGGATTTTTCTCGGAATCTTCGTGTTCCCGCCGCTCGGGATGCTGATATTGCCGTTTGTGCTTGTGGTGCTGGTGGAGCTGCTCGTGCAAAAGCAACCGATGGAAAAAGCGCTCAAAGCGGGCTTCGGCTCGCTGGTCGGCTTTCTGGGCAGCGCGGTAGTAAAAGTGGTGCTGCAGGTGGGGATGATCGTCTGGTTTTTTCTCGCCAGGTAGAATAGAGACGAAAAAGGACAGCGAAGGCTGCCCTTTTTTCATGCGCATATGCGGAAACCATTAGTGGATGAGGCGATAGACGCCAATGACTTTTCCGAGAATGGTGACGTTGTCCAAAATGATCGGCTCCATCGTTGCATTTTCCGGCTGGAGACGGAAGTGGTCTTTCTCCTTGAAAAAGCGTTTGACTGTCGCTTCGTCTTCGTCTGTCATGGCGACGACGATATCCCCGTTGTTGGCGACGTTCTGCTGGCGCACGATCACGTAGTCGCCGTCCAGGATGCCGGCCTCGATCATGCTGTTCCCGGAAATACGCAGCATGTACACCTTGTCAGAAGTCACGATATTTTCTGGAAGCGGGAAATACTCTTCCACATCCTCAATCGCAGTGATCGGTTGTCCAGCGGTTACTTTACCGATGACAGGAACGCGGACGACAGCGTCTTCGAAGTTGTCCTGGAAGCGGTCTTCCTCAGAAAGAAGTTCAATGGCGCGGGGTTTGGTAGGGTCGCGGCGGATCAGCCCTTTCTTTTCCAGACGCGCCAGATGGCCGTGCACGGTAGAGCTGGAGGCAAGTCCGACAGCTTCGCCGATCTCGCGGACGGATGGCGGGTAGCCTTTTTCCCGAACTTCCTTGCGAATGAATTCAATAATGGCTTGTTGCCTGCTGGATAATTTTGACATAGAGAGACACCCCTGATTTCTCGAACAAGTTTTCCAATATTATACCATGGGATCTTGCGTTCGACAAACATAAGTTCGATCCGGAGGCGAACAGGATTTTTTGACCGGGTAAATGGATTCGATTTGCGCCCTTCCCGGAATCAGCCTTTAAGTCGATAGGGGATGGGTTGACAGGGGATGAGGGCTAATGCATGCAGGTCAAAGCCGCAGAGCCGGGCAATAGGCAGCGGCGCAGCCGGCTTTCTCCCGAACTGAAACGGATGCGTAAAGCAGCAGCACACATTTTTGCAGGAGTGTCTGTTTTTTTCTTGACATGAACATATGTTCTCATTTAAGATGGGGTTACGAAAAATAGAACGTATGTTTGCAGGGGGTTATTACGATGAAAGCCATGTCTAGCCATAACCGTTTTGAGAAAAATCAGCCTCGCCGCGTCCGTCTTGGCATCACGAGAGGACAAGCTATTTTGTTTTTGATTGCGTTCTCTCTCTTTTTTTACTTATTGACCGAACTGGTGTTTGCTTCCTCTTCTCAAGCCGAGCCGCCAGCACCAAAAGGGAAAGAAGTGACCGTTCGCTCCGGCGACAGTCTCTGGACGATCGCTGTGCGTCATCAACCTTCGGAACAGGTGGATGTGCGCGATCTGGTTCAGGACATCAAAATCGCGAACGACCTCGACAGCAATCTGATCTATCCGGGGCAGACCTTGTTCATCCCGGAAGCGGACTGATTCGGCACTTGTCTGCCGGCAGCTATCTTGCCAGTTCCGACTGATATGATATAATAAAGCGGCATTACTACTGAGTGGGAGGAACCGGAAAGTGGTATCTGACGCGGAAATTAAAAGAATCAATGAACTGGCCAAAAAATCGCGCGAAGTGGGCTTGACCGACGAGGAAAAGCAAGAGCAAAAAGCGCTGCGCCAAAAGTACATCGATGCGGTTAAAATGTCGCTTCGAGCGAATCTGGATTCCATCCGCTATGTGGAAGATCTTGAGGATCATCGTCCAAAACACTAAACTTGTTTGTGCTGATACGGCAGACATCCTTGCTTGACGCTCGGGTGTCTTTTTGTTCCTTACGGCAGTCTGCCTGTTTGGCGAGCGAGGAGGGGGAAGCAAATGGCATGGGTGGCTGTAGCGGTTGGAGGAGCAGTCGGTTCGTTGCTTCGTTATGGGCTGGCGCAGCTGGCAAATCTGCCAGGCTGGCCTGTCGGCACGTGGCTGGCGAATGTCATTGGTTCGTTTGCGATCGGCGTTTTGTTTGTGATTGGCAAGGAGCGGGGAGGATTCTCGCCTGAACTGTATCTGTTGTTTACCACGGGCATGCTGGGGGGATTCACGACGTTTTCCACGTTCTCGCTGGAAGTGGTTTCCTTCTGGGGAGAGGGGCAATGGCTGCGCGGTTTCGCTTACGCCCTGCTCAGTATTGGGGTAGGTCTTTTCTCTTGCGCGGCGGGAATCTGGCTTGCCAGGCAAATGCAATAACGACAGGATAAATGACGAGAGGGGGGATGGGTGTGAGTACCCAGCACCGCGATTACGAGGCAGAACAGAACAAGCTGAACGAGACGATTGCATTGATCGATGAGGAGATCGTGCGACTGCGCGAAGAGATTCGGGATGCGACCGATGATTACGTGAAACAGGTCGTAAACGCAAGCAAGGCAAAAGATTTGCGCTACCTGGAAGATCACGGACGGGCCAAGCCGTACTTTGGCAGGGTCGATTTTCTCAAGGACGAGGTGTACGAGCTGGATCAGGTGTACATCGGAAAAAGAGGGATTGTACGCAGCGATACGTTCGATTCGGTCGTCGTGGATTGGCGGGCGCCCATTGCCAGTCTCTATTATTCCGGAGAGAGCAAGGATGCGTTTTACCGGATGGGACGCGAGATCGTGCGCGGCGAGGTGAGATTGAAGCGCAACTTTGCGATTGAGGACGGGAAAATCGTCGGGATCTACGATGGCGCTGTAAAAGAGACGATCAACCGCGAGATGGGACACCCGGATGAGTTTTTGCAGGAAGGCTTTATCGACGAGTTTTTGAACGCCAATCTGAATATGACGAATGACAGCCGCTTAAAGGATATTGTCGCGACGATTCAGTCTGAGCAAAATGACATTATCCGCGCGGAAAAAGATCGGCCGACCGTCGTACAAGGGGTTGCGGGCAGCGGAAAGACGACAATCGCGCTGCATCGGCTGTCGTACCTGATCTACAACTACCAGGATACGATGATGTCGAAAAAATTTATGGTGTTTGCTCCCAACCGGATGTTTCTGACGTACATATCAGAGGTGCTTCCCGAGCTTGGCGTTGACGATGTGCAGCAATCGACGTTTGTAGACTGGGCGGCGCGTCTTGTAAAGCCGTTAATGCCCAAAGGCTGGCGGATCGTGAGTCCGGACAAACCGCTGCAACTGTTTTTTGAGGAAGGACAGGACGAGCGGGAGCAGGAAATCACCCGGCATCGGCTGCGCTTCAAAGGCTCGCTTGCGTGTCGGGAAGCGATGGAACAGTATATACGTTACGTGATCGAGACGCGAATTCCGTTCAAAAAACTGCGCTTTCTATACAGCAAGACGAAACAGGTCTTCTCCATTCCGGCTGAGACGATTCGCCAGTTATTTCTGGAACAGTTCGGCGCCCTGCCGTATCATCGTCGTGTCGATGCGCTGCGCAAGCATTTGAAGCAGGAGATGAACAAGCAGCTGTACTCCCATTTGCGCGAACGAAAAGTCGACCTCGACAAGCAAGGGTTGGCGAAGTTTGAGAAAATGCTGGAGCAAATTTTGGATACGTATCTCGGTACCTTTCCGCGGCTGGACATTTTCGAGTCGTACCGCGAACTGATTGCGGATGAAAAACTGTTGCGCAAGCTCGCCCCAGCGGACATTCCAGACGAGGTAATCCGTGACGTGAGCGAGTCATCGGCGGCATTGTTTGCGCAGGAGCGGCTGGAAGCGGAGGATATTGCGCCGCTCTTGTATTTGCAGCATATGATCGAAGGAATGAACAAGGCCGAGCACTTTGACCATACTGTCGTGGATGAAGCGCAAGATTTGAGCGCGCTGGAGATTGCCGTGATTGCGCTCGCGACGAAACGCCAATCATTGACGATTGTCGGCGATATTGCCCAAGGCATTCACAGCTACCGCGGCATTCACGCCTGGGAGGAACTGACAGAAGGCATTTTCCAGCAGATTCGTCCCGCCTATTATACGCTGGCGCAAAGCTATCGTTCGACGGTTGAAATCATGCTGTGCGCCAACGAAGTGCTGCGTCAGATTGAACTGCCGGAAACGGTCTTGGCAAAACCGGTCCTGCGCCATGGCGAAAAGCCGATCATGGTCGAGGCCGATTCGCCTGCGAAGCTATGGGAGGATGTCAGCCTGCGGGTTGCCGCCTTGCAAAAAGAAGGCATGCAAACGATTGCAATCGTCACCAAGACGATTCAGGCGAGCAAAAAGGCGCATAAAGCACTTGTGAAGAGGATGTCCGAGTTGACGCTGCTTGGCAGCAAAGACAACCAGTTCCCGGGTGGCGTAATCGTCATGCCTGCCTATTTGACGAAGGGCTTGCAGTTTGATGCGGTCATTTTGGTCGATGTGGATGCGTACGAACAAAACGAATGGGACGCGAAGCTGCTCTATGTGGCTATGACCCGGCCTGTGCACCGCCTCGTGATGGCGCGGGTGTCCGGCAAGCAGGCACCGCTGTTGGCTGC
Organism: Brevibacillus gelatini; assembly: GCF_003710935.1. Taxonomy (GTDB): domain Bacteria; phylum Bacillota; class Bacilli; order Brevibacillales; family Brevibacillaceae; genus Brevibacillus; species Brevibacillus gelatini. The sequence goes on from NZ_RHHS01000012.1 coordinate 160,640, forward strand.
ACTTTCACCGGAACTATACACCCAGCTTGAAGCTGGCAAATAGCAAAATCCCCTCTGGCTGATCGGGCAGCAGAGGGGATTTTTGTACGAATCACTAGACGATTAATGGTCACCTGTGTTTCCTTTGGACGGGTTGGTAATCACAAAGCCTTCTTGCGGCATGTACAGGTAATCGATGATGACGCCATCCAGCAATGGCTCGTCTTTTTTCATGATGACATCAATTCCCTTGTCAGTGGAGACGACTTCATCCTCTTCAGTCGGTTTGTCCAGTGCCAGGCCGTAGTGCGCATGATCGCCGTGCGCGTGGGTGATATAGACACGCAGTTTCAGCTCTTTGTCTTCTTCCTGCTCCATGATCGGGGTCAGTTGCTTGGCTGCATTGCGGGTAATCTTTACCTTCATCGGTCAAGTCTCCTAACTGTATGTAAGTGAGTTGCCCCTCCATCTTAGCAAAGAGAGAATGGCTGACGCAATGTGGAAAGTGTTCCTAAAAGCAGGGGTGCCAGCCGAACAGGAAATACAACAACCTCTGTCTGTCCGTGAGGGAAAAGTGGCGCTTGCGGCCGGACGGGGGTTTTCTCCTTTTATCGCGAGTATTTCCCATCTTCCAAAGAAATACTATAGCCATTGACTCCTGAGGAAAAAGAGGGATAAACATGATAACGGCAAAAGAGCGTGAGCGGCTGCAAAACCAGATGAAGCGCGACGAGAGCAAGATCGTCAACATCGTCCTGCAAAATGCGCAGCAGGTTGCAGGTGAAATTGAAAAGGCCACCCATCAAGGCATTTACATGACGGATGGCCGCTACTACGGATACGAGGATATTAAGGAAATCAACGGAGCCCTCTAGCGAAAAAGCAGAAGGGCTGCCGAGCCAGCAGACTACAGGCGTGACGGCGGGAAAAAGTAACGCAAGGCATCCGGAAGCTCTTTTTGCCACAAGCCCCAGACGTGGTTGCCCGGCTTCTCGGAATAGGACAAGGTTGCCTGTTTGGCTGTGAGTAGCTTTTTCGCTTCCCGGTTCCATTCCACGAAATCAAATGTCCCGATATGTGTCTCCACTGCTGTTTCATCCAGCCCCACGACCATCCAGATGCGCAGCCAGGAGAGGCTTTCGCGGCTTTGTATGGCGTCGAGCGTCGGCTGGAAAAAGGCTCCCGACAGCGCAAGCACCTGCGAGAACAGCTCAGGGTGGTCCAGGGCAAGATGCAGGGACACGGTTCCCCCGAGTGAGTCGCCTGCGAGCACTCGGGAAGCTTTGTCGCGCCTTACGGGGTAGCGATCCTCGATGTACGGCAGCAATTCTTCGCAAAAAAAGCGTTTATACGCTGCGTTTCTTGTTCCAACGGGCGAATATTCACTCGTCCGCTTGCCCCGGTCCACCGAAACACCGACGACAAGAAACGGCTCGATTCCTTCTTCGAGAATCAGTTGATTGGCAATTGTGGCGATGCGGCCCATCGTAAAAAAGTCATTTCCGTCCTGACAGTAGACGACAGGATAGGACAGAAGCTCGTTATAGCCCGGCGGGAGGTACACTTTGACCGAGCGTGGAGTGTCCACATGGATGCTCGGTACTTCTTCTTTTACAATCGTTCGTTTTACATATTCAGACATCGAATTACACTCCTGTTTACTCAAATGTAAAACTAAGCCTTGAAAAAAACTGATACAGATTTTATAGTAAATGATAACAGAGAGGAAATAAACCCTGTAATATCAATACTATAACACGTTGAACAGACAATTTGTCTGCAGTATAACAGGGTAGTGCAGGCGGCGCTGTAAGCCCTTTCTTGCACGAGGCAACTTTTTCTTCTTTTTTCATTTAGTTGGGGACACTTTCGACAACGTTCGCACATGCTGCCATCATGAAGCATCTGCTCGATGGATGCGGCAAGACGGACGGCTGGCAGGAAGCCCCTTATTCTAGTGACGAGGTGAATGAGATGAGCGTAACCACTGCTGTTGAACAAACAGAGAACAACGCCCCGCTGCAAATTCTTGCACCGGACGGTACGGTTGTTCGTCCTGACTTGATGCCTGAGCTCTCCGATGATGAGTTGCGTGAACTGATGCGTAGAATGGTCTTTACCCGCGTGTGGGACCAACGTGCAATCAGCCTGAACCGTCAAGGCCGTCTCGGCTTTTACGCGCCTGTAGCAGGTCAAGAAGCAAGCATGATCGGCTCCGAGGCAGCGCTTTCCAAAGAAGACTTCATCCTGCCAAGCTACCGCGACATTCCGCAAATGGTATGGCACGGATTCCCGATGTACAAAGCTTTCCTCTACTCCCGTGGACACATTGAAGGCGGACGTATTCCGGAAGGCGTAAACGTACTGATGCCACAAATCATCATCGCAGCGCAATGTACACAAGCGACAGGTGTTGCAATGGGCTACAAACTGCGCGGTGAAAAACGCGTGGCAATCAACTACTTTGGTGACGGAGCTACCTCCCAAGGTGACTTCTACGAGGGCATGAACTACGCAGGCGTTTACAAGCTGCCTGTGATCTTCTTCTCGCAAAACAACGGTTACGCGATCTCCCTGCCGTTCGAGAAGCAAACAGCTTCCGAGAACATTGCCGTAAAAGCAGTCGCTGCCGGTATCGCCAGCGAACGTGTTGACGGTATGGACGTTCTCGCTGTTTACTACGCGGTGAAAAAAGCGAGAGAGCGCGGTTTGAACGGAGAAGGTGCGACTCTGATCGAGGCACTGACCTACCGCTATGGTCCGCACACCATGGCTGGTGACGACCCAACCCGCTACCGTACCGGTGAAGAGCAAAGCGAGTGGGAACTGCGCGATCCACTGATCCGCTTCCGCAAATTCCTCGAAGGCAAAGGCCTCTGGAGCGAAAAAGACGAGGAAGCTGTCATTGAAGAAGCAAAAGCAGCTGTTGCGGACGCGATCAAAAAAGCGGACGAAACTCCGAAAATGAAAGTGACAGAACTGATCGATGTAATGTTTGAGACACTGCCGCCTGCACTCGAAGAGCAAAAGGCAGAATTCCTGGCGAAGGAGTCGAAATAAGCCATGGCACAAATGACAATGGTTCAAGCCATTACGGATGCATTGCGCGTGGAATTGAAACGCGATGAAACCGTACTTGTCTTTGGGGAAGACGTAGGGAAAAACGGCGGGGTATTCCGTGCGACAGAAGGTTTGCAAGCTGAATTCGGCGAACAGCGCGTATTCGATACGCCGCTTGCCGAGTCCGGTATCGGTGGACTTGCTGTAGGCTTGTCCATCAACGGCTTCCGCCCGGTTGCGGAAATCCAGTTCTTCGGCTTCGTATTTGAAACATTCGATGCGATCGCTTCGCAAGCGACTCGTATGCGCTACCGTTCCGGCGGTCGCTTCACCAGCCCGGTAACATTCCGCTCCCCGTTTGGTGGCGGCGTGAAAACACCTGAGCTGCACGCTGACTCCCTGGAAGGCCTGATGCTGCAAACTCCGGGTCTGAAAGTGGTCATCCCTTCCAACCCGTACGATGCAAAAGGTCTGTTGATCTCCGCGATCCGCGACAACGATCCGGTCGTGTTCCTGGAGCACATGAAGCTGTACCGTTCCTTCCGTCAAGAAGTGCCAGAGGGCGAGTACACCATTCCGCTGGGTAAGGCAAACGTAGTAAAAGAAGGCAGCGATGTTACCATCATCACCTATGGTGCCATGGTGCATACCAGCCTGAAAGCTGCAGAAGAGATTGAAAAAGCGCGCGGCGCGAAGGTAGAAGTCATCGACCTGCGCACCATCAGCCCGCTCGATATTGACACCATCGTTGAATCCGTGAAGAAGACAAACCGTGCGATTGTCGTGCAGGAAGCGCAAAAAACTTCCGGTGTTGCTGCGGAAATCATCGCGCAAATCAACGAGCGCGCCATTCTCCACCTCGAAGCGCCTGTGCTGCGTATCGCTGCGCCGGATACAGTCTATCCGTTTGCACAAGCAGAGGACATCTGGCTGCCTGACGTGAAACGCGTGGTAGACGGACTCACGCAAGTGCTCGATTTCTAATCGGAAACAGACATAATGGCGGAAAAGTTGAAAGCTTTCCGCCTTCTTTCCGAAAATTGCAGGCTGTTCATTGAAGCGTAGTGTTTAAAAGGAGGAGATACTGTGAGTCGTTTTACATTCAGACTCCCGGAGCTCGGCGAAGGTATCCATGAAGGCGAAATCGTCAAATGGCACGTTCAGCCCGGAGATTCCGTAGAAGAAGACCAAGTCATTATGGAAGTGCAAAATGACAAGGCGGTAGTTGAAGTTCCATCGCCTGTTACAGGAAAAGTTGTCGAACTGAAAGTGACAGAGGGAACCGTTTCGGTTGTCGGCGATCCTTTGATCGAGTTCGAAGTAGAAGGCGATATTCCAAACCTGCCAGACCACGGTCACGGCGATGCGGCTGCAGCTGCACCAGCACCTGCTGCTGACAAAATGGAGCCAGGCTGCGACATCGGCTCCCAGGTGAGCGCAAATGCAAACCAGGCACTGGAAACGCCAATGGCGCAAGCGACAGCGACAGCAGTTGCCGCTCCAATCGACCGCAAGCACGTGCTGGCTACTCCTTCCGTGCGCAAATACGCGCGTGAAAAAGGCGTGCAGTTGACACTGGTACCTGGCACAGGCAAGCTCGGCCGCATCACTCGCGAAGACGTTGACCGCTTCCTGGCGGGCGGCGCTGTAGCATCCGCTCCAGCCGCACAGGCAGCAGAAACGGCAGCTCCAGCAGCAGAAGCTCCGGTAGCAGCTCCAACCGGTGTTGCCCAGGCAGCAGCTGCGCCAACCGTTCATTACAGTGCACAAGCTGGCGAACTGGAAGAGCGCGTACCGTTGAAAGGCATTCGCAAAGCAATTGCCAAAGCAATGGTAAAATCCGCGTACACAGCACCACACGTGACGATCTTCGACGAAGTGGACGTTACGGAACTGGTTGCCATGCGCAAAAACGCGAAGCCACTTGCGGAAGAGCGCGGCGTGAAGCTGACCTACCTGCCAATGATCGTAAAAGCGGTTGTAGCGGGTCTGAAAAAGTTCCCAGAGCTGAATGCTTCCATTGATGATGAAAAACAAGAAATCATCTACAAAAAATATTACAACATCGGAATCGCGACTTCGACAGAGGACGGTCTGCTCGTTCCAGTCATCAAAGCGGCTGACAGCAAGTCGATCTTCCAAATCGCTGGCGAGATCAGCGAGCTGGCGAAAAAATCCCGCGAGCGCAAAGCGACTGCCGATGAGCTGAAAGGCTCTACCTTCAGCATCACCAACATCGGTTCCGCTGGCGGCATGTTCTTCACGCCAATCATCAACTATCCAGAGGTTGCGATCTTGGGCGTAGGCCGCATCAGCGAAAAACCAGTGGTGAAAAACGGCGAAATCGTGGTTGGCCAAATGCTGCACCTGTCTTTGAGCTTTGACCACCGTTTGGTTGATGGCGAACCTGCACAGCGTTTCGTCAACTACGTGAAGCAGCTTCTGGAAAATCCGACGCTGCTCGTCATGGAGGGATAAGAGGCTATGGTAGTAGGTGAATTTACAACAGAAGTAGACGTGCTCGTCATCGGTGCGGGCCCAGGCGGATATGTGGCGGCGATTCGCGCCGCCCAACTGGGAAAAACCGTAGCCGTTGTGGAAAAAGCTGATCTGGGCGGCGTGTGCCTGAACGTAGGCTGCATCCCTTCCAAGGCGCTGATCCATGCGGCACACACGTATGAGCATGCACAACATACCGAGTCCATGGGGATCACCATGGAAAACGTCAGAGTGGATTTTGCCAAAGTTCAGGAATGGAAAAGCGGTATCGTGAAGCAGTTGACAGGTGGCGTAGCCTCCCTGTTCAAAGGCAACAAAATCCAGGTGATTCCGGGTGAAGCGCTGTTCGTCAGCGAAAACGAAGTGCGCGTGTTCCACGGCTATGACGTGAACCGCTATCGCTTCCAGCATTGCATTATCGCAACAGGTTCCCGCCCAATCGAATTGCCTGCCTTCCCGTTTGGCAAACGTGTTCTGTCCTCGACAGAAGCGCTGTCTTTGACCGAGCTGCCAAAGAGCCTGGTTGTCATCGGCGGCGGATATATCGGAATCGAGCTGGGAACTGTGTTCGCGAAGTTCGGTACCAAAGTGACGATTCTCGAAGGCTCCGATCAAATTTTGCCTGGCTTTGAGCCGGATATGCCGCGCCTTGTTGAGCGCAAGCTGAAAAAGCTTGGCGTGACCATCCATACCAAAGCGCTGGCCCAAGGCATGGAAGAGACCGAAAACGGTGTGATCGTGAAAGCAGAAGTCAAAGGCGAAGCGCAACAAATCGAGGCAGAATACGTGCTCGTTACGGTTGGCCGTCGTCCGAACACCGATGAGCTGGGCGTTCGCGACATCGGTATGAATCTGACGGATCGCGGCCTGATCGTCGTGGACAAGCAAGGCCGCACAAACATTCCGAACGTGTACGCGATCGGGGATGTCGTGCCAGGTCCTGCGCTGGCCCACAAAGCTTCCTACGAAGGGAAAGTGGCGGCTGAAGCGATTGCCGGCCACCCGGCAGAAGTTGACTACAAAGCGATTCCGGCGGTCGTATTCTGCGATCCGGAAATCGCAAGCGTAGGGATCAACGAACGAGAAGCAAAAGAAAAAGGCATCGATTATGTAGTGGGACGCTTCCCGTTTGCAGCAAACGGCCGCGCTCTGTCTGTCAACGCTGGCGAGGGCTACGTGAAGCTGATTGCGGAAAAAGGCACCAACCTCGTTCTCGGCGCGCAAATCGTCGGTCCGGAAGCTTCCAACATCATCGCGGAAATCGGCCTGGCGATCGAAATGGGCGCTACGCTTGAGGACATCGAGCTGACCATCCACGCTCACCCGACATTGGGTGAAGTGACGATGGAAGCGGCTGAACTGGCACTGGGTCGTCCGATCCATGTGATGAAGTAACCGTTGCCTTATGGAAAAAGCCTTGTACCTTTACGGTAGCAGGGCTTTTTTCTTCCACATCTTACCCTTTCCACCTGTTCTTAGATGATGTAAAATAGTGGGAGACTGACGTGGGTGGAGGCTTGGCAGCATGGAAACGACGAATAAGATGATTGATGCCTTGCGCCAAAAGCTGGAACATGCAGCCAAAGCAGCAGGCTACAATTTTCTTGACCCAGAAATTGTGAAAATAAGTCAACAACTCGATAAACTGATTGTTGCGCATATGATGCATGAAAAACGCCCTTCGTAAAAGGGCGTTCGTTTTTGCGCGAAATGCTCAGGAGAAAGAGTAAAGCAAGTGGGCATTGGTTCCCTGTTTGCGAAGACAAGGCTCCTGGGCATAATAATAGCTGGGATACAGGATTAACTGCTGCGCTTGCTCGTCCAGGTCACAACCTGAATAGGTCAAGCGGCAAGTCTCTTCATCCAGGGAGAAGGCGGGGGAGATCGACTGCAGGTAGGAGAGCAGGGCAGGGATGTCTTGCACCGCATAGTAAATGCGTTCTGCCTCCTTCACAAACTGCGGGGCGATACTCTCCCAGTTTTCTTCAAAAAACAGTTGCCAGTATGATGACACAAACAGGCTGAAGCGCCCTTTTACATAATCCGAGTCTTCCTTTATATCCAGATACACTTGCGGAATCTCGTGCTGCTGCATCCACTGGTCGAGCATTGGCGTCACACTGCGGACAAATTGCTCCGTTGGCAGCGTCACGAAGTATTCGTATTGATCGTCAACGCCCATCACCCCTTTGGTTTGGACGGGATCGAAAGAGTCGGGCAGGCCGTAGCGGAAGAGCGGGCGCATGTAATCCCATTCCTGCTTGAGCTGAGCCGATTCAAATTGTTCCAGTTTGTCTTCCGACCATGACAAGAAGCGTTCGGGGGGTGTTTGCTGAGCGAGCGTGTGCAGGCTGGCAGCCAGCTCGTACAAGGGAGAGACGCTGTAGCTGATCGCGTTCGTAAGCGGGCCGTTGCCCGGTAGTGGAATGGTAATCATATGGGCTAAACCTCCATCATGGATACTGCATCCATCATAGATCATCCCTGTGGGACAATTCAATCATTTTTGATGTAAGAAAAAGGAAAGCCCGAACAGATCGATTCGTTCGGACTTTTTCGTCAGAGTTACCCTTCCCGCGTTTTAATCGCGCGGGAATGATTTTTTTGCTTCACCTTTTTGGAGCCTGCCAGCGGTTCTCCGGTTTGCTCTTGCGGCTTTGCTGCATTATTGTAAGTCTGATGCGGATTTTCATCGAGAATATGATCTTTTTCCATCAAATCATCTCCTTCTTTTCGTAGTTTGCCGCAATCTGATGGTGACGAATCGTAGGAAATGCTGGTATTCTATAAGGAAGCGTGTCTGCGATTAATAGAAATGGATCGGTTGTCAAAAGAGCAGGCAGGCTGTTTATGTCGTGTTCGATTGATAATGAAAACGAGAACCGCGCTTTTTACGGATCTGAAAGGAGCAGCCAATGCCACTGTTGATTGCGCCCGTGTTTAATTCGACGACAACACAGCCCATTCGGATCGAACTGCCAAATGGTTATTATCTGATCTCGGGGGCAAATCGGCCGTACGAGATCGCTTCCCGTTATTTGCGCAACGAAATGGATGAGAACAAACGCATTTTCGACTCCCGGGTAAGCCGCAACAGCCTGTTTCTGGTTGCGGAGCACGCGGAAATGAAAGTAACGGATGACCGCCCGTGGATCGAAGAAATCGAGAACAAGCTGAATTTATCCGCTTTGCATGGGACATGCTCGATCCCTTATGTTCTGACAATAACCGGAAACATGTGCGGCATCACGTATTTGAAGCGCTCCCTCGACGGAAGCAGGTTGGAGTTTGACGAATCGATCCAGAGCGTTTTCATGCGACTGATGGATCATCAGCTGCCTTCGCTCGCTTTTCGCCGCTATGCGCTGTCCCTGGAGAAAAAAAGCAACGAAGACCAGTTGCTCGATTTGTGGATTGCGCTGGAATCGCTGTTTGCTCCCGACGGAAAAAAGGGCGAAATCACCTATAAATTGCGGCTACGCATGGCGTATTATTTTGGAGAGTCGTATGCACAGCGGCAAAAAATTGCCGAGTTTGTCAAAAAATCGTACAATCATCGTTCCGAGATCGTGCATAGCGGAAAAGTGTTTGGCAGCAAGCTGACAGATGAAGTCAATACACTCCGCTTGCTGGCGAGAGCGACGATCTTGAATACCGCGATGCACGGCATCACCCTGCAGGAAATGCGCGTGAGGCTGGACGAGTTGATATTGACAGGCGAAACCTATACGCAACGGTATGCGCCGTCTTATTTTGAGCGGATTATTTTGTAGACTGCACAGAGGAAACAGGAGGAAAAGCTTGCATGAGTGTTTTGATTGTCGAAGATTTGTCCCATGGCTTTGGGGATCGCATTTTGTTTCGGGACGTGTCTTTTCGCCTGCAACCGAATGACCGCGTAGGTCTTGTCGGGGCGAACGGAACAGGCAAATCCACGATGATGAGCATTTTGACCGGGCAAAACATCCCGGACAAAGGCCGCATCGAATGGATGCCGAAAATCCAGTACGGGTACCTCGACCAGCACACGAAGCTGCAAGCGGGGAAAACGATTCGCGACGTACTCAAGGATGCGTTTTTGCCGCTCTTGGAGCAGGAGCAGGAACTGATGGCGATTGGCGAAAAAATGGCAGAAGCATCGCCGGAGGAACTGGAAGAACTGCTGGAGCGCATGGGCGAGATTCAGGACAAGCTGGAAACTAGCGGATTTTACCTGATCGATGCCAAGGTGGAGGAAATCGCGAACGCGCTTGGTCTGAGCGCGATTGGGCTGGATCGCGACGTCGCGTCCTTGTCCGGTGGTCAGCGCACGAAGGTTCTTTTGGCGAAGCTGCTGCTGGAGCAGCCGACCGTGTTGCTGTTGGATGAGCCGACGAACTACCTGGACGAGGAGCATATCGCCTGGCTGAAAAACTACTTGCGGGAATATCCGTACGCTTTCATCCTGATTTCCCACGACACGGCGTTCATGAACGAAGTCGTCAATGTCATTTACCATCTGGAGTTCACGAAGCTGAACCGTTACACGGGCAACTACGAATCGTTCCTGGCGCAGTCCGAGATGAAGCGCAACCAGCATATTGACGCATTTGAAAAGCAGCAGGAAGAAATCGCCCGCATGGAAGACTTTATCGCCCGCAACAAAGCCCGTGCCTCCACGACAGGCCGCGCGAAAAGCCGTCAAAAGCAGCTGGACAAAATGGAACGGATCGAAAAGCCGGAGACAGCGGCGAAGCCTTCGTTTATTTTCAAGGAAGCGCGCGCAAGCAGCCGCTTTGTCATTGAAGCGGAAGAGCTCGAAATCGGCTATACCCATCCGTTGCTGCCAAAGCTGAGCGTCAAGCTGGAGCGCGGCGAAAAGGTCGCTATCGTCGGAATGAACGGTGTCGGGAAATCCACTTTGCTGAAAACGCTGCTGGGGATTATTCCGCCGCTTGGGGGCAAGCTTGAGCGAGGAGACTTCCTGCACCCGGCCTACTTCGAGCAGGAAGTCAAGCCAAAGCCGATCACGGCACTGGAGGACGTCTGGAACGAGTTCCCGTCGATGAACAACCACGAGGTGCGCGGAGCGTTGGCGCGCTGCGGCCTGAAAAACGAGCACATTAACCGCAACCTGAACGCCCTGTCTGGAGGCGAGCAGGCAAAGGTACGGCTCTGCAAACTGTTGCAGCGCGAGAGCAACTGGCTTGTATTCGACGAGCCGACGAACCACCTGGACGTCGTGGCCAAGGAAGAATTGAAGCGTGCTTTAAAAGAGTTTAAGGGTACGGTTCTGCTCGTCTGCCACGAACCTGACTTTTACGAGGATTGGGTAACACAGACGTGGGATGTGGAGAAATGGAGTCTGGAACAAGCGAAAACCCCGATTAAACTGTAAAAAAACAGGCAGCCACAATCGTGTGAGCTGCCTGCTTTTTTTCAGAAACTCGTAAAAAACAATCAAGTGCCGGCTCATTTCCCGGCTCGCCCTGACGAGAGCTAAATCACCGCCCAGGCGTTCGGGAGGTAGCGGCCACGGTAATACGGGCAAGACGTTTTTGTAATCGCTTCGCCTTTGTACAGCATCATCGAGCTGGAGCCGCCGTCCATCGCCATCGCTGTGACGATCCCGCGCTCTTCCAGCAATTCTGCCAGATCGTTCATGCTCGCGCCAATGGAATGTCCGGGCTGGCGGCCGTCGATGACGACGAAGACGATGGTGCCGTCCGCTTTTTGCCCAATCGCTGTACGCGGCTGGATGCCCCAGCTTTTCGCAGGCTTGTCCTTGAACAGGTTTTTGCCGTTCACGATCAGTTGCGGGCGGAAGCTCATCGCATCGCGCACGCCCATTTTTACCAGCTGTTCGGCTGTATAGCTGCCGGTAATCAGCTTGCCGTCATAGGTGATGCCCAAGGCCGTTTCTCCGTTTTTCGGATTGTATCCCTGGAGAATTTTCCCGTCGTGGATCACCACGCCGTATGCTTTGGCGCCTTTTCCATAGCCATCCGGGTCATGGAAGCCGCTCGCGTTGACGATGCCGATCGCGTTTGTCTTTTTGACGAACTCATCGAGCAAATCGCCGCGGTCTTTGCGGTTGGTAACGACTAAACGTACCCGCTTTGGGTCGTTGATGTACATGATTTTTCCTTTAAAGTAATAATTGCCTTTGGAAACGTCGATCTCTTCCACCTCGATCAATTCTTTCGGCTTTTCTGGCGGTGTGTCGGCTACGGACTGTTCCTGTGGCGATTCTTCCGGGGCGATCGGCCCATCCGGCTCGGAGTTGATGACTACCGGGTTGCGGATTTGCTCCTTTAGGGCGTTGAGCTTTTCTTCCGGCAAAAACGTGTACGGTGCCCAGTAGTCATGCTGCGTCGTCAGGAGCGTGCCTGCCGCCCACTCGCGCAGTTCTTCGCCGCTTCTGGTAGCAAACAGGAAAATGATCCCGAGCAGGGCAAGCGTCGTACATGTCAAGGCTGACATCAGTATCAGGCGATTTACCCAGCGCAAACGTCTTTTGCGTGTGGAAAGTTTGTGTGATCGCGTGCGTGACAAGGTTTGCATGAATCCTCCCCAACCATCAAGAAAAATACTTTGTTCCTACTAAAAGGACGAATGATCGGGTAAAAAGTTTCAGCAAAATAATAAAGGATCACCAGGGTAAAAATAGGGGCAGGAGGTGAGGGCTGTGCGCGGCTATGATGAAGCCTTTCAACAGGAAGTAGAGGAGTACCGGAACAATCCCAACAAAGGCACACGCAACCAGACGACAAGCCGGGATCGTCACGACCAGGCGGAAAAGCAGGAAACCCGCATGGACACAAACAACGGGTAAAGCACACCAGGCGACGTCCGAATACGGATTTCGCCTGTTTTTCCACATCCGGGACGGGAAGCCTGGGCAAGCGGTCATTCGTGAGCCAGGCCCTCTGTTATACATGGGCAAAGTGTGGTAAGCTTACCCAATGTACGAATATACGCCAGGAGGGTTCTTGTGAGCACCACGTTTGCTGATTTACAAATTAGCGCGCCGCTTGTTGCGATTTTGCGCGAACGAAAAATGGAGACGCCGACCCCCGTGCAAGCGGAAGCAATTCCGTTGATTTTAGCCGGGCGGGATGCCCTGATCGAATCCCCGACAGGGACAGGCAAAACCTATGCCTATTTGTTGCCGCTGCTGACGAAAATCGATCCGAATAAAAAAGACGTCCAGGCGCTCGTCCTGGCACCGACGCATGAACTCGTCGTGCAAATTGCCAAAGAAGCCGAAAAGCTGTTGCCGGGCGCCGATCATGCAGTTGTTCCGATCATCGGCGGCGTCGATGTCAAACGTCAGGTAGAGCGTTTGAAGAAAAAGCCTGTGCTCGTTGTCGCCACACCGGGCCGTCTCTTGGAGCTGATCGAGCAGCGAAAGCTGAAAGTACACGAAGTCAAAACCGTAGTCGTGGACGAAGCGGACAGAATGCTCGATGCGGGTTTTGGCAAGCCGGTCCAGGAGGTTATGAAAAAAACGTTGCGGGATACGCAGCGGCTCCTGTTTTCCGCGACGATTTCCGAACAGATTGTCGTGGCAGCCAAAGCGTTTACCAAGGATGCTGTGCTTGTACGGGCGCAAGCACCAGAAGGCGCGGCAGGCGTCGCCCATCTGTACCTCGTCTCTGAGCCGCGAAAAAAAGTCGACACGCTAAGACGCTTGCTAAGACTCGTCAACGTCCGTTCCTCGATTGTGTTTGTCAACCAGATCGAAAAAGTGGACGAGATTGTGGCCAAGCTGAACTACCATCATCTGTCCAGCCGACTGCTGCATCGCGATGCTTCCAAGGAAGAGCGGGCGCGGACGCTCCAGCAGTTTAGGGACGGCGTGTTCCCGGTCTTGATTACGACAGATGTGTCCGCACGCGGCATTGACATACCGGAAGTGGAGTGCATCGTGCATTACGACCCGGCACCAGATGCAGATACGTACATTCACCGCAGCGGACGCACGGGACGGATGGGACGCGCCGGACTTGTCTTTTCCATCATCAGTCCGCAAGAGCGGTTTATCATCCGCAAGTTCGCCAAACAGACAGGGCTTGCCATCGAAGAAAAAGTCATGTCATACGGCGCGCTGGAAGATCCGGGAGCGGTGCAAAAGCCAGGAGGCAAGCCATTCAAAAAAGGAAAACCACAAGACCGCAAAGCCGAAGCGGGCAAGACGGTTGCCGCCAAAAGCAGTTCCGCGAGAAAACACGTACATAAGAAGGGCGGCTTTGGAACAAAGTAGGACAAGAGGTACACATCTTGTCTGCAGGAGGTTCCCATGCGCAAAGATCGCTTGTATGAAGAGGATTTGCTGGTAAATGGCACGGTCGGCGGAGAGGTTTTGTCGAAGCAGGAGCGGCAGGTGCTTCGTCGCGAAGTAGGAAAATTGAAGGAAAAGATGGAAGCGGCCAAGCAGGAGCCGATTTCCGAGTAACCAAAACGAAAGAAAGAGCAGGACAGCCGCTTCAACCGCTGCCCTGCTCTTTTTGCCTAGTGCTCGTCTCGCGTGAGATTGCACTCTTGCAACGGGATCACCTTTGTCTTTTTCACGAATTTATAGCCAAGCCAGAGCAAAAGGAACAAGGGCAAGCCGATGTAGGAGACGAGGATGCCGTTCCAGTCGATGGTTTCGCCGGCAAAGGCGGTGTAGTTTTGCCCGACGATAATCACCATACAGAGAATAAAGGCGAACACGGGGCCAAACGGATACGCTTTTGCCCGATACGGCAGGTCGTTCAGATCGTGTCCTTGGGCGACATACGCCTTGCGGAAGCGGTAGTGGCAAATCGCAATGCCGACCCAGGCAATGAACCCGGACATGCCACTGGCGTTCAGCAGCCACATGTACACGACGCCGTCACCAAACAGGGAGGCCAGAAAAGCCAGCATCCCCACTGCGGTTGTCGCGTACAGTGCGCGGGTAGGAATGCCTCTGGCGTTGGTTTTGCGCAAAAACCTGGGCGCCTTGCCTTCCATGGCCAAAATCCACAGCATCCGCGCCGAGGCGTACATGCCGGAGTTTCCACAGGACAAAACAGACGTGAGGATCACGGCATTCATGACAGAGGCGGCGAACGCCAGCCCCGCTCTTTCATAGACGAGCGTAAATGGGCTTACCGCAATGTTTTCCAAATCACCGCTCATCAGGTTGGGATCGGTGTACGGAATCAGCAGGCCGATGACCGCGATGGACAAAATGTAAAACAGGAGAATGCGCCAAAAAACTTGCCGAATGGCTCGCGGCACGTTTACGCGCGGATTTTCGCTCTCGCCAGCCGCTACACCGACGAGTTCGGTCCCCTGAAACGAAAAGCCGGCAACCATGAACACGCCGATCATCGCCATAAAGCCGCCGTGAAACGGGGCGTCGCCGACTGTGAAGTTTCGGAAGCCGACCGCCTCGCCGCCCATGATGCCGACAATCATCATCAGCCCGATTGCGATAAAGCAGATGATCGCAATCACTTTGATGAGCGCAAACCAGTATTCCCCTTCGCCGTACGCTTTGACGGAGAGGAAGTTCAGCACAAACAAAAGAGCGAGAAACAACGAGCTCCACAGCAAGGAGGAGCTTTCCGGCAGCCAGAACTTCATGATGAGTGCGGCAGCAGAAATCTCTACGGCAATGGTCACTGCCCAGTTGTACCAGTAGTTCCAGCCAAGCGCAAAGCCAAGCGCCGGATCGACAAAGCGGGAAGCGTACGAGCTGAACGAGCCGGAAACGGGCAGAAACGTCGCCATCTCGCCCAGGCTTGTCATCAAAAAGTAAATCATGACGCAGATCAGGCCGTAAGCCACCAGCGCACCGCCAGGACCTGCGGAGTGGATCGTAGAGCCGCTGGCGAGAAACAAGCCTGTACCAATCGAGCCGCCGATGGCAATCATCGACATGTGCCTGGCGCGCAGCCCTCTTTTCAACTCGTACTGCTCTTTGTCCGGCTCCTTGTTCACGCTGGTGTGTAGTGGAATATGACTCAAGATGATGCCCCCTTTTTCTCGCGAATGAAAATTTATAATATTCAGTTTACAAATTAGGATAGTTGATTTGCGGCAGAGAATCCATTCGACCGGGTGTCATAAAAAACGGAGCGATGATTATCCAACTTGTACAAAAAATCCCTTTTTTCATCGTGAAAGGGAAGCTGGCAAGCGCATAAAAAAGCAGAGCAGCCATTATCGGGACGGTGCTCTGCTTTTCACGATGTCATGTTTGCTGGAGGCGACGATTCTTGTCACACTCGCAGCGGTGCAAATACAGATCAAGCTCCTGCAGCCATTCGTGCACGCTGTCATAAGGCTCGTCCATCTGGAGCAGCTTGCGAATCATGCGGCGAATTTCCGGTGACAAGGAAAGCTCTTCCTCCCAACTGCGTTCCGGCTCGTCTTCCTTGGGCGTATAGTCGGAATAGAGCAGGAACAGGAAAAAGTGCCCAAGCGCATACAGATCGCTGGCAGGTGCCACTTCGCGCTTCAACTGCTTTTCCGATGGATAGGCGCAAAGCGAGTCGGTCGTGTATGTCGGCTTGTCTCCGATGAACCGCGCCAGTCCGAAATCAATCAAATACGGCAGACCGTCCTGCCAAATGACGTTTGGAATGCGCACGTCGCGGTGGATCAGCCCCTGGGCATGCAGATGGGCAACGAGCTGGCCGATCTTTCGCATGTAGCCGGCGCACTCGTACTCGTTGACTACGATGCCGCGTTCGAACAGCAACTCCTCCAAAGTAGGCCCGGACAAATACGTCATCACGAGAAACGAGTCTTTGCGATGCGTAAAGGCGTCCAGGCAACGCGGAATTTGCGGATGGGACAAGGAGGACAGCACCTTGCGTTCGTATGCTTGCATGGCTGCGCCTTTTGCCGTATGGCGCAGGCTTGGCTTGACCTGCTTGAGCACTACTTGTGCTCCTGTAGGCGTGTGGGTGGCGAGATAGGCGATTCCGTAGCTGCCCATCCCGAGTATGTGCTGAATGTGATAAGCGCCAATCGTCGTGCCCGGGCGATAGGGCTTGTCAAGGAAGGTGTTCGTCCACCATTTTTTTACATGCGTCCACATAGCTGCTTTCTCCTCCTGTTGTCATCTTACCACGAATGGAAAAAGCCTGACCTTTTTTCATGCAGGTTTGCTATAATCAGGGTCGGTACATGTAGACAGGAGCGACGAGTATGAATTTTATCATTGACTGGTTATCCTTTTATTTGATTGAACAGCCTGAGGAAGAGGACGGTATCAAGCAGGTGCGCATGACGCGCTACTTGAGCCATGATGAATATCAGCGCAGTGAGCTTCGCGACTTTTTGGACGGGGAGTTCGCCCGCATTGCCAAGCGCAAGGTCGAAATGAACCCGAAGACGGAAGGGACGCCGACAAAGCTCGGCCAATTCGTGGTGGAGCCCGGACATCCGCTCGACTCCAATCCGAACTACGCGCTGCTGAACCGCTTGCTCGCAGCTGAGACGCCTGGCGAGAGCAAGGAGCCGTGCCAGGAGTTGGTGCAGTCGTACTTGCGAACCTCACAGGTGCGGGGCGGCGTGCTGATTGTCGTGCGCACGCGCCTGGAACTGCTTGATGAACGCTACGTGTTCATTTTGAAATGCGATTTTGAACAGAAAACGGCAGTCATTACGGATGAAAAAAGCCTGATTTCCAATGTGCGAATGGCGATCAACGCGAAAAACATGAAGTCGCTGATGTATCCGTACATGATCGAATCCGGGATGAACGATCCGTATCACGTGAAAATTCACCAGTTTTCCCATGCGCGCTACTTCGAGGAATTTTTGCGCTTTATTGAATATCCGCAAACGGTGACGCAACTCGTCTCCGATGAGGTCATTTCCTTGGCGCGACAGCATATCGAGTACATGTATCCCGAGGAATCCGAGGAAAGGGTGCGGGAGGAAGAAGCAATCGAGCTGATCGCGGCAAGCCCGAAGCGGGAGCTGGCGGAGAAGTGGGAGCACGAGACCGTCATGGAAGCGATGCAGATCATTACAGACCGCCAGCCGGAGGTCGAACTGAAATTCAAGCTCGATCACATGCAAATTCGCACGCTGCTCGCCGATTACGGCTCGAATTTGCACATTGCCAAGGTGAACGGACGGTATTTGGTCGTCTTGGAAGGAGAGCAGCTCCAGTTTGAGCGGGGCGTGTCTCCGGTGGAGTTTGCGAAGCCAAAATCATTGGCCGAGGTCGTCAAGGAGATTGAGCAGCGCAGCAGCCACTACACCCAGCCAATGGTCAGCGTGCCAGGCGCAGCCGACGATACACCGCCTTGGGACTAAACGAAAAGGAGGACAAGCCCATGCCGGAAAAAGGACTGACGCTGCTCGGACAGGAACAAAACGTATACCCTGTCTTGCGCCATGCTTCCATCGCAGAAAAATTTCCCGGTCGCTTCGTCGTCAGGGACCATACAGCCGATACGCGGGTGCTGTACGCACTGGACCGTGGGGAAGGCTATGTGTTGATTGAAACAGGCATGCTCGCGCAGGCAGGCTGGACAGCCGAACAGCTCCACCAGTACGCGATGGAAAATTTGCAAAAGCTGCCGTACACAGTAAAAACGCAGGAAGTGGCGGGCAACCGGATTCATTTTATCAGCCCGCCGGACGGCTATGCGGCGAGCCGGATTCTTCTCGACTCGCTGCTTCGCCAGTTTGATCGGGAAAAACGGGGCGACTCGCTCGGCGTGGCCATTCCGCACCAGGATGTGCTGATTGTGGCGGACATGACAGGGGAAGTCGGCGCCAACCTGCTCGCCCGCCTGACCTACGATTTTGCCTCCAAAGGTCAGGTGCCGATTGCTGTCCTGCCGTTTTTTTGGGAGGATGGAGAGCTGACGCCGTTTCTTGTCGTCTCACATGACGGAAACAACAAGCCCAAACATAAATAAAAGCGCGGGAGTTACTCTCGCGCCTTTTTTACGCTACCGCAATCTTCGTGTGCCGCTTTGAACTACTCGCCAAGCATTAGCTCCACAAACCGCCCCGCCTCGTGAATCAGCCAATAAGGCTGCCGCGATCCGTATATGTACAAATCTGTCGCAGCATGAAGCATATTGCGCACACGCCGCTCATCCCCCATCATGCGCGCGCACACGCCCATGACCATCCACGGATACGTGTCGCCAGTCTCAAACGCATCGAAGCGAGGAAAGGCTTTCGTAATCCGCTCATAGAGCAGGGAGGCGACTGCAGGCAGGCACAGGTTGTACACAATGGGAAACGCCTGGGAAGTCACATCCGGGTACCATTTTCGCCAGCGCGGATGCGAGCGGTCGTACATTGCGTACGAGCGGCGCAGGCGGCTATACATTCTGGAAATTCCGGCCTTGCAGGCGGCGGCGCGCACAGAAGCCTCCTGAGCCAGCATCGCATTGCCGAGCACGGTAAACAAGTCGTGCGCATCATCCAGTCCTTTGGCGACCTCACAATTGTCCATCAAATACTTGACGCGAAACGAATGTTTGGCCCAGGTCAGGCCGTCTGCTTGCTGCAGCCGGGCAATCCCTTGCAGCAAGTACGCGAGCACGTCCTGATTGGCTGCGAGCCAGGAGCAATCGCTTGTGCTGCGGGTCCACTCCGCGACGAGTGAGAAAAAAGTCGCGTGGTAGCTGTCCTCGCTGTCGGCTGTTCCTGTGTCTAGCTCCTTCCCGTCAACCAGACGAAAATCGTTGATGTAGCCGTCCGTATTCAAGTGCTCTACATACCAATCCATATAGGCGCGGACAGCCTCCCATTCCCGCAGCCGCACAAGCGAGATCAAGGCAAGATTCGTAAAATACGGATTGATTTGATCCCGGTCAGACCCCAAGCGGAAAGCACCGCTGGGAAGCTGACAGGACAGAAGATACTCCCGTTGCCCGGTCAGCAGGTCGCTACGGGCGTCAAACATAGAGGGCTGCCCTCCATTCTCAGGTGATCGCTGTCACCAACTTTACGCCGTATTCCATCCAGTGCAAAGCCCGCACGTACGACTCGGTATCAATCGCGGGCAGATCGGCTGGCTTTTCTACTTCCTGGTGCCATTTGTCGTCCCGAAACCAGTCTGTGCCATCGGCAGGGGCGTGCTCGACGTCCGCCCAGGCAGCCTGCAAGGAAGGACTGTACAGTTTTGGCTTTCCGGCAATCAACTGGTCGCCGTCCAGGCGCAGTTCGTATCCCTTGCCCGCCTGATCGGAGTGGCGGTGCGGGGTGAACAGATGCGGCCAATAGTCTGCGCGCGAGCCGGTATGCGGAATACGCGTGCAAAACGTGCGTATTTTTGCCAGACGGTCGCAATCGGAGAACAAAAGCTGGTACAACGTCTTGCCGATTGCGATGCGCTGGACTGGATCGGGAAAATGATGGACGTTCACTCCGGTGATGCTCAGTCTTTTGTCCGTTGGGTGCTTCTTGTACGGGAACACAATTTGATTGAGCGAAAAAAATGATTGGGCAAGAAACGCGTACGTGGAAAAAATGCGATTCATCGTAAACGGTTTATGTACAACTCGCTGCTCGATGTACTGCTGTTCGTTGACGATCAGGGCGCGAGTGATCCGTGAGCTGTCGCCTGACGCGAGGAACTCCTGCCAGTACGACTGCATGAACACAGAGACGCCAAGTGGTGCAAGCAGCGCAGTCAAATCCTTGCCACGCCGTTTCATCTCCGCATACAGGAGCAACTGCGGATAGGCATCGTGAAAAATCAACCAGTTGCTTCGCTCCAGCATCCAGAAAAACGGCTCGATTTCCGCTTCGTCCAGGATGGCGGGCAGCCATTCGCCCTTCAAATCCGTCATATTCCAGCCGCCGTTGCGCGAGACGAGGTGGGCGAGCAGTGCCCAGTGAACCTCCTCGTGTTGGCGGTAAAAGTCGAGATACGCCTGGGTGCGGGTGACATTGTTGCGATTGGCGATGGCAGTTTGCCGCCTGATCTGTGCGACGAGCCCTTGTTTGTCGAGAGAGGCAGACGTAGTGATAGTCATGAATCGGACAGCTCCTTGCCGTTTTGCCGTTGCAATTGGCCAGCGAGGGGAAAGGAAGAAAGGGGTTCCAACTGTTTTCGAGGGTGAAAAAAGCAGGTCATCAACAGCGACCCGCTTTTTGGTTCAACCTATCATTTCCAGGACAAGAAGCCGCATCAGCAATTTTTCCTTGGCTTCTTCCCACGATTTGGCGAAAATGACCACATGTTCGGATTGAAACTGGGTTTCCGCGACAAATATGCCGTCTTGTTCGTAAATGTTCATAGAAGATCGTCCTTTCCACTGCTTTCAAGCATTATATGCTATCATGAGAGAGTTGATGCATCCAAAAGTGGTGGAAAAAGCAAGCAGGAAGGTGGAAATTCGGTGAGGATCAAACTGACGAAGGAAGCCGTAGACCAGTTGCAAAAAGCAACTCGACCCGTACGGATCAGCGGCGAACTGGTGGGCGGTTGCGGAATGACGGTCGAATACGCGCTCTGGCTCGATGAGGCGACACCACAGGATCAAACGATACAGGTCGAAGGGTTGACGCTGTTGCTCGACCCGGAGACGATCGCGTACATCGGCTCGGAGACGCTGACGATTGACTACCGTCCGCAGCAAGGCTTTCGCCTGGTCACTCCCGAGCAAATTGTAGCTTACGGCCTGTCGCTCAAAGAGCGTTGGGGCTAATAAAAAAGAGATCAGCATGATTGACGCGCTGATCTCTTTTTTATTAGTCGTACCACAGTTCCAGCATGCCGACCGGAAAGCCGGTCTGCTCGTCCGAGTCAGGGAAGCGGCCCCAGGCAAACACGCCGTTGAAATAATCAATGGTAAACGGCTGATCGTAATTGGCGACACTGTACTTTCCGCCAATGCGAAATTCTCCCGTCCCCAAATAATACGACTTCGCCATGAAATACTTTTGCGTAATAATGGCAAGCTGTGACTCGTCACCCAGTTTCTTTTTCTCCTCGGCTTCCGCGAGCAGGCGTTCCATCTCCTCCTGCAGCTCAGCGAGAGTCATTTGGCTGTACAAACGCAACGGACTGCCCCCTTTCCATACAGGTATATTGTAACAAAAGACAGGGGAAAAGGCGATGGATGGAGAATGCTCTAAGGAGAATGGAGGCGAAGAACACAATGACACGATTTGACTTGACTGGGAAAAAAGCAATCATTACCGGAGCGGGCAGAGGCATCGGCAAAGCACTGGCTGTCGGTCTGGCAGAGGCAGGCGCACAAGTCGCCGTCGTCTCGCGAACCGAGTCAGACTTGCAGGAAGTCGTGCAGGCGATTGAGTCCAAAGGCGGAGTAGCCTGTCCAATCGCAGCGGATGTGACCGAAGCAGGGGCTGCGGAAAAAATCGTAGCCCAAGCCATGGAAGCGTTGGGCGGCTTGCATATCCTCGTGAACAACGCTGGCATGAACATTCGGAAAAAAGCCCATGAAGTGAGTGAGGAAGAGTGGGATCGCATCATGGATCTGAACCTGAAGGCGGCGTTTTTCTTGAGCCAGGCTGCCGCCAGGTCGATGTGCGAGCAGCGCTATGGACGGATCGTCAACATCGCATCTGTCGCAGGACTTGTGGCGCTCCGCACAGGTGTGGTCTATGGAGCGAGCAAGGCCGGTCTCATTCAGATGACGCGCGTGCTTGCGCTGGAGTGGAGCAAGTTTGGCGTCAATGTCAACGCAATTGCGCCGTGGTATTTCCGCACGCCGCTGACAGAAGCGCTGTTGAACGACGAGGTGTTTGTCCAGGAAGTGTTGCAGCGGACGCCGAGCGGACGAATTGGCGATGTGGAAGATTTGGTTGGCCCTGCGATTTTCCTCGCGTCCGATGCGGCTGCTTACATATCCGGTCAAACGATTGCAGTGGACGGCGGCATGTCCGTGTACGGCTTCTGATGATTTGCCGTGAAAAAGAGGACAGCAACCATGGGTCGATCATTAGCAAAAAAAAGTGGCATTCCCGAAGGGGAATGCCAAATTAATTGGGGGCGATTGAGAAAAGGAACGATTGGCGTAATGGACTGGATTGCTCTCACCCAATACAGTCCATGAACCAGCTACTGTTAGCGTAGGCATACGTAGATGGAAACGACGTTCGATCTGCCCATGCTTACGTTAAAGAAGTCATTCTGGGAAGAATATCGTACTTTTTCTCAATGCGTTGAAAAAGTGCTTACAAATACAAGATACCAGCCAAAAGTAAAAGCGGGATAAAATAAAAATAAATCATTATTAAATTTTTTTTGATTAGCGTGCAAACCGATGGTTGCCAATCACGACGGTCTGGGGTCTGGACCAGATCCATCTGGATGTAGCGGTATCAGGATTAAAGAAGTAGAGAGAACCTTTGCTCGGGTCCTTCCCATTTAGCGCATCCGCGACTGCTTTCCTGGCACTCTCATTGGTCCTGGTCGGCAGCTTGCCATTTCGCACTGGCGAAAACGCGTTGGGGGCGAAAATTACCTCCCGTACCGTATTTGGAAATTGTGAAGAAACTACCCGATTCAAAACGACAGCAGCAATCGCTACCTGTCCCTCATACGGTTCCCCACGGCCTTCCGCATAGACCAGCCGGGCAAGCAGTTCCATATCCCTGTCTGAAATTTTAACGTCTCCAAAGCGAATCACTTTGCGGTGAGCGTCCCGGCTGACCTGGACGGAATCGCGTTTTATTTGTTGGTTAGGGATAGTTGTTTTTGCTTCCTTTTTTTCAGCTTGTCCAGATGCAACGATGGCTTGCCCTGGAGCAGCTGCTGATTTGTTCAAATGAGGTGCCGTAGCGCTCGTCGGTGTGACGAACAGGCACAGAAGAAGCAAGGCAAAACTGTTGAGAAAGAAGAAAAAGCGCATTCGCGCTTCCCGTGTCTTCATCATAGTGAGAACCACTCCTTTTCGCTTTTTGCTTTTGATTGCGGAAGCGAATCGGGTCTTTTGAAAGTCTAGCGGTAAAGATTGCATAGCGCAAGAGGAAATTGGTTCCACAGAACTATTTACTAATTCAGATAATTGTGGAAGATAGAGTGCGGATCGCCAATAAAGCCTTGATTTTCCTGGGCGGACAAACACAAAACACCACTGCTTCGTACAGTGGTGTTTTAGTGTTCTGGTCAAAAAGTCTTACTTTTCTGTAATGGTTACGGTGTTGATTTTGATCGGTTGCTCCGGCACGCTCAGCTCGCCCGTTTGCGGATGCTTTTTCACTTTGGTGCTCGCAATTTTTTGCACGACATCCATGCCGCCTACGACTTTTCCGAAAATGGTGTATTTCGGTACGTTTTCCAAACCTTCCACATCTTTTCCGGAACCGATGAAAAATTGGCTGCCGTTCGTGTTTGGTCCGGCATTGGCCATCGCGACGACGCCGACCTCGTATTTGTGACCGTTTTTCAGCTCATCCTCGAACGTGTAGCCAGGGCCGCCAGTACCATTGCCTAAGGT
>NZ_RHHS01000013.1 GCF_003710935.1 Brevibacillus gelatini
GGCAATGGTACTGGGGTGTAAATAAGCCTATTTTGACAACAAATTAATCCAACTGACAAGCCTACTTTCATAACCATTGCTATTGGTAGTGTTGTGAGAGTAAGTCTATTTCCCCATAGAATAATCACCAGTTTTCATAAGCTTTTGAAGTATCTCATCAAATTCTGTCCTTAGTTTTACATCAATTTTTTTATCAAAAAAATACACTCTGTTGACTGCATTAGCCAACATCATTTTTTTGGTATCATGATCTCCTCTTCTGTATTTATCCTCCCATTCTTCCATTGCTTTCTTCAGTTTATCGATCTCTTTTTTTCGCTCATCAGCCTTGCCTAATTCTGCCTTGTATTGATCTATTAATTTTTGACAATTATCAATTTCAGATTCTTTTAGGCGGATTTGTTCCATAACATAATCTTCTGTCAGTTTACTTTCTCCTAAAGCAATTTTTACAATTAAATTTTTAATGGCTTCTAATTGTAAGTTTAAGTTTTGTTTTTCTTTCTCAAGATTTTTTATTTGAAATTGTTTTTGTTCATATATGCTATCGAAAACATCTGTTACTAGGTTATTAAACTCATCTGAATTTGAGATTATATTTAATAACTTAATAATCTCACTCTCGGTTCTGTAATCAAATTTTTTTGCACCGAAGTAGCTTTTTGGATGAGTTTCTCTGTGATGCAGAGATTCCCGACAAACATATCTCCAATACGTGTAACTGGCTTTCGTTCCATCTAATCTTGTTCTTGTTTTGGTGCTAGAATCTGCATAAAGTTTAGAGCCGCAATACCCACATCTTGCCAGTCCAGAAAGAAGAAGATTGGCACTAGTAGATGGTACATTTATAGGTTCATTTATTTTGATTTTTTTATTCCTTACATCAAGTATTTTTTGTGTTTTGTTAAATATATCTTCTGGAATAATTACTAGATCTTCACGAAAAGGCTTTAATTTTATTCCATCTTTGTCTGCTGTGTTGTATCTCTGTCTCCCAATGTATATAGGATTACGCAAAATTCTTCTAACTGCATTGCTACGCCATTTCTTTCCATCTTTTGATAAGAAGCTATTTTCATTCAGAAAATTTGTAATCCTATCTGCTCCGTAACCTTTTTCAACAACTAAATAAAATATCAATTTTACAATTTTAGATTCATTTTCTGATATCATAAGATCCTTTATGGTTTTATCGTATTTTGGATGCTTGATTCCTGTGTCAAACATTTCATAGCCAAAAGGAATATTACCTCCTGTCCACCTCCCTTGTTCATTCATCTGTTTTAGGGCTTCAGAAACACGAATTGAAGTTTTTTTACTTTCTCCCTCTGCTACCCAAAATCTTAAAAATGATAATAGGCTATCTTCATGCTTTTCATTATTGTTTAAAATCCCGTCTTCTACTGACCATACTTCAACCCCTTGTTTTTTTAAAAATTCAAGCATAAAAGGTATTTCAAATTTGTTCCTTCCAAGTCTATCGTCTTTCCAAACAATCAAAATGTCAAATTTTCCTTCTTCTGCTGCTTTCTTAATAACTTGCAACTTATCTCTTTCTTGAACGCTCTTTTTAAAACCTGACACGCCTAATTCAGATAATTCCTCAAGCAATTCCCAATCAGGTCTCTTCTGCACAAATTTTCGTACAGCATTCCTTTGCATTGGTATATCGTCTTCTATTGCTTGCTTTTCTGTTGAAACTCTATATAAAGCCCACACTCTTTTTTTCATCTTTTACATAGACCTCCTTCAAAAGATATTATACCATATATAAACAAAATAAAAAAACACCCCACTTTATTATGTGGAATGTTTTTTTATTTTAAATCACGCTATCATATAACCTTCTCATTGCCATTAATGTGTTCATATGATCCTCTCTATTGTTTGTAAACGTGATGATTACATGAAAACCATCTGTTGTTTTTTCACATTCTGCGGTAACTGTCCCATCTTCATTTCTTTTATATATATATTTGTTTTCCCCTAGATAGAAACTATTCATTTCATTCTCCTCCTTAATATTTTTGCCCATTCAATAGTTAAACAACTAATGTTTCAATCCATTTTGCTGTTTTTTGAAGTTGCAATTTATCCAAATATCCCTTTTCGACAAACAATTTGCATGACTTATTGACAAAATCATTAATCTTATACCTATAATTACTTCTCAGCTTTTCATGATTAATTCTAATCCCGATCTCAGAACAATCTTCCCTGCTTAATCCAGATTTAGCCGTCCGAACAGCGAAATCCCAAAAATCATTAATATGTATGAAGAATGTTTCATTCTCATATATTCTTGTTTTCAATTTACGCTCACGAAAATTAACCACAAATCCAGCGATAACGCCCTGATACTTAACTGCTTCTCTGAGTTCCTTAACCTGATTTGCTTTTATCATGACATTCGTTTTTTTATTTTTAGGTTTTTTATCAGGTGAACTTACACCTTCTACGTATGGATTGAAACTGATTGATGCGCCTTTAGTGCTTTTTAATTCAAGCAGCCATAGAAATGGTGGGTTATATTGGATAGCATCACATGGATTTTCCGATTGAAATGATGAACTATTGCCTTGCAACCATTTAGCCCCGTCCCGAAGTCTCATATAGAAGTGTTCAGACGATTTGTAACTGTCTCGCCAATTTTGTTCAAACTTTTTACCGTCTTTTGTATTAGCCATTTGTTCACTCGCTTTCCAAATGAATTGTGAATTTCATTGGATTTCTTTTAATAACTCATTAGCAAAAAAGTGATGCCGTTTTGCCATAATCAATATCTGTTCGTTTAACGGCTTACCCTCAATCTCTTCAAGCGTTTTTTGTGTTAGTTCATTGCCCTCTAATGCACATGTAGATAATACTGCAATCCATTTATTTCTTAACTCCAACATCTTACCAAAACCAATAGTGGCCATATAACACCTCATAAAGGGGAGTAGTTTATTCTGTCTTGTCTACCCATTTCAATACTTCAACCTTTTTAAGTTCAACCTCTACGCATTCCACTTCATCTTCATATTCCCACGGGCTTTCATCTTGCATCTCAGTTGCACCAATGCTGTAATAAGCACGATAAAACTTCCCTTGATATTCAAAAATGATTTTATGTTGAATACTCCATCGTGAATTACCTACAATCTCATCGAGAATTGCTGAATGCGGAAGATCAAGTTTGTTAATAAGAAAATCTTTTTTAAATCTAATAATTCTGGGTTTCATTAATTGTCCTCCTTTAGAACAACTCCGTAACCTTGACAATGTTTACATTCAACATATGGTCTGTTGATTTCCGCAATCAACTCCTGAAGATATGTATTAATTTTATTTTTCAAATCCTGTTCATTTTCGCCACTAAATTCTGTAGCAGGTTCGTAATCCTTTTTAACATCAGGACTAATTTCTAATATCGTGATTTCTTTTGTATTTCTATAACGTTTAACAAAATTTGGCTTTCTTCTGGTTCCCTGATTTAAATTCACTTCATATTCAAACGGCTCATAGAGTTCAATTTTTTTCTTAACTCTAAATACAAAATCATAATCTGCATCAATTTTTGCATAACGTTGATCGATATTTTCTCTAATATATTTTCTAATGATGTTAAAACTATCTTTTCGAGTCATTTTACATGGTTTTGTAGGTAGTAATACGGGGTGTGTATTTAGCAGATCAAGAAAATTATATTTAAGCTCATACTCTTGTTTGGTGATTTCAAACTGATCTAATTCCTCAATAATATTAATCTCAAATGGAATTTCTTCATAAGTTTCTTCTGTTAGTTCAAATTTCTTTTCATATAATCCAATTACTTCAGCATATGGACTATCTTCGTCTATATATTTTTCATTGATGATTTTTGGAGTTAATTCACTTTCAGGAAACCCTGCTTTTAACTCATATCTTTCATTAATCCTTTGAGGTGGCACTCTACGTTCGACTTTATTAGGAATTGACTTTAGTTCATACCATGATTTCTGATACGTCTCTTTTGGCTCTACTCCATCAAACAGATACTGCTTAATGCGCGAAGTATGATAATAAGAGTTTTCGATGTTATCTGAGATAAATACTTTTTCTTTTGTCTTGATAGCAATTAGTTTTAATTTTGTTTGATTTTCTTTCATATTAATCCTCCTGTGTTTTATTATTTTTGAATCAAAGGTGGATTTTAAAGAATTTTGTAAGCTGTGAATCTATTATGTAATTCAAGTACAAGATTTTGAATGTTTACTTTAAATTCTTTTAGATGAACAATTTGACCAATTATATATGCAATTCTTTGTCGCTTAGAATAATAATCCTCATCTTTGATTAATACCTTATTGATTTCAAGGAAAATTGATTCTGAAACAGATTCTGCCAACTGCTCTTTCAATAAGCTTTCTTGGAGTTCTATTTCTTTGATTAAATGTTGGACTGATTGAATTGCTTCCTCGCACACCTCTTTTAACTTTTCACCCATTTTATAACCCTCTCTTTCTTGTAAAGCAATAATATAATTAATTCCATAATCTTCTTAAACAATCACCAACATAGTTAACCAAGGTCAGATTGTTTTTTGTTTCTTTTAGCCCTTTCCAAATTGGATAGGCAGGAAAATTATACTTTTTTCCCATATAACATAAAGCATCAATAAATCTTCTCAAATCGGCAATCATTTGTGGATTTTCCAAGTTGTCATACATATAATCAACGATCATTTTTGCTAATCTTTCATCTGCTCTATACCCTCGAAGAGATTCATCGTCTACTTTAATTCCCCAACACTCAGCCAACTCTGACCAATCATAGCCATTGAATTCAAATTCCTTACTCATGATACCTCCATTTTAATCTCTCTTTTTGAGCCATTTATAATACCCACATTTCTTACAAGCATAAGATCTTTCCTCGTTGCTCTCATAAATTAGAGACCATTTATGTATCCCTAGTGAACACAGGATATAAAACTTTTGAAATGGTATCATTTAATAGCTGCGCTCCAATAAAATTAATTTGCTAAAGTCATTCCCTGAACTAATCCTTTACCAGTCCTTTCTTTGATAAGGCTATTTTTTATTCAATGATTTCCAGTCTTACTTTCTTGGCACGAGTAATCATATCTTCAACATTGATTCCATTAATAAAGAAATCTTTCGAGCTATTTTCGCCATGCTGAATGAAAAATTCCCCTTCTACAACGTTTAGCACATGACCTTTCATTCTATTAAGAAATGTGTTAATATCTTCAAATTTATATGTATCATGAACCACTCTGTCACCAACATTAAACTTAAAATGAATGCTACTTTCGCAATCGCCATAACCATAACCATTAAAAAGCCCTGTGATCTCTATGTTTTCAAAATTAAAATACTCTTTTAGACATTGAACCAAATATTCGCTTTTCTTAATGAAATTATCTTTGAAATATTTAATTGCATCTTCCACTGTTGAAAACACAGAGTAGTAATAAGTATCCTCAAAATCTGGATTTTTTTTAATTTTAAATTCTAAATTTGATTCATAATTCTTAAAATACATACTTACATGGATATCTTCACTGTTATTCTCAACAATATCAATGTCAGCGTCAGGAAAAGCATTTTTTAAAGTATCATAGATATCAAATGATGATTCATCAGTTAGTTCTTTTATGTAGTTATTTTTAATATGAGAAATAAGCTCTTGTTCGCTTGTAAATTTGATATTGTCGATTGTGCAGATATATTGTTTTTTCATTACTGACAACACTCCTTTGATTTGAGATTATTATAAAAATGCTTTAATCAAATCCGAAGTAAGCTCTCTTCCA
This sequence comes from Brevibacillus gelatini, assembly GCF_003710935.1. Lineage (GTDB taxonomy): Bacteria > Bacillota > Bacilli > Brevibacillales > Brevibacillaceae > Brevibacillus > Brevibacillus gelatini. Next base: position 5,801 of record NZ_RHHS01000013.1, read on the forward strand.
TTTTGAAAGAATCTAAATTGAAATTTCAATTCCCCATTTTCCCATGTTTCCATTCGATATGTATAAAAATCTCCACTTTCAGTTGATAGCTCGATTGCCTTTTGTGCTACCTTTTCAGGGTCTGTGCCTTCATAGCAGTAAAAATCATGAACCCAATCATATTTGTTAAGTTTGTAAATTTTCATATTTCCTCCTGAGTTTATGCATAAGCTAAATTGCGCCCACTATTTGATTCCTTTTTTGAATTCCCTAATAGTCTTACATTAAACACTTTGAATTTATTGCGGTTCAGAGAATACAATCTGTTATTGCGCCAGTTGGTGTATACATATTTTGAATCAGTATATACTATAACTTTATTAATTTTATTTTCTAAAGCCCACTCTAACATCTTATTGAATGCCATCATTTCTATTACTGCGTAATTTCTATTGCAATCTAGCAATTCATAATGCTGGTATTCAATATTGTCTTTACAATCTGTAATTGTAAATGCCAATGCCGATCTTTTGCCGACAGACTGTGAGGTTCCATCTATGTATGCTCTATACATTTGCATCCTCCTTTGAGCTAATGAAGTGCTGTGTATATTTCCCATCTGTAATTTCTAAGCAATTCAATTGATAACCATAGGCAGTTCCCCCATCAATTCCAATCTTATCATCAGCAAACCATATATTAGGCTTGCCATGAAGGTTAATGCATGGAGTGTGACCGAACACTATTGTTTTATCTGTTTTGGTTGGGTGATAATGGAATAAATTACGAATCCAGAGCATGTCCTCATGTGGTGTGAGTCGCCAGTTTTCATAGTTGGGATTTAATCCAGCATGAACAAAGATGAAATCATTCGTTTCGTAAAAGTATGAAAGCTCCTTTAAGAAGTCTACATGGTGTTTGCAATGTTTTAAAATAAAATTCTTTGCCTTTATAGTATCAATGCCTGAATCAAAGAAATCTAAACCACAATACGATTCAACAGTTTGCAGACCACCATTTCTAAAGAAGTTGAACTCATTCATTCCATCATTAGTGATAAGCCAGTCCAAAAACATTTGGTCATGGTTCCCTCGAAGAACTACCACATCATATGTATTCGCTAGTTCAATAATTTTTTCTATAACCTCTTTGCTTTTCTTGCCACGGTCAACGTAATCTCCTAGAAGTATCAGTTTGTCTTGTGTTGGGCTATAGTTAACTTTTTCGAGCAATTTGATAAATTGATCGTACATGCCATGTATATCACTTATAGCAAGTATCCTCTTGTTTTGTTGATTCATAAAAACTCCTTTCGCAATTATAATCATACAAAGCTTCAATAAAATCATCTTTTAGATATTGTGGAAGCATATTATAAATTTCATTAATAGTAAACTTGTCTTCGCTGTTTTTGAGCATTATTTCTTTGTATTCTTGAATTATTTTATTCTTTTTTTGAATATAGCCTTTATAGGCATGATCCTGAAAGGTGGTAATAACTATGCTAAATGTTAGAAGAATCACAAACATAATAGGGAGCCAAATAGGTTCGCGCAACGGATGATATTTAAATATCGTAAAAAGACAAAACAGAAATGAATATGCTGCTATTAATCTTAGGCTGATAGATAGAAAGAATTTTTGTTTAGACAAAATAAAATTCTTATAGTTATATTTGATTTTATTTTTTATTGTCAACATTTATCATCATCCTCGTCATTCAAAGCAATCTTCCTATAATTGAATGAATATCTTTGTTTTGATACAGATTAAAATAATGTGGGAATTTAAAACTGTCTCTTTTGTTGGCTTTTGCTCTGCCAGTTTTCGTTTTAATTATTATAAATTGACCGTTAAAGGCTTGTATCTTTTCCCAGTCGCCATTTTCAAAATTTAAATCGTCCATTAAAAATGCAGGAACTTTTATGAACATAATGTACACATCTCCTTTGCATATGAAGTAGACTAATCTTAGTCTAGGTTCCCTTCTTTGTTTAACCTCCCGTAAATTGCACCAAAATGGTTAATGCATAGCTTTTTGAAGCACTCACTGTTGTCACATATTAAATAGTCGTCGATTTGATATGCATAATCTCCCTCAAGCATTTCTTCTTTGCATGCACATTTTGCAACTTTTAAAGTACTACTTTCAATATATTGAAATCTGTCCATTATCATTCACCCCTTGTTGGAGGGTTTTTGTAATGTTGTCTACAAACAGACTTGTAGACATCTTCAATGCCTAATTCAATAACCTTTCCAGTGTAGACAGGAATGCCATCTTTAAATTTAAGGATATGTGTTGCTTTTCGGTTACAATAGCTGCATACAGTTTTGATTTCCTCGATTTTATCTGCCATGCATAATATAGCCTGACTCCCTTTAAACAATTGATTTCTAAAGTCTTTGAGTAACCCATAGCAAATAACCGGAATATTAAGCCGATCTACAACTTCAGCAAGTTGTTGAATATGTATTGGATCAACAAATTGAATCTCATCCACTAATACACAGTCTGGCATGTTTTCTTCTATTAAACTATAAACATCGGTTTTAGGCTGTATTGGAATTGCATCTCGACTAACCCCCACTCTTGAGGTAACTTTCCCCTTGCCAAAGCGAATGTCAATTTCAGGAGTAAACACCATAACTTTTTTGCCCGATTTTTCATAGTTGTGCGCAGTTGTTAATAGCAAAATTGATTTTGATGCATTCATCTGTCCATATTTAAAATATAATTTTGCCGTAAAAATCACCTCTTATCACTTTAAATTTTATGAATTTGTTTATACTAGATGATATTGAATGTTTTTATTTTCTTTTATAATAAGATACTTTGAAAGTTCAGGTTCATCTTCTACTTCCATCCATTTTACGATTCCCTCATATGTATTAAGCAAGCCTTGAAATATTTCACCGCTTGCTGCCAAATGTTGTTTTAAATCATCAAATGTTGCTAGACTAGGGCTTTCGTCAATTGATAATGCATAGTCTAGGTTGTCTGTGACTAAAGAACTGCAAATGCTGTCAGAATGATTATAACGGCAAAGATAAACTTGTTTAATCATTATTGTCATCCTTTCTCATTCATATTTTAAATATGTAAGCTGTTAATCAGCAAAGTGCAACTAAACCAATTGCTTGTTCATTCTTCATCAATACACTTTTTCTTTTTTTTATTTTGTTTTATTACTTTAAACCAGTCTCTATATGTGGCTAACATGCCAGCGATGCATATCACACATGTAAAGACTCCAGTAAATGCACTCGACTGTCCACCGATCATTAATCCTAGAGAAATGCCAATTCCAAAGCCCCAAAATAAAAACATAGAACTGAAGAGAAGTATATACATTTTATTCATAGCCCCTTTAATTTCCGATTTGGCAGTATTTTTAAGTTTAAAGTTCACATTATGGCATCTCTTGTTGTAGGCACTCTTCTCGTAAATCATAATCAAACTCCCATTGCTCAATAAGTTCACTTAGTATGTATGAGTCGATTGTTTTATTCTGTTTTATGTTGTCATAGATAGCCATTTTCACTCTATTAAGCACATACTTATCTTTTGTCATAGATTGTCCCCTTTCTAATCAATTTGATTTTTATAGCAATTTAGAAAGTCTTTTTTCCAATCTTTTTCGTTTATTTGCAGATTGGTTGGCTTTTTGAATATGCCTCTTTTCTTCTTTTCGCAATAGTCTCAGTCGTCTAATAATATCTTGGATTTCTGCTTCTAAATTATTTATAGTATCACGTCCTTTTTCGTTAAAACTAATATTTTATCGTGTCTTCCTGAGCGCTAGATAACAATCAATTTCCTTTTTAAATTTTTTATCTATGCTGTATTGAATACAACTAGACGCAATTAAGTTCATTATCATATCTTTAACTCTCTCTTTAGTTTCTATGCTCCCAAAGATTCCATTTGCAATGGTAATTGCACATTCCTCTATTTGATTTAGATTCAATTTATTTCTCCTTTCTATATGTTATACAATTTCACTTTGCAATTACTTTCTTTTTCTTCTCTCGATACTTAAAGTTAAAATCAAACATCTTCGGGATTGTTATATATGTATCTTTTACAATTTTATTTTTAACCCCTTTTACTTTTTTATTTTTTGATAATCGATCCGCTTCATTGTTTTCATTTCGAGCTACCCACTTAAAGGTAATGTTTTTGAAGTGTGGAATATACTCTTCTATAATTTTTCGCTTGCTTACATTCCTTTCTCCTTTGCCCCTCCCATTCGCAATGTCAATTACATTTCTATTGTCACCACAAATTATTACATTCTTGATACCAAGTTCCTTAAGTTTTCTTAACAGCCTAGCTAATGCGATCCATTCCGCATGGTTACTATCGTCAGTTGTTGTAATAAAAATTTCTTTATCAATTGCTTTCTTTTTGGGATTGTAGATTACATATGCTAATGTAGCTGTTCCATTTGACCAATTGTAAGAAGCATCAAAATATGCTTTGTGCAATATCTCCCCCTCCTTCTTAACAAAGAGTACAACATATTATGTTATGTATTCTATATGCCACTCCCCATTTTCCCATATGTAACACACAGGCATTGAAAAATAATATTTACTTTCGTCAACGTAAAATATATCTCCCTCCTTAGCTTTGTTTGGCAAATCTTTTAAAAAATTGAGAACGTATCCTGTTGTCATTGCTGTCATGAAATGAAGTCCTCCGATAAAGCAAATGAGTCTAGCAAGTTTTACCTTGTAGACTCATTTTACAATCTATTTGCTAGTTTGTAAATACGTTTTATTATTTTTATTTTTTATTTCGTAAACAAAGAACGTATGATCATGTTTGTTTTGCTCATCTTTTATTCCTTTTTTCATACTGACTAGTTCCCAGTCATTCATATCAAAAACAGGAAAGTATGTATCGCCCTCGAACTCGGCATCGACAAATGTGATATATATTCTGCTTGTATGAGGCAAAAATTGCTTATAAACAGAAGCGCCGCCAATAACAAAGACTTCATCTTCATTTCGGTATCTTTCTAAAATATCTTTTACTGAATGACTTACATAACATCCTTCTACATGGAAGTCCGGTCTTGACGTTAAAATAACATTTGTGCGATCAAATAGTGGTTTCTTTAAAGACTCAAAAGTTTTTCGTCCTTGTACTACCACTTTACCCAATGTTTTCTCTTTGAAATAGGCTAAATCTCGTGGTAGTTTCCATGGCAATGAGTTGTTATTGCCAATGAGTCGATTTCGGTCAAAAGCTGTGATAATTGAAATCAAATAGCTACCTCCATTTTAATAGCTGGGTGGTATTTATAGTCAATGAGTTTGAAATCATCGGGGGTAAAGTCGTAAAAATCTTTAACATCTGGATTGATCCATAGTGTTGGGGCAGGATATGGCTCACGTTCAAGTTGTCGTTTTAATGCTTCTACGTGTCTATCGTACACATGTGCATCATCAATATCAAAGATTAATGTCCCTAATTCATGACCTGTTACTTGAGCAATCATTCTCTGTAATACTGAATACTGGAATACGTTAAATGGGTTCCCTAGTGCCATGTCATTGGAACGAATTCCTACAATTAAATGAAGTTTTCGTCCTTTTACTAACCAGTTCGTTTTCCATACACATGGAGTTAATGCCATTTCATCAAGGTCATCTTTGTCCCATAATGTCGTAATCATTCTACGTGAAGGATTGTTTTTGAGGCTCCAAAGTAAATAATCTACCTGATCTAATAATTCCCCGTTAACTTTACGACACTTCTTCCCAAGCTGATATCCGTATGCAGACCCAATTGTGCCAGCCCACTTACCTTTTTTAATCTCCCATTCGTCCCAAATATGCACGTTCATTTTATGTAAGTCTTCAATCCTGTTAGATTTCATTTGCCAAATCCAAAGCAATTCTTTAATTGCAGTTTTCCATGCTACTTGCTTTGTCGTTAAGATTGGAACTTCTAAGTTATCAAATTGCATTTTACAAGAGATAAGGCTTTTTGTATAAGCAGGTGTCCCATCTGCCCATCTCGGTCTTACATACACTCCTTCATCTGAATAACCGTTTTCAATGATATTTCGAACAAGGTCTAAGTATTGTTTGTCTGCTGAATTCATAATTCACTTCCTATATTTTTATATTTAATTAGAGAAGTGACTGTATCAGTCACTTCTCGTCAACCCCCAAATACTTTTTCAAACCCTCTTGCAATATACGTGAAAAGTTCACATTGTTCTCTGTTGCAATATCATCTAACCATTGGGGGATTGTTAAAGTTTTTTTAACTGCTCTATTTTCCATTTCATCTCTAAAAGGAGGCATCCAAGCTTCAATTAAACAAACAATTTCATTTTCTTCAGTGTTGATATCCTTCACATTTGAGGGTTCTGGAATCGGGTCATTATCCTTTTCCATGCTGTATAAATGTAAAGCCATTGCTTCTTTAGCCATTTTAATGGCTTCTTCCTCATCTTTGCCACAAGTTAGACACCCCGGTAAATCGGGAAATTCGACTGCTACTCCTCTCTCTTCATAAGTAAAAATTGCTGGATAAATGTAGCGGTCTTTTTTTTCATCAAGTTATCCTCCTTATACGTGTATGTAAACGTATTTATATAATAACACGTACAAGGAGGCGTGTCAAGTCGTTAAAAATTTGAACGAAATTCTGCTTTTATTTAATTAATATGGACGGCCCGTGCCGCATTAATTTTAATATCTTCTCCTATTTCAATAGAACTACCTGATTCATACACAAACTTAATGACATCTTTGTTTAACTGTTCAATATGCAATTTCATAATATCTCCTTCTTCGTTAAATGGTTCAAATTGAAAATATAAATCCAGTGGTGATACATTTATTGAATTTGTATTAAATGAGAGTTTGTTAATGACTTTTGCTTTTGGAATTTCATAAATTACCTTTACATCATTCTCCGTGTCTGCATCTCGATAATATCCTATTGCGATTAATTTACAGTTCTTTGATTTGCTTTTATTAAATGTAATGGTTGTTGATTGTTGACCAGAGTTCAGTATCTTTTGATAATCACTCAAAACAGGTTGTTCATTTTGTTTCCCGATAAACTTAAGTAAATCTTGATCTAATAATGCATCTTTGACAAACATTCCTGATTGAGTTCCATCAATCTGAATATGACTTTCTTTTAATGTCGTTAGATTTGCCACCAGATTTTCTTCTTCATCAAAAATCATTAAATCTACAACATCATGATTTCCGTATTTCATAATTAATTCCTCCCATATATTTTTAAATCAAATACAATTTATATTGAAATTTTATCTGCCGTAACAGTTAATGCTCTGCTAATTGCTTCGGCAATGTCGCTTGCCAAAGTATTGGCATTTGCACTCACGTTAATTGTTAAATTGCTAATGCTTGATGTCGTTTCTTTGATATTAAATTCTTTAAACAATTCATCCTTAGTTACGTTCTGATTTTCAAGTTCTTGTATATACCAAATTAAATCTTCTCTACGTTCTTTATCTAAAACAAGTATATCTGCAATTAAGTCTACAATTTTGTCATGACTTTTCCAGATGTCATCTGCGATATCTTCTTCGCGCTTATTCCAATATTCTTGACCTTGATTAAATGTGAATACACAAATATCTACAAGTTTATCAATAATTTTATATGTATTAATATTAATCAACTCCTCATCAAAACATTTTTATTCAGATAGTTCTGCTCTCGGCTCATTGCAGTGAATCTCACTGTATTTCAAAGGATTCTTAGAAACTGCATCTGTTGTAGTGTAGTTATTGGTAAGATATGTCCAACCATTGAACTTAGGTTTATTCATTAGCTCATATTCCCGAACCAGCTTCACATAAATATCAGCCAACCTACTGTATTCTCCATAATGCCTTGCTTCAAGTTGTTTGTCCATTTCCTTTGACAGTTGTTCAATTTTCTTACGCAAATCTTCTTTAATTAACATTCTTACCTCTCCTTATTAAATAATTTTTTGATTAATGGAATTGCCCCTTCTGAAGAATAAGAAACCTCTCCACCTTTAACTCCTACAATGATCAAAATAGCACTGATAAATATTACTGTGTTAAGCAAAAACCAACCAAGACCACCAGTGAGCGTAATTTCTATATCAGGAAATGCAATCGAAAGAATTAAAGTTATTATGACAAACAGATATAAAATCCAATGATTTTTGAAATGATTCATTCCCACTTTCCTCCTAATAATTTTTACATTTAGATTGCTTGATTCTAAAACAATGGAAATGTTCACAGTCAAAGCCATCATGGGGATCTGTGTAAATATCTAACAATTTACAATAGCCATCTCCAGTATAGCTACCTTCCTCGTCACCGTTAAAATTGTAATGGATGCAGAAATCGCAAATGGCACCCGTTTCTTTACAGTCTTGACTGCAATATTCAGCCATAACTTCAATCCTTTCTCTTTAAAATCATTGTTTGATCAGGTTTTCAAAAACCACTCAATCACTTCTTCTTTTGTAGCTTTTCTAAGAAAACTTAGGATTTCTGTTTTGCATTGATTACAGTGATTAATTTCGTTTTCGCAAATTAAATTAATAATGCCACATTTATTACACCTACTCCATAAGTATGCACCATTATCGAATTCTTTTTCAATTCTTTGTCGTTTGATATTTTTATATTGAATTAAATTAGTTATGTTTGAATTAATAATGTACATCACACCCTAGTGGTTTAAATTTTGTTATCAGGAGGCTATAATCCTCCCAATTATAGCCTCCGTTTTGAATATTACTCAGTTATGTATTTATTTTTTGTTTTATTTTAGATTGGTCTACCTGTTGAATAATTTTTTTGCGTTAACAAACCTGCCCTCAATAAATCCCGTAACAATTTCAAGTTTCATACTCTCTGTCAATTCACGCAATTTATACATATCAATTCCTTCATCAATAACAATTTGCCTTTCATTTTTATATTTTAGTTCGTTTAATCCATAAATTCTTTCATAACCGTATTCCCCTCTTAATTTTTCTGCAATTTCACTAAATGGAACGGCTACGGCAATATCAAATTCTTTAGCAAATTTAATCAAAGTTGAAGTTTTCCCAGTACACCTATCTACAGAATAAATCTCTACCAGTTGTCTTGTGACTGATGCCTTCAAAAGTTTTTCATATAATTCATTGTTTAGTTTAGGTTTTAATCGAGGAAGGTGATATTTTAGTTTATTCATCATATCAAGTAGTTCACGTTTTGTCTTAACATGTTCATCTGGTGTATTATCATATTGATGCTGTAACTCAAAATATTTTTTCAATTCATACTCATGTTCAAATGGTATATTAAATTTTTCATTCCATAGATTAAATTGCTCCTGTACATAACGCTCACGGTCGCTCACATTTTGAATTGACATTATAAATTCCTCCTAAATATTTTTTAATGTTTAATTTTTACCTTCCCAAAAATCTACATATTCTTGTAATTTTTTAATAATAATTTTTGCATTTTCAATTCCTAGTCCTACGCATGAACTATTTTTCCAATAATCAATTACCCCATTTTCAAATACACCCAATTGAACAAAAATCGGTAGATGGTTCATTTCTGGGAAATTCTCATTAACATTCGAATCAATCTCGATATAGTATGTATAAGATTCTTCATAAGGATCATCCCATGTCAACGATAATTTTTCTATGTTTTTCATATTTATCACCTCCTTTCAATATTTTAACTTGCTTGAGATATGTATTTTTCATGTGACCAATCTGGATGGTTGACTAAAAACTTATGTACTAAATCTTTGTCTACATCTTGCTTGTCAATTAACCTAAAGTATGCTAAGACGTGCTCTAGTATGTATTCTATGTTGTCGTATTCCCAGTAAGGAATACGGATAAGAGGGATGTCGTTTTGGATGCAGTATTGGTTTTTGATTTGATCGGTTGCTTTAGTTCGCAAAAAACTATCTTTACCAAAGGAAGGTATGAAATGCTGAATTCCATCATATTCAACTAAAAAATGTGTTTCTTTGGACTTAATCGAAAAATCAAACCTTAATTTTGTTATGTTTTTACAACTCTCAAATGCAAACTGCCTATTATAGATAACATTATACAATTCTAGAATTTTTGCAATTAATTTTTCACCTTTTGACTCTTTACAATATGGACATCTATTTCCTCTCAGAAACATATTTGGAGTTACTTTATATGTATTTCCACAAGTCTTATGTTTAATTAGAATTTTACTCATAGTGTTTTCATATTTACTCAGAATGGTATATTCACTTCCTACCAATTGATAAACTTCATTTTCAAATTCTTCATGACTTTTCTTTTTTCTGGTTGAACAATTACCGCATCTATATCCATTAATAAAGTCTATCGGTCTAACAAGATATTCAAATCCACATTGTTTATGTTTGATTTTTATTTTAGTGCTAGAATTTTTATATTCTCCTAGTATAGTATATTCATTTTTCCCCAATGTTTTTACAATATTTTTGAATTCATCGGCAGTCCTCTTTACGCAGTTTGCACAATAAGGACAGCCTATCTTTGTTTTCTTAGAAATAATATTATGTGGTTTTGTTGTGAAAACATGATTTTTATCACATTTAAAAGTAACTGGTAATTTCATATTTATAAAATCACCAAATATCGTTATTTTATTTTGAAATTTTTCTTTTAATCTTTTTGTAAATTCAGATTTAGTTATCTTTTTATTTTCAGCAATTGCTAACAATCTTGATAGATTTTTTCTAGCGATATTCTTCTTCCCGCATTCTGGACATCCTTTAGGTTTTGTTTTGTGAATTATACTATAAGCCACTGGTTCCCATTCATGATTGCAAATATTACATTTAATTAAAATTTTTTCTCTTTGATTATTATATCTACCTAGTACAGTATATTTGTCTCCATGTTTCAAAAAAACTTCTTCAATATACTGCTCATGTGTTTTTCTTCTAGTCATTTCTCCTCCTACGTCTAGGAGGCGATGCATCGCTTTATTACACTAGTGTACTCCTTGATTTTTTGTCGAATGATTTTATTTTACATTTTTATTATTTTAGGTTATAATTGGTATAAAAATTAATTGAAAGGAGTCTTAATCCATGACAACAGTGAACTTTTTTAGAACAATGAATGAAAAAGATTTAACTACATTGGAAAATCAATTCAACAATCCACAATTTACAGTTATCGCTCGACTTTTATTTGAAGGTGTAAGAGGATATGAATGCAGCGAGATCACCAATTTAAAAGTCGAAGATATCAATTTTGAAACAAAAGCTCTAAAACTACATGATTCTAAAGGCAGTGAACGCGATTTGGCTGTCAGTGATAAGTGCATTAACTTATTGAAACAGGCAATTGAACAAAAGTCCTTCATATACAAAAGCTCTCGTGACAATGAATTAAGAGAAAGGGAATTTGTTAACTCTGAATATGTAATTAGACCAATTAAAACAATCAAGGAGACAACTACTCCAGTCTCACAATATGTACTCTATGCTAGATTGCAACTTCTTAAAGAATTTTGTAATGAGAATATTAAAGAATTTACTCGTGAGATTACTAAAAAGTTCAATAATGAGAGTGGATTTGTTCAAAGAAAACTAAGTAAACAAGAATTGGATCAGATTGATGAAAAATGCAGTATTCCACAACTTGCTGTTGTTGTTCGGTTGATTCATGAAGGAGTTACACCTCAAGAGATAGTCAACCTTAAAAGACAAGATGTAAATTTCGAGACAAATGAGTTGCTACTGACTGACGTTAATGGTAATCAACGAAAACTGGAAGTAAGTGAGAACTGCATTCAATCAATTGCTAAAGCACTAGAGCAAATAAAACAGAAAGAGATCCCTGAGAACGATTATGTATTGAAGCCATCAAAAGCATTAGAAACTTTATTTACCAAAACTGAAGATCAATGCACTTTACAAGAAGTAGTATATAAATATAATACCGTAATGGAATGGTACGATCATTTTAAAATTGGAACTGACGAATAAAGTTTTTACTCCACTCTCACTCATGTAGAGTGGAGTATTTTTTTGAATCAAATCAAAGACAACTTTTATTCAGTTATCTTTAGAACCTTCAGATTGACACCTGCTGGAACAGTAATTAGATTAACCTTCTTTTCTAAGCCTTCATTAACCAAATCATGAATAGCCTTTGCTCGTTCAAAAGTCATTTCCTTGTCAATCTGTAATACTAATGTATCGTTGGGTTCTAGATTTAGTTCACTATCAATAATGACTTCACCATTTTCATTTACAGTTTGTAGTTGATATTTCGCCATAAGAAATCATCCTTTTCCCAATTAAGTGAAACCAATTTAAGACAGCTTTATTTAGTCTTGAGTAAGCCAATCAATATAATCATTAATACAATAAATCCAATTAGATGAAAACAAAGCGTTTCTACTCCTATATGTATCACCTTCTGGTTATAGTGAAATTGAATCCACTATAACGTCATTTCCTCATTTGACGTTCAATTTCGGCTTTGAGTTTTGGCTCGGGAGCTTCCCATCCGTTAGGCTTGATAATTTTGCCATCTTCTTCGCGGAAACGTGGCTTCCCATCCTCCCAAAGTTTTGACATATTTGCTTTTTGAACGATGTCAAATAGTCTTTGCGGTTTAATTCCCATGACCACAAAGTCACCATGATTAAAGTAACTTAGATCAATCAGTGCATCTACTTGTGCTACAAGAACATCTTCAACTGGTTCATTTTTTTCAATGATTTTATTCACTGTTTGGTCGATTGATTGTTTTAATTGCTCAATCATATTCAAAAAGACAGCTTTATCTCCTTTGGCAGTAGCATAAAGAAATTCAACTAGCTCTTCAGCTTTCCAGTTGGTGCGAGTCATTGCAATATCTTGGGACATAATTGTTGGTTTGCTATTGTGAATGTGGTTAAATGACTTGTGGAATTGGTATACTTGTTTTGTTGCATAGTCTAGACCTTTTAACACTTTTCGTTTTTTATTATATTTTTTTAGTTGATCTTTATCAAACCATTTAGTTTTTCGTTTGTTTTTATTAAAGTATGTGACTTTAGCTTGGCTATTGTTGATTTCCTTAATAACTCCTTTCTTCTTCAACTCTACGATATATACACGATCTTCTACCTTGAATTGCATAATGTGTATTCCTCCCTAAGCTCAAAATTTTTTTAAAATTACTATATCTTATTTTAGTTTGTTAATCATTTCTGTGAGTTCCGCAGGTTTAAATCCTACTGAGCGTTTTGCTTCTTCCCCATTATCATCAAGAAGAATTGTTACTGGCACTGACATTAAGCCATAATGAACAGCGTATTGTGGTTGTTCAAAAGGATTAATTGATTCATACTTAACGCCTTTTGAATCAAGGAATTGTGTTACTAAAACACAACTTGGGCAATTATCTTTATAAAATTTGAGTAGTTTCATGGAAATCCACCTCTTGTTTCTCATTTTTTAGTAGTCTTTTCCACCATTGCTTATATAGTTTTTTATTTCTTATTCTACTGGCAGTTCCAGATGATAAATTAAATGTTTCCTCTATTTCAGCATTTGTATATCCTTCATTTATCATTTTAACTATTTTAACAAACATGTCTTCACTTACTTTGCCTCTATTCTTTAACTGCTCTTCTGAGTTAATAGGAGTATAATCTTTTATACTATCCCATAACTTTTTAAATCTTTTCTTATGTCTAATCAAGGATACATATCGTTCGTGTAGTTTGTATTTAGATGCAATTTCTCTATTTGTACTCCCTTTTTTCAACATCTCTACAATCTCAAAAAATTGTTCATTTGTAATTTTAGCTTGAGGATTGTTTTCGCCTAATATTCTTTTAGAGCGTTTCTCTCTTTCGATATCAGAAACTATTAGTCCATTTCCCCCTTCGCCTCCTTTAGTTTTATTAAATCCTTTGATATATGTATTGAACATATCAATATAAAACATTTCTGCGGCACTAAGAGTTTCTGGATCAATATTACTGAATTCTATTAATGTGTCATATTCAAGATTTTTGTATTTATCAAATGCTCTCTGCATGTGTTTATTGTAATGCTTTCCTTTTTTGAGCATACTCAAGTGTTCCTTATATCTTTTCTTTTTATTTATTTGAGTGTCTTTACCGATGTATCTTCTGTCTCCAATTTTTAATTCATATATTCCTTGACTCAGTTTACTTGATACCTCCTTTACATATCCTATCAATAATCATTTGAAATTCTTGTTTTGTTTTTTCGGTTGGATAACTTTCAAACTTAAACTTAAATATGATTCTATTCTTGTGTAGCAATAGTTCCTCAATTAAATCAAGTGCTCCACAATAATACCTGTATATTGAATTTCCACTGCCAAATAGCCCGATATCTTTCCCCTCAATGCTTAATAATTTATCGCGTATTTTTTTAAATACATTGGGAGGGATACCATCCCCAATGGTAGGTGTTCCAATGAGGATGGTATCATAAGTGTTAAAATTAACCTCTTCAGGTTTTGTTTTTTGTAAGTTAATCACGTCAAAATCATATGTATTGGTTTGCTCTACTAATGATTTTGTATTACCAGTTATGGAATAATAGAAAATCGCTTTAGAGGTCAAATCCATCGCCACTCTCATGAGAGTAGTTAATGACATTTGTTTGGAAAAAGTCAGACCTTGTAGCAAGCCCACCTTCTTTTTTCTTTTTGCTACCATAAGTAAGAATCCATTTGGATCTCAGTTCTTTATTCTCAGGAAATACCTCTTGTATTCCAGCATTACGACAGATGACATTGGTGAGATATTCAACATAGTCTGAATACTCATTAATAGTCATATTATCAATACCATCGAAGATGAATGCTGCCCAAGCCTTCTCCTTTTCGACACAACGCTTAATAAATTCCAATGTGAATTCCATATTTTCTTTTGTGTTTAACTCTGGGAACTCCAACATTAGAATTTGCATAATTGTACCGAACAGGACTGAGTGTTGAACTTCATCTTCCTTGATTAAATTAATCATGTTGTTGGAGCCAATCATCCTGTTAGTTCTCGCCAAGGAATGGAAGTAAGCAAATGCTCCTGTAAAGTAGATTCCTTCAAGAACTAGATAAGCCAACAATGCTTTGTACAGTTTATCCATTGATTCTGGGTCATCAACAAAGTCTTGAATCAGTTCGAAAATTTCTTTATTTCGTTCCTTTAACAAAGGTAGTTCTTTTGGTGCGTTAAATGCTTCTTTCTTTTCTTCTGCATTTAACATTGTTGATGTGAGATATTGATAAGAACGAGCATGTAAACCTTCAAATGCACCAACTAATTGAATGTTTGCCGCTACACTTGGATCTGTGCAGGTATATCCTAACAAGAAATTAAAACGGTTCGCTACAGAATCCAATTGTGTTAACATACCAGTCAAAATGTTATATACATAACGTTCTCTATCTGTTAGAGAATGTCGATAATGTTTTAAGTCCTCATTCAATCGAATTTCATCTTCGATCCAAAATTCGCCAAACATTGCCCTGTTTAGTTCTAACATGACTGGGTACTTAATATCGTCCCAGTCACAAATTCCACTAGCTTCACCCTTAAATATCTTCGTTGCTTTATTATTTACCTCTCCATTAAAAACTCTGAATGGCTTCATTATATCCTCCTTACTACATCAATTAAGCTTCACACGCTATACAATTTCCTGAGCGGTTTACTGCATTTGTGTCAGTGTAGGTGTAATACAGAGTTTTAATATTTGATTCCCATGCCGCAATATGTAGCCGCAATAATTCACTTGCCTTAATGTCCTTGTGAACATGTACATTATGCGAGATAGATTGGTCAATATGTCTTTGTGCAGCAGAAACAATTTTCAAAGACCACATCTCATCCATTTCAAATGCTGACTTATAGAACCAAATTGTCTTAGGACTGAAGTTGATGGGAACCATAGTAACCTTCATTCCTGCCTTTTCTTCTTGATAAATCACTTCGTACAGTGCGTCTAATGATGGAGAACCATTCATAATAATACTGTTAGATCCTGTCGGAGCAACTGCCGCCAGATAGGAATTTCTTATGCCTCCATTCATGACTTTTGATTTCAACTCTTGCCACTCTAAAGAATTGTATCCACGCTCATCGAAATATTCACCAGTATTCCACTTTGAACCTTTGAATAATGGATAGCTTCCTTTTTCAACAGCTAATTTATGAGAAGCTAAGATGTTTGCATATGCAATTTTTTCAAATATCTCATCCACATATTCAGATGCTTGATTTGACTCCCAACTAATACCTTTGTCTGCCAATAGAGTAGCAAGACCAAGCGCACCTGCTCCAACCGCACGATAAAGTTGATTTGTATAAGTCGCTTGCTCTACAGGAGTTCGATTAAGGCTAATTACGTTATCAAGTAAACGAAATTGAATATCTACTACTCTCTGTAAATCAATATCTTGAGTGAACACATTATGTAAGACTAGTGAACTCAGATTGCAAGTAACCAATCCTTCGCCTTTTTTAATTTCAACTACTTCTCCATCTTCTTCAAGTGCCTTATGGATAAATTCATCTGTAGCCATGTTCTGAACGATCTCGGAACACAAATTTGAACCCAAAGGCACTCCGGCATGGCTATTTGGATTAAATCGAGCGCAAGTATCTGAAAAATAGATATATGGTACGCCAGACGTTTTTTGACTCTCATAAATCTTTTTGTAGATATCAGTAGCCTTAACAGTTTTCTTAAGTTTTAAGTCTGCTTTTTCAGCAATTCGATAATGGTATGTAAAAGCATGATCTTCTCTGTTAGGTTCTTCGTCCTTGTCTAATCGCTTTTTATCAAACAGGAAGTTTAAGTCAAAACCAAGTTTCGTTCTTACTTCATATGGATCAAACAATGTCCAATTATCACGATTAATTAGTCTTCTCATGAACTCATCATGCAAACAAATTCCAATAAAGACTGAATGCGCTCTGCGTTCTTGTGATCCTGTTTTTAAACGTAAGTCAAGAAAATCCATAATATCCAGATGAAAATCGGGCGTATATAAAGCAAAACCTGCTTTTCGACTTCCCAACTGATCTACATAATCTGCAATAGCATTTAATACTCGTGCCATTGGAATAATACCAGACGCACGTCCTTTGTACCCTCGAATCCAACTTCCTTCAGCACGAAGTAGTCCCAAATAAAAGCCTACACCACTACCATTTTGGCTAAAGATTGATGCATCTTTCCATACATCTGTAATGCTTACAAGGCTATCATCAAATGTCTGAATGTGACAAGAACTTAGACTTCCCATTGGACGACCAGATGACATTAAAGTAGGGGTAGCCAAGCCGATATAATGATTACTCAATGCCCAATATGCTTCTTTTATGTATTCAAATCGCTTATCCTTATTCTCATCTTTTAGTAGATACAATGCAGTAGTCATAAATCGTTCTTGCGGCAATTCCAATACTTCATTATTGTATCCTTTGGCTAGGTAGTTCTTGTTCATCAGAAACAGTCCAGCATAACTGAATAGTCGATCTTTATCTTTATCAATTAGATTCCCTGCCGCAACAAGTTCATCTTTCGTGTAACTTTTAATCAGATCGTCGGCATAAATACCCTTTTCCGTCAAAGAATATACTAGAGAGTAGTAATCTCCGTAACCTTTTTTATAATCAAATCCACGCTCTTTTGATGCCTGCTTGTACAGTTTTCTACGCATAGCAGAAGCTGACAAGAATGTGAAGTGTGGATTATATTTATCAATACGTTCGTTTGCTTCTCGAATAATCAAGTCGAATAGTTTATCTGCCTCAATTTCCTTACGAGTCAGAATTTCTTCAATGAGCGTTGCTTTCAACTCTTCAATCTGCTCACTAGAAAATGTTTTTCCAGTATCCTTTACGATTTCATCCACGAATCTCGTAAAACGTAAAGGCTCAAATTCTGATTTTTGTATATGCGATTTTCGATTTTTTAGTACGAGAGTCAATTTGTTACCTCCAAATGGTGTTTTTAATTATTTTATGTAATAATTTTATTTATTAATATGTTGTAAATTCATTTTCAAGAATCATATCTGCCTCATTCTCAAGATGAATCATTTCATTAGCAATCCCTAAGTTAATTGATCCCATCTCAATGTATCCCTGTATCATCTGTAAAATTTTTTGCTTCTTTTTTATATTTTCTTTATTTGCTACAGAGTACTGTTGTTCAAAAACTAGTTTTGGACATCCACGTTGTTTTCCATCTTCGAATATTATGTAATCTCCAGCCTTACCTACAAACGATTCTTCGTCATTCTCCAATGTGAAATCCTCATCCATTTGTTTCGCTTTTATCACTAAATTATTAGCGATATAGGTTTGCATTTGAACCACCTCCTAGAGCGTTTAGAAAGCATTTTTAATATTGTCCCTTTAACTCTTCATAAGCCTTTTCCAAACTCTTTAATGCTTTTCTTAACTCTTTACCTTCATAGCCACGCTCGAAGTCTCGAACGCTTAAATTATATGCCTGAAACAAATCAATGTCTTTTACACATTTTAATATATTTAGAATCCACTCTTTTGCATCTTCAACATTAGGCACATCTTTTGTCACTTTGTTTTATCGACCTTTCTTATCGTGAATAACTTCCCAGATACTCAAGTTCGGAACCCATTGAAGCAAATTCCATTTCAAAAAATCCTTGAGCTTCAGAGCGAGTTTTCCCTTCATAGTCTAATACTTGATTATTTGATCCAATCCCATAGTATTTTTTCAGTGTCGTTTTAGGTTCAACAGTTTTTGCATGTACAGTGCGATTTTTGAAATTAAACATTATGTATTCCTCCGTTTATTTTTATATTTAATGTGATTTGTAGATGTATTGCTTGTCCGTTTACATTGTCATCACCTCTTTCGTCGGCGTATTGGTATAATACAATATAATTTTACCTTTGTAAATACTTTTATTATTTATTTTTAGTTATTATTTTTTCTATTAAAGAACAATTTCATTCAAATCCAAACTTCCTCATTATAAGCTCTTCTCTTCCAGCAATAATGTTGCAAATACTATTGTCTATTGTAAATGCAATTGTTATGACTCCTAGCGCATAGGAGATAATATGACAACCAATCTTAAATGATAGTTCCATTTTCTATAAACTCCTGATTTCATTCAGATTACTTCAATGATTTCTGACAAGCCAATGCAATATGTATCATCATTACCATCAATAACATAGATGCTCGACTCATCTTTAATTCTAATAATCTCTCCAGTTCTTTCTTCATTCATCGAATACGCGCCCATGTTATCTAAAATTCTAATTCTATAAACGAACCTCACATAATCTCCGTGTTTTAGATTCAATCAAATATCCCTCCCAATCAAAGCGTTGCCTTATTCAAAGTATTCTTCAGGAATTTCATCAAACTTAAGCGGTAAACTACCTACATCGTGAAGCCATTCAATCCCATCATTGTTAAGCCATAAAAATTCAACATCTAGTGTATTATATTCTTGCATATATCGCACTAATTCGCTTTTTAAAATTTCGTGACTTTCATCAATTAATAAACCATTATTAAACAGACCTTCCCAATCGTCACCTTTGACAAGCCATAGTTTATTTTCCATATCTAATCTTTCCTTTCATTCAATACCTAATTGGGTACTGCTCCAAAGTATTGTCAATGATCTCTTTCATTCTTTGAATATTGGTCAATAGTCGATTATCGATGTCGTCATTATTAATTTTAGTTGTAACCCACCCATTCAATTTCTTGTCAGTAATCATCATTCTTGCTTCAGTTTCTTTATCTTCGGATCGATTTAAGAATGAAATGCTAACTACCTTAATACCTTTTGCTTCATAATGATTACGAATTTCCTCAAGTTTGTCATTACTCAAAGCAGTTAACAACTCATTAAGATTAGTAAATTTCTCATACTCCAAGAACTCTTCTTCATCTCCGTAATAACCAAAATCAACTTCATATTCAACAGTACCAATGACATTTTCTGTCTTTTTGTTAATGTTCATGATTTGATACCTCCTTAGACATACAAAGCATAAAATTCTTTTCTAATTGGCTTACGTTTAGTTTTGGGGATTGCTCCAAATACAACCGAAACACCATTATTATTTGTTTTGGTAACGCTACTTTCTTCTGTTAAATCTGAAAGATTAATTTCTTTTACCTCTCTATTTAAATCTGCTGGTCTTGAAAAGAAATCCATAGCAACACAGTTTTTAAATAGCCCAACCTCTTCTGCACTTGCAAATGTTACAGTTCGGTACTTTTCGCTATTAATTAATTCAGCTTCCTTTTGTTTAATAAATTCACTTAGTTTCATTGCGTTTCTCCTTTCTATGAAAGAGTAATTTATTGAGATTTGCCACTCAGAAAACCAGCGTTACTAAATCTGAAATATCTTTTACCAAAATGAATGTATATAAACCAATAACCGCAATCCATGAACCATCTAAATTGAAACAATTTACTTTTAAATATAAGAAATTCAAGTTCTCCGCATCCACATTCACATCTACTCATAATTTTTAATTTCATTTTGTCTTTACCCATTCCACATAATATAGCATCTTCACAAATCAATACACAACATATTGTGGTGTCGAAAAATATATATCACTATATATCGTATTTATTAATAGACTTCTCTAGTAAATGATGGTATTATGTCTCTAGTGAGTAAGTAGACTGCTAGAATAGAGGTGGCAATATGGCTAAAAGTAGCACACGAAAAGTTACAAGTTCCAAAATCGCTTCTCTTGCTTCTAAAGTCTTGCGTGACAATCGTTACGGGAAAACATCTAAATCTCTTGCTGGCACGGCACTCGCTCAAGCAAAACCAAGATCCAAGAAGAAGTAAGCAAAGAAAGGAATGAACCCTATGAAAATCGAAGCTGCTGTAATCAAAGAACAAGGAGTAACTTTTGCAGTTGTTGTCGTTAAAAAGTCGGTAGTAGACAATCAATTTGAATCAGAGAGAGTTATTCGTGCATTAATGCCTCACTTCGGCAACATCCCAGTAGTCTTAATGGGACAAGATTATCGCGGAAGAGCATACTATAGAGGCAGAAGAGATATCGTAAATTTTCTCTCACGCTTACACATCAGTCAGATTCCATGGAGAGAGTATTATGTTAGTTAATGTGTAGGCGACTAGTAATAGTCGCTTTTTACTATTCTCCTTTCTTACATCCACATGCATCTTCATAATTCCAATATCCCCTGCACACAGTACTATTTGGTGTCATTTTAAATACACTAAGGCTTTCTGACACGCAAATCATCGATTTTTCATCGTTACAATATTTAGATTTAGGATTCCACATGTTCCAATAGCACTCTTTTCTAGAACATTTTCCATCAGTCCATTCATCTTGTACTTCTTCAATTCGATTCATTAATTCGTTTATTTCTGGTATTTGTCTTAGATCCACTTAAACACACCCCTTTTTTTATTAATCTTTGGCAAAAGTATATGCCGACATTAGCTTTAGTTTTGCATTCATAAAATCTTGCTCTGTTCCTTTCTTGGTTGGTAAGTCTTCTGATTGCAATACATACAATAGTGCATAGAGTTCATTTTTAGTCAGATTAATGTTTGCCATTAATGTTCCTCCATTCTCGATAAATCTAACTTTTTATCGGGTTATTTCATTAAGCATGAGTAAAAATGCAATCTTTACACAATCTTCAACATCACTTTCTTTTAGAAGATTACTTAGATAACCTTTCTCTTTCTTGTTTTTAAAGTACTTTCCGAAATACCCTAATATTTTTTTATGACCTTGCTTCCTATATTTTTTATATTCATTTTCATCATAAATGTATTCGCTCGCCCCATCGCAATAAAGGGTAAAATTATCAATTTTCTTTCCCCAATATCTATTATAAACTACCTTATAATGCTTATTGTCGATACTAAATCTGAAAGCAAAATAATCTGATCTAACTACTTGTACTTTTGAAATCAAATCTTTAAGATATGTATCATCTTCTGTAATATTTAGTTTTTCAAACCAATGGACAATAAAATCAGGATGATGGAAGACTTCATTTAACAATCTGGAATACTCGTTATAGTGAAAGTCCTTTTCTTTTCTCAGTTCTTCTAATGTCTTCATTTAATCACTCCCGTTAAAATCTCGATTTTATTTACTTATTATTTGTTACCATTTATCAATATTTGGTATAATAACTTAAAAATTGATAAATGGAGGTCATGTAATTGCGTATAAGAGGGTTTCTTCATGTTGCAGCAAGATTTAAATTAGATACTCTAAGAAAATTTGTTGATGATACTGAAAGAAATATTGACTTTGATACACAAAGTCTAATTAACCGTTTAGAACAAGAAGCATCAGAGTTAAATGAAGAAGACCAAGCAGAGTATTGGGATTATAATATTGATCGAGTACATGAACTCGAAAAGGATTACCCAAATATACTTCGCTATTCTATTTTAGTTAGTTGTTACAGCACTTTAGAAAAAACTTTAGTCGATTTACATCATAGATTAAAAAATGCTGGTGCTCCACTTAGAAAGCTTAATCATCGTAGTCTAAACAATTTGTCAATAATTGCAAAAGTTGAATACTGTTTTAACAATGATTTATCCATTACTGCTCTGTCTTCATCAAAAGAATGGGGCAAGATTTTGCATTATAACAAAATTAGAAATACTATAGTTCACGATCTTGGCAGGGTATATGATTACGAAAATACTTCTTTGCCTGAAGTAGTCGCTGTTAATCAAACAGACTTTGTTTCCTTTAATCATTTGGGTGAGATTATATTGGAAAAGGATTTCTCATTTATGTTGATAAAGGATATTGAAAATTTTCTAGATTTAACATTTGAAGTAGTCTACAAATATAGAAAGGCAAATTCAATATCTGGTGTTCTCTAAGAAGTGTTTAAGACACTTCTTTTTTTATAAAATGACTGTTTCATTTAGATCAATTCTTGAACATCAATGTTGTACCGCTCAATAATTTTCTTACACAAGTCCTTCCATTCTTGACCCCATTTACGCGCATTTTCTAAAGCACCCCTGATATCTTCTATATCATCGTCAATTCGATACAATTCACGGTTAATATCGTTAACCAAATCAATCAGATCATTTTCGCCCATATATTTTGCTTTACTTGTGCTCTTATAAACATCCTTTAATGTTTTGACAATGGTATTTATGTACTGACATTGATATTCTGGAGGATTAACGATTCCAAACAGATCTTCGGACATTTTCTTTTGATAAAACTCTTTGGCTTCTTCAATATTCACTATTTCACATCCTATTTCCGTTTAAAGGATTGTTATATCGCCTAAATGATTTTATGACAAATACCTAACTTCAGAGCATCTTCAGCAGGAATATACCATTCTGCTCTACGTTCCTTTACTGAATCCAATTATTTATTGGATTTTTACATCCAATTTCTTGCTATGTTTCAAGCAAGCAACAGTCAAAATGACTGGGTGAAATAAGCACCTTCTACTACTTCACTCTAAGAGATCCGTAGATACTTTGTGTTTCTACTCGGAACAAAATCCAACTTATGATTCATGTTCAAGATATTCCAAGCCCCAACAATATCCCTGTGATATTCCTCTTCGCAATTCGAGCAACAATAATTTCTGTTTGTTGGCTTATTCTTAAATCCACAACTAGGACAAATCTGAGAACTGTAAGATTCATTGACTTTTATGAATCTAATGCCTTCTAGTCTCAACTTGTAATCAAGCAGTTCCATAATCAGCCCATATTCCCACTGACTTAATTTCTGATTAACATTAGTACCTTTATTACTACCAACATCAATCCCCGTCACATCTCCACAGTATACGAGAGAGATACCTTTCTCTTTCGCCCAATCTGTGTACATGCGAGTTAGTTTGTGAATATGATAGTCAAGTTGTCTACGTGTTTTTGACTTGATATATTGCCATGCTCTATTGTATTTATGCCATTGGCGAGAATACTTAGTGCATTTATCCATTTTACTTCTCAATTCAGCCTGTTTCTTATTCCTGAATTGCTTAATGCTACGAATTTTCCTACCTGTAATGATTAGTTGATCTTGCTGGTCAGATACCGATGTTATTGCATGAATTTCGCCTAAATCAATTGCAGCGACATTACTGAAAGATGGTTGTTTTTCTTCAACATCAGTGAGATAAGAAATGCACGCATAATATCTTTCACCTTCATAAATCAACTTGAGGGTCTTGATATTTTGTGGAATACTGGTTTTGAATTTAAGTCTGATTTGCTTTCCGTTTCTTGCCACGCCATTTGCATCTGTAAATCTAGAAACGGTAAGAGAAATTTCATTCTTGTTATAGTCACAAAACAAGTAATTGTAATCCCATTCGGTTGGGAAATACTTTTTTATTTTGTATGGGTATTTTTCATCTACTCTCCCCGCTTTTCTCGCTTTGGAAATAGCTTTATATGCATCAATGACTCTTTTAGCAACGGTCTGCTTGTTATTTGAGCAAATTACTTCAGTTTCAATGTCTTTAACCAGTGTAAAAAATGAGTTTCGATTGTGTAATTTTTTGTTCTCTTCATATAGTTTATTATTTGCTTCAATGCACTTATTCCAAATCATTGCCGATTCTTTATTACACATCTGCAATCTTTTTAGATCACTTTTATTGCAGTTGATTAGCAATCTCATCGTTCTATACTGCTGAGTCAAGTAAATCACCTCCTTTATCAACAGTATAGATCGAATATTGTATGTATTCAATATTATTTTTAATTTATTATACAACCTCAATCATACTGTAATCTTCATTCCATACAAACCATGCGTAAGCTGTTGCATCTGTACCTTCTCCTGTAAATGAAGGACGTTCACTTAGTACGTACAATTTACTAACAGGATGTTGCTGCCAAAATTCATAGCGTTTCTTTGACTCCAAGAAGGCTAATCTCAATAGCATGATGATTTCGGCATTTGGATACAATTTAAAACATTGCTCCAAAAATTCCTTCGCATATGTGAATGGTGGATTCGTAATAACTGTTTTTACACTTTTATCAACTTCGTATTTTAATAGAAAATCATCATACGTAATCTCATCTGCACCACTATGTATTAAGTTAGACTCTTCTTCTTTTCTAATCTCGTTTGCAATAATTTTATTTGTATAGCCATAATTGCGAAGCGATTTTATGATTACTCCATTACCAGCACATGGCTCAAGAATTGTTCCATCCTGAATTTTATGCTTTATAAGCAACTTGTCTACTACGTCAATTGGTGTTGGATAAAAGTCAAATGGTTTTGTTTTTGCTCCTCTGTTTTTTGCTGACAACCTATCATCTCCTATAATTTTTAAATAAAATTGCACTTTCATTCGGTCATTAATTTATTATATATATTTTTAATTCTTTCTACAGTAGCATCACAGTACCCTAAACTGTTACCTTTACCATCATCATCTTTTTCAATACAAATCCATTTACGATTTGCTTTTTCACATGCTACAGCGGTAGTGCCAGATCCACTTGTATTATCTAAAACAATATCTCCTTCGTTAGTGAAAGTCTTTACTAACCATTCAAAAAGTTCAACTGGCTTCTGAGTTGGGTGATACCTTCTCGTGGAGTTATGTACAGCTTCAAAATATAACATTTTATTTTCTAACTCATCTACTTCTTCCACAATATAAAAATTATCTTCATAATCAAGAACATCATCTGGCATTAGCCAATCCTTGCTTTCACTAGTGTATTCTAATTTTTGTTTACCATAGTTGCTCGTATGCTTGTCATATTGCTTACCTGATTTTTTCCCACATTTAGTCTGAAATGTTCTTGGAATTGCTTGTGGATTGTAGGTAGGTTGTTCCTTATAAAATATTACAACATCCTCAAATGCTACCATCGGTCTTTTCTTGGCATTCAGATTTCCACTTTTTAAGTTCTTACGCCAAACCATCGTATATTTAAAATCTTTTTTATTTGATGTAATTAACATTGATGTAAATGGCTGTCTGCCAGTAAAAACTAAGACTCCATTTTCTTTAACAATTCTGTTGTATTGATCCCACAGTTTATCAAATGGAATAATTTCATCCCATTTATTGCGAGTAGTCATGCCGTAAGGTAAGTCACACAGTACCATGTCAATTGATTTATCTGGGATTCTAGGCATAATTTCTAAGCAATCCCCTTTGAGTAACATGCCGTTTGGAGTGTAATAGTAACTATCATTAATCAATGCTCTAAGAGACAAATTATCAACTCCTTTTTTTCAATCAAACCATTATTTTATTATATACTCCATGTCTCTTGGTTAGTGCCTTTTGCTCCACAATCCGCGCATTTATATTCAGCAAAATACTTGTCACCAACAGTATTGCTACTCAATCTACGTATCCGAGTGGATTTACATTTACCACAGGAAGTAATAAGTCCCGTATCTCGATGTTGTTTTAGCCAATAAACGATAATTTGCACTTTGTCTTTCAAACTAAGTGGCTTCTTCAAAAAACTCACCCCAATTAATTTATTTTCGATAAAAATTAGATTTGATTCAAAATTTCTTGTTCTTTCTCAGTTAACTCCCATTCAAGTTTGCTAACTACTCTACGTGTTTTACAGTGAGGACAAAATATATAAACTCTATCCTCATAGTCACCATCAACATATCCTCCAATATGCTCGTAAACAAACTCTTGTCTTTCCAGCAACTTGTGCCACTTATGCTCACATTTTGGCTTCTTCTTTTTCCACCACAAGTAATTTCACTTCCAAATCAAATTAGGTTTTTATCTAAACTCTAAATCCCAATGCCAATTGCCAAAAACCAAGATGCAATAACAAATAATATTCTCGATAGGAGTCCAGATTTTCACTTGCTACATTTGCCCCCAACGTAAAACTCTTAGATCTCCAATTACTATGAAAACTGCAAATTAAATGTTCACTATTTAACTCCCAATGCAATTTTCTTCATCTCCCTATAGGGTATGTTTTATTTCAATTGCCTCCAAAATCCACTACTTTCTATGTTACTTTTATTTTAGATTTCAGGTTTAATAAATTTTTCTCCCTCGTAAAATATTGTTTTTGTTTCTGTGGGTGCAGGTAGAACTTGTTCATTTTTGTACTTAGATCTCTTGTCTAATTCCATAATGCCCAGTGTGCAATAATTCGCTGCGTCCATCAGTGTATCACGAATGCTTTCATCCCTAACAAGCGCTTCGTTTTTATAAAGCTGCTTTAATCGGCGTAATTTGTCGTCTAGACGTATAATCAATGACAATAGGCCATATTCTTTCCATTGCTCGCTGAATGAGTCACCATAATCTGTATTCTTTTTAATGTATATATCATGCATTTCATTTAGGATTTCATTATGCAAATGATGATCGTTATTCATTAGTTTCCCCTCTTTCAAGTTTCTGTTTATATTCAAGAACTGCTCGAACATAGTTATTATCTATGTTTTTTCGTTTACTTGATCCCATCCCATAACGATAAGCTGTCAATACTCTCTTAGTCACCGTTCCTTCGTCATAACCTTCATTCAGATACTTCTTTCTGAGATAATTAACATACCATGCTGCCATTTTCGTTGAGTGGTAAGGATTAAATACATCTACATTTTTAATATTTGTTTGCTCACTAAGCCACTTAACCGTATTTCGTTTATTGATCTGAAAAAGTCCCATGCTGGAATTATCATACGAAACGGCTTTTGGATTAAATCTTGACTCTGTGTAAGCAATTGCCAACAATAGTTCAAAAGACAAGCCATACTTTTTAGATTCATCCCATATGTATTTCTGTACTTCTGAACTGAGGTTGATTTGATATGGTTTAAATGTATCTTCCTCTTGACTTGCCGCCACGACATCTTTCTTGACTTGCATCACCACAATCTGATCGGTGATATGATATACTGGAGCATTCGCTTGTAATGCGAATGCAAGCAAGAAAAACTGTACCATCTCGTCCTCCTTTCTATTGAACCATAACATTTTAATTAATGATTGTCTACTATTTATTTTTATTCTCTTTAATATATTGTGAGATTTCACCTGCTTTCCCCACCATGCCAATTACGAAATTTTTATTATTAGATGTGATGATTTTCATCTAATGTCACTCCTTCCACAATATCATTGATTAATGCTTGGATTAATTGATATACACGTACAACTTCCCAGTCAAATTCTCCTGCAACCTGAATATTGTATGTATCTTTTTGTCGTGAAATTAAGATTTCAATTTTCCCATCTGATTCATCGTTAAAAAATAAGATAACACCATTGTCTACTGCTCTAATCCCATAACCATCCAATAGATATGTTCTTTTAATTCTATTTTTAATTTTATTTAGAATATCTTCGCAAAATTTATAGTGAATCCATATTGTAAGTTTGTTATCCACTTCCTGTATTCCTCCGATTATTATATTATTTTTATATAAAGCTACAATTTGATTAGATTTTCTCGGGCAATTGTAATGCCGTGACAAACACCTTGGTAGTAATTTTTTTCTGCACTATTCTGCGAAAGTAAAAAACGCTTTTCATAGTTGTCATACAGTTCTTGAAGTTTCTCTTCTGGTGTCAATTCGATTTCATATCCATTGATTAATGCTGTATAGTAAACATTAGGATTATCTTTCATAAAAATATATAATCTACTAACTATATCATGAATATCTGCTTTTTGTTCCTTCGGCAAATCGTCAAAACCAACAACTGTTTCCCCTGAAAGTTCGTAAAATACTTTGTTAAATAGATATTTTTCATGAGTAACCATTTTTCGCATAAGCTTAAGATCGTTTGCAATTTTTTTAGGTAGTTTTACTTTTACCATATGTATCTCCTTTACTTTAAGAATTTGATTTTATTCAAAAAACAATCTGTTTTACTAACATGAATTTCTTTAAATCATCCAACTGTTCTTTATCCAACCGGATCTCAACTACCTTATCATCACCCCTAAGAAGTAACGTGCATTCGAAATAACTATCTTGAATAAAGTCCAGTTCTAAGTTCTCATCAAAAGTGAAATCAATCGTTGCATTGACCAATATAGCCACCCCTTTAATAATTTTCAATAAAATCGACATTTGATCTAGTTTTTAATTCTCCATTCGCCCTCAAAAATCTTTCTCCATGTCAATTTTTCATCTAAATTCTTTGAGTTAAATGCAACAATCTTATCATCAATTTCTAACTCGATTTCACCACCAAAATTTAGCCAATCATATGCTTGTTTAAAATAGACGTAAGTGTATTCAGGCAAATTAATATAACTCCAGTCATAAAGTTTTAAAGTCTGTATGTCAGCATCAAATTTCTCTGTTGG
Organism: Brevibacillus gelatini; assembly: GCF_003710935.1. Classification (GTDB taxonomy): domain Bacteria; phylum Bacillota; class Bacilli; order Brevibacillales; family Brevibacillaceae; genus Brevibacillus; species Brevibacillus gelatini. The sequence goes on from NZ_RHHS01000013.1 coordinate 35,160, forward strand.
AAACCCATCATATTCGCAATAATATAAATTGCCATTGAACCATCTTATATAAACTTCTTGAACATACTCATTATCTTTTGCTATGCCTTCAAGCATCTGATGTTTTTGTAGATTGCTCAATGCCTCCCAAATATTCATATATCTTCTCCTTTTTAATAAAAATGTTATTTCATTCTGATTTCTCTTATTTTTAGGTCGTATATAACCTCATAAATACAGTCGCAGCTTTCACATTGTCGTATTTCTTTCCCTAACCAGTCATTGACACTGTATGTATCTTCACTTTTACATCTTGGACACAATAGTTCATCCAGTTCGATTTGCCCTTCCTGCATGTCATCACCTATTTCCATTGAAAGACTTGTTTTATCTAAATATCCTATCTAAATACCTATTATTTAATTCATCAATATCATTGTTGATTTTCTTAATTTTTTCATTGCTATTTTCCCAGTCACTTAAAAATTTGTTTATTATATATCTTAATTCTTCTAATTCTCTAATTGCTTGGTTAAATAATCCATATAACTCATCACTAATCGGAGGGATATTTTTAGATTCATCTCCAGCATGGAGAATATCTAAACATTCTTTGCAAAGCTTTAAATCCACACCCATAATAAGCACTGCCTTTCCAATCAAATTTGAGTTTTAAAGGCTTTATGTAGTTTGCAATCCCCAAAAACTCAATTCCGGTTTTGGTGTTGGGTCATCATCAATTACAATACAATCATCCTCATGAACAGCATAATCTTCTCTACTTGTAGATTTCACCCAATACCAGCCGTTAGGAGATTTTTGACCATCAATGACAAAGTACTCTTTGTCCACTTCTTTTTTATACCAATCATTACCGTTGATAATTTTTATTTTCAAGGCAATTCTCCTTTCTAAATCAAATTGAGTTTTATAAGGTTATATTTGATTACTCCTCGAATCGGTCTAAGTATTATTCAATCAACTTATAACTATATCTAATTGCCAATCCATGTACGTGGTTTAAACGATTCTGTAACTTTTCATTTTCGTAGTAATGTATATCTCTCGCTTTAATGGCACTTTCCAAAGACTCTATAAGCCAGTCAACATCTGAAAATAATTCAGTAGTTTCTACGTCTTTTGTTAAATCATAACCCTTCCCAGTTTCCGAAAGACGATCTTTAATTTTCTTCAATCTGTCCATTTGTGCCTCCTCTATACAAAACCTAATGCAATGTTGGTTTCATTCGGTTTTATTGTCCGTCATTCCACTATTCTTTATATTCTGGCAGTGTTTCTTTAAGAGTTTGAATGATATGTGGAACTGGATCACTAGTGGAACGGATATGAATATCAATTTCCTGTAGTGCTTAGGAGCGAGATTGTCGCTCCTAGTGACTTCCACCGTTCAAATAAGTGTCAAACTCAGCCTTTGTCTTGCCTGTTATTTCTTTATAGGCATCATCGATTGTAACGGTATCTGAATATAAGGTGGCACCGTTGAATTGACCACAAGCTAGGATGCCTTCGTTTTTATAAGACAGGAGTTCTTCTACCGCTTCGTCTATGGAAGAGCCCAGTAGGAATTTAATCTCTTTATACTGTTTAACCAAATGACATTCCTCCTTTATTCTCTCAGCGACAACATTCAAATCCCCACTTTACTTAATACACAGTTTGATAAATTATACAGTGGTAATTAGCTCTTGTTCATCATCATCAACTACAGCTACCCATACTACGGTTTTCATCTTCTTGCCACACTTGCAATTCCACTCTTCGAAAAACCCTTTATTCTCCTTTACAGCTTCTTCGGGTTCATAATCGGTGTAATCCACATGGTTATACTCGTTGCATTTCGGGCAAGGAAAAGACAATATTGGCATATTTAATACCTCCTGATTTTTCAATTTGAGCATTCTGGATAGATCGGCTCTATCCAGACTAACTATTGTGATAAGACCTCTTTTTTCATGCAGTCAGGGCATTTAGGTTGTGGTCTGTGTAAATCATCTTCATAAGGGTTTCCGCAATCCCCACAGCCCCATAGAGTTTTTGCCATATACCAACCCTCCGTCCTAACTATTGAGATAACACTTCAAGTTCAGCTTTCAGATGTTTAACGCAATCTTTCATCGAGTGACTGATGTAACATCCCTTTTTGTAGTATTTCAGGTAGTTTTCAACCACCTGATCGACCGTGTAAGTGTAGTCTCTCTTGGCAATAAATCTCTCCACGTTCTGCCGAGCCTGTTCTTTATCCATCCGTCTTTCCTCCTTACACATTTTGTTAAGACCTAATGAAACATCTCTTTTATCTCCTTATGTATCCCACTTACTTAAGTGGGCAAATCTATTCAATCGCATCTAAAATTAAAAGAGTCGTTTTCTTCTGGTTAATTTTATCAACAACTCCCTTAATCTCAATAGCATCTCTCCCCAGCCGATATATCAACCAATTTATCTCCTTCTTGAAGACTATTGATTAATTCGTTTAACTTTGGTCTATTTGTTGCTGTTTCAATTGAAAATTCTTCAACAATCTCAATTGCTTTATTATCCTTCAAGTATTTGTGTTGAATTTCTAAGCTTTGGCGATTGTTAGCGGAACATCAAGCGCAACCATAAATCATATAGTTTCACATCTGCCCTTCTATTAATTTTTAAATACTGGGTAAGAAATGTATGACATATCTGCAATCCCATATTTTTTATTCAACATCTTAAGATCATGTTGCATTTGAAGTTCTTTAATTTGCGAGTCGTTTTTATGTTTTCGTCTAAACCTCTCCAACTCATCTTCTTTGGTTTTTAACAAATGGCTATATATCCATGCGTATTCTTCGCGCAATTTCTGTTCTTCCTTGGCTGTATCGCAAAGACAATAATAGTCGTTTTCCTCAGCAAAATTAACGTGCTTCCTTGCTTTTTCTAAGCAATATACACAAAATACTTCTCCGCCAATATTAATGGTTTGAGTTATAGGTCTTATAATAACTCTCTTAAAGTCCATTATATTTAACCTCCTAAATAAGCCCATTAAACAATACTATTTATATTATTATTTACTCATTTGTTGTCATTAATCTAGTTCCTTGTTTTAATTTTATTTCTTATGAGCCTTATAAGCGCAATTATCATAAACAGCATAACAAGTAATACAAAAGCTCCAATAACTGCACCCATTGAAATTCCCATGTCCCACCCTGTAATAATAGAGACAATGTATGATAATAGAGATACAATTAGATAAAACAACCAAAACCAAGGACTACACAAAGAATTCCAAAATTCTTTGATGCTACGCTTGATCTCTTTTCGTGCTAACAAGAAGTTCCCCACCCATATGTTTTAATACTCTACACAATCTTCTACAGGAAGCCATGTTTCATAACCATCATCAAACCTCAATCTAAGACTACTACCTTTAATATTAATGATTTCACCAACTCGACCATAAAGCTGTCTTTTGTCGGTGTCAAAACTTGTTGAAATTACCTCAGCCCGATCTCCTACTTGATAATCATTAAAATACATATAACTTTTCTCCTTTCTTATGCCCAGCAGTGGACATCATCATAATTTACTTCAAATTCTTCGCCAAACTCTTTTTCATCATCCCAGTCGTAAAACTGAACGGTCAACACTCGTCCTTCATCATACTTGACAATAAAGTTGTCTTTGCTTTTAGTCCAACCTTCTGGAATTTCAACTCCTGCACGTTGAATTGCCTTCATCATTGAATTTTCACATGGAAACTCTGCAACGTAACCCTCCAAATTACGTCTGTCAATTCCACGTATTACAATTCCTCCTTAGTTTTGGTTAATTTTATTTTTATATTTTAATTTTTATTTCTTTAAAATCAAATCAAATATCCATTTTATTGTAAATCTTTAAGCAACTTTTGATCAGTTAATTCATCATATGTGCTTTCAATGCGTTTATTTGCAATCTCTATGTATTTTGTTTCCGTTTCAAATCCAATAAACTTACGTCCTGTTTTTAATGCAGCTACTGCGGTGGTTCCAGATCCCATACAATTGTCTAAGACAATCTCATTTTCGTTAGTATATGTTCGAATAAGATATTCAAATAGAGCTACAGGCTTCTGTGTAGGATGTTGTTTTTCTGCTCTATTCGCATTACTGAATTGAATAAGATTCTTTGGGTAATATTCATTGTTCACTGATTCCACGCTATGAAAGTCACCATAATTTTCAGTGCCATTGCCTTTAATATATCCACCTTTTTTGCGAGGTTTACCTCTTACTTCCATCTGAGGATTATACGTGCATTGTTTTTTATAAAATACAACGATATCCTCAGTAACTCGAAGTGGTTGCTTTTTAGCATTTAAAAATCCTGATGGATTCGCTTTATCCCATGTCCATGTGTATTTGAACCATTTCCTGTTGCTGTTAATCAAGTCACTAGTAAATGGTTGAGATGCAGTCAGTACAATTGCACCATTGTCCTTAATGATTCGCTCGTATTGTTCCCACAGTTTATCCAACGGAATTACAGAATCCCATTTATTTTGCGTTGTACCATAAGGTAAATCACAAAGGATCATATCAATATCGCCATCAGGAATTAGCTTCATACCTTCTAAACAATCCATTTGGTAAATGCGATTCAATTCAAGACTTCCTAGTAGTTCTTTATCCAACTTATTTCCCCCTTACAATTTGCAATTTCCCTTATATGTTTTGATTAACTTATTGATATAGTTACGATCAATACGCTTTTCTCTCCACCAATCAAAGTCATGCTTTAGCAATTGTGACTCCATTTTATTCTTTGGGCGCAAAACCGACCACTACATTTTCTAAATGAAATACCTTTTTAATTTTATTTGCTATACAACCGATGACTCCGTGACACATTCTGTATAGTTTCCATAAGTACTTCTTTAAAATCTGGCTGCTGATCTCGTGTCTTTGTGTTACTGTAGTATGTATTGGATTTACGTTCTTGATGGAGTGATTTCGTATCTACTTTCATCATGACCCTCCTCTCTGTTTTCCTCTTGTTTTTAATTTACCATATATTTTTAGTTATTACAACATATTTTTGGTTATTATTTCAATCCTCTTTCTGACTTCCATTGCTCTAATATCTTCATTTGCTCCGTTCTGAATTGCCCTCCGCTTTTCGTCGCCAGTATCACAACATTACTTCCCTTCTCGATGATGTCTTGGTATTGAACCAGTTGGTTATTAAAGATTACTCCTTCAATAATGCCCTCTGATGGTGTCAGTAATTCAATGTAAGCATATGGCTTTCCATTCTTTTGTTTTTTTCGCTTTACAGATGTGATGGTTCCGACAACTACACATTTTTTATTATCTTCGTAATATGAAAATGGCCTAAAGTGCTGCTTGACATCATCAAATGGGTTCCCATTAATAAAAATTGAAAGTGTCTCATACTCGTACATTTCTGGTGATCCCATGTACTTCTCTTTAAACTCGTTTATATGCTTACATTGCCTTTCAGATAATTTATCTTCGAATTCTTTTAACTTATAGCTATTGTACTTAGTTAAGCATTTCTCTTTGTCCTTAAATTCTTCATCTGAATGAATAACTCCAAGTTCAAGCAGTTTTTGTTTATTGGGCAAAGTCTTTGATGGCTTAAACGTTCCTGTTGGCATATCCATCTTGGCATATTCCAATAACAACTCATCTTTATTGCTCCCAAATGCACCACTCTTGATTAACGCAATCACTGTTGACGAGTCTACTTTGCATCGCTCTATAAAATCTTTGAGTCCAGTAAACTCGCCCTTAGTTCTTTCTTCAAGGATTGCAATAGTTGCACTTTCCCCTACACCTTTGATTGATTCAAATCCAAACAGGATGTCATTTCCAACCTTCGAGTAGTACCTGTCAGATTTATTAATATCAGGTGCAAGGACTTTTATCCCCATACGGTGACATTCATTAATATACTTGGATGTTTGCTCATAATCGCCAATCTCTGATTTAAGCAATGCTGTCATAAATGCAACTGGGTGATAATACTTGAGCCAAGCTGTTACATAAGAAAGCAATCCATATGCTGTACTATGACCAAGGTTAAATGAATACTCGGCTTGAGCAGCAATTAACTTCCACATCTCTTCAATTTGATCTTGAAGCCAGTTTCTCAACTCCAAACCGCTTTTAAACTTGCCAAATTGCTCTGCCATGACATCTGCTTTCTTTTTGCCAATAGCCCTACGAGCATTGTCCTGCTCATCTTCTGCGAATCCTGCAAGACCAAATACTTTTAGTGCTTGTTCTTGATACAACATAACCCCATATGTCCCTTGAAGAATAGGCTTAAGGTCATCGTGAATATATTTGATTAACTCTTGATTTAATTTGTTCCTTATGTAATCTTTGTCCATGCCAACAGATAATACCGCAGGTCGGTTCATTGCGTTTACTGCAAATATGTCGTAAATACTGTCGGCCTTCATTGCTTTAAACATTTCCTGTGCTACATATGCTTCCATTTGGAATACCCCTAACGTATTGCCCTTCTGATAAATCTCTTTATAAACATTCTCATCATCAAGATTTAACTTGCTAAGGTTGATGTCGTCCCATGTTAACCCTGCCAGTTTAAGTGTGTCTTCTACAACATCAAGAGTATTTAGGCCAAGAAAGTCCATCTTCACCAGTCCCAAATCTTCCATTGCATTGTACATATCCATTTGCATCATTAAATTACCGTTTTGGTTGTACATGACTGGTGAATAATCAGTAATCGGCGTAGGAGCAATAATAACTGCCGCAGCATGACATCCAACTGATTTGGGTAGGTTCTGTAGAAACTTCGTGTATTCAAATAACAATGGATACTCTTCAACATACCTTTGAAGTTCGGATGATGCTTCAAGAGCACGTTCAATGGTCATTTTTTTATTTGGATCATCGGGAATTAATTTTGCAATCTTATCACGAATTGAATAAGGGATGTTATAAATTCCTTGTTCGTCGAAAATCTTCCCTAAATCACGAATGCATACTTTTGGAGATAAGGAGTTAAACGTAGCCACTTGTGCTACATTCTCCACTCCAAATAGTTCAACAGCAATTTCTAAAGCTTCTTGTCTTCTCGCTTTACTTATGTCGATGTCATAATCGGCTGGCGAGCCTTTTCTTCCCTTATTAGCAAATCGTGCAAAGTCTAGATTCCAGCGAATACTATCTACCTCTGTTACTCCCAATGTGTATAGGGTTAAACAGTTAGCACCAGATCCACGACTATAGCCAAGAGGGATATTGCGCTCTCGAATTTTATCAATTAACTGCTTCAGCATGATAAAGTAGCTGCAATATCCCAAATAATCAAGTACCTCGAATTCATTTAACAAACGATTTCTATACTGCCTTTTCTTTTCTGGTGGCAATTTATCAAATCCACGTTTCTTCCAACCTTCTTTGACTAGATGTTTTAAGTATTCTTGCTCATTCTGAAACCCTTTTGGAATCTTAATATGTGGCATTAAATTTTGATGCAATTTGATTTCTAAATTACACTGCTCTGCAATCTCATCAGTTGTTGCAATTCCAATCTCTACAGCATCATAGCCAATTTGCTTATCCATCACTTGATGTATAGTTTCAATATCTGTTTGCCAGCAGCCTTCGTATGTCTCCCCAACTTCTCGATCCTGTCCAATCTGAATAAACTTTCGATGAATATCTTTCTGAAGTTCACTACCATCGCGCAGATGAGTATCAAAGGTAATAGTGTATTTTGTACTTGTGTCTTGAGCAAGTTTCAATAATCTCTTATTCGCTTCTGCTTGATCTTTGGTATCATGGCTTTGCAATTCAATATAAAAGTTGTCACCAAATACTTCTTTGTATTTATTAACCCATACTTTAGCTTCATCCCACTTTGGAGTAAAGTTTTCACAGGAATCACCACCGCAACATTTACACCATGATCGATAAAGCAATCTGGAGATGCGACCACCCAAACAAGCAGACATCGCAATAATATCTTTTGAATACTTTGCAATAGTCTTCAAATCTACTCTGGGCTTACCATAAAATCCTCGTGTGTTGCCCTCAGAGACAATTCGGAATAAATTTTTCAATCCTTCCTCAGATTTTGCGAGTAAAATCAAATGGTATCTGTCCGAATCCTTTTCTTTATAATCCATATCTGTTGTTTCATATACTTCGCATCCGGCGATAAACTTAATACCTAGTTCTTTAGCTTTTTTATACCCACGAACATATGAGAACATGTTTCCATGTTCTGTAATGGCAACAGCGTTAAAACCAAGATCATGAGCTTGTTGCACCAGTTCTTCTGGTGACATTACAGCATCTAATAGACTAAAGTATGTATGATTGTGTAAGCTAGAGAATTTACCCAAATAATCACCTCAAATAATTTTTATTTGTATTCTTTGTGTTTCTCAAATGTTTTGTTATGTGGACTCCATAAACTATAATACTCGCACAATCCAGCCGTGTACCACGGGTTATCTTCGTTGTGTCCTGAAAACTCACACCACCAGCATAATGGTGATGCTTTTGGCTTCCATTCACCTGTGACTTTACACAGTTCTATTTCATCCAATACTTTATGCAACTTTTTAACTCCTCTATCTAGAAAACCACTTGTGCATGCATATTGTCTATCCCCTAATAAAATTAAATCGTACATGTATTCTACTGGGACTTTTCCGAAAAGTGCTCTACATGCCAAAGCATATATGACCATTTGCAAGGGTGTCGCCAATTCTTTTTGATCAAACCTTTTATCTGATGATTTATAATCAACAACCGTTAATTCACCTTTTTTGTTTTGGTCAATTCGATCAATGAATCCCTCTAAAATAACTCGATCTTCAAATACAAATGAGAATGGAAATTCTACATGTATCGGCTGCCAATCATCATCATGGTCTTCTTCTAGATAATCAAAAAAGATACCCAATTTTTCTTCGTATGTTAGACCACTTTTATTGCCAGCTTCAAAAAAAGATTCTTCCCCATATATTCGTTTTAGCTGTGTAATGCCATTTAAAAATCTTCCCTTGTCTTTATCTGTGTCTTCGGCAATCCCATATGTTATCACATCTTTTATGTATGTATAATTTTGTTTATTACCTTCAATGATGTTTCGATATTTAATTTCCAGACCCTTGTGCAGTATATTCCCCAACTCAAGATGTAATTTCGATTCTTCAGTATAATTGCCACTCACATACTTGAGAAAGTATTTCATTGGACATTGAATGAAAGTGTTTAATCTACTATAACTAAATTTATCTAATTCTGATCTTGTTAGCATACAACACCTCCCATTTATTTGGATCATCCATCGGACTTTCTTTGGGATTCAATATCTTCCCGCCTTTGTCATACACGCAATACAGCTCTTGTTGAGGCAAGAATTTTGCAAACTCTCCTCTATAAAAATTTTTGTCAACCTTCCCCTCTTTATCAAGTTCAGCCCCTTGGTCATAAGCAATGACAATTGGCACATTTAGATGCGTTAATTTTTGGACTTGTGTTTTACTCAAAATATGTCCAGATATAGCGACTGCGTTTTTTACTCCCATGCTCCACAGTTGAAGCACTCCCTTTTCGGATTCGCATACAATCACTTCATTCTTCTCTTTAATGTATGGCATCGTTTTATGCAGCCCATAAAGGATTTTAGACTTTGAACATGGGTGAATATAAAAATACTTGCTTTCATGTTCTTCGATAACTTCTTTGTACAATCTTCCTTTAACGCCGACGAGAGAATTCAGTTCATCATAAATGGGAATTGTGATCATATGGAATGCCAAATCATATCCCAAATGGAATTCCCATTGCGTTTCGTAACTAATACCGTCTTTATAGAAAAGTGGATTAGCGTATCGACCAAAGTAATTTAAGATACTCTCATCTATCGGTTCAAGTGGCTTGTCTTCATCCTCTTGTAATTCTGATGATGACTTCCACATATCCCGTACCCATTTGGCTAGTTTTGACTGTTCCTGTTGATTGCCATAATAATCAAATCCACAAAGGTCACATAGCCATTTCACGCTTTCGCTGAAATATGTTCCTCTAACAAAAGTAACAAGGGAGATAATATCAGAAACTCCATATTGATCCCTGATATTCCTTGTATGAGCATCAACATACAAGTTATTTTTATATATTACTGTGCTTCTCTTATTGTCCCCATCCGGCATCCCACATGTAAAATAATCACTATGTTCTTTTATACTGTGCATGCCCAACTCTTCAAGTACCGTTCTAATCTTTTCTTCGAGAATGATTCGTTCTTTTAATTCTTGTGTATCCATGTGGCATATTCACCTACGCCCTTTTCTTTTTCTCTCTTGGTTTCCGAATCAGATAGCCAACCTCCTTCCAAATGTTTCTGTCGAGATCAACTTCTGTTACCAAAACCATTCCTTTCCCACCCCCACGGTTTTTATCAATTTTTTGACCGTAGTAAGTCTTATTTATATCAAGAGGAATTTCTCCCCATTGGTTTTTAATCATGTAATTGTCGTATTTGGACTTATCAATACGCTTTTCGAGGATAAGATGATCTACAACGTGTTTAAGTTGCTTTGCATTTGCAATATTCATTGAAGTAAGGTCTTCTACATCGGTAAGAACTGTTTCATCTGTTAATTGGATAGTGGCATATGCGCCGATATTCAGTTCATTTGCAAGATCCTTAAGCTTTGTTGTCGTTTGCTTTACCGTTTCCCAGTTATCAGTTTTATAGCCCTTAAGTGTGTCATAAAAAACATATTGAACACCAAGGCCAAGAACATGTTTTTTAATCTCGCGTTCGAGATCATCATCGGAATACTGGTTTAGTTCCAAAAAGTAAATTTTGTGATTCTCTTCGACCCAACTTCCGATTGTCTCACATATGTATTCAAATTCTTCTTCGCTTTTATAATTGCCAAGTACTATGTCGTATTCTCTTATGTCATAGTTAAATCCAAACTCGGCATTATTACAAATCGTTGATGCTTGCATGGCGTACCATTCATCTTCATCCTGTTCATTAACCAAGACAAGAACAGGTATCCTTTTTAGCACCCCCAAATAATTAACAATTTTAGCCATGCGCCTTGACTTACCTTCATTACTTAACATTCCATCAACAACAAGTTTCTTTTTTCTAAATCCCCGAAATAACTCAGTCCAAATAGGAAAGGGAAACTCAACACCCATATCAGGTGCTTCACGCCATTTAGCTAATTTCTTTTTAAAATCCTTACCCAATAGCGATGCAGATTTGCCTCCACCAATCACAGTATTGATATTGTCAACGTTATAACGCATAAATCTGACAATATCCTCTGCTTTCATTTTGGGGAATGCTTTATGCTGCATTAACTTTTCAACTGGGAACCCCTTTCTGTGAAACTCTCGTAGAAGCGAATACTTTTTAATAGTGTCGAAGTAATTCTTAATGTCATCTGGGTCAGCCAGTTCAATCTGTTTCTCGATTGTTTTCCAGCCGCCAATTTTCCTGTACTGCTTGTTCCTGTCAGGATCTTGGTTCATAAAAATATTTACTTTCGTTTCACTTATTTCTTGGGAGAATGTTTTGTAATATAGTTCAAATGAATCGTAAAGAAACTTGGTATCTGGATCTTCAAAGTCATACTTTGATTTTATGAGTTCTGCATAATCGACATATAAAATTGGCCTTGCATACAGACTGCCAACAAACAAAGCTTCACTCGTCAAGTCATACATGTCTTTTGGATTGCTAATAGTAGCCACCTCCTACAAGAGTAGTTCGTCCATGATGTCAGTTATACTAAAATTTTCATGCTTATTATCTTGATTATTTTTATGTATACGTTCAATTATCTTCCGATCTTCAATTCTTTGTTCAATTTCTTTGGTTTCAGAATCACTCATCATCTGCTTAGCTTTAAACCGTTTATATTCGCCTAGATTGCCAATTACTACAGCCAAGTCATAATTCATGCGGTTGCTTACAGACATTTGTTTTTTTAATGCTAATTTATCAAGATAATTTGCCATATGCTGATAAATGTCTAATAGGGTGGCATAATCAACGGGTTCCTTAACTAACTTATGCTCCCCTGTTCTTACTGAATTAACTTTCATATAAAAGTAAGATGGTAAATCAGAATCATAATATTCCATTAACCATTTAAAAAAACGATCTCTCTCGACTTTCTCTTGCATTTCTTGCTCCCTAGCAGCCAGTCGTTCAGAAACCATTCGTTCTACTTCTTCATTTGTCATACCCTTGCGAAGCTTTAAATGCAATCTATAACACTCTGTATGGTAATATTTTTTAGTAGATGGATCTCTAATGTAATCATCTACATCAGTATCGATTGATTTTACTTGTTTTTGCCCCTTTTTGACTGTAGGGTCACAGTAATTACATTTTAACTTCATTTCCACACCTCTCTATGAAAGTAATAGGGGAGAAAAAATTCCCCCCTATTCGGTTGTGTTTATTCGGTTACTACTTCATAGAACTTTTGCAACATACTAATGTCATCAATTTTGTTGTAATCCATTGGTAGTCCAGCCTTTTTGACTTTTGGAACTAGCGCCTTCTTCTTTGCATCTGACAGACTCTTGATACGCTTGTCAATTACTGCTCGATATTCATCCACTGTTTCAGGCAGCTTCTCCTCTTCTGCTTGTGTAGGCGATTCCTCTACCTTGCTAAAGCCTTTAGCAATTACATCTTCGTCCTTTTCAACGCTCGATTCGAGCGATTCCTTTACAACAACTGACTTCTTTCCTCGATTGCTTTCAATTACTGACTGCCAGTACAAAGGAGTTGGATTTTCAATAATTTCATTTTGCTCAAAAACTCGTGTCCGATCTTTTCTCATGATTTGAGCTTTGATCGTGCCATCCTCGTCTTCAAAGTTGCGGAGTACAGTATAGAATTCATATTCAGCACCCTCCCATGTGTCGGGCACTTTTCCTACCTCCACCAATTCCATTTTGTCTCCAACTTTTTGCATTACTTTTTTAGTCTTTTCGCGTGAAGTCACTACAACATATTTATCAGTACCTGTAATCAGGCTACGCAAAAGATTTTTACCCTTCATTTTTATCTTGTCATGATCTTTAAACTCAAGTCCTGCCGTTGCTTCTGCAACAAATTGTTCAGTTGCATTCTTTTCTTGTGCCTTGGCCTTGAGTCGTGCACGTTTTTCAGATACCCCAATTGCAGCAAATTTTACGTTATCACTAATAACTGTGATACCATCGACCACAATTACATCTGCTCTGAACGGATTACCTTCTGCATCCAGTGCAAGTACTTCATTACCGTCCTCGTCTTCAATGTAGAGGTCTTCGTCATTCATGGCTTTTGTTGCCCACTCTTCAACCTCAGAGTACGAAGTTGTGTACACCAAGAGGATGTTATTCAAATCAATACCTTCATTTTCAAGATCCTCAAGGTAGTTATCAACACTACCTGTTTCGCAGTCTATGTATAAAACTCGCAATGGTTTGCCTTCTTCGGATTTCATTTTCGCCATTCCTAGTGCAAATGAAGACTTCCAAGTTCCTTGTTCCCCATAGACGAAAAATTTAAGACCCTTTTTAACTACGCTACCTCGTTTTGCTTTAGCCAAAATATTCCCTCCATATATTTATTATATTTATTTAATTACCACGGCAAGTCGTCATCATCAGAGCTTGAAGAGTCATTCTCGCGTTTAGAACCCCAAGAACCGCCAGCACTATCGTTAGACTCACCAAATTCTTTATATACACGCAGAGCTTCTTCAATGATTTCTTCGCTGTATGTTTCCTTATCAATTGATTCTGGATCTGCACCAGTAATAACAAGTTCTCGAATATAATTATTTTTCACTTGCTTGAAAGAGTCTTGTTGTCCCCATACAGACTTTGCTGCCTCTTGCACTTCTTCAGAATCAATCTTATTGTAAATATTGCCCCATACATCAATTGCCGTGTATGGCTTCAATTCTTTGCGGAAGATATTTGCCAAACTTGCATCACGAATGATAAATTCGGTATCCTCTACAGTTTTGAAGGTAACAATCTTCGCTGATACTTCAAAACGTGGATCGTTTTTATCATCAATTTTTTGAATGCCCATATAAATAATGCGTTGTTTAAAGTCATTCAGCTCTTTAAAGTCTTCTGCATCAAAATCAACGCTGTCAGCCAAATAAAGTTGCTTTACATTAAATCGTTTTGTACGTTTGACTCCATCGTTTACTTTTTGCGACGAAAACTCAAGCTCGCCACGGACAAATACTCCCTGTCCATCTTCAAGACGATCATATACATGACCTGCTGCATCATATTCAACAAGCGTCTTAACAATGTTCTTGCCATCATCATCTTTCTCAACACCAATTTTCAATCCAATTGGGTTGAAGCCTTCTGGTTGTGCATCAAAACGTTTTTTCCAAGGAACTTTGATTGTCTCACCCTTTTGCCTTTTAACTTCAGATTTTTTGCTAAAGTAAACTTCATCTCGCTCCATGCCCTGAATTGTTACATAAACTGTTGACTCCGGTGCAGTTTCTACTCCGAAATTTAAAATGCGCATATCTTTCTTGCTTTTTGTCTCAATCGATTTGAATGCATTGTCACGCTTCATTCCAGTAACAAGACCACGAAGCTTAAATTCACCTTTTGTTTGAGGTAAGCCAAGACCTTTATTCTCTGCCATTATGTATATATCCTCCCTTTATTTTATACAAGTTATTTTTATTCTTATGTCTACTCATAACTTGTACAGGGTGGTGATCTCATTGCTGTCATTTATTCACCTCGCTCTCACATTCTTACTATAGCATGGTTATCTGTTGTTGTCTACAATAAATTTTTAGTTATTATTTTTTTTAAAATGAAACTTATATTGGAATTCATCCTTAAACATTAAACTCACCTCCATTAATCAGATTAGCTTTACAGCAGCGAGAACGGTATTTATTGCTTTCATCAAGCCATTTATCATGAATTCCCTTATACAACGTAGAACCAGTCTGTTTTCCACAACTTCCACATAATACAATATAACGCTTTTTACTTTTTGATCGTTGTCTCTTTGAGAATTTGGCTACATAAGATTTTAGTTCATTTAATTCTTCTCTGGCTTCTTTTCTCTCAAGTGGATCATCGCTAGTAAGTAATTCGTTTAAACGATGTCCTCCTTCATTAAAACAACTAATTATGTATTTGGCTTCCTCTACCGCAAATTCTTTTGTAATATCTTCATAAGATTCAAATAATCCATCGGCAAGTGCATTTTCGAATACAGCGTACAATTCATTAGGTACGTTTGTTAACCATTCAGGTATTTGCTTTCTCATTTGAAACATCTCCTCGCCCATACTTAGTTACCTATATTTTATCAAGAGCGGAGAAGTTGGTCAATATATGTATTATTTATTTTTATTTTATATGTAATTAATCAAATTTTTAAATACTGCTGTTATTTTATTCGTTGTTACCGCATTTCCAGCCATTTTATATAGTTGCGAATTGCTGATTCCTGCTTCAACTAACTTGTGATAATATTCATCAGGGAATCCCTGTAACCTAAAACATTCTAATGGGGTCAATTTGCGAATTCGATATTTTGGTTTTTCTAAAATCATACTATCCTTTGATACTGAAGTGATAGTATTACTTACTGCATCACTTCTGATTTCTAACTGTTGCTCTTGTCCTTTATAGCTTCTGGTTCTAAAACTGCAGCTAAGATAATCATTGTCTTCTACAATAATTTTGGGTTCTCGATTGCCACCTTCCATTGTTGTGATTGTCGGTGAAATTCCTTCTGGATCGTAAACCCTCCTTATGCATTCATTTCCTTTAATATCAAGAAGTCCCACCATAGCCAATTCTGGTTCTTTTACTAAATAAACTCCTCCACCACTACCACCAAGACCACCTGTTTGACTAGCAACGGTAGCTGAGATTCCATTTGTGTCATAAACTCTATTACCCTGAGCGTTTTTATCTATGTATCCCACTTGTTGCAAATCAATTTCTACTACCTTTCGAGGTTCTTTATAATCTCTACTTTGTAAAGTTGGACACATGTCACTATAAATCCGTAGACCGTCCATTCCTTTTGCCATTGGATCAATTATGCTTCTATCGGTTAGACTTTCTTGTTGCTTGCTTGTTAATTGTTCTAGAAGATTTCTTGTTTTTTCCTCACTTATGTAATACTTCTCATCAACATTATCCTCCAATATGTCTTTTATAATTTTATTTACTTTGTTCTGCTCAGGAAATTTAAAATTAAATGTTTTAATTCCATCTGCGTTTTTCAATTTTTTCTTCGCTTTTGCTACAATATCATTACCACTAATAATCCATTCTTCAGCTTCAATATCTCTGAGTGCTACAATAATTATTCGCTCTCGATTTTGTGGAACGTCAAAATGTTTACTATTTATTACCTGAAAATCTACTACATATCCAATATCGCTTAATGTTAATAAGATTGTCTCAAGTGTACTTCCTTTATTGTGATTCACAAGACCTTTTACATTTTCTAAGATCAAAGCCTTTGGCTTCTTCTTACTTGCAATTCGCACAATCTCGAAGAATAGTGTCCCTCTTGTGTCTTCAAATCCTAGTCGTTTCCCAGCTACACTAAATGCCTGACAAGGGAATCCTCCAACTAATACATCATGATCTGGTATATGTTCTGCTGAAATTTTTGTAATATCTCCATGAGGCTTAAATCCGTAAATTATTTCATATGCTTTGGTAGCGTATTTGTCAATTTCGCTTGCGAATACTACTTCAACATTTTCTCTACCAATTGCATTAAAAATACCTGTTTCAAACCCACCAATTCCACTAAACAAAGAACACACTTTAATTTTACTCAATTAATCAACCTCCTAATTTTTATTTTTTAATTTCAATCAAACGATCTTTTATAGAGTTTTATTCCCCAGTATAGATTCCTTACAATGCTCTATAATCTTTTTTAATTCTTCAAATGTAATATTTTGATTCATATATGCATCTCTTAATGGGTATTTATAAAAATTCAATCTAAACCCCGTTGGCTTATACCAAAAATTCGGTTGTATCAATCGGCAATTGTCTTTATGTCCTTTGTTTTTAGCCCATTCATCATACCTCTTATGTACACCACAATCGCAATGGAAAGCGCAGCCATTCCATCCATGTTCCCAGCCATTTACTTTTGCCCAATTATCTACTAAAGTTATGTATTTTTTGCTCAACCATTCAATACCTTTTTGTTTAAGTTCATTTTCATACTTTTTAATTCTATTAGAAAAGCAACCATCTGTATGCTGATTTTCTTCCCACCACTCATAATTCATATCATCAAACCCACAAGTACAATCTGCATCCCAGTCATATGGATTTACCAAGAATACATCATTTTCGAATCCACCACGACTAGTTTGATATTGGTCTTCTTTGTCATAATAACCTCGTCCATCAAGACCACAATCATAAAGGAATTGACAGAAATCATCTTGCCATGCTCGATCTACTGGATGCTCTCCTCTTGAGTTGCCGAAAATCATGTTACCTAGTTCCATTTAATCACCTCTTGTCGTCTTTTTCTTTCTCTTCTTTTTTATAAATTTAAGACAATCATATCTCATCCATTGATAGATTCTAAAATAGCGCTCATATGTATATTTTGGATTATTTTTATTATACCAATCGTTTAATGTTCTTGTATTTTTCTCTGAGTTACAACTCCGACAGCTTGGCACGCAATTTTTTAAATCATTTCGCCCATCGTGTATGACATGTTCTTTATGAAGATCCTGACCCTCTGCTATCTTATGTTCTTCATATGTCATTCCACAATATGCACACGCATTATCAAAGTAATTTTTACATGCAATCCATTCTTTCGGAGTAATATCATGATTCTTTTCCTTTCGTTTCTCGTTATATTCTTTAACTTTGCCAGGATTATTTTTTCTATAATCACATGTGTAATTTTTTAAGTAATCGGCATGTTCTCTGTTCCACTGTCTATGTCGTTCTCGTTCTCTTTCGAGATTATCGTAATACCACTTTTTCTGTCCTCGCTTGTATTTCTCATGATCTCTTAACGCTCTTTCTCGCGCTGCACGAATAAGTTTCTCTCGATTTTCTTCATAATACTGCTTATTTCTTTTCCTAATACAATTTCTACAAATGTAGCTCCAACCAGTTTTATTCTTTTCTGGTCTAAAATACTCATTTGTTAATGGGTATAATACTTTGCAGTCTTTGCAAATCCTATCCCCAAGATATCACCTCCTATTTCCAATGAAATAGATTTTATATTGTAAATTTATCTAACCATTCCTTTATTTTTACAAACCTTTCTTGAGTGTATTTTGGATTTTCAGTTGTGAACCACACATCCCAATCTTTATTCCGTTTACTTGAATTGCAACTCTTACAAGCCAATATACAATTTTCAATTCCATTGCTTCCATCATTTATTGCATGATCCTTATGTAATTTATGTCCATACTTCTCGACAGATTCTTCCTCAGTGATTCCACAGTACATACAACTGCTATTACAATATGCATATAATTCATTTAATTCTTCATCAGAAATGTCATGCTTCTTATGAAGTTCTCTTTCAATCCTATACTCTTTTAATTTTTCTCGATTATTTTGCCTCCAATCTTTTGTTAACTGCTTTATTCTTTCAGGATTATTATTAACCCACCTGTTGAATTTATCTTTATAGTACTGAACTTTATTTCTATAATTTTCTTTTGCATAAGCTTTTATTGCTTCTGGATTTTCATTTTGACGTATAATACTTTTAATTATTGCACATTGCTTACAACTAGGATGTAACCCATCAATTGAATTTGATTTATTTCTATAGAAATATTCATCTGTTGATGGAAACCAGTCACCACATTTATTGCACAGTTTATAATCTATTCCATTTAATGACTTGTGCGTTTCTTTATACTTCTTCAACTTCCGTTCAAGTTTTCGCCTGTCTTTTTCTTCTGGTGTTAATTTCGCCATCGCATCCTCTCCCTAATTTTGATAAAAGCAAGTTTTCATTAAATATTTTTATTCTTTAATAAGTTCATATGTCTGGTGAAAGATGTCTGGCTTACAAGGGTATCGTTCACCATTGACGCCAGTAATGATATAGTCATCTGGATCAGCAATCATATTCCCTTCAAGTGTTTCAATTGTTAAACTTTTGCCATCCTCATTTAAACGGATCAATCTCATTTTACCGTCTTTTGCGTAATATGAATGAACACCATTAAAATCTTTAAAATTAAGTTCTATGTATTCTTTGACAGTAACTGCATCAATGATAACTGGTTTCTTACGATATTTCGCCATTGATAAACCTCCTTTTTCAATAAATGTAGTTTTTGATTGGATTTCAACCAAAATAATAATTTTCTACATCCTCAATTAATCGCAATGCTTTAGCTAAAAAATTTAATGCTTCATCCTTACTAATTCCTTGTAATGCTCTAACACCTTCTGGAGTTGTTTTAATACCTTTCTCAAAACGCCACTTAACTGTATAAGTGCCATTATCATCATTCACAATAAAACTATGTAGTAAGTCCTCTTTATGAGGATAATATCTTTTACCAACCCATGAAGCACTTTCTCTAATCTTATTGGCGGCTCTACGTGACATGACCACAATCTCACCATGACCGCTACAATTCATACAATAACAATTCAGCCCGTTTTCTTCTACATCTTGAACTGACCACCCGCCGTTATTTCCCCAAGAGCCATCTTCATTCGTAGCAAAACATGCAGAGCAGAATGTAATCTTTTCATCTAAAGGATTCAAAAACTTTCACCTCCTAAAATCCAAGGAAAACATCATTTCATTGCAATCTTTCATATGTATAGGTCGGCACTCGTCTTGTTAACTCAGTGTCATAATTGTCGTATCCATCGTTATATACTCTGATAACTAATTCGCCCTCAAAAATGAAGTCATTGCCATTATCAGTTTGAATAATGTCAACAAGCCTTTTCCCTTTAAAATGTTTCAATGCAATTTGAATATCTTTATCATTTAACATACCATTTCTCCTTTCCTCATGAAATTATCCTTTTATTTGGTCTTTGGTACATACTCTACTATCTCAAACCTTTTAAACTCTTCATCAAATGCTTTCTTAAACTCATCTGATCTTTGTGGAGCACAATAATCCAGATGACGAACAGCATCATACGCATAATCATTACACTCAGCAGTAATGACACTCTTTGCTGCACCAATCTTCAAATACGCAATCTTTCGCCCTGTTTTCTCCCATCGTTTACCATCTTTATGTATTACATAAATGCAATTATCTTTATTCATCCCAGTCATCCTCATCATCTTCACAATATAGAATTTGTAACTCTACTCGATTACTACCGTCTTCTAACGTGTGCCAGTGCCAGTTATAGTCGAATTGATCTAATCCCAATCCATCAATTAACAAAAATCCTTCTTCATTTAAATGTAGATCAACTACAGCTTCCGCCCCTCCACCAAGATTCAACTTCACACCTTTTGCAATTGTTTGACCTATTCGTCCATGATTATTTAACATTCATTCTCCTCCTTTAGCTTTTCTAGCTTTCCTTAATCGTTCTGCCGCAGCTTTGCGCTGTTCTTCTGTCATATTACGCCCCTTACTTTCAGAACGAAATGAAATTCGCTCAAATGGTATATCCTTGTACCAATGCGCACCATCTTCTTGAATCTTGTAAGGCTCAATCCCTGCTCTTTTTAATTTTGTAATTACACGTTGTTGCCTTGTATAGATACTCCATGTTTTTGTTTCATCATCACAATGAATTGCCGTCTCACGTTCACATGCCTCTAGTGACATATGCATCTTTCCTCCTTTTCTTAAATTTCTACATCTGCAAACTTCTCCACAATTTCAAGTAGTCGTTGAAGTTCAGGATTCCTCCAGGCATGGTTAATAAAATAATCGGGTTGCTTATAATGATAGTGATTCTCTGTGACATGTTGATCCAATGCACGTTTTGTTAGAAAACAGTTTTTATATGTATGCTCTTCTGTATAGCCTGTGTATGTTGAAAACTCATACCCAATATTTTTAAGAAAATCATGAAGAACTAAAAATGACTTTGATAACTTTACTTCCCACCATTCGTCAATATCTTTCTGAATTAGATCCTCTAGATAATCCTCGCACCACTCAATTGCCTCATTGAAATCAGTAAATAAAATATAATCTTCGCTCAGAAGTATACAAGTTTTATCGGCATAGTCTGGGTCAATACCCACAACATTCTTCTTTTCACGAATCTGATAAAATACTGGTTTAGCAGTATACTCTCTGTCTTGTGTTTTTAATTCAATTGCTAAGTCTTTAAGAAACTTAATATCATCATCAGTCAGTATATTCATTTGTGCCTCCGTTGTTCTTATTTAATTCAAGTAATTCTTGATGCGAGTCTAGCCACTTACTTACATCATCTATATATTTCTTTTGTTCTTCAGTCATTTCTTGCTCTGTATCGCTAAGATTATCACTGCCCTCAATCATCTCGTTTGCTTTAGGATGCCAATCATTGTTTTTATCCACTTGTGCATCTCCCCTTTGTATAAATTCCTTCTTTCATTCAGTTAATTTATCTATTTCTTGAATAATGAAATGTTTAAAATCTTCAAGTGGCTTCATGTCATAATATGTCATCCAATCATGTTCTCCACTTACATCATAAATTACAAACCAATTAGGATAATTGTAGTTTGACTTATCAAAGAGTGCTTGGTGATATCCATCATCTAGCCTTTCAATCCATTCCTTCACTTGGTTTTCGTTCTCAAAATAGTAAATTTTAACATCATAAGGGAGGAACACTTGACGTTCTTTAATTTTTAATTTAAATTCATGATCTTCTGCTTGACTTGGATTATAAAATTCAGAGCCATCTAATGTAACCCAAATATCCACTTCTTTTGTCCCAACCTGAACTTTTTTCTCTTCATAAATTGGTATTTGTTTGCTTTTCTTTTCCATTAAAAATTACCTCCATTTTTAAATCAAATCGTACATTCATCGAAATTTCATGAAGCCCAAAATAAAGTCTGCCAACTCATACAAATCATCATCATTCATTTCTTGAAAGTCATCCAGACTCATTGTTCCATAATCAAATGCTTCCTTTACTCGTGTCAGATTATATGTATAAGTACCATCTTTCCAATTGAATCCGAAGTATTCAGCGAGTTTTGAAACCAATTCTTCGCGTTCTTTATTATCGTCTTGCCGATATTCAGGCACAATTTGCAATTGTACCGATGTATATGTTCTGCTGCTATTTGCATTAAGGTGATCCTCGCACTCACGAATGAATGATTGAAGTTCTTTTTTCTGCTCTTCGGGTTTTGAATGCAAATCCATGCATCCATAGTTTTGTTTCACATATCCTTCCAGCCTGTAACCCTCAATTACTTTATCCATGTTACCTCCAGTTATTTTTAGTTAAAAGCATTCTTTAATTGGATTTTGTGCTTACCTCAATCAAAGCTACCTCTTCGCCTTCGTAATACCATGTCTTATATGAAATCAAGTTACCAACACTAAGATCTAATTCTGGGTGGTATTCCCTTACATATTGAACAAATCCACCACACATTACTGACTCATTTCCGTGACAAGCCCAATTATGACCACTTTTCTTCTTCATTTGAATAATGTCATACGCACTAGGAAGGCAACCATAAGTTTTGAACTTCTTCTGATTCATCAGTGAATGCAAATGGGCAAGTTGCGCAACCATCAAAACCACAACTTGCTGTTTTCTCCATTTATTCAACCTCCTCTCTGTATAAAAGATTTATTATAATGATTCAACTGTTTTGGTTGCTGCCTTACATATTGCTTTTGGCGTTACTGCCGAAAATGCATTGGCTCCTACTTCAAGTAACATCCATGTATTAAAATGTCGTTTTTGTTCATTGCTCTTATTAATTTCCTCCATTACTTGCCAAGCATGATCAATTCTTTCGGTCGGCTGCCAATCTCTGACCCATTCCATGAAATCACCTTGATCGTCATACCAAGCGTCAGCAATATATGCACCATCTTCTATGTACTTACCTTTTGACCACCCCATCACCTTTGTTGCCAGCGTTCCAACGATTTGCTGTTCGGTCACTTCTACCATAATACATACCTTCCCTCATTGCAGTATAATAATTTTATCGCAACCCTAAAGATTCCAACATTTTACCCATATCTGAATTTGTAAGTGATGGGTAATAGTCATCTGCAATCTCAATATTTAACCGCTCCAATGCTTCAATTGCTTCATTAAAAATTCGCTTCATTTCATTGTTCTTTACATAAACTTCCCCACCACCATCAATGCAAAAACGTCTGTTCTCATCATTCAGTCGTTCTAAAATACTATTTATGAATCGTCTATCAAAGCTGTATTCTCGATATCCACCAAAGGACAAAAGGATTTTTTCAGACACTTGATTGTCTGAATATACAGGTCGATACAAAACTACTTTTTGTTTTTCCTCTTTACGATCTTTACCATATTTAATCATAATGTAGTCATTATCTAGCATAGTTTCAGTTGTATAATATGTATGTTCTTTTTCTAGGCGTTTTCTCTCATTGATAAACTCCCTTTGGTCTTCTGATAAACTATTCCACCAGTCATCGTGCAATTTCTTGAAATCAACCATAGAATCAATCCCCTTTACTTTTTCAATCAAACACGTCTTTTATTCAAAGCACCCAGTTAATCTTATCTTTAATCAGTAGCAATACAGTCTGAAATTCAGTAGCATTATTAAAGCTGGCACAGCCAAACATACTATTCCTGATCTGCTTCTGTACTTCACTAGGTAACACTTTAATAGCCTTTCCGTCTCGTTCTTTATCAAGGAATAAATGCGCCTCAAAATTGCTTACATAAGGAGACTGTAGCAGACCGTAATCATAAGCAACCAATACAGTCTCAAGATTCTTTCTGCAAACTCGGAAGACCTTTAATTCGCCTGAATTAACATTGTAATATACATAAGGCTTATTATTTTTATTTTCAATTTCCCTATCAAAATCGATTTCTTTAATCATGTTTACTTCAACTGGAATCATTCTGATGATTTCTTCAAGCGTATTTGCAGACGTTGCCGTTTTCGTCATGGTAATATACTCCCTTTAAGTCGTATTTGCTAATGAATTGCTGACAATATGGACAAGGTTTACTGTTTGCGTATTTTCCTGTTTTAGTAACCGCAGCGTTATACAAAATACTACCTTTGACCATCCTCTTATGTACCGAGAATAAACAATCTACTTCTGAATGCCATCCTTTACAATCATAAATCGGATCTGCAATTCTGCCAGCTTTGTACTTGTTATTGAATCCATAAGATATTACTCTACCATTTTTTATAAGCAATGAAACGTGACGGTACTCAGGCATATTATTTTTACTTGTGAGTCGCAAACAAAGATTAATCCATCGTCTGTGTCTCATACCAACACCTTAATATTATATTTTTAATTTATGTGTGTCAATTATTTTTTATTTTTAAAACTTATCATGACTTACTCATTGTATACTGTCTTACATAATAACTACATCTATAATTTAATCGCTCAATTACAAAATCTACATCCAATTTTCTATTATTTTTGATATGATTTTTGTTTTCACATATAACCTGCAAACCTTGAATAACTCCATATTTACAGTTTTCACAGCGTTTCCTTGGAGGCCAAGACACCATCTCATCTCCTTATTCAACAAACTCGCAATCACTTTTGCTTACCCATCCATAAGGCCATCCAGCTTGTTCAATGGTTGTCCTTACAATTAAGTTGTTTCTGTTTCGACTGCATTCACTATGTACTATAAATTCTTGACCGATCTTATCTGCATACCAATTTTGATGATGGTCAGAGGAAATAATTTTAATCTTCTTCCCACATAATTCACTCATCTTCATCGCCCGTCCCATTCACAAGAATATTCTTTTAAAAACTCCAGTTTGCACGATCCAGTTACTGAGTTCTCAGTAGGTACAACGATAATTTTACTGCCATTTTTGAATTCAATTTCGATATTATTATTTTTCATTTCTAAACTCCTTTTTGCGATAAATTCACTATTTTATGGAATCCCAACTTAGGTTTTCCGAAGTTACATTGAATACATTAACCAGATCGTCCGGTTGTAAAGTCTTAATACTTCCGTCATTTTGTACAACCGTAGCATACTCGCTATCCGGGTTATAACCTAAACCGTATCTCTCTGCCGCAGCTTTAACAATTTGCTGAATATCTTTCCTCATACTAATCACTCCACGAAAACCGTATTTTAGGTCGAATAGTGTACTCTGTATCAGGGTGTTTAGTACCCACTTTCATGTTCTAACAACCATTCCTTAAACAGAACTTGTGCTTTTGCAAAGACATCCTCCATATCACAACTTTGAACATTGATAATGGTTTCTCCATGTTTTGGGTGAGTTGTTTTGTAGCCAATAGTAATACACCAGTCCATAATACTTGAATAATAGATTTCTAATGTCCATGCGCCTGATTCACTTTATCAAAAAATGATAAAAATTCCTGCATAATCACTTCCCCTTTTTCCTATGAAATTGCCATTTTATTCAATCTCTTCTTCGTAAACATCTTCCAACTCTAACGGTTCGCCTTCTTCAATTACCTCCAATTGAACCATGAGTTCTCCCACATCATCACAAAACAAGTCATGCTCATACCAAGGAAGATGTCTAGAATATTCATAAAGCCATTCTTTATTGTGCACTTTACATGCTTCTTTAAATGCTTCATCCCAACCAAATGTACTTTCAATGTATATATAAAAATTTATGTAATCTATGTATTCTGTTGGTTTAAATATTTTGACTAGATTATTGTGAAAATCAATTAGCAGTTCTTTTGTGAGTTGATTTCTTATTCCATCAGGCATTTGATACTCATATCCATTTTCAGTTACAGGCATTATCCAACCTCCTAATAAATTTTACATTTATCAGTACCCACCTTGAGTTTCTAGCAGCCATTCTTTAAACAAAACATGTGCTTTTGCAAACACATAATCCATGTCGCAATTCTGAACGTTAACGATTGTCTCTCCATGACGATTAATTGTAATGCACCAGTCCATAATACCTGAGTAATAAATTTCTAAAGTATATCTACCTGTCCTGTGTTTTATTTCATTAAAGAATCTCAGAAACTCTTCCATACCAACAGTCTCACCTTCCGTTAATATTCGTGATTTATTTAGTTTTCTTGCTCCCCTTGATTACAAATAACCGTTATCCATCCACCTTCAACACGTACTTCTTGACCAGTATTACTATAATCATCACTATCTTCAGTCCATTTAATTCCTATGTAATACACCGTTTCTGAGTTACTGAGAAATTCAATGTGCGTGATATCATTATATTCTTTGATTCTCTGGTACTCTGGTTTATCTTTAATTATTAGATATAAATGTTTTGCGGATTTACTCAATAATAGCTCTGATTTATTGTTCAATAGTATATTGTTGTCCCATATAGATTCAGTAATTCCAGCTAGACTAATGTATCTTACATCACTATACGGTATTTTTATATGTTCTACATTTTCAAATACTACATGAATCTCATCAATTTCTTTATTGATTGTATGCATTTATATCTACCTCTCTTTTTGAATATAATACATATTTAATCCAATTCCTTTAATTCAGGAAAAATTTCTTCGAGATTTACTTCTTCTCCATTCAAATAGATTCCCTTAATATTTTCATCAAATGTCACTTCGAACCCAAGTTGTTTTCCAATATCAATCATACGCTTCTTTTCTTCATCAGTTAACATTTTCTCACTCCCAATGAATGACAGATTTCATTCCCTTTCTGGAACGCCAAACTCATCAATAAGAACTTTAGCCAATCTTTTAGATGATTCCTTAATCTTTTGTTGTAAGAAATCATGGAAATAATTCATAACTTCATCACTTGGATGAACAACACCTTTGCTAATCAGAAATTGTTTAATTTCTTCCTTCAAGTCCATTTTATAAAACCTCCATTATTTTTATATAAAAAGTATCTTTTAACGTGAATATTTTTCTGGAAATTTTAATTTAAAGCTACTCAAATCAAGTTTCTCAACAATATCATCACATATAGCGTAAGCTGGCAAATTCAAATGAATTGCATCGTGCTTAATATGTGCTCCGTCTCTAAATGGAAGGTCTATTTCTCCATCTTCACCAATAGGAGGTTTCGTTCTTCCTGTTTTCCTTTCTGTTTGCCCAATCGTTACTTTTACAATATCTCCTGTAAAATGTTTATACACTAGCTCGTATTTCCAAAGTTGTTCAGTATAATCTCCACTGACATTGATACATTCAATTTGTAATCTTGGAAGAGATGCTTCATTTAAAATTTCTTCTGGACTCATTTCGTTCTCACTCATCCTTTCCGATAAAAGTATCTGTTTATTATGTAAATAACCGTCTTGCAAGTTCAATTTCGTCATTTATAAAATTTCGCTATTTGTCATACTTTTTAAAGCGTCTCGTATCGCTCTTCGCTTTTGATTCTGCGCTTTAATAATTCTCGCAGCATTCTCTACATGGTAATCACAAAAACCTTTCCGCCAATCTTTAATCATCGCATATTCATTCATTTCAAGATTTTCTCCATTAAACTGTAACTGCACATCTGTATGGTTAATTTCACCCTCGGCAACCAGTACTCGTACATAAGAAATGATGTTTTCTGTTGATACGTTGTAAGTATAAGGCTCTTGATTTCGAAACCATAATCGCACTATTTTTTCGGCCTCAAAATCGGAGCAAGAAACACCTTGAGGACAATAGTTAATTGTAATCATCGGTTCACCACTTTCTAGAAAATATATCTACAACGTACTGGTATGTAAACTGTGTCCGTTTGCCCCATATACCTTCCTGCTGGTAAATCCTGCACCCCAATCTCAGTTTCCATTTTAATGTCACCAATTATATACTCGATGTCAACGAGTTTCTTTAGTTCTTCCTCTGTAATTGTTTTGGTGCAATATGTTGTCTTATTAATAATGGGATTCAATGCCTCGTCAACCAGCATCATGGTGAACAATATTGTTCCATCGTGCGAACTAGAGCGAATGACCTGATAATCATAATCCTCATTAACAGCTTGATCGTACTTAATATGACCGAGAACTAGATTCTTGCCGTATCCATTACTTTCTAAAATGCTTGAAATATACTCAATTGGGTTAATTACTGTTTGTTTACTCATGACATCACTCCTTTCCGATAAAAATCTCATTTCAATAACTTATGTATAGTGTTTCCCATCTTCTGTAATCTTCTGAATTAAGAATACAACATATATTTATATTTGTCTACTATTTATTTTTATTTTATATCCACAATTTTAGCCACCCGTTCTCACGAGTGGCTATCCATTCCCATCAGATATTGTTGCATTCTTACTTCCGTTTCGGCTTTCACGAAATCCCATAGCATCTGGAACTGTTGAGAATATCCTCTGCAAAGGAATAGGCAGTCGATCCCGTGTTCAGTTCGCGTTTCTTTCACTACCCTTAACCCTTTTCGGTACATTTCATTCTTCAGTTTACTCAATTGTCTCGTGATTCTGTACATAGCTTCATTAATTGCAGTGACATATGGCTGCTTTATGCTAATCTCAGATTCTTCTATGTTCTTCTTGTCACGTTCAAATATCGTCAATACAATAGGTAACAAAACATATTCTCTCAATAATTCTAATTCCCCATCTTGAAACGGTTGCATCTTTCTCACCTCAATTTTGCTCTCCATACACATGCCCCCATTCAATCAAGAAGTCATTTACTTTTAGAGAGCCTTCATTTGTTATTACTTCATTAATTATGGCATTCAATTCGCTAATAGAACAATTAGCGGCATAAAGCGCATCCTCTTCATTTACTTCAAATGAATATGATATCACTAATTGCATTTCTCCATACCATTTGTCATCAATTTCGTCTTGCCACTCACATTTCCAATCATGTACCTTGACTACATGCTGAACCCCACTCAATGTATGTATCTTCAATTCAATAGTTAGCGGTTCAAAAGTCTTCAGCGTTTCTACCCTCAAAACAATATTACCAAACACTTCAGATTTTACTTTTTGCTCTGCTTGAACTAAAATGAAATTAGGTGTCATTTATGATGCCTCCTATTTGAGCGCTCTCTATCTTTGGTCGGACGGAAGCGCTCTTTTCTTATTATAAAGTATGAGCAACTTGTACAAGAACACTTGTTCTTATTATGACTGATTCACAAATTCTCGTCAATATGTTATACCCGTTTTCAAATACATTTTATCAAGTGATTTCACTGAAATCACGAAGTATTGGTAAAATCGAAGGGGAATTCATTTCAACGAATTCCTATTGACAAACTAAAATATTTTAATAATTCAATTAATAAAAATAAAAACCCTTATGGATTTAAGGGTTTTTAAGAGTAACTGTAAATTGCACATGATTATCTTTTGCTTGACCGATAATTGTCCCATTGTGTTTTTCAACCAATTTTTTCACAATGGCTAACCCATTTCCTCTTTTCTTGTCCTTATTGGTCGTATATCCTAATTCAAACCAACAGGAGATTGAAACATCTTCACTCTTTAAATAGCAATTCTCAAAAATTAACACATCTTCTTTGTCAATCGTATACCATCTAAATGTAATTTGCTTGTTTTCACTGTGTTCAGATGCTTTGATTGCATTGTCCAAAAGATTCCCAACAATAGCAACCAAATCCTTAGTATTGAAACTAGCAAGTTGCGATTTGCTGGTAATATCACAATTTACTGTCACACCTCTTTTATAAGCATCATAGAATTTTACACTTAATAAATATGACAATGCAGGATTGTGAATTTCTGTGATAAACGTGTGCTCATCTTTTAGGTCAAGTATATTGTTCAAATATTTTCTAGCATTAGAATACTGTTCGTTTTCTAACATTTCATCGATAAGTGTGTAATTTTTAGATACCTCACTTATCGTTTCTTCAAACATATTGTATACGAGTTCTTGCGAATGACTGTATTGCTTACTTGTCTCATGGGCAGTTTTCGCAATAACTATAAATAAATACCTGATAAATATTAAAATCAATAATGCAAATAGAATTGTCATAGAAATGTTTAATGTCCACACTTTTTCTATAACTTCAATATTAATAACAGCTATTGTCATCAATATAAGTTCAATGATCCCAATAATATAGAGCAATAATACATAAAACTGTTCTAAAGTCTTTGGAATGATAAACATATCCCTAAACTCCTATTTATCTTCTCCGTATCGAGATTTATGATATTCTGATAGCCAGCCGAAAAAATGACACAACCATCTTTTTATTCTATGCTTCATTTTTTCACCCTTTATAAATTATTCACAAACTTTAACAGACTTCCCAGCATACCTCGTCTATTTTTTAGATCAGCGCTATGCATTGTCACCATCTTTTTTACGTAATTTACTCTCTCTTCACTTATTGGCAACACATCATCATTCGACATAATCAATACATTGTCTTTGACTTCTTTGGCAAACCCCAGGTTTATTATGGATGATCTACTAATGTAGATAAAATTGTGATCTTCTAATAGTTTCGCATAAACATTCAATCGCAATTCTGTTGTGTATGGCTCTACTCGTCCAACTGTACGAACATTTACATTACCCTTGGTTGACTCTATATAAAGGATTTCCGATGGGAAGGTAACATATGATTCATTGCCACAAATGGGAATACAAGCCCCATTATTATCAATAAAGCGTTTATATAAGTAATAATTTTTGAGTTTCTCCAGCGCACTTTTAAGTCTTTTAAAATCAATTGCTTTTGTAACAACATCTGTAATACCAATAGTGTAAGAATGTGCTGCGAGCAGTTTTTCACCAGTTACTACAATTGCAGGCAAATCATAGCCATATTCACGACACAAGTTATATGCAGTTATCCCGTCGATTGACTCACTTCCCAGATCGAGGTCAAGTATTAAAGCATTTATGTTGTCCTTCTCACTAAGCTGTAAAAACATTTCATCAGCATTTTTCGCAGTGTGCACACTTTTTACAAAGGGCAAATGATAAACATATGTAGCGAGCAGCTTTCTGATTTCAAATTGATCTTCGACGATCAAGATATGTAGATCCATCTGTGACTTCCCTCCCAAAGATGTTATAAGTTTATTCTAGCAAATGTCCTCACAGAAATAACGAAAAATAAACACATGTAAAGATTTTTCTTGACATATTGTTCGATTTGTGATTAGAAGTAGAAAATGAAAAAGGTGAAAGCTGGACTTTCATCAACTTTCACCTTTTTTTAGAAACTCTTTTAAATTCTCAATATGCTTTTCTGCTACTACTATAGATTTTCTTGAGTCTTTTATGATGATTTTATGCTCTTTCTCATCAAGTTCAGCAATTTTATGTAAATTTACTAACACCCCCCAATCTAATCTTTCAAATCCTTTTTCCTTTAATACTACTTGCCAGTAGTCTAGCGCATTTGGGCGTACATAAACACCATCGGCTGTATGAAACTCAACTTCATTTCTTTTTCTTGCTAGGTGAGTAATATCTGTAACACTTAACCAAATTATTCCCTGCTCTTCGTTTCCTTTGCGAACACATGGAATAATCATTGCTGTTCTCACCCATTTCTTAATACCTAGTTATTCTTGTACAATTCTTGAGGAGCTTCTGGCTGGTGAATAAGAGCTGCTGAGTATGGAGATACGACTAGTACAGCAACAATAGCCAAAAACCTAGAGATTTGTTTAGCAAGGAATGCTTTCATTTACAATCACCTCCTTCCATTGTTTTATATATAACCAATGTAAGGCTTTGCACAAAAAAAGTAACTGCAAGTATATCCGACTCAATAATTAAATTTAATAAAATTATAAAAATAGATATCAGTTTTAACAATGGGTCATGTTTTTTAGTAAAAAACTTGGATTGATTCACTCCAATGGGAGCTAATAATGCTGTAATAAATATTGAAATCAATGTTATTACAAATACATTTTTATCACTAACTGGTACATAAGGGATAAGTACTGCACCTATAACACTGAATATCGTACATAGTTCAGCACTTTTAAAATGAAATCCTCCAGAAAAAAATCTCAAAGAGACAAATGATATTAAAACAATAATAGTTTCAAGTGCACTTCCTAGCAGTGATGCTAGGAGCAATGATAAGAAAATTGCACTTCCTGTTCCAATGAGCATTATCAAAGAAAATTTCATGACTTCTATACTACTTGTTTCATTTGGATTTATACTCTTAATCTTCACGGCAATTTTATAGGCTAGTGCCTCTATCATTCATTTCCTCCTTTTTGTTAGAAAAGTGAACCAATGAACAAAGACAAAATGTTAAAAATACAAGTAAAACCAAAATATATTCTCTATTTGCTAATGTACTAAGAAATACCATTAAACTCAAAAGTAAATATGATGTAATTACTGTTATCAAAAGCGCAAAATTAATTGGATCATTTAAGCTTACCTTACGATGAGCATCAGGTATAAATTGCCATCCCATGTTTGTTCTTTTTATTATGACAGCTATACCTAGTGTTACAATTACCGTTATCAATTGCAATATATAACCAATCAGTGTAACGCCTTCGACAATCTCTTTGGTAAGTTGCTCTAACTCAAACGCCCCAATGTAATTCATTATTGCAAAACAAATAATTTGTATAGTTGAATATGCGCAATAGGATAATATCACTGCAATAGAAGAGTAAAAAAGTTGAATCCTCGAAAAATAAATAAATAATAATATCATAAGAGCTATTTGTAATGATACAGAAAAATTAACAAAATGAGTATTATATCTTAATACATATGAAAATACACTTTCGAGTACTGCTATTGCTAAAACAGGGACAACATAGTCCTTCATAGGCAATCTAAAGATAGCCAAGAGTAGCAAAACTATTGCAGCATATTCTAAAGAAGAAAAGAATACAAAAAGAACGAGATCCATATTTCATCTCCCTCACAGTAAAATATATTTGTATTTTACCACCCAGTAACTAAATGACAACAAGTTTTTTGGAACTTCAAATTAAAAGCAGTCCGTCATTACGACAGACTGCCTTCTCCATAAAATTGTTTAATCATATCCATGTTAATATAACTCTTCATGGCAGACCAGTTATATTCTTCAACCCCATGATTATCGAACTTGCTTACTCCAAATTGTTCACATATTTCAAAGTATTGTTCTTTATCTCCAAAGTGTCCATCCCGATCAAGGATTTGTTTTGCCATGTAGATCATGCCACTGCGCTGAATATTTTTCACCGTGAAGTTTTCAATATTAAAGAGTTCGCTAATTGTAGACAATCTACCATAAACAACATGGGTATTAACTTGATCTATATGAACTACCTTAGTTTTTGCTGGCTTAATCACATACCCTGTTTCGATTAATTCGCTTGTCTCTTTTGTGTTTCTAGAGTTGGGGGCAATATGACCATTTCGCTTAAAGTACTCGGTTTGATTTATAGCATCTTTTATTAAGGTAATACATTCTTTAGGAGTTGTTATTCGTCTAGTTTGATTGTCTTTGTCATCAGTTAATATTAATTCATTGGTTTCAAAATTAACATCGCTTGGGCGAAGGTTTCTTAACTCAGAAACTTCCCGACCATTTGCCCCATAAAATAAGAGAGAGATAATCACAGCATCTTGAGCATTTTTACATTTTTCAATGATCTCGTCTATCTCTTTCTTAGAGAAAAACATTTTAATATTCTTGTCTATAAACTTTTCTGCCCAGTCATCGAGTTGATATTTCATGGGATTTATTGTGTTTGACCTATATCCTTCTTCAATTGCCCAGTCTAAATACGACGAAATAATACTAATATTTGACTTACTCGCCGCCAAAGTTTTTGGTTTAAGATGAAACAAAACATTCTCGATTTCTTTAATATTGAAATCGTACATGTCTCGTCCTAAACTTTCTTCAACAACACTGCTCCTAATAAAAATTCTTTCATACGGCCCTTTGCTATCATCAGAAATCACTTCCATGAATCTTTGTTTTACTCCTTCATTGTACATGTCGCCTTCATAAATTTGGTTAGGGGCTTTTTTATTAGACACTTTTTAAACTCCCTCCAACGGAATTTGATTAAAATACTCACGAACAAACTTCTTGAATCTCTTGTTAGACAATGGAGCATTCATCTTTTTAACTTCGTCAAAGAACGGGTTGCTTTCGGTTAAGTCAATTTGTGATATAACTTCTACAACACTTCTTGCTGGAATATTATTTTCGTACATATGTCTTGCTAAAGTAATATATCCAATAAACATGAAGTGTTTAGACATTATTGTTTCACCGCTTTTATCTCTTGCAAACTCCTCTGGGAAGGAACCAATCAGATAATCAAAAAACACTGTTAGATAATCTGCTAAATCCATAGCTTCGATTTTGGAATTGATCTTAAATTGTTCTTCGATCTCATCAGTCAATAGTTTATAACTCACTAAATGTCCAACATTGTGATTTACCAAATGAGTTGGAGAAACTCTATTCTTGAGTTCAGATTCTTTTTGAAGCTCTTTTGCAACAATGTCGCTGTATCTGTCAGCCTTAAGTTTTTGAATATAGGTGTTAGGCATCTTATTAACCGTATTAATTTGTGCCACATATGCTTGAGCTTCTTTAATTGTAAAATTTTTTATAGCAACCTGTACTTTTAAATCTGCGTCAGGATTAAAATTATTTATTACTTGAGAAAAAGCGTTGAGACGATGGAATCCATCCAATATGTCGATTTCACCAGACACAATTGTCAATCTTCCGTGTTTAGGGTCATACATGATTTCATCATTTCCATCAGATAAAACGTTGAGTATTAACGTATCGGCTTTAAATGTATTATTTAATATATGCTGTGTAATCTCCTTTACTGATTGCGGATTAATGTTGGCTATTGGAACAATTTTACCTTCTCTATTTTTTCTTTCTTTTGGATTACGTTGTGTTTCATGGTTATACTCGATGAGAAGTGAATTATCCCATTCAACAAGAGTCTTTATCGGCAAAACAGTAATAAATTCTTTATCATTTAAAGACAATACGTTATCAATTACAAGAGGTAGTTTAATTTTGTCATCATGATATTCCTCATACCTTGAAGCAATTTGAATTTCTCTTTCGTTGAAATATAATTCGGGATTAAATATATTCTCTGATGTAAGGACATAAATTGCATTTGTAAATAAAAAGAGCATTGTGTCATCAATCTCTTGAATAGGGATATTCTGACTAATAATCCTTTGAACATCTCCTGCAAGTATTTTATGTTTAGCTAATTCATTTTTCAGGTCTTCTGTAAATTTAAGATCAGATTTAATGGTTTCGAATTTTTGTACAAGGATTTCCTCTAGTTGAGAACGATTAACCTTCATAAAGTCACCTTCCTCTTTATTTAGTTAGTAAAATTGTAGACATTTCCAACTTTTATTATACATTAAATCAGCAAAAATAACAATGATATTATATTTTTTTTGTATACACAAATGTCCCCTGTTTTAAGGGGACATTTAATTCTTGTCCAATCCCATAATAAAAGTTATAGTTCTAAATGAGTTATTTGAAGTCGCTAACTGCAATGCAATCTTTCTTAATGCATTAGCGTCTTTCATGTCGTTCAGTTTGGATATGAACTTACCCCTAATATCCTTTTGGCATTCATCACAATACCAGTGATGTTCATATTCAGGCGTGTATTGATTATAGCAACCAGCATTATAACAAACACGATCTTTTACTTTGACAGGTTTGCCATATGTTCTAAATCCAGCCTCATTCATTGCCTCAGACCATGTTAACCCTCTCTTTGATAATGAATCACTATCAGGTTTCATTTTTAACTTATCATACTCGGTGCTGGTCGGAATGTATCCTAATTCTTTAATTGAGTCTTTAAGTTGCTGAATCAATTCTTCAGCGGTTAGCATTGATGGATGCGGCATAATATTTGCTTCACGCAATATATTAGTCCACCCAAAGTGTTCTTTAATATAAGAGTAGGATGGTTTTAAACCTGAAGATTTATAGATTTCAGGAGTTACTTTTCCTTTATTTTCAGTAGATAAAGCCCTTAAATTTCTTAATATTAATTTCTTTGCTTCAGCCTTTGTATATACTTTCGACATACTCGATCACCTCAAGTTAATTATAATGAAGCTATTTAACAAAAACAACAAAACAAAAACCATGCTTAATTGCATGGTTTAAAAATTATTTAATTTATTATATTTAGATAATACATTTTTTCATCAGTAAAATCGTCATATTGATAATCTAGTTGCTTGATATATCCAATCAAACTATTCCACTCTTTTGTTGTTACTTTACCGTACTGCTCAATCTCACTTACCGTTTCATAAAAAATATCCAAGCAATCTTTATTTAGAATGACAGAAGGATCAATCTTCTGGAAATCTGCTGTAATTACATTACCTTTAATTGATTTAATAAAATTCATTATATACCCCCTAATTTTCACGTCCCGTTCTCTTGATATAAATTATACTCCATAATTATTTTAGTTACAATATCACATGTTATTCTTTATTATAGTTTATTTTTATGCTACTTTAGCCTGATGCCATGTGATATTACATTCAACACAGTCTAAGGTAATATATTCATCGCTGGTTGTATGAAATGTTATAACGTCACCCTGATAACTTATTAAATCTTCATATGGCTTGTACAATTCAACATTAACAATCAACGCTAACTCCCCCAATACTGTATATGAGCCGTTGTTTTCATATGAATTAGTCCAGTCTAAAGAGAAATCATCCACCTTTATTTTACGCATTGGAAGATTATACTGAATCAAAACGTCATTGATATACATGTCATTCAGCATATACTGTGCCGCCATGAGAGAGCTTGTCTGATCCTCAGTATCAATGTTATGAGCTACAACTGTTACTTTTATCGTCCCGTTTGCAGTGGTTTTTGCATTGACATCAAACTTTCTACCCGTCCTTTTCTCGTGCATCTTTTTAGTTGCTAATTCAATCATTTGTATAGACTTGGCGAGTTGTTTATTTAAGTTGTTACTCATATTAAAACACCCCTTGTCATTTATCTTTACATCTTTATATTACCATGTGTTTACATAGAAATTACCATTCATTTTTTCATGTAAA
Organism: Brevibacillus gelatini; assembly: GCF_003710935.1. GTDB lineage: Bacteria > Bacillota > Bacilli > Brevibacillales > Brevibacillaceae > Brevibacillus > Brevibacillus gelatini. Next base: position 72,441 of record NZ_RHHS01000013.1, read on the forward strand.
CTCCTCGACAATAATCGACATATGAAAATAAAAAAAGAAGAGCAGAGAATTTCTCCACTCTTCTTTCGGTTATTAGCCTCTTTCACCATCATCTGCAAGTTGTACAGATGGGGATACTGCGGTGTATGTAGCTACACCTAGCGTCAATACTGCGATAGCGAATGCAATAACTGCGACCTTCTTCATTTATTTCACCTCCTTTCAAGAAGGTCGCACTAACAATCTTTAACTAGTATTAAATCCTTTCATGACACCATACCCCTTTCTCATAGACTGTCCTGAATAATTTTATTAAATTTATTTAATTGCTCGATTGTAGCTTTGTTTGAGTTATTAGTAAAGATCAACCAGCATTTTTTAATCCGAGTTTCATTATTAAACAAATTAGCCATTTCAAGTGCTTTCAATATATATTCAATTCCTATGTGATCTTGTCCTTTTTCAAGATGATACACTCCGAGATATTGATATGCTTTTAATTTATGTTTTAATCCAACCGCTGAATTATCATTTTCCAATTGTTCCAAAACAGTACCGTTTTCTTCTAAAAACTTAGTTATCTGGTTGTGTTCGTTATGTTTAATCGCTGCTTCAAGTAACACAGGGAATATTACATTCATTTTTTTAGAGTTTGTTGATGTCTTGAGATATTGTTCTAAGTGATTCCATTTCCCACTAAGAAGTTCAACTAAATGCATATTGCCTATGGCATACTTAGCGTAATTGGAATCTATAGAAGCATACTGATTAATTATCTTCTTTGATAGTTCAAATTCTCCCATTCCTTTATATGCAAACCCCTTATACAATAGAGCTTCACAGTGGTAATAATTTAATTTAGAATAGTCTAATTTGTCTTGTCTTAAATTATTCATACGCCCGTTGACAATTTGTACAAGTTTATCTGCATATTTCAATGTTCCATGATAGTCCTCAATCAAGTTTAGAAAAACAATTACTTCAAGATATGCATCAAGTATATATCTTTCTGGCATTAATTCAAGATAGTCTATCAGTTGAGATAATGCTTTTTTACAGTCTTTGATTCCTTCATTATGAGTGAGCATAATACTTCTTCTAATCATAAATGTTCTATAGTAACTCAATGAAAGGCGCTCATCTAACCTGTTATCGATTTTCGAAGTAATGAGCGAGTACAGTGGCAATATCTGCTTCAGATCGTTATTTTTATATTTATCTTCTGCAATCTCAAATATGATTCCAATATAGTTTTTGTTTGTCTCTAAGATCTTCCCTGTTATTTCATTTATCAATGATTCATTATTTTCAATACTCAAAGATTCACGTAATAACTTTTCGCACTTAATCAAACTCATTTTTCCTTGCTTATTGATACATTCACTTAAAGATTCCTTCTGAAGTTCTCCTTTATTAAGTCCTAAAACTTCTTCTAGTTTAGAGAGTTGCTCAATTGAAAAATTTCGACTACCTCTCATTATTTGGCTCATCGCTGTCTTATGTATCCCAGATGCCAATGCTAATTCGTTTTGCTTCATTCCTCTTGCACGTAAATAATATTGTATTTTATCTCTTAATGAAGCCTTTTCTAAATCAAAGTCATGTGGGATCATAAGACGTAGCATTTTTATTCCTCCCCTCAAATTTCCTTTTCTTGCTACATCTTTATAATAACACGGTTAACTAGATAATACAACATATTTTTAGTTATTATTTTCGTTCAAATTTCGTTTTATTCCAATTTCATATCTTTAAAAGTCTCATCAAATATTTCAATACATTGAGAACATGCCCATTTGCTCATTATGTAACTATACATCACCTCCAAATTATCTTTCTCGCAATCCTCGCAACGTCCATTTTTCCATCCATCAGTCATGAAGTTATCCTCCTTGTGAAATTTTCAATTTATTAATAGCATAGTCTACCAACTTCACATTCTCTAGTATCATATACTCCCTTAATGGAGCGTATTTCATAAAGTTCTTTATCGGTTGTCAATATGACAAAACTCATTTTAATTTTTGGATAGTATACCTCACCAATCTCGTTAAGCCTCTCTGGTTCATGCGTGTAAACATAGTATTGTTTCATTCATCATTCTCCTCATTTCGCATGAAATGTTCATTTCATTAGATTCTTTCATCACACAACTCGATTTTTCCATTGTCATTAATCACATAGTCCCACTCTGTCCCACACTCCAGACATTGTATCCATTCAGGGACAGCATACGTAACATCCGCAACAAATCGTTTCCTTTTGCTCAATTTGCCGCTTTTCAAAACCTTTTGTTCATATTCAAATTGAGGCTGCCAACGTCTAACCATTTCCTCTTTTCCACAATTAGGACATTTCAATTACATGTACCTCCTTTCAATAAAACTAAACTTTCATCTAGACTTCAATCTGAATTTTATTCCCCTAAAGATATACTGGCCGTCATCATCCAATTCTTGAATAAAAAATTCAATTTTTTCAACGTCCTCTTTGCTGTATTTTGGCTTTTGGTTAAAATGGTATCCTACAGTATCCGTATTTTTTGTCTGATTATATACTTCTGTGGTTTTAACTCCAGATGGCTTTAACTTAAGGAATTCAGCAATTTGTTTAATAAGTCTACCATTTGGATTATCATTCGTATGATTTAATACTCCGAGCTTAAGTGCGATTTCTTCACAAAAAAGTCCCTCTCCTTCTTCGTTAAATCCAAATTCAGTTAACAAGTCTTCGCCGTACCTCTTTACCCGTTTACTCTTCATATCATACTCTCCTTAAAACCAGTCTTTCATTTGGTTTACTCTGTTGCCACGTCCTTTAATTTCTTATCAATAATATCTGGTTCTACATCGAGTTTTTCTAATAACCATGCTATATCATCTCTATCGCCAATGTGTCCTTCTCCCCATCCTCCACCAGCGCTAATTTCGATTGCATATACTGCGATTGGTTCAAGTTTATACCCATACCATTCAGACATCTTTTCAGCTACATCAGCAGGATAAATATATTCATCTTCTTCCCTTTGATTATGAATTCTAATAAGGGTGTTAGCCAGATCCTTCTTAAAATCTTCTTGATTTTTCCTATGATGTCTTAATCTAATTGTGATTATTTCACTCCCAGTTCTTTCAATTAGTTCAAAACATTCATTTTTCTTTCTTTTCCAAGCTTCTTTTGCTGCTAATACTGCCTGTTCATCTCTATTGTACCTTCTGCCTAATCCAACTCTAATTAACTCTCTTGCAAATCGCTCATCTGAATCTCGCCAAGGTTGCCCTGTTGTATGCAAATACCAATGACATAATTCGTGCAAGAGAATTCTTTTAATATGTCTCAAAGTATATCTTTCATTATTCTCATTATTGAGTACAACAGTCTTTATATCACTACAATAATATCCCGCATAATTATCCCAGTCGAGTTTGCATTCAATGGTTAATGGAGATTGTCTAGTTACTAAAAGAATCGTTGGTATTTCATTGATGCTCCAATGTTTTTTAGTCAATTGTTTTGCTTGTTTTTCAAGCCACTCTATAGTTACTTCTGGCACTACCCAAATCCTCCTTCCTGATAAAACCAATTTACTTAAGGATTAAACAATCTAAATGAATCATCAAAAAGCCTTACCTTTAATGTTGCCGAAACCCCTTTATTCTCCCATTTTGCATCAATGATAGTTCTAATCGGATATACTTCCTGTTCTGATTCAGCAATAAATTTTATCCCCACCTTAATGTTTGGGAGCAAATAGATATAAGCCTCACCGTACTTCGTATATCTAACAAAATCCGCAACACCATAATCAACTTGTACTTTAGAATAATACTCCCGCTGCCATTCCCTTAATTCAATAATCCACTCTTCTTGTGTTTGTATAGAACCATTTTTCTTCTCAGAATCTTGAACCTCTCATGGCTAAAGCCACGAGATTCTTGGGTAGTCCGCTCTACTGAGCAGAATTAGTACATGATGTACCACCAAGCTATCCCCGCAGTTCCTGCGGTTACTGCGATTATGCAGATAGTAGTCTTTTGCCTTCGGCAAGAATATTCAAACTTGCGTTTACATCCCTATCCCATTCACTATAGCAAGAAGGACACTTCCATTGTCGCAAGTTAAGATCTTTAACCTCTTTGTTTTGGTATCCACAACACGAACAGAGTTGAGAGGAAGCGAACGTTTTGCCTACGACAACGACAGTACGTCCATGCCACTTTGCCTTGTATTCAAGCATCGTTCTGAATTGATACCAGGACACTTCGCTAATTGCTTTGGCAAGTTTGTGGTTCTTCATCATGTTAGACACTTGCAAATCTTCAATCGCAATGATGTCGTGGTTTTTGACAATATGCGTTGAAATTTTTTGCAAGTAGTCTGTTCGGGCATTTGCAATGCGTTCATGGATTCTGGCAACCTTAACTCGTTGTTTATTCCAGTTTGAAGAACCTTTCACACGTCTGGAAAGGATACGTTGTTCACGAATGAGTTTTTGTTCCATATTCCGTAGGAATTTCGGATTCTCGAACACTTCACCGTTAGATAGAATAGCGAAATCCTTTAACCCAACGTCAATACCGACTTCTTTGTTTGTTTTTGGCAATGGTTGCACGTCTGTTTCTACTAACAACGAAACAAAGTATTTGCCAGAGGGATTGCGTCTAATCGTAGCATTTAAAATACGACCTTCTACTTCTTTTGATTTCGCAAAACGAACAAGTCCAAGTTTAGGGAGTTTAATCTTATCTCCTTCTATCGCAATATTTCCGTTTGTGTGTTTCGTTGTGTACGACTGAACTTTATTCCTTTTTGACTTGAAACGTGGTGCATCATTCTGCTTCTTGAAGAATCGTGAATATGCGTCTGCGAGGTTCTTTATTGATGATTGAATAGCGATGCTATCTACTTCTTTTAGCCAAGGTAATTCTTTTTTCAGATTCGGCAGTTCGGAAGAACATACTCCGTATGATAATCCTTTACCTGTTTCTTTGTATGTTTCGTTCCACTTCGCCAAGAAGTGGTTGAACACAAATCGACTGCAACCAATCGTTTTAACAATTAATACTTCCTGCTCTTTGGTTGGATAGATACGGAATTTGTATGCTTTATTTGCTAACATTGCTTTTCACCTCACTTTCTGATTTTGGATGTATTGTCGTATTTGCGCTTCCGTGTGTTCACTTACGGTTGCCACAAAGTAAGAAGGATTCCAAAGATTCCCTCCCCATAGCTTCTTTTTTAGCTGGGGGAACTCTTTAAATAGCAACCTTGCCGAAACACCCTTTAACGCTTTGATGATATTTGGAATTGAATGTTGCGGATTACAATCAATTAGGAGATGAACATGGTCACAATCACTTTCAATTTCTGAAATCGTGAAACCATTATCTGTAGCAATTTGATTGAGTATTTCCTTTAGCTTTTTATCTATATCACCAAGCAACACTTTATGGCGATATTTCACACACCATACAATATGGTATTGGATAGAGTACACATATTCTCTACCATGTTTAACTTCTGCCATGTTATCCACATCAATTATAGGATAACATATGTAAAATGTTTTTCAATTTATTACCTCTAAATATTAGCGTTTTTGCCAATCACCAAATTAACATATGTCGGACAATTGACGTGTCAAAAGACACACCTTGTCCGAAGCCGATTCATCTCATGACTGAAGTCACGAGTGTTCTCGGCTAATTCATAAATGGCTTTTAGCAGAGTTTTTTCGGTTGTATCATGTCCTACAATCACAGTAAAACCAGCAGCTTCAAGATTGGCTACAATTGCATCGACATTAAACATAAGCATTACCTCTTTTCTGTATTTAACTTAACTTCCAATCAAAGTAATCTCCGGCTCTGAAAAAGTTATTGTGCGTGTCTGCATTAGGGAGTCCATCTGGATGGGCTGGAGAAACAGGCATTGCCATTCCACATGAATGACACTTTATTTCTGTTGAATTTTCATAAATATAATGATTTGCTCTATAATTACATATTACACAATGATACCTGCATCTATAACGTTTTCGCCCATCTGGATCTACCTTAATGCCTGTCCTAATCCATTCGGGTTGATCATCTGTTGTCTGATATACTTCCTTTAACTCCTCTGTATTTTGCAATCCTTCGATTAGACTTTGTTTGATTTCTTCACTCTTATGTACAATATCTTCTTTAGTTACATTTTCGATTGGATTTAGTTTCTCAAAGAAACTGCTACATGCTTTGCCTACCTGTTCAAATGTCTTAACCATCTCAAAAATATCTTTATCTATGCTGAATAAGTTAAATACATTTTGTATGATGACAAGTTTGGATAAGTTATCTGCCTCCTTAAGTTCAAGTTCCACCTCTTTGCCTTTATCATCTTTGATATTGATTTTTACTGTTAAAGACATGCTATCACCTCAATGATGATTATAAGGCAAAGGGCAGCCAAAACCAAATACAACTTACATTTTATCCTAACTGTAAAATCTTGAACTTAACATCTGTACCCTCTAATAATTCACCAACATTGTAATTATGTCGATAATATCCCTTTTCATCTTTGGGATAATTCCAAAAACGTGAAAAATTACTTTTATCTATTGTATGAAATAATCTACTATTACTGTCCCATGTTAGCATTACTTCATAGCGTTCCCCAACATTCCAAAATCCATATGCATCTTCAAGGCATTCTATTATAGCCTTCATTAAATTCCCTCCTTTCTAATCAAACCCTCATTTGATTAAAATTGATATTCTTCCCATTCTTCCATATCTACTTGTTCATCACATTTTCCACAATAAATAACATCTTCATAAAATCCATCTATGTTTTCAGGTTCAATGTCATAAACTATACCATGTCTTGATCCTTCTTTTAAGTCAATTCTTTGTTTTGCTGCAACCGACACCGTAACATAGAAAAATCTAGACTCTCCACATTTTTTGCAAGTGTATTTCATACTATCTCCAACTTTCCTGATTCATCCACTTACCACGTTCTTATAAGCCTTTTCGTAGCCCTTAACATCGCCTCTTTTGCTCCATTCATCATAGCAAGCATCAACTTGCCAATGATAATCAGATCTTGGATTGTTAGCGGCATAAGCAGATAGCCAGATTTTATCTTCTGTTTCCTTAAGAAGAGATTCGTAATCCATGTTACTTAACTTTTCAAGGTATTCACTTTTTGGTCTACCGTAATTATCTTTACCTTCATAATTTCTGAGCATCAACAAATCCTCCTTTTCCTATCAAATCCACTTTTATTGCAAACCATCTAATGACGATGATTGGTCACAAAAATAGGCAGTTTCAATTAATGTAAATCTAATATAAACATCTGAGCCTCTTGTCCCTTGGTAAGCTCCATTAAAATCGGCATCAACAAATATTTTTCCTGTAATAGAACCTCCAATAACCTGATTCTCAAAATTCATATAATAATCTTCAGAAATAATCTCTAACTCATCTCCAAAAACTAATTGCAATATAAATTTTAATTCTTTTAAATTACGCTTCCCTTTATAATAAACTAACTCCCCTTCATCATTTTCTTTCCATTTCTCTCTATTCCTGAAATACTGGCTTAAATTACGCTTTCTTTGTTCAAATTCTTTTGTATTCAATGAACTATAACCCCCTTTTCGTTATTTCTCTAATGCTCCCATTTTATTATATCATCATTATTCCCTATTTTCTTTCTGAAACGCTCATTTTATCAAACTTTTCCTAACAAACTCATTTTATTCACTTAAAATACATTCATGCCATCTAGTTTCAGAATACATACCTACATTAATACATGCTTTATCAATTTCTTTAAAATTATTTTGAAACCAATTAAGAAAGGATTTAACCTCTTTTGGATTAGCCACCTTTTTTGCCGATTCTATAGCTAAGAGTTTCATTTTATAATAAGAATTTCGATGCTTAAGCTTCTTGGGATCAGTTATAATTCTTTGCTCACTATCCCTGTATTCAAATGCAAATATAGTGTTTGCAACCCATCCATGTCTCCCTTGATCAGAATAGTGAAAAAGGTTGCTTTCAAAATGGGTATTAAAATAAGATGCAATCATATTAGATATGGTGTGGCACTTATTATTCATATTGGGATCGAAAATTTTAATAATATTAATTAAGCCAATTTCTACTTGTCGTAAAAATTCTAAATCCTTCATATTTTCACTTCCTCATTAAATTAACATTTCATCCTAATTGTATAATCTTAAATAATACCCCTGCTCCCTCAATTAATTCTCCAGTCTTATAATCATGTCGATAATAACCCTTTTTATCTTTTGGATAATTCCAAAAGCGCTCAAATTTGTCCCTATCTGTTGTATGTAATAATCTACTATTGCTGTCCCATGTTAAAATTACTTCGTACTGTTCTCCAACTTTCCAGAGTTCATATTTAGTTTCAAGACATTCAATTACCGCATTCATTCATAACCATCCTTCCTATAAAATCCCCATTTTATCGAATTATCTCTATATACTTTTCAAATGTATCATGGTCTAATTCAAAATAAGGAAACTCTAAATCAAAATTATAAAGTTTAATTGAATAAAAATTCTTGCCTCCACCAAGAGGGAAGACTATTGCCTCTCCTTCGTATCCAACTTCTGCTCTCAATACTGAATCCTTGCTGGTCAAATTTTTAAGCGAGAATGACTTAATAACTCTTACTTTAACTGTTTGCTTTTCCATGATAAATCACTCCTATATTCTTATGAAATACCATTTTAAAAGGATATATATTGTAATTCATCATCAGTAAATCCAGCATATTCTCCATCAATAAATTCAAGTAGATTTAGCTTAATTCCATCAAGTGTTACTTGACCGTATTTTTTACCCACTTGGTTAAAATAATTTGAGTCTCGGTTAATAACTTTGAATTTCATATAACATTCTCCTTTAGCTATGTTTTTTTCGATGAAATGCCAATTTGATTAAATTTCCTTCAATAGATTCTCTATATATTGAATTCGTTCATCAACTAGAACTGCAACATAGCCATTCATTGTTTTATACTCTTTTAAACTTTCTAACTCCTTTCTTAAATCCTCTTCAAATAGTTTAACAATTTGATTCATGCCCACATCCCCTCCATTTTCAATCAAAACGATATTTCATTTACATTCTTCTGGTGATTTACCAACGCATTCCTCTTTAAAAGGAACACGAATTTGTTCACCAATCTTAATATTATCCAAGTAGTCTTTTTCATAAACTCCATTTCTCAATACAAGGATTGGTTGTCTTTCTGTCATTTTTAGTTCTCCAACTATTTCCCACTTTATTTCTTTGTCCCTCATAAATTAACCTCCTATTTTCCATAAGCCGATATTTGATTATTATACTGGATCATTTTCTTTATCTCGAAGAGTGTGAATTTGCTCATTCAGATCACTTTATATTTGTTTTAAATCAAAAATCACATCATTGCTTTTATTGTGAGTCAATTTCTTTAATGAGCAAACTTGCTTCGCTTAAATAATCTGCTGCCGCTCTTCTTGCCTCAACAGCCTCTGTAATATCTCGTTTCTTTTGACTTTGGTTTAACATTGGATTCACCTCGCTAAAAAATAATCAACTCGCGTTTATTAATGATCATTTATTCATCGTTAACTGCCCAAAATGTCCACAATTCAAGCATAGACATGATGCAACCACTTCATAAAACTTTTCAACTTCGTATTCACCTGTCCAACGTGAATGAATAATGCGGTTAATATTCTGAGAATCGCATTTTTCACATTTCATTACAACACTATGATTAGACATAAATTGAACCCCATCTTCCTAATCAAATTACCTTTTCATTTGTTTTTCTTCTATCTCTTTGATTGCTTCTTCTTCGCGTTTAATCATTTGTTTTGCAAGTTTAAGCATGCGTTTGCGGTTTTCAATACTTGTTGAATCATTACCCCATCCGATAATATTTAGTGAATTTTGATAAGCAATGAACATTCGTGGATCGTCAGCATGATGCGCTTTCGCAACCAATACATTATTGCAATGATTACCAATACCAAATGAATTAATGTTGTTTTGTTCAACACGCCCCAGATATCTTCTATATCCATTCATTCCCTCGTCAATTGCTTCAATAAATTCTTTAGGGTACTTTTCAATTTGATCCCATCCATCGTTCAGAATAGTAATTGTAGTCATATATCCCATATTCAAACTCTCCATTTTAATCAAATCTTGTTTTCATTTATTGTTTTTAAAGCGCTGTAATTCTTCTTGTTCCTGACGAATCAATTCCTTACTTACCTTGCCTATTTCGCTATCAGAGATGTCGCGTTCATTCATGAATGCCTCGTGTTGCAATCTCCAGTATTTTTCTCGAATTTTTCTTATCTCTGAATTTTGAATACGACTTATTTCATCTTGGTTCAATACTTCTTTAAATTGCTTTTCTTCGCTCAAATAATTCATTTTCAAAAAACCTCCTTATGAAATCACCGTTTTATGCTGTTGCAGTTTTTACTTCAATAGCACAATTCTTACATATCAGCTTGCCTTTAAAATAAATTGTGTCATCTGCATTACCGCAAAACAAACAAGATGGCTGATATTTCTTCAGAATGATCTGCTCCCCATCCACATAAATCTCTAGAGCGTCTTTGATGTTGATATCAAAGGTGTCCCTTAGTTCTTTTGGTAGAACAATACGTCCCAATTCATCCACTTTTCTAACTATACCAGTTGCTTTCATTGCATCATCCCCTTTTCAAATTAACTATTGTAATAAGACCCCTTTATCTCAGACGAGATAGTTTGCAAACGCTCAATGAAAACATCCAATTGGGAAACCGTTGAAAATCTCAGAATCGTTGTTCCGATATGAACAAGTACACATTCATCAACAACGTCTCCATCTTTGTCGTATTGATTCACGCTGAAAGTTGCATCACTATATACACTCATAAAGTTCCTCCCTATTTACTTAATACACAGTTTGTTAAGACCGCCATAACCCGAGTTCTTTCAACGTGTTGCGGGCAAGTTCCCAATCACTCAATCCGATCTCTCTTCCGTCACTAGCGTACCACCGTAAAGCATGGACAAGTTTCTCGTATCCGGCGTCAGCTGCGGCAACCACCCTGACATTCTCTGCTTTCAACCGTTCGATCTCCGCTTTCAATCGCTTGACTACATCCCGATAAAGTTTGCAGTCGTCTTCCAAGTCTTTTTCGATCCGCATATAGAATTCAATCACTCTTGCCCGGGCTTCGTTCAGCTCGTTTGCTGCCTTCTCAGCGCACAGTAACCGCATCAACGCCCTGTGTACTGAGCCATGCGGATTGTGATACTGCAAAAGAGTCTCGATATCCTTACGTTCCTCTTCTTTGAGCGGTCGATCCCATCCAAATGCCTTTCCTTCAGTGTAGATGCTCATACTTTCCCCTCCCGATTATCAAACTGAGCATTTTGTAAAATTACTTATCACTCAGTGAAGAAGCACAGTATCACTGGTAGACGTATCTGCATATTGAATGATTACTCCATACTTTCTTAGATCCGATTCGATCCTTGATAGTTCATTGGTGTCACGAGAAAACCGAGAAGGCTCAACCGCGATCACTCTTTCTAGTGCATTGTGCCTTGCGACTTCAAACATGGCAGCAATTCCATCTCTATCATTTTCTAATCCTGATACCCCATTGTCAGTGAAGAAAATGACTTTCCTACCTTTTTCAATTAGCATTAGACATTTCTCTTTTTGGAGTTTAATTGCTTCTTCGTCTTTTGTTGCAGTTCTTGAGTATACTCCGATCATTTTCATAATCCCATCTCCCCCTTCAAATCTTCATTTTATGGCAAAATTATGCGTCCAAATCATTAACATTATTCCTACAAATGCCGCAACAGCACAAAACCCAATAACTGAAAAATAAAATATACTTAACTTAGCTATCTCCTCTTCCGTCATTGACTTGACATCAAAAGATCCTTTGATAAGCACCTGTAGAGGATAAGCAATTAATAAAGTAAGAAACACTGCTCCAAATACCGCACCCACTGACAACAAGATTTTCAACCCGATTTGGTTCGCAATTTCACTGTAAGTATTAATAATTGTAAAAACAGCAACTGCTGAAACGCCAAATATTGAGCATAGTGCAGCAACGATATTTAATACTCTTTCAAAAAAAGCAAACTTTGCTTTCATACTCTCACCTTTTGTTTAAAAACCATCTTTCATTCGGTTTCTTGTTGTCCATATGACCATCTATCATCAATAAATTGTTTCAGTCGTTTCAACTCTTGTGCTCTGTTATTTGCATTTTCAAATCCATGTTGATTCCCTTGCTTCTTAAAATCTTCGGCAAAATGCTCCAACTGAGCAATACGTACAACAATCTCTTCAATAATATCTTCAATTTTCAACATATAAACCGCTCCTTTCTGATGAAAATCTTCTTTTATCGAATTACTATTTGAAATTCACCTGTATCTTGATTTTTCTCTAAAGTATATTTCTGTTGATCACTGTAAAACACCAGTTGTCTCATATTGCTGTTTTGTCGATCTATTTCGTATGGCTTTTGCCAAGTGTGCTGTAAATATGACTCCGACTTAGCGAGAAAATCTGCTTCTTCATGTCGTTTTTCAAGTGGGAAAATAACCAACCCAAGTAGTAAAGCAATCGAAACAGGAAAATATATTGGGAACCAACTGATTAGCTGATTTTTAATCTGCATTAGTTCCTACCTCAAATCTTGATAAATTTCTCCTTTTATCGTGTTATTGATTGGCTGCACGTTTCCACGCTTTTTCATAACCACCCACATCATTACGTTTAACCCATTCATCATAACAAGCATCACATTGCCAATGATAATCTGATCTGGGGTTGTTTGCTGCGAATGCTGATAACCAAATTTTTTGTTCAGTTTCCTCTAGTAATTCTTCTCTGCTCATACCTGCTATTTTACTCAAATATTCGCTCTTCGGTTTTCCATAGTTATCATTACCTTCATACTTTCTCAACACTTTAAATCACTCCCAATCAAATATTGAATTTATAGAATTTGATTTATAGATCCATCAATGTTCGTTTTCCTTCATCCGTCAATCGTATTGCTCCATGTAAGAACCTGTTATAGTGATATTCTTCAATTAACTTAAGTTTAACCAAGGATTCAACTGTTCTTGTGTTATAAGCATCTTTGGGATGATGTTTCTCGCCATCATGATATGGTTTTGAAAGTTGAAACAACAACAATTGCTGCGCATTAGTCAATTTATACAAACTGAATGTCTCCTTCTCAATCGAATATTAATTTTTAAATAGAATCAGCAATTAACGATCTTACCGATTTGAACAGCGTAAAAAACATTTTCGCCCTCTTTTTGCTTCAAAAACAATGGACATTCAGGAACCCTTACCACATCATTCTCGTGCAAAACAATATCAGATTTAATCTTGAATTCGTGCATATCAGTATAAATTATATATTCCATTTTCTCCACTTCCTTTTTAAATTAGCTATCGTGCTAAGCACTCCTTAGCGCAGGTTTCGCAAAGACGGAGTACATCTTCCTCAGTTACCCCTCCTATTGGCATTACCGACACGGTTTCAATCTGCTTTTCGCAATAGTCGCACATACTCTTTCCTCTCTATGCAATCAATCAAAATCCTCATATTCATCTTCAAGCCACCACTCCCACCAAGATTCTTCCTCCTCTTCATCTTCTTCCCACCAGCACTTTCGCACAGGCACTGGCTTTCTAGAGTCCATAATTTTCTTGCACCTATCTCTAAAGTCATTCTCATCCAGAGACGTTTTGATAAACTCAACCAATAACTCCTGCTTTTTGTAAAAGTGTAAAGCAAGATTTAGGATGTAATCGGAAGGTTCATCCCAGCCATGTGAAATAAAAAGTTTAATGATCTCTTGTTTTCTCTCCTCCATAATTTCGAAGTATCTCTGGCGATTTCTTTCGTCCCTAAGTCGTTTTCTTTCCTCGTGCAGTTCTTTGATCTTTTTTCGCCAAGCTTTATACGCTTTCTTTTTTTCAGCATCCATAGACTGCCAAACTTTTGGACTGACTGGATCTAACACCTTTTTAAGATAAAACGTCCTCCCGTCAGTGGTGGACAGAAAAGGCCCTCGCTTTGAATAACTAAGAGTGCAGTGTTCGCCGCGTTCATCAAAAAACTCATAAGTACCTTCACTTTTTGGTCTTGCATCAAAGTTATCTGGTACGACATAAAACACACCACTTTCAGCAATTTGATAGTTTTCACACATTTTCAAAACTATAACTTGCAGCATATGCACACACCCTTAAACCATATTTCACTCAAAACACAAATAAAAATTGTCTAACACGTTCCATATTAGTCTTCCTTTCTAACAATCAAAGTGATTGACTGTCAGTAATCCATCCTTGTAAAGCTTCTCCAATAACCTAACTTTACTCTCCATACTTACACATTCGAGCGACAAAGGAGCATTTACAAGTACATTTGTTTTTGTGTTCATCAATCGTTCCACTTCATTTTTCTCGTACAGATATGTTCCGCAAAATTGCTCCATCCACTCGGGCATTGCCCACTTCATTAAGATCTCTTGGCCGTTAATATCCTTGTAACCTGTTGGCTTCATAAAATTTCTTCCTTTCTTCAACTTTTTGTAACTCATTTATTTCGATGTTTCTCAATCATTCTTTGAATCTCAATCAATAATTTCGGATCATCAGGCAACTCAATTTTGTTTACTTTTCTCACTACAATTTCATCTCCGTTAACCTCAACAGATACAGTATCTCCCTGTTCAATTCCTATTTCCCTTAGTTGCTCTGTCATGGACACCCCTAAGCTGTTTCCAATCTTGATGACTTTACGTTCCAATGTATGTATCACCTCTCTCTTTCTTTATGATTCCATTATAACCGTTATGACGTTATAACGCAAGTGTTTTACTTGTAGTTTTTTATTTTATTACATTAACTACAAATGGGATGCTAACACAACATCCCATTTAATAACTTGCCCTATTTTTTAGGCTTCCTCTTGTTTATTCATGATAGCCACCATCCGATACAATAAGTCTTTAATCGTGATCCCAACCTCGTTTTTGTGCCTCCGCTTTAATTTCCTCTAAATCTTGTTCGGTTGGTACATCCATATTTTCACTTTCGTCCTCCTCGTAATACAATCCGATTTTGTGAGGAGATTCTTGTATTCCAAATTGAAAAGCTTTCGTATATACTAATTCAACTGCATGAAACAGTGTAGATTCCAAATATGTTGTGGAAATAACTCCATCCGTATTTCCCCGAAACTTTCCCATAGCCTTATTCTCTTCATTGTCTTGTGTTTCCAACCAAAACAGCTTTGCTGCCCATTTTCCATCAAGTTTCTTTACCTTAATTGTATGCATGTATGTCATAGCAAAGTCTTCCCCCTAACAAAATTTGACTTTCATTCAAATATTTGAAACGAATCGTCTTGCCATTTCGTAAAGCAGTGCGTCTTCAGTCACACGCAAATTGTTCTCTCCAAACTTTTCTTCAAATTTCACTTGTATCTCCCTGACAATCCCTTTTGGCAGAACACCGCTGTTATACTTCCATTCGGTGATTTCTTCAAATGCTTGTTTTAATTGTTCATCAGTAAGCGACTATACTAATTCTTTCAGAAACATATAATATCCCTCCAGTTAAAGTCACATTTTTAAAGTGACTTTTTAAAAATTATTAATCCAAAAATGATTTCCCGGCATATAGTAGCAAAGTTGTTTTGTTATCCCTTTATCTTTTAAGAAGCTCTCCAACATTTGTATAAATTTTTCGTTAACATGAACCCAAATTTTATTATCTACAAATGGATCATGAAAAACATTCTTTACCTGAATTTCATTTTCTTTTACCAGAACTAAGCGAATAATACTTCCTTTCTCAATTAATAGTTGATTAAATTCATCTACCATTTGTTTTGTCATAAGTTGCTCCATAATTATCATCTCCCTATGAAATCAAAGTTTTAACTAACCTAATTATACTTAGTGTCCATAGCTTATGTACTGTTTAATAAGTATTTCTCTCTCAATGCCGAAAATCCCTTCACGCTCTAGTTTTTTAATAAATTTTTTAATTTTCATTATTACTATCCGCCCTCTCAGAAATTCAATTAGACTTCGATCAATTCTTCTTTATTTTTATTTTTAACGGCAAAAAATTCACTTGGTGATACCAAACCAAAACTAATTTTCAATGCCTCATTTACTTTTTGCATAGTTTTCTCATCCAATCTGCTAACTTTATCAGTCAATCTTAGCTTGTCAATGGTTCGTATCTGTTCCGATAAAACAACAGAGTCTCGCTCAAGTCCGAATGTTTTTGCATCCAATTCCACATGCGTAGGCAATTTTGCTTTTGAAATCTGTGAGGTAATTGCTGCGACGATGACCGTTGGACTAAATCGATTTCCAATGTCGTTCTGAATGACTAAAACAGGTCGCACGCCTCCTTGCTCAGAGCCAATGACAGGTGATAGATCAGCCAAATAAATTTCTCCCCTACATACTCTTCTCAATAATCTTCACTCCCTATGGTTTCGTTAATGCCACTAATATATATCGCTTTGCAATTTACTTTTATATCTTATATCTATATATTACCACGCAGACGAGATTATTACAACTAAAAATAATAAATTCAACAAAACAAAATCACGTCTAATAATTGTGCAATTCGAACATTTCTTCATTTAAATTAAAAAAGAAAAAGACTTTACATCTTTGCAAAGTCTTCAACAAGTTATTAATTGTTCAAAAAAACCTGCTCATATCTAGTTTCCCTGGTTCGTAATAAATATCAAATGCTCGGTTTAACAAAAAAACATCATTCAAGCTTTCTTTGCCAAACATTATTTGGGCAATTTGTTCTTTGGTAGGCTCGTTAATCATTTTTAACTCGAAATAACGCTTTATGTGACCATGCATTTGTTTCACATCTCTTGCCCAAGGATATAGCACTTTCATACCAGCAGATAAAGCTCGAATTTCCGAAAGAGTGTATGTCTCATCCACTATTCTTTGAACAGCAGATTTCCCAGAAGCCATATCTTTGGCTCCCACACCAAATCTAATTACACACGTAGTTCCTACATGCAGCTTATTACCGTTTATTTTATTCTGAATGATAAGGTTATATCGAAGATTTTCTTGTCCGCATAGCTGACAAGTTGAATAAAATTCAACAGGAGGCTTCTCAGAAAAATACGACATATTATCTAATGTATTTTGATCGATCCAGTCTACATATTCCCATTCACTTTTTGCTTCGTCGAAATTTTGACTTACACTTAGTCTCAAAAGATTATCAACTACTATTTTACGTGGTTTTGTGCTAATCTCCCCGTCCTTGTACTTCGCTAACATAGCCAAAATATTAGGCTTTTTTGATCGTCTACCTTTGACTTTTCTTTTCGTGTATCGCAAGTCAATTCACACCTTTGCATAATAGATAAGGTGTTTTCTACGATGACTGTTATAGTTATTGCGCACCATTAACTCTATTATACCATAAGACGCAAGCATATGTTCGATAAATCTGTCTTCTTGCAAAGGAAATGTTGATTTTTTGAATATGGCTAATTGATTTGCAATATCTAAAAAACGGGACGACTTGCAGCAATTAATCCAAATGTTAAATGATGAGAATATCCATCACTTGCAACTATTAAAAAAATACTTTATATCAAATAACGATTTGAACGAATTTTATTTACTTGCGCATGTACGACACAAAGCATGTTCGCCAATAGGTACACCATCTGCGAAAACTGTATATGCACATTCTTCTGGGTGATCTACTTCTATTAACTTATCGCAATCCTCACATATAACTGTAATCATATTACACCCTCCCTAAATTTGAATAAATTCAGACTTTGCTTGGTTTATGAGCAAATATACTTTAGCGTTTCTTTATAGCATTGTAGACAAAGCTCTTCATCTACTCCGATAATATTCAATATTCTTATTAAATTTTTATTGCTATACATACCACAACTGGTACACATTCGTAATTCTTCTCTGTATTCCTTGTTATTTATTTTCATTTCCGCCTCCCATGAAACTATGCTTTTGTGCCGTTTTCTTCTATCCACTCAGGAAAGTTTTCACGCATGAACCCATTATAACGTTCTTTGACTGGTTCAAATTTTTCTTCTAGATAAGCAAATGACAATACACAATGTTTTGCGTAGAAGTCCATAGCCTCTTCGATATTTTTTATATCTCGTTTTAGCAATTCTGGTGTCGTTGGCGAAGCGTTACGCTCATGCATATCCATACATAAAATAACAAATTTAATTCTTTCCGAAATGCCTGTATATAAGCAGCTTGCAACACCAGCAGGAACAATTTCCATATGTTATCCTATCCCTATGGATTTATTTTATTAATCCAACATCGTCTGGCTTAATTTCTCCATTAAGAAGCTTTGTAAGTCGTTCTCTGGTTTCATCGATGAGAGCTTTTAAGCCTTCAACAGTATTGTATCCATCATAACCGATCAAAATATCTCTTGTGTCTTCAAGAAACAGACGCTCGTGCTTTTCCATTAATCGATACCCTCCTTTTCAGTTTGAAATATCATATGGCGTCCCAGACAGGATTCGAACCTGTGCATGATCGCTTAGAAGACAATTGCCTTATCCGCTTGGCTACTGGGACATGGTGGATCTGACAGGGTATGATCCTGCAACCTCGCTGTTATGAGCAGCTTGCTCTGCCAATTGAGCTACAGATCCAAGATAGGAGCCAGTATGTACTGGTTGTTACTCTTCTTCTTGACGCAATCCAGCCTCTTCAATGCTACATTGCCATTTTTCATTGTAGAAATAATTCAACCGTTTACACCTGCAATACCAAACATGGGCAAATCGGTTTCAGGATCATTGTAGCGATCATCTCTTATAATTTGCATTGTTTTAGACGATTCAATGATTATACGATCCTTTTTGCTGAGATTCATTGTCCTCATCTCCTATAAATATGTATTTAACTTTGCCATTCTTGATAATATTGCTCTATGCTGTCAGAAAACTGATACTTATACTCCCTTAATTCGCGCCATGTTAGTTCATTGTTTACCCATTTTTCGAGAAGTGCAATAAACCTACGAATTTCTACTTTGTTCATTGACAGATCACCTCCCTTTGCTTATCTAGAATAATACTGATTAATTGCTCTAAATCTGTCTCGAAAATATCTGTATTTGAAAAGTGATTACATGTAGGGAATACCGTTATTTTGTTACCTTTTACCCTGAAACTAAAGATTGTTACTCCATTCAGTTGCACGTGGTTATAATTTTTAATTACTTTATTTTTGACTACCTTTGCGCTAGTGTCGTATTCAATTTGTTCAATTACATCATCAGTTGTCATTTCAATTTCATTTTCAATCGTAAAGGATTTACCTTCAAAATAATCTTCAATTGGCATTTCAATTTCAAACTTCTCACCTGCAATGAATCCAACCAATGTAACTTTGTCTTCCGTAACAATTTCTTCGCAATTTTCTGCATAAATGAAGTTTGTTGTTGCCCAATCGCTGAACATTTGAAAATCATCTTCTTTTACAATCTGGCTTGTTACTGGATGCATGATCATTCTCCCAATGTATTCGATAGTCGCAGCATTTTGCATATGTATTACCTCTCCTTCATTTATTTTATATTCTTATTGTACTATTCTACGACCTTTTAAGCAATATGTTTTTTATTAATTTTATATTATAAAAGCCACCTTTTTCGGTGACTTTTGAATCAAACCAGACTTTGATTACCTTCTTTAGTTGTTACGTAAAATCACGGGCTTTCTACCGATTTCAGAATAATACTTCGGCCATTGCAAGTTGGGCATAACCAGATTGGAATTCCCTTTTCTAATTTATAACTGTTTCCTTTGCAATCTGGACACGTATCCCTAACTGCAACCTTAAAATCGTGTTTTCTACCTTTGCGATCTCTAAAAGATAGCTTTTTACCTTTCAAAGCCTCCCTGATCTTCTCCTCTGTCACATGTGTATATCCAAGTAGTTTATCACGTTCCCACAAATCAGTTCGCCCCTCGATATATCTAAACGCTTCACACGTTATTATAGAGCAACCATTCACCTTGTCGTATTTCAAATTGCAATCCTCTGATCGACTACATACATAATCGCAAAGTTTACCCATAACCTCCCATTCACGACCACCAGAAAGCTTTTCCCTGTCTACTTTAAAAACCCCGCGACAGGATTTCGGCACTTTTTTGAAGGGGAACGCTTTCAAATTCCCCATGTTCGGTTTTGCAGTACATTCGTACCATGTGCCGTAACAAGTTCCATATTCTCCATACTCTGATTCTTCATGATAATTTGCGCAATTTTCACATCCCATAATTTTAACACCTCACTTTACCCAACTATTGTCTCAAATCCCCTTTATGTAGGTATCAAACTCAGGCTTTGTCATGCCTGTTATCTGCTTATATGCATCATCAAGCGTAACGGTATCCGATTCAAAACTGACTTGTTTATAATCAACCATATTCTTTACCTCACATTAATAACATTTAATAAACATCCACATTAACCACTTCAACCTCGTCAAGTTGTTTCAAACCTTCTATGTAGTTACGCGCCTGTTCTCTGGTATTGAAATCTGTTTTTGTTAGCATACAATCATCTTCCCATTTATTCTCTTCGCTGTCCCAATATTGAACAATAACTCTGGGCTGTGTGTTATCTGCAAAATAGTTAATTCTGATTTTCGTTTTCTCCATTTGGATTCCTCCAATCATATAACGCCCTGCTGTCTTAGTTTAATTAAATTTTACTTTTATTTAATTAGTTCTTCACCATCTTCTGTTACCTTATACAGTCTTACGTTGAAAACTTCACTATCATTTTTCCACTGATTGTATTTAGATTCTGCCTTGCTGTAATCGAATATTGGATCAGTAGCCAATGGTGCAATATCCATATCTGCTACAACTATGTAATACATTTAACAACCCTCCATTTTCAATACAATTCCACTTTTATTGTATTTTCGATATGACAAATTCAGTTATTTTGTTTAAGTCTCTTGAATTAAAATTCTCCATCTCAATTATTTCACCGTTCACCTTTTTATAAATACATGTAGTGCGTTTGCCAACTGTAGCAAACCAGTCTAAATTTCTGAAACGCGCCCTACCTCCGATAACTGCAATTCTCCCCTGTTCTTTTGCAGTTTCTACTCCATGTAAAGCTAACTTTGTTTGACCGTCTTCAACAAAACCATTTTCTAAGAGGAATTGGATTACTTTATCCATTTCATTTCCCCCTGATAAAATTTCAATTTATTTGGTTTCTAAAAATAAGTTTCAACTTTTGAAGATATGATTGTTTTCAGTCTTCTTACATTCTTGCTGTTGTGACCCATTACAAGGTCATAGAACGCATTCGCAAATAACTCTTCTTGATCTGTTTCGTTATATTCTGTGACCAATCCAACATTGCTATTATCGAATAATACGTGATGCAAGAAATGACCAAACTCATGCAAGAAAATTTCTTCTATTTCTTCTTCTGAAAGTGAACTATCTAAGTAAATAGTTCTGTTATTTGGTAAGTAGCCACCCAATACCCAATCATCATCTTGCTTGAGAAGATTTGCTGGAATAAACTCAACTTTAGGCAAGAATGGGAGTTGATTAATGTTCAAAATGTCGGTATTAATGATTTCAAGATTATCTGCAATCAACTTCTTTTTATTCTTCATGATAGCCACTCCTCAGCCTAATTTTATCATTTGAGTTATTCCAATCAAATCCACTTTTATTGAGATTTATTGATTGGATGGCTCTTCTGTATCAACAATGTTATACGTCTTTATAATTTTATGATTCTCAAAAGGCATTGTTATTTTAACTTCCCATCCATTCTTAGCATTTTTCTCAGCATATTTCATTGCACCCTTAAGCGTGTTATAATGTCCAAAAAATTGATGAGAGAAAGCAGTGTTTGCATTGCGAATTGTTACATGTACCATGTATTTTTTCACAATACCACCCCTTATCTATAAGATAGATTCCCATGAAATCTCAATTTGAATTGGTTTTGTTCTTTGGAGCACCATTTCTACAATTTACACAAACATAGCCATAAAATGCTTTTTTCCATCCATTCGGTAGAGTCACTTCATCCTTAACTGAATGACAAACTGAGCATTTATATTCCATATCTATCTCTTCCTTATTAATGTATTTTTACTTTACCACCAGCAATATGTAAGACAAATAATGCTTTATTACTTCTGTTCATTTCAATTCCTTCGATCTGCACTGTGTCCATGAGAAATTTTCCATCTTCCCCTGCTTTTGCCATACCTCTTTTGGATACTCCGAGCCAATCAACAGTAAACTCAATCATGATTTCCCCTCCTTTTTTCTTTAAAAGGATCAATTTATTAGGATACTTGAATTAATTCATAGTTTCTATGCAGCCAATCAATCACATCATCTTCAGTTACATACTTGTTTTCAGTTCTATTGTTACCGATTTTCCATTGAATCGTTAGGTATAAACAGTCATTTTTGTTCTCTACCATAATTTCATTTACTCCAGCATCCAGTTTGAAAACCTCATATTTGTTTAATAATTCTTTTGCCATTTCTCTTGTCACTTTCATTTTCATTGCTTCCTCAATTTTGAATAAAAATATAGATTAATTCAGCTTTTTCTGCTATTAATTAGCGATGCTCCTTAGCTGTTATGACTATTTGATATATTTATTATACACCAAAGCTCTTAGATACTCAACCGAATCTTTTTATATTTTTATTTTATTTTCAAATAAAACACGCAGCAATAATAGCTATAAAAAGCAAAACTGGCATAATGACTTCACCGAGAACATAATCTACTTTATCTTGACTCATTTTTAGCCCCTCTTATTTAGTGCTGTTTCTGTTCTTACACCTTCTGTTCTCTCTATACCTATCAATCCATCAACCGTGTTATCAGGATCAAAATAAGCAATCACTATATCACCAACTGCTATCTCTTTATTGGTTATGTCTGAGAAAATGTTTTCTTCAACAAAGTATATGTTGCTGCTGTCAGATACACCACTTCCCCAATATTGTCCATTTTCGACTTTGGTGATTTTGTAGATAAATACTGCGTAATTACCACATGCAGATGCAAAAGATGATGTACAAAATACAATTCCCACCACTAGTAGCATCGTTGTCAAGTATTTGAAAATAGTACTCATTTATACACGCCACCTTTTATTTAATTTAATTTATTTAATCCTCAATCATTTCCCCTGTTTTCGGGTTGTATAGATTGATCCAGCCCTTCTCCTTGTGTTCGTATATCTCTAGTCCGTCTCCTGTCTTGCCGTTATATGTCCACTGGTCTTTCCCTAGAATACCTCTCCTGTGTGCTATTCCAGTCATTTGAAACCCTCCCTGTTATTTTGGGTTATCCTGCCCTATCCTGATAAATCAAGACAAGGCTGGATGATTATTTTTACTTGCTATTTAAAAATATTAGTATTTTCCATAGTATTTATTCTTAGTTCTCGTAATAAAACATCTTCAATAGTGTCATATTCCCAATAAGGTATTCGAATTAACTTCACATTGTTCTCTTTACAATAATTGTTTTTAATTTTATCCCTTTTTTGTGTTTCTTTTAGTAATTTTTTAGCCTCCTCTTTTGTTATTCCACCAAAAGTAGTTGGTTTATAGTGTTGTACCCCATCATATTCAATAAAAATCAGTTCATTATTATAATAAATTACAAAATCAAATATTAGCGGTAATGTATCTCTGCAATCTTCAATCCTAATTTGTGGTATGTAAAAAATATTATGCTTTTTCAAAACTTCTACTACTTTCTTTTCACCTTTTGAACTTTTACACACTGGACAGCCTTGACCTAGCATAGTTCTATGGGCAATTGAAGTGTGCCATTCATAATCACATTCTTTACACTTCCACCATACATACTTCCCGCTTTTAGATGTATACTCAAAAGGACTTTCTTTATTTTTTACATAGTTCCACTCAGTCAATAGTTCAGGATGTAATATTGCAAAGCAATTATTCTCATATACTCGTTGCCCTGCACAATAAGGACAACCATTGTTGTTTGATGTTCTGTCGTTAATTCTAGCATTCCACTCATGACCACAAGAGCCAATCCACGATGCGACTATTGATCCACTTGCATATACTTCATCTGGTGATTTACTGTTTTTGACTGGATGCCACTCTTTTGCTATCTCTGGGAATTTTTCTAACAAACTTTTCCCCTTTGGAACTTTTTTACTTTTACTCTCAACAATTTTTATAGACTTACATTCATCACAACAATCTTTTCCAGTTTCCCCTCTTTTTCTAATGACATTTTGGTATGTTTGGGGATTTTTTAATATCTTATTGCAATAATCACATATTTTATGTACTAAAATATGACTATTCTTTGGCAAATGATCCACATTTACATATATTTTTGCTCCCCTTCTATATCTACTTTCTCCCTGTTTATCGATATATTTAGGTATTATGTAATTTAACTTTTCATAATATGCTATATTATTTGGTGTTATAGTAACCTCAACTATTTTTTCTAATATTGCCATACTTTCTCCCCTCCCTCATACTTATATCAATATTTTATCTTGCTCTTCCTCCTTACAGATCATAAATGCAACCATTTTCTTAGCATCGTCTAGGCGGTCTGAAGTCTTCATGCTGTGAACCTCTTGACCATTTTTGAAGATACGGAAACAGCCGAATGATTTCGCAATCATGTATTCGCCATGAATGTATGCTCTGACTATTTCAGTATATCGTCCTACATTGATTTCCCGTTTCTCGGTCTGGAATGTGAGGCTGTTCTCGGTCTTGTTCAATTCCTGTTCAATGAATTGCTTCACTTGTTGTTCTTTGTCTCGTTTAATTTGCCATCTAAAATTACGCATTTTCTTCTTGAACTCTTCGGATAGTTTGACAGCCTCCCCTAGATACTTGTCATATCTATCCTGCATTTTGTTATAGCGGCTGACGTTCAATCCCCCTCTACCCGTAACCGCCCATGATGGATTTGATGCACGATGATTTAATATTTTTAGATACTGTTCATAATAACGCTTTTTAAAAGATTGTAGATATTTTTTGATGTAGTAAGTCATTCTAGGATCATCCGTTAACGCTAGTACTTCCAATGCTTCGTTCTGGAATTGCTGGAAGGTTACTGCACAATCCTTTTTATAATCAACTTCAAATAGCGAGGAAGAATGAACCATTCTTTGCAATTCATCGGAAACAGTGTATTTCTCTAGGTCATTAATATTTATCTCAGGATAAGAATAAGTTTGTTGTTCTTGTGCTGAATCTGTTATAGTGTCGCTGTTATTGAGCATTTGACCGGATAATGACTGTGCAAAGGCAAGCGCTTTTTCTGATTGTTTAGTGAACCAAATTTTTTTAAACTTTGACCAGCGGAAACCGTTTGTTTTTAGTTGTTCGATGACTTCTTGCGATGGTTTTTCAGTGAAAGCAATCTCGATACCCTGCAATTGTTGATTGAGTGTAACTGTTATAGCGTTATCTGGTACTTGTTCCGTTTGCTGTTCTTGGTTCTCTTCATGTTCCATTGCCTCATGCTGTTCTGGTTGCTGTTCTGCTTCCAAAGGTGTAATTATATTCAAAATATCTACCTTTCTCCAGAGCATGTGTTTTAATTCACTGCCCGTAACTTCAATTTCATAAATACCAGCAGAACCGCCATCAGCAGGGAAGCAAGATACAACTTGATATAATTTATTATCATCAATCAATGATTCGTAGTTATCAGGCAGCGTTTGAGCGTATTTCATAGCCTGTTCTTGCAATTGCAAATGGTACTGTTTCAATAGTTCTTGTTCTTGCTTGGTAGCCTTATCATAAACAAATCTTTTCTCTAGTTCAGTGGCCTGTTCATTAGTTAACACAATAAGCCCGTTGTCATCTATAGTGCCTGTTATTTCGGCTTGCTGTTCTTGTTCTACTTGTACTTGCGTAGGATGTTCTGTTCTCACTTCTTCAATTTTGACAGGTTCTTCACTAAGCACGTACCTAGTGAGGAAATCTCTGCCATGTTCATTTTGTTCATCTGTTCCCTGTTCGATCATGTAGCTGATGTGTCTCATTACATGCCTTTCTAAGTCATAGCCACTAGTATGTTTGTATTGCAGGTCAATTCTACCTGTATAGGTGCTTCCATCTGTAAAGGTTATTACAAATTGCGTTTTGTCATATGAACCATCAGAAGGCGCTGACCATGCCATTTCCTGAATGACTTTGTTGGCTTCTACAATTGTGGAGACTGCGACCGTCTTACAATCCCATTTATAACCCTCTAAACGTGTCACCTGCACAGATTGGATGTGATGCTTTTTCACTGGCTCTTCTTGCGTTTCTACTTGGTTGTCTGTTTGTTCTTCTTGTTCTGTAGCCTGTTCGACTGTTGACTGTTCTGTTTCTTGTTGTTGATTCATTTTTTTTCGTGTCTGCTGTACTTGTTCAACAATGACGATATATCCTTCCGCAAGCAATCTTTCTACAGTCTTAGTGGAAAAACTGATGATATTAAATGCTCCAGAGTTACCGCTCAATATCTGTCCTTTTTTGCCGATACGCTTCCAAACATATTTATTAGCGTTTTGACCTTCACAAGCGGAAATAGTGTAAATAACTCCTATTGGGATTGCGTAAATACTGTTAAATGTCTGAATAGGTTTTACTACTTGGATATAATCACCTTTTTGCAGTTCTTTCCGGTCTGTCTCCTGATATGTATAGACTGTTTCGTTATCTTTACTTTCTTTAAGTGTCTTGTTAACTTCAGAGATAGCGGAAGTCAATTCCTCCTTGGAAATGATTGTGCCGTATTTATCCATATGGGAGAATTTAAAGATGTTCAGGCCGTTTTTTGCTCGTGTGCCATCTTTCTTAAGTTTATAGACGAATGCGGTATCATTTTCAATCCAAATGCGGTCAATTTCAAACACCCCATTTTCCTTTTTAACTGGACATCCTTTCATTTTTACAATTGTGTCTGTTTGATATTTCATATGCGACAACCTCCTTTTATACTTACCACCTGAGAAGGTATTCACCTTCTCAACGCTCAGAGCTTAAGGCGCTGTTTATACTGGCTCTGTCCAGTTGCTTTGTTCTTTACTTTTTCAGGAAACTTGAATAGTTTTTCTTATGCTTTTTCTCTCGGCGCAACTTAACGTTTATAGCTCTTTTGGCTTTCTTAAGTGTTGGAATGAATTTTCCGTTTGTGTCTTCCACTATGTAGCCACCTGGGTAATACCAGATGAAATATCCTTTGTAGAACCAGCTATCGAGACATTTCATATTGTATTTCTCCTAATATTTTTATTTATTTTTGGGTGATTAAAAAATCTTCTCTGACCGATCTACTCCTTTGCGCTATACATTCTTTAACTATCTTTATTATATCAATTATCAAATCTCTGGTCAATATTTTTAATTTTTATTTTATACTCATCTAAGAGTTTACAAAGAAGCACATAAACTCTTAGATGAGTTATACACTATTTAAACTACAATTGTCCAATATATTCAGCATACAAATTTGATAAAGCAGCCAGTCTCTTTTTGACATTATCCAATTTAACATTGCCTGCACCACAATATTTCCGGTAAGCATCTCCTTTTTTACTTGTCTGAGCATAATACTTCAAAAAGTCAATTGTCTTTTGGTCAAAATTATGCTCAACAATAAACCCTGCAAATGATACTAGGTTGATCTTTGTGATAAACTTGTTATACTCGTTAAAACCGTCTACAAGCATATCAAACGCTTGCTTGGTCTTATTCATCACGCTGTCATCCAAATCTTTATTTTCTTTGAAAAAATCTTCAACATCTCTTGAAGCAAATGATTTAAAGTCCAATCCACTAGCCAACATTATTGTTTGCAAAACTGCCATTTCTTTATCTGATTTTTTAACTCCTCCAGTTGTAAAATGCGAAACTTCTGTGAATAACTTATGAGTAGAAACAATTTCACTAACAAATTTTTGTACTTGCTTGCTTGCAGATACAAGGCAAAGATGCTGTCTAGCCATGCTAACACCATTGTTCAATCTGTAGAAAATCTTTTCAATGATCTCCTCTTCATCTTCCCCTTCTTGAATTTCAATCGCTTTGATAGTGACAGTATAGCCATTAATCTCTTCTTGTACTTCTTCGGGCAGCTCCGAAAATTTCAACCCAGAAATATCATATTCTTCACCAGTAGATTCCAAAACAATTGGAGGCAGGGTATCTAACGCCCACAAATCCTGCTTGTATTCATGGATACGAGTCAAACGTTGCTTCCCATCAATGATTGCGTATTTATTTACTTTCTTGCCGTCAACTTCTTCTGAGAGTTGCACAGCATAAACATCTGGGATAAACATGGTAAGCAATGAGTCAATAAGGAGTGTACTATTAGCAATAGTCCATTGATCTGCTGGGCGTTGCAGCGGATGGTCAAATGTGATTGTCCCTTTGTTAATCATGGTGCAGATTTGCTTAACATTCCAGCTTACGGATTTTCTCAGCATATTACTCGTCTCCTTTTGGGTTTATATTCTTTCGTAAGTCCCTATACTCTTCAATTTGTTCTCTTTTCCATATAGCCCCACTTGCTAGGTATTGTATTGGCTCGGGAAAAATATATCGGGGTAGAGATTTTCGCTTACCTTCTAGAAGCTCTTTTCGATATTTTTCCGCGCGTGTTTTGTAAATGTTTACCTGCTGCTTTGACCATCCGAGTAGTTCCGCAGCTTCCTCTACCCCAACAAGTGGGGGAACTAGTTTCCCAAAATTACAAATGTTTCTGTACTATTTGGGATGTCTGATTCGTCTTCTACATCAATGTAGAAAAAGTGAGTATGTTTTGTTGGATCTTCCCCTAAGCGCATAGCCCACATCCATTCGAGCTTGATATGTACAAGCATTTTGTCTGAAATCAGATTACGATCTGGTGGAATAATAGTTACTGTCATTGGATAACTAAAAGGTTTACTATAATAAGCTGAAGCATCAAGAATTTCTTTAAAGTTTCTTTTAATAGCATCAATCAAATCCAAGCCAGTGAA
The DNA here is from genome assembly GCF_003710935.1 of Brevibacillus gelatini. Lineage (GTDB taxonomy): Bacteria > Bacillota > Bacilli > Brevibacillales > Brevibacillaceae > Brevibacillus > Brevibacillus gelatini. The sequence continues at coordinate 101,617 of NZ_RHHS01000013.1, forward strand.
TTTCAAATACTTCCCTGCATCCCCTGCTACATGCCCTTGATGATTTTGATTGCGCATTTTGAACGTTTTCATAACCTATCACCCTTCGTTTTGTTTTGTTTTACTGTCTATAACAAATATACCATGAGTGTTATATGTTGTCAAACACTAAAATGAAAAAATAATAGATTTTTGATGATTAATAGTAGCAATCTCGCCCCCTTAGTTAATATCAGATCAATCGAGTAGGAGGGAGCGGCTAACTTCCGTTTGAGTTTTCCCCTAGAGTTGTGTCTATGTTAGGCGCATGGGAAACAAATAAGCCAGCATAAATGCTGGCTTATTCCCCTTGATGACTGCATGCTCGAATGAACACATTCTTTTAGCGGAAAATAAAAAGACCAGACTAATGATTAGACTGGTCTACAAATAATCCGACTCATTCAATTTTACTCCAACTCCTCTAATCCATTTCTTCGCTGCGCTTATCGTCTCAAGTTGTGGCAATGTGTATTTTAACTTCTCTATTGCCTTTACACTCCAGTTTTCAGGCTCTGCTATCCAATCCCTTTCCCCAGCGTTCCATATGATAAAACCTTTGTATTTATACTCGCCTTCCCACTTGCTTTTGTGTATCATTTTATTTCTGTCTCCATCGTTTTCTTAATTCCATTATAAGGGATTTTCCCTAAGTTGTAAATATAGTTTACACATTTTTTTGATTAATAAAAGACTGAATGAAAAAAGACCAGTCATTAGCTGATCTTATCTAAATACACAATCAAGACTTGTATCGTTTCCATGACCTAGCTTTATTGCATCTTTCAACAGGTTATATACCGTTAATTCAGCAGTGATATCATCTGAAGTCGCCTCAAATGCAGCGTGATTAAAAGATCTTCTATTATCTCCTACATATTTTTGTTCCATATAAAACTTCGCTTGCTGAATTGTTCTTTTCCCATTTAACACAGATGCAATAATTTCATTTACTCCGTTTTCCCAGTATTTCTTTTTCATTTGAAATGCCTCCTATGTATTTCCTTGTTGATTATATTATAACTGACATCATGACATATTACAACACCTATTTTATATATTTTTGTTTTTAAAAATCAAAAGAAAAAGCCAGCTTTTAACTGGTAAATATTACTCTTGATTATATTTTAGATATTCCAATTCTTCCTCGTATTCTCTTGCTTCCTGATCTGGTTCGCATCCTTCGGCTTCGATCACTACAGTTTCTTTATCTTTTTCGTGTTTCAATTGGCTAATTTTCAAGCCCAGTTCGTACTCTCCAGTTAAAAATGCCTTATGTATTATAATATCTAATAGCTGTTCAAGAGTTAAGCCTTGGGCGACTTCCTTCATTTGTGATTCACTTAAAGTAAGTTTCAATTCCATTTTTACCGCCTCCAAATATGTATTTCCTTCTTGATTACAATTATAAGGGGTTCGCAAAATGATGTCAATGTTTTTATTTTATATTTTTATTTAAAAAACTAAAACCAGCCTAGTTTGCTGGTTTTAGTTGATTGAGTTTTTCTACAAGATCATCAATAGCTTTTTTCGCATCCTCTTCTGTGTCAAATGTCCTTCTAAGACCTTGCAGTTCGTCCCTTTCTAAGTAAGTTCGAATCAATTTGCGTTCTTCTTTATTCTCAGGATAATCACCAAAAACATCAATCCAATAAACCTCTTCAGACAGTCCTTTTGTTATATCAAACAGAGTTTTATTATACTTTTTCAATGTATATTCCTCCTATGTATTATCTTTTAAAGATATTATACCAACTGCCTACAATGAAGTCAATATATTTTTATTATTTTTATTTTGTATTTTTCCGATGAAGACCGCTTTTATCTGCTCTTTAGATAACGCCTAATTCTTTATACATGCCCCTATAAACGTCCCAGCCTTTTTGGATTGATCCAATTTGACCAACTTTTAATACATGTCCTTTTGTCTTGCTTCTGTAAAGTCTAACGGTTACGGTATCATTGGTTTTAGCGTATACCGTTCCTTTATTTAAGACAGTGCCGAAAATGCTGTCTGTTTGGTACATTACTTTATCGCCAACTTGTAAAGGTTCAATTTGCGATTTATCAAGTATATTTTTAATTAAATCGACATCTAAACTATATTTATTAGCGTATTCAATGGCTTTTTCGTATGGGATATTAGGCAAGCACCAATTTTCCCAATGTCCACGAAATTCGACGAATTTATTTAGATTTATATCATATACTGGAACATTGTTTTGCTTCATGTCTGTATTGATTTCCTGTCTAATTTGCTTGTATTCCTCATCAGTTTTATTATATACGTTGATCCGCGCAATTTTATTGTACATATGTATTACCTCCATTTATTCTTAATCGAATTAAAAATTCTTTTATTGGGGAAAAGAAAAGCCACAATTTTATGAGTGGCTCATTCAAACATATGTGCATATTCTTTATTTGTCCATTCCTTGGCCTCTTTTGCAGTGTCAAATTGAGCAACTACTTTTCTCTCATATCTTTGGTCAAAAGGTTTATTATCGTCTTTTGTTGATTTTATTACAAGGTAAGCGTCAATTGTTTTTGAGGGTTCAATCCACATTGTAATATTTTCATTTACTGTTTCCCGATAGAAGGCATACTTTTTAACTTTGCTTACATTCCCTTTAAATTGTGAGCTACTTTGCATTTTATTCCATCCATATTTATCTGCCATTTTAACCGCCTCCTAAGTATTTCCCTATGATTCTATTATAAAGGATAAATGCTATATATGTCAAGCTTTTTATTATTTTTATTTTTATTACATCCAATAAAAACCGATTTGATGAGAAAAAGGGAAGAGACTGCATAAAGCAGTCTCTTACAATTCGTCAAGTTGTCTGTAAAGCTCTTCAAGCCCTTTTTCCATGTTTGCCCTAATAACTTGATCTTGTGTTTCCCAGATGGCAGATTTCAAGTCTTTAATTTGTTTTATGATTTGAGATTTTTTGTTAATCATTTTGATTTCCTCCATTTCAATTATATGTTTTATGATTAAGCTTTGTATTTCTTCAGGAATGTTTTACATTTCTTGAGTGTTGCTTTTCCTTCATCTTCATCATCATTGTAGCTGCTGCCGCCTGATTGGATCATGTCTATTATGTATTTTGCCTCTTCGATTGCTTCAGATAGTGTAAAGTTTTCGTTGCCCACTTCAATGAATCGACTTTCGATTTCATATGGTACATGCTTTTTCCATGTGTCAGTGTTTGTTTTTGCCATTTATCATTTCCCCCTTTAATTTATCTTTAATTATATTAAACCATGCCATTTTATAGTTGTCAACTATTTTTATTATTTTTATTTTTAATACATCCAATAAAAACCGATTTCATGTCAAAAAGAAAAAGAGCAGTTTTTTCGCTGCTCTTTCCAGTTCCTTATTTACTTTCCACAATATAAACCCTATTCCCTTTATCCTCCGTCTTTTCAATCGTAGAAAGCTGGATACCGTTACTGTAGGCGATAAGAACATCTGCATTCTGGTCACATTTCGAGAGTTGCTCAATCAATTCTGCAACTGTCATTTTAAATTCCTCCCTATGTTTTCATATCTTGTTTATTCGCTACTTATTACTTATTTCCTCTTGTTTACATTATATACGATGTCTTTTCGTGTACGTAAGTTATTTATTATTTTTATTTTGTATTTTTCCGACGCTTTTATCTGGTTAGAATTAATACCTTTATGTCTGTAAATTAATTCTCTGTTGGGTGTCATTATTGTGTATCCCAATTTAACCATTTGTTTTTTATTACATTGCTCAATAAAACTTTGTACATCCTCTATATCATGCTCACGTATTGAAACGGCACCGTTTGCTAAATCTACCGTAAGAATTACTTTCATCATTATCACTCCATTTATTTTAGTTTTATAAATCGAAATCAACCGCTTTTATCTGGTTTCCTTAAATCTATAACTTGTGTATTCTCCAAACTGTTTTATTCTTACACATTCATTTACTGTACCATTTGCTCTAAAAATATCGCCAACATTCCATTTTGTGCTACTAGGCATTACAACCTTTTTACCTTTAATAAAAACAGTCATTGCAGCATTCATTTTACATACCTCCATTTATTTTATAAAAAACCGCCTTTAATTGTTTAGTGTATTAGTTGATAATTCCAACTTCAAAGCAAGATCAATAATTTTATTTTTGATTTCAGTATGGAAGTAATACTTTTGAAACAATCTTTCCATATCTGATTTATTGTCGCTATAATTTGGATCACGTTTTACTACTTCATGCGCCCAATTGATTAATTTTTGTTCGGCCTCAATCATATTAGATAATGCTGAAGTATAGCCAAGACTATTTTCAATTTCTCGTAATTTCTCCCCATATTCTTTGCGACTGGCACAAGTTTCTTTTAACTTTCTTTCTGCTACAATTCGTTTTACTTCATTGTCGATAGCGTCAAATTGTATTTTTGCTTGGATATAGTTGAATTGTTCTTGACTGTACTTCATATGTATTCCTCCTCATTATTTTAGATTAATGTCCAATCAACCTTTGATTTCCATTCAATTTCCAATGCTTTAGCAATCATATTAGCAAATGATTCTGCTTGCTGTTTATTGATGGCTGTAAGTGTTGTATAGATTCCTTTTGGATGTTCCTTGTTATCTTTAAAGTGTACTTGAAATTCTTTAAACATTTTATTCCTCCTTTCTTTGAATAAAATAGTCATTTGATGGGAAGAGTGATTACCCTTCCCAATCTATTTCTGTCGCATCTTCTAAAGAGCTTATAAGTCCATTTAAGCATAGACATTCATGATGGATTGAATCTTATAAGCTGCCTCCTTTGCTTCTTCAAGCGTTTTAAAACGTTTTGGGGCTCCATATTCAGACAATGTAATTTCCCGTACTTCTTTAGCGTCTTCATTGTCCAACATTGCGATGAATACAGGGTCAACCAGAAGTTCATTATTTTTTAAAACTTTTACACTTCCGAAATGATGGATTGTAATGTTAGCGTTGATTTTCTTTTCGCCAACTTTCCGGAAATCACCATCGTCATCTGTGCAGTATGTAACCTGCTCAATGATTGCTTTGCAGCACTTACACACTTTAAATTGCTCCACAATGTCATAAGAAGATCCGAAATCTACATGGTCAAATGTAGTTGTATGTTTGTGAGGACACGAGCTGAACGTACTATGAACGTTTAGAATATCACCCACAAACCATTTATTCAGACTGATAAACATGGCAGGAAGTTCATACCAACCCAAAACTTGATAATCATCGCCAGAAAACAATTGAATGTCTGTAGTAGAGAAAGTTTCAACTTCCTCTGAAACATGACAGAAATGAGCAATCATTTGATCTCCTTCGACAGAAAGAGCAAATGGAGCAGTTTCTCCAGAAATTTCAATGTAACCACGGGCAATGACATTATCAAGCTTCATCGCATTTTACCTCCCATACATGTGTTTGCTAACTTCTTATTTATATTTTAATATAATACTTGTTATTTTTCAATAGTTTTATTTTATTTTTTTATAACTGCCTCATTCAAATAAACGACTGTTAATCGCAGTGATTCATGTCACCCATCCCTTTTTTTATCTATTACTTGCTTTGCTTCCTCCATTGTACTGTAAAATTCTCCGTTTGTATCCTCTACTACATACCCTTTTGGATACAGCCAAATAAAGTAATCTTTATAAATCCAGCTATTCAAGCACTTCATGGTAAAACTCTCCTTTTGTTGTACTTGATTTTATAATAAAGTTGAATAATTATCTTTCTCGTCCAGTTTCTTTGTCAAAGTATTCCCATGCCATTGCCCATCGTTCGACAGGAATATTCTTCAATGCATCTCGATCATGATAACCGTCATCAGTCAAGTGATCGATAACATGTTCGCCATCCTCAAGAAGTTTTTCAGATGGCGTTCCAACCCAATCGGCAAATCTTGCAACGAGCAGTTGACCAAGTTCTTTAGCGGAAATTTCAAAAGTTACATTGAACTCTTTCCAGGTTTTCATTATCGTTCTCCTATTCTTTTAAAGAATTTGGCAGTGATTATGTATTAATCTACATTCAATTTTACAATCAGATTGCCTTTAATACAATTGATTGCATCACGCATAAACTGGTTATCAAAACTGCCATATTTAGACTGTCTTACACTAATAAGATCATCACGCTTATTGAGGTTATACGTTAGGTTCTCAACGTCAATATCGATCCATCCATCATAGATTAACAACTTATCTTTGGGTAAAATGATGTTAACATACTGATTACGCTTGCGTTTATGTTTGTGAACAATGTGCAATGACTCGCTATATTGAGCGTATGGCTTGACTGTGGCGCTATTAATAACTGTATTGATAACTACGGGAAATCCGAATTCCGAGAATTTTACAATGGTGACTTTCCTACCCTCAGTAAGTTGCTCTAGTGCTTCTCTAAACTCACCATTGGTATAGTATTTATATTGCATGAGCAAACTTCCCAAATTGAGCATATTTTCCTTTTCAGCAGCGTCAATCAATTCATCAGTGGCTATAATTCTACATTCTTTCATTTTTTTAAAGAAAAACTCTTTTGCTTGTGCTTTTTGTTCACTTGTCATCATTCCATATGTAATGCCGTTACCTACTTCAATACAAATCCCTGCAAGCATATCAGACAATTCATCCACTTGTTGATTCATGTCCATTCCTTCAAGGGATGGTATCGCACTTTCACCCTCTTTTTGTGCTTGTTCATCAATAAATGCATTAGCTTCACCGATCAATGCAAATACCTTTTGTGGCTCACTTGCTTCCCCAAAAAACTCAAGTCCACCATCAATTTCAATGTAAACTTTGGTTACTGTTTGTTGGGTGATTTTATTGTATTGTTCTTCTTTGACGATTCTCATTTGTAGCTCATCTCCTTTTAAGAATTGTTTATTTTATATCATCTTACAATCACTGCACCATAAACAATCAAATTTCTAAGTGCCATCATCCGCTGAATTTTAGACTTTGCAATAGCTAATTGTATTTGGGACATTTTCATTTCCTCCGTTCGTTCCTTTGTTACTTATATTATATCTGATGATAAGTAGATTATCAACTACTTTTTTGTAATTTCTTTTATTTTTATATTTAAAAAACCAGTCATGGCTGACTGGTTAAGTGAATCCATTGCTTTATTTATTTAAGCACTCATCCTCAAAGCAAGACTGATGATTTTATCCCTGTACGACTCTAATACCCAACGTGTACGCAGATTCTTTTCTTCTTCTTGACTCATCAACCCAGTGTTTACTGCCTGATCTATTGCCCAGTTTACAAGAGCGATTTCTGCCTCTATGTATTCATCTTCTAGCTGTTCAACCAAATCCCAATTTTCTGCTGCAAAAGCTTGGTTGTATGCAGCTTTCATTTTAAGGTAAGCTGTTTGGATGTGATTCATTGTAGTTCCTCCGACCTCTTTTAGTTATATTTTTGTTTATACCAAATTTACGAATATTACATTTACGTTACAAGAAGAAAGGAATTTAACCTTTTCAAGTAATTTGTTTATCTCATCTGGATACCCATTGTTTGCTAACTCACAGGCTACTTTATGATGATTATTATCGATGAAATAATACAATGCATTGTCCATCCCTATATATAGATTGTCAGAGTAATTATTTAATTTTCCATTGTACTTTACATTCAATTCTGCTTTTTTGCTAAAGTGCAGACTTCTCACTGACCGAATATCGTTTATAACTGCTTTCGTTTTGTTGTTTGTTCCTTTGACGGTTATACTATTTGGATTAAGCTTAAAATAGGATTCATTTAGATTGAGGTTGGATATTTCATGGATTTTCATTTCGGATCCTCCTGCTTATTATCTTATGATTTCATTATAACGCATTCACTCTCAAATGTATATATTTTAAATTAAATTTTTGTAAATAAAAAAGCCCTCAAGATGGGCTTTTAGATCGTTCTTTAGTTTTGATATTTAAATCCACGTATCTGTGTCAGCTTACTAAATACTATGGAGTCCCATCTTAAACACCTATTTTGTCCTAGACTTTAACAGGTATTTGAAAACGAATAAAATAGCTGTGATTGCAAAGATCGTATCAGTAATCCAGATCCATGATGGTGCTACATTAGACGTTACCCGTACAATGAGGTAAATCAGTGTGAGAAAAAGGAATGATGCATCTGTAAAGATTCGCATAGTGTCACCTCTTTACTAAATGTGATTAGTATGTTAGCCTATATGGTATACTTAAAAAGTAGGGAAGGATTTTCCTCCTTCCCTATGTAATTGGTGGACTCTTTAGCGTTCGTCTTGTGAGGACTTCGGCGCTATTGAGTCTTTTTGTTTGTCTTTCTGTTCCTCCTTTCGTTTCTTTCTCTCATAGAGCAGTTTTTCAATTTCTAGCACCGTCTTGTAGGCTATAAGGATTACGGAGACTGTGCTAATGATGTAGAAAGTTGATGGCTCCATAGTGTCACCTCCTTTCTATTTATATTATAATATAAATCTTTGTTGTGTTCAATATTTTTATTTTATTTTTTAGTGCTATTTAATTTGATTGTGACTAGTGTGAATATGTGAAAAAGATGGGTGTTGCTAGAGAAGTTTTTATTTTTGTGGATATTGTGGATAAAGTTGTTGATAACTTTGTGGATAAGTTAAGGTAAGTGTTCAGACGCTGCTTGTATGTTACCCATACGATGGGAATTGAATATAGCCAAATTTCAATTGCAGAAGCCCTTTTAAACCCTAATGAATTGCCCTGTGTCAATCATAACAGGATGAGTTCATCATGCATCCAAAAGGCAAAAAGTTATCATCAAACAGTAAAACCGTTGATAACTAACATTATCTTCAGCTTTTGGAATGCTTTATTATCAGGTATGGGGGGATATTTTACATCTAAAACAGGAACACTTGTTCGGATAATTGGCCTAGCACTTCCACTTCCACACTCAACTTATAAATCGTTTTCCTTATCGTATCGCTCATCGTATAAACCCTTATCCCATCTACATTTTCCCCACTTCATCACATCCTACATTTCCACCCCAAATGACCTCAATTTCATCTTCTCACCCTATTAAATCCCTTGTCACTTCTACTTTCTTACGATATTCACTCACCCACTCACCACACAGGGGGGTATATTTTACACCTAAAATCATCCAAAACCATTAATACACCTACACTTTCCCGATATAACCAAATTCCCTCACGATCACCTCATATCGTCAAATAAAAAAGAGACAGTTTTTATACTGTCCCTGATCTCAATATTACATTGGGAAACCCATTAACCTCAATTCCCAGTTTATTTTTTAATTCTTTATTTAACCTAACCCTTTCTAGTCCATATTCATTTAACGCTTCTTGTAAACATCTTTTCAGAACTCTCGTATTCATTTCCTTACTGCCATCTGCCATTTCAATAACATCTTTCTCAAATGCATACCCATCTCGTTCAATCATATTCAGAATTAACTTTTTAACCTTCATTGCTATCGTATTACTTGATTCTGAAATAGTTACATTCCGCTTCATGGGGTATACTCTATTGGCAACATCTTCTCCCATTGCACGTATAATCATTTCCCTACTAAAACCTTTTTTAGACATGTTGTTTGCCTTAAACTCATTCGCCATATTGTTAGCATTGGTTAAAACATTATCATCGTATGATGGTATGTAATAAAAGTTTGGGATATTGATTCTCTTATTCCCAGCTTGTTTTTGTAAAGCTGTGTACCTCAAAAACAGCTCTCTTGGAACTTCTGACACATGTAGTTTTTCAATCACTCCTAATAAAGCAAACAGATTAATCCTCTTATTTAATTCCTTTAAGTCATGTGTAATCTTTTTATCCTTTTCTTCAATTTCCTTGATATCAACAATGAAATCAACAAACATTTCAATAATTTCATTTAATGGTTTAAACCATATAGCCTTTTTATTTCTTTGAATAGTTTCCGAACCAATACACATGATTGCAATTTGATTAAGAATAACTAACAGTGGAATATGCTTTTTAATAAACTTGTATAGTTCTGGATGTTCATCTTCCATAAATCCACTTAGTAAATAATATATGTTTTGCTCATATATTCGCTTTTGTTTTACATACCATTCAGATTCAACAACTTCTGCATTATAAACCTGACACAGATAATCTATAGCATCCACATTATTCAGTCCGAACAACCTTTCAGTAATCCTAAAAATATTACCACTAAATCCGCAGTGAGAGCTATGGCATTTATAGAAATAAAACCCTTTCTGATTTTTAACAATGCTCGCAGACGGATTTTTGTCATTGTGAAATATGCAACAGAAAGCAGCTCCTTTATTTTCAATTCCTAAGTAATGAAATAAATCTCTAGAAAGCAAATAACCCATCAAATCCAATTTATTTTCAAATGTCGCTTTTTCTTGCTTTTTCTCTGATATTACCTCATGGTGGGATTTTAGTACCCAAGTTATATTAGATAAATAATCTTTAGGGTAACCTAATATACTTTGGGTACTTTTTCTCCTATCATTGTTATTTTTACCTTTTATATCAGGTATTTTACTCTTTAATATATCATATGTATTAACTCTATTATTAAAATTTATTTCTATAATTTCAATACCACCATAGAATAATCTAGCACGTTCATAGCATTGAGGATCTGAATTATGGTATTTATGTTTAAACCAAGCAAGAATATGATCAATTTCAGTTGGTGATGTTATTTCCCTATCCAAACATAACACAACTCTGAACTTAGGATGTTCATCCTTATAGTTAAAGGATTTATAAATAAAAGTAGCCATACTCTGAAATTCTTTAATTGCATCATCTAGTGTCATTGTTATATGTTTATGAACCTTGCCATCTTTATCTTTATATTCATTATCAAAATCAATGCAAACTAATTGTTGTGAAGTCCAGCAATCTTTTGTTCTACGCAACTCACCATCTTTATTTAATGTTTGTATATAAGCTGGAGTAAATGTTTTCCCTTTTGCAATTTCTTCTGCAAGCTGTTCAATGCTAATGTCAACAGGATTTTGCATTAACCTCTCAGTGATGTATCTAACTTCACTTTTTGATGGTTTGTTTTTGTATTCAACAGGATCTAACATTAATTTCACTCAATCATCTCCTTGAAAAATGGATTTACCTGCACACATTTCTATGTATGCAGGTTTAATGTTTTTATTTATAATGCTTCCAAGAATCCTTTTAAAAACGTATTTCTTTTATTGGCATCATTTGTCCTAATTGCATGTGTCAATGCTCGATTTTCAGCAATCATAATGCAATACTTAATTCCGCGAGTTAGTGCAGTATACACCCATTGACGGTTTAAAAGCATATAAGATGAGTAATCCAGCACGATAATTACATTTTTCCAGCCACTACCCTGTCCTCTGTGACATGTAATAGCATAAGCCAAGTCAACTTTATCTAGATCAGATTGCTCATATTCTACAATATCTTTGACATTATCAAATTTTATTTTCATGTATTTGTTCTTATCACGTACTTCAATATCGACAATTGTCCCAATCTGACCATTAAATACGTTTATCTCGTAGTTATTGCCATTATGTATGATTTTGTCATTGACCCTGAATATGGTATCTCCACGATTCATCTCAATTGAATTGCTATTATTAGGATTAAAAATTTCCTGCATGTGTTTATTAATATTCTTTGCAGATAATTCACCTCTTGTTTTCATTGCTGTGATGACCTGTAGATCCATAATGTCGCCTTTATAGTTTTTGCATATCTCTAAGAGGTTTTCTAAGATGAAATCAGAACTATTCATAGGTATCAGATGAAAATCGTTTAACTCACCATAGACCTGTTTGGTGTAATTATTGGCACTGTTAATCTGCTCGCCTTCTCGAATTTTATTTGCACATGATAGGATGCCCGATTTCATTGCTTGACGTTGTACTTGCGTTAATTCGCAGACAGTAATTTTCCCACTGCTTATGATGTCTTTAAAGATATTTCCGGCTCCAATCGGGCTGAGTTGCCCAGTATCACCAACAATAATAAACTTCTTGCCTTTCTCGATTGCTGATACAAGGCTATAAAACAAATATGAACCGACCATCCCAGCTTCATCTAAGATTACAATGTCATAAGGAAGTTTATTTGACGAGTTATATACAAATTTTCCTCGCTGGTCATATCCTAACATGCGGTGAATCGTCTTTGAAGATAATCCGCTTTCTGTGATTCGCATAGCCGCCTTTCCAGAAAGAGCGCAAGTTTCATATGAATACTGATCTAATACGGAGAGAATTCCTTTTAGCACTGTAGTTTTTCCTGTACCCGCCTTACCACTAATCACGACCACATTCTCATTAACAACTGTATGTATGACATTTTTCTGCTCGTTTGTAAATGTAAAACCTTGTTCTTGTTCAATCTTTTGAATTTTTTCTTCTAAATTTTCTACTCTACATTTACTTTCTGTCTGGCTTAGTTGGGTTAGTATCTCAGCAATTCGTTTCTCATAGTAGTAATTCTTATATAAAGCTACAATATCTTGTGTTATATAGAATTTATCTTGCTTTTTATCTTGCAAGGTTGCTAAGAATAACTCAATATGATGTCGGTCTATCTTAAGATATTCATTACTTTTATTTATTAACTGTTCAATTTCTAAGTAAGAATGACCCATATTTTCTTCTTGTTGAAGGGTATATTCGATTCCAGCTTCAATACGGTATTCACTTTCTTTTTCAATACCTTTTGCCAAAGCATATTGATCTACTTTTTTAAATCCAATTCCACTGACATCACATAAGGAATAAATATTTTCTTCTACCTTTTGCATGAGAATCCTTACATCGCCATAAAACTCGATTAGTCTGTGCAACATTTTAAAGGTAACGCCAAGCGGAGATAATTTAACAAGCGCTTCTTGAATGTCCAAATGGTTAAGCAGGAAGTATTTTATTTTTTGGTATGTTTTCTCACCAATCCCTGGTATGTCCGAATAGTCAATTTCATCATTTTCAAACATTTTTAATAGGTCATGGTTTGGATATTTTGCAATAATGGCATTAGCATGATCTTCACGTAGCATGGTTTTGATATAGGCATGCTGCTCTTGAATTGTCTGTGGTCTGTCTTGTTTTATTTCTTTTACCTCGTATGTTACACCATACTTTTCACTATGCTTTTTTACCAATTTGGATTTGTATGTTGTGTTTAACTGTAATTTGGGCATCTGACCATTAATGGTTATGTTGTTGTACTTATTGAACTCTACCTTTTCCCATTCATCAGTTTCACATGCATAAACTCCAAATGTACCGTTATAATACACCTCCCTCACTGGCACTAATTCGATTTCTACGACTTCGACTTCATTACTCAAATAATCATCCTCCCTTTTATTGGTATTACATACCTATAATACAATATATTTTTATTTATTACAACAAGAAAACAAGAGAATTTTATTTCTCTTGTTTCAGCAGAGAAAGCAATTCATTTTGTGCTGCTCGACTGCTACGCTTAATCAGTTCAATTAGCTCTTCCCTAGATAATACCTCAATTGGGCTAAGATCATTTTTCTTTCTCACCATGAAAGCGGGTGTGTTTTCATAGTCAACGTTTTTGCTGAGGTAATGTTTATACATCACATCAAGTGAATGATTACCTTGCCAAGCTGCCAGCTTCACATCTTTTGTTGTCTCTACCGTCCAATCAATAAGTACTTTTTTCAGACTATGTGGAGTAATATTTCGGTGTTCTGGAATTCCCATTTTCGCACATAGTTCCTTAATTGTGTCATATACGGTTGTATAAGACATTGTGAATACCCTTTCATCATTATCACGCTTTAACATCAAGAGCATTTGATATAACTCATCAGGAATACCTTTTACATTTTCCTTACCTTTATCCTTCAATCTGATTTCCCATTGTCCATTTTTTATAAATTTAATTTGTTTCCATTTAAGTGAAAGTAATGCAGATACACGTATCGAGGTACTGTATGCAAGATCAATAAAGATGGATTTCTCTTCACCATTCGGCAATTCTTTCACAAGTTGAATCATTGTTTCTACTTCATGAACTGACAATACACCACTTGAATCGGTGTCGTCAGTGTCCAAATCATCTACTTCAAATGCATGTGCATTGACATTGTAATTATTTTTAGCCAGATATTTGTATAGCTTTCTGAGCGAAGAAATTTTACGGTTTACAGATGATTTTTTACCCAGTTTATTACGAAGATGATTTCTATATCGTAGCACATCTTTATATTCAAACCAGAGATCCGTTAAGTGCAGTTGATTCAGGTGCTTATTCCTCATGTACTGAAAAAAATATTCGATGTCAGTTCTATATGCCCTTCTCGTATTATCTGTTTTCAATTCCTCACTAAAAAATGTCTGAATGTCGTTATAAACATTATTCACATGTAACTCAGCAACATTTGCAATCATTTTCATTACCTCCTTAAATTTCTGTTGATAATCAAATTATATTCAATTGGTAAGGGATGTCAATATTGCAACCAAAAATATATAGGGTTATTTTAAAGTTTTTTCTTAATGAGATATATTCACCCTCCCCCACCCTCTAAAAACGCTCAGACAGCCTCCTAGACGGTCTGAGAGGCATCTGTGAAGGGCGTATAATGTAGGAATAAGATTAAGTAATTAAAAATAAATTGTGTATTGACTTATAATAAGTAAAAATATACAATAAAAACAGGACAAGGAGGTGAATAAATGATCGAAGTTAAACAAAATAACATTGACAGAATCTTATCAAGATTATACGGAAGATCCTCTTTTCGACTATACTTTGATAATGAGGTGGATGCCGAATATGAAGACTTTTATGATTATGTTGAATACATATCCGATAAACGTTTTTAAAACACAAAAAAAACAAAATCACATAAATTTAAAATATCAAGGAGGTGTTGTCTGCTATGTTTTGTTGTGGTTTTGGTAGCAGTATTCTATATGAAAAAGAAAGTAAAAATTATCAATTCAAGTGATATGTCAATGTTTAGTAACATTAATGAGTATCTTCTACATACATATGGTGAAAAGAAATTGGAAGAATCAAAACGGAATAGTGATCCTACTTTCCTTGATATAATTGGTTATACGTTGGATGGGCGCAGACTTGAAACTGTTGAAGGTGCTTATTATGAATTAGATGAGATTGAGGATTTGATGTACTATTCTCCATTTGAGGAAGAATCTGAAGAAGAGAACGATGAACATGATGAGGAACTGGAGGGGTAGTTTATTAGTTTGGATAGACAAGTTCAGATTTATAGTGTAGATACAAGTTTTTTCTATAACGAAAAGGAAATGAAAATACATAACAGATTGAATCAAGTCTACCGCTACAGAAATAAACTAAAAGTTTATAGAGATAAATTCAAACAAGAACATATTGTCAACAGAGTCAATAAAAACCTTACAGACGCAAATAAAAGAATTAAGAAATTAAAAGATGATTTATATAAAGAATTTAAGTTAAATAACTCAATTAGAACATTAAACGAACAGGCATTAACACCAAGACGTATTATTTCAGTGTTTGACTCTGTACTAACAAGAACATTGGGCATTCAAGAAAATACACTGTCTGAAGACCTAATAGTTGTCCAGACATATTTCTTTAATATTCTCGAAGACATTATTCTTAAGGGATTTCTATACAAAGGTGAAAAGTATGTCGTGTTCACAGCCAGCGCGGGTCAGATTCGTACAAAGAAAACAGTATTTATCAAAGAAAGTGTGTTGAAACAACACCAAGATTCACTGACATGTGGATTGTCTATAGAAAGCATCAATACTCAGGGTGGGGTAAATATCAATAAATATCTCGCTTACCTAGCTCTCTGTAACTCCGCTACAGACGAATGGAAGGATTTTGACATTAATAGGGTTATTGTTGTGGACGATATGGAGACTGCTGTACGTAGTGTGGTTGATTTTATTGATGATAAGACGTATGAAATAACAAGAAAAGAAATGGACATCATGATCAATCATACAGATGGTTGTGGGATGATACTCCCCAGTGTGTCCAAGAAGTCGGCAATGATTCGCTTGCCTTGGATTAAAGGTCTTTTAGTACCTTTCCCATTTGACAAATTTATTAGAGAGGCAAATAGAAAAGGAATCAAGTGTGGAATAGTAAAAGATATTTACGGCAAAGAATATGACATTCTTAAGGATGGAATTGAAATCATCCTTACAAAAAGTCAATTTAAGATGTGGAAGTACTATAGAGATTGGCAACATTACAAAGATAATTTTGTGAAATATAATTGCCAAGCTGCAAAATGCAATGAAGAAGAAGATATCATTGAGAACGCAAAGTTGAATTATCAAATGCTACAAACACTTACAGATATGACAGATGAAGAATTAGAATCATTATGTCTAACGACACAAAAGCATATCAGGGATATTGGAAAAGACCGAAAGACAATGCTCAAGGTATTGGGAGTAACAGATTCTAACCAAAACAAAAACTATATTCAACAGGCACTTGAATTGTATCCTGAGTTATTGGCAGATACGTATAGTAAAGAGATATTGAAATCAGTTAAAAAGAGTATGGTTAAAGAAGCAAGGGCGGGCAAAATTGATATTAACGGCAAATACACCTTCATTTGTCCTGACCTGTATGCATTTTGTGAATTCTTATTTCTTGGCGACACGGAACCAAAAGGATTGCTCAATGATGGAGAGGTTTACTGCAACTTATATAAAGATAAGCCTAAGTTAGATTGTTTACGCAGCCCTCACCTCTATCGTGAACACGCTGTTCGCAAAAATGTAGTTGATAAAGAAAAAGGTAGATGGTTTATAACAAAGGGACTTTATACAAGTTGTCATGATCCAATCAGTAAAATCCTCATGTTCGATAATGATGGTGATAAGGCGCTTGTGTGTGCCGATCATGCATTGATTTCTGTTGCTGAGAGAAATATGCAAGGTATCGTGCCATTGCAGTATAATATGGCAAAAGCTGCCCCAGAGATTATAACCAATGAAAGTATCTATAAGGGAATGATAACTGCTTATACTGGTTCAAATATAGGCATGATTAGTAACAATATCACTAAGATATGGAACAGTAACAATATCAATTTAGACGTGATTAAATGGCTTTGTCTCGAAAATAATTTCGTCATCGATTATGCTAAGACTTTATACAAGCCAACAAGACCTCCAGAAATAGGTAAGTTAATACATACTTACACGAAATCAAAAGTGCCTCATTTCTTTATCTATGCTAAAGACAAAAACGAGAGTAATGTAGAGAAAATTAATTACAGCGTTGTCAATAGATTAGAAAAGATGATAAAGAATCCTGTATTGAATTTCAGATATTCTAATGTGGGGAAATTTGATTATAGAATGCTGCTCAGTGATACAAATGAAAAGATTAATTTGGAAACTGCTATTATCCAAAAGTATGAAGAACTTGACCGTAAATCACATCTTATGATAAACAGAGAAGATCAAAAAAATAACAATATTCTTTTTGTATATAATCAGATTAAAAAAGATTTATTAAACATTAATAATGATGCGAAGCATGTTACTGATGTTTTAATTGAGTACTTATACAATCATAAGAGGTCCAGTTATAAGACGACATTGTGGGAATGCTTTGGAGATGTGATTGTAGAAAATATTAAGCGGAATTTGACTACTAAGTTTGATGATGGATACATTCAGTGTGATGGTTGCGGAGAACGAGTAGAAAAAATCGGCAAAAATCATAAGATGTGTCGTGATTGTTGGAAAGATCATCGTAGAAATTACAAAACAGAAAAACAAAGACAATATAGGCAAAAATAATTTTGTGGACACTTTTAAAAAACTTTGTAAACCCTTGATACATAAGGATTTTTTAACCTTTTGATAATATAAATTAAAAAATACATATACAAAAAACATTGATAAATTAAGGTTTCTTTAGTTATACCGTTAAAAACGGACGGTCTCTAAGGGAAACATAATAATTTGAATGTCCAAAGTGAAGCAATTATTATGTCCCTACAAATAAAAAATATAATTTTAATTTGGGAGGAATTTTGTAATGAATAAAACAGAATTGGTAAGTGTAGTGGCTCAAAAAGCGGAAATGACTAAAAAGGATTCCGCCGTTATCGTTGATGCAGTATTAGATGCTATCGCAGAAGGCTTGAAGGAACATGGCAAGGTTTCTCTACTTGGATTCGGAAACTTTGTGGTGCGTGAACGCGCTGCTCGTAAAGGTCGTAACCCACAAACAGGCGAAGAAATTGATATTGTGGCTACTAAGGTTCCTGCATGGAAGCCAAGTAAAACTCTCAAGGATTCATTAAAATAATACATATACATTATTCATCCATTTCGTCATGGATACTTTCACAGAGGTGCATTGGTACGCTCTGGTTATTATCATATTAGCCGAAGGATACACGGGGATTGGTGATTGTTCGCCTATCCCCTATTTTAATATAAAAATCTACCTTGAAAGGTATGAGTCCAATGCGTAAATTTTTATTTGATACAAACGCATTACTCAGAAAGCCACATTTTTTAGATATGGCTGATGAGATATTCATCCCCTATGTTGTTCTCGAAGAATTGGATAAAATCAAGATTCGTAATGACGATTTGGGATTTCGAGCTAGATACGCAGTAAGACTATTGAAATCTAAGAATAATGTGGCGTTTGACAAAGATGCAATATCCTCAATACACAATATTAATGATAATGTGATTATTGAATCAGCAAAACGAAATCAATGCATTCTTGTTACAGGAGATTATCTTGTACAACTAAAAGCAGAAAGTTATGGGATTGAAGCTTTTGACCTAGATGAGTCTGATAATATTGACCATGACTATTCTGGAATTCATGAACTTTTCATTGATCCTAACCAGCAAGATTCATATGAATTACTTGCACAGTTATATCAAGGATTACCAATTAACAACTTTAATTTAGTTAAAAATCAGTATCTTGTGATTTGGGACAAAACAAAACCTACTTATGATGAAAATAACATTCATACAGGATATGAAGTAATTGATAAATTAAAATATAATGGCGAACGATTCGTAAAGTTGTCATACAAGCCAATTTATAATGCTTTTACTGGTAAGGTTAAGCCTTTAAATGTAAAGCAAGAATTGATGTTTGATATGTTACAGGATAAATCAGTTACTTGTAAGGCTACTTTCGGTTCGTTCGGTGTTGGAAAAGACTTTGTTATGATTTCTCATGCGATTGATCTTATTCAAAAAGGTAAGAAACTCGTATGGGTTAGAAATAACGTAGAAGTTAAGGATTCTAATCCAATTGGGTTCTTACCTTCTGACATGAATTCTAAACTTCTCCCCTATGCCATGCCCTTAGCGGATCACCTCGGTGGCGTTGAAGCATTAGAAGCTTATTTAGCAAGTGGAAAAATTGAAATCCAACATCTTGGATTCATGCGTGGTAGGGATATCAAAGATTCTATTATCTATGTAACAGAGTGCGAAAATAACACGAAGGAACATATACAGTTGCTGCTTGGTCGCGTTTCAGATGGAAGTCAATTGTGGATGAATGGAGATATTCGTCAAATTGACCACGAGAAGTTTACTTACAACAATGGTGTTAATGCACTGAAACGTCTTAAAGGAAATAAATTGTATTCACAAGTTACTTTGGATAAAGTTGAACGTTCAGAAACAGCTAAATTAGCTGATTTACTTGATTAATACATATAAAAAGAGTATTTCATTCAATTATGGGAGGCAATTAGAATGGCAAATTTCAACTCAAATTTTAGTGTGACAGGGCTATTGAATTTGGATATGATGCAAATTACAGAAGAGACAAAAAAGGACATCCAAATCTTTGACCTGCGAAAAATTCTTGGTAAGTACGATGGATACAAAGTAAAATTATCAGTTTCTATCGAAGCAGATGATTCCGAGTTCTTGGCAGACGATAATAAGGGGTGATTGAATGAGTATTATCTCCCCTCACCTACGGCAGCAAAACGAAAGTCTTGAGCAGTATAAAGAACGGCTTGTAATGAATAAAGAATCTTACGGCTTGTACTGGTCAGACATTGCACAGTTATGGCTAGATCATACTGGTGAACGAAAAAGTGATGACTACTTTCGGAAGTTTAGAAAGCGACTTGTTAAAGATGAAAAGCAACAACATAAACAAGTCAGTTTAAAATTTGATGATGTTGAAGATAAAATTATTCAATTCCAAAAAGAAAAATACAAAATTCAAGATCAAAAACGTGAATACCGAAATTTGATTCGAAACGATGCTCGTTTCGAACACCTTAAAGAAGAAATAATCAAGGCTGTCCATGAAGTCGCTAAATTGAAGCCAATTAATTGGAACCAGCCTGTTAAAGCAACGGGCGACAAAGAGGCCGTTGTTCTCTTCTCTGACTGGCACTATGGGATTGTATCTGATAATTATTTCAACAAATTTAACCCTGATATATTTCATGAACGGATAAAAACTCTTGCACATAAGACTATTGAATATGGAAAATTACATGACGTAAAAACGCTTCATGTTTTTAATTTGGGCGACATTGTGAGCGGCAACTTGCATGTATCAGTTCGAGTTCAAAACTCTGAGGATATTATTTCTCAAGTTAAAGTAGTATCAGAGACAATTAGCGAAGTGCTTGCAAAATTGTCCACTGAATTTGAAGAAGTCAAATTCTATAGTGTGCGTGGAAACCATGACAGGGTTACAGCAAATAAGCATGATGCTATTTCTAAAGAAAGTTTCGCTGACATTGTTCCGTGGTATGTCAAAGCGAGAACCTGTCATATTCCTAACTTACAAGTTATAGACAATACCTTTGATGACGAAATGATTGTGGCTGATGTTGCTGGTCATACTGTCATCGGTGTTCATGGTCATAAAGATCGTGTATCTGAAGTGGCACAGAACTTGACAGTAATGCTCAAAATGTTTCCTGTGGCAATTTGTATGGGACATTACCACCATAACTGGGAAAAAGAATTTAACGGCATTGATGTTATTGTTAACCCATCTCTATCTGGAACTGATGAATATGCAAGAGACATTCGCAAAGTAAGTAAACCAGCCCAAAAGATACTTATCTTCGATGAGACTGGTCAAATTTGTACATATAAAATTTTATTATAAGGGACGTGACCTTATGAGCTTTAAAGGATTTAATTTCAATAATAATCGTTTCAATCAAGAACATCATTATGATGTTGAAGATCAAAATATTGAAATCAATCTTCGAGATGCTGAGGATATTGTAGAAGAGTATCTTAATCTAATTAAAGGTGCTCAGTCAGAAAATGAATTACGTGTTTATTTGTTAGATTTCTATGATGATGCATCAGTCAATGAAATTAAACACTACATTCATGAAGATATCACCCGTAAAATGGGAGATCTTTATGAAATTGAAATTGGTCGACTTGCTGGTGATGAAGGCTGCGATTGTGGTTGTTGTGACATTGAATAATCTAATCAAATATTAATTTTATTCACCCCTTTTGTAGAGCCTTTTTAACAGCGTCCAATTATCATCTGGACGTTGATTAAAGCGGCTCTTTTGTCGCTTTGAATAGGGATAGGAGCAATCCGAAAGGAGTAGCCCTCCCCTACTTCTTCCCTATTCCTTTTTTATTGGAGGTATGAAAATGAGTAAAATAAAATCAAACGCGAAACCAGATAAGATCACATGTTTGAAGTGCGAGAAAGCAAAGTCTAAAAGTAATTTTTATATGAATACTAATCCTCTATTCTCTAAATCCTTTGAGCAGTTACCTATATGTAAGAGTTGCTTTCAAAATTATATAAACGAAGGAATAGATGAACAAGATTATTTTTTCAGAGTAGTGCTGGTTCTTGCTTTACTTAACAGGCCAATGATTACTCAAGAATGGAATCAGATCAACCGAGTATGGGAGAAATATATCCCTCCTATATCTTCACTCCCTCAACATAAAGGACTTCAGTTTAAAGATAGTGATTTTTTAACCTATGACAAGAATGTACAAGAGGATAGTCTCCAAGATAACATGCTTAATATGAATTTTGACGACTCTTTGGATATTAGAGAAATGGTAAAGTATTGGGGTAAAGGTTACAGTGCAGAAGAGTATTCTTATCTTGAAGAAGAAAAGTGTAAATTGATGTCAAGTTTCGAATGTCCAGACTATGGAATGGAAATGATTATGCGTGACATTTGTTTCATTAATCTTGATATCGAAAAAGCACGAAGCAATCCAAAATCCAGTACTACTTCAGAAATCAGTAAGTTAATTGAAACAAGAAGTAAATTGATGAACGATGCTAAAATGAAACCGATTCAAGCAACTGGTGCGGAAGCAAATGACCAAATTACTTTCGGTACTTTGATAAAAAAATGGGAAAATGATAAACCAGTTCCTCCTGTTCTGGATGATGAAATGAAAAGATATATAGATACATTTATGGTTGGTCATCTTGCGAAAATGGAAGGTTTAAATAATGAGTTAACTGAGAAATACGATAAAGCCCTAGCCCCATATACAATTGATTTTAGAGAAATAAATAAAGATGTTGATGAGGAAGATTAAGAATGGCTGGGTATAAGAACTTCCAAGTCAATAGAAATAAAAACAAAAATGCAGTTGGTGTTTTCGATAAAGGGCGCAATTTAAACAAGAGCGCCGACAATTTAACAAAGTCTCAAAAGTTAATGAATGGTGTTGCAGCATGGGCTTCATTCTATCGTTCTCGTCCAGACATTTTCGCTGAAGAATATCTTGGCTTGACTTTAAAACCATTTCAAAAAATTTTACTTTATTGCATGATTATATACAACTACACGGCATTCTTTGCGAGTCGTGGACTTGGTAAAACATATTTAACGGCTTTGTATTGTGTAGTTAGATGTATTCTCTTCCCTGGTACAAAAATCATTATTGCTGCTGGTCAAAAGTCACAGGGTATGAAGGTTGTAACTGAAAAGATTCCAGAGTTAATCAACCAGTCTAAAACTGGAATGTTACGAAGGGAAATTAAAGGTTCTATTAGGACAAACATGAACACAGATGATCCTCATGTTGAGTTCGTAAATGGCTCATGGATTAAAGTTGTTGCAGCAACTCAAGGTGCTCGTTCAGCTCGCGCTAATCTGCTTGTTCTTGATGAGTTCCGTATGATTGACCCTTTGATTTACAAAAACGTACTGAGACGTTTTCTTGCTGCTTCAAGACAGCCGGGATTCTTAGAAAAACCAGAATATAAAAACAAACAAGAGTACCTAGAGAGAAACCAAGAAATCTTCTTAACATCTTGCTATTACAAATTTAATTGGTCTTATGAAAGATTTAAGGTTTTTATTAAAGCAATGTTAGATGGTAAAAAGTACTTTGTTTGTGGACTTCCATATCAGATTGCAATTAAAGAAAATCTCGTAAACCGCGAACAGTTGCTTGATGAGATTTCTGAGGACGATTTAGATGAAATTGGTTGGACAATGGAGATGGAGTCGTTATTCTTCGGTGAAAGTGATAAGGCATATTTCAAGACCGAAGAAATAAAAGAAATTAAAACAGTTCAATTCCCTATTTACAAGAAAGAAGTTCAAGCATTAATTAAAAATAATAAAAATTTTATAAATAAGAAAAAAGAAGGCGAAATTAGAATCTTAAGTTGTGATATTGCATTGCTTGGTGGGGATGCAAATGACTCATCTGTTTATACATTAATTTCAGCAAAGAAAAATAGGACAGGCACAAGATACAAAAGAGAAGTATTAAACATTGAAGCGCATCAGGGGTTGCATCCTGAGACACAATCACTCATCATCAGGAGACTTTTTGATGATTTTGAATGCGATTATATTGTTTTAGATCGACAAGGAAATGGTATTAGTGTTTATGGATATTTGTGCAGAAGACAATATGATGATGAGAGAAAGAAAGAGTATCCTGCTTTATATTCAATGAACGAGAAAGATGAACCTAAACTTGCTGCTTTCCATATAGAAGATGACTATGAAGAAAAAATTTATACGGTCTCCCCTTCAGAAGAATTTAATCACAATATTGCACTTGACTTAAAAGATAAGATTGTAAATAAAAGAATATCATTCTTGATCTCAAAAAATGATATTCGAGAATTTTTTGTAAATGAGACGTGGTTTAATAAACTATCAACAGAAGAGCAGATTGAACTGTTAAATCCTTATCTTCAAACAATTTTGCTTGAAAATGAAATGGTCTTATTAGAACGAGTAGAACATCATAAATATGTAAAATTAAAAGAACAATCAGGGAAAAGAAAAGACCGTTATTCTTCGTTGGCTTATGGTAACTACTTCATTAGCTTATTGGAAAATGAACTTCAACACAAGAAAGAAGAAATAGACATATTTAGCATGCCCACTCTTGTTTCTACATTGGATATTAAATTGTGAAAAGAAATGAGGTGATGACTTGTCCACTAAAGAATTCGTAGAACAATTAGATGAAGATACTTATCTCGTCACATCTGAAGCCATAGAACGACAAATGCTTGTTGAAGCCGTTCGTGACTATCAAAATAAATCTGGTATTAAGTCAACTTATTTTAACGAAAATGGTCTGATTAACTTTAAAATTGATGATATTGATAAACTTGCGCTAAATGCACAAACAAATTTACAAAATATAATAAAAATCAATAACATAGTGCGGTTTTTCGTAAACAAAAATGATATTCTAGGTAAAGTATATGAAGCCATCGAGACAAATGTTAACTCTGAATGGACGTTGAGTTACCCCAATTATAACGAATCAGAAAAAGAAACATTTGATGAAGTTGATCGGTTAATTAGAGACTTTAACCAAAAAATAAATTTAAATCGCCTAATTACTGAATCAATACCGATGACTTACCTAGAAGGTAATTATCCTATGTATCTTAGAAATGATGGAAATGGCAATTATCAGGTAGACTACTACCCTCTTGGGGTATGTGAAGTAGCTGATTATACGGAAAATGGTGAGCCATATCTTCTAATCAATATCAGTGAGTTAAAAAGCAGACTTCAAAAGATATACAAAAAAGACAAGAAAAATAAAGCATTGTTCTACTCAAACATGGATGAAGAAATTAAGAGTACATACCCTGAAGAAGTGTTTAAAGCATATAAGAACAATGAACAATATGCGAAACTCAATATTGATTTTACTGGTATTCCGAGAGTAAACAATTTAAAGAGAAAATATGGTCTCTCCCCTATCTTCAAGGCATTAAAGTCTGTTATTAGGCTTGAAAACATCGAATTGTCAGATGACAAGAATACTTTGGTTCGCGGTAAAAAAATTATATTTCAAAAGCTAAGTAAGGAACTAATAACGAGCGACAAGCCAATTGCTAACATTACTTGGCATGCAGCTCAAGCAAAGGCTCACATGGATCTAATGGCTGCTTTAAACAGCCAAGGAACTAGTGTTTTTACTGGTACACCTTGGACTGAAAGTATTGAATACATTGAACCAAAATTAGAACTCACTAATGTTCAAACAAAAAATCAATATCGTCAAGAAATTATGACTGCTGTAGGTATCTCATTCCTTAATGCTGGCGACAAAGCATATGGCAGTGCCAAGATTAGCATTGAGGAATTGATGAAAACTATCAACAAAATCGGAGAACAGCTCGAACACATTTTGCATAAATGGTACAAGTTTCTCCTTTTAGAAAATGGTTATGATGTAAAGTACTGCCCCAAGATCAAAGTCATCAATTCCGAAAAATTGAACATGGAATTGTCTATGGATTATGCAAAACTATTGCATAGTCAGTTGAACGCTTCTCTTCACACTGTTTATTCTGTTTTAGGACTTGATGTAAAAACGGAAGCTAAACTTCGTCAAGAAGAAAAGGAAAATGGCTATGAAGAAATCTTCTCCCCTCGCCTTACTTCTTACACAACAAGCAAGGATGTAGATGGTCAAGGTCGTCCAGCGAGTAATGAAGATTTGGACAAGCAAGGTTATGACCAAGATTACAATCAAAATGTAGGTAGGTAAATTTTTATGGATTATAAAATTAAATGCCCTTGTTGTAATGAAAATTTAGTTGTATCGCTACAAGATACAACCATTTTTATTTCTTCTGCTGGTGATAATTCATCAGATATTGAAGTTAGTGAAATACTTTCTGGTATGAATATTGAATTTGGTTGATCCTTCTAGACATAGAAAGGTGGTGAGAAGAAATAATGGGTGATACTGTTAAACTTTATAGCAATCAAGTTGTGCTTCTGAGTGAAGACAATGATGATAATGATAGCATAGATGCAAAATTTATTATATGTGATTTTAGTCCAAATGCAAACGATGTTTCTTTGAATAGAAGTACTATTGAAGATTGGCTTGATACTCTACTTAATAAACCAGTTGTAGGTAAAGTTGTCAAAAAATTTGATGGTAAGGAAGATTTCACTGGTCATAATGTAAAAGTAGTTGAAGAAGTTGATAGCAATGGAAACAAGTATAAAACTGTTGAGTTTGACACTCAGGCATTTGGTTCTTTTTATAATGTTGGTTTAGAGACTATTGACGGTGTTGAAAACATAGTTGCTACGGCGAAGATATGGAAAAGATTCAAGACTGCTTTTCGAGTTTTCAAGGAACGAGCAGAAAGCAAAAAAGGCTTGAAAACTTCTTGGGAGATCAGTGTTAAAGAATCTCATACCGAGAAAATAAAAAACAAAAAAATAAAGGTTATTGATGATGGTATTTTTATTGGTCATGCAGTTCTAGGTGCTGATGTACAACCTGCGTACAAAAGTAGCGGCGTGATTAATGTTTCTTCTGAGGAAGAACATGATATGGAACTTGCAGAAGCACTCTCTCAAGATGTTTTGTCTTTATCTGAGGATGAAAATATCAGTGATGATAAAGATTCTATAAAAAATCAAGCAATAGCAAATTTAAATAAAGGAGGAAACGAATTCGTGGGAAGCAACAAAAACCCTGATACATCTGCTTTGACAGAAAATGATGTGTATCGCAAAGTGCGAAAAGCTATCAACAGCACTTCTGAGGATAAGTATTATTATTTGTCAATGATTTATCCATATGAATATAAAGCATACGCTTATACATGGGATCGAGAAAAAGATTCTGACTTTATTGAATTTACTTATGTTGTAAATTCAGATGATACCATCAGTATTACCAGTCAAAAAGCAGTTGAAATGACATTCGTACTAAAAGAAACTATCGATTCTCAGGTTGCTCAGCTTCAAAAACAACTTGAAGATGCAGAAAAACAAATTGCTGAAGCTGGGAAATCTTTGACTGATTTGTCTAAAGAAAAGGAACAACTTGAAGCTACCATTGCTGAACTAACTCCCTTCAAGGAAAAAGTAGAAGAAATGATACAAGCTGAAAAAGAAAAAGAATTGGCTGAGAAAAAAGAACAGCTTAAATCACATGCCCTAGAAGATGATCTTATCACTTCCGAGGAATTGGAACAAGACGAACAGTTGGCTTCTATCTTTGCAGAACTAACTCTTGAAAACTTTGAAGCAAGCCAAGAAAAAATCGATGTAATTAAAGGGCGTAAAGCAATTGCTAAATTTAAGAGTGTAAAAAATAATAATCAAGATATGAGTAATGTTGATACAAGCTCTACAAATAAATTTGCATCAACGAAGACTGATCTTAACAATGGTGACTCTGATGCTATTTTGAGTGCTGTCGATATTATTAAATCAGTGCTAAATAAAAATAAATAATTTAGGAGGAATACATAAATGCTTCGTAATATTATTACTGGGTCTAAAGTTGTTGAAATTTACAAAGTTGGCTC
Organism: Brevibacillus gelatini; assembly: GCF_003710935.1. Taxonomy (GTDB): domain Bacteria; phylum Bacillota; class Bacilli; order Brevibacillales; family Brevibacillaceae; genus Brevibacillus; species Brevibacillus gelatini. The sequence goes on from NZ_RHHS01000013.1 coordinate 129,507, forward strand.
TGATCTACCTCGTGGTTCCGTTGTTGCCAAAAATCTAACTACCAAAGTTGCTGATAAGGCTACCACAGGCAGTGCCGAAACATACCTACTGGATTTTGATGCTCAACCAACTGGTTGTATGAGTGATGTAGAGATTTCTGCTTATGATTCTACTATGGATACCGTAAAAGCAGGCTCTCTTGCGATCCTCATTACTCCTGCTGTTGGTTCTCAATGGGCTTCTGACCAAGTGACGGCTACTGGTCTAACTGCTGGAGATTATCTGGTTGCAGATGATGGGAAGCTCGTTAAAGCAACTACGGGTCAAACCTCGACCTACCGTTATATTGGTGAATACATGGATGGTAATGTGAAGCTGCATCAATTTGAAGTTGTTTTCCCTCATACGGTTTAATCTAAAATATTAAAGAAAGGAATTGAGAGTTAATTATGTCTAAACTATTTACTACAGAAATTGCTTCTGCTATGCAGGAGAAAAATATTATTGAAGTTTCTGAGCGTGCAAAGATGAATCAGTTAGACGCAAGCGACAAAGAAATGATTGAAGTGCTTGATGCATTTGCCAAAGAAGTTGGAAACTCTGGTCGTTCGCACGAAAATACATATATGGTTTCTGAGTTGATTAAACGTACTGTTGAACCTCTTGTGTTCCAGCCAGATTCAAGCATCTTGTCTGATGTTTTTAATATGGGTAGTATTGGAGAGTTTGATGAAGCAGTATATACTGGTCTGCCAAAAAATACGCTTCAAGCACATGAAACACATCGCGGCGGCAACGTTCCTAAGAGTTATGTAGATCCAACTATTTTCAAACCTGTTCAACACAAACTCCAAGTAGAAACAGAGTTGAACTATTCTGATCTTCGACGCAATGGTTGGAAGTCAATTGCAAAAATGACTGAATTGACTCGTGAAGCTTTTGAACAAGAAATGTTCTATATCCTGTTTGCTGGAATTGATTCAGCTCTAGACGCAGTATCTGGCGATCAAAATATTAATACAGGTTCAGCTCTCACTCCATCTAACGCTCAAGTATTTGCGCGTTATCTACGCGACATGTCTGAAGGCAATCCGTTCATGGTTGGACTTTCTAAATATGTCGATCAAGTCGCTTACATGACAGGATATGAAACTTACCTAAGTAACGAAATGAAAAATGAACTAAATCGTCTTGGTCGTGTTGCTATGTATGATGGCGTAAAATTAACTTCTGTGCCAACTGCGAAGAAAACTGCCAAAGGTATGACTCTTCTCCCTGATAAACGTATCTTTGGTATTGCGGGTGTAATTGGTGACGCTCAAATGCGTGGCGAAATGCGTTTCTATGAAACTTATGATAATAACGCTGAAAAAGTTGAGCTAAAATTCACTGGCTATGACTTTGAGTATGCCATTTATTATCTGGATAAAATCGCTCGCGTTGTATTTGCCTAATCATAAAATTAGCAAGGCGTTGTTCCATCTGGTTCAACGCCTTTATTTAAAATAATATTTAAGATAATAGATTTGGGAGGAATCTAAACATGCCTTTAGATAAAATTAATGGTAAAATTCGCGTTTATAACTATAGTACCTCACCAGTTGGGTTTCCAAGTCAACATAATCAGCAAGGCGTTTTCTTGCGTGGGCGCAGTGAAGATGAAGAGTATGTAGTTGAACGAGTAGCGTTTGATGATATTGAGGCGGAGAATTCTAAATCAGACTTATTTAAAGTGGGTCGTCTACGTTTTCATCCAGATGAAGAAAATGAGATTTATGAATTGCTTGGAATTGAAGATCGTGAAAACATTATGGATGATAAAGAATTAGCCCAAGTTCTTATGGATGATTCTCTTGATAATCTTAAACGAATTAGCAAGATCAATTCAATGACTTTAATTACACGCATGAAGTCAATGTTGTTTGTGCTTGAGAGATCCGGTAAAAATCCACCTCATAATACAGTTGAAGCAGTAACTGAACGATTAAATGAACTTAAAAATGGCGGCAAACGAATTCAAAATAGTGTAATTAATCGTATGCTTGAGGAAGATAAAAAGCGTCAAGAAGAAACTAAACTACAAGAAACAGTAAAAGACCTTGTTAAACAAGTTGAGATGCTTAAAAAGCAAAACGAGGAAAAAGATGAGATTATTGTGAAGTCTCAAACAGCCATCCATCAATTGCTTGACAAAGTTGAAACTTTGATTAGCGTTCCAAAAACTAAGCCAGATACTCTTTTAGAATCAAAAGAGACTAAAAATGAAACGAAGGATGAGAAAAAATCAAACAAAGCACCTAATAAAAGTAGGTGAATAATTTGGCAACCTCTTATGGTTTGATCTTTGATAAATTTATAAAAAAAATCAAAAATGATACCGATTTTTTTAACTATAGTGGCTTATCTGAATCAGATATTGAGTTACTTGTAAACGAACATTTAAATTCTTTGTTAGATAGGGCAGTTGATTTCATTTATCGGTATGGTGTTCCAGATGTTGATTTCCTTGATAGAGATGATTCATTGCAACAATTTAATGTCGAGCTGGTTAATCAAGAAATAACTCTATTGGCCGACATAATGTACTTTTCTTATGTAGAAGAGGAACGAAATAAAATCAAGTCATTTAGTATTACTTTTAGAAGTGATGAACTTAATGTCTTCTCCCCTGCTAATGAAAGAAAAACTGTTTTGCGTATGATTGAATCACTAGAAGCATCTGTTGTAAATTCCATTCAAAATTACCTTGCAAGAGATCGGCACACATGGAAATACAAGAGTATTTATAACGGAGAAATCAATATATGAATATCTCAGATATTAACCGATACAGACGATTCGTGGAAAATGGCGAATATCAAAACGGAGCAATACAGCGGTTAGCAGATATTTATTCTCAACAAAATTCTTCTGCCCTCTCTTCTATCGATATAATAATCAACTCAAATCGAGCAAATGTAATTACTAAAGATGGAATTGAGTATAAGTGTGTAATTGATTTTGGTAAATTACCATCAAAAACAAATTTGACTAGTTATCAAATGAAAAATTATCGTGTGGTTTGGACAAGACGAGTTGACGGTTTTAAGACTGGCGATATAGTTGAATACATTGACGCGGCACTATGTCGTAAATCTTATTTGTTTTTAAACACAGCTCCTACACGCGATAATTATGACATGAGTATCATGCAAGAGGCAGATGGATTCTTAAAATGGATTGATTTAGAAGGTATTGTAAGGACGACCCCTTTTACCCTGAAATCTTCTTACGGTCTTGGCTTACAAGAAGACAAAATTATGATTTTGTCCAAAGAGAGACGAGTAATCTTTATTCAGGCAAATGATGATACCAAGCAAATAAAAAATGAACAAAGGTTTATTTTTGATGGACGTGCTTGGGAAGTTATCGCTTGGAATGGCCTGAAAGATGGACTCATTGAACTTACACTTGAAGAAACTCAATTTAATGATGCAAAAGACAATAGGGAATTGCAAATTGCAGATTACTACGGAAATGTTGCTCAGTACACAGTCAGCATTCTAAATGGTACATCTGTGTCCATTTCGGACAAAGACACATTACAATTAAATGTTGCGGTAAGGAATAACGGGAGTCATATTGATAATCCAATTTTAACCTTTGTCTCTTCTGACGAAAATGTATTGACTGTCGATAAAAATGGACTGGTTATACCCGCTCAAGTTGGTTTTGCTAATATTACTGTATTGTATAAAAATGTTTCGTCAACTATACATGTCAATGTTACTCCATCGTTAGTAAATAATTATACTGCTGAGTTTATTGGTGCTACAGAAATTAAAATTAATCAAAGTGCAACTTATAATGTGAAATTTTATAATAATGGAATTTCTATTCCCGACAAAGCAATCTTCTCTCTTGTGGCAGATGACGGTCTTTCAGCTACAAATCTTGCAAGCATTACTTCCTCAAATGATACTTCATGCACTGTAAAAGCAAACTCCACGATTGGATATATTCGCCTAAAAGTTATGAATCAAAATGGATTGATTAAAAATGAAATGAGAATAAAAATTAGGTCACTAATTTAGAAAGGATTGACTATATGGGACAAGCTATCATTCGTCTTTCTGAGCTATCTGTTGAAAGCTTTGTTACTAGTGGAGTTAATAATAATTATTTGGTTTTTAGTCCTCTCCCCTACTCTAAACAAAACAGTAGTGGAATTGATGGACATATTCAATTTAATGGTATTGTAGCTAATGAAATTGTGGAAGCTGATCTGGATGTTGCTCTTGCAAACCCAAGTACAGATTATGCTTTCTCAGTTGGGACAGACAATAAAATTAAACTAACATTTGACAAATCTCTTCATGCAAGTAAGGCAGAAGCTTTGGTGGCGCTTAAGAATGTTGAGGTCGTTTATGAACTAGGTAATCTTAAACTAGATGGAGCGAATTACTCTTTGATTGCAAGAGACAGCACAGGCGAAGAAATTCACAGAACCACCCCTGTAACATTAGAACAAGCCACTCAAATTATCAGTACTTTAGATATGAGTCGTGATTTCAATTCTGATGGATTTATTCGCTATGAACTAGTACATAACTTTATCGTTACTTAATTGGTGGTGATTTTTTGTCACGATTAAGAGATTTGAGTAAAGACAAAATCACAATTATGGAAAGAATTATTAGCTCTCAAAATTTATGCAAAGCTCTAAAATATCCAAATAATAATTTTTTAGAACAGCCTGAACTTAGCGATCCTAGTGAGTTGATTTATAAAAACATTTTTCCGTATCGCAAAGTTCCAAGCCAAAAAGATACAATTGGGAGTTTTATTGCATTATCTTTCGGTAGGTATAAGCCTGTTCATAATGTATTCAAATCAGGACTTATTTATGTCTATGCTTTTACGAATATGGATTTAATTCAGACTGACTATGGAGTTTTAAGAACAGATTTCATTATTAGTGAAATTGATACAATTATGAATAGCAGTAAGGGTATTGGTATGGGGAAAGTTGAGTTTATTGATATGGATGAGGTTTATTTAAATGAACAGTATTTAGGTTATTACATTGCTTACAAGCTTTATGAGTTTAATTGATGATGGAAGTGATTTGAGTGGATCGTTTAAGACAATTTATTGGTTTGCCACATGTCCTTCCTTCAGGTATTAAAATATACTCCCCTACAATTGACGCGATTGCCGAAATTGGCGAAGGAGTCTATAACCTTTATCTGTCCCTTGCAACCTTTAATAAATACGATATAGTCACCAGTTTGTTCAAGCTAAGTCCAGAAGAATTGTCGGAAATTAATAAATTTGATGATTATGAATTTTTAATTTCAACTCCTCTTCTCCCTGAAATTGAAAATGCACTTTCCTTTTTTACTCAAAGTAAAGTTGTTTTTCGAGATTTTGCTTTTTATATAAGGGATAATATTTTTGTTAGTGTAGCAACGTATAACGAAATTTCAAATAAAATTAGAGAATTAAATGGATTATCAGAAAAAACCAAGTTAAAGTTTAGAAATGCAAGAGCAGAAAGAGATTACTATCGCCTGCAAGAGTTGAGAAAAAAATATAATACAGACGATACTTTATCACTCAAAGATATGTGTTCTATCCTTTGTAATGCAGAAGGAAATGGGATCAATATATTCAATATTGGAAAGCTAACTATTTACCAAGTTTATGAACATTTTGAACGACTTTCTGTAAAAGAATCACATCGTAGAATGCTGAAAGTATGGGCAAATGGACATCTAAAGGAAGATTTTAAATTGCAAGATTGGCTTGTAAAAACCAAACTTTAGTTAATTACACAGCAATATGCTGTGTTTTTTTATTTTAAGGAGGATTATAAATGGATTTAGGACGTTACGGATTGCGTGAAATATTAGATGCGGCTTTCATTGACTATGCAACTAATAAACCCTTTATGTACATGGATTATGCAAATGCTGCAACAAATGAATGGACTGCCGATGTAACTTATGCTACTGGTGGTTCAGGCGCTCCTCGGCGTATTAGTTTCTTTGGTAATAAACAGTCAACTTTGACATTTGAAACTCAAATCTTCTCTATGAAACATCTAGCTATGATTGCTGGGCGTGATATTGAGTCAGCAACTCAAAATATTTTTAAACGTGAAGTCCTAACAGTAAAAGATGTTTCTGGTACAAAAACTATTACACTAGAAAAGACACCTTTAAACTTAACAAGCCTTACTGTTCTAAAATTTGAGAATGGCGTTGCTACAGAAGAGGTTACAGCAACTACAATTAATACTAAAGATGTAGAATTGTCTGGAACAAATGTAAATGTGGGAGATGAAGTTGAAGTATTTTACCAATGCACAACTGCTACAGAAGCACATAAGCTTAGCTTTACTGCTAAAGATTTCCCTAGGTATGTGAAAATTATTGGCAATACACAATTTGCTGATGAAGTTGCTGGTGAGTTAGTGTCGGCTCAACTTATTTATTACAAAGCACGACTTCAGCCAAACTTCACTCTTAATCTCTCCCCTACTGGAGATCCAACCAGTATCTCAATGGTTTTTGATATTTTCCCACAAAAAGTAAACGGTGTAGATACACTTGCTGATTTGATTATTTATAATGATTAATAAAATGGGGCTGTCCAATAAGTCCC
>NZ_RHHS01000014.1 GCF_003710935.1 Brevibacillus gelatini
CACTATGGCTTGACTCACACTGGAAGGGATAGCGGGTTGCTGTTACCTGACAAGTATGATAAAGTGTTTGTATTGGTTTTTTACCGCCTTGGAAATCCGTTTTGAGGTGAATGAAGATGGCATTGGCTGCGAAAATTTTACTTGTGATCGCAAGTATTGGCTTAATTATCGTCGTGTTGCTGCAATCTGGAAAAAGTGCCGGCCTTTCGGGAGCGATTGGTGGCGGTGCAGAGCAACTGATGGGCAAGCAAAAAGCCCGTGGGATTGACGCACTTTTGGGGAAACTGACCGTTGTATTTGCGGTTGCTTTCATGATTTTTGCGATTTTGCTCGGATATTTCCTGAAAACAGGAGCGTAATAGACGTATAGCCGAAAGACAGCGAGTTCGACTTGCTGTCTTTTTCGCTATTCCGATTGCGATCTGATTGAACGGTGAATACTACATAGTAATGGATAAATGGAGGAGCGCGGTAGAGCCACGCGAAAAAAGGAGGTTTGTGAATGACAGATCACGAAAAGATACTCGCGTTCATGCGGGAGCAAGCTTATCACCCGATGACGGTGAGGGAGCTGGAGGAAGCGTTTGAAATCAAGGATTCGGCTTCCTTCAAGGAGCTGGTGAAAACGCTGAACGCACTGGAAGCAAGCGGCGAGGTAATTCGCACGCGTGCGAACAGATACGGCGTACCGGAAAAAATGAATCTGGTGCGCGGGCGTCTGCAAAGCCATCCAAAAGGCTTCGGGTTTGTTATCCCGGAAACGCCTGACATGGAAGATATATACGTCCACGCCAACGACATGAACGGAGCACTCCACGGGGATACAGTGCTGGTTCGTGTCGAGAAGGAAGCGGGCGGCAATCGGTTGGAAGGGCGGATTGTGCGCGTCGTCGAACGGGGCATGACCCAGGTAGTGGGCACGTTCAAGGACGAGACGTACTACGCGTTTGTAATCCCGGATGAGAAGCGGATCGGCAAGGATATTTTTATCCCCAAAAATGCGTACAACGGAGCGGTGGACGGCCACAAGGTAGTCGTCAACATCGTCCGCTACCCGGAAGGACGCGTCAATCCCGAGGGCGAAGTCATTGAGATTCTCGGGCATAAAAACGATCCGGGAGTGGACATTTTGTCCATCATCCGCAAGTTCAACCTGCCGGAAGCGTTCCCGGAGGATGTATTGGCTGAAGCAGAAGCGGTGCCGGATGAAATATCGGAAGAGGAAATCAAGGGACGCCGCGATCTGCGCGACCGGATGATGGTAACTATCGACGGAGCAGACGCCAAGGACCTGGACGACGCCGTTTCGCTTGAAGTGCTGGAAAACGGCAACGTCAGGCTTGGTGTGCATATTGCCGATGTCAGCTATTACGTTCGCGAAAAGTCGGCGCTGGATAACGAAGCGTATCGCCGGGGCACGAGCGTTTATTTGGTCGACCGCGTCATCCCGATGCTGCCGCACCGTTTGTCCAACGGGATATGCAGTCTGAATCCAAAGGTAGACCGCCTGACGATCACCTGCGACATGGAGATGGACCAGAACGCACGGGTCGTGACGTACGATATTTACCTCAGCGTCATTCGCACGAACGAACGCATGACCTACGCCGATGTGCGCAGCATTCTGGAAGACAAGGATGAAGCCCTGATTGAGAAGTACAGCGAGCTCGTCCCGATGTTCCAGGAGATGGAGAAGCTGGCGCGGAAGCTGCGTGCCAAACGGATGCAGCGCGGCGCAATCGACTTCGATTTCCGTGAAGCGAAAATTTATGTCAACGAAGAGGGCACCCCGACAGAAATCGGGTTCCGCACCCGCTCCATCGCGGAGCAGATCATTGAAGAATTTATGCTGGCTGCCAACGAAACAGTGGCTGAGCATTTTCACTGGATGAAACAGCCGTTTATGTACCGGGTTCACGAAGACCCGAACGCCGAAAAGCTGATGGCCTTCATGGAGTTTATCACCAACTTTGGCTACTCCATCCGCGGCAAGGGCAATTCTGTCCATCCGCGCGCCCTGCAGCAGCTTCTGGAAGAGGTAAAAGGCACGCCGGAGGAAATCATCATCAGCACCGTCATGCTGCGTTCCATGAAGCAAGCGCGCTACGACGCGGAAAGTCTCGGGCACTACGGCTTGTCCACCGAGTTTTACACGCACTTTACGTCGCCAATCCGCCGCTACCCCGACCTGATCGTCCACCGCCGCATCCGGGAGTGGATCGAGCAGGGCAACAACCTGTCGGAAAAGCGTCTGGCGTACTGGGCCGAGCATATGCCGATTATCGCCGAGCACGCCTCCCAGCGCGAGCGGCTGGCGGTAGATGCCGAGCGTGAGACGGACGATCTGAAAAAAGCGGAGTTCATGAAGGAGCGCGTCGGAGAGGAATTCGAGGGCGTCATTTCCAGCGTGACCTCGTTCGGGCTGTTTGTCGAGCTGCCCAACACGATTGAGGGCCTGGTGCACATCAGCTTCCTGACCGACGACTACTATCATTACCACGAAAAAATGTACGCGCTGGTCGGCGAGCGGACGGGCAAGCAGTACCGGATCGGGGATGTTGTGCAGGTCCGCGTGGCGAACGTCAATGTGGACGAGCGCACAATCGACTTCGAGATTGTCGGCATGACCAAGGCTGCCGGATTCCGCGGCAGCAGCCAGCGTACACCGCGCGTCATCGACGGCCGGGGCACAGGTCGCAAGCCGACTCGCGGCAAGCAAGACCGCTCGCGTGGCGGTCGCCCAGAGCGTCCAAATCGTCAAAAGGACAAAAAACACCCGGCGGAGATCCGCCAGCTGTACAAGGACCGCCGCAAAGGGGAAGGGAAGAAAGCTTCTGCCCGTCCGCTCGCGCAAGGCGAGGACGTCCTGCCGCTTGGAACTGGCGGAGAAGAAGCGCAAGGGGAGCGTCAGAAGGGCTTCTGGGAAGATTTTGTCCGCTCCAAGAAAAAGAACCGGAAAAATGTAGTCCGCCAGGCGAAACGGAAGCGGCGTTAAACGGTTGTGTAAGGGGCTTTTTGGTACAGGGGAGGCCCCGGAAAGCAGGCGGGGACGAGCTGGAAGCGGGAGATGCCCTCGTTTTTCCCGGTTTTTCCGGGAAAGCAAGCGCAGCAAACGCGGCAGTTACCCGGCAAATGTCTTGCCACAGTGGGCAAAATTTGCTAGACTAACTGTTACGAAACGCAGTACGTACAAGTGAGGTGATCTCCATGTCAAAAGGCAAAGCCGGAACCAAGACAGTCGCCCAAAACCGAAAAGCGCGCCACGATTACCATATCGAGCAAGTATTCGAAGCAGGGATTGCTCTGACCGGTACGGAGATCAAGTCAGTGCGTGCCGCGCGCGTCCAGCTCAAGGACAGCTTCGCCCGCGTGCAAAACGGCGAACTGCTCTTGTACAACGTGCACATCAGCCCGTACGAGCAGGGCAACCGTTTCAACCACGAGCCGGAGAGGACCCGCAAGCTGTTGATGAAACGGCTGGAAATCCTCAAGCTGAACGGCCTGGTTCGCGAAAGAGGCTACTCGCTGGTCCCGCTGAGCATTTATTTGAAAGGCGGCTGGGCCAAGGTCGAGCTGGCACTTGTCAAAGGAAAAAAGAACTACGACAAGCGCGAAGACCTCAAGAAAAAGGACGCTGCCCGCGAAGTCGAGCGCGCCCTGCGCGAACGCCAAAAGGCCTGATCGCTGGCCAACTGGTTTGCCTTGGCAGGTCTGGCAGCAATCAACGTTGAGTTTTGCCTGCCGCCTGTGCTATATTAAGTAGGCAGCAAGCAATACACGACTTTGTACACAACAGTCTAGGTGCGGATCGATCAATGGCTCTTCACCTAGACTTTTTCTCACCTTCTACCATGGGGGCGTTCTGGATTCGACGGGGATGGTAGAGCATGAGAAGCGAGCCGGGGGGTTGCGGACCTCGTCATCAACGCAAACGCCATTAACTGGCAACAAACAACTTTCTCTCGCTGCTTAATAACCAGTGAGGCTCTCCCACTGCATCGGCCCGTGTGCCGTGGATAGGGCTCAACTTTAACGGGCTACGCCGGAGGCTTCCGCCTGGAGCCAAAGGAAGAAGACCAATCAGGCTAGGCTTTCGACTGGCGTGTCGTTTCGCAGGTCGTTTGCCGAAACATTATAAAGCGACTGCGCTCGGAGATGCTCATGTATCGCTGTTTTCGGACGGGGGTTCGAATCCCCCCGCCTCCACCAATACATAGCGAGATGTCACCTGAAAAGGTGGCTTTTTTGTTTTTGTGGGAGTTTTGTGGAGGGGCGAGGAGGTATCAAAGTGTGGTGTGACGGTGCTTTTTAGACGCACCGATTATAAACAGCGAGACAGTCTCTCATGATGTTCATTGACAACCGCAACTGAACAAGCTTTTATCGCATAGGGTTCTATTGCGACATCAAGCACTATGTCATAATCGAGATGAAGATATACAAGATAACTTGTTAATGACAACAAAAACCTAGAACCATACGAGAAATAGGCGGGGGTATTTCCCGCCTTGCTGTGGTTACTCTTTTCCAGTAAATATTCGTATCCCTCGTCCGATCTTATCTGATTCGATGTGGAGTATGTTTTCGAGGACAATTAAATACCTATACAAAGTAAAGATAAGCTCAAACCCGTTAATAATTCTTTCCTCCAACACATATTTTTTAAAAAACTCTCGCTCTTCTTGAATGGTTTTACTGTTATATTGTTCTGGCAAGTCAGTGTCAAAGGCGTTTGAATATTTCTCTGGAGCCTTTACTAATTCCTCGAAGCCTATTTTAGTAAAAAGTAGATGATCTAATTTATCAATACTTGAAAATAATAATTTAACTGATGCAACATTTAATTCGTACTTGTATTTCGAGAACCATCGATATATATCCTTATAGTCAGGTGAATTGATGTTTTCGATTTCTTTCGTGAATTGTTCTATTTCATCTATATCTTTAAACTTAAAATATTCTGATTCTAGATAACTCCACTTATACCATAGATGCCCTGAATAGCCTACTTTTGAGGCGTTGGGAAACTTTTTGTACGTCCAGTAGTCAACTAGCATATCGTAACAATCGATCGCATACTCTAAATTTTCCGCCCCTTTAAGGATAATCTCAATAGCATAATGCGAAAGTTTGCGATGTAGTAGAATAACTTCTTCAAGTTTTTTACGATTCGCTTGTGCTACTGAACGGCGAACAATTCCTCTACGACTTATGAAATACCAGAGGAAAATAATAAGCACCAAGACGACGAGAGCTGAAAGTTTTGTTAAATTATTCCAGAAAAAATTGACCTTTTGATTCCATAGGTTAATAATAGTATTTTGAATTGTACTGAGCATTGAGTTGTTGTAAGTGAGCAGGGTCAGAATTACCGCTAGGATTGAAGCTTTACCTAAAATGAATGAAAACACAATCTTAAACAGATCAAACGGTGTAGGAATAACAACATAATCTAGCATCTTTGTACGATCTTTGCTTGATCCTCCGAAATAAAAAGCAATTCTCATATGATGGTGAAGTTTGGAAAATCCATATTTGAATCGGATCAATCTTATTAAAAGCCATTTTTTCTTGATCCACAGATGGGAGAACTTGTTGTAAAAAGTTCTTACTTGAATATGAAGGCGATACCAAAGCAAATCCCACACAAACGCAACTAGTACGATTTCAATCCAATAGATTGCTAATAACCAATACCAGCTTTTTATCCAGTAGTGATTCCAATTGTCTATAGATAGCCCAATCTTAAAAAGTGTACAAGATTTAAAAAGCCAAAACAGGCCGACTATAATAGTTAGAATAAAGAGCCACTCAATTATCAACGATTTGTTTTTCCATAGAGATCGTACTTTTTTTTTCACCTAAACACCCCTATTTTTCTGATGCTCATAACAAAAAAACGGTTGCTAAATCGTTTTGATTGAGATAAACAAAATGCCTTAACCTTGGCAGGCACCGGCCTTCAGCAGGTTGCAGACACATCCAGATCATTATCAATCGTCTGATACGTATCTCTTGCAAGTTCTGAAACAAAAGGAGAGGCAGATTCGGAGTTTAGTGTCACCGTGGCGTTCACCTTCGACATTTGTTTAAACAATACTTCCTTATTCCACAGTTTAACATCCAACCGCTCCGGCGATGGCTTGTTCTGTAGAGCTACTGTTGGTGACCACCCATGCTTCAACGCATTTGTGGTCAAAAGTAACAGATACTAAAAACGGATTTACTGATTTCCATCACCAGCATATTTTTGATATTCAGGTTCTGCTTGGTACGCTTGGGTTTTAGGAAGTGATGAGTTAATAAAGTTAGTGGCGGCATATGCAACTTCCCAAAGTGAAAATCTCATCAAATGATCTTGGGAATAGCCTTTGACTTGGAAGTATTGACACGAAGCTCCCACAATGTTTTGTACCTTTCATCATCTTCATTACTCCAGCGTTATGCACCATCTATGTCGTCATACTCGTAAATGTCTTTCAGAACGAGAAATTTGTTACGAGCGAGTGTTCCATATACGCTAAATTCCAAAGATAGCAGTTCAAATTTTATGCTGTCAGTGTCAATCGTCTCATAAGAAACACATGTCCTTCACCGCGATAATCTACAATACCTACCAAGATGTTACAATATCAATTCTACATGGATAACCTAGTAGAGAATATATTACTCAGAAGCGTATTTGGTAACCTGAATTGGGAGTGGATTTGTGAAAACGCTGAACATCTCGTTCAGTACCACTTAACAAAGGCCAATAATGGTGATTTCTTCGAAATTTTATGAAGTCATACTCTGCTGACAGTGCGAATCTCCGTCAGTCTATATTCATATAACGCTTATTGCTTTTTTCTCAAAATTGAGAGCCGAACCAACAAGTTCGGCACTTAATTGATGCATATCATTCAGACTTATAATTGCAAAATCGACATATCTTCGCTCTGGCCTTTATGACTTTTGCACATTGCGGACATTCTTTTATGTATCAAGTGTGTAGCCATGGTGGAAGCCGTAGTCTGTTGAATCGCTGAGACTTCCTGCTCAATCAGTTCCTGTTGATTCAGCATGTGCTGCTAGAAAATGTCTTTTTGATTTTTTATTTCAGCCCGATATTGTTTCTCCAAAGGCTTTCTTTGCTCACGAAGACCAGCAATCTCTTTCTTAAGATCGCTCAAGCGCAGAGGGCAGGATTTGCAATCAGCGTGGGACAGCGAGAGTTGCAAACACAACGGCCTATACGAAAACATGGCAATACCACTGTTGCCTGGACCTGCTATTACGCCCCCATCCTCCCCCACAACATGAAAACTAGAGCTAATCTCTTTCAACTCAGCTTCAAGATCATCAAACTTCCTTGCCTGCGTCACGCACATGATCTGGTAAAAATGCGTGGGTGTTTCTACGACGGTAACGAGATAGGCAACGTTTTCCCCCTCGAATGTTCCCTGCATGGAAAATTGCGTGGAGAGGTGACCGTCGACGGTGAGACGGACGAGTTTGCCGACGGATGGTTCGGACAGTTTGGCCTGAAGGTTGGTCATTACCGCATCTGTGTATTGCTGCAAAGTGAACGGACTCTCCAACTCGTTTTTGGCATCGGGGAACACGAACAGATGCTTGTCTGCGATGTTGTTCGAAAGGGCGATGGATGCATCCGGGGGCAGGCTGCTGTTGGCTTTCCAGTCTGAGTAGGCATAGATTTGCAGCGTCTGGTCCGAGCTGTAAAAAGTTTTCTTTTGTGGCGGAACTTTGGCGAAATGAGATATTCCGAAAATGCCGATAAGAATAGAGAAGAGTGCCAGCATTGCGAAAATGACCGCATACAAAGTGACCGATTTTTTACTCTCGCCTTCCAAATCTTTTACTTTCACAACGAATGTATTGGCCGCCAGGTCGCCCAGCCGCTGCTTTTTCTTCGTGGCCAGCACACTGATCCCTGCCGGCAGTCCGCCCAACAGCAGCGGGTTGGTCTCCACGATCCGCAGCAAAGAGCGGAGAATGGACTTCCCGATTCCTGGCGGTCGCCCGTGTTCGTTGACGGCTTTGATGCGAAGGGCGAATTTTCCGATCGTATATCCCGTCAGACCTTCCAGCAGGATGTAGTAGCCAAGAATGCCGAATGTGAGGGCGAGAAGGAAAAAGAGAGTAGAGGAAGCTTTATCGGCTCGACCTATGAAGGCAAACATTCCGAACAGAAAGCTGAATAAAAGAATGTAATCAATGACGTGCGCGCCCCAGCGCTGGAAAAAATCGAGGCCCCGTATGTTTGCGTGATGTCTCCCATCCGTTTTGGCTCTGCCGGAAGCGGGCTGTCCGCTTGCGGGAGAGGGGGAGCGAGTGAGGAATCTGTCTGTGGCAATGGATGATTCTCCAAAAAATTCACACCTCCAACAAAAATGTAAACAAATAACATTGAATCACTGGAAAAATCCTTCTGTCAAGCTTTTCTATTTGTTGCGAGCAGAGCGGTAGCGCCGGGAGATTCTTGTTGGTTTTCAGGCAGCGATGTTAGCAAGGAAAAAGCTGGTTGTCCCAAAACAATCTGGTTGGCGGGCTTTTTTGCGTCTATATGCCATCTTTCCTGGTCAAATAGTCCAGTTTACTTGCATTGTTCTGTCATATTCAACATAATTACAATGTCTATATGTTTTGATTGAGATAATTGTCTGCTCTTTTGCGAGGCCATTTTCTTTTAGGCAGGGAGATGCGCATGAATCAAGCGATGTACAGTCCACTTATTGCAACGAAGCTTCATATACCTACATACAGCTCGGACCTGCTGCATCGGCATCAATTGGTGGAGGAAATTGATGAGGTCGGGATGGCCAAGGTGATCCTCATTTGTGCTCCGGCGGGGTTTGGCAAAACAACGGCTGTGAGTCAGTGGGTTTCGAGTACCGGCAAGCCCGCCGGGTGGCTTTCCCTGGATGAGTCAGACAATGATCCTGCCCGTTTTTGGCGTTATTTGGCAAAGGCGATAAGCACGGGGCAAAAGGGGGCGGGCCGAGAAGCTTCTGCGTTGCTTGATCTGTCGTATACGGCGTCAGCCGAGCATTTTCTCTCTGTCTTGCTGGAAGAAATCGCTGCTATCCATAGCGACTATTATCTGGTTTTGGATGATTACCATCTGATTAAAGAGCCTTCGATTCACGCAGGCATGCAAAACTTGCTCCAATATGCGTCGCCATTTTTGCACGTCATTCTCATCACGCGTGAAGAGCCGCCGCTGCCTCTTCATCGCTTGCGCGTCCGCAAACAGCTTGGACAACTGGGGGCCGAGCAGCTTCGCTTCAAAGAAGAGGAGTGTCAGCGCCTGTTCAATGAACTGATGGGGCTGGATTTGTCGTACGAGGTGATTCAACTGCTAAGCGAGCGGACGGAGGGCTGGATTGCCGCTCTGCAGTTGGCCGCTTTGTCGCTGCGGGGCAAGACAGCGTCTGCTGTCGAGATGTACAACTTTTCTGGAAACGACAAATACGTCGAAGATTATTTGACCGAAGAAGTATTGAAGCGACTGCCGGAGTCCGTACAGCAGTTTTTGCTGAAAACGTCTATATTGCCGCGGCTGTCTGGGGAATTGTGCGCAGCGGTAGCCAAAGAGCCGGACGCGCACGTCATTTTGCAAATGCTTGCGAGCACCAACTCTTTTGTCGTGCCGCTCGACGGGGTGAATGAGTGGTATCGGTATCATCATTTGTTTGCGGATTTGCTGAATGCCCATTTGCGGCAAAAATACAACGAGCAGTTGCCGGCCTTGCATGCTGCTGCCAGTCAATGGTTTGAAGCCCATGGCTGCCCGACAGAAGCTATCGAGCATGCTCTTTTGGGGCACGACCTGGTTGGCGCGACTCGGCTCATCGTCGAGCATGCCCCGTGGATACTGAAACAGCACGAAAACGTAACATTGCGCAGATGGATGAAGCATTTTGACACGGCCTGGCTCAAAGAGCATCCCGAGCTATGCATTGCCTTTGCCTGGATGCACGCGCTGTCGGACGAGCTGGAGCAGGCGGAAGGGCTTGTGCATCTGGCCGAGGACAACATGTACGCCAAAAGCGAGAGCCTCGACGATTGCCGGGTGGAAATTTGCGTGCTGCGCGGATACATACAGTTGATTTTGCGAAATACCGATCTTTCGCTCGCTTACCTGGAAGAGTCGGTCAAAATGAAACCGAAGTTCAGCCGCTATCTTCTCGTTGGGATCGAGCTGAACTGGGATGAGGCTTTCGTGCTGCGCAGCCGCGTGGCGTTGAGCGGCTATTTGTCCAAAGTGAACGAGTTTTACCCCAAGCTCAGAATGATCTGGAAGCACAGCGGACTGGGGATTCTGGCGTACGGCTCGATTGTGATGGCAGAGCTATATTATGAGAAGAACGAGTTCGAGCAATTGACCTACTTCGTCCAGCGAGCGCTGCAGCTTGGGATGAATACGATGAACCTGGGCGTATTGGTCCCGGCCTACCTGGTGCTGACGCGCTGGAGAAAGGCGGAGCGGCGTGAATCGGAGCTGTGGCTGCCAATTGAGGAAATTACAGAGCTGTGCCGCCAACGGAACGCCTCTCCGCATTGGCTTGCTTTTTTGGAAGCGTTTCGTGTTCGCCTCTGGATCGAGGAAAATCGGCGGGACGAAGTAGAACAATGGCTGGGGCAATTTGAAAAAAGGCGGAAGGACTTCGCGCATTCCCGCCATGAGTTTGAGCGGCTGACGCTGGCCCGTGCTTACCTCTATTTGAAAAGAGAGAACGAGGCTTGTGAACTGCTCACCCGCCTGAAGCATGAGACAGAGTTGAAGGATCGGCTGGGGAGCCGGATCGAGACGTTGATTTTGCTCAGCCAGGCGTATTACAACCTGAAAAAGCATCACGAGTCGGCCGAGTGCATCCGCATGGCTGTCATGCTGGCTGCTCCGGAAGGATATGTGCGCATCTTTTTGGACGAAGGGCCTGAGGTCGCCCGGATGCTTTATGCACTTTACAAGAGCAAGACGTGCTCCAAGCAAGAGCTGGCTTATATAGCGCGGCTGCTCAAGATGATGGAAAAAGAATTTCCCACCCTCGATATTCAAATCCGGGTATCGCCCGAGCTGGACAAGCTGACAGAACGGGAGGCCGAAGTGCTCGCGCTGATTGGCGAAGGGCTGTCGAACGCCGAGATTGCGAGCAGGCTGCATCTGACCATCGGGACGGTCAAGGTGTATGTCCACCAGATTTACGCCAAGCTGCAAGTACGCAATCGGGCGCAGGCGGTGGTCAAGCTCAGAGAAAGCGAACTGTAGGGATGGGGGAAAAACGACAGGGATGAGAAGCCACCTGGAGAGCAGGCGGCTTCTTTTTTACGCGATGGTTAACAGACGTTTTGGGGTGGAACGTCAGCTTGATGGTTCAAAAGCCATCCGACGTGTCGAAATTATTTTTGGAATATAGAGAAAATTTTTACAGGGAATCGCCCGCTTTCCTTGAAATGTAAAAGGGAATGAAACGAAAAGAGGTGTAAGGGAATGGGTGAGCTTTTTTCTGTTGCCGACCTGGAAGCGTTTATTGTACAAGCCAAGCGGCACTCGTATGTTGGGGGAGCCAAACGTCTGCTGCCGTATCGGCTCGGCTCCAAGGACATTCAATACGTGAGCGGGGATTGGGCCTATCACGACAGCTATTTCGGAGACAGCGATTTTATCGGGCAAGAGCTCGTTTACTTCCAGAAAAGCCCGGTGTGGGCGATGAATTATTTTGGCTACATTACCAAGCCGGATCAAATCGACGCGCATACTGTGGGACGGATGATTAAGGCAAGCTTGTCGAACATGTACCAAGAGGGCCGTTTTTTGGGGGCGTTCGAGCATGTGCAGGACGATTTGCGCTATGTGGATACGAATGAGGGCGATGTGACCTTTTTTCAGGGGAAGGAATTTATTTACCGCCGCGATGAGGTTGTGTATGAATTGCTGTATCATGGCGGGTTGTTGAAAAAGTAGGAACTGTGTAAGCGGTTGCGCTGCCTTTTTCGCCATGATTGTGAAGACGAAAAACGCCAAAGAGAGCCGGTATTGGGGAGCCATGTTGCCGGCAGTCTACCTGTTGTTTTTCGTGTGCGGCTACGCCAGCGGATTGCGCTAACAAAAAGCCACGATGGTGTCGATCAGCTCTGTCTCCAGTGTCCGATTGAGCTGTCGATGTCCATTCTTGCCGGAAGGTGGAAAACGACGATCATTTGCCAGCTTTTGAAAGGGAAAAAACGGTACGGCGAGCTGAAGAAAGGCATCATCGGCGTGAATCACAAAATGCTCGCGGAACAGTTGCGGGAGCTGGAGGAGGCGGGGATTGTACGGCGCCATGTGTACCCGGTCGTTCCGCCAAAGGTGGAGTACGAACTGACAGAGCGGGGAGAAGCCCTGCGCCCTGCTATTGAATACTTGATTGCGTGGGGAGAGCAGTTTGGCACACCTGTGCCTGTGGCGAATGAAGACGATCCGGCAGCCAGCAGCTGCTGAGAGGAAGGAACGTCTGGGGCAGAAACTTGGCCAGAGAATGCCGTGTGAACCTACAGCGCGGCACAGGTGTAAGCAGTCCAGTCTGTGCGGTTTTTTGCCATGCCTCGCAATTGGTTCGATGGACACGTTAAAAGCAAAGCGCTGGTCATACCCGCGACATGCAGGTATGACCAGCGCTTTGGTAATTCGTAGGCAGTTTGCGATTTCGTGACGGCTTGGGAAATGCAAAGTGGCGTCCCATATCCTACAACTTGAAGCAACCGCCTAACGTATGCCGAAATGCTCCGACCGGGAACGAGTCCAAGGAGTACCAAGGTACGGGAGCGCCCAGCGGTCCAGACCGTACCAGCCCGCTACTTTCCAGGCGAGTACGAGCCAGGTGGCAAAAATGAACAGCAGAGGGTTGGTGCTGATTGTTCCGGCGAACAGGAAGCTGACGTTCATCAGCCCGCCGAAGAAGGCGGCAATGCCCGTGAGCATACCAAGGATGAGGCCCAGGCCGACGAGCAGTTCTCCGTAGGCGACGAGGAAGCCGAACACCTTTGCGTTTGGCAGTACCATATTTTCCAGGAACCAGGCGTACCAGGAAGTGACGTCTTTTCCTTCCGCCGCTTTCGCGAGGGAGCCTTTGACGAAGCCCTCAATGGCTGTGCCTGCTTTGTCCCCTGTCCAGGTATCGGTATGGATTTTTTTCCAGCCAGCAGTAATCCAGGCGTATCCGACATACAAACGGATGAATAGCCAGATCCAGGCCGAACGGGTGCTGCTGAACAAAAAGTGTGATACGGGATTTTCAGGAATAATGATTTCGTTGTTGCTTGCTGGACGCATGTGGATGTGCCCTCCTTTGGAAAAAATAGACTGGATAACGCTGGTATGGATATTGATTCCAAGTGATTGTAACACAAGGACTGCCTGCCTGGTGCGGTTTTAGGCATAAGTTCATAGGTTGTTCTTTGACACTATTGGCACGGTGCTAACTGTAGTTCCAAAGTTCTACAACTAAATGAATGCGACTTTTCATGACATTCCGCGACTGGTTCACGCGCTGGCTGCACGGCGGTCGACCTCCCGGGCCGTCAGCCAGCGGGCGAGATGGGGCGAATTTTTGACGGGAGCGGGGTTTTGACGATAAGTATCCTGTTGTGGAAACAGTTTGTGTCTCCATCAAGTTTTGGTAGAATGAAAGAGTTGAGGGGCGGGTTTTCCTCTCATGCGAGCAGGGGCCTTTTCCGATATAGAGATAGAGACGGTTTTGGGAGGATAGATAGAATGGCATACAAGGTGTACACACAAGCAGAGCGTCCTGATTTGAACGATCAAATGGCCGATGTGCTCGCCGCCAGCTGGTCTACATTCATGCTGCATGACGAAGTGGCCGAACAGCATTACGATCGGCTGGAAGAGTGGTTTGGCTCTTTTCAATATTTGCTTACGGATGAAAATGACACGGTAATGGCGGTTGGCAACTCCATTCCTTTTTACTGGGACGGTACCCTGGAAGGCATGCCAAAAGGCTGGGATGACGTCTTCCTGCGCGGAATTGAAGGCTATGCGCAAGGGCAGAAGCCAAATACACTGTCGGCTCTCTCGATTTCGATTGACCCGAAGCATCGCGGACTCGGCCTCAGCCGCCAGATGGTAACGGCGATGAAGGACATCGCGAAGCAAAACGGGCTGGAATACATGGTGGTGCCTGTGCGCCCATCTCTCAAGCACAAATATCCGCTGATCCCGATGGAAAACTACCTCGAATGGAAAACAGCGGACGGTGCTCCTTTTGACCCGTGGGTGCGCACGCACTGGAAGATGGGCGGGAAAATCATGAAAGTGGCTGCGGAATCCATGCTCATCAGAGGCAGCCTGGCCAAATGGGAAGAGTGGACAGGGATGAAATTCCCAGGGTCCGGCATGTACATAATTCCGGGGGCGCTCGTTCCGGTGCGCGTCGAAGCGGAAAAGGACGAGGCCGTATACGTGGAACCGAATGTTTGGATGCAGCATGTATTATAAAAAAATATGTGCAGCGGGGAGCTTTTGCTTTCCCGGATGAGAAGGGCCGTCATTTGTGCGGCTCTTTTTTTCATTTGCGAAATGTCTGACCGAAGCTACACGCGCTTCGCCGGGAAACCAGCTCGCATAATTGTTGCCAAAAGTTTTCATAGTAAAAGGAGGAAAGACTTGCGGGCAGGGGGAGTTTTTGTGGATTTGTTCAATGAGAGCTTGGTTGTAGTCGGGCGCGTATTTACGATTCTGCCGCTGCTATTGATCGTGACGCTGTTCATGGGAAAGCGCTCGATTGGCGAGCTGCCTGTCTTTGATTTTATGATTATCCTTACGTTAGGTTCTGTGACCGGGGCCGATATTGCCGAGCCGAATGTCCACCATATTCCCATCGCGGTGGCGATTGTGGCCCTCTGCGTGCTGCAGCGCCTCGTGTCGCAGTGGTCGATTGTGTCCAGGCGCTTTGGGAAAATGGTCACGTTTGAACCGACGGTCGTTTTTTACAACGGCAAGTTTCTCGTCCATCAGTTGAAAAAGATGCGCTATTCGCTCGATAATGTGCTGCAAATGCTGCGGGAAAAAGACATTTTTGATCTGGCAGAAATTGAAATGGCCATCATCGAGGCCAATGGCCGTTTGACCGTATTGAAAAAATCGGCGCAGCAGCCAGTGACGAGACAGGACTTGCAAGTCCAGACTGCTTCGACGGGCATCTCCCTGCCTGTCATTGTCGAGGGGAAAATATATCCGGATGCGCTGAAGTACCGCGAACGTGACGAAGAGTGGCTGTTGCAGGAGCTGAAAAAGAGAGGCGTCGCGGTCGAGGACGTATTTCTCGCCACGCTGAATCGACAAAACGAGTTGCTGCTATTTGAAAAGCAGCCGAACAATCTGCAGCAGATTCCGCCCGTTCAGCATTGAAGGGAAGGCAACTGTTTTCGGGTGAAGCAAGACCGGGACGGGCAGTCTGGGAGGCGATGGTCAGGAGCGCTTGTGCTTCATCACCTCCCCGTCCATTTGTCCGTCGCAAGCGAAATGATCCCGCTCTCAGGGGGCGTACCTTTCCACGAGGGCTGAGCATGTTTTCATGGCCAGGCTTTTTCACCTGGCCGCTACTGCGGCTGATGATACGGAAACGTAATCGTGAACTTCGTACCGACCTTTGGCTTGCTCGACACGCTCACCGAGCCGCCAAACGCGCGAATGACGTGATAGGAATAAGTCAGGCCGAGTCCGGTGCCGCTGGTTTTGGTCGAAAAATAAATCGTGCCCAGTCGCTTGATCTGTCCCTCGTCCATGCCGATGCCGTTGTCCTTGATGATGAGGAGCGCGTTGTTTTTTTCAATTAACAGCGACAGCACGACTTTCCCGTTGGCCGTCTCCGCGCATGCTTCGATGGCATTTTTTACAAAGTTTACCAGCACCTGCTTGAACTCGTCGGGATTGGCCATGATCGTGACGGGCTTTTCATATGCTTGCAACTCCAGCTCGACGTTGTGCATGTTGGCAAAAGGCAGCATGACCTCGCGGACGACATAGAGCTGCTCGCACACGTTGATAAGCTCGTTGCGCTCCTTGAGCGGCTTGGACAGCGCGAGGTACTCCGTCAAAATCGCTTCCGTGCGCTGGATCTCGTCCAGGCTGATGCGGATGTACTGCTCGGCTTTCGCAATGTTTCCCGCGTCTTCCTGCATCAAGCGCAAAAAGCCTTTGACGGCCGTGAGCGGGTTTCTCACCTCGTGCGCCAGTGAAGCCGCGACGTGGCTCATCGTCTCGATCTTTTCGTTTTGTGCGTGGCGAATGAACAATTCCTTGTCTGATACGCATTTGCTAAATAACGACATCAACAGCCAGATGCCGACGATATTTTGAACGGGGATCACGAACACATGATAGGCAAGCTGATGGGATACATGGGTGGGAAAGTTAAGATAGGTCAATCCCAATTCTATCAGGGAAAAGAGAGCACCCGTCAAAAGAGTATACAGTGTTTTTCGATAACTGGCTTTGTAGCGTTGATAGATCAGGAGGGAGATCGCGAATGCGGTGGCTATCATGAGCATGGCGACCCACGTGTCTTCGCCGCCCAGATAGTAGCGGTACAGCACTGATTCGATCAGCACGACCGAGGCGATTCGTACCCCGCCGTAGATCAAGGCGAAGAATACAAAAATAAATCCCTCAACGGCGCTCGACGCGAAGGTCATCGCCAGAAACACGCAGACAGAACTGGTGACGAGAATAAAGGAACGACTGTAGTTACACATTCGGTCGCGGTAATAGATATTAAACAAAACAAACGGCGTCAGGGCAAAAAACATTTGCAAGATTACTTCTTTTAATAGACTCATCGGACATCTCCATCGCAAATTTGCATGGCTTTGGCTTTAATCTACCATATGTCGACAAGACTTTACAAAAATTCCTCCAAAATTTAGACATAAAGTTGGGACTACTTGGAGGACAAAAGTTTGAAAAACCTAGTTGACAGATGGGTAAAACAAGGATTATAGTCTGTATATATTCCGAAAACGTTGTGAAAATAAAAACTACTCTTATCCAGAGAAGGCTGAGGGAATGGCCCTATGATGCCCGGCAACCTAGCTGGCAGGATGATCTGACTTGCGAGCCAAGGTGCTAACTCCAACAGGTAGCGATACCTGACAGATAAGAGGCGCGAATCTTGTCGATCAAGCCTCTTTCATCTGTTGAAAGAGGCTTTTCCTATTGGAAGGTTGGAAGGTCGTCGCCTCCCCAGCTTGAAGCTCAGCAGGAAAGAAAAAGGGGGAATTTGCATGAAAAAGAAACTGGGTCTTGTCACATCAATTGTACTGGCTGCGTCGCTGGCCTTGACCGCTTGCGGCGGAGGAGCGGACACCCAAAATCAGGCGGGAAGCGGCGCTTCCGGCGGCGAGAAACCGAAGCGCATCGCCCTGATTATGCGCCAAAACGTCGGCACGTTTTCTGCCCAGTACATTAACGGCGTGAAGCAGGAAGTCGAGAAAAACGGCGGCGAGCTGACCGTATTCAACGCGGATACCGATTTGTCGAAAATGGCTTCCAACCTCGACGCTGCGGTGAACCAAAATTTTGACGGCATCCTGATTGACCACGGTACGGCAGAAGCGCTGCAGCAGGGCACGCAAAAAGCAGTCGACAAAAAGATTCCGGTCGTGCTGTTCGACACCGATATTAAACTGCCAGGCGTACCTGTCGTTGAGCAGGATGACAACAAGCTGGCCGAGCTGAGCCTGGAGAAGCTGGCTGCCGATACGGGCGGAAAAGGCAACATCGTGAAAATTTGGGTAGCAGGCTTCGCACCGATGGAAAAACGCCAGGTAACGTATGAAGCCTTCCTGAAAAAATACCCGGATATTAAGGAAATCGCCGCATTTGGCTCGGCAACGAACAACACCGCGCTCGATACGCAAGCACAGATGGAAGCGATTTTGAAAAAGTATCCGAACAAAGGCGATATTACAGCCGTATGGGCATCGTGGGATGAATTTGCCAAAGGGGCAACCCGTGCGATCCAGCAAGCAGGCCGCACCGAGATCAAGGTATACGGCATCGACCTGAGCGATGAAGACTTGCAGCTGATCCAGGAGCCGAACTCTCCTTGGGCCGCGACGGCAGCGGTAGATCCGTCGAACATCGGTCGCATTCATGCGCAAACCGTTTTCCAAAAAATCAAAGGTGAGCAGGTGCCAGACAGCGTGAAGCTGAATCCGGTGCTGGTCAAACAGGAAGACTTGCCAAAGGATAAAAAAGTAACGATGGGCGACCTGTCCCAATACGTGCCAGAGTGGGGCAAGTAAGCAAATAGAGCTGGTTAATTTGGCTATTCCCGTTGCTTCTGTCAACGGGAATCTTGTTTATTTGGGGGTGCGAAAAGTGTCCAGCTTGCAGATGAAAGGGATTGTGAAGCAGTTTTCCGGCGTACCCGCGCTGCGCTCCGTCGATTTTGAAGTCAAGGCCGGCGAGGTGCACGCGCTGCTCGGGGCGAACGGAGCGGGAAAAAGCACCTTGATGAAAATTCTCACGGGTGCGTATCAGGCGGATGGCGGAAGCATCGTGATTGACGGCAAGGAAGTCTCCATCCAGTCGCCGCAGGATGCGAAAGCGCTGGGCATCCAGTGTGTCTACCAGGAAGTCGACACGGCGCTGATCCCGTATTTGAGCGTGACGGAAAACATTTTGCTTGACCAGATCGTGTCCAAAAGCAGCAAGGGACTCATGAACTGGCAGAGGCTGCACAAGGAAGCGGAAAGCATTTTGCAAGGCTTCGGCTTTTCCATCCCGGTGCGCATGCTCGTCGAGGAATGTTCGCTGTCGGAAAAGCAGTTGATCCTGATTGCCCGCGCGACCGTGCAAAAAGCGAAATACGTCATTTTTGACGAACCGACAGCTCCTTTGAGCACGAAGGAGAGCGAGCGGCTGTTTCTCATCATCGACCAATTGAAAAAAGCCGGAGTCGGGATCATCTATATTTCCCATCGGCTGCCGGAAATCTTTGGAATCTGCGACCGGATCACCGTCATGCGCGACGGCCAGTTGATTGCAACAAGCGAGACAGCCGCTACCACGATGGATGAAGTCATCGGGAACATGCTGGGCAAAAGCTTCGATGAAGAGTTTCCGAAGGTGGAGGTACCGATTGGCGAGGTGATCCTGGAAGCGGACGGGGTGGCTGGCGGCAAGGTTCGCGGTGTTGATCTGAGCGTTCGCGAGGGCGAAATCGTAGGTGTCGTAGGACTGGTCGGAGCAGGGAAGACGGAACTGGCCCGTTTGTTGTTTGGAGCCGATGCGGCCGAGGCTGGCCGGGTCAGGCTGAAAGGCAAGGAGGTACGTCTGCGCTCGCCAAAGGACGCCGTTGATGCAGGAATCGGCCTCGTCCCGGAGGAGCGGCGAAAAGAGGGCATTTTTGTCGAGGAATCGGTGAAAAACAACCTGTCTGTCTCCACCTTGTGGAAAGGGTCGCATCTCGGGTTTATCCGCAGGGGAGCCGAGGCTGGGCAAGCGCGAGAGCTGGTGCAGCGACTGGGCGTGAAGACGGCGGACATCGGGCAGTTGGTCGGCTATCTGAGCGGGGGAAACCAGCAGAAGGTGGCGATTGGAAAATGGCTCGACACGGACGCGCAAGTTTTCATGTTTGACGAACCGACCAAAGGTGTCGATATTGGCGCAAAAAGCGATATTTATCGCCTGATCGGAAAGCTGGCGGAGCAGCGCAAGGGCGTTTTGTACTTTTCCTGCGAATTTGCGGAGGTGCTGGGCATCGCGGACCGGATTCTCGTCATGTTCGAAGGGAAAATCGTCCGCGAGCTGAGCCGGGCGGAAGCAACCCAGGAGCGGATTATGTATTATGCAAGCGGAGGTGAGTAACGTGGAGGGCAAAAAATTCAGCTTGTTTGATTTTATTTACAAATACGGTACTGTGGCAGTCATTGTGATCGTCATGCTGTTATTCAGTCTGACCAACCCGTATTTCTTTACGTATGACAATATCACGGACATTTTGCGTTCGATCTCGATCGTGACGTTTGTCGCCATCGGCGTTACGTTTTCCTTGATTGTCGGGGGCTTTGACCTGTCTGTCGGCTCGACGGTATCGCTGACCACCGTCGTTTCGGCTTCGATGATGGTCTGGTACGAGCAGGGCGTGTTCGCCACACTGGTCGTCCCGATTGTGCTCAGCCTGATCGTCGGGCTGGTCAACGCGTTTCTGGTCGTCAAAATCCGGATTCCCGACCTGTTGGCGACGCTGGCGATGCTCTATATCGTCAACGGGCTGCACATGACGTATTCGAAAGGCTACTCGATCTACGCCAACATGCCGATGGAAGACGGCTCGATGGCTCCGGGGAAATTCCAGGAGTGGTTTTTGTGGCTGGGACAAGGCAAAATTTTCTCACTGCCCGTGCCAGTTATCCTGACCTTTTTGCTGGTCGCGATTACCCACGTCTATTTGACCTACACCCGCCAAGGGCGGATGCTGTACATGACGGGCGGCAATCTGGAAGCGGCACGCTTGTCCGGGATTCCGGTCAATCGCTACCGGACGCTTGCCTACGTGCTGTCCGCGCTGTTTGCCGGATTGGGCGGGATGCTCTTGGCGGCGCGGATCGGAACAGGCCAGGTGAGCAGCGGCAGCTCGATGCTGATGGATGCAGTGGCGGCGGCTTTTGTCGGTTTTTCCGTATTCGGCGCGGGCAAGCCGAATGTGTTCGGAACGTTCGTCGGCGCAATCCTGATCGGGGTGCTGCTCAACGGTATGACGATGCTCAACCTGCCGTACTTCGCTTACGATATTATTAAAGGGACAGTATTGGCGCTGGCGTTGGCTGTGACGTACTATCAGCTTCGCCGGAAAAGAAAAGCATAAAGAGGCTTGCAGCCGGGAGCGTAAAAAGCAGGGCGTCAGGGAGAAACTGGCGGCCTGCTTTTTTTGCAAGCGGAATCTGCCTGTCTTGCCGAATGCGCGTGCAGGCTTTGTATTTGTGATTTTTGCGGGAAAATGCTCCAATAAAAGGGGACAGCATTTTCAATGAAGGAGGATACGGCATGTCGATTCAAAATGAACAAGATTTGCTCGCTTTGCAGCGGATTGGGAAAGTTGTCGCCGAAGCCAGGGAAGCGATGCTGAAAGCCGTTCGGCCGGGGATCACGACAAAAGAGCTGGATCGTATCGGCGGCGATATTTTGGCGAAGTACGGGGCGCGATCAGCTCCCCAGGTGACGTACGACTTTCCCGGCCAGACGTGCATCAGTGTGAATCACGTTGTGGCGCACGGGATTCCCGATGGAACCGTGTTGAAGGAAGGAGATATTGTCAACATTGATGTCTCCGCAGAGCTGGACGGTTATTTTGCCGATACAGGCGCTTCGGTTGTCGTGGGACAGGGAGAGCCAGTGAAGCAGGCACTGTGCAAATGCGCAGAGGAATCGCTGTACAAGGCGCTTGATGCGGCAAAGGCTGGCTCCAGGATGAGCCAGATTGGGCGCATCGTCCATAACGAAGCGAAGGCAAAAGGCTTTACGGTCGTCAAAAATTTGACAGGCCACGGCATCGGCAAAAGCTTGCACGAGGAGCCGGCGCACATCCTGAATTACTATGACAAATGGGACAAACGGCTGCTGACAGACGGGCTTGTGCTCGCTGTCGAAACGTTTATTTCCACAGGAGCCGAGTATGTAAAGGATGGCAAGGACGGCTGGGCTTTGGTGACTCCGGACAGAAGCTACGTCGCCCAGTACGAGCATACCGTCGTCATCACGCGCGGCAAGCCGATTATTTTGACAGCCTGATCGTTTTTTCGCACCATGAGCGGGGAGCTTCCCGCGCAGTGATTTTTTCATCGGAAAAAGTAAGGAGGCCCTATCGCACCAGAGCTGATGGGGTTTTTTTGTTGGGAAAAAATCGCTTGGATGGAGCAAGAATTTCTTGAAAAACAGGCAAAGATTATATATGATTTGAATAGGAATATATGTTCGTATTTTCCGGGAGGTCTTTTCCGATGAATCGATGTGGCTGGGTGAATCAGGACCCGTTGTATCAGAATTATCACGACAAGGAGTGGGGCGTGCCTGTCTACGATGACCGGCTGCTCTTTGAATATTTGAATCTGGAGGGCGCGCAGGCGGGATTGAGCTGGTATACGATCCTGAAAAAGCGGGAGAACTACCGCCGGGCGTTTGACAACTTCGAAGCGGAAAAAATCGTGCAGTACGACGAAGAAAAGATTCAGCAGCTTTTGCAGGACGAGGGCATCGTGCGGAACAAGCTGAAAATCAGGGGCGTCGTCAAAAACGCTCACGCCTATCTCAAAGTCGTGGAGGAATTCGGCTCCTTTTCCAGCTACATCTGGTCGTTTGTCGGCGGCAAGCCGATCCATAACCATTTTCAGGAGTTGAAGGACGTACCTGCCTCAACGGAAATCAGCGACAAGATGAGCAAGGATTTGAAAAAGCGCGGCTTCACGTTTGTCGGTTCGACGATCTGCTACGCGTTCATGCAGGCAGTAGGCATGGTGAACGACCACGTGGCGACGTGCGACCTGTATCAAAAAGACTAGGCAGGCGTCAAGCGGCCCAATATTTGGGACTGATGCATCCATGTAAGAAATTCACGAAGAGCCAGACCTTTGACCAGATTGGAGAGGGCTGGCTCTTGCTGTTTTATGCCCGTGCATTTTGCTTGGGCGGATGGCAGATAAAAAGTTAGAAAAGTATGAGATTGGTGTACTTGTTGAAACGGCAGGGACAATTTTTCTGAACCTGGCAGGGCTATCGGCAAGCGTGATTCTGTGCAAACAGATCGCGCTTTTTTTTTCTGTTCAGCATAGCGAGACGTCGGGCGAAGCAGTCACAAAGCCTTGTGTCATTTGGCTGGAAAGACTGCGCTGACCGTTTGGCACAGCCTGGTTTTCTGCTGCGAACCTATCTGTTTTGGCGGGATCAATCCGTTGGAAAAAACGCTGGAAAAAAGAATGGAAATAACTTGAACTTCCAGGCGAAGTATGAGATACTTGTACTAGAAAGAGAACAAACGTTCCTGTCTAACTTGTTGGGGAAGCGAAGCAATCCTGAGTGAATCACGGAATCAGAGAAGGAGTGAGGATATGCAAAAGCAACCAGCCCGGTTTACAGGCCGCAAAAACAAACCGACTGGCATCGCGCTGCCAAAGGCGCTGCGCGGAAGACGCCAGGCTGCACTCACTGTCCTTGGCTTTTGGCTCCCCGCCAAGGAGAGTCTCGCCTTTGTTGGCAGCAGACCTGGAGCGAAAAGCATTCGAGGCAAGAAAGCAGTGCCGAAAAAAACTCAGCATGGGGCGAGCAACCGATGATGTCGATGGACTATGTACAGGTACTCGCTGCCGTTGTCTGTTTTCTCGTTTTGGTCGTCGCCTTCAAGCACGTCGATTTGCAAATTCGCATCAACAACATATTGGATCTGCAACTGAAGGCGAACAAGGAAAAAGAGGCAGAGTCGATTGAGAAAAAAAGCGATCCGCCTGCCGCTGACGAAAAGGCGTGCGAATAAGAGAAAGCATGGGGGAAGGGGATTTTTTCGCAAATGATAAACGTAGCATTGATTGGAGCCGCAGCCCTGTTGATCGGGGTTATTATCGGGCAGATCATTTTATCGGATAAACTGCGCAAGTGGTGAGTAGATACAAATCTTTTTGAGGTGTTCGGGGATGGAAAAGAGCGAGAACTTGCTGAATCAATGGCTGCAACAAGTAAGAAGAATTGCCTGGCGATTGCAGTATAGAGAGAAAAAGAAGTGGAAACATGAAGGCTTGCTGCATGAGGAAGTGGTGGGGAAAGACCCCTTTTCCGCGATCATTTCTGATTTGCATGTGGAACAGCTTCTCCAGCAATTGCCTGCGCAACCGGAGTACATTATTCGCAAGGTAGTTATCGAAGGCAGGACAGAACAAGAGGTAGCCAATCAGTTGAACATGTCGCGACAAGGGGTGTCAAAATGCAAGCGAAAGTACCTGCGCATCATTGCAGCCAACATGAATCTTTCGATGTGATTTTTGAGCGGGCGAGGTCTGGTGATAATGGGGCCATGCTGCAGGTTCTGGACTTGCTTCAGCCAGAGATGGAGCGTATGGCCTGCTTTATCAAAATGCCGCGTGAGGAATCGATTCAGGAAATCAAAAGTCAACTGATCGAACTGATTCGCAAAAACTAGGCCGGATGCGCCAGAACTTGCTGAGGGTGATCTTCTCACTTTATATAAAGAAACCAGGGGGAGAGAAAATGACGGCAACGACGATGATTGATAAATCCATGTTGATGGAAGCGGTTTGCGAGGGGTGCCCGGCGACGTGCTGGGGCAAGCGGACGCACTGCCAGGTTCACGACCTGCACATTGGCAAAGTAGAAGCGTGCCCGGAATGGGACAGATATTTGCTCCAGCAGGAAAACAAACCACGGCTGTCAGTCCAAAAAGAGCCAGGCAAGAAACGGGAAAGTCTCTCCGACTGGAATGAGCTGGCGCCAGCCCTCTCTATTGTGCAAAAGACAGAGGAAGAAATTCGCGATTACAGCTACATGCAAATCGAGATCGCGCGCATCCAGCGCTATTTGCGGGAAGCGGGCGAAGGCATGGTCAGCCAGTACGGATTGGACTCCGCGCTGCCAAAAGGCCAAGGCGTCCACAGTGACAAAACACACGCCGAGGCCGTCCGCCGGGAGCGGAAGCAAAAACGGCTCAAAAGCCTGCAGGACAAAATTGAGCGCATCAACCGGGCGGTAGAGACGATCCGCAGCGAGCAGGAGCGGTTGATCGTCGAAGCGCTGTTGGATGGCGAGAAAAACAACGGCATTGCCAAGACGCTCGGCGTATCGCGTCAACGCTATTACGAGATCAAGCGGAGCGCCGTCATGAAAATGGCCTGGGCGATGTACGGGGATGAGATGCAGCAGACGGGATGAGTTCATCATGAAAAGATCATGCGTATTGCCATTCAGAAAAAGGCTCGACTTTGGTGAGAAACAGCGCCAGGGTCGAGTCTTTTGCCGTTGTCTGTAGTTGAAGCTTTGTAAGAGACGGGAATATTTGGTTAGTTACTCAGACAGAAGCGGGAATCTAAGGGCGATTAAACGGATTGCTGCTGGCAAGGAGGGGCTCTCCCATAGAAAAATTTTTTTGATGTCACGTTTTACAGCTCATGCTTCGTTATTCATAGTGAGAGGGGGGAATTCAATGGAACATGAAACTCCAGAGCATATTGTCCGATCAATTCTGGATGGGGAGATTGAAAAATTTGAACTTCTTGTGAGGAGATTTCAGACTCCCATCTTTCGTTATTGTTATCACATGCTTGGCCACCGGGAAGAAGCCGAAGACACTTCCCAGGAAGTATTTTGGAAAGCCTATTGTCATCTCTCCAAATACAAGCAGGAAGTGCCTTTTACGGCATGGCTTTATAAGATTGCTTACCACAGCTGCCTTGATGTCCTGCGGAAAAGAAAGAGATCCAAACTGCTGCCATTTCTTTTCCAAAATGAGAAGCAAGCATCCAATGTCGAGCAGCATATAGAAGACGTCTACTTCAGTGAGTCTGTATACCTTGCCTTGAGCAGGCTTTCACTGGAAGAACGAACACTGCTCATATTACGTGGGGTGGAAGAGAAGACGTTTGAAGAAATCAGCATCATCGTCAATAAAAAATCAGCGAGCTTACGAAAAAAGTACGAACGTACCGTGGCAAAATTTCGGCTGAATTACGCCAAAGTGGAAGGGAGGGAAGAGAAGGATGCTAAGGAAAAATGCAGACCGAAGTTTGAAAGAACTATTTGAGGACGAGCGAATTCCGGAAGTAGACCTTGTAAAAAGCGTAATGGATAGAATTTATTTGGATAAAAACAGAAAAGAAGGATTTTTTATGAAATATAAAGTCAGTATCGCGATTGGTTTAGGGATTGTTTTGATGGGAACAACTGGGCTTGCCGCAATGAACGCCTACCAATTGTATAACGAGGAAGGCAAGGTCATTTATCAGGAAAAAGATATTGCGGAATCACAAGCACCCATAAAAAACCCGGATGAAGAAATGCAGGCATTTATGGGCAAGATGGCGGAAATCGAAGATAGTTTACCAGCCGGTACTGCGGCTGCTCTCTATATAAAAGATCACAATCCGAAAAAACGGGTTGTCACTCTTTCAAAGCCCTTTGTTTTTCAGGATCACGCAGCTCTCCAACAAAAATTGGGGACATTAGTCAAGGTACAGCCTGAATTGCCGGGGGGATACAAATTTAGTACAGCCTCCGTTGATTACTTGGTGAACCGGGATTACAAAAAGGATGA
This sequence comes from Brevibacillus gelatini, assembly GCF_003710935.1. Classification (GTDB taxonomy): domain Bacteria; phylum Bacillota; class Bacilli; order Brevibacillales; family Brevibacillaceae; genus Brevibacillus; species Brevibacillus gelatini. Next base: position 26,316 of record NZ_RHHS01000014.1, read on the forward strand.
GTTGTATGCGCTGGCAAACATGACGGATGAAGAGTACGTGTTAAAGCCGCTATCTTTTACAGATACCATCTCGTCGATAGAGATCACGTACAAGAATGGGAACGATGCGTTGATTCTGAAAGTGACGCCATTTGAGGACGCGGTGGACAATACGGTGTACCAAGCTGACCTGGATCAAACAAAGAAAGAAAAAATTATCGTCAAGCAAACGGAAGCCCTTTTTTCTGAACACCCAAATCAGGATGGGACAGAAAAGGAATTACGTTGGGTGCAAAAGGTAAATCGTACCCCATTCTTGTTCATCGTTCAGACGAGAGCAGAAAATTTGAGCAAGGACAGCCTCATCAAAGTGATGGAATCTTTCCTGTGATTGGGCGACAGACCCACGGCTGACACAACTTGACACTCCCTGACACTACCGTAAAAAAGCCACTTCTGCTCGCGCTTCGCGTTATAATGGATTCAAGCGAATCAGGCAAGAACCAAACGAGCCATCTGGTGACGAAACCGGGTGGCTTTTTCTGTTCGCTAATCTGACGGAAGGGAGTTGGCACGTGGCGAAGGACGAGAACAAAGGGAGGTGGGAAGATGGAGGATCGCGAGCTGGCCGTTTTGACTGAGCTGATTGCGGAAGCTTATCCGCAGCTGGAAACAGTCGTGAATGTCGATGACTGGATGACCCAGCGCTTTTCCCTGCCAGCGGCGTTTCTGATGACACGGGGAATCGGCGAAACAGGCCGGAGCCACGCTTCCTATCAGGTGGAGGCAGAGGCGGTCATTGTGCTCCATTATCCCAAAGTAGAAGGCGTGTATCAGAGACTGTCGGCAGAGCCGCTGCGCCAGCTTTTGCGCCAGTCGCAGTACAGCTATCGGGGCAAAGCGTCCGGGCTGTCCATCGAAATCGACAGCTCCACGCTGCGCATCTGGCGGGATCGACGGGACCGCACCGAAATTGCGTTTCGGTTCACGTACATTGTGACCGTACCGCGAGAGGATGCCGTAAAAATCAACGAATTTGAGATTGAGGAGGGACATTCCTAGTGGCCAAAAAAGAACAGCAGCCTGATGTTGTGAGAACCAAGCAGGAGTGGATTGAGAGCGCCGCTTACCTGGAAGCCGAAAGGTTCGAGGTAGCAGGCGCTCTTTTTATGGCAAAAGATCATGAACGGTTGCCGGAAAGCCAAGTGAAAAATCGATTGAACAAATACAAAGGCGGGGTGTAATCATGACCATTCAACGTGAACGGCCGGGGGTAACGGTCGAACTGATCGCAAAAGCAAAAGAACGCGTCGTGCCAAAGAGCGGCGTCGTGTTGGTTCCGTACCAGGCAGAGTGGGGGGCGCCGGACGAGCTGGTGAAGCTGGGCAGCTACGAGGAGCGCATGACGGAAACATTCGGCAAGGTCGATACAGTGGAACTGGCGGCGGAGGGGGGCGCGACGATTTTGGCCTACCGCATGACGAACGGCAACGCCAGCAAAGCCGTGTATGAACAGGCCGATGCAATCCGAATCGAGGCGCTTTATCCGGGCCTCTTGGGCAACGATTTGCGAATCGTCATCAGCGCATCCACCTCGGAGCCAGGCAAAAAGGAACTGCAAGTAAAAGGGCCGCTGCAAACGGAGAAGTTTTCCTTTGCCAATGCGGACGAGCTGGTGGAAAAGATTGGCCAATCCGTTTACGTGCGTGTGCAAAAGCTGGGAGATGCGGCGATTGCGACAGCAGCCGAGACAAATCTGACAGGCGGGACAAGCGGGACGGTCGCGCTTGCTGCGGCTGATGCGACCAAGCTGTTTATGGCTGTTTCGGGCGCTGATTTTGACGCGATGTATTTGCCGTTCGATGATCCGGCTGTACAGGCCGCAGCCAAGCAGTTTATGAGCGATCGCCGGACGCTTGGCAAAAAGCTGAGCACACTGGTCATCGGCGGAAAAGCAGTGGAAGACGAGAACATGGAGAAGCACGTGGAGCGCTCTGTCGCACAAAACGCGCGCTTTGTCGTCAACTGCGCCATTGCAGGCCAGCACAACAACGGAAACACCTACGGAAGCTTGGAGTGGGCTGCGTGGGTAGCGGGCATGATCGCGGCGACGCCTGCCCATGAGTCTTTGACGGCGGTTGTCGTACCGCTGAAAAAGGCACAGAAGGATTGGGGCCACAGCGATATTTTGCGGGCGCTCGGCTCCGGTACGCTGGTGGCGACGCGCGACGGCGATGTGTACATCATCGAGAGTGCAGTCAACACGCTGTCTGTGCTGGGCAACCATGAACGCGAAGACTACGGCAAAATCCGTGTCAGCATGACGCTCGATCAGATCGTCAACGACATCAATGCCGTGGGCAAAAAGTACAAAGGCAAGCTCGGCAACAACGACCTTGGCGGCGCGGTGTTCGTCTCTGCGGTCAACGCCTATATGACCGTTCGCGAGCAGCAGGGCGCGATTGAACCAGGCTGGACGTTTACCGACAAAAAGAACGGCAACGGAGATCGCCGCGGCTTCCAACTGTCGGCCAAGCCGCTCGATGCCATCGAATACTTTGACATTGACTGGGAGGTGCTGTAATTGGCTATTGCACGCGATATTAAACTGAAAAATTGCCAGGTTTACGATGAGAATGGAGATCCGATCTACGGGACACTGGAAGGCAAAATGGTCCTCAAGGTCGAGTACGGCGACACGAACCGTCTGCAAAAAGGAAAAATCCAGACGGTCAACGACTGGCATGTCGAGGTGACGCTGAAAATAACCGCCACCAACGCTGCCCTGAAATACTATGTCGTCGAGCAACTGACGCAGGGCAAGACACCTGTTCTGCCGTTTTTGATCGGCGAGACGCTGGACAAGGAAGCGGGCAATTCCGAGCGCGTCCGTATTTCCAACATTGTGCTCAATCCGGAAGAGATCACGCTGTGGGAAGCGAAGGCAGACGGCAACGACCACGCTACCTACGATCTGAAAGGCATGTCCATCGACAAGCCGGACTACCTGGATGAATTGCCAACCTACGTGGAATAGGAGGATAAAAGAATGAACAAGCTGCAAAAATATTTGGCAAAAGCGAATGAACAGGCCCCACGCAAAGAAGTGACCGTCGTCATTGACGGCGACGAATGGAAAGTGCGCCAACTGAACCTGACTGAGCTGCGCGAATGCGAACGCATGGCGGACAAGGGAGAGCGAACTGACTGGTTCCTGTACAACGATGCCCGGATTGTGAAGGCGACCGAGCACGATTTTCCATGGAACCAGGAAGAGCTGAAAAAGGCGTACAAAGTCGGAACGAAGTACGAGCTGGTGGAAAAGATTTTCCGCGACAATCCGGAAGGCTACAGCAAGCTGCTGCAAGCGGTGCGCGAAGTAAACGCGGGCCAATCGGAGGAAGCGGCCATTGAAGAAGCAAAAAACTGATCCGATCTGACGGCGAGGCCTGGCATATGTGCCGCGCCTTTTTAAAGGGCAGGGGCCGTCCGTCAGATCTCCTGGAGTACGAAGTGGATGCGTACAAGCAAAAGCTGTTTGTGATAGCTTGTCAGATGATCGAGCTGGAGGATGAGGAAAAGGCTGGGTGATGACACTCGGCCTTTTTCCATTTGGTTCGCGCTTCGATTCAGATCGAGCGACAGGAGGTGAAAGGATTGGCAACAGATGTTGCGAGACTGAAAGAAATGCGCAAGGAAATGAACAGACTGGTGAAGGAAGCAGGCGGGCTGGCAAAGGAAGTAGACCGGACCAGCCGCGGGCTACAGCGCATGACCCGGCAATTTTCTGCGGGAATGGAGCAGATGAAAGAGGACATGCAAAACATCCGAAACAGCCTGAACGAACTGAACCAGGTGAAAGTAAAGCCGAAAGTGGAGTTAGGGGAGGTCATAAGCAAGCTCAGCGACCTGAAAACGGAGTTGGCGTCTGCCGGAGGGCTTTTGACCGGACTTGCGATTGGCGCGACGCTTGATGGCGCCAAGAGTGAAGCGCAGGCGGCGGCACGGGAGCGGGCGCTTTATGCGGCCAGAGGGAAAACCGAGGAAGAAATGCGGCGTTTTGACGAGCTGGCCAAAAAGATGACGACGCTCAATCCGCACATGAAAGCTTCCCAGGCGATGGCCCTCATCGCCAAAAGCGAGAACTACCACCCGAACTTCGCGCTGGAAGCAGCCAAGCTCGGCGTCACGACACGGTTGGCTCCGGAAGACAGCGTGAAAATGATGGCAGCCATTGGCGGCACGACTGACACGGACAGCGCCGTGCGGCTGGCGAATGCGCTCCAGTACATGAACAACACGGGAGAAGGCAATCTCAGCGTCAAGCTGGTCGAGTCCATCTCGCAATTCAACACGCAAAATGGCAAGCTGCTGAATACGCCGGAGAAGCTGGCCGCCGTGGTGGGGGAAATCGGCAAGATGTCCAGGGAGGAAAAGTCGTTTGGCAGCCTGCTGAAAAAGACACAGGAGTTTAGCGGAAGCGGAGAGCTGGCTCGCCTCCTGCAGTCCCGGTACGAAGCACAAGGCCAAAGCGCCGCAGAGGCCAGGAAGCGGGCGGAGGATGAGGCGAAGAAGATCAGCCAGGGACTGGCCTCAGCCGATAAAGACGAGCAGCAAATCGCGCTCGGAAAAACATTGATGTCGATTGCGGCCATGACGGACAAGGCCGCCCAGCAACAGGCGATGGCGAGCCTGGGAGGAAGTGCCGGGTCGGCTGTCGAGAAAACGGTCAAAATCGCCGGGGGCGAGATAAGCCCGCAAGTCGGCAACGAAGCCGACAAGTCTTACGCCGCAGCGACCAAGGCAGATCCGTTTTTTGCCTCCATGCAGGCGCAGACTGCGGCGAAGAACGAGGCCATGGAGGCCATCGGCAAAATTGCCAAGGACCTGTCAGGTGTTTCTTCGCTGATTTCCAATACAGCGGCATCATTGACCGGGTGGTTCAACAGTTGGTCAGACTCGGTCAGACAGTCTGCCGTGTATATCATCGGGACCTTGGCTGTAGGAACCACAATGGCTATCCAGCTGGCAAGCATGTGGGGAAAAGCAAAAGCCTTCGCTGCCTCGGCGCGCGAATGGTGGGGCAGCAGAGGAAAAAAAGGAGCAGCGGAAATGACGGCAGGCGGAAAAGGCGATTGCTGTTGCTGCTGCGCAGGCTCTGGTGCAGGGCCCGACATGGGCAAGAAACCGAACGGTGCTTCCGGGCCGAAGAAAGAACAGTCGAAACATGCAGCGCCGTCTGCCGGAAACAAGCCTGCTGCAGATACTGCCGGAAAGAACGCAGCTCCATCCGCCGGAAATAAGGCTCCCCATGACGCTGCCGGAAAAAACGCAGCCCCACCTGCTGCCCCTGCCCAAAACAGGCTTGAGCCAGACAGCGGCGGCCCGGCTGGAGCGGAAAAAGCAGGTACAAAAGGCTCCTGGAAAAATATTGCCAAAGCGGGTCTGAGGAAGTTGCCGCTCGTTGGAGGGCTGCTCAGTCTGACGACGATTGCCGGATCGGAAAACAAGGTGGAGACAGCAGCAAAAGTAGGTACAGAAGCGCTTGGCGGCTGGGGTGGCGCTGCCGCCGGAGCCGCGCTGGGCGCTACAGTCGGTTCTGTTATCCCAGGAATTGGAACCGCAATTGGGGGAGCGATTGGCGGCATTGTTGGCGGTTTCGGCGGCTCTATGCTAGGCAGCATGGTCTTCGACAAGGCCAAGGAGTGGTGGCAGGGCAGCGAACGGCCATCCCCATCCCCGCCATCGGCTGCATTGCCGAAACAGCCTGCCCCTCATTATTCTCCAGCGGCAAACGCCCAGTCCGGGCCGCAGAGCGTCTCCCTGACGCTGCCGCAAGTGACGGTTTCCTTGCATGCAGCAGGCGTGCTGCAAGACATCCCGACGATGCTGAAAATGCTCAACGATCCATCTGTCGGCCAGCGAATCCGCGCCATTATCGAGAAAGCGCTGCTGGATGCATTGGAGACGAGAGGAGGAGTGACCACATGATCCGGATGCAAGGCAAATATACATTGACATTCCCGGTCACGCCTGCTGAAATCCAGTTTCGCGGATACGGCAACGATGTAGAAGCGACCACGTCCATCACGCTGCTGGCCGGAAACCGCATCTCGGCCAGACGGCCAAAAGCGATCAGCTTCGATTTCTTTTTGCCCGGTGACATTTCAGCTCCGTACATCGAGGTAAAAGGTTATCAGGGGCCAAGGGCGTGGCTTGCCGGACTGGACCGTCTGACGGGCTCAGAGGTGCTTTTGACCATCGACGAGCTGGACCTTGCGTGGAATGTGCTCATCGGGCCGTGCGACGGCAAGTTTCAGGGAAAAAACGTCGACTTTCACGGCTCAATTGAGCTGCCGCTGTTTGTCAAGGACGAGTTCATCACCTGGAGCAACCAGACGCAATTGCTCTCGCCGGGTGCCGTCATCTCGCGGCAGCAGCCCGCCCGCCCGAATACAAGCGGCAAGGTAGCGAAAAAAACGCAGAAGCAAAGAGCGCTGGCGCAAACAACTGACAGCAAAAAATCGGAGGACATGCGCATGCGCATCCAAAAAAAGCTGGAAGACGCACGCGGCTTTTAACGGAGATGATGAGATGAAAGTCATATACGGCAAGGAGCAGACCCGCTACGACCTTTCCTTGGCTGTCACGGAGCTGTCCTGGTCTTCGTCCCGCGGCCAGATTGCCCAACAGGCAGAGTTGAAAATCAAGGAGGCCCCGCCGCTGCAAACGGCGGGCTTTCTCATGCTTTTTTCAGGCGAGCAGCTAAAGGAAGCGCAGCAATTTTTCCACGGCCCGCTTGTCCGCCTGGAGCGCGACGACCGGACGGGAGACTTGTCCGCAACCGCATACGAGCTGGGCTGGTACCTGCAAAAAAACGAAATCTCGCGGACCAGGCTGAACGGCGATGCCGGAACCGAACTTTCGCGCATCATCAAGGCGGCGGGAGTCAACTTCAGTTGCCCGCCTTTTGGCTTTGCGGTCAAAGAGCGCGTTTTCCCGCAATCGTATACATCGTTGTTCACCTCGCTGACCGAGCAAGCCTACGAGAAGACAGGCATCCGCTATTTCGTGCAATACCAGCGCGACAAGCTGACCGTTTTGCCGGAGGGAAAAAACAGCATCGTGCCCATGTTCAAGGCAAGCATGCTTGCAAGCAGCTCGACGGGAGAGAGCATCGAGGATGTCTACACGGTTGTCACCGTAGAACGCTATCGGGGCGATCAGGTGGTGAGCAGCGCGACGAAGGCAAACGAGAGCCTCGTCAAACAGATTGGCCGCATGCAAAAGGTCATCGACGCGGGCGAGGACAAAAATGTAGCCGCTCTGGCCGCAAAACAGCTTGCCGAGCTGTCCAAAATCCCCCGGACGCGCTCGATTACCGTTCGGCATGAGGACGAGCAAGCGGCGCGGCTTCGCGCGGGCTGGCTGGTCAAGATCATGGAAAAGAACAACCAAACGATTACCGACTGGATCGTCACCAGCTGCCAGGCGCACTGGAAAGGCGGCCAATACACGATGGATCTCCAGTTGGAAAGGAGGACGTAACGATGCAATCAGTTATTGCAAAGCTGAAAGGATACACCCGCGACGGCCTGAATAACACGCAGGGCGAGCTGGGACGGCTTTTGTCGCTGTCCCCGCTGTCTGTCAAGCTCGATGAAGACCCGACGCCATTGGAGCCAGACGAGATTGTCGTCCTGTGCTCTGCCCAATTGCGCCAGGAGGATGTAGGCAAAAAGGTCGCCGTGCTTCATTGCACAAACGATCAGTATCTTCTGCTCGGGGTGGTGGAGTGATGTTTCCACAGTTGCAAGGCACGGAAGAGAGCCTGCTCCCGTCCAAGGCGGATGTGCCGATTCCCTGGACGTATCGGTTCGATTGGGAAACCAAGCAGTTGATGCAAGGCCCGGATGGCAGGTATGTGCGCACGAAGACATACGAGGAATACTTGCAGGAAGCGGTGCAAAAAATTCTCCGCACCCGCCGTTTCCGCTACGCGATCTACTCGGAGCGGTACGGCGTCGATTTTTTGGCCGAAAAAGGCAGAATGCGCTCGGGCGTGTCGCTGTCTGTCATCAAAGCGCAAGCCGAGGAAGCGCTGGAAGCCCACAGCGAAATTGAGCGGGCGCAGGTGCAGGACATTCGCTTTGAGGGAGACAGGGTCGTCATGCATTTGGAGATTGAAGGAGTTCGCGGCACAACCCGAATGGAGGTGGACGCATGGAAACGTTAATAAAGCCGGAGATGCCGATTCTCCGCGAAACGCCGGAGCAAATCTACCAGCGGATGGCAAACCGGATGGCGGCGCTCGCCCAGAAGCGCGGGGAGACGCCGCCGGCTACAGACGAGGGGGAAATCCATTACGATTTGGCTTACCCGATTGCAGAAGAGCTGAGCGAGCAGCAGCAGCTTTTGGAATACGGCTTTTTGCAAGGCTTTCTTCCCTGGGCGGACGGCGAGTTTTTGGATGCGGCAGGCGTCTTTTTCGGTCTGACTCGCAATGAGGAAGAGACAGACGACGCCTATCGCCAGCGACTCATCGACCGGGCGCGCAGCGATGAAGGCGACGGACGCCGCCAGGACTACGAGCGTTGGGCGCGGAACGTGGACGGCGTAGGCGGAGCCGTTGCGATTGAAAAGGCGCGGCACGACCTTTCCATCGACGTGTTTATCACGGACCTGGAAGGACAGCCCGCCACTTCTGAATTGGCCGCGCAGGTTCGCAGCAAGCTGGAAGACAAGCGGCGTGCGCTGCACGACCTGCAGGTGCTTCCGGCGAATATTTTCCCGGTAACAGTCGCCGTGAAGGTCATTTTGCGACCGGAAGCCGAACTGGCCCAGGTCGAAGAACAAATCGTCTCGCAAGTGAAAACGTACCTGAAAGGGCGCTCCCAGATCGTGTATCAGCAGATCGGGGCGCTTTTTTTCGTGGACGGCGTAGAGGATTTTACCGATTACACGCTGAACGGCGGCGAAGCCAACCTGACCGTGCCAGCTGATTGTGTCGCCACTCTGCAACTGGTGGTGACGGCATGATCCCTGAACGGTACAGACAGATGCTGCCGCCTTACTGGTATGAGAATGAGGTTGCGGAGTATCATTTTGAGGGCGCGGCGTCGGCGGTAGACGCGTTTAACGCGCAGCGGGAAGACCTGCTGCGGCAGTTCAGTCCGTTGTCGGCTACGTGGGGATTGGATATTTGGGACTGGATTTACTTCGGGAAAAAGCAGCTTTTGAGTGTAGAGGAGCGGCGCAAGAACATCCAGCAGAAGCATTGGGCGTACCTTGGGTTTACGCCGAGCGTGCTGCGGGCGATTGGCTACAGTTCGTCGGATACTAAACGAGTACGGATGATCGAGGATTTTGATAGGAAAGTAATCCGGTATGTTTACCTGGTGGAGGATCTTTTCGATACCAAAAACGCTGTACAGGCTGTCGAGAAAATCCGGCCTGTTCATTGCAATGGGGTTGCTTTTGAGCCTGTGTCAGCGGAGCGCATCGAGCTGCGGGACGTGCTGGTCGTTGGAGTGAAGGAGTATCACAAGGTAAGGGAATTTCGCGTGGGGATGACCCCGATTAAAAGATACGAGGAGGTCGTCAGATGATTGCACAAAGCTACTTGCAGACTGTACGCGACGATCTGCTGGCGCGGGTGACAGGCGGGGATATTTTGCTGAACGATACCGTTTCTGTTCCTGTTCGGGCTGTAGCGATCTCGTCGCATCCGGTTGCTGGCATGCAGGATGCGATTGCGCTGCAGGTTTCCGCGCAGTACGTTGCCAGTGTTCCGGTGATTACGAGCGCTAAGTTGCGGACCAGCACGGGTGCGGTCGTTGCGGAAAAGACGGCCGCCATCGAAATGGACGGGGCGCAGTTTGTGGATCTGACGTTTGTTTTTGAAGTGAAAGGAGGGGCATAGGGTGACGTACATTGCAAAGACGGACTGGAAGCAGGATGATCCGGTAACGGAAGTGGATATTAATCGGTGGGAGAAAGGGATTGCAGACGCACATGCACAGATTGCAGTTCTCGCAGCCGACGTCTCGAACCTGAAAACGCGCGTGAACGTGATGGAGAGCACGTTGCCGGAGAATTTTTTGTATAACCATTTCAAGGATGATTTGTCTACGATTGATGGAATTAAGGTGATTCGCGGATATTACAATGAGGCGCAGAGTCGGTTGGAGGTGTAGCATCGAAATCCGGTAGCTGCAAATGGTTGTTCATTTGAGCGACTACGTGGAAGAAGGAGGAGGAAAATGGCTACAAAATCTAATACGTTTCCTGAAAGTACAGCCAGTACACAGACACAAAAATTAACGATCCCGAACTTGAAAAGTGTTACAAGTGTTACGGTAAATACAGGATCGGTAAGTTACAAAGTCGAGGGGGACACAATTACTTTCACTCTTTCAGGCGGGGTTTACTCTCGACGTGTTCAGACAGGAGGAAGCCCTGGAGACTCAAAAAGTGTATCGGTTACGCAAAGGCAAACATATCTAATTGAATGGATTTGGCATACGGTTGGACCCACTACCCAATGGTGGCCAGTTCAAAGTCTGATTGATTCGGTCCCAACGACATACTACTATAATTCTGGCGGATACTACGGTACATTATCAAACAGAACAGGACCGACGAACGAAACCAAAAATCCCCCAAGCGGTACAGGTACGATAGGGCAATTTGCTAATGGATCAGCTAGTGGAGACTTTACCTATTCTGGAGTCGTGTCAAGGCCTGATACAAGAACCTATCAAAACTACTACCAGTACACTGTGACGGTAAATTATGAAGACAACGCGGTACCGACAGTAACACTGACCGCGCCTTCTGATAGTCAAGTCTTTTCAGAAGGCAGCACGATTGCGATTGAGGGTACGGCCAAAGATGTAGACAGCGGAAATGTCCTCGCGATAAAGTACAAGATCAACAACGGCACAGCAAGGGCGTTGCAATCCGGAGTATCCAACGGAAGCACGCCTATTTCTTTTGCCAAGAGCCTTACTTACAGCAACAAGCGTCTGTGGGACGGCTCCACGGACGTTACGGGCGTCGACCTGGCGGAGAACACCGACCACACACTAACAGTATGGGTTGAGGACGACCAGGGCGGCAAGAGCGCGGAAGTCACCCGCAATTTCCAAGTGATCTGGAACCGCCCGCCTACGATCAGTGGCCAAAATGACAGTCTTGGAACGATCACGGATCGACCGACAATCACCTACTCAGCCGTCGATCCAGAAGGCAACACCTTCACCTTTACAGAGTACCTCAACGGCCAGCAAGTCAGGTCTTTCACAGGCGAAGCAGGCCAGGAATACACCTTCCAATTGACACACGATGCATGGATCAGGCTCGACCTGGACGTGCCGCACCAGGCGAAAATCGTCGCTACGGATAGCGCGGGCATGTCGTCAGAGCGCGTGTACACCTTTACGCGTACCGAAACGCACATCGAGTTCATGCTGGACTACGACAATCCAGATGTACAAGCCTTTTTCACTGTAGACGGCATGCCAAATCGAATCCTCGTCACGCTGGAGCGATACATGCCGCCTGGCTCCTCGATTGAGAGCGTACAGGTCACAAACAATTATCTCGATGCACAGCCAACGTGGGAGGATGCTACCGGGGCTGTCATCGGCGGACGTGGTTATTTGTTCACCAACACGACCAAGACGGCTGACAACTGGGCTGTTTGCGTATGGGTGACAATTGCCAAAGGCTCTGCCGATCAGCGGGTACATGTCTACGGATACGGAGGTGCGTTCGATTGATGAAGTTCAGCAAGCAAGAGTCCATCACAGAAATCCGGAAAAAGCAGCAGGAAACGCCGGAGCAGAAGATCGTCAGGCTGGAAGCGGAATTGGCAGCTGAAAAAGAAGACAAGCTTAGGATCATGGACGCAACTGCTCAACTGTATGAGGAGTTGCTTTTGCTGAAAGAGCGAATCAAGTGAGGAACATCGATTTCCTACACTTCCTCGCTATCTTTTCTTTGGGGGAGGTGAGAAACCCGTGGTAGCAATCTATGTAGCCCTAATCGTCGCCGGCCGCCGCACATTCGACAGCGTGCCAACAACCCTGAAACCAGCAGTAAAAGAAGAACTGGAAGCTCTAGGTCTGAGCACCGACGGAGCACCGTTGGCATAGCGCCTTTTCCAAAGCGGAGAGGGCGTTTTTTCATGACACCAATACAGAAAGCAAGCCTCGCGCCAAGCGGGGCTGCTTTTTTTACCCCAAGGGGGTGAGGAGGCGATCGGACTGTGGACGAAATCAAAGACTTGCAAAAAGGAATTACCGAAATACTAGTCGCCATCGGCAAAATCGAAACCGAGATCAAACAACTGTCCAGCATGTCCGGCAAGCTGGAGCAGACGGAGAAGCTGGCAATTGAAGCGCTGCAGAGCACGAAGGCGGCGCATAAGCGGCTGGACGAACTGAGCGAACAGTTGGCTGAGCTGGCGAAAAAATGGGACGAAGACAAACGACAAACCAAAGACGACAAGAAGTGGATCGTCGGCACGCTGTTTGGTGCCGTTGCCCTCATCTGGAATCTGATTAAAGGGGGGATAGAAAAATGAACCAGTCAGAGCTTCTCGCGTTAGCGCAGCAATACATGGCAGACAAGGCGTTGATCGTGGTCGTCGTGCTTCTGGTGCTGGGGTACTTCTTGAAGCGGACGCCGCGTGTGCAGGACTGGATCATTCCGTGGCTGCTCATGCTGGCGGGTATCGCGCTGGCATGCGGCATTTTGCAGGCGGTCACGGTCGAGAGCGTTGTGCAAGGCATTTTGGCTGCGGGTGTGGCCAGCCTTACCCATCAGCTATGGAAACAGACGACCGAGAAAAGGGAGAGTGAGCAGTAGTGCAGATCACCGAAATGCTTATCACCAACAAAACAGCCAGGCCAGGCATCCCGATCACTCCGAAAGGGCTGGTCATCCACTGGACCGCCAACGAGAAAAAAGGCGCCGACGCTGTCGCCAACCGGAACTACTTCAACAAGCCGACGACGGAGGCCAGCGCCCATTACATTGTCGACGACAGGCAGATTATCCGTTGTTTGCCGGAAAACGAAATGGGCTACCACGTCGGGGCGAAATCGTACAAGCCGGAAGCTGTCGCCATGCTGAGCAAATACCCGAACGACTGCACAATCGGCATCGAGATGTGCGTCAATGCGGACGGCAGCTTCGCCAAAACGTATCAGCTAACGGTCCAATTGGCAGCAGATATTTTAAAACGTTACGGGTGGACTGTGGATAAACTCTGGCGTCATTACGACATCACAGGGAAAAACTGTCCCGCCTTTTTCGTTGATGACCGCACGGCCCAAGCTTATTTGGGCAAAACGGCGCTGGCGGCATGGAATCTTTTTAAACAGGATGTCCACAAGTTGCTAACAGGTTTTCCACAAAAACCACAGGTAGCTGTTGGTAACTCTGCAATCGCAGTCGAGCTGACGCTTGCGACGACAGGCAAGCTGATCGCTGGCGTTTCCTATGTCCCAGTGCGGGCGCTCGCCGAGGCGGCCGGGGGAAAGGTCGAGTGGGAGCCGCACACCAGGACTGTTACAGTGAATGGGCAAAAGCTGGCCTGCCTGTTCGACAACGGCACAGCTTTTGCCCCTGCAAGAGAGCTGGCTGCTTTGCTGGGATTGAAAGTAGAGTGGGATGGAACGCGAAAAGCGGTTGGGCTTCGGCGAGAGATTTGAGCGCTCTCGCCGCTCACTCTTTCCACGGCACCAGGTTTGGCTTTTCATCGAGAATCGACTCGTACTGTTCTTTCCATCCGTACAAGGCGGACGGGTCCAAACGTTTGTAGCGTGCGTACTTTTCCATGCGGATTTTTTCCGAGGACCAGCCCAAATGCTTGACGCGGTAATGGCTGAGAAACGACGGCAGCTCGAAAATATTGCTGGGAAAGCGTCCGCAATGCAGTGGCTGCTCTTTCCACTGATAGCGGTGGTTCGGGCGGTAGCGGATGATGAACGGACGGTATACATGATGGGCCCGCCAGTACGGGTCCTCGCGATAGTGCGAGTCGGACCACATGTCATACAGACGGAAGCAGCAAACATCGCCGTGCTTTCGGGAGAGCAGCGCATGGACGCCGAGTGCGAAGCGGTCTTCAAAAACTTCGTCGGCATCCATGTTGACGATCCATTCGGGATTGCGCGAGACGGTTTCCATCCACTGCTGCTTGCGCAAGGCGACCTCATTGGTGAAGCGCGGAGTCGGGTTGGAGACGAGATGAAGCGGAATCCCTTTTAGCAGCTCATGGCAAATCTCGACGCTGTCATCTGTACTGCCATCGTCGATGATGACGGCTTCGTCAATGTATTCCCGGTGCTTCTTGAGCACATGGGCGAGGTGTTTGTCTGCTTCGTTGTGGATGACCATGGACAACGTAATTTTGGGGCGGGAGATGGGTGCGCTGATCGCGTGAGTTGTTTTGACGCGGACAGGCGCAGAGCCGTAGATTTGCTTCATCCAGACGGTCGCTTCCGGAAAGTCGCTTTCCCGGTACAGATGAAAAGCGGGATAGTGCGTATCGACGAACAAGGAAAAGCCGAGCGCGACCGCCCGGATGCAAAAATGGCGATCCTCTCCCCAAAACGTGACATTGTGGATGCGTGAATAATGGACGCCGGCCACAAGCGCTTTCCGGCGGATCAAGGTGCAGGCACCGAGGCCGCCTACCTCATATAAGCCGGGGACGCGCAGTTTTTCGTAAAAAGCGTATGTGCGCAGGTACTGTTCCTTGGCGGTGAGTGTTTCCCGCGGTTTCAGCTCGTATTGCGTGTACTGGTCCGTGAGCCACACCTGCGGCTCAGGGAGGCTGCCTGGCGTCCAACTCGTCCAGAAAATTTCAGAGACGATGTCTTTTTCTGCGGCGAGCAACGTTTCCAGGGTGGCAGGTTGAAGCAGCAAATCCGAATCCAGCAGAAACAGCCCGTCGTAGTCGCCCTCTTTGGCGCGGGCGATTAGCTCGTTTTTGAATCCGGCCACCCGCCAGACAAGCTCATCTGTCCAGACATGGGTCGATTCGTTGCAGGTGTAAGTAGACGGAGGCTCCTGGCTGCGGATGATCTCTACCTGGCCAGGATGCTTTTCGGCAAAGTAGCGGAGCAGCTTGCTGGAAGTAGGGTCGGTGTTGTCGTCGATAAACAAATACTGAATGGCAAGCGCCGAGGTCGAGAGCTTTTCCAGAGAAAACAAAAACATGCTCAGCACATCTGGTTTTTGGCAAACCGGGCTGCCAATGAGAATGCGCGGTTTTGTCGTCATTTCAATCACCCCCTGGTCGTTGGCGTGTTGGCGGATGCGTATGTACGCAGCAAATTGGCAGAGGTCTGGCCGTATACGCGCGCCTCCTGCTTTTTGCCAAGGCGCTCCATGCAGCGTCCGAGATAGTGCAGGGCGTGAAAGCTGCCCATGCCGAACTGGCTGAGATGCTCCCACTGCTCTTCCCCGATCTCCAGGCAGCGCTCGAACGACTTGATTGCTTCGGCGTACAGCCCGTGCTCCATCAGGAAAACGCCTTTGTAAAAGTGCAGGTCCGCATAGTCCGGATAGAGCCGGATGGCGCATTCCATGCCTGGCCATGCGCCCCGCATGCTGCCGTGCCTGAACAAGATTTCGTACTTCAATTTGTAAAAAAGCGAGGGCGGTAGCTGCTGTTTGGCGAGAAAGCCCTCCAAAGCCTGATTGACGAGCGTGAAGGCGTGCTCCCATTTTTGCATGCGGTAAAATTCACTGGCCAGATGGTAGTCGCACCACGGGTCGCGTTCTGGATTTTCCCTTTCCCGCAGCAGCAGTTTCAGGTTGCGCAGCGCCTTGTTTTTTCGCGTGACGGCTTCCTCGATGTAGCCAAAATGGTAAATGCGCACGGGCAACAGCGGGATCGGGCGGTTTTGCGGGAGCGAAGCGGGCCACTGCAGCACTTCGTGAATATCCCGGACAAAGCGGAAGCCCTTTTTGTTGCGAAAAAGGCGGATTTGCCTGCAGCGGCTGGCCAGATGCAGGGAGGCGGTTGCTTTTTGTTGGCCCTGATAATGAATGAGCTTGAGAAACAGCGCGTCGGCCTCGCTTGAGACCGCTGCCTGGCGCAGAGCTTCCCGATCCTCTTTTTCCAGCTGTTCATCCGCGTCCAGCCATAAAATCCACTGGCCCTGGGCATTGTTCAGGCCGATGTTGCGCGCTTTGGAAAAGCTGTCTTCCCACGGCACTTCGATAACTGTTGCCCCGTATTTGCGACAAAGCTCTTGGGTGCCGTCCGTTGAGCCTGTGTCGACGACGATCATCTCATCTACGACAGATTGCACGCTTTCCAGACACGCTTCGATCTGGTCGGCCTCGTCCTTGACAATCATGCAAAGTGACAGGAGCGGAGGTGTCATCGGCGCTATCACCTTCCTTGCGTTGTGCTCGGAACCTTTTGATACACCATATTCTCGCGCTCTTGCGGTTATGTGAGGCGCCATACATATTCAGCTTGGCCTGGAAATACGATGGTAGAGAGATTTTGCCAAAGGAGGGCCATCTGCATGTTCACGGTCAGCTTGTGCATGATCGTTCGCAATGAAGAGCAGACGCTGGGTCGATGCTTGTCGACTGTGCACGACCTGGTGGATGAGATCATCGTCGTCGACACCGGCTCAGACGATCGGACAAAAGAAATCGCCCGGTCATTCGGGGCCAAGCTGTTTGATTTTCCCTGGATCGACGACTTTGCGGCAGCGCGCAATTTTTCTTTCAGCAAAGCGAGCAAGGACTACATTTTTTGGCTCGACGCCGACGATGTGCTCGAAGAGGCGGACCGGGAGCGTTTTCAGACCTTGCGCAGCATGGAGCCGTTCGACTACGACTACGTGTCCATGCCGTATCACCTGGCGTTTGACGATAGAGGAATGCCCGTCAAATATTTGCGTAGAAACCGCCTGGTCAAAAGACAGCGGCAGTTCGTCTGGCACGGCGTCGTCCACGAATATATGGAGGTCGCGGGAAAAGCTTTGCACAGCGACATTGCAGTGACGCACCGCAAAGAAAAGCCGTACACGGATCGCAACCTGCAAATTTACCTGAAGCGCAAGGAGAGACAGGAGCCGTTTTCGCCGAGGGATCAGTATTATTTTGCCAACGAACTGTACGACCACGGTCGGTTGGAGGAGGCAGCGGAGCAGTATCAGCTCTTTCTGGATGGCGGGCTGGGCTGGGTGGAGGACCAGATCATGGCTTGCTACAAGCAGGCAGATTGTTACGCCCGGCTAAAGCAGCCTGAAAAGCAAATTCAGGCGCTGGTGAGAACATTGGCCTTTGACGCGCCGCGGGCGGAGTTTTGCTGCAAGCTGGGGGCCTTTTTCCTGGAGAAAAAAGATTTTCCCAAGGCCATTTACTGGTTTCGGCAGGCGACCTTGCTGGAGCGCCCGCAAAACATGATGGGGTTGGTAGATGAAGCGGCCTGGTCGTGGCTGCCGCATCTGCAGCTGTGCTACTGCTACGACCAGATTGGGGAGTACAGGCGGGCCAAAATTCACCATGAGATGTCAAAGCTGTATCATCCGACACATCCGAGCGTGCTGCACAACGAGAGGTACTTTGCCAGCCGGGAAGAAGCGCAGTCCCTCGGAGGGTAAAAGTGGCTTTACATACCTGGAAACGGAGGTTGTGAGACATGTCAATGCCGAATGTGCCTGACATCACCCCGCGCATTACGTTGACGCGCGAGGAAGTGTTTCATCTGCTGCTTACCTCTGTCGCCATGGAAGAAATCAGCCTGTCTCATATTATGAATGCGGAAGGGGAAAAAATTCAGCGTCTGCTGCAAAAAGAAAACGTTTGTCTGGAGGATATGCTTCGCATTAACAGGAGCGTGGAAAGAATGCTGCGCAGCATCATCAGCAAGCAAATCTTACTGCAATTCAAGCTCGACAACATATTGGAAATGGAGAGAAAGACGTGCGATCCGGGCGAGAATAGCGGGGATTGTCATGAAGAATAGATTGCTTGACCGGGTAGTGGAAGGTGTGGTGGATTGGAAAAATCGTCAGGGAGACATCGCGAGAGCAGATGGGCCAATGCGTTTGTTGGCTGCTGCTGTTGCCATGGAAAAAGAAATAGCTACCCTCGTCGCAGGCCAGTCTTGCCACACCAAAGCCTTTTTGCTTGCCGCCAAAATGCGTCCAAAAGAAGAAGCGATCCCGCTTTTATTTCATGCGCTGCAATCTTCGAATCTTTGGCTGGAAGCGATGATGATGTTACACTGGATAACTTTTAGCCGGATAAAGGGGATGGCTTCTTTTTTTGAATGGGAAAATTCCCTGGCAGAAAAGTCGGAGCAGGCTGTTCTGGCCGTCGAGGCATGTCGACTTTCCTGGACGGCGACGTACTCGTTGGCGCTCGCTTTCCTTGGCTTGGCGGAGCAGATCATGCCAGAACTGGCAAATCCCCGCCACCCACCGCACGAACAGCGTCTGGCCGAACAACGAATCGTCCAAATGCTCGAACAGTTGGAAGACTTTTTCCGCATTCTTTTGCGAAAATCGGATTTTTTGCAGACGCTTTTTGCCGAACAGGAATTTGAGGTGGAAACATCTGTGCAGGAGTTACGCAGCGCGCTTCATGCATCTTTGAAAAATCTGGAAGTTTACTACTCCCCTTCCGTGACGCTTTCTGCTTCGTTTCAACAAAGACTGAAAGACTCGGTACTCCCCTTGAAAAAGTACGGCAAACCCAAGGAGTCTGTGCGTCACGTTGTTCAGACCCCCGCCAGTTATCCAGCTCCTTGGCTGAATCGGGGGGTTTTTCCAGGGAAGACAAAGAGCCACAAGGCCGTGGAGCCAGCGAAAATGCGGAAGAAGGAACCGTAAAGTGTGGGGCGGGCGGTCTGGCGCTGGCTGGACTACGGGTGAAGGGAAGGTTACGTTTTTCACGGGAAGGAGGGGAGTTATGTCGTTTCCGAAAATCCCAAATATCAGTCCGACTATGACGATCACGCGCGAGGACGCGATCAACCTGCTTTTGACTTCCATCGCGATGGAGGAGTTGGGACTAAGCCATATACTGAACGCGGAAGGTGAAAAAATTCAGTACGTGCTCGGCACGCTGCCCGGTGTGAGCGGAGTGTCGGGAGCTACCATTCATGATTTGCTGGCGATCGACCAAAGTGTAAGGGAAATGGTCGATGTGACGATCAAGCAGGAGATGCTGCTGCAGGCCAAGCTGCAGGCTGTGTTAAACGCTTCTACCGTGCAAGGGCCTACAGGTCCGACTGGGGCTACGGGGGCGGGGAGGGGGGCAACTGGAGTTACGGGAGCCACCGGAGAGACGGGAGCAACTGGAG
>NZ_RHHS01000015.1 GCF_003710935.1 Brevibacillus gelatini
GGGTTATGGTGATGAATCAATTTTCTTGAAGTAAAAAAGCGGAAGGCGTAATATAGATGATGGAATTTATTAGCAATGAGGGGGGGATTCCTTGCGTTTTTTAACGACATTTTCTCTCAGAAATTCAACCGCTATTATCATCATCAGCCTACTCGTCGTCATTAGCGGCATCGTCGCTGCCATGTCGCTCAAAGTAGAGCACATGCCTGACGTTTCCTTTCCTGTGCTTGTCGTCAGTACCGCTTACCCGGAAGCATCGCCGGAAGACGTGCTCGACGATGTAACGAAACCGCTGGAACGGGAAATCGGGCAAGTGTCGGGCATTACCGCATTGGAATCGTATTCGAACAGCAACAGCTCCATGCTGAAAGTCTATTTGGAAACCGGTGCGGATGTACAGGCTGCCCGAGACGAGGTGGAGCGAAAAATTTCCGGTGTCGCGCTTCCCGAAAAAGCGAGCAGGCCGCAAGTCATGGTCCAGGGCTTTAGCAGTCAGCCTGTCTATTATTTGTTTGTAACAGGGCAGAACGAGGAAAGCGGGCTGGATCTGTTCGACAGCGAAGTAAGGGACACCGTGCTCAAAGAACTGGAAGGAATTGAGGGCGTCGATAAAGTAGCGACAGTAGGCGGACAATTCCAGGAAATGAAAATCATGCCGAAAGCAGATGCGCTCAACTACTACGGTATCTCCCCGTTGCAATTGAAGCAGCTTTTGCTCGAGAACCATATCGCTTTGCCGATCGGCACGATCACGGAAGATGGGGAAGAACGGATTATCCGCGTAGTGAGCCGATACCGCAACGTGGAAGACATCCGCAATACCAAACTGTTCCTGTCGGGCGACCCGGAAAACGGCATTGCCTACGTCAGACTTGGCGACATCGCAGACGTCAACTTTGACCGGGCAGCGCAATCGATCAGCCGCTTCAATGGGCAAAACGGCATCAATATCAACATCTATAAGACACGGGATGCCAATGCCGTAGAAACAGGCGATGCCATCAACGAAAAAATCGCCCATCTTCAGGAAACGTACAAACATTTGACCTTTACCACGATTTACGATTCATCCCTCGATATTAAAAACTCGATTAACGGCATGCTCAAGGAAGGCTTGCTCGGAGCCATCATGGCTTCGCTGATTATCCTGCTGTTTTTGCGTCATGTAAAAGCTACGATGATCGTCCTCGTTTCCATCCCGACGTCGATCCTGGTGAGCCTGATCTTCATGTCCTGGATGGGCATTACGCTCAACATGATTACGCTGTTCGGAATGGCGGTCGCGGTTGGCCGGGTCGTGGATGACAGCATCGTCGTGATCGAAAATATTTTCCGCCACTTGCAGTTGAACAAGGAACGCAAGGAAAGCCTGATTCAATTTGCCACCAATGAAATGCTTCACGCCATTACTTCATCGACTTTTACGACCACTGCCGTATTTTTGCCGATTGTCTTTGTCAGCGGGATGATCGGAGAGGTGTTCCGGCCATTCGCACTGACGGTTGTCTGCTCGCTGTTTGCCTCTCTGCTGGTAGCCGTGACGATAGTTCCGTTGCTGGCCAAGATGATAATCCTGAAAAATCGCAATATTAAGGAATATGAGCACGGCAAAGTGACGCACGCTTACAGAAAGCTGCTTCAATGGTCGCTGCACCACAAGCCCGCAGTCGGTCTTTTGTCTTTTGTCCTCTTGGTAGCAAGTCTGGCGCTGTTGCCGTACATGAAATTCGGGTTGCTGCCCGAGTCGGAAGCAAAGTACATATTCGCCCAAGTGACATTGCCAAAAGGAACCCAACTGAACGTCCTCGACGATACGATTCGTCAGCTCGAAAGCAAGCTGCAAGCCCAGGCGGAAGTCGAGTCCATCCAAAGCAGCCTTGGTTCGGAAGACGGAGCGGATATTCGGCGGACGAACGAAGCTGTCCTGCTGATAAAAACAGGGGAAGATACAGACCTCGACCAAACGATCAAAAAATTTGAGGAAATCATCAAACCGTCGATCCCGCTTGGCTCGGAAATGGTTCTGAGCAAGCCAGGCAGCAACGAGAGCAATCAGTTCAAAGTAGTCCTGCACGGGCCTGATCTCGAACGGCTGAAAGAAGCGCGCGACATCGTCAAGGCGAAGCTGAAAGAAAGCCCTCTTTTGACCAACGTGCGCGACAATTTGAACGACATCAACGAGGAAGTCGTCATCAAGGTCGACCGGGACGAGGCGGCAGAGCTGGGAATATCGCCGGTGCAGGTTGCCCAGGAAGTGAACCTGCTCGTCTCGGATACGAAAATCGGCAAAATCAGGATCAACGACAAAGATTACGATCTGTTTTTCGGGCTGAGCGAAGACCGCGAAAAATCGCTGGAGGAACTGAAAAACATTTACATTCAGACACCAGGCAAGCAACAGGTGCGACTGCTGGACTTCGCCGAGATCGACCAGGAAAAAGTACAGTCGCAAATCAACCGCAAGGACGAAAAGCAATTCGTGCAAATTACGGCGGATATTGTGAGCGACAACAAAGGGGGAGCGAGCAACTTCCTGTTTGCGCTTCTGCAAGCAGAAGAGCTGCCGAACGGCGTCACGCTGTCCTCCGAAGGGGTCGCAAGCGACATGGAAAAAAGCTTCCAGGACATGCTCCTCGCTATCGGGGCCGCGATTTTCATCGTCTACATTGTCATGCTCATCTCGTTTGGCAATGCTACGGCACCACTTGCGATTCTCTTGTCCTTGCCGCTCGCTGTGATCGGCGGCCTGTTTGGGCTGTTTTTGACGGGCTCCGTACTTGATGTGACCGCCCTCATCGGCTTTTTGATGCTTGTCGGCATCGTCGTGACGAACGCAATCGTGTATGTGGACAATATCCAGCAGCGGAGACTCGCGGGGGCTTCCATGCGCGAGGCTGTCGTCGAAGCGGGCATTACCCGTATGCGCCCGATTATCATGACGGCAGTAGCGACGGTTTGCGCACTCCTGCCGCTTTGTCTTGGCTTTTCCGAAGGGGCCTTGATGACGAAAAGTCTGGCGATTGTCGTCATTGGCGGACTGATTACGTCGACGGTCCTGACCTTGATCGTGGTGCCGATCGGGTATGAGCTGCTGTATCGGATCAAGAAAGAGTTTTTCACTCCGGATACCGAGGAACAGGAGAGGGAGCCAGGCGAGGACATGTTTATTTCCGTGCTGAGAAGTTTGCGCGACATGAAAAAGTCTGGGTAGGCAGAAGAGAGGGGCTTTTCAGAGATGAAGAGGAAGAAGCTAATCAACGTAGGTGTGAGTTGCCTCTTGGGCGCGACGATCATCGCGGGATGCAATTCACAAGCGACGGAAAACAAAAACGCCAACGGCGGACAAGCTCAGCTCGAAAAGCAGTCCGGCACGGAGGTGGAGCTGATTAAAGTCGAGAACGCCATCGACGTCCAGGTAGCGGAAGTGACAGAGGGAGAGCTTCAGGAGTCGGATCGGCTGCTGGCAGAAGTATTTGCCAATACCGATGTCAGCATCGTTGGCAAGACAGGCGGGACCGTCTCGCAAATTCTCGTGAAAAAGGGCGACCCCGTGAAAAAGGGACAAGTCATCGCAAAGCTGGATCAGACGGAGGCGATGCTGAGACTGCAGCAAGCAGAAGCAACACTGGCGGTCGCCAAGGCAAATCTGGAGCATACAAGCAGAGTGGGAACTTCCCAGCAGTTGGCGGAAAACCAGTTGAAGCTGGCAGAGCAAGCCTACAAGCACACGGAGAGCGTGATTGCCCAAGGCATGCAACTGGCGCAAGCAAACTACGACCGCGCCAAAAAACTGTACGAGCAGCATGCCTTGTCCAAAGGCGAGCTGGAAAATGCCGAGAATGCCTATCTGCAAGCGAAAAACCAGTACCAAAGCCAGCTCGATCAGGCGAAAACCGCTTTGAACAACGCCCGGACACAAGTGAACCAGGCTGATAAAAATGGACGGATCACGCAAGCCAATATCCAGCAGGGGCAAGCCGAAGTGAACATTTCCCGAAACGCCTTGGACAACACGCTGATAAAAGCAACGGTAGACGGCATAGTCACCGAAATTCTGGTTCAGGAGGGAGATACGATCACCGCGCAAAAGCCTGTTGCGACGATCATTAACCTCGACCCGGTCATTGTGAAGGCAAACGTTTCGGAAAAAGTGTTGCCAGCCTTGCCAAAAGGCACACAGCTTGACGTACAAATCCCGTCCCTTGGAATCAAGGCCAAGGGCACGGTTTCCTTCGTCGGACTAAGTGCTTCTGGCCAGTCCAGGCTGTTCCCCGTCGAAATCGAGGTGCCCAATCCGAAAGGAACGATTTTGCCCGGGATGAAGGCAGAAGTGTCCTCCCAAAAAGGACAGGCTGGCATTCTCGTGCCAACCGACGCCATTTTGGAGCGCAATGGAAAATCAGTCGTCTACGTCGTAAACGATGAGAGAGTGGCAGAAAAAGAAATCGCGATCACCCTGAAAGGAACGGAGAGGACGCTGATCGAGTCAGGTGTGAAGAAAGGTGACAAGGTCGTCATCAAAGGACAATCCCAGTTGAAAGACGGGGCAAAAATCAACATCGTTCCATAATGAGGCAAGGAGGATACCTGATGCAAAAAACAAACGTTTCCCAAACCCGCTGGCTGTTCTCGCCGCAACTGGCGCCGGAGGCAGAGCTTCTTTTGTTCTGCTTCCACTATGCGGGTGGACACGCGGGCATTTACCGGGACTGGCAGAAAAAGCTGCCCGTTCAGATCGGCGTTTGTCCGGTGCAACTGCCTGGCAGAAGCAACCGTTTTACCGAGCCGTTCCATACGGATTTGTCTGTGCTGATCCGTGAGCTGGCAGAAGCGCTCTTGCCTTATCTGAATCGGCCGTTTGCCCTTTTTGGGCATAGCATGGGGGCTTTGCTCAGCTTCGAGCTGGCCAGATATTTGCGCAAACATTACGGCATCAAGCCCTTGCATTTGTTTGCCGCCGGACATCATGCCCCGCATTTGCCTGATCCCGGCGAAGCGATTCACCATCTGCCGGACCCGGAGTTTTTGCAGGGACTGAGAACGCTGAACGGTACGCCGCAGGAACTTTTTGACCAAGCAGAAAACGAAGAGATTTTGCAAATGCTCTTGCCGATGCTTCGCGCGGATTTCACGATCTGCGAAACGTACCAGTACGAGGATGAAGAGCCGTTGGAGTGCGGATTGACCGCGATTGGCGGCCGGCAGGACCCGGATGTGACCGTGGAGCACATGGAAGCCTGGAAAAAGCACACCCGCGCTTCCTTCCACATGCACATGCTGCAAGGCGACCACTTTTTTATCCATTCGGAGCAAAAAGAGCTTCTGTCGATTGTGGAATCAACACTGCAAAGCTATCTTGTCGGAAACAGGGGGATAGGATGATTACAGGAAAAGCGACGCTGGAAGGGACACAGCGGCTGGCACAGGCCAATCCGCATCTTGCATACAGGCAGTTTGGCGGCTTTGATGTTTGGATCAGTCAGGTCGGCTTCGGAACATACCGGATTGATGAGCAGGATGAACAGTACCAGCACGCCTTGCGCAAAGCGCTGCTCGAAGGGATTAACCTGATCGACACCAGCAGCATGTACGCAAACGGCAGTGCGGAAAAAGTCATCGGCCATGTCTTGAAGCAGCTTGTCGACGAAGAAAAAATCAGGCGGGAAGAGCTTGTCATCGTCTCCAAGGCGGGCATTGTCGTCGGGGAGGACTCCGAAGAGACGATGAAGCGGACGGCCGCAGGCAAGCCGTATCAGGACTTCACGACGGTCCATGAAGGGATGTCGATTTGCATCCATCCGGAGTATCTCCAGGATCAGCTCACGCGCAGCCTGCAGCGCTTGCAGCTGGAACAGATTGATTGCTACATGCTGCACAATCCGGAATGGTATTTGTTATGGGCCAAAATGAACAAGATCAAGCAGCAGGAAGCGTACGAAGAACTGCTGGAGCGGATCGAGAAAGCTTTTTTGCACCTGGAAAAAGAAGTCGAGGCTGGGCGTATCCAATGCTACGGAGTCAGCGCCAACTCGTTTGGCAGCAATCCCAAGGAGTTTGACTTTATTGCGCTGGATACCCTTTGGGAGATGGCGGAAAAAATCAGCCCAGATCACCATTTTCGCGTGATCCAGTTTCCGATGAACATGTACGAGTCAGGCCCTTTGCTGGAAAAAAACCATGGGCACGGCCTGAGTGCATTGCGCTTTGCCAAGGAAAAAGGGCTGGGCGTGATGACCAACCGGACGCTGGATGTGACAGCGAAGGAAAAAATTTTCCGCCTGACAGACATCCGTATGGAACCTGAAACAGTGATTGACGAGAAGGAAGCGACCCAAAAGATCAAAGCCTGCCTCGATCGCATCGATGAAGTGGAGGATCAGATCGTCGACCATATTTTGCCTGCGTTGAAGCTGGAGAGGGACGAGGTAAAGGAGCTCAAGAAAAAGGTAACGGCGGGCGCGATGCTCCGCAAATATTGGAAAAAGCTGTACTCTTCGGCAAACGTGCACAATGTGCAAAGCCTGCTGTTTGAGCCGGTCATCACCGATCTTCGCAAGTCGATCGCAAAGCATGGAGAAATGGACGGCCAGACGCTGGAATGGCTGGATACGTACAAGGAAACTCTCACCCAAGCAACAGATGCCTTGAAAAGCTACTACACGCCCAAAGACTACCAGCGGGCGCAAGCGATTAAAAAAGAGCTGTCGCGGGTGCGCCCGCATTTGATGGCGACAGACACATTGAGCCAGGCTGCCATCCGCACGATGCGGGCAACGCCAGACGTGCACGGCATTCTCGTCGGCATGCGGCGGGAGCACTATGTCGATGATGTGCTCGCGGAATTGCAGCGACCTTTGGATGCGCAGTTGCAGGAAGAAGACTGGCAAACGATTACCCAGACGCTTAAAGCGGTCATTGGCGCACGCTAAAACGAAGGGAGCCGCCTGCGGGCCGTTCCCTTTTTTTCTCGGAATGGAAAGAGTGGGCAAGGCAAAAGAAAACCACCGCATAAATCGCGCACGTCAACGATTTCATGCGGTGGTTGTTTCATTCATTCGTTATTTCCACTTGCTGATAATGTGCTCGCGATCAAACAGCTTCACACTGATCTGGAACGTAATCAGGGAGACAACCGCACATACGGTCACCAGGCCGAGATAGATCAGCGGATTGCTCATCATCGAGAGGAAAATCACCTGACTGATGGCAAGTCCGATGATCGGCAATACGAGCAAGGCGCCGAATTGCTGCGCGGCGGCGACGTTGTCCACTTTGGAGGAAACGACAACGCTCAGCGACAGGCTGATGATCGAGATAAATGGGACGAGCAGGATCATCGCGAGGATGAACACAATGGAAAAATGGGAGCTGGCATTTTCAAAGCTGGCGAAGATAAAACCCAAAAAGATAAGCTGGATCACCCAGGTCAGGGCGATGGACGGCAAGGAGAAAGCAAGAATTTTCCCCAGCAAAAACTCTCGGGTGGAAATGGGAGTGACCAGCACGCTTTCCAGCGTTCCTGTAATTTTTTCCGTGATGATGCTCGAAGTGGCAAAAGTGAGCGGGATCATCGCCGGGACGATCAGAAACAGAAGGAAATAGAAGCGGGCAATGGCAATCGTACCGTCCTCTCCGGCCACGTTGAGCAGCGGATTGGTCAATTTCATCAAGGTCAGGACAAACTCCATCTTGCCGTTTTGCGCAAAAACCGTCGTTATCAAGGCCATAATCAAGATCACGAATGGCGCGGCAAGATTCGTAATCAGCACAGAGCGGTTGGCAAAAAGCTCTTTCCACTCTCGAATGATGACAAATGTCGGCATATTAGATCGCCTCCTTTTCTTGGTCCAGCAAGCTCAGGTAGGAATCTTCCAGCGAAACAGAGAGCGGTGTTATGTATTTGACCGTGACATCCGCTGCGACCAGCTTTTTCACCAACTGCGGGTTGGCTGTCTCCGGGTCAGCGATTCTCAGATGAAACTGGTTTTCCACGCGTTTGTACGCTTCGACTTCCTTGGCTTCCTTGATAATCTGCTCCGACTTTTGCAGGTCTGCGCCGACATCGAGAATCACGTTGTAGGTGCTCCATTCTTCGCGGAATTTTTGCGGGGTGGTCAAGCGAATGACTTCGCCCTTGATGATCGCGAATTCATGGCACAATTCGTCAATCTCGGTCAGGATGTGCGAACTCATGATGATCGTTTTCCCGGAGGCAGCCCATTCGCGGATCAAATCTTTCAGCTTGCGAATGCTGACGGGATCGAGATTGGCTGTGACTTCGTCCAGGAAGAGGACTTCCGGGTCGTGCAAAATCGCGCAGATGATTGAAAGCTTTTGCTTCATTCCTTTTGACAACCTGCCGGCAGGGTCGTTTCTTCTTTCCCACAAGTCGAACTGGCGCAGCAAAAACTCGATGCGGGAGGCACGCTTGGCTTTGGGAATCTGGTAGCAGGCAGCGAAAAATTCCAGGTTGTCCAGGACAGAAAGCTTGTCGTACACCCCCGGTGACTCTGTGACGCAACCGATTTTTTTGCGAATCTCTTCTTTGTGCTTGCTGATTTGATGGCCAAGGATGGTGACTTCTCCGGAGGTAGGCTCGATGAGGCAGGACAGGATGCGCAAGGTTGTCGTTTTGCCAGATCCGTTGGGGCCGAGTAGACCGAAAATCGTTCCTTTGGGAATCGAGAGAGAGATTCCGTTCAGAACATTTTTGTCGCCGAACGACTTTTTCAGGTCTTTCATTTCGATTACATGCTCCATCAATTATCACCTTTTTTCGAATGATTGTGTATAATAGAAATTGCAGCGTTTTCCATATATTCCACATTTTCTCTCTTCTTGTCGAAGTTCCTCTTTTTTCATCATGAATATTTTTTTTAATGATGAAGTCGTTTTTGACTGCTTGCACAGGACTTGATGCATGAGCAGTTCGTCCTGCTTTCCTCCACGTTTTTCTTTCGGAGTCGGCTCCCGTTGCCCGCGAGCACCATAGGGGCACCAGGGGGGGGGTTCTATCATGGTTAAGAGTTTTTAATCAAAAAGGAATTCTTTTCAGATTCAGAAAAATATAAACACTTGACCTCTAACTATTTACAAATTACCATGGTTTTGTACAATATGTAAAAAAGTGTAAGGTCTTGTCTCAAGAAAGATTTTCAGTCGAAGCTACTTTTTTGTCAACGAAATTTTGGAAGTGCTGGTGGTGTTTTTGTGAGAATACTATTCCTGACAACGTTTATGAGCAAAAGCAACAAAGTTGTACGGTACTTGGAATCATTACACCACGAAGTCGTCATATGCCAGGAGAAGTTGGATGAGCAGTCAGAATTTTTAGAAGATGTCGATTGGATCGTCAGCTATGCGTACGGCTATATTTTGGACAAGGCAATCGTCTCCCGCTTCAAAGGTCGCATCATCAACCTTCACCCCTCCCTTTTGCCCTGGAACAGAGGGAGAGATCCTGTTTTCTGGAGTGTCTGGGACGAAACGCCTAAAGGTGTGACGATCCACCTCATCGACGAAAATGTCGATACCGGGGAGATTCTCGTTCAGGAAGAGATTGCTTTTGCCGACGAAGATACGCTGCTCGATTGCTACAACAAGGCGCACCAGGCGATGGAAGACCTGTTCATCCGCGAGTGGGAGAACATCGTGCATGGGCGACTCACGCCCTATCCGCAGCCTGCCGGTGGAACCATCCATTTCAAAAAAGACCGGGATTTCTACAAAAATCTGAATATGACGACGGTAAAAGATTTGTTGGCATTAAAGCGGTTTTGCGAAGCGAACAACGAGGGAGCAGCGCCGATCGACAAAGCTTACCACCAGTTGTTTGAACAGCAGGTGGAACAGTCACCGGACAATGTGGCGGTTGTCGATCAGGGGCGTTCCTTGACATACAGACAGCTGAACGAACGGGCAAACCAATTGGCCCACCATCTCCGGTCGAGAGGCGTCAAGCCTGACGATCAGGTGGCCATTATGCTGGACAAGTCGTTGGACATGCTCGTCACTATTCTCGCGGTGATGAAAGCAGGAGGGGCCTATGTTCCCATCGATCCGGAGTATCCGGCGGAACGAATTGCCTATATGCTGAACGACAGCAGTGCCACCATTTTGTTGACAGAGACAAAGCTGAAAGACAGAGCGTGCGGCGGCTGCGAAGTGATCGACGTGTGCGACCCAGGCAACTACAGCGACAGGAAAGACAATTTGCCGCACGTCAACCGGCCGACGGACCTGGTCTACGTCATGTACACATCTGGTTCGACAGGCCTGGCCAAAGGCGTCATGATCGAGCATCACAATCTGGTTAATTTTTGCCAGTGGCATCGCCGTTATTTTGCCGTGACCGCTGCGGACAAGGCATTGGTGTATTCCAGCTTTTCATTCGACGGGTCGGCACTCGATATGTTTCCGTACCTGCTCGCAGGGGCATCTCTGCACATCGTGCCTTCCCGGTTGAAATACGACCTCGAAGCGCTGAACGACTACTGCAATCGGGAACAAGTCACGATCAGCTATTTTCCGACAGGAGCGGCGGAGCAGTTCATGCAAATGGACAACCATTCGTTTCGCGTCGTGATTACGGGCGGCGATGTGCTGAAAAGAGTGGAGCGGCGCGGAACGTACAAGCTCTACAACGGTTACGGGCCGACAGAGTGCACGATCATGGTGACGATGTTTGAGGTAGACAGACAGTACCCGAATATCCCGATTGGCAAGCCGATTGACCGCACCCGCATCCTGATTTTGGACGAGGCCTTGGCATTGCAGCCGCTTGGGGTAGCGGGCGAGCTATTCATCGTCGGCGAAGGTCTGGGGCGCGGTTATCTGAACCGTCCCGATTTGACGGCGGAGAAATTTTTGATCCATCCGCAAACAGGCGAGCGCATGTACCGCACAGGTGACAGGGCACGCTTGTTGCCTGACGGAAATATCGAGTTTCTGGGCCGCCTCGACAACCTGGTCAAAATTCGCGGATACCGCATCGAGCCGGGGGAAATTGAGCCTTTTCTCATGAGCCACCCGCGCATCGAACTGACAACGGTTGTCGCAAAAGAGCGGGAAGACGGGCGCAAATACCTGGTTGCCTATTACGTCGCCCCCGAAGTAATCCCGTCTGGCGAACTGCGGGAATGGCTGCGAAACGATCTGCCGGAGTACATGATCCCGACGTATTTTGTCCATATGGAGAGCTTTCCGCTGACCACGAACGGAAAGGTGGACAAGCGGGCACTGCCAGAGGTGCAAACGGGCGGGGAACTGGGAAGAGAGGACTACATCGCCCCCACTGACGAGCTGGAGCAACAGTTGGCCATGGTGTGGAGCCGCGTGCTGGGGATACCACAGATCGGAATCGACGACCATTTCCTCGAACTGGGCGGAGACTCCATCAAGGTTATGCAACTGATTCACCAGCTAAAAGACATCGGGTTCCAGTTGCGATACGACCAGCTTTTCCTGCATCCGACGATCCGGCAACTGAAACGGCTTTTCTCAGAAGAGCAGCAGGCGAGCCTGGAGCCTTTGCCGGAGCTTGGGGAACAACAGGAATACGAGACATCGGCGGTGGAGAAGCGGATGTACGTCATCCAGCAGCAGGACGTCGAGTCGGTCGCCTACAATGTGGTTTTTACGGTCGATTTTCCATTGAGTGTCGATACTGAGCAAATCCGCCAGGCTCTGCAGCAGTTGGTACAGCGGCACGAAGGCTTGCGAAGCACGTACCACCTGCACGGTGACGAGATTGTGAAGCGGATTGTCCCTTGGGCAGAGCTGCCCTTCGTCCGCCAGACAGGGGCAGAAGAGTCGGTCCACAGTTTGCTTGCCGAACAGATCAAACCGTTTGATCTGGCACAAGCGCCGTTGCTCCGGGCGGGTGTGATTGAGACTGCAGACAGAAACATTCTTTGGATCGATTCCCATCATATCCTGATGGACGGTTTATCCAAATCGATCCTGCTGCGGGAATTGCAGGCTTTGCTCGAACAACAGCCGTTATCACCTGTGGAAAAAACTTACAAATCATTCGCGCGCTGGCAAAACGAATGGCTCACAAGCGACGAATACGAACAGCAGCTTTCGTACTGGAAAACGCTTTTGCAAAGAGAGCTTCCCGTCGTCCAGCTACCGACGCGAAAACGGCCGCCGCAATTGACATATGAAGGGGCGATCCAGACGCATCGCGTAAGCGCGGAGATCACGCGAAAGCTCAAGGCAATCGCAGCCAGACATGATCTGACCTTCTACATGCTCATGCTCAGCATCGTGTCCCTCTGGCTGTCCAAGATGAACAACGACAGCGAAGAGGTCATACTGGGCACCGTGACAGACGGCAGGCAGCATCCGGATACGCGCCAGATGCTGGGGATGTTCGTCAATACCTTGCCGCTGTTGCTCTCCCTCGATCACGAGAAAAGCTTTTTACATAACCTGCAACTGGTCAAACAGGAGCTTTTGCCGGCTCTGCAAAACCAGTACATACCCTTTGACAAAATCGTCGAAGGCTCTGGGGTAAAGCGCGAAGGAAATCGCCATCCGCTGTTTGACGTGATGTTCATGATGCAAAGCCCGCCGGAAAACGAGCTGGAGAAGCGAATGCGCTACATCCACAACGGCATCAGCAAGTTTGACCTGACACTGGAAGCGGTGGAGAGGGAAGATGAGCTGCACGTCGTGTTCGAATACAACACCAACTTGTTTGATGAGGGCAGCATCAGCCGCATGATCGCCCAGTTTGCACACCTGCTCCTGCAAGCCGTTCACGGGCTGGACAAGCCGCTCAAATCGTTTGAACTGCTGCCAGAAGAGCAAAAGCGCGAGCTGCACACACAGATGAACGATACAGCCAAAGCTTACCCCGACAAGCTGCTGATGCCGATGTTTGAGGAATGGGCAGCGGCGACACCTGACAAAACGGCGCTCGTTTTCCGCGAACAAGGTGTGACGTATCGCGAACTGAACGAACGGGCGAACCGGTTGGCGCACACTTTGCGGGAAAAAGGAGTGCAGCAGGACGATCTGGTCATGCTGATTGCGGAACGATCTGTGGAGATGATCGTCGCGATTTTTGCCGTGCTGAAGGCGGGGGGAGCGTATCTCCCGATTGATCCACACAGTCCGACAGAGCGGATCGACTACATTTTCGCAGACAGCGGTGCCAAACTGGTGCTGGCGCAAGCGCGTTTTGCTGAAAAAGCAAGCGCAGCGAAGATCGTGCTGGAGCTGGACAACGAGAGCAGCTACGCACCTGACGCAAGCAATCCGCCACCAGTGAATAAGCCGGGAGACCTGGCGTATGTGATGTACACGTCCGGCTCAACCGGGAAACCAAAAGGGGTCATGATTGAGCACGGCGCATTGCTCAATGTGATTCACGCCATGCAGGATGCCTATCCGTTGTTGCACGACGATGCCTTCCTGCTGAAGACGACCTACATATTCGATATTTCGGTCGCAGAAATCTTCGGTTGGGTTCCCGGCAATGGCCGACTGGTCATTTTGGAGCCAGGAGCGGAAAAGAACCCCGCAGAAATATGGCAGGCGGTAGTCCGGGAAGGCATTACCCACATCAACTTTGTGCCGTCCATGCTGATCCCGTTTGCCGAGTATTTGCAAGGACGAGCGGAGCGGCATCGGTTGCGGTACATCCTCGCCTGCGGGGAAGCGATGCCGGATAATCTCGTGCCAAAAGTGTTTGAAGTTTTGCCAGAGGTGAAACTGGAAAACATCTACGGGCCGACGGAAGCAACGATCTACGCCTCCCGTTATTCGCTCACACCGGACAGCGTGGAAAGTCCTGTGCCGATCGGGAAGCCACTCGCCAACTATCGCATGTACGTCCTCAATCGACATGGACAGCTGCAGCCAATCGGCGTGCCAGGCGAGTTGTGCATCGCGGGTACAGGTCTGGCGAGAGGCTATTTGAAAAATGAGGCGCTGACGCAGGAAAAATTCGTGGCGCATCCGCTGGAAAGCGGCGAGCGGATTTATCGCACGGGGGACCTCGCTCGTTATCGGGAAGACGGCAACATTGAGTACCTTGGACGGCTCGACCACCAGGTGAAAATTCGCGGGTACCGCATCGAGCTGGATGAAATCCGCAGCAAGCTGATTCAGGAGGAATCGATTCAGGATGCGGTAGTCGTAGCGAGAAACGATCAGAACGGGCAAGCCTACCTGTGCGCCTATCTGCTTTCCGAACGGGAATGGACCGTCGGCCAGTTGCGGGACGTGCTGCGGCGTGAGCTGCCGGAGTATATGATTCCATCCCACTTTGTGCTCATGAAGGAGTTTCCGCTCACGGCAAACGGCAAGCTGGATCGCAAAGCTTTGCCCGAACCTGACGGCAGTGTGAAGGCTGAAGGGGAATACGCGGCGCCGCGAACCGAACTGGAAACGACGGTGGCGAAAGTCTGGGCCGAAGTGCTTGGCGTCGAGCAGGTAGGGATTCGCGACAACTTTTTCGAACTGGGCGGAGACTCGATCAAAGGCTTGCAGATTGCGTCGCGCCTGCAACGGCACAACCTGATAATGGTCGTGAACCACCTGTTCAAGTATCCGACGGTTGAGCAGATTGCACCGCATATTCATTTCGAGAAAATCGACATCGAGCAGGGACTGGTGACGGGACCGGTTATGCTCACGCCGATGCAGCGGTATTTCTTTGAACGGATCACATCGGACAGACATCACTGGAATCAGGCGAGGATGCTTTACCGTCCGGAAGGCTTTGCGCAAGAGCTGGTACGGGAGGCGTTGCACGCACTTGTTCGGCACCACGATGCCTTGCGCATGAGTTTTTGCGAATCAGACGAAGGAATTGTCCAGTTCAATCGAGGGGACGAAGGAACGCTGTATGCATTCGAGCTGGTGGACTGCACGGAAGAGCTGGACGTATCGCGCAAAGTGGAAGAGAAGGCGAACAGTCTGCAAGCCGGGATGAATTTGCTGGAGGGGCCGCTCGTTCAGGCAGCGCTCTTCCGGACGAGAGCAGGCGACCATCTGCTTCTGGCGATTCACCATCTGGTTGTGGACGATGCGTCCTGGCGTATCCTTCTGGAAGACTTCCGAACCGCCTATCAGCAGGCAGCTTCTAGTCAGCCCATCACCTTGCCGAAGAAAACCCATTCCTATCAAAAGTGGGCGGAAGAACTGCAGCATGCGGCCGCCAGCAAAAAGCTGGAAAACGAGCTGGCCTATTGGAAAAAGGTCGAATCCACCCCGACCCGTCCGCTGCCCAAAGACCAGGAGACGCTCTACCAGACGGAACAAAACACAGTGACGGCATGGGTTCGCTTTTCCAAAGCCGAGACAGAAAACTTGCTTCACCACGCCAATCACGCCTATCAGACGGAGCCGCATGAACTTTTGCTGACGGCTTTGGGAATGGCTTTGCAGGAGTGGGCAGGGGCAAGCGATGTCAGCATCTTTTTATCAGGACGCGGTCGAGAAGCGATGGTCAAAGGGCTGGATGTTTCCCGCACCGTCGGATGCTTCCGCACGCTGTTCCCGGTCGTTCTGCCTGCGGCCCAATCAGGCCAGACAGGAGAGCGGATCAAGCTGGTCAAAGAGATGATGCGAGCCATTCCCAATAACGGGATCGGGTACTCCATCCTCAAGCATCTCTCTGCTTCTACCGACAAGCATGACAGCCATTTGACGCTTCAACCTGAACTTGTTTTCCATTATTCGGATGATTTAGATGAAGGTGGAACAAATGATTTGTTCACGTTCTCCCATCTGCCACAAGGTCGACTGCTCGGCCCAGCCGCCGAGCGCATGCACCAGTTGGAACTATACGCAAAAATCGTCGGGGATGAGTTGGCCGTCTATGCTCACTACAACCGCAATGAGTATCGCAAGACGACAATCGACAAGCTGTTAGGACTTTTTCACTATCATCTGAATACGATTGTGACCCATTGTACGCAAAAGAAAGACGTCGAGTTGACCCCAAGCGACTTTGTGGACAAGGACCTCTCGATGGCAGAACTGGACGACATTATGGACTTGATTGGCGATTTGTAAGTATCTGGAATCAGGAGGAGAGCAGTCGTGTCAAGGAATAAGATCGACAATATCTATCCGTTATCTCCTATGCAAGAGGGAATGTTGTTTCATTCCCTCCTGGACGAAGAAACCGAGTCCTATTTTGAGCAATTCCGGTTCACGATCAAAGGGCTCATCGATCCAGCTATCCTGGAACAAAGCTTGAACGCACTGATCGAGCGACACGATATTCTCCGCACTGTTTTTCTCCTTGAAAAAGTACAGAAGCCTCGACAGGTTGTGCTCAAGGAAAGAAAGACAACGGTTCAGGTGGTGGACATTACCCACCTGAACCCCGATGAGCAAGACGCCTTTCTGGAGGACTTTGCAAGCAAAGATCGCAGGAAAGGCTTTGATCTGGCAAAAGACGTGCTCATTCGTCTTGCGCTTGTCCGGACTTCATCCGATTCGTATACGCTTTTCTGGAGTCACCATCATATTTTGCTGGACGGCTGGTGCATTCCGATTGTGCTGAATGACTTTTTTCAAATCTATCAGCAATTGAATGCAGGGCAGCCAGTCCAACTTGGCCCGGTATACCCCTACAGCGCGTACATCAGCTGGCTCGGGGAGCAGGATGCCGAAGAAGCAAAAGCAAACTGGGCGAGGTACATAAGCGGCTATGAGCCCAGCAGCTTTTTGCAAAAGCAGGGCGTCGGCCACAAATACAGGCAAGCGGAATTTGTCTTTGCGATTGACGAGGCACTGACAGGCGAATTGAACAGGCTCGCCAAGCAATTGCAAGTGACGGTTAACAATCTTTTCCGCACGATCTGGGGGCTCATGCTGCAACGGCACTGCAACACGGATGACATCATCTTCGGATCGGTTGTCTCCGGGCGGTCGAGCGAAGTTATGCACGTTGAGCAAATGGTGGGACTGTTCATTAACACCGTGCCTGTCCGTGTCCAGGCGAGCGAGCGGCAAACGTTTGCTGACCTGGTGAAGCAAGTGCAGGACGAGTCGCTTTCGCTGGAAAAATACCATTATCTTTCCTTGGCTGACATCCAAGGGAAGCAAAATTTGATCGATCATATTGTTCTCTTCCAAAACTATCCGATGGGCCAAGAGTTTCTGGCCCGCTTAAACCAATACAACCAGGATTTTACCCTCACTCATCTGACTGCATTTGAACAAACCAACTACGATTTGAACGTAATGGTTACTCCGAACGACGTCATCACGATCAAGTACATTTACAATGCTTCTTGCCTGACAGAAGAACAACTCATGCACATCAGTCAACAACTCACGACGATTATGACACAAGTCACAGACAACCCGGACATTCCTTTGCAGCAGCTCGAAGTAGTGGACCCGGCAGAGAAACATCGGCAGCTTCATTCCTTTAACGATACGAATCGCCATTATCCTGTTAATCAATTGATTCATCAAATTTTTGAAGAGCGTGCCGAGCAAAATCCGGACCGGGTTGCGCTGGTAATCGGCGAACAAACGGTCTCTTATCGCGAATTAAACGACAAGGCCAATCAACTCGCTGCTGTATTACGGGTCAGAGGCGTCGGACCGGAGAGCATTGTCAGCCTGCTTGTCGAACGTTCGGCGGAGATGCTGATTAGCATTCTGGCGATTTTGAAAGCGGGCGGAGCCTATTTGCCGATTGATCCCGCCCATCCGAAGGAACGGATTGAATACATTTTGCAGGACAGCAAAAGTCAATGGCTGCTGACGACCAAGCGCTTCCTTGAGACGATTGATTTTCCTGAGCGGATCATCAATCTG
This sequence comes from Brevibacillus gelatini, assembly GCF_003710935.1. GTDB lineage: Bacteria > Bacillota > Bacilli > Brevibacillales > Brevibacillaceae > Brevibacillus > Brevibacillus gelatini. Next base: position 17,797 of record NZ_RHHS01000015.1, read on the forward strand.
GAGGCGGAAGAGTTTTACCAGGGCGTGGCGGACAATCCGCCGTGCAGAGCGCATGTGGGAAATCTGGCTTACGTCATCTATACATCCGGTTCGACTGGCAAGCCAAAAGGGGTCATGATCGAGCATGCAAGTCTGCTCAACATCCTCTTTGCCCTGCACGAGGAATACCCGCTGCTGGAAAACGATGCGTATTTGCTGAAGACGACCTACACCTTTGACGTGTCCGTCGCAGAAATATTCGGCTGGATGTTGGGCAGCGGCAGACTGGTCATTCTCGATCCCGGCGCGGAGAAGGAACCGGCGCAAATCTGGGAAGCGATTGTGCGCCATGGCGTAACGCATGTCAATTTCGTCCCGTCCATGCTCATTCCGTTTGTTGACTATGTGCAAGACCGCGAGCAAGCCAACCAGCTGCGGTACATTTTCGCCGCCGGGGAGGCCATGCCGTCCGATTTGGTGGCAAAAGTTTACGAGGCACTGCCAGACGTCATGCTGGAGAACATCTACGGCCCGACGGAATCGACGATCTATGCCACGAAGTTCTCTCTGACGCGGGATTTTCGGGAAGTTTCTGTGCCGATCGGAAAGCCGCTCGCCAATATTCAGACGCATATCGTCAACAGACACGGGCAGTTGCAGCCAATCGGCGTCCCTGGTGAATTGTGCATCGCCGGAGCCAGCCTGGCGAGAGGATATTTGAACAACGAAGAGCTGACCAACGAAAAGTTCGTCCCTCACCCGTTTGCGGAGGGCAAGCGCATGTACCGGACTGGCGACCTGGCTCGTTATCGCCCTGACGGGAACATCGAGTACCTTGGCCGCATCGACCATCAGGTCAAAATTCGCGGTTATCGGATTGAGCTGGACGAAATTCGCAGCCAACTGATCCTGGAAGATTCGATTCGCGATGCGGTTGTTGTGGCCCATACCGATCATAACGGTCAAGCGTATTTGTGCGCCTATTTCATCGCGGACAAAATGTGGAACGTTTCGTCCTTGCGTGAATGGCTTCGCCAAACATTGCCCGAGTACATGGTGCCGTCCCATTTTATCCAGATGGAAGAGTTTCCGCTGACCTCCAGCGGAAAAATTGACCGCAAAGCCTTGCCTCTCCCTGACGGCAGCGTGAATACGGGCACCGCGTACAGTGCGCCGCGCAACCCGATTGAGGAACTGCTTGCCCGCATCTGGGAGGAAGTGCTCGCTGTAACGCGAGTCGGGATTCACGACAACTTTTTCGAGCTGGGCGGTCACTCGCTTTTGGCGACACAAGTGCTGTCGCGGACAGCGAAGCTGTTTCAGGTTCAGCTTACGATGCGGGAGATTTTTACTTATCAGACGGTAGCTGAGCTTGCCGAGCGGATTCAATTCCTGCGCCAGGGAGCGGAGGTCGTGAAGCTAAGCGCAATCGAGCCGCGCCCACTCACTGTTTCGGACGAGTGGCCGCTCTCCTACGCGCAGCAACGTCTCTGGTTCCTTGATCGGCTCATCCCGAACAGCGCCATGTACAACATTCCGGTCGGATTCCGGCTGCGAGGTGAAGTGGATGCGCAAGTGCTGGAATGCGCTTTGAATGAAATCATCAGACGGCACGAGTCGCTCCGCACCACGTTTATCGACGTAGACGGGCGCGCCGTTCAGGTAATCCATACAGATGTGCACTTGTCGCTTGGCGTGATGGATCTGCGCAACAAACCGGCAGCGGAAAAAGACGCGGAGTGGAAGCGGATGGCGGCAGAAGACGCGTCAACACCATTCCAGCTCGATCAATGGCCGTTAATGCGTGCCGTGTTGATCCGGTTGGCGGAGCAAGAGTCCATTCTCTGGCTGAATGTACACCATATCATCGCGGACGGCTGGTCGATGGATGTACTGGTGAACGAACTGAGCACGGTGTACGAAGCATTGCTCAAGAAAGAAGCGGTGCCGCTTGCTGACTTGCCGATCCAGTACCGCGATTATGCGATATGGCAGCGGGAACAAGGGCAAAACGACGTATGGGAAAAGCAGCTTGGCTACTGGAAACAGAAACTGGCTGGCAGCGAACCGCTGTTGCCGCTGCCGACAGATCGGCCGCGTCCGGTCGTACAAAGCTATCGCGGCGACAATCTTTCCTTTTTCGTGTCGGGTGAAGTGGGGCAAAAGCTGCGCGAACTGGGCCGCAAGGAAGGTGCGACACTGTTCATGACGCTGCTTGCGGCGTTCAAAAGCTTTCTGTACCGCTATACGCATACGACAGACATATTGATTGGGACGCCAGTGGCCGGACGCAATCGGCAGGAAATCGAAAACCTGATCGGATTTTTCGTCAATATGCTGGTTCTGCGTACCGACTTGTCCGGCGACCCGTCATTCGTGGAATTGTTGCGGCGTGTGCGTGAGACGGCGTTTGATGCATTTGCCAACGAGGACCTGCCTTTTGAAAAACTGGTGGATGAACTGCAAATCGAGCGCAGTCTGAGTTATTCCCCGCTGTTCCAGGTGCTGTTCGCTCTGCAGGGGATGTCGACAGGCGTACGCGAAGGCGAGACGCTGGCGATTGCACCGGATGAAGTCCAGCTCAACCAGACGACCAAATTCGATTTGACGCTGACGATGATCGAAGCGGAAGACGGCGGGTTCAAGGGTGTGTTTGAATACAGCACGGATTTGTTTGACCGTTCGACCATTGAGCGTATGGCGGGGCATTTCTGCCATCTGTTGCAAGCTGTTGCCGCCCAGCCAGGGCAAAAGCTTACGTCCATTCCGCTGCTCGGTGATGCGGAACGAACCCGGATGCTCGTCGAGTGGAACCGGACCGAAGCTGCTTATTCCTGCGAGCGGAATGTCCACGAACTGGTCGCCTGCATGGCACGCGAGTTTCCCGAGCAGCTTGCTGTGATCGGCGAAGAGGGAGCGATCACCTATGCAGAACTCGATGCGAAGGCCAACCAGCTTGCGCACGTCTTGTTGAAACGCAAGATTGGCGCCGAGGATCTGGTCGGGATTTGCGTAGAGCGTTCGATTGAAATGCTGATCGGTCAACTTGCGATCCTCAAGGCAGGGGCCGCTTATGTCCCGATGGACCCGGCGTACCCCCGTGAGCGACTCGCTTTCATGATGGACGATGCGCAAATGTCACTGGTTTTGACCCAGGAGCGGTTGCTTGGGGCATTGCCGGAAAGCGCTGCGGCGTATCTTTGCCTGGACAGGGATTGGCAGGAGATTGCCCAAGAGAGCCGGGTTGCGCCAGCCATCACGACAAAAGCGGAGCAACTCGCCTACGTCATCTATACGTCCGGTTCAACGGGTACGCCAAAAGGGGTGCAGATCGAGCACGGGTCGCTGCTCAATCTGGTCTACTGGCACCAACGGGCGTACAACGTTACTGCCGGGGATCGGGCCTCGCAAATTGCCGGAACGGCTTTTGACGCTTCGGTATGGGAGACTTGGCCGTATTTGACGGCAGGGGCGACGATTTGCCAGCCGCCGGAAGAGATTCGTCTCATGCCGGAAAAGCTGCGGGATTGGCTCGTCGAATCCGCGATCACGATCAGCTTTTTGCCAACCCCTCTGGCCGAGAGCCTGCTTGCTTTGGAATGGCCGAACAAAACAGCGCTGCGCTACATGCTGACAGGCGGCGACAAGCTGCACCAGTACCCGACTGCAGATGTGCCGTTTACGCTCGTGAACCAATACGGTCCGACCGAAAATACCGTCGTCGCGACAGCGGGCGTCGTGCCTGCTGGCGGAGAGCGGGCGTCTGCCCCTTCCATCGGGCGGCCGATTGACAACGTGGCGGTGTATGTACTCGATGAAAACAGACAGCCTGTACCTACTGGTGTAGTCGGGGAGCTGTACATTGCCGGAAAAAGTCTCGCGCGCGGCTATTTGAACCGGCCAGACCTGACAGCAGCCAGCTTTGTGCCGAATCCGTTTTCCCCGGTCCCCGGTGAGCGCATGTACCGCACGGGCGATCTGGTCCGTTATGGAGCGGATGGCAGCCTGGAGTTCATCGGGCGTGCCGACAATCAGGTAAGCATTCGCGGGTTCAGGATCGAGCTTGGCGAAATTGAAACAGCGCTGTACACGCATCCGGCAGTATTGGAGGCCGTGGTGGTCGTCAGGGAAGATGTGACGCCTGGGATGAAGCGGCTGGTCGCCTATGTCGTGCTTCACGAAGGCGAAGCGATCCTGACGGGCGAGCTGCGTCAGTCGCTGAAGGAGAAGCTGCCGGACTACATGGTGCCGTATGCAATCGTACTGCTGGATGCTCTGCCGCTTACGCCAAACGGAAAAGTAGACCGTCGTGCATTGCCAAGACCCGATGTCTCGCAAACGGAGTGGGAAGGCCGCCATGTCCCGCCGCAAACAGAAGCGGAACGCAAGCTGGCTGAAATTTGGCAAGAAGTTCTCGGGGTAGAGTCGATCGGGGTTCACGATAACTTTTTCGAGCTTGGCGGAGACTCGATTTTGACGATTCAGATTGTCTCGCGGGCCAGTCAGGCGGGGCTGAAATTGACGCCGAAGCATTTGTTTGACGCGCAAACATTGGCGGAGCTGGCTGCCAGCGCTGTAGTTGTGGAGGACGCTCCACAGCAGGCGGAGCAAGGGGTCGTAACTGGCGAGCTGCCGCTTACGCCGATTCAAATGTGGTTTTTTGAGCAGGAGATTCGCGATCTCCATCACTGGAACCAGTCGGTCATGCTGGCTGTCCGGGAAAAACTGGATGCGACTTTCCTGGCAAAAGCTTTTGCCGCGCTGCCTGTTCACCACGATGCGCTGCGCCTGCGTTTTCCATACGTCGACGGAAAGCGGAAACCGTATCACGCAGCGATCGCGGATGAAGACGTGCTGCAAGTGATCGATCTGTCGTCCGTTCCCGAAGCGGATCGCGAAGCCCGGATGCAGGCCATCGCGGACGAACTGCAGGGAAGTGTGGACATCGAAAAAGGGCCGCTGCATCGCGCCGCATACTTCCAGCTCGGCAGTGAGCAGCGTCTGTTCATTGTCATTCACCATCTCGCAGTCGATGGTGTTTCCTGGCGGATTATTCTGGAAGACTTGCAAACCGCCTATCAGCAACTGAAAGCTGGGCAAAAGCTGGAGTTGCCTCGAAAAACGACTTCGTTCAAAAGCTGGTCGGAGGCATTGGTACAGTTCGCCCGGCAAAGCAAGGTCGACGACTACTGGATGCAGCTTGACACCGGAAAAATATGCCCGCTGCCTGTGGATCACCCGACAGGCACAAACAAGGAAGGTCTGGCGGTACAAGTGAAGGCGAAGCTGAGTGTGGACGAGACGCGCGCCCTGCTGCAAGAAGTGCCGGCTGCTTATCGCACCCAGATAAACGATGTCCTGCTCAGCGCCTTGACCCGAACGGTTGCCGACTGGACGGGCCAAGAGACGCTCTACGTTGCCGTTGAGGGGCACGGACGGGAAGCGATCAGCGATGGCGTGGACATTTCCCGGACTGTGGGCTGGTTTACGAGCATGTACCCGGTCTTGCTGGAAGCAAAGCCGGAGATGGCATGGGGAGACATGCTGAAATCGATCAAGGAACAGCTTCGCGCCATTCCCGACAAAGGCATTGGATACGGCATTCACCGTTATCTGAGCAACGACGGGCAAACAGTCGCACGTTTAACGGCCTTGCCGCAGCCGGAGATCAGCTTCAACTACCTGGGACAGTTTGGCCAAGCGCAAACGGCTGATGCCGCCTTGTTCCAGATGATCCCGAACTGGTCCGCTTCCAATCAGGGCAAAGAGGAAACCCGTCTGCACAAGCTCGACTTCCTTGGCATGGTGACACAAGATCAGTTGGAAATGACCTGGACGTACAGCGGCGACCTGTACGAACAAAGCACAGTGGAAAAGCTCGCACGTCGCTACGTACAAGCGCTGCAAGCGATCATTGCCCATTGCCGCACAGAAGAAGCAGGGGGCTATACTCCTTCCGATTTCCCGCTGGCTGAGCTCGATCAGAAGAGCCTGGACAAGTTCATCGGAAAAAATCGCCGGATCGAAAACGTCTACACGCTCACGCCGTTGCAGGAGGGAATGCTGTTCCACTCCTTGTACGAGCAGACAGGCGGGGATTACGTCGTGCAACTGGCTTTGAAGCTGAACGATGTAAATGTGGCGCTGTTTGCGGAAGCTTGGCAAAAAGTCGTCGAGCGTCACGCGATTCTCCGCACGTCGATCCTCTGGAGCGGACTGGAGAAGCCGCATCAGGTCGTCCATACGCACGTCAAAGCGGATGTCACGCAACTGGATTGGCGTCATTTGACAGAAGCGGAGCAGGAAGCGAGCCTGCAAGCGTATCTGGAGCAGGATCGCAAGCGCGGTTTCGATCTTGCCCGTCCGCCACTGATGCGCTGGGCATTGATTCGCCTTAATGCCAACACCAGCCAGTTCGTTTGGAGCTTCCATCACATGCTTCTGGATGGGTGGAGCACGCCGATTGTATTTAACGATTGGCTGGCGTTTTATCAGGCAGCGCGCCAAGGGCGTGAAGCAAAGCTGCCAGCGATTCCTCCGTTCTCTGCTTATATCGCCTGGTTGAAGCGGCAAAATCTGCAGGCAGCCGAGCAGTATTGGCGCGATTATTTGCGGGGCTTTAGCGTTCCGACTCCGCTTGCGATGGGCAAAGCGGGCGGAAGCGCCGGACAGCCAAAAGAGTACGCCGACCACAAACTCGTCTTGACGAAGGAGACGACTGCGCGGCTCCACGCCTTTGCGCGAAGGCATCAGTTGACGCTGAATACATTGGTCCAGGGTGCCTGGGCACTGATTCTTGGCCGTTATGCTGGCGAAGCTGAAGTGTTGTTTGGGGCAACCAGCCTGGGACGCCCGGCCGATTTGACCGGAGCCGAATCGATGGTCGGACTGTTTATCAACACGTTGCCAGTGCGTGTGCTTTTGCCGGAGCAGACGGACGTCATCAGTTGGCTGCACGATTTGCAGCAGGCCCAAAGCGAGATGCGCCAGTACGAATTTACGCCGCTGGTAGACATCCAGAGCTGGAGCGAGGTGCCGCGCGGACAGTCGTTGTTTGACAGCATTTTCGTTTTTGAAAACTACTTGTCCGGCACAAGTGCCGAGTCCGATTCCGGTGTATGGCTCGGGGAAGTCAAGGCAGTCGAGCAGACGAGCTATCCGCTGACACTCGTCGTCGCCCCTGGCGAAGAGCTTTTGCTCAAACTGATTTATGAGACAGGGCGATTTGAGCGAGAGGCGATCGACAGAGTTTTGGCTCAGTTGAGCAGAGCGCTTGAGGTCATCATGCTTCAACCGCAGGAACCGCTCGCTGCGCTGTCGATCATCACAGACGAGGAACGCCACAAGCTGCTGGTGGAATGGAATGCGACCGAAGCGGAGTACGCGCGCGACGTCGTGATTCACCAGTTGGTGGAAGCGCAAGCAGCGGCAACGCCCGATGCAGTGGCGCTGGTCGTCGGGGAAGAGCGCCTGACGTACAGAGAGCTGAACGAACGGGCAAACCAGTTGGCTCGCTACTTGCGCGAACAGGGGATCGGGCCGGAAGTATTGGTTGCTGTCCTGATGGAGCGCACGACAGAGATGATCGTCGCCATGCTCGGCATTCTCAAGGCAGGCGGGGCGTACGTGCCGATTGATCCGGCCTACCCGCAAAACAGAATCGGCTACACGCTGGACGATTCGCAAGCGGCGGTGGTCCTGACCCAAGAACGATTGCTGCCGATGCTGCCTGACCATGCTGCCAGGGTCATTTGCCTGGACCGCGACTGGGAGCGCATCGCAGCAGCGCAGCGCGTAGACAACCTGCCGAGTCTGGCTAAGCCAACGAACTTGTCCTACGTGATCTACACGTCTGGCTCGACAGGTCTGCCAAAAGGGGTGGCGATCCAGCACAGCAGCGTCATCGCCTTCATCCATTGGGCGAAAACGGTCTTTTCGGCGGAAGAGATGAGCGGTGTGCTCGCCTCCACCTCGATCTGCTTCGACTTGTCTGTCTATGAGATTTTCGTGACGTTAAGCTGCGGCGGCAAAGTGATTCTGGCTGACAACGCCTTGCACCTGCCAAACCTGCCGGCAGCAAACGAAGTGACTTTGGTAAACACCGTACCATCTGCTGCCAAGGAACTGGTGCGGATGAATGCCATTCCTTCAAGCGTTCGGGTAGTCAACCTGGCCGGGGAGCCTTTGCCGAACACGTTGGCGCAAAGCCTGTATGCGCTGGAGCATGTGGAAAAAGTTTTCAACCTGTACGGTCCTTCGGAGGATACGACCTACTCCACGTATGTGCAGGTGCCAAAAGGAGCCGAGACAGAGCCGACGATTGGCCGTCCGCTGTCCAATACGCAAGCGTACATTCTCGACGCCAGTCTGCAGCCTGTGCCGCTTGGCTTGCCAGGGGAGCTGTACCTTGGCGGCGACGGTCTGGCCCGCGGCTACCTGAACCGTCCGGAGTTGACGGCAGAGCGCTTTGTTCCCAATCCGTTCCACCCTGATCCGCATGCGCGCATGTACAGAACCGGCGATCTGGTGCGCTACTTGCCAGATGGGCAAATCGAGTATTTGGGCCGCTTGGACCATCAGGTGAAAATTCGCGGCTACCGGATCGAGCTGGGAGAGCTGGAAGCTGTACTGCGCACCCATCCGGCGGTCAAGGAAGCGGTGGTCATGGCAAGAGAGGACAAGCTGGGAGAAAAACGTCTCGTGGCCTACCTGACAGAAGCGGATGGAAAAAGAGAAGAGAGTGCAGTCTTGACTGCCTGGGCAAAAGCAAAGCTGCCGGAATTCATGGTTCCGTCCGTCTTCGTCTGGCTGGAGGCCATGCCGCTTACGCCAAACGGCAAAATCGACCGCAAGCAGCTACCAGAGCCAGAGTGGAGTCAGACAGTTTCTACTCAAGACTATGCAGCGCCGCGCAACGAGACGGAAGAGATGGTGGCAAACATCTGGTCGGACGTGCTTGGTGTCGGGCAAGTCGGAATCCACGACAACTTTTTCGAGTTGGGCGGACATTCGCTTCTGGCGACGCGGGTCATTTCCCGTCTGCGTGAAACATTTGCGAAAGACGTGCCGATCCGCGCCATTTTCGAAAACCAGACCGTTGCCAAGCTGTGCGAAACACTCGGCGAAATGTTGCCGGAAAAAACGGAAGCAGCGATCAGCCCCGTTTCGCGGGATCGTCATTTGCCGCTGTCTTTTGCGCAGCAGCGCCTGTGGTTCCTCGACCGGCTGATGCCAGACAGCACCTTGTACAGCATCCCGTCCGCCGTGCGCTTGCTCGGAGATTTGCATATCGAGGCATGGGAAAAGAGCATGCAGACGCTGATCCGGCGCCACGAAAGCCTGCGGACAACCTTTGGCGATGTGGATGGAAAAGCCGTGCAAGTCATTCATCCCGAGCTGGCATGGACGCTGAATGTCATCGACCTGCGCGGCTTGCCGGCAGATGAGCGGGAAGCAGAAGCGCACCGCTTGGCGGGCGTGGAAGCCGCAACGCCATTCTGCCTGAGCAAAGGTCCGCTGTGGCGCACGCTTTTGATTCGCCTGACAGAGCAAGAGTCCGTCTTCCTGTTCAATATGCACCATATTATTTTCGATGGCTGGTCCATCCGCATTTTCATCCAGGAAATGCGTGCGCTGTACGAAGCGTTTGTTTATGGAGCAGAGCCTCATTTGGACGAGTTGCCGCTGCAATACGCCGATTACGCGGTCTGGCAGCGGGAGTGGCTGAAAGGCGACGTACTCACCGGGCAACTGGCGTACTGGAAAGACAAGCTCGCGGGTGCCGAACCGCTGCTGGCCTTGCCGACAGATCGTCCGCGTCCCGCCGTGCAAAGCCATGAGGGGGCGATGTACACGATTGCGCTGTCAGACGAACTGCAGTCGAAGCTGAACACGTTCAGCCGGGAAGAAGGCGTGTCGCTGTTCATGACGCTGCTGGCAGCCTTCCAGACGTTGCTCTACCGCTACAGCGGGCAGGAGGATATTCTCGTCGGCAGCCCTGTCGCTGGACGGACCAGACAAGAGACAGAGCAGATGATTGGCTTTTTCGTCAATACACTGGTGCTGCGCACAGATTTGTCAGGAGAACCGAGCTTCCGCGATTTGCTGGCAAGAGTGCGGGAGACGGCGCTTGAAGCATTTTCCCACCAGGATTTGCCGTTTGAAAAGCTGATTGACGAGTTGGAGCTGGAGCGCAGTCTCAGCTACTCGCCGCTGTTCCAGGTGATGTTTGTCCTGCAAAACTTCCAGCTTGATGTGAGCGAAAAAGCGGGAATCCGACTGGCGGAATTCGATATGGACGAGCATCTCGTCACGGCCAAGTACGATCTTACGTTGACCATGGCAGAAAAGGCGAGCGGGCTGACGGCTACTTTTGAATACAGCACGGCTCTTTTCGATCAAGCGACGATTGTGCGCATGGCCAAGCATTTCACGCAATTGCTGGAGGCAGTCGTGCAGATGCCGGAACAGTCCATCACCCGGTTGCCGCTACTTGCGCAGGATGAGCGCGAACAACTGCTTGTGGCATGGAACGATACAGCGACAGCTTACCCGCGGACGAAACGGGTCGACCAATTGTTCCAGGAAGCAGCGCGGACATATCCCGAGCGCATCGCGGTCGTATCGGAAAATCGGGCGATCACCTATGCCGAACTGGAGAAACGGGCCAACCAGACGGCCAATTACTTGCAAAAACAAGGGGTGCGCTCAGGCTCGCTCGTCGGGATCTGCGTCAAGCGTTCTTTGGATATGCTGATCGGATTGCTAGGCATTCTTAAAGCTGGCGGGGCCTATGTGCCGTTAGATCCCGATTATCCACAGGAACGTCTGGCGTACATGATGAACGACGCGCAACTTACGGTATTGCTCACGCAGGAACAACTGCTGTCAGCCTTGCCAGCAGGAGAGCGGACGACGATCTGCCTGGACCGCGACTGGGCAACGATTGCCAAGGAGAGCGAGCTTGCGCCTGCTCTTGACACGACAGCGGAAAGTCTCGCCTACGTCATCTACACATCCGGTTCTACCGGTTTGCCAAAAGGCACACTTGTCCCGCATCGCGGCATTGTCCGGCTGGTCAAGGAAACCGACTATGTAACGATTACGGAGCAAGACGTTTTCCTGCAAGCATCTACGGTGTCGTTCGACGCGGCGACGTTTGAAATATGGGGCAGCCTCCTGAACGGGGCGAAGCTGGTACTGCTGCCGCCTGAGCTGCCTTCGCTCGCGGACATCGCACAAGCGATCCGGACGCACAAAGTGACGACGCTCTGGTTGACAGCCGGGTTGTTTACGCTGTTGGTCGATCATCACAAGGAGTATTTGGCGGGAGTTCGCCAACTGCTGGTAGGCGGCGATGTCGTCTCTGTAGCCCACGTCAGAAAAGCGCTGGAAATCGCAGGGCTGACGGTTATCAACGGGTACGGGCCAACGGAAAACACGACGTTTACTTGCTGCTATCCGGTTACGGAACTGCCGGAGACGTTCCAGTCCTTCCCGATTGGCCGACCGATCAAAAATACGACGGTCTACGTGCTGGATCGGCACATGCAGCCGGTTCCGATTGGCGTGACGGGTGAACTGTACATCGGCGGAGACGGTCTGGCAATCGGATATTTGAATCGCCCTGACTTGACGGCAGAGCGCTTTGTGCCAAATCCGTTCTCGTCCGATCCAAAGGAGCGTCTCTACCGCACAGGCGACCTGGTGCGCTACCTGCCAAATGGCCTGATCGAGTTCATCGGCCGGATCGACAACCAGGTGAAAATTCGCGGATTCCGCATCGAACTGAGTGAAGTGGAGTCGGTTCTTGCCAAACACCCTGCGGTTGCCGCATCGGTGGTCGTTGTCCGCGAGAGCGAGCCGGGCATGAAACAGCTCGTCGCTTACGTCGTCAAGGAAGCGGAGCAAGGGCTTGAGCCAGCAGAACTGCGCCAGCACTTCAAAGCGCATGTGCCCGATTATATGGTGCCGGCTGCGTTTGTCATGCTGGATGCCTTGCCGCTTACGCCAAACGGAAAAGTCGACCGCAAAGCGTTGCCCGAGCCCGTCTTTGAACGCAGCCAGGAGGATAGCTCGTTTACGGCAGCTACGAGCCTGATCGAGCAAAAGCTGGTGGACATCTGGTGCGCCGTCCTGCGTATGGATCGCATCGGCATTCACGATAACTTTTTTGAGCTGGGAGGCGATTCGATTCTCAGCATTCAGATCGTCGCCCGCGCGAACAAAGCCGGAATTCATCTGACGCCAAAGCAGTTGTTTGATTATCAGACGATTGCAGAGCTGGCAAAGGTTGCAGAAAAAAACCAAAAAATTACAGTCGAACAAGGCAAAGTGACAGGCGACGTTCCGCTCTTGCCGATCCAGAGCTGGTTCTTCGAGCAAGAACAGCCATCACCGCATCACTGGAACCAATCCATGCTGCTTCGCGTGAACGAACCGTTGGAGGAAGAGCCTTTGCAGCAAGCCGTCGCCCACCTGCTCGCACACCACGACGCGCTTCGCCTGCGCTACACCTATGCGGAGGGACAGTGGAAGCAGGCGTATGCAGATGTCGATGCAGATGTGCCGCTCAGCGTGGAAGACCTGTCCATGCTCCCGCCAGCCCAGCATGCGAAAAAGATCGAAAAGCTCGCGCAGCAGGCACAAGCGAGCCTGGATTTGGCGAACGGGCCGCTCGTGAAGGTCGTCTACTTCGACCTCGGGTTTGATCGACCTGGCCGTTTGCTGATTGTCATTCACCACCTGGTCGTAGACGGTGTCTCGTGGCGCGTGCTGATCGAGGACCTGCAAACGGCATATATGCAAGCTGCGAACGGAAAAGAGATTCAATTGCCGGCGAAGACGACCTCCTACAAAACATGGGCGGAAAAATTGCGCGAGTACGCCGCATCCGACCGCATGCTGGCCGACCGCACATACTGGCTCGCGGCAGCGGACGAGATGGCTGCCCATGCCCCGGCAGTCGATGACAGGGAGCGAAATATCGAAGAAAACTGCCAGACATTGACGATCTCTCTGGAGGAAGCAGAGACAGATGCGCTTTTGCAAAAAGTTCCCGCTCGTTACCGCGTGCAGATCAACGATATTTTGCTGACGGCGCTGGCTTTGGCCTACGCCAAATGGACAGGCGAGCACTCTCTGCTGGTCAACCTGGAAGGTCACGGCCGCGAAGAACTGTTCGAGGATGTCGATCTTTCCCGAACCGTCGGCTGGTTTACGTCGATGTATCCGCTCCTGATCCAGCTGGACCAAACCATGTCGTTGGAAGATACACTGGCACGCGTCAAAGAGAAGCTGCAACAAATTCCAAACAAAGGTCTCGGCTACGGCCTTCTGCGCTACATCGCTTCGGACGACGAGGTGGTCGAAAAGCTCAAGGCGATTCCGCAAGCGCCGATCAGCTTCAACTATTTGGGGCAGTTCCATCAAGCGGCAGAGACAGATTCTCTGTTCGGATTCGCAGAAGGAGAAAACAGAGGCTCCAACAACGCACCAGACAACAAGCGGGCCCACCTGATCGACGTGGTGGCGGCCGTCACAGAAGGCAAGCTGGGTGTAAGTTTCCTCTACGACGAGACACGGTATAGCGAGGCGAGCATCGAAACATTCGCCCGGCATTACACGGATGCCTTGCGTTCACTGATCCATGCGGAGAAACAAAACTACAGACCCGAAGACTTCGAGGATGCAGATCTGAGTCAAACGGCGTTGAACAAGGTTCTCGCCAAGCTCAAGAAAAGATAGGGGGATGAACTCGATGGGGAATTTCACTGATCTGTACACCTTAACCCCGCTGCAGGAAGGAATGCTGTTCCATTCGCTGTACTCCGAAGGTTCGGCCTATATGATCCAGAACACTGCCGTTCTTACAGGCGAGCTTGACATCGCAAGCTTTGAAAAAGCCTGGAACAAAGTGGTGCAAAGACATTCGATTTTACGTACCGGCTTCCTCTGGGAAGAGGTCGAGAAGCCGCTGCAGGTGGTCTTCGAACATGTTCCTTTTACCATTCACCAGGAAGACTGGTCCGATCACAGCGAGACTGAACAGGAAACGATGCTGGCAGCGTTTTTGCAAAATGAAAAAGAAGCGGGCTTCGACTTGAGCGAAGCCCCGCTCATGCGCGTAACAGTCATCAAAAAGGCCGAAGCCGTGCACCAGCTCGTCTGGAGCTTCCACCATCTGCTGTTGGACGGATGGAGCAGCCCGATCGTTTTTCAGGAAGTTCTCGAATTTTATCAGGCGTACCGCCAAGGCAAAGAGCTGAGACTGCCGCAGCCAAGACCGTTCAAGGATTACGTCTCCTGGCTCCGCCGTCAGGACAAGCAGGCAGCCGAGACGTTCTGGCGCGAGTTTTTGGGCGAAATCGAGAATCCGACGCCGCTTCCTTTTGAATCGTATGCCAAAAGGAAGCAAGAGACGGAAAAAGGCATTCGGGAATCGACAAAAATTTTGTCTCGTGACGTGACCAAAGCGCTTTCCAAATTGGCGCGGACGTACAAAGTCACCATCAACACCATCGTGCAAGGCGCATGGGCGATCCTCCTCAGCCGTCTGAGCGGCGAGGAAAGCGTGGTGTACGGGGTAACCGGCTCCGGGCGCCCGAGCGACCTGCCCGGCGTGGAGCAGATGGTGGGGATGTTCATCAACACCTTGCCGATGAAGGCGACCGTCGCTCCCGAGAAAACGCTGGCTCACTGGTTCAAGGAATTGCAGGAACAGCAATCCAGAGTCCGCCAGTATGAATACACGTCATTGGTCGACATTCAGGGCTGGACGGATGTTCCGCGCGGGATGCCGCTGTTCGAAAGCATTTTTGTATTTGAAAACTACCCGCTCGGGGAAGAGGCCGAGCAGGAGGTCGGGTTCACCATCTCTCATGTGCAACACTTCCAGGAGGTGGATAATCCGCTCACCGTTGTCGGGATTCCGGGTGATCCGTTCCGCATCAAAATGATGTACGCGACAGAGCGCTTTGAGCCAGCGGCAATCGAGCGGACTCTTGACCAGCTCGAACGTATTCTGGAGGCAATCGTTGACAATCCGGAGCAACGCCTGTCCGCGATTTCATTGCTCAGCGAGGAAGAGAAGCAGCACTTGCTGTTTGAGCTGAATCAGACTGCGACCCACTATCCTGCCGACAAAACGGTCCATCAACTGTTTGCAGAGACAGCAGCCAAGTACCCGGAGCGCATCGCCGTCGTCGCGGGCAACCAGCAGTTGACTTATGCCGAGTTGGAGGCAAAAGCGAACCAGCTTGCTCACTACTTGCAAAAGCAAGGAGTGGAGACAGGTACTTTTGTCGGGATATGCGTGGAACGCTCGGCGGACATGCTCGTCGGACTGCTTGCGATTCTCAAGGCAGGCGGGGCGTACGTGCCGCTCGACCCGGCGTATCCAAAAGAGCGTCTCGACTTCATGCTGGCCGATGCCAACGTGTCCGTCTTGCTGACCCAAAAGCATCTGGCGAAAATGTGGAGAAGCCGCAAGCGCCGCGTTGTCTGCCTGGACCGCGACAGGAAGAAATGGGCAGAAGAAAGTACGCTTTCGCCTGCTGCGGATACGACCAAGGACAGTCTCGCCTACGTCATCTACACGTCGGGCTCTACGGGTACGCCAAAAGGGGTTCTCGTTCCGCATCGCGGAATCGTGCGTCTCGTGAAGGAAACGAATTACGTCACGATCAGCGAAGAAGACGTCTTTTTGCAAGCATCTACCGTATCGTTTGACGCGGCTACTTTTGAAATCTGGGGAGCGTTGCTGAACGGAGCTAAGCTTGTGCTGATGCCGCCGCATCTGCCTTCGCTCGATGAACTGGGCGAAGCGATCCAAAAGCACAACGTGACGACGCTGTGGCTGACAGCCGGGCTGTTTTCCATCCTGGTCGACCACAAAGCCGAATATTTGCGCGGTGTGCGGCAGTTGCTCGTCGGCGGTGACGTCGTCTCCGTCCCGCATGTGCGAAAAGTGCTGGCCATGGGCGGCATCACCGTCATCAACGGCTATGGCCCGACGGAAAACACGACGTTTACGTGCTGCCATCCGGTCACGGAGCTTGCCGACGAGATCACCTCGTTCTCGATTGGCCGTCCGATCAGCAACACGACGGTGTACGTTCTGGACAAAAACAGACAGCCTGTTCCGATTGGTGTTGCAGGCGAACTATACATAGGGGGAGACGGTCTTGCTCTTGGCTATTTGAACAATCCGGAGCTGACCGCAGAGCGGTTCGTGGACAATCCGTTCGACCCGCAAAAAGGTTCACGCCTGTACCGGACAGGCGATCTGGTCCGCTATTTGCCGGACGGCACGCTTGACTTTATCGGGCGGATCGACAACCAGGTCAAGATTCGCGGTTTCCGCATTGAATTGGGCGAGGTGGAAGCAGCGCTCTCTTTGCATCCGGCTGTGAACGAAATCGTGGTGCTGGCCCGCGAAAACAAGCAGGGCGAGAAGCACTTGACAGCGTATGTGACCGCATCGGCAGAGGAATCGCTCCATGCGTCCGACTTGCAGGCATGGGCAAAAGCAAAGCTGCCTGAGTTCATGGTGCCGACTTTTTACGTATTCCTCGATGCCATGCCGTTAACGGCGAACGGCAAGATCGACCGCAGACGACTGCCGGAGCCGGAATGGGACACTTCCGCTCTTTCTGGAGAATACATAGCGCCGCGCAATCAGGCAGAAGAGCTCATTGCCAACATCTGGTCGCAGGTGCTTGGAGTCGAACAAGTAGGGATTTACGACAACTTTTTCGAGCTGGGCGGACATTCGCTGCTGGCGACACGGGTCGTTTCCAGGCTGCGCGAAGCGTTTGGCACAGATCTGTCTGTGCGTTCGATTTTTGAGCATCCGACGATTGCCGCATGGAGTGAGCAAGCCACTGCCCTCATGGTGGGCGAAAAAGAGACGGACGGTACCACGATTCAGCCTGTGCCGCGAGAGGGCAAGCTGCCGTTGTCTTTTGCCCAGCAGCGGCTGTGGTTCCTCGATCAGCTCATGCCGGACAATCCGATGTACAACATTCCGTTTGCGCTTCGCATACAGGGAGAGTTGGACGTAGCGGCCTGGGAAAAAAGCTTGCAGACGATCATTTCGCGCCATGAAAGCTTGCGCACGACGTTCACGGACGAAGACGGACAAGCCGTGCAGGTAATCCATCCGCAGTTGGACTGGAAGCTTGCTGTGCTGGACTTGCGCGAGCTTGCCGCGAATGAGCGGGAACGGGAAGTAGACCGACTGGCTGCTGCCGAAGCTGCCCAACCGTTCAACCTGAGACAAGGGCCGCTGCTGCGCGCGTCGATGATCCGAATAGACGACCAAGCGTATGTCTTTTTCCTCAACATGCATCACATTATCTCTGACGGCTGGTCGATGGGCGTCTTCCTGCGCGAATTATTAGCCTATTACGAAGCTTTCCGCAAAGGAGAGGCGCCAACGCTCGCAGAGATGCCGATTCAGTACGCGGACTTTGCCGCCTGGCAGCGTGAATGGCTGGCTGGCGAGGTATTGGAGCAGCAGGTTGCCTACTGGAAAGAGAAGCTGAGCGGAGCGGAACCGCTTTTGGCTCTGCCGACAGACCGTCCGCGCCCTGCTGTCCAAAGCTACGCAGGGGCAGTCTATACCACCACTTTCTCGCGGGATTTGCTCGGCAAGCTGAAAGTCCTTAGCAAGGAAGCGAATGCTACCTTGTTTATGACGCTGCTCGCGGCTTTCCAAACCCTTCTGTACCGCTACAGCGGTCAGGAAGACATCGTGGTGGGCAGCCCGGTTGCTGGCCGCAATCGCCAGGAAACGGAGAAACTGATCGGGTTTTTCGTCAACACGCTGGCGCTGCGAACACAGCTATCCGGCGAGCTTACCTTTACCGAATTGCTGGCACGGGTTCGGGAAACAGCACTGGCAGCCTACGCGCATCAGGATGTGCCTTTTGAAAAACTGGTCGATGAGCTGCAACTGGAGCGCAGCCTGAGCTACTCGCCGCTGTTCCAGGTCATGTTCGTCCTGCAAAACTTCCCACTCGAGGAAGCGGAAGCGTCGGACATCCAGCTTACGTTGCTCGATACGGAACGCCACTTGACGACCTCCAAGTTCGACCTGACGCTGACAATGCGAGAGCAGGCAGACAGGCTCATTGCCTCGTTTGAGTACAGCACGGATTTGTTCGACCGCGCGACCATCGAGCGGATGGCGGAACATTTGCAAAACCTGCTGGAGGCAGTCATCGCCGAACCGGAAGAGCCGATAGGGCAGCTTGCATACTTGAGCGAGAGCGAACGGCACAAGCTGATCGTCGAGCTGAACGATACAGCCACCGACTATCCGCGTGATAAAACTGTGGCGCAGCTGTTTGCAGAAACAGCGGCCAAGTACCCGGAGCGCATCGCCGTCGTCGCGGGCGACCAGCAGTTGACCTATGCCGAGCTGGAGGCACAAGCGAACCAGCTTGCCCACTACTTGCAAAAGCAGGGAGTGGAGACAGGTACTTTTGTCGGGATATGCGTGGAACGCTCGGCGGACATGCTCGTTGGACTGCTTGCGATTCTCAAGGCAGGCGGGGCGTACGTGCCGCTCGACCCGGCTTATCCAAAAGAGCGTCTCGACTTCATGCTGGCGGATGCCAACGTGTCCATTTTGCTGACCCAAAAGCATCTGGCGAAAATGTGGAGAAGCCGCAAGCGTCATGTTGTCTGCCTGGACCGCGACAGGAAGAACTGGGTGGAGGAAAGTACGCTTGCGCCTGCCGCGGATACGAGCAAAGACAGTCTCGCCTACGTCATCTACACGTCGGGCTCTACGGGTACACCAAAAGGGGTTCTCGTTCCGCATCGCGGAATCGTGCGTCTGGTGAAGGAAACGAATTACGTCACGATCAGCGAAGAAGACGTCTTTTTGCAAGCATCTACCGTATCGTTTGACGCGGCTACTTTTGAAATCTGGGGAGCGTTGCTGAACGGAGCTAAGCTTGTGCTGATGCCGCCGCATCTGCCTTCGCTCGATGAACTGGGCGAAGCGATCCAAAAGCACAACGTGACGACGCTGTGGCTGACAGCCGGGCTGTTTTCCATCCTGGTCGACCACAAAGCCGAATATTTGCGCGGTGTGCGGCAGTTGCTCGTCGGCGGTGACGTCGTCTCCGTCCCACATGTGCGCAAGGTGCTGGCCATGGGCGGCATCACCGTCATCAACGGCTATGGCCCGACGGAAAACACGACGTTTACGTGCTGCCATCCGGTCACGGAGCTTGCCGACGAGATCACCTCGTTCTCGATTGGCCGTCCGATCAGCAACACGACGGTGTACGTTCTGGACAAAAACAGACAGCCTGTTCCGCTGGGAGTAGCAGGTGAATTGTATATCAGCGGAGATGGTCTGGCTCTTGGCTATTTGAACAATCCGGAGCTGACCGCAGAGCGGTTCGTGGACAATCCGTTCGACCCGCAAAAAGGTTCACGCCTGTACCGGACAGGCGATCTGGTCCGCTATTTGCCGGACGGCACGCTTGAATTTATCGGGCGGATCGACAACCAGGTCAAAATTCGCGGCTTCCGCATCGAATTGGGCGAGATCGAGACAGCGCTCGCGAGCCACCCGGCTGTGCAAGACGCGTTCCTCCTGGTGCGAGAAGATACACCTGGTGACAAAAGGCTTTGCGCCTACCTTGTTTTTGCAGAAGGCGAAGCGGTTGAACCTGTCGAGATGCGCTCGTATCTCAAAAACAAGTTGCCGGAGTACATGATTCCGTCCGCTTTCGTGAAAATTGACAGCCTCCCGCTGACGCCGAACGGAAAAGTGGACCGCCGGGCACTGCCAACACCGGAATATGTGGGCGGCGAGGCAACTGACCGTTATGTGGCGCCTGTGACAGAGCTGGAAGTAATGCTTGCCGATATTTGGAAAAGTGTGCTCGGTGTAGCGAGCGTCGGCATCCACGACAACTTTTTTGAACTGGGCGGGGACTCCATTCTCAGCATCCAGATCGTGGCCCGGGCGAACCAGGCAGGCATTCGCTTCACACCGAAGCAGTTGTTCGAGAATCAGACAATCGCCGAGCTGCTGCGCGTCGTGACAGATGCGAACCAGGCGTCAGGTGCGAAATGGGAAAACGAGCAGGGGACCGTCACCGGGAACGTGCCGCTTACCCCGATCCAGAAATGGTTTTTTGAAGCTGAGCAACCTTCCCTGCATCACTGGAACCAGTCGTTGCTGCTTACTGTACAGCAGCCGGTGGACACTGCCGTTCTGGAACGGGCGATTGAGAGCTTGCTCTCGCACCACGATGCGCTGCGCATGCGTTTTACGCGACAGGACGGCACGTGGACGCAACAGATGGAAGGGCACAGCGATCAAGTCCCATTCCGCAGCGTGGACTTGTCGAATCTCCCGCGGGAAGAACAGGCAGCCCGGCTGGAGGAAATCGCCAGTGAGGTTCAAGCGAGCCTGAACATTACGGAAGGCCCGGTCGTACAGGCCGTGTACGTGAACCTGGGGGATAGCGAAGCGGGCAGGCTGCTGCTCGTCGTTCACCACCTGGTCGTCGACGGAGTATCGTGGCGGATTTTGCTGGAAGATTTGCAGCATGCCTATGAGCAACTGGCAAACGGTCAAGACGTGCATTTCCCGGCGAAGACCACTTCGTTCAAGATGTGGGCAGAGCAATTGGTCAACTATGCCAACTCGGATGAGCTGAACCAGGAAAAAGCGTACTGGCTCCGCCAAGGCAGCGGGGTGAGTCCGCTCCCGATCGACCATCCGTTTGAGCCTGGCCAAAACACGGAAGCGTCAGCGCGACAAGTGACGTTCTCGCTGAGCAAAGCGGAAACGCGCGCCTTGCTGCAAGAAACACTATCCGCCTACCGCCTGCAAATCAACGATGTGCTGCTCGCCGCCCTGGCCAAAGCGCTGAACCGCTGGACAGGAAAAGAGACGCTGTACGTCCATCTGGAAGGGCACGGCCGCGAGGAAATTATGGAAGGCGCCGATCTGTCCCGTACCGTTGGATGGTTCACAAGCATGTATCCGGTGCAACTGGCGTTTGACCAGACGATGCCGTGGGGCAGCCTGCTGAAAACGGTCAAGGAGCAGCTTCGCCAGATTCCGCGAAAAGGAATGGGCTACGGCATCCTGTACTACCTGAGCGATGACGATGCGTGGAGAGAGCAGGTGCAGGCACAGGCAAAACCGGAAATCAGCTTCAACTACCTTGGGCAGTTTGACCAGGTGATGTCGAGCGATTCGAAGTTCGGCATCGCGGAGGAAGCGAGAGGCTCGAATATTGCCCCTGATTCCATTCGTGCGCATTTGCTGGATGTGAACAGCGTCATTTCAGGTGAACAACTGCACATTACCTGGATGTACAGCCAAAACATCCACAACGAAAGCACGATCGAAGCAGTGGCCCGTGATTACATGGCGGCCTTGCGCGAAATCATGGCCCATTGCCGCTCCGAAGAGGCAGGGGGCTACACCCCTTCCGACTTCCCGCTGTCCCGTCTGGATCAGCGCGCGCTCGACCAATACGTGGGCAAGGAGCGCTCCATTGAAAACGTCTATCCGCTGACTCCGCTGCAGGAAGGAATGCTTTTCCATTCCTTGTACGAGCAGACGGGCGGAGACTATGTGGTGCAATTTTCCATGACGATGCACCATTTGCAGGTTGACGTTTTCCAGCAGGCATGGCAAAAGGTCGTGGACCGTCACCCGATTTTGCGCAGTTCCTTTATTTGGGACGGGGTGGCCAAGCCGCATCAGATTGTCCGCAAACATGTTCCGGTATCGGTTGTGGAAAAAGATTTGCGCCATCTGCCCGCCGATCAGCAAAAAGCGGAGTGGGACGCGTTTTTGGAGGCGGATCGCAGAAGCAGCTTCGCGATTACCGAGCCGCCGCTGATGCGCTGGACGTTGTTTCGGATCAGCGACGAAGCGTACCGCTTCATCTGGAGTTTCCACCACGTCTTGCTTGACGGCTGGAGCGTACCGCTCGTCATGAAAGACTGGTTTGCCGCTTATCTGGCTCTGGCGGACGGAAAAGACATTCAGCTTGGCGCTGTGCAGCCGTTTTCCCACTATGTCGCGTGGCTGCAACGCCAGGATTTGCAAGCGGCCGAGCGCTTCTGGCGCAGCCATTTGAAAGGCATTTACGCTCCGACCCAGTTGAAGATGGGAAAAGCAGCGCAACCTGGCGCGGTTCGGAAAGCGTACGACGAGCGTTCCATTCGCTTCTCGGCGCAGTGGACACAGCAATTGCAAGCTTTTGCCCGTCAGCATCAGGTGACGATGAATACATTGGTGCAGAGCGCATGGGCATTGATCCTTGGCGCTTACAGCAACGAAGCGGATGTTGTTTTCGGGGTAACGGGTTCCGGACGTCCGGCCGATTTGCCTGGCGTGGAAAACATGGTGGGGCTGTTCATCAACACACTGCCGATTCGCGTGACCCTGGACCCGCGCAAAACAGTTCGGGAATGGCTGCGCGAATTGCAGGAGCTGCAGGTGGAAATTCGCCAGTACGAGTACACGTCGCTGGTTGACATCCAAAAATGGAGCGAAATCGAGCGTAACGCTTCCTTGTTCGAGAGCATTTTTATCTTTGAAAACTACCCGATTGACGAGTCTGTCAAAGAAGTGGATCACAGCTTCCGAATCGCAGATGTGGACTCGGTGGAGCAAACGAACTATCCGCTGACGGTCGTTTGCGGCCCTGGCGAAGAGTTTCTGGTCAAAATCAAGTTCGATCAGAGTCGCTTCGACGGTGGAGGAATCGAGCGCGTCCTGGAGCAGATGACGCTTCTGCTGCAATCCATGACAGCCAACCCGGACCAACTGCTTGCTGACGTGAGCATGATGAGTGAACGCGAGCGGCAGCAAGTGCTTGTCGAGTGGAACGAGACGAAGGTGGAGTATCCGACAGGGCTGTGCGTGCATCAAGCGTTTGAACAGCAGGCGGCAAAGACACCGGATCACGTCGCGCTCGTGTACAAAGAGCAGGAGCTGACGTATGCCGAGCTGAACCAACGGGCGAACCAACTGGCACATCAACTGCTTGCGCAAGGAGCGAAGCCGGATACGCTTGTCGGGATTTGCGTCGAGCGCTCGCCGGAAATGATAATCGGCATTCTCGGTGTGCTGAAAGCGGGAGCCGCCTACGTGCCGATCGATCCGGCACTGCCGCAAGAGCGGATGGCGTACATGCTCGAAGATTCACAGGCTGGCGTTTTGCTGACGCAGCAATCGCTCGTCGATATGTTGCCCGCAACGAACGCTCGCGTGATTTGCCTCGATGGCGATACACGGGCAAATGAGCCTGTGACCAATCCGGAAAGCGGGGCTACGGAACAAAATCTTGCCTACGTCATGTACACGTCAGGCTCTACCGGGTTGCCAAAAGGGGTGATGGTTGAGCACAACAGCGTGATGAATATGGCCTATGCCTTGATCGAAGCGTTTCGGATTCAGCCATCCAGCCGCGTCCTGCAGTTTACATCGTTCAGCTTTGACGTGTCCGTCTCCGAGATCGTCATGGCTTTGCTCGCCGGAGCGACACTGGTGATCGAGGATCGGGAGTCGCTTTTGCCAGGCCCTGAACTCATTACGGTTTTGCGAGAAAAACGCATCACGACCGTCTCGATGGTGTCCTCCGTGCTCGCAGCATTGCCTGGTGCTGATTTGCCTGACTTAAAAACGTTGATTGTCGGCGGAGAGGCACCAAGTGATGAACTTGTTGCCCGCTATGCGGCAGGTCGCCAGTTTTTCAACTGCTACGGACCGACGGAGGCAACGGTGTGCTCCACCATGATGCTGTGCCAGCCGGATATGAAAAATGTGCCAATCGGCCGTCCGATCGCCAATGCGACCTTGTACGTGCTGGATGCGAATATGAAGCCAGTTCCGGCAGGAGTACCCGGTGAACTGTACATCGGGGGGAAAGGCCTGGCCCGTGGATACTGGAATCGTCCAGAACTGACGGCAGAGCGCTTTATTGCGCATCCGTTCGGAGCAGAGGGAGAGCGGCTCTATCGCACAGGCGACCTTGTCCGCTATTTGCCAGATGGCAACCTCGAATTCCTTGGACGAATCGATACGCAGGTGAAAATACGCGGTTACCGCATCGAGCTGGGAGAAATCGAGAATGCGCTCAGCCGACACGCTGCGGTACAGGAAGCCGTAGTCGTTGCGTTCGATCAGCGTTTGGCGGCGTATCTGGTGGCGGCAGGCGAAGACAAGCCGGCAGCAGAGGAGCTTAGCCGCTATCTGAAAGAAACGTTGCCTGACTATATGATTCCATCCGGTTTTGTCTGGATGGAGGCGATTCCGCTTACGGTCAACGGAAAAGTAGATCGCCGCGCACTGCCTGCACCGGACTGGGGACAACGGACCAGCCAGCGGGAGTATGTCGCGCCGCGCACGCCGACGGAAGAAATGGTAGCCAACATCTGGGCGCAGGTGCTGTCCGTCGAGCAGATCGGAATCCATGAGGATTTCTTTGAACGGGGCGGTCATTCGCTTTTGGCTACCCAGGCCGTTTCCCGCATGCGCCATGCTTTTGGCGTGGAGCTGCCGCTTCGCACGCTGTTTGACTATCCGACAACCGCTGCGATCAGCGGGCAAATCACCGCCCTTTTGCAGGGAGAAAACCGTGTGGACAGCTCGCCGATCACACCCGTGTCGCGTGACAAACAACTGCCGCTTTCGTTTGCCCAGCAACGGCTGTGGTATTTGGACAGGCTGATGCCGGACAGTTCCGTGTACAACATCCCGTCGGCTGCCCGTCTGTACGGGGAAATGGACGTCGAAGCGTGGGAGCGCAGTCTCCAGCTGATGATTCAGCGCCATGAGAGTTTGCGGACGACTTTCTCCGACATCGACGGGGAAGCCGTGCAAATCATTCATCCTGACATCGCGTGGAAGCTGGAACGAATCGATTTGCGGGACGCAGACAATCGCGAAACAGAGGCATTGCGTCTCGCGGCAGAAGATGCGAAACAGCCGTTTGACTTGCAGCGAGGTCCACTGCTTCGCGCAAGCCTGATTAGCCTGGCCGAGCAAGAGTACGTCTTTTTGCTGAACATCCATCATATTGTTGCGGACGGCTGGTCGATGAGCGTATTCATGGACGAGCTGGCAACGATCTACGAATCGCTTCGCAAGGGAGAAACGCCGCAGCTTGCCGCAATGCCGCTGCAATATGCCGACTATGCCGCATGGCAGCGCCAGTGGCTGCAAGGAAGCGTATTGGAGCAACAGGTAACATACTGGAAGCAGAAACTGGGCGGTGCCGAACCACTTCTGGCCCTGCCGACAGATCGTCCGCGCCCTGCCGTGCAAAGCCACAATGGGGCGATGCATACGATTACGCTTTCGGCAGAGTTGCTCACCGCGTTGAAGGCGCTCAGCCGTGAAGAAGGCTCGACGTTGTTCATGACGTTGCTCGCTGCCTTCCAGACCTTGCTCTACCGCTACAGCGGTCAGCACGACATCATCGTCGGCAGTCCTGTTGCCGGACGTAACAGACAGGAAACGGAGTCGCTCATCGGCTTCTTCGTCAATACACTGGCGATGCGCACCGACATGTCCGGGGACCCGACGTTCCGCGACTTGCTCGGAAAAGTCCGGGAGACCGCGCTGGAAGCGTATGCGCACCAGGACCTACCGTTTGAAAAGCTGGTGGATGAGCTTGCGCTTGAACGCAGTCTCAGCTACTCGCCGCTGTTCCAGGTGATGTTCGTCCTGCAAAATATTCCGCTGGGCGTCCAGACGCTGTCTGACATCCGCATCGAGCCGTTTGACAGAGGGCATGAAGGGGTAAGCGCCAAGTTTGACATCACCCTGACTGCTGCAGAGCTGCCGGACGGACTGATGGCAACCTTCGAGTACAATACCGATCTGTTCGATCCGGCCACGATTGAGCGGATGGCGGGTCATTTTGCCAACCTGCTGGAAGCCATCACGGCAAATCCGTTGCAGAAGATTACAGCGATTCCGCTCATCAGCGATCAGGAACGGGAGCAGGTTCTCGTGCATTGGAATGACACGCGTGTACCGTTTGAACGGGAAACGTGCGTGCACGAGTTGGTTGCCCGGATCGCCCGGGAGATGCCGAATCAGCTTGCGGTCGTCTCCGCTGATGGACAGATCTCTTATGCCGAACTGGATGCCAGAGCGAATCAGGTGGCAAACTGGCTGCGAAATCAGGGAATCACCTCCGAGACACTCGTCGGTATTTGCGTACAGCGCTCCATCGACATGCTCGTCGGTCAACTGGCGATCTGGAAGGCGGGCGGTGCGTACGTCCCGATGGACCCTGATTACCCGCAAGAGCGTCTCGCGTTCATGATGGCAGATGCCGGCATGCCCGTTGTCCTCACTCAGGAGCACTTGCTTGCGCGACTGCCGCAAGAGACTGCTGCGTTACTTTTCTGCCTGGACCGCGACTGGAATGTCTTGGCAAAAGAGAGCAGCGAAGCTCCGGTGATCGAGATGACAACAACAAGTCTCGCCTATGTGATCTACACGTCTGGTTCTACCGGAACGCCAAAAGGGGTAGAGATCGAGCATGCTGCCTTGCTGAACCTCGTGTCCTGGCACCAACGGGCATACAACGTGCAGGCTGAAGACAGGGCGACTCAAATCGCGGGTACAGCCTTTGACGCTTCGGTCTGGGAAATCTGGCCGTACCTGACGAAAGGCGCGACGCTGTACCTCCCATCCGAAGAAATCCGTCTCGTGCCGGAAAAATTGCGGGATTGGCTTGCTGTGTCGGAGATTACCATCAGCTTTTTGCCAACCCCACTTGCCGAGAGGATGCTTGCGCTGGAATGGCCGGGTCACACCAGCTTGCGCTACATGCTGACAGGGGGAGACAAGCTGCACGACTATCCGCCGGCAACCTTGCCGTTTACCCTGGTGAATCAGTACGGGCCAACGGAAAATGCGGTTGTGGCGACGGCAGGTATCGTTCCGCCAGAGGCGGGGCAAGGGTCCGCGCCATCCATCGGACGTCCGATTGACAACGTGCAGGTGTACGTCCTCGATGAAAAGCTGCAGCCTGTGCCGATTGGCGTAGCGGGCGAACTGTACATTGCAGGAGACAGCCTGGCGCGCGGCTATCTGAATCGCCCCGAATTGACCAAGGAACGGTTCGTGGCCAATCCTTTCTCTGAAAAAACGGGCACGCGCATGTACCGGACGGGGGACCTCGTGCGCTACTTGCCGGATGGAAACATCGAGTTCATCGGGCGGGCTGACGATCAGGTAAGCATCCGCGGCTTCCGTATCGAGCTGGGCGAGATCGAAACGGCATTGTACAACCACCCGGCGGTAAAAGAAACGGTCGTCGTCGTTCGGGAGGATACGCCGGGAGTGAAGCGACTCATTGCCTACGTCGTGCCGACAGAAGGGCAGGAGGTGCGGACAGGCGATTTGCGCAGCTATCTCAAGGAAACGCTGCCTGAGTACATGGTGCCAGCCGCCTTTGTTCTCATGAATGCCTTGCCGCTGACGCCAAACGGCAAGGTAGATCGCAGAGCGCTCCCCGCCCCTGACTTGTCCCGCAGCGAGGCAGCAGGCACTTTTGCCGCTCCGACAACCGAACTGGAAGCCAAGCTGGCAGACATCTGGAAAAGTGTGCTGGGCGTTGCCGAAGTCGGCATCCACGACAACTTTTTTGAGCTCGGCGGCGACTCCATCCTGAGTATCCAGGTTGTCTCCCGAGCCAATCAGGCCGGAATTCGCCTGACGCCGAAGCAGCTTCTGGGCAATCAGACAATTGCGGAACTGGCGGGCGTCGCAATCGTAACGGACGACACCCCAGCAGCGAAAC
The DNA here is from genome assembly GCF_003710935.1 of Brevibacillus gelatini. Classification (GTDB taxonomy): domain Bacteria; phylum Bacillota; class Bacilli; order Brevibacillales; family Brevibacillaceae; genus Brevibacillus; species Brevibacillus gelatini. The sequence continues at coordinate 45,594 of NZ_RHHS01000015.1, forward strand.
TGTCCGCCGAGCAAGGCATCGTGACAGGGGACGTGCCGCTCACGCCGATTCAGTCGTGGTTTTTTGCCTCCGGGCAGCCGTCAGTCCATCATTGGAACCAATCCTTGCTGCTCACGGTTCAACAGCCTGTTGATCTGAGCGTCCTGGAGCGGACCATTGAGGTGTTGCTCGCTCATCACGACGCCTTGCGCATGCGTTATGCCAAGACGGAGCAAGGCTGGACACAGCGGATCGAAGGGGTAGCGGAGTCGGCGCCATTTTACAGTGTTAGCCTTGCTGAGTTGCCTGACGAACAGCAACTGGCTCGGCTGGAGGAAATCGCAAACGAGGTGCAAGCAAGCCTGCATCTGATGGAGGGGCCTGTTGTTCAAGCGGTTTACTTCCATCTCGGGGCCGATCAGCCTGGCCGTCTGTTGCTCGTCGCCCATCACCTTGTGGTAGACGGCGTGTCGTGGCGTATTTTGCTGGAGGACCTGCAAACCGCCTACGAACAACTGGCATCCGGTCAATCCGTGCAACTCCCGGCCAAGACAACCTCCTTTAAAACGTGGGCCGAACAGCTGCAAAAATATGCCGCTTCCGAAGCCATCGAGCAGGAAAAAGCATATTGGCTGAGCCAAAGCAGCGAGGTGAGCCGACTGCCGATTGACCACGCGTTCGATCCAGGTCAAAACACGGAAGCGACCGTCAAGCAAGTCACCCTTTCCCTGACAGCGGAAGAAACCCGCGCGTTGCTGCAGGATGCACTGGCGCCATACCGCCTGCAAATCAACGACGTGCTGCTAGCCGCTCTCGCCAAAGCCTTGCATGGCTGGACGGGCGAAAAGACAATGGCTGTCCATCTCGAAGGGCACGGACGCGAAGAACTGATCGAGGGTGCAGACTTGTCCCGCACTGTTGGCTGGTTCACGAGCATGTACCCGGTACAGCTTGCCATTGAGCCGACGAAGCCGTGGGGCGAGTTGCTGAAGGCAGTCAAGGAACAGCTTCGCCGCATTCCGAACAAAGGGGTCGGCTACGGCATCCTGCGTTATTTGAGTCCGGATGAGGAACTGCGGACAAGACTCGGCGAGAAGGCGCAGGCCGAGATCAGTTTCAACTACCTTGGCCAGTTCGATCAGGCAGTCTCGCCCGAGTCGAAATTTGGCATGGCCCAGGAATCGAGAGGAGCCCATCTCGGGGAAAATGCGCTACGTCAGCATTTGCTGGATGTCAACAGCGTCATTACGGGAGAGCAGCTCCATGTCACGTGGATGTACAACGAAAACATTCACGAGGAAAGCACGATTCAAGCGCTCGCGGCAAGCTACATGGAAGCGTTGCGCGAGATTATCGCACACAGCCAGTCGGCAGAGGCAGGAGGCTATACGCCGTCCGACTTCCCGTTAGCACGCATGGATCAACGCGCTCTCGACAAGCATCTGGGACAAGATCGCCTGGTCGAAAACGTCTATCCGCTCAGTCCGCTGCAAGGCGGCATGCTGTTCCACTCCCTGTACGAACAGGAGGGGGGAGACTACGTCGTCCAATTGGCGATGACCATGGAAGGGCTGCATGTGGAAGCTTTTGAACAGGCGTGGCAAAAGGTCGTCGACCGCCATTCGATTTTGCGCACATCGTTTATTTGGGAAGGTCTGGAGGAACCGCATCAGGTTGTCCGCAGACAAGTACAGGCGCGCGTGGAAAAAATCGACCTGCGCCATCTCTCTCCGGCAGAGCAAAAAGCGGAGCTTGCCCGCTATCTGGAGGCTGATCGCAGACGCAGTTTCGAGATCACGGCACCGCCGCTCATGCGCTGGACGCTGTTCCGCCTGAGCGAGGGAGCATATCGCTTTGCGTGGAGCTTCCATCACGTCCTGCTCGATGGGTGGAGCATCCCGATTGTGCTGAAAGACTGGTTCGCCGCGTATTTGTCCCTGGCAGAAGGAAAAGAGGCTGCCTATAGTCCGATTCAGCCGTTCTCGCACTATATCGAATGGGTTTTGCGCCAAGATTTGCAGGCAGCCGAGCAGTTCTGGCGCGAGCAGCTAAAAGGCTTTTACGAGCCTACGCCATTGGCGATGGGCGATAGCGCGAGTGGTCAGGCTGAGACTGCAAAAGGATACGCGGAGCGAGAAATTCGTTTGCCGGAAGACGTGACAGCCCAATTGCAAGCTTTTGTCCGTTCGCATCAGTTGACGTTGAACACGCTTGTGCAAGGGGCATGGGCGCTTGTCCTGAGCCGCTACAGCGGAGCAGATGACATCGTCTTCGGTGCGACAGGCTCCGGCCGTCCGGCTGATTTGCCCGGCGTGGAGGACATGGTTGGTCTGTTCATCAACACGCTGCCGATTCGCGTTTCAGTGGATGCGAGCAAAACGGTGCGGGAATGGCTGCATACCATGCAAAAGCAGCAAGTGGAGCTGCGCCAGTACGAGTACACGCCGCTCGTCGACATTCAGGGCTGGAGTGACATGCCGCGCAACACGGCGCTGTTCGAGAGCATTTTCATCTTTGAAAACTACCCGCTTGGCGAGTCTGTGCAGGCAGAAGACCACCAACTGCATTTGTCTGACGTGGAGACGATTGAGCAGACGAACTATCCGCTCACGGTCGTCTGCGGCCCAGGGCGAGAACTGATCCTGAAAATCAAGTTCGACCAAAGCCGTTTCACTTCCGAGCGAATCGGGCGCGTGCTGCAGCAGATGTCCCTTTTGCTCAAGTCCATGGCAGCAAAACCGGAGCAGCGCCTCGCAGAAGTGTCGATGATGAGTGACAGCGAGCGCCAGCAGGTGCTGTTCGAATGGAACGATACGAGCGTGGCATATCCCGAACAGCTATGCGTTCATCAGGCGTTTGAAAAACAGGTGGAGAAGTCGCCAGATGCCGTGGCCCTCGTCTACAAGAATGTGGAGTGGACCTATGCCGAACTGAACCAGCGGGCTAACCAGTTGGCGCACAGACTGCTCGCATGGGGAGTACAACCGGATACGCTGGTGGGCATTTGCCTCGAGCGTTCGCCGGAGATGATCGTCGCTTTCCTCGGCGTGCTGAAAGCAGGGGCTGCCTACGTGCCGATTGATCCGGCGCATCCGCAGGAACGGATCGCCTACATGATCGAGGATTCGCAGGCGAGCGTTTTGCTGACACAGCAATCGTTGCAGGACAGGCTGCCTGCCGATTCCAGTCAGGTGATCTGCCTCGACAGCGGCGAACTCGCGAATGAGCCGACCGCCAATGTGACAACAAGCGTCAGCGAACACAATCTGGCCTATGTCATCTACACGTCCGGCTCGACCGGGTTGCCAAAAGGCGTCATGATCGAGCATCACAGCGTCATGAACCTGGCGCATGATCTGATGCAAACGTTCGGGATCGACGCGACCAGCCGCGTCCTGCAATTCATCTCGTTCAGCTTCGACGTGTCGGTGTCCGAGATCGTCATGTCCTTGCTCGCCGGTGCGACCCTGGTTATCGAGGATCGCGAGGCGTTGCTGCCAGGGCCTGAGCTGATCCGGGTATTCCAGGAGAAGCGTATCACGGTAGTATCCATGACTTCTTCTGCACTGGCCGCCTTGCCGGAAGCTGATTTGCCTGATCTGCAAACGATTATCGTCGGCGGCGAACCGCTCAGCCGTGAGCTTGTCGCCCGCTTTGCAAATGGCCGCCGGTTGTTCAACTGCTACGGACCGACCGAAACAACCGTCACGGCTACGCTCAAGCGTTGTCAGGATGATGGCAAAAATCCGCCAATCGGCCGACCGCTTGCCAATGTCACAACCTATGTGCTGGATGCACACGGGCAGCCTGTGCCAGTCGGCGTACCAGGCGAACTGTACATCGGCGGCAAAGGGGTGGCAAGAGGCTACTGGAACCGTCCCGAGCTTACGGCAGAGCGCTTTATCGCGCATCCGTTCGGACGGGAAGGAGAACGGCTCTACCAGACGGGCGACCTCGTTCGCTATCTGGACAACGGCGAGCTCGAATTCCTGGGCAGGATCGACGACCAGGTCAAAATTCGCGGCTACCGCATCGAACTGGGCGAAATCGAAAATGCACTCAGACAACATCCCGCTGTGCAAAACGTCGTGGTTATCGCACGCCAGGATCGGTCCGAAGACAAGCGTCTGGCTGCTTATCTGGTCGCAGCCGATAGCCAGCAGCCGAGTGACGAAGAGCTTGTTCGCTATCTGAAAACGACCTTGCCGACATACATGATCCCGGCAGGCTACGTCTGGATGGAGAAAATCCCGCTTACGGTCAACGGAAAGGTAGACCGCCGTGCCCTCCCTGCACCGGATTATGAACGCGACACGTCAGCAGCGCAGTATGTGGCTCCGCGCAGTCCTGTCGAAGAAATCGTGGCGAACATCTGGGCGCAGGTACTGGCGGTGGAGCGAATCGGAATCCATGACGACTTTTTTGAACGGGGAGGCCATTCCCTCCTGGCTACCCAGGCAGTTTCCCGCCTGAAAGAAGCATTCGCTGTCGATGTGCCGCTGCGCATGCTGTTCGAGCATCCTTCTGTTGCTGCGATCAGCGAAAAGCTTGCCGAACTGCTGGAGGCCAAATCGGGAGTCGCCAACGTTCCGATACTCCCTGTTCCGCGCGATCAGCATCTGCCACTCTCGTTCGCCCAGCAACGGCTGTGGTTCCTGGATCGTTTGATTCCGGACAGCGCCTTGTACAACATTCCGTCCGCGATGCGCATAACAGGGCAGCTTAACATCCAGGCATGGGAACGCAGCTTGCAAATGATAATCGAGCGGCACGAGAGCTTGCGCACGACGTTCACGGACATTGACGGGGAAGCTGTGCAGGTCATTCACCCTGCGCTCGAATGGCACCTCGCTCACATTGACTTGCGCGACTTGCCGGATGAAGAGCGGGACGCCCAGGTACAGCGCTTGGAAAAAGCAGAGGCTACCCAGCCATTCCACCTGCGTACTGGACCGTTGATGCGGGCTACGCTTATCCAGACAGGCGACGAGCAGTTCGTCTTCCTGCTCAACATGCACCATATCGTCTCAGACGGCTGGTCAATGACCATTTTTATGGGAGAGCTGGCTGCCATTTACGAAGCGCTGTGCAAGGGAGATAGGCCGCAGCTTGCCGAGCTGCCGCTGCAATACGCAGACTTTGCCGCCTGGCAGCGTGAGTGGCTGCAAGGAGAGGTGCTTGAACAACAGCTCGCCTACTGGAAAGAAAAGCTGGATGGCGCCGAGCCGTTGCTGGCCTTGCCGACAGACCGTCCGCGCCCGGCTGTACAGACGCATCACGGTGCTTTGTACACGACGACATTCTCGCTGGAGCTTGCAGAAAAGCTGCATGCACTCAGCCGTCAGGAAGGCGCTACGCTGTTCATGACCTTGCTTGCGGCATTCCAAACGTTGCTCTATCGCTACAGCGGTCAGGACGACATCATCGTGGGAAGTCCGGTGGCTGGACGCAACCGACAGGAGACGGAGGGGTTGATCGGTTTCTTCATCAACACCCTGGCGATGAGGACAGATATGTCCGGCGCGCCGACGTTCCGCGAACTGCTGGCGCGAGTGCGCGAGACTGCGCTTGCGGCGTACACGCATCAAGACCTGCCCTTTGAAAAGTTGATAGACGAACTGGAGCTGGAGCGCAGCCTCAGCTACTCGCCGCTCTTCCAGGTCATGTTCGCGCTGCAAAACTTCCAGATGCAGACGCATGAATTTGAGGACATCGAGATCGCGCCGTTCGAAAGCAAGAACGACGCCGTCATGTCCAAATACGATATCAGCCTGACCATGGCAGAGACGCCAACCGGCCTGCTCGCTACGTTTGACTACAATACCGATTTGTTTGACCACAGCACAATCGTGCGCATGGTCAATCATTTCCAGCGACTGCTGGAAGGCGTCGCCGACCAGCCAGATCAGTCGATTACGACTTTGCCGCTCTTGGATGCAGAAGAGCGCAAGCAGCTTGTACTCGCGTGGAACGACACGGCTGTCGACTATTCGTATGAAGAAACCGTGCACGAACTCGTGGCGAAAATGGCCCGGAAGCTGCCGGAGCAAACGGCGGTCGTCTCCGCAGAAGGCTCGCTCACCTATGCAGAATTGGAGCGAAGAGCGAATCAGCTCGCGAACTACTTGCGACAGCAAGGGGTTACAGCGGAAACGCCTGTCGGAATCTGCGTCGAACGCTCCATGGAGATGATTGTCGGCCAGTTGGGGATTCTCAAAGCAGGCGGGGCATTTGTTCCGATGGACCCATCCTATCCGCAAGAGCGCCTGGCCTTCATGATGGAAGACACACAAATGCCAATCGTGCTGACCCAGGAACGATTGCTTGCGACATTGCCAACAGCGGATGCAGCGTTCATTTGCCTTGATCTCGATTGGGAGCTGATTGCAGAAGAGAGCACGGAAGCCCCGGAAATCACGACAACCACGAACGAACTGGCTTATGTCATCTACACGTCAGGCTCCACCGGAAAGCCAAAAGGCGTGGAAATCGAGCACCGCGCGCTGTTGAATCTCATTTACTGGCACCAGCGCGCCTACAAGGTCACGCCTGCTGATCGGGCATCGCAAATCGCGGGAACAGCCTTCGACGCCGCTGTCTGGGAAATCTGGCCGTATTTGACGGCAGGTGCGACGCTTTGCCTGCCGCAAGAAGAAATTCGCCTCGTTCCGGAAAAATTGCGCGATTGGCTCGTAGAGGAAGGGATCACGATCAGCTTCCTGCCGACGCCTCTTGCCGAGAGTTTGCTGACTGTTGAATGGCCGAGCCACGTCAGTCTGCGCTACATGCTGACAGGCGGGGACAAGCTGCATCAGTACCCTGCGGAACATGTGCCATTCACGCTGGTAAACCAGTACGGACCTACGGAAAATGCGGTCGTGGCGACAGCAGGCATCGTTCCCGTACAAGCGGGCCAGCTAACTCCGCCTTCCATCGGCCGCCCGATTGACAACGTGCAAGTTTACATCCTGGACGAAAACAGACAGCCAGTGCCGATGGGTGTTGCAGGCGAGCTGTACATTGCGGGCAGCAGCCTGGCGCGTGGGTACCACAAGCGTCCGGATTTGACCCAGGAACGTTTTGTAGAGAACCCGTTCAGCCCTGTGCGCGGGGAAAAAATGTACCGCACGGGCGATCTCGTCCGCTACCTGCCAGACGGCAACATCGAGTTTATCGGCCGTTCCGACGATCAGGTAAGCATCCGCGGTTTCCGCGTTGAGTTGGGCGAAATCGAGACGGCCCTGTACACGCATCCTGCTGTCAAGGAAGCGATTGTCCTCGCCCGCGAAGATATGCCGGGGGTCAAAAGACTGGCGGCGTACATCGTGCCAGCAAAGGGAGCCGCTTACGAAGCGGGCGAGTTGCGCAGCTACCTCAAGGAAAAGCTTCCGGAATACATGGTGCCTGCCGCATTCGTCATGCTGGAACCTTTGCCGCTGACGCCTAACGGCAAAGTGGACCGCCGGGCCTTGCCAGTGCCGGACTACACAGCGGACGGGGAATACGTTGCACCAGAGACGTTTGTCGAGCGAGTGCTGGCGGAGATATGGAAAGATGTCCTGGGGGTAGAGGAAGTCGGAATTCACGACAACTTCTTCGAACTCGGGGGAGACTCGATCCTGAGCATTCAGATCGTGGCACGGGCTGCCCAATCCGGCATTCGCCTGACGCCGAAGCTGTTGTTTGAAAACCAGTCGATTGCCGAGCTGGCTCAAGCAATCGGGGAGTCGGTCAGCATCTGCGCGGAGCAGGGGCCCGTCACAGGCAACGTGCCGCTTCTGCCGATTCAGCACTGGTTCTTCGAGCAAAAGCTGGCGAATCGCAATCATTGGAACCAATCGGTACTGTTGACTGTTGCGCCGATTGATCCGGACATCTTGCGACAAGCCTTCTACCATTTGCTCGGTCACCACGATGCCCTTCGCCTCCGTTTCTATCACGAGGATGGGCAGTGGAAACAGTGGGGCGCTGAATGGTCAGACATCGTTCCATTTAGCGCGGTGGAATTGGCAGATTTGCATGCCGAGCAGCAGGTGAAGCGAATCGAGGAAATTTGCAACGAAGCTCAGGCAAGCTTGCATCTGGCAGATGGTCCGTTGCTTCGTGCCGTTTACTTCGACCTCGGCCGCGAGCAGGAAGGCCGCTTGCTGATCGTCATACACCACCTGGCTGTCGACGGGGTGTCGTGGCGCATTATCACGGAAGACTTGAACAAGCTGTGCAACCAGCTTTTGCAAGGCAAGCAGGTGCAACTGCCGCCGAAGACGACTTCCTACAAATATTGGGCAGAAAAATTGGCAGAGTACGCCCATTCCGACAGTATCAGGGAAGAAGCAGCGTATTGGCTGAACAGCCTCGATGCAGAGGTGAACGCCCTGCCAAAAGATTACGAAAACGGCCAAAACCGCGAGCTTTCTGCCAAAACAGTTTCCGTCGCTCTGTCCAAGGAAGAGACGAAAGCACTCCTGCAGGAGCTGCCAGCAGTCTACCAAACCCAGATCAACGACGTCTTGCTGACTGCTTTGGCCGAAGCGATCTTCGTCTGGACCGGAAATCAGACGACACTGGTCCATCTGGAAGGACATGGACGTGAAGACCTGTTTGACGACGTCGACCTGTCCCGTACAGTCGGCTGGTTCACAACGATGTACACCATCCTCCTGGATACGAGAGGCACAACTTCGCTCAAAGCAGCGCTCCAAGCGACCAAAGAACGGTTGCGCAGCATTCCGAACAAAGGGATTGGCTACGGCATCCTCCGTTACCTGAATCAAGAGATGGCAGAGAAGTTCAAGGCTTTGCCAAAAGCAGAGATCAGCTTTAACTACCTGGGCCAGCTTGACCAGGCCATCCGCGACACAGATTCCTTGTTCGGCTATGCCAGCGAAGCGAGAGGCGACAACTTCAACCGCAACTCCGACCGTCAGCACCTGCTTGACTTCGGTTGCTCCGTTGTCGGCGGCCAATTGGTCGTAACCATCGCCTTTAGCGAAGAAATGTACCGTTTCGAAACGATGGAAGCATTGGCGGACTACTATGTGACCGCTCTGCGTCAATTGCTGGAGCTGGCCGAGAACGAAAAAGCCGCAGGACCTGCAACAACCGCTGCGAGCGATTTGTCCGAATTTGGCTGGGATGACGAAGAGATTGCCGACTTGCTTGATCTCATCCAGGAAAAGTGATTGATCCAATCTGCCGAGAGGCGTCAAACGCCGGCGCCTCTTTTGGCAAATTTTTATGGGGGTGAACAGGAAAAGATGAATAACATTGAAACGTATTATCCCGTTACTCCTTTGCAGCAGGGCCTCATTTTTCACAGTTTGCTGGAGCCGGAGTCCGGAGCCTACATCGTACAGATGGGGCTAAAGCTGCAAGGTCCTCTGAATGTCTCCTTGTTTGAACAGGCATGGCAGTGCCTGGTAGACAGACACGCCATTTTTCGCACCAGATTTGTTGGCGGCAAAGTAAAAGAATACGTCCAGGTCGTCCTGAAAGAACTGAAAATTTCTGTGGTAGAACACGATCTCCTTCATCTTTCCTCCTCCGAACAAGAGGCGTTTTTACATACGTTTGCGAAAGAAGATCGCAAACGCGGCTTCAACGTCGAGCAAGCGCCGTTGATGCGATTGAACCTGTTTCATTTGGGCAGCGATACCGTGCATTTTCTGTGGACGCTGCACCACGTACTGATCGACGGCTGGAGCATGCCTCTGGTCTTCGGCGAAGTGTTTGCAGCCTACGACATGCTCAGCAAAGGCGAGCCGGTACAGCTCCCTCCGGTCAGAGCGTACCGCGACTACATTTTGTGGCTGAAAAAGCAGGACCTGAAGCAGGCGGAAGCCTTTTGGCGCAATTATTTGCAAGGCTTTGCGGAAGCGACGCCGCTTTCGTTCGGACGTGCCTATAAAAATCCTTACCTCGATCAAAAGCAGTACCGGGAACTGGATTTGACCGTCAGCGAGCCGATTTCCCGCGCGCTGCAAACGTTGGCACGCCAGCACCGTCTGACCGTCAACACCATTGTGCAGGGAGCGTGGGCCTTGCTTTTGAGCCGCTACAGCGGTCAGGATGACATTGTGTTCGGCGCCACCGTCTCGGGACGTCCCGCCGATTTGCCCGGAGTCGAGACGATGATTGGTCTGTTTATCAATACCCTGCCCGTCCGGGTGCAGATCAGACAGGATGAGAGTGTCATCAGCTGGCTCAAATCTTTGCAGCAACAGCAAGCCGAGTTTCGCCAGTACGAGTACACGCCGCTTGTGGAAATCCAGGGCTGGAGCGATGTACCGCGCGGACAATCGCTGTTTGAGAGCATTCTCGTCTTTGAAAATACGCCTGTCGGGCAATCAGGCGGCGGTGGAGAAAGCGCGATCTCGATTGTGGACGTGCACTCGGAGGAGCAGACAAACTACCCGTTTACGCTCGTAGCAGCCTCCGGCAAGACGATCGACATCAAGGTCAAATTCGATGAAAGCCAGTTTGAGCTGTCTGCCATTGAGCGGGTTCTCGATCAGCTTCACTCGCTGCTGGTCTCGATTGCCAAAAACGCCAGACAACGGCTTGCCGATGTCTCTCTCATCAGCGAGAGCGAACGTCATCAAGTTCTCGTCGAGTGGAACCGGACGGCAGTGGAATACCCTACAGGGCTTTGTGTTCATCACGCGTTTGAGCGGCAAGTGGAAAAGACGCCGAATACCGTGGCCGTTGCCTATCACGATGTCGAACTGACCTACGCGCAGTTGAACGAGCGGGCAAACCAGTTGGCTCACCGCCTCGTCAGCGAAGGGGTAAAGCCGGATACGCTCGTCGGTATTTGCACAGAGCGTTCGCCTGACATGATAATCGCCATCCTTGGGGTAATGAAATCCGGGGCTGCCTACGTGCCGATTGATCCTGCCCACCCACGAGAGCGCATCGCCTACATGATCGCGGATTCGCAAGCGCGTGTGCTGCTGACCCAGCAGTCGCTCATCGAGATGTTGCCTGAAACAGTGGCGAACGTCATTTGCCTCGACAGCGATGAACTGGCCGATGAGCCTGTTGAAAATGTTGCAAGCGAGGCTACGGAGCGAAACCTTGCCTACGTGATCTACACCTCTGGCTCTACCGGACAGCCAAAAGGGGTCATGGTCGAGCACCACAGCGTAATGAACATGGCGCATGCCCTGATCGAAGCGTTTGACATTCAGCCGACAAGCCGTGTCCTGCAATTTACTTCGTTCAGCTTCGACGTGTCGATTTCCGAAATCGCGATGGCGTTGCTCGCTGGTGCGACGCTGGTCATCGCCGATCGGGAGTCGCTCATGCCAGGTCCTGAGCTGATTCACGTTTTGCGGGAACAGCGCATCACTGCCGTTTCCATGGTGTCTTCCGTGCTGGCGGCTCTGCCGGATGCCGAACTGCCTGACCTGCGCACGCTGATTGTCGGCGGAGAAGCACCGAGCCGCGAGCTTGTGGCCCGCTACGCGCCCGGCCGCCGGTTTTTCAACTGCTACGGCCCGACGGAAGCGACCGTATGCTCCACGATGATGCTGTGCCAGCCCGGCATGGAGAACCCGCCGATCGGCCGTCCGATTGCCAACGCGACGATGTACGTCCTGGACGCAAACCTCCAACCTGTGCCTGTCGGAGTACCCGGTGAGCTGTACATTGGCGGAAAAGGCTTGGCTCGCGGCTACTGGAATCGTCCCGAGCTCACAGCCGAGCGCTTTATCGCGCATCCGTTCGGCGCGGAAGGCGAGCGCCTTTACCGGACGGGCGACCTCGTTCGCTATCGGCAAGACGGCAATCTCGAATTTCTCGGACGCATCGACCATCAGGTAAAAATTCGCGGGTATCGCATCGAACTGGGCGAGATTGAAAATGCCCTCAGACAGCACCCTGCCGTGCAAGAGGCACTGGTCATCGCCCGGGAAGAAAAAGCGGGTGACAAGCGCCTGGCAGCGTATCTGGTGGCAGCGACGAACGAAGAGAAGCCGGCTGTAGAGGAGCTTGCCTTTTTCCTCAAGGAAACATTGCCGGATTACATGATTCCGGCAGGCTTTGTCTGGCTGGATGCGATTCCGCTTACCGTCAATGGAAAAGTGGATCGCCGAGCCTTGCCCGTGCCGGATTGGGGACAGTTGACCGCACAGCGGGAGTATATCGCTCCGCGTACCCCGACAGAAGAAATCGTGGCAAACATCTGGTCACAAGTGCTTTCGGTGGAACGGGTCGGCAGCTACGACGATTTCTTCGAGCTTGGCGGACATTCACTTCTGGCAACTCAAACGGTCTCCCGCCTGAAGGAAGCGTTTGGCGTAGAGATACCGCTCCGCACCCTTTTCGAGTTTTCGACGGTAAACAAGCTTAGCGAATGGATTGCGTCGGTCAGTGAAAACAAATCGGGTCTGTCCGACATTCCGCTCGTCCCTGTTGCCCGTGACCGGAACTTGCCGCTTTCCTATGCGCAGCAACGCCTGTGGTTTTTTGACCGCTTGATGCCCAATCATGCGCTGTACAACATCCCGACCGCTGTCCAGTTGCAGGGGAAACTTGACATCGACGCGTGGGAGCGCAGTCTCAAGCTGATAATCGACCGTCACGAGAGCTTGCGCACGACGTTTACGGATCAAAACGGAGAAGCCGTTCAGGTGATTCATCCAACGAGTGACTGGCGACTGGAGCGAATCGATCTTCGCGCACTTCCCGACGATGTGCGTCACGCAGAAGGACAGCGCCTGGCAAAAGAAGAGGCGAACAAGCCGTTTGACCTCGTCACAGGTCCGCTGATCCGCGCGACGATCATCCAGACCGGGGAAGAAAATTTCATTTTCCTGCTGAACGTTCACCATATCATCGCCGACGGCTGGTCAGCGGGAATTTTGCTGCGTGAGCTGTTCACCTGCTATCAGGCTTTTGTCCAAGGGGAGACACCAAAACTTGCAGAACTGCCAATCCAGTATGCAGATTATGCGGTTTGGCAGCGTGAGTGGCTCACGAGCGACGTGTTGGAAAAGCAACTGTCCTACTGGCGGGCAAAACTGGGCGGAGCAGAGCCGCTGCTTGCCTTGCCGACAGATCGGCCCCGACCTGCGGTGCAGACGTACGAAGGCAGTAGCATCACTGTCATGTTTGACGAAGAGTTGAAAGCGAGTCTCTTTGCCCTGAGCAAAAGGGAAGGGACGACTCTTTTCATGACGCTGCTCGCCGCCTTCCAGGTGTTTTTGTACCGCTATACAGGCCAGGACGACATTCTCGTCGGCACGCCGGAAGCGGGACGCAGCCGTCAGGAGACGGAAGGGTTGATCGGCTTTTTCATCAACACGCTTGTCATGCGAACAGACTTGTCCGGCGAGCCGAGCTTTAAAGAAGTGCTGGCGCGCGTGCGGGAGACGGCCCTTGGCGCGTATGCCCATCAGGACCTGCCCTTCGAAAAGCTGGTGGACGAGCTGCAACTGGAGCGCAGCCTGAGCTACTCCCCGCTGTTCCAGGTGATGTTCGTTCTGCAAAACATTCCGGTACAGGCAGAAGCGCTGGAAGGGATTCGCATCTTGCCGCTGGAGGGCGGTCAGCAGGTGGAGACTACCAAGTTTGATCTCACCTTGACGATGGCAGAAGCGCCCAGCGGTTTGGCGGCTACGTTTGAGTACAACACAGCGCTGTTTGACCGGAGCACGGTTGAACGGATGATCGGACACTTTGGCCGATTGCTCGAAGCAGTGGCAGCGAACCCCAACCAGGCGATCACGACCTTGCCGCTGATGAGCGAAGCCGAGCAGCAGCGAGTCGTGTCGGAATGGAACAACACAGCCGTAGCGTACTCCACCGAGCATTGCGTGCATGAGCTGGTCGCCCAAATCGCCCGCAAACTGCCAGATCAGCCCGCTGTCGTCACAAAGCAGCAATCCGTGACCTACGCCGAACTGGAAGCGAAAGCGAATCAGCTTGCCCATTATTTGCAAAAGCAGGGTGTTGGCCAGGGAAGTCTCGTCGGCATTTGCGTCGAACGGTCTATCGAGATGGTCATTGGACAGCTGGCGATCATCAAGGCCGGCGGTGCCTACGTGCCGATGGACCCGGCGTATCCAAAGGATCGTCTCGCCTTCATGGTGCAAGATGCGGGTATGGCGATTGTCCTGACGCAAGAACGTCTCACCGACAAACTGCCTGCAGGCGCGAGCCGCCTGATTTGCCTGGACGCAGACTGGGACGCGATCGCCAGGGAGCAGACGACGGCTCCAGCGAGTGCGGCTTCCGTAAACGATCTGGCCTATGTCATCTACACATCAGGTTCGACAGGCACGCCAAAAGGAGTCGAGATCGAGCACGCGGCTCTGCTTAATCTGATTTTCTGGCATCAGCGAGCCTATCAGGTCACAGCAAAAGACCGAGCCTCGCAAATTGCCGGGACGGCTTTTGACGCATCGGTATGGGAAATTTGGCCTTATTTGACAAAAGGAGCCACACTTTATTTGCCGGAGGAGGAAATTCGTCTCGTACCCGAAAAACTGCGTGATTGGCTGGTGGATTGCGGGATCACGATCAGCTTTTTGCCGACGCCCTTGACGGAGAGCATGCTCGCGCTTGAGTGGCCGGACCATATCGCGCTGCGCTACATGCTGACGGGCGGCGACAAGCTGCATCACTACCCGTCGGACAAGCTGCCGTTTACGTTGGTGAACCAATACGGGCCGACAGAAAATACGGTCGTGGCAACAGCTGGCATCGTCCCGAAAGAGGCCGGACAAGCAGCCGCCCCCACAATTGGCCGTCCGATTGACAATGTGCAAGTTTACGTACTCGATGCCCACATGCAGCCTGTTCCTGTCGGAGTGTCCGGTGAGCTGTACATCGGCGGAAGCTCTCTGGCGCGCGGTTACCTGAATCGTCCCGAGCTGACACAAGAGCGTTTTGTCGCCCATCCGTTTAGCGAAGCCGAAGGGGCGCGTCTCTACCGGACAGGCGACCTGGTGCGCTATCTGCCGGATGGCAGCCTTGAGTTCATCGGTCGTACCGACGATCAGACGAGCATTCGCGGCTTCCGCGTCGAACTGGGGGAAGTGGAGACGGCGATTGTCGCTCACCCTGCGGTCAAAGAAGCAGTCGTGACGGTTTGCACGGACAAGCAGGGAACGAAGCGGCTGGCTGCCTACCTCGTTTTGGAGGAAGGAACAGCGCTTGCCACCAACGACATCCGCAAAGCGCTCAAGGAAGCGTTGCCTGACTACATGGTTCCTGCGTTTTTCATCGAGATGCCGTATTTGCCGCTCACGCCAAACGGCAAGGTAGATCGCAAAAGCTTGCCCGCCCCTGATTTTCAGCGACCAGAGCTTGCGGGAGAGTTTGTTCCGCCGTCTACGGAAAAAGAGCAACGGCTTGCCGCCATTTGGAAAGACGTGCTCGGCATCGAGCAAATCGGGATTCACGACAATTTCTTCGAGCTGGGCGGGGACTCGATTCTCAGCATCCAGATCGTGTCCCGTGCGAACCAGGCAGGACTCACGCTTACGCCAAAGCAATTGTTCGAATACCAGACCATTGCCGAACTGGCGCAGGTCGTGGAGGAAAAAGCGGCAGTACAAGCGGAGCAAGGGCCGATCACGGGCGAAGTGCCACTTTTGCCGATTCAGAAATGGTTCTTTGTGCTTCCCTTGGAAAATCGGGACCACTGGAACCAGTCCGTCCTGCTTTCCATCCGGGCTGGCATCGACCAGGAGGCGCTCAGACAAGCTGTTGGCCTACTGCTCTCCCATCATGATGCACTCCGCATGCGCTATACCCAGACAGAAAATGGCTGGCTGCAACAAATGGACGCGCCGAGCGAGACGATTCCGTTCCGTGTCGAAGATTTGTCCCAGCTTGCGCAGAAGGAACAAGCCAGAGCCGTTGAAGCCATCGCCAACCAGACGCAGGCAAATCTGAGCCTGGCAGAAGGGCGAGTGGTTCAGACCGTTTACTTCCATCTGGGGAAAGACGTGCCGGGCCGCCTGCTGATCGTCGCCCACCACCTGGCAGTAGACGGGGTATCGTGGCGCATCATCCTCGAAGACTTGCAAAACGCCTACGAGCAAATTGCCGCAGGCAGGGAAGCAAAGCTGCCAGCGAAAACCACGTCCTACAAGCAATGGGCGCATGAGCTTGCTCGCTACGCGCAGTCGGATGCCCTGGAACATGAGAAAAGGTACTGGCTGTCCAAGTCCTCCGTCGATTCGGCCCGGCTGCCTGTGGATACGCCGGATGGCGGGGAGAACACAGAAGCGACGGCGAAGTCCGTCCAGCTGTCGTTGACCGTGGAGGAAACCAGAGCGCTGCTGCAGCATGTGCCGCAACTGTATCGCACGCAGATCAATGACGTCTTGCTGACCGCTTTGGCGAAGGCGCTGGGACGCTGGACAGGCAAACGTTCCGTGTTCGTCAACGTCGAAGGCCATGGTCGGGAAGAACTGGCTGAGACAATCGACCTGTCCCGTACCGTCGGCTGGTTCACCAGTATGTATCCGGTACATCTGCAATGGGACGAAACTTTTTCGGTGAAAAAAGCGCTTTTGACCACGAAAGAAGAACTGCGCGCCATTCCGAACAAAGGGCTTGGCTACGGCGTGCTCCGCTACCTCCATGCGGATCGGGAGGTGGCCGAGGCGCTGGACCGCATGCAGGCAGAAGTGCTGTTCAACTACATGGGCAAAATCGATCAGATTGTCGGCGCCGATTCCTTGTTTGGCTCAGCGCCGGAATCCAGCGGTGCGAACCTGAGTCCAGATGCCCAGTGGCACCATCTGATCGACGTAAACAGCGTCGTCGCAGGAGAGCAACTGCATGTGACCTGGCGATTCAGCGAGAAGCTTCATCGGGAGAGCACGATTGCAGCTGTTGCAACTGACTTCATGGCTGCCCTGCGGGAGATTGTCGCCCATTGCGCCACAGAGGAAGCAGGGGGGTATTCCCCATCCGATTTCCCGCTCGCTGTACTGGATCAGAAGAGCATCGACAAGCACATTGGCTCGGATCGGCACATCGAGGATGTGTATACCCTTTCGCCGCTCCAGCAAGGCATGCTGTTCCACTCCTTGTACAGCCAGGACAGCGGAGATTACGTCGTCCAGTTTGCGGTCACGTTCCACAACCTGGATGTGTCCGTTCTGGAAAAAGCATGGCAAAAAGTGCTGGATCGCCACTCCATTTTGCGGACGTACTTCGTCTGGGAAGGGCTGAATCAGCCGCACCAGGTTGTGCGCAAAGACGTGAAAGCTGTGATCCGCGAGGAAGATTGGCGCCATTTGCCAGCAGAGGTGCAGGAAGAGAAGTTTGCCGCTTTTCTTGCCCAAGACCGCAGACAAAGCTTCGACATCACGCAGGCTCCGCTGTCGCGCTGGGTAGTCTTCCGCACAGGAGAGGCGGAATATCGCTTCGTCTGGAGCTTCCACCACGTTTTGCTGGATGGCTGGAGCGTTCCGATTGTATTGAACGAACTGCTTGCCCACTACACCGCGATCAGCGAAGGACAGGAAGAAAAACGGAGACCTTCCCAGCCATTCTCCCACTACATCGCCTGGTTGAAGCGTCAGGACATGCAAAAAGCACGGCAGTTCTGGATGGAACAACTGAAAGGCTTCCACGAGCCGACTCCGCTCGGAATGGGCAAAGCCGCTGTTGCTTCCACACAGAAGCAATACAGGGAAAAAAGCGTCCTCTTGTCGGAGGAAGCGAGCGAGCAGTTGCACAGCTTCGTACGCGAGCATCAGTTGACGCTGAACACTTTGGTGCAAGGCGCGTGGGGCTGGATTTTGGGCAGCTACAGTGGCGAGGAGGAGGTGCTGTTCGGGGCGACAGGCTCAGGGCGGCCGGCAGATCTTGCCGGGGTTGAGACGATGGTTGGCTCTTTCATCAATACACTGCCTGTACGGATTTTCCTGCGGACGGACGCGACCGTGCTCGCCTGGCTGAAAGACCTGCAACGCAGGCAGCTGGAGATCCGGGAGTACGAATATACACCGTTGTTCGACATCCAAAGCTGGAGCGAACTGCCGCGCGGGTCTGCCCTGTTTGAGTCGATTCTCGTCTTTGAGAACTATCCGACCGTGCAAGGGGCGAAACGGGAAGAGGGCAATCCGGATTCTGCTGCGTCGGGCGTTTCGCTGGAAATTCACGATGTAACAGCCGTGGAACAAACCAACTACCCGCTTACGCTGGTCGCAGCCCCAGGCAAGCAAGTAGCGATCAAGCTGAAATACGATCAGGATCGCTTCGACGACGCCATGATCGACCGGGTGCTGCAACAGATGATCCGGCTCATGGTTCAGATGAGCGAAACACCAAAGCTGCGTCTTGCCGACATTACGCTGATGGACGACGAAGAGCGCAAACGGGTGCTCGTCGATTGGAACCGCACGGAAGCGGACTATCCGCGTGAGCTGTGCATCCATCAGGCATTTGAGCGGCAAGCCGAGAAAACGCCTGAACACGCAGCGCTCGAATATAAAGGGCAAACCTTGACCTATGCCGGGCTGAACCAGCGAGCCAACCAGCTCGCCCGCCTGCTGCTTGAAAAAGGCGCAAAGCCTGACACGACTGTGGCGATTTGCACGGAGCGCTCCATGGAGATGATCGTGGGCATTCTCGGGGTGTTAAAAGCCGGAGCGGCCTATGTGCCGATTGATCCGGCCCATCCAGAAGAGCGGATCGCCTACATGCTGGAGGATTCACAGGCGGTTGCTGTGCTGACGCAAGAGGGACTTGCGGACATGTTTTCCCAAACGGCGGCTTCGGTTATTTGCCTGGATGCCGAGTCGCTCTACACGGACATGCACAGTGAAAACGTTCATACCGATGTCCAATCGACCAATCTGGCCTATGTCATTTACACATCGGGCACTACCGGACAGCCCAAAGGGGTAGCCGTCGAGCATCGCAGCGTGATGAACATGGTGCACGCCTACATCGCGTATTTCGGCTTGAACGAATCCAGCCGTGTCCTGCAATTTACGTCATTCAGCTTTGATGTCTCGGTTTCCGAAATTTTCCAGACGTTGCTCTCAGGTGGAACGCTGGTCATCGAGGACCGCGAGTCGCTGTTGCCGGGTCCGGACCTCGTCCGCACCTTGCGCGAGCGGCGCATCAGCAAAGTATCGATGGCCTCCTCCGTGCTGGCTTCGCTTCCGGTTGCCGAATATCCGGATCTGACCGTGATCGAAGTCGGGGGAGATGCCTGCAGCCGCGAACTGGTTGCCCGCTATGCGGCCGGGCGGAAGTTTTTCAACTGCTACGGCCCGACGGAAGCGACGGTCGGTACGATTATCAAGCAGTTGAGTGATGCAGACGATGCGCCGACAATCGGCCGTCCGTTCCCGAATACGAAGCTGTATGTGCTGGACCGTCAGCTTCAACCAGTGCCTGTCGGCGTACCGGGTGAGCTGTACATTGGCGGCGAGTGCCTCGCTCGCGGCTATTGGAACCGTCCCGAACTGACGAAAGAGCGCTTCATTGCCAACCCGTTCGGTCAACCGGGCGAACGGCTTTATCGGACAGGCGACCTCGTGCGCTACTTGCCGGATGGCACGGTAGACTACCTTGGCCGTCTGGACGATCAGGTAAAAATTCGCGGCTATCGCATCGAGCTGGATGAAATCGCCGAAGCGCTCAGACAGCACCAAGCAGTCAAAGAAGCCGTCGTGCTCGCACGGAAAGCAAGACCTGGAGACAAGCGCCTGGCCGCTTATCTGACCAGCCATTCCGGGCAAGAGGTGTCCGCAGACGAAATCAAGCGCTGGCTGAAAGACAAACTGCCGGAGTACATGATCCCGGCGTGCTACACATGGCTTCCGGCGATCCCGCTTACGGTCAACGGAAAAGTGGATCGCAAAGCGCTGCCTGCTCCCGATTGGGGACAGCTTGCGAGCGAGTACGTCGTGCCGCGCAATCCGTTGGAGGAAATGGTTGCCAACGTCTTCGCAGAAGTTCTTGCCGCAGAAAAAGTGGGGATCAACGACAACTTTTTCGAATTGGGCGGCCACTCTCTGCTCGCGACGCAGACCGTCTCCCGTCTGCGCGAACTCGTCGGCGTGGAATTGCAGCTTCGCACCTTGTTTGAACACCCGACAGTTGCCGAGCTTGGCGAGCAGTTGGCGCTGCTTACCGCGCAAACATCCCGGGAACTCGCGCCACCAATCGTCCAGGTATCGCGCAAGGAGCCGCTTCCGCTGTCGTTTACCCAGCAGCGGCTGTGGTTTATGGAGCAGTTCACGCAAAACGGCTCGGTCAACAATATCCCGTCGTTTTTACGCATCCAGGGCGAGCTTGACGTCGCGGCATGGGAAGCGAGCTTTAGGGCGATCATCGAGCGCCACGAAAGCTTGCGGACCAACTTCGAGGTTCGCGACGGACGCCCCGTTCAGGTGATTCGCGACCATGGCGAATGGGCGATGAACCGAATCGACCTGCGGGAGATGGAGCCTGCAGAGCGGGAAGCGGAAGTCAAGCGTCTTGCCGAACAGGCCATCCTCCAGCCGTTTGACATGGCGAAAGGGCCGCTGCTTCGCGCCAGCCTCGTGCAGCAGGGAGAAAAAGACTTCGTGTTCCTGCTGGTGATGCACCATATCGTTTCCGACGGCTGGTCGATGGGAATTTTGCTCCGTGAACTTTTGGCCAACTACAAGGCGTTCAGCCAGGGAGAAGCATCCCCGCTTCCGCAGCTGCCGATCCAGTACGCCGATTTTGCCGTCTGGCAGCGGGAATGGCTGAGCGGAGAGGTACTGGCGGAACAGCTTCACTACTGGCGCGAAAAGCTCAAGGGCAGCGAGCCGCTTCTGCAATTGCCGACAGACCGTCCGCGCCCGCCGGTCCAGACGTACGAAGGGGAGAAGCTTTCTGTCCAGTTTGACGCAGAGCTTTTGGAGCAATTGCAGGCATTGAGCCGAAAAGAAGGCGCAACTCTCTTCATGACGCTTTTGGCCGCCTTCCAAACATTGCTGTACCGCTACTCGAACCAGGAGGACATCCTCGTCGGAACGCCGATTGCCGGACGCAACAAGCAGGAGACGGAGCAGCTGATTGGCTACTTCATCAACACGCTCGTTATGCGCACGGATATGGCGGGCCAACCGAGCTTCCGCGTGCTGCTGGCACGCGTGCGGGAAACGGCACTGGAAGCGTATGCGCACCAGGATGTGCCGTTTGAAAAACTGCTGGATGAGCTGCAATTGGAGCGCAGCATGAGCTACTCGCCGCTGTTCCAAGTGATGTTTATTTTGCAAAACATTCCGGTCGCGGTCGAGCCTGCCGGCGATATTCAACTGAGCAGCTTCGACATCGACATGGGAGCCGTCACTTCCAAGTTCGATCTGACGATGACAATGGTGGAAACCGCAGACGGACTGCTCGCTACCGTGGAGTACAACAAGGCGCTGTTTGACAAAGCCACAATCGCCCGCATGGTCAACCACTTCCACAAGCTGATGGAAGAGATCGTGGCGAACCCGGATCAGTCGATCACCTTGCTTCCGCTCATGCGCGAGGAAGAGGAACAGCTTTTGATTACAGAGTGGAACCGCACGGAAGTACCGTACTCGCGGGAAAAATGCGTCCACGAAATGATCGAGGAAATGGCAGCGAAAGCGCCGGACAGCGTCGCCCTGATCGTGGGCGAGCAACGGGTGACGTACGGCGAGCTGAACAAGCAGGCGAACAAGCTGGCGCATTATTTGCGCAAACAGGGTGTAGGCCCGGAAGTGCTCGTCGGCATTTGCGCAGAGCGCACCGTCGAGATGATGATCGGACTGCTCGCAATCTTGAAGGCGGGCGGCGCCTACGTGCCAATCGACCCGGCGTATCCGGCAGAACGGATCGCCTACATCATCGAGCATTCCCGGATTCCGCTTCTATTGACGCAAGAAAAGCTGCTGCCGACCTTGCCTGCGCATGAGGCCCAGGTCATTTGCCTGGACAGCGATTGGGAAGCCGTCGCGCATGAATCTGAGCAAAATCCGGGCAAGCTTGCGACTTCGGACAATCTGATCTACGTCATCTACACATCCGGTTCTACGGGCAATCCAAAAGGAGTGGCACTTGAGCATCGCAGCGTCATCTACTTCCTCCGCTGGGCACACGATACATTCACGCCGGAGGAAATGAGCGGCGTCCTGTTCTCCACGTCGATCTGCTTTGACTTGTCTGTCTATGAAATGTTCGCCACGCTGACGATGGGCGGCAAAGTCATCATGGCGGAAAATGCGCTGCACCTGCCAACCTTGCCGGCTGCCGACGAGGTCACGCTGATTAACACCGTGCCATCCGCAGCGGCCGAGCTTGTCCGGATGAAAGGCATTCCATCTTCGGTACGCGTCGTCAACCTATGCGGCGAGCCGCTTTCCAACAAACTGGCACAGGAGCTGTACACTTTTCCTCACGTGGAAAAAGTGGTGAATCTGTACGGACCGACGGAGGACACCGTTTACTCCACCCACGCCATTGTGGAAAAAGGGGCGACGAGCGAGCCGCTGATCGGCAGACCGCAGTTCAACACCCAGGTATTCGTGTTGGACCGCCATCGCAAGCCAGTGCCAGTAGGGGTGCCGGGAGAACTGTACCTGAGCGGTTCCGGCCTGGCGCGCGGCTACTTGCACCGTCCCGACCTGACCGCAGAGCGTTTTGTGCAAAATCCGTTCCGCGAGCCGGGAGTGAAAATGTACCGGACAGGCGATCTCGTGCGCTACTTGCCGGACGGAAACCTGCAATTTGTAGGGCGCGTCGACTATCAGGTCAAAATCCGCGGCTATCGCATCGAGCTGGGCGAAATCGAATCCGTCCTGAACCGCTTCCCTGGCGTCAAGGAAGTCGTGCTGCTCGCGCGCGAAGACAGGGAAGGCGACAAGTGCCTGGTAGCGTACGTCGTGTTCGAAGCCGATTGCACGAGCAAGATTCACGACCTGAACCGCTTTTTGGCTGACAAGCTGCCAGCGTATATGCTCCCGCAGCATTACATGATCCTCGACAGCCTGCCAAGGACGCCAAACGGCAAGCTGGATCGCAAGGCGCTGCCGAAGCCGGAATATGACCGGGCGGAAGCGGATGTCGAATACGTAGCGCCGCAAACCCCGGTGGAAATCATGCTGCACGCGCACTGGGCGGCGGTACTGGAAATGGACAAAATCGGCGTACACGACAACTTTTTCGAAATTGGTGGTCACTCGCTGCTGGCTACCCAGCTCATCTTCCGAGTACGCGAGGAACTTGCGCTGGAAGTACCGCTGCGCATCCTGTTCGAAAACCCGACGATTGCGGGTATGGCCAGGACGATCGAGGAAATCATCAAGCACGGTCTTTCTTCGGTTTCCGATGAAATCGACGCCAAGGATCTTCAGGACGAGGTTGTGCTCGATCCCGCGATCCAGGCCGAACAGCCGTACAAGGACGATCCGGCCCAGTTCCAGGCAGCACTGCTGACGGGAGCTACCGGGTTTTTGGGAGCCTTCCTGCTGCGAGATTTGTTGCGGATGACAGACGCCGACATTTACTGCCTCGTGCGCGCTGCCAACGCAGAAGAAGCGATGGCCCGCCTGCGCAAAACGTTGGAGCTGTACGAGCTGTGGGACGAGTACCAGGCACAGCGGATCATTCCGGTAGTAGGTGATCTGGCCCAGCCGCGACTCGGGCTTACTGACGAGCAATTTGCCGAACTGGCTGAAAAAGTGGATGTCGTTTACCATAACGGCGCACTGGTCAACTTCGTCTACCCGTACGCCGCCTTGAAAAAGGCAAACGTCAAAGGAACAGAAGAAATTCTCCGCCTTGCTGCCACGAACAAGACGAAGCCTGTCCACTTCGTATCGACGATCTTTACGTTCGCCGCAGAGGAAGGGGAAGAATCCGTAGCCGTTCGCGAGGAAGACATGCCGGAGAACAGCCGAATCCTCACCTCCGGCTATACGCAGAGCAAATGGGTGGCCGAGCATATCGTCAACCTCGCCCGTGAGCGCGGCATTCCAACGACGATTTACCGTTGCGGCCGGATGACAGGCGACAGCGAGACAGGGGCGTGCCAAAAAGACGACCTGATGTGGAGAATAGCCGCTGGCATCATCGACTTGGGCAAAGCTCCCGACATGAGCGGCGATCTGGACATGATGTCTGTCGATTTCGCAAGCAAAGGCATCGTACACCTATCCATGACCGAGCACAGCCACAATGCAAACTTCCACCTGCTCAACCCGAATGCCACCGATTACGACGACCTGCTTGCCGCCATTGAGAAGAAAGGCTTTACGCTGGAACGAGTCTCGATGGATGAATGGGTCGAAGCGGTGCAGGAGGATGCGAAGAGCAAGGGAATGGA
This sequence comes from Brevibacillus gelatini, assembly GCF_003710935.1. Lineage (GTDB taxonomy): Bacteria > Bacillota > Bacilli > Brevibacillales > Brevibacillaceae > Brevibacillus > Brevibacillus gelatini. The sequence continues at coordinate 69,880 of NZ_RHHS01000015.1, forward strand.
GGCGAACTCGGCCGCTCCGCTCGGCAACCTGTTCTCAGACGGCCACAACAGCAGAGGCAGCGTAGTTTACGTCGGCAACAAAACGACCCGTCTCTTGCGCCAGGCCGACATCGAGTGCCCGGAAATTGACGAAGAGTTTTTCGACAAGGTTCTCGATTACTTCGTCAGAAGCGGACAATTGCAACTGCCAGAAAAAGCGTTGTCTTGACAAAAGCAAAGTTCACCCACCCGCCACTACCGTTCGCGGATGACGGGTGGGAAAAAACTTAAAAAAATGATAAACTTAAAAAAAATAGAAATAATTGGAGGTATTGCTTATGCCGGATATGCAACTTATTGCCCCGCTCATTGCCATTCAATTGCTTCTGATGATTATCGCCTTGGTTGACTTGATTCGACGTGATGCAGCCAGAGTCGCTGGTGGAAAAAAATGGCCGTGGGCTCTCGGCATCATCTTTATCAACACCCTGGGACCAATCGTGTATTTCTTCGTAGGCAGAAAAGACTAACCCACGACACGAAGAAAGGGTTGACATTCTTTGCGAGTAATCGAATGCGAAAGTCTCACGAAGGAATATAAAGACCATAAAGCGCTGAAGGACGTTTCCTTTACCATCGACGGCATCGGTTGCGTCGGCTTTCTCGGAGGAAACGGTGCCGGAAAAACGACCACGATCCGCATCCTTACAGGTCTGGCGGCACCGACTGCGGGAAAGGTGAAAGTGGTCGGCTACGACGTTGTCACCGAGCGCAACAAGGTCACCAGCGAAGTCGGCTATTGCCCGCAAATTCCCGCCTTTTACAACTACATGACAGCGACAGAGTGGATGCAATGGGTAGGCAAATTGTACGGGCTGGACAAGCGTACGGTGGAGGAGCGAACCGACGAACTGCTTGAGCTTTGCGGTATCAGCGAGGCGAGAAACCGCCCGATCGGCGGCTACAGCGGTGGGATGAAGCAGCGCCTGGGAATTGCCCAGGCGCTCATCCACAACCCGAAGCTGCTCGTGCTGGACGAGCCCGTCTCCGCTCTCGATCCGATGGGCAGGCATGACGTCCTGCTGCTGATCGAAAAGCTGAAACGGCACATGACTGTCTTCATGTCGACCCACATCCTCGACGACATCGAGAGGATCGCCGACCATATCATTATCATCAAGGATGGCACCGTGCTTTTGTCATCCAGTCTCGAAGAGTTGCGGGCCAGCCATGTAGAACCGATCATCGAGTTCAAGCTCGACCAGGAGGACATCGACTTGACAGATGTACTGGACGGGCTTGCGTGGATCAGGGAGTGGACCCGGGAAGGAGGCACTTACAAAGTTTTTGCGAGCGACTTGCAAACAGCCAAGGCAAACTTGCCGCACATTCTGTTGGAGTCCGGCGGGTCGCTTGCCTACTACCGTCTGTCGACATTGTCACTTCAGGATATTTTCCTAAAGGTTGTGAACGGATGACTTCCTACCCAATGATTCGAAAAGAATTTCAGGAATTGATGAAAACGTACAAAATTCTCATCGTTCCGATTGTGTTTATCGCGTTGATGATTACACAGCCGATTACGATGAAAATGCTGCCGGAAATTTTGGCCAATTCCACCGGACTGCCGAAAGGGACGGTTATCAACATTCCCACGCCGTCCGCTCCGGAAGTGCTCTCGACCGCGATCAGCAAATTCAGCTCGCTCGGCACGTTTGTGCTGATTCTCGTCGTCATGGGTACGATTGCCGGGGAAAAAGCGTCCGGGGTCGCATCCATGGTTTTTGTCAAGCCTGTCAGCCGGGCCAAGTATTATCTGGCCAAAGCCATTACCTACTACACCTTGACAATCGGAAGCATGCTGATCGGGATGGGGATCACCGCTTACTACACAGAGCTGCTTTTCGGAAAACTCGATTGGACGCATGTGTGGCTCGGTACATGGATGTACATACCGAATCTGTTGCTTGTCGTCACCACGACCCTTTGTGCCTCCAGCTTCTTTAACAACGCCGTCGGGGCCGGGGGAGCTTCACTTGTATTCAATATCGTGGTCTTTACCGTCCCCCAATTTCTCGGCAAGTTTTTGGACATGGTCTCCCCAGGCGGATTGACGAATGCGGCGATCATGATGATCCAGGAAAACTCGACACTGGCCGAAGCTGCCATTACAGGGCTGCCGGGGCTTGTGGGCGTCTTTGCGCTCAACATCGTGTTTTTCTTCATGGGCTGGTACTTCCTGGAGCGATCTGAAATCTAGGCGGGAGGCGTAGGTGTGGAACACTTTTGGCTCATCTGGCTGGTCAGTGTGCTTTGCGCCGCCTGCATCATTCCCGTTCAGTCCAGGACCATTCGCCGGCAAGTACAACGGCAAGCGGCCATGTATCCCGCTGCCAAAGTTCCGCCTGTCTCAGTCCTGGTTGCGCTCATGATGCTCCAGACCTGCATCTTTCTTGCTTTGGGGACTGCGGCAGGCTTGTGGCTGCTGCCTTCCACCGGACTTCGGCTTTGGTTCGTGGAGCACTGGTCGCAAAAAGCGACGCTGCCTTTTTCCCTTCCGGCATTTTGGGCTGTCTCCGTTGTCTCGGGAATCGTGGCAGGGGGCGTGGTCGCGCTCGTGGATCGTTCTTTTTTCCAGCAGCAAATGACTGTGAAGCGGAGGGAAGACCCGATTTCAAACCGATTCTTCGGTCTTCTCTCGTCGTTTTACGGAGGGGTTTGCGAGGAAGTGCTCATGCGACTCGGGGTGATGACCGTTGCCGTGTTTTTGGCGCAGAAGCTCGGACTGGGAGGCATTTCCTACTGGCTGGGCATCGCTGTCGCCGCCATCGCGTTCGCCTGCGCCCATCTTCCCGGGAATTACATGACATACGGAAAAAGCAGTGTCGTCACACGTTGGACGCTGCTGCTGAACGGAATGCTGGGCATCCTGTTTGGCTGTCTCTTTTGGCAATACGGCTTGGAAGCCGCCATCATCAGTCATTTTTGCGCAGACATCGTACTGCATGTGATCTTGAATAAAAACAGAAAGTAGGGAAGCATATGCTCGTTGTGACTACAGAAAACATTCCAGGCTATCGGATCGTGGAAGTGAAAGGAACAACATTCGGGTTGATCGTCCGGGCGCGCGGAATCGGGGGAGACATCATGGCTGGCCTGCGTTCCGTTGTCGGTGGGGAAATCAAGGAATACACCGTTTTGCTGGAGGATGCGCGCAAACAGGCGCTCGACCGCATGATTAAAAACGCGAACGCCATGGGGGCAAACGCTGTCGTCATGTTCCGCTTCGACTCGGGAAGCATGGGGAACATGGGCGAAGTTGTCGCCTACGGAACAGCCGTGGTCGTCGAACCGGTATAATCGATGGTCTATTTTCTGATCTACATCGCTTTTCAGGTCGTGCTCCTGGCCGTTCTGTTGATCTTGTCCAAAATCAAGGACAGGCGACTGCACGAAGACCATGGAGAAAAAGTCCCGCCCGGATTCGAGCCGACAAATGAAGTGAACATCGACCCGGTCACGCAGGAAAGGCGGCGTGTTTACTACAATCCGGCGACAGGGGACCGCTACTACCGGATTGAAAAAGAATAGCGCTGAACGCCAAAAATCCCCTTCTTCCTTGTGGAGAGGGGGATTTTTGGCTATCACAATGTTTCTCCTTGCATCGCTTCCTGTCAGGTTTGAAACGTCAAGAAAGAGTACATGCAACAGTGATTCGCATCTGTTACGAAACTTGTTTCTCCGAGATGATCGTTTCGCCGTCCTTGCCAAAAGCGGTAATGGAAAACAGCTTGCCTTGCTTGAGCGGAAGCTGTGCGTACCACAGGCGGAACGGGAACAGCTCGTTGTCGATAATCTCCGCCTGGAGTGTTTTTCCGGTCTTTTCGCTCACGACCTGGAGGCTGTCAATTTCAGGATCGAGAATGACGCCAAACAGCATCGGGAACGGGGAATCAAACGGGTTTTCTTTGCCGTTGGGAACGTATTTCGTGGAGAAGGCAGAATCATGCAGCGGGTGTTCGGATGCGAGGGGAATGCTGCCGCCGTTTCCCCACTTCCAGCCAAGAATGGTTCTCTTGGCGAATTCGGCGTCAATCATCTGGTCATCCTCGCGCACGAGGAAAAACAAAGTGCCTTTATCGGTGCTCGCTTCATGAAAAACGGTGCCGATGTCCTCCCGCATGCGTTCGATTGCCTCAAGCGCAGTGGGAGAGGAATCGTCGGTCAGAAAATAACTGAAGGTGAAAAGGGTGAGCAAACATAAAAAGAGGGCAATTCGTGTCATAGTGAACTCTCCTGTAAGTGTTTTTCCATGACAGAAAGCTGTTGCTACAGTATTATTTTACCAACAAAACATCATATAATCCATAGCTTATATATTGAATTTACTGTGAATGGATTTACGATTTCCTTTTCAGGCCAAACCGCTTTATAATAGAAAGGAATGCTTGTACGAGGGGAAGTTTTCATGGGACACGATCAAAAATCGAACAACAAATGGGTCATCATGGGCTTTGTCGGCTGTGTGCTGGCTTGTGCCATCTCCATGGTGATTTTCATTTACGTCATGAGAAGCTGACTTGCGCTGCACGCCAAAAACCGCTCCGACCTTGCGAGCGGTTTTTTTGGTTACGGCAAGCTTTTCAGCTTTTGCTCAATCTCTGCCCACGACAGTTGATGGAAGTCGGCAAAGCCGACACCTTGCAGGGCGATTGTTTTCCCTTGATAGATCGGGTACACGCCTTGCCACAATCCGGTGAGGCTGTGCAGCGAGGAACCCTTCACCTTGCGCAAAAACAAAAGGTAGTTTCCTTCTCCAAGCGGTCCCGGATACGTGAGGTTCAGCGGACTGGATGTCTCGGGGAGCGGCTCCACCCCTGTACTGAGCAAAGTCAGCAAGCGCGGCGATGCGCCCTTGAACACTTTTTTGACGTGCAAGGTTTGCGTGTAATTGACGATTTTGCCCTGGGGGATGCTTCGCCCTGTCGGATATGCTTTATGCGCGCTGTCGATCCAGCCGATGACGATGTAGTCGCTTTGCCGGACAAGCTCTTTGGCGTTTTGGACAGAGGTGATCGGTACATGAAGACGGCCGATGTTCGTTTCGGCAAAAACAGGCAGCATGACGGCGCACAGCAGGATGGTGAGGATCAGCAGTCGGTAACGCATGGATGAGTATCCCCTCGCTCTCCGTTGTCATGCCGATAGTATGGGCGATAGAGCCAGGATTCATCCTCTGTTTCCTTTTAATCGGATTAGTCGGATGGTAATATTCCGAAAAGTCCAAATAGGTGCTATCATGGGGGCGTACTGTGGAATTTGCGCAAATCGTCAAGACTAGGATAAGGAGGGTAACATGAATCAGTTGCTTGTCTTTCGACGTGTCTGTATGTGCTTTCTGCTTTTTGCGCTTGTACTGCAATTCGCGGCGTCTCCGGCATTTGCGCGGGAAGACACCGCTGTCAGAAGCGCGCTTGCCGATTCCATCGAAAAATACTTGACGGATTTGCAGCGCGACGAGAACAGCATGGGATTGTATGCGGGAATTGCCGTCTACGACCTGACGGACAATTCGTACGCGTATCGGCACAATGCCGAACGCCACTTCATTCCCGCCTCGAACATGAAGCTGCTCACCACTGTTGCTGGACTGGATACGCTTGGGCCGGACTACCAGTGGAAGACAGAGCTTTACCTGCAAGGAAAAGTCGGTCCGGACGGCGTTTTGCAGGGCGATCTGGTGTTGAAAGGCTACGGCGACCCAACCTTGACGCCAGCCGACTTGCAGCTGATGGCCAGCGCCTTGAAGCAGGCCGGAATCAAGCGGATCAGCGGCAATCTGCTGCTGGACGAGAGCTACTTTGATGATGCGCGCCTTGGCGTCGGCTGGATGTGGGATGATGAGCCGTATGGCTACAGCGCCCAACTCAGTGCGCTTTCCGTGCATAAAAATACGGTGACGCTGACCGTTACACCGGGAAAGGCTGTACATGCGCCGCCGACACTGACGATGGAGCCGGCTACTGCATACATAAAGGTAAACAACAAGGTGCAGACCGTGGCAGGCAGAGAAACCACTATCACGCTTGAGCGGCCGCGGGGAAAAAACGAGATCGTGCTGACGGGTACGATCGGGCTTGCCGCCAAGCCGTATGAGGAACACGTCACGCTGGAAGACCCGGCGCTGTTTGTCGGGGACGTCTGGAAGCAGCAACTGCTCGCACAAGGCATCGGGCTGAATCCGGGCGCAGCAGTGAAAAAGACGGTATTGCAATCCGGCGTGCCTTTTTATACCCATCTCTCCAAGCCGCTTGGCGAGGTCATCGTAGAGTTGAACAAGGAGAGCGACAACTTTTACGCCGAAATGCTGCTCAAGACGCTTGGCGCTGCGCAAAAAGGAGCGGGGAGCTTTGCAGCCGGAAGCGAAGCAGTAGCGGATGTCATGAAGCGAGCCGGCATCGAGAGCGGCTATCGCCAGGTCGACGGTTCGGGGCTGTCCCGTTTTAACCTGATTTCTCCCGAGCAGATGGTCAGGCTGTTGGCGTTTGCCCATGAGCAGAGCTACAGCGTGCAACTGGAAAAATCGTTGCCAGTGGCGGGCGTCGACGGCACATTGAAAAGCCGGATGCTGGGAACGGCCGCAGAGAAAAAGCTGATCGCCAAAACAGGCTCGATGAGCGGCGTCAACAGCCTGTCCGGCTATGTCACGGCGCAAAACGGCCATAAGCTGGCCTTTTCCATCCTGATAAACGGCATCTACAAGTCGAAGTACGCGCGCGACCTGCAAGACTACATCGGCACACTGCTCGCGACTTACCCAGAGATTGCCCCTGTGCAAGGGTATCAGCCGGAAAAGGAAAAAACATATGCGCTCTCTGCCCTGCTCGACCCGCTGTTTGAGCAGCCGCAGGCCGTGGGCGTGACCGCCGGGGTGCTCGTCAAGTCGCTGGACAAAACGGGAGACGAAGCCATTTTCTACGAAAAAAATGCAGATGCACTGTTCACGCCCGCGTCCAATCTCAAGCTGCTGACGACCGCAGCGGCGCTTATCCGGCTGGGAGAGGACTACACCTTCAAGACGGAGCTGTACGGAGATGCGCCCGTTGCCAAAAACGGTGTACAGCAGGGCAATCTGTATGTCAAAGGCTACGGCGATCCCTCCCTGCACACCGAGAACGCTCTCAAGGTGCAGGATGGCGTTTCCATCGAAAAAATTGCTGCCTGGATCAAGCAGCAAGGGATCAAGCGGATTCAGGGGAACCTGGTGCTCGACGAAAGCTACTTCGACACGCAGCGGCTCGGTCTGGGCTGGGCCTGGGATGACGAGAGCTACGATTACAATCCGACACTTGGCGCACTGGCCGTAAATCGCGGAACGGTCATGGTCGAGTACAAGCCTGCCGCGAAAGCCGGGGAGTCCGTTTCGTTCAACCTGCTGCCGAAAACCACATATGTGCAGATTGTCAACGAGTCGGAAACGGTAGAGGCTGGGCAGGAAAATACGTTTGCCATTGTGCGCGACCGCGGGACGAATACAATTCGCCTGACCGGAAACCTCCCGCTGGACCATCCCGGAGGCTACGAGCGTGTCCCTGTGGAAGAGCCAGCCAAGTACGTCGGAACAATCCTGAAAGAAGCGCTGGAGAGCGAGGGCGTCCAATTCGCCCCGGGGAGTCAATTGCTCGTCCAGCCTGTGCCCGCTACGGCGGTCAAGTGGAAGGAATTTGCATCGGAGCCGCTTGCCGAGATCGTTCCGTACGTGAACAAGAAAAGCGATAACTTTTACGCCGAAATGCTGTTAAAAACGTTGGGCGCCGTGGAAAAAGGCGAAGGCAGTGCAGCGGCAGGAGCGCAGGTCGTCCAGGAAGCCGTAGCTGCGCTGGGCGGCAAGACGAATTTTGACATGGTGGACGGCTCCGGTCTGACGCGCTACAACCTCATCTCGGTGCGCCACATCGCGGCTGTGCTGGAGGGCATGGCGAAGCAGCCGACTTTTTCAACGTACGAGGCGTCACTGCCTGTTGCAGGCGTGGACGGTACGCTGAAAAATCGCCTGGCGAAAACGGCCGCCGCTTCCCGCCTGCACGCCAAGACCGGGTCGATGACCGGAGTGAACAGCCTGTCTGGCTATCTCACGACGGAACGCGGTGAAAAGCTGGTCGTCTCGATCATCTTCAATGGCTTCGTCGAGGACGAGGACTTTTTTGTCAAGCTTCAGGATCAGATCGTTTCCCTGATCGCGACATACGAATAAGCAGCCAGTTACAAAAAGGGAGTTCTTTTTGCCGCAAAAGCAAAAGGGCTCCTCTTTTTTTGTTTGTCCCTGTGTCTGTGACTGCACTCCGTGGCTAACGGGTCAATGCCTGTGACGGTCGCTCAGAGGGCGACATATTTATATCCAGATGCAGAGCGAAAAGACGAAACGAAAAGTTCGGGGAGGGGGAAGCCAGGTTGAACCCTACACGCTTTCATTGGAAAGGGTTGGAGCAGGTCGCAGCACAAGTGCTTTCTTGCGCGGGTGCCCGAAGAGAAGACGCGCAGCTTGTGGCCCAGTCGCTCGTCCATGCGGATTTGCGCGGAGTCGAATCCCACGGATTGTCGCGGCTGCCGATCTACGTGCAGCGGATCGAGGCGGGCTTGATCGAGCTGTCGCTGCGGCCAGCGCTCATCGTTCGGCAAGGCGCGACCGCTCTTATCGACGGCAAAAATCAGTTCGGGGCTGTCGTCGGAGTAGCGGCCCTGGACGAGGCAAAGCAACTCGCTCGCCAAAACGGCATCGGATTTGTCGGGGTGCGGCACTCCAACCACTTTGGCTCCTGCTCGTACTACGCGGAGCAGGCCGTCGCGGAGGGGTTGATTTTACTCGTCTTGTCAAATGCCCCTGCTTCGATGGCGCCAACAGGAGGAATCGAGCCGTTTTTCGGTACGAATCCCATCGCGGTCGGCATTCCTGCCGGGGAAGAGCCGCCGTTTTTGCTGGACATGGCTACGAGCGTAGCTGCGCGGGGAAAAATTGCGCTGGCAGCGAAACAAGGAACACCGATCCCCGGCGATTGGGCGATTGACGCCGACGGCTTGCCCACTCGTGATCCGACGAAAGCCTTGCTCGGCTCGCTATTGCCGATCGGGGGAGCGAAAGGCTACGGACTTGCCATGTTCATTGATATTTTTTGCGGGCTGCTCACGGGCGCGGCAGTTGGCCCCGGCGTAAAAAGCTTGTACGGCAACTGGCAACACCCGCAAGACATCGGACACGTCTTTTTGTGTATAGACGTGCAGCGTTTTTTGCCGCTCGAAACATTCAGGAAAAGCATGGATGAATACATTCGCCAAATCAAAAGCGTCCCGACCGCTTGCGGTGTAGCGGAAATCTTGATTCCGGGAGAGATTGAGCAACGGACGATGACAGCCCGCAAGAAGGACGGCATTCCTTTGCCGCAAACGGTAGTGGAGGAGCTGACCAAGCTATGCTCCGCCTACGGAACCGATCTGTCACAGGCCGTCTGTACGGCATAAGCGACACCTTGGGCTGTCCGCGGTTTCCCGGACATTCTTTCGCACATAGACTGCTGGTAGCGGTTTGAAAAGGAGGCAATATCCGATGCAACGCCACATGTGCAAGGGCAAAATCCACAGGGCGACGGTGACGCAGGCCGAGCTGGACTACGTCGGAAGCATTACGATTGATCTTGCCCTGATGAAAGCAGCCAATATCAAGCCCTACGAGATTGTGCAAATTACCAGCCTGCGCAATGCGACGCGCTGGAAAACATACGCCCTCCCGGCAGCGGAAGGAAGCGGGAAAATTTGTCTGAACGGTCCGCCTGCCCATCTGTTTTCCCCAGGTGATTTGGTCATTATTTTAAGCATGGGCATGTACGACGAGAGCGAATGCGACCGATTGGTGCCCAAGGTCGTGTTTGTGGATGAGCACAATCGCATTACCAAAATCGAAGAGCATCATCTCATTACGAATGGGGAGACACTGCCATAAAAGCGCCAAACGTAGGGAAATGGGGCAAGCATCAGCACATGGTCAAGGATGAGCTGCTGCGGGAGCACCTGCCCAAAACCCGGTTGTTTTCTCCAGAAACGCTGTGGGAGTATGCGGAAAGCTACAAACGCGTGATCCTCAAGCCGTCAGGAGGCGGCGGCGGAGCAGGAATTATCCAGCTGACCGACTTGGGGGAAGATCGCTATCTCGTCCATAGCGGTGTTGTGCGGCGGACGATCGAAGGCAAGGAAAAAACCGTGCAATACGTTCGATCGTTGTTTCGTCCCAAAATATACCTGCTCCAGCCGCGTATTCCGCTCGGTAGAATCAACGGAAAGCCTTTTGACGTGCGCGTCATGCTGCAGCGCCGCGGCAAAGGCGCGCCCTGGCTCATAACGGGCTGGGTAGCTAAGCTTGCTGGACCAGGCTATGTCGTCACGAACGTGGCGCGCAGCAGGGGAAAAGTGCTGCCGCTGCGCACGGCCATTCGCCAATCCAACGTCGCGGCTGGACCAGGCTTGCTGCGCGAGATTAGAAGCATATCGCTCGCGGTAGGCCGCTGCCTGGGCAAGGCGTACCCGACGCTTAGGGAGATCGGCTTGGACATGGGAATCGACATTCACGGGAAGCCGTGGATTATCGAAGCGAATTTTCGCCCATCGCTGTCCTTGTTTCAAAAGCTTCCGGACCAGACTTTTTACAGACGCATCCTGTCCATGCGAAAAGGATGAGCGGATAACCACTTGTCGTGCGCTCTTGCCAAAAGCGACAGGTGGTTATCCTATCCCTTTTTTGTCTGGACAAGCAAATCTCCCGTTTTACATTCGCCTGTGCAAGCTGTCGCAATGCACTTGCTATTGCGAAAAAAAGAGAAGCTCTGGCATGTTCGTACAAAAGTTGGTAGAATGCCTCTCATTATGAAGGGAGGTTGGATGTTCGAACATGTCATCAATGTCTAAAAAAGAATGGATGCTCATCAGCTTCATGCTCTTTTCCATGTTTTTTGGAGCAGGCAACCTGATTTTTCCGCCTTTTCTCGGACAGGAGGCAGGCTCGCTTGTGTGGTCTTCGTTGCTCGGCTTTGTATTGTCGGCCGTCGGCTTGCCCATCCTTGGAGTAGTGGCGGTTGCCAAAGCTGGCAGTTTTCACAGCCTGGCGAGTCGGGTCCACCCGGCGTTTGCTCTTATTTTTCCGTTTTTGATTTACGTCTCGATTGGACCAGCACTCGCGATTCCGCGTGCCGGCAGTCTTGCCTTCGAGATGGGGATGGCTCCGTTTTTGTCGGAACAGCTGGCTGCCTCCAAAATCAGCCTGTTCGTGTACACGGTCGTCTTTTTTCTGATCGTCTTCTGGCTGAGCCTGTCTCCTTCCAAGTTGGTTGATCGCTTCGGAAAGCTGCTGACACCTGCTTTGCTTGCATTGATCGCCCTGATTTTTGTGAAAAGTCTGGTGACGCCGCTTGGTCCGATGGGATCACCAACGGGAAGATACGAAACGAATCCGGTAGTGCAAGGGTTTTTGGACGGGTATTTGACGATGGATGCGCTGGCTGCCCTTGTGTTTGGCATCGTCATCGCCAATACGCTGCGCGCCAAAGGGATTACCGACACGAAGAAGCTGTCGTCGAGCATGATTCGCGCCGGGATTGGAGCAGGGCTGTTGCTGACGGCGATCTACGTCATTTTGGGGGTCATGGGGGCTTCCGCCGCTTCGCTGGGCAAAGCGGAAAACGGCGCTCAGTTGCTCGCGACCATGATGAATCAACTGTTCGGCCCGAGCGGAACATTGATTCTCGGCGTTATTTTTACCGTCGCTTGCCTGTGTGTGTCGATTGGTCTCGTAACCTCGTGCAGCCAATATTTTCACGGGCTGTTCGGCGGCTTGTCGTACAAAGGATGGGTAACTGTCCTCAGCGTCCTGAGCATGATCGTGGCGAACATGGGGCTGACGCAAATTTTGACCGTATCCGTACCTGTTCTGGGCGCGATTTACCCGGTTGCGATCATGCTCATTTTGCTGGCACTTGCAGAACGGTTCATACCGGCTACTTCGCTGGTTTACATTACAGCCGTGGGGGTCGTCGCTCTGTTTGGACTCGCCGATCTGGTCAATGTTTTGTTCCTCGACCGAAAGTGGGATGACATGCTCACTGCCTTGCCGTTTTACAAGGAGGGCGCTGGCTGGCTCCTGCCTGCCATGATCGCGGTCATGATCGGCCTGGTCTTGGATTTGATGAAAAAAGCGTTGCGTGTACGCGGGAAAAGAGCTTCCCAACCCGAATAGCATAGGAGGCTATCCTTGTCGTGCTTGTGCTGACGACGTACCAAAACGTCCGGTTGATCCGGGCGTTTTTTCTTTTTTTCGCGCGAACGGCTTTGACCAGATGTCTGCAACCACACAGGATAAAAGTGGTATGAATGGGGCAAAATTCCCTTATGCCAGTTCAAAGCCTGGTCAAGACCGGCTGCTAAGAAGTCAGGAGGTGGGGATGTGAACCGGAACGCGCGAAAATGGTGGAGAGCGCACAAACAAAGAGTACAGCAGCAGGCGGTGCCTTCCCATACGCCTTTGCACAAGGAGCTTGCCGAAAACGAACAGCAACTGCGCGCTCTTTATGACAACTGCTCGGATGTGGTTTTTCGCTCTTTTCGCATCGGCGGATCGACGCGGGCGCTTGTGGTCTACATTGATGGCTTGACGAACACAGAGGAGCTGGAGCGCAACGTCCTGTCCGTGCTGATGAAGACGAAGATGCCGAAGGATTCCGCGATTGGCAAACTGCTGGACAACGTTGTGTCTGTGTCGCAAACAAACGAGCTGGCTACCTTCGAGGACTGTCTGGAATCTGTCGCAAACGGCTTTCCGACCCTGTTGATCGATCAGCAGGAGTGCGCTCTTTCCTTTGGCCTGGCGAAATGGGAAAAAAGGCCGGTCGAAGAGCCGATGGCCGAAGGAGTCGTCCGCGGCCCGCGCGAGGGGTTTACCGAATCGATTCAGGTCAATATGGCGCTGATTCGGCGGATCATCAAGACACCGGCATTGAAAATGGAGCAGATGCAGATTGGCGGGTACACGAAAACAAAGGTCGTGCTTGCGTATATTGACGGGATCGTGGACATGGATTTGGTCACAGAAGCCCGAGCGAGGTTAAACCGGATCGACATCGACGGTGTGCTGGAGAGCGGGTATATCGAGGAGCTGATCGAGGACCATCCTGCCTCGCCATTTCCGCAAATTTTGTCCACAGAGCGTCCGGATGTCACGTGCGGCAACCTGCTGGAAGGGAGGATTGCGATCATCGTGGACGGCACGCCGTTTGTGATGATTGCTCCGGCGACGCTGTTTTCCCTGCTGCAATCCAGCGAAGACTACTACCAGCGCTCCATTGTCAGTTCTGCGATTCGCTGGCTCCGCTTTCTGTTCACGGGAATTTCCTTTTTGCTGCCTTCACTCTACGTTGCCCTGATTACGTTTCACCAGGAAATGGTGCCCACGTCTCTTTTAATCAGCATGGCGGCGTCTCGCGAGGCTGTGCCTTTCCCCGCCCTGGTCGAAGCGCTATTGATGGAGGTTACGTTTGAAGCGCTGCGGGAAGCAGGTGTCCGGCTGCCCAAGCAGATCGGTGCCGCGATCAGTATCGTGGGGGCGCTCGTCATCGGTCAGGCTTCCGTACAGGCAGGGCTGGTTTCCGCGCCGATGGTCATTGTCGTCGCCATTACCGGGATCGCTTCCTTTATGATCCCGCACTACATTGCAGGTCTTGCGATTCGGCTGCTGCGTATTCCCATGATGTTTCTTGCGGGTTCGCTCGGTTTGCTGGGAATTATGCTCGGCATCATCGTCACCGTCATTCATTTAAGTACGATTCGCTCTTTGGGGGTTCCTTACTTGACGCCGATCGGGCCGATGAAGTTCGCGGAGTGGAAAGACACTCTCGTTCGCGCACCGTGGTGGATGATGAACGCACGACCGCATCTGACTGGCGATTATCAAAAAATAAGGCAAGGGGCCAATCAGAAGCCAGGTCCGGAAAAAGGGGGAGATCCTGCTTGAAATGGGTCCAGATTGTCGCGATGAGCGTCTTAGCCTGTATCCTGTTCGCGCTGGAATGGCCGCGTCTTTCGCGCTTGCCAAAGCGGGACAAGGCGGCCTTCATTACGCTATTGTTCGTGGCCTGGGTTTTGTCCATGCTGGATTTGCCGAATCTGCCGGGGCCGACAACCTTTATCAATGCGCTTTTCAGGCCATTGGGTCAATATCTGGAGTGAAAAAGGGTGGGGCGATTGCTGGAACAGGGAAAAATTTCTTCCTCTCAAATGAGCAAAATGTTGTTCTTGGTCATCGTGGCCTCAACTGTGATTTCAGTTCCGAGCCTTACGGGCAAGTACGCGCAAAACGACTTGTGGCTATCGCCCATACTGGCATCATTGATCGGATTTTTGACAGTGTTTATCGTCTTTTCATTAAACAGGCTGTATCCGCAGCAAACGGTTATCCAATACAGCCCAGACATCATTGGCAAGGTTCCGGGAAAAATTTTCGGACTGCTTCTGCTGTTTTTTTACCTTCACATCACGGGCCTCATCGTCCGCAATTATGCCGAGTTCATCATGGGAAACTTTTTGCCGCAGACGCCGATCAGCATCGTGATTTTCACGATGATCGCTGTGTGCGTATATGGAGTAAAAGCGGGGATTGAGACGATTGGGCGGACAGCACAGGTCTTTTTCTTTTTCTTCCTGTTTCCGTTGATCCTGATGCCGTTTTTGCTGCGCGACATGCACCTCGATTTCGTTTTCCCCATGTTTGAGCACGGCTTGCTGCCGGCGTTGAAGGGGGCGATAATCCCCCAAGCCTACTTTAGCGAGATGTTCCTGATGTCGTTTTTGCTCCCGTATGTAACCGATCCCGAAAAAGGCATGCGCGCAGGAATGCTCGCCACCCTTGGGGTCGCTGTGGTACTGACCGGTGTCAATATTTTTATCCTGCTCGTCTTCGGGAGACAGTCCTCGGATTACCTGTACCCTGTCATGGCTGCCTTTCGCTACATCAGCATAGCGGATTTCATTGAAAATCTGGACTCGGTGGTCATGACGGTCTGGATTTTGGGGATGTACGTCAAAATCAGCGTGTTTTACTACGCCACTGTACTGGGGACGAGCCAGTGGCTGGAGCTGTCTGACTATCGCCCGATTGTCATTCCGATCGGGATGCTTATTGCGGCGATCAGCTTCTGGTCGATGCCGAATATCAACGCGCCAGTTATCTCGTTCCCGTTTTACAGCCCGCTCATGCAGACGATTTGCCCGTTGCTGCTGCTTGGTGTCGCCTATTTGCGCAAAAAAGGCAAGCGGCAAAGCCAAGCCCAAACCGCCGCTGCGTCTGGCAGTGTCCATTCAGAAAAGCAAGAAGGATGAGGAACCATGCTCGAAACGGGAAAAATATCAGCCTTGCAGATTGGGATGTTGATCTATCCAGTCGTCATGTCCACAGCGATGCTTAGCGGACCAAGCCTCATGGCACAGCAAGCGCAAAACGACTTGTGGCTGTCTCCGCTATGGGCTTCTCTCGGCGGTTTTTTCAGTGTATGGATCGCGATCCAACTCAACAAGCGTTTTCCCGGCATGTCCATTATCGAGCTTGCGCGAGAAATCACCGGAAAAGCTCCTGCTGCTGTCCTGGGCTTCTTGTACTTGTACGTCTTGCTGCAAGCAAACGCCGTCATCGTGCGGGAGTATGCGGATTTTATCGCTTATTTCTTGCAGGAAACCCCGCTTGTCCTCATTATGGGCGCCCTGATCCTCGTCTGTTCGCTTGCGGTAAAAGGGGGCATCGAGGTGATGGGAAGGACGGCGCAAGTGTTTTTCCCGGCGTTTATTTTGCCGCTGCTCATGATGATCGGGCTTGTTTTCCCTGCGCTGGACCCCGGCAATCTTCTTCCGATTTTGGACAAAGGGCTGCTGCCGTCCGTAAAAGGAGCGTACATACCACTGGGCTGGTTTAGCGAGATGTTTCTGATTTCCTACTTGCTGCCTTCCCTGTCCGACCGCAAGTATGCCGCGACGTCGGCCTTTTTCGCAGTAGTCGGAGCCATGCTGACGATGGTGATCGTGAACATGGTTACGCTGTTTTTGATGGGGGACGCGCTCGACAACGTCTTGTTTCCGATTATGGATACGGCCCGGTATGTGAACGTTGCCGATTTTTTTGAGAATATGGATTCTGCCGTCATGGCGGTTTGGGTGATTGGCGTCTACGTCAAAGTCTCGATGTTTTACTATGCGACAGTGCTCGGCACCGCACAATGGCTGAATCTGACATCTTACCAGCCGCTTATTTTGCCGGTCGGCATGTTGATTTTGCTATTCTGCTTTTGGGGAGTCCCAAGCGTCTACATCGTGAAGGAAGCCGCAGCAGTAGCGATTCCGGCCTTGTTCGTGCTGTTCTTTTGTTTCATTCCGGCAGGGCTTTTGCTCTGGGCGATCGTGCGCGGGAAGCGTAACCGCACAGAGGAGGCAGAATCAGGGTGAGAACGTGGGGGAGCGTTTTGATTCTTGTTGTCTGTGCGCTGCTGCTTGGCGGCTGCTGGGACCGAACGGAAATCAACGACCTCGCGATTATTACCGCGGCTGCTGTGGACAAGGCGGAAGAGAGCGAGATTGTGTTGAGCATCCAGGTGTTCATCCCGAGAGCGGTGGGGGGACCTGGGCTGGGCGGACCGACAGGGAGCTCGGAACGCGCGCTTACGACCATCCTGAGTGCAAAGGGAGAGAATATTGCCGATGCGATGTCCAAGGTCCAGAGCAAGCTTCCCCGAAAAATTTTTTGGGGGCATTGCAAAGTTTACTTGTTTGGAGAAGCAGTGGCAAAGGACGGAATTGCCGGGCATATCGATTTTCTCGTACGCCATCCAGAGCCGCGCAACCGCGCCTACTTGTACGTTTCCAAAGGAAAAGCAGGGGAGCATCTCGGAAACAATAGCCTCCTGGAGCGTTCCACGGCGGAAGCGCTGCGGGAATTGGCGAGCCTGCATCTTGGCATGGCAGTTACCTTGATTGATTTTCGAAACATGCTCAATGGAGAATCCCGGGCAGTCGTTCTTCCTTATATTGAGGCAGGAAGCAAGCTGGAAAAGCCGGCGCAAATTCAGGAAAACACGCTGCTATTGGGAAGTGCGATCTTCCGCAAGGATAAAATGATTGGCGTTCTGTCGACAAAGGCAACAAGAGGCTTGCTCTGGCTGCGAGACGAGATTATCCGCGCTTCCATCAGCGTGCAGATTCCGGCAGGGCAAGGACGGGTATCCGTCATGCCGATTCGGGGTAAGACGAAGCTGATACCGGCAATTGAGGACGGAAAGTGGTCCATTCTGGTCAAAATCGAGGCAGAGGGAGACATCGTCGAAAACGGCACGAAGCTTGATATGATGGAGATGAGCAGCAACGCTCTTGTGCAAAAAGCAGTGGAAGACGACGTCCGCTCCCGCATCGAGCTGGCCTTGTATCATTTGCAAAAGGAACTGAATGCGGATGTGACCAACTTTGCCGCCGCTTTTCACCGGAAGTATCCGCAAAAATGGCATGAAGCCAAGCAAAATTGGGACAAAATTTATCCACAGATCGAGGTCAGTACGCAGATTCATATCACAGTCCGTCGTCCGGGACTGGTCACGGATTCGGTTGGACACCCGGGAAGCCACGACAAAAGGAAGTAGCGCACGACCAGCTATGCTTGTATGAACCAAAAGAGACGGGATCAGCAAGGCGCAGGAGGTGGATGAAATGAATGGGAGATGGATGGATTTTTTAATAGGCTCCTTTGTGGGAACGCTTGTTGCAGGCATCCTGTTTGTGCTATTGGCGTTTTTCACGTTTCGTCCCATGCTGCAGTGGATGCTCGGTCGCTTCATGAAACGCTTGATGTCGGACCGCTATCCGGAAAATATTTTCGAGATGGTGTCGGCTTTGACCAAGGTGAGTCCGCGCTATGTGTTGGAGAACAGCTTGCGGGTGACGACGGGGCAGGCCATTGAACGGCCATTTGGCAGTCCGCGCAAATTTCTCAACTTCGACGGGCTGATCTTTTCTCCGGCCCAACTGGCGGTGCTGCCAGCAAACGAGGACGCCGAGGTGGATATGAAGATCACGATTGGCCCTATGGCAAAACGGCCGCTGATCCTCGATATTCCTCTCATGCCTGGGGCGATGGGCTTCGGGATTGGCATCAGTGAGCCTGTCAAGATCGCGATGGCAAAAGGGGCGGCTGCTGCGGGCACCCTGAGCAATACGGGTGAAGGGCCGCTTTTGCCGGAGGAAAGAAAATACGCCAAGCATCTCATCATTCAGTACAATTCGGGAACGTGGTCCAAGGATGAGGAAACGCTGCGGCAGGCAGACGCGATTGAAATTCATTTCGGGCAGGGTGCGACAGCGGCGGCAGCCAGCTTTATCCCTTCTGAATTCATTACGGGCAAGGCAAGCCAGCTCATGGGCGTGGAGGGTGAGGAAATGGTTGTCATACCGTCGCGCCATGCAGAGGTCAACAGCCCGGAAGATTTGCGCAAGCTGGTGGACAAGCTGCGCACGATCACAGACGGCGTTCCGATTGGCGTGAAAATATGTGCAAGCGCCATACTGGAGCAGGATTTGGAAATTGCCATCCAGGCTGGCGTTGATTTCATCAGCATCGACGGCGGACAGGCCGGTACGAAGGGCGGCCCGCCTATCTTGGAGGACGATTTCGGCTTGCCGACGATTTACGCCTTGTGCCGTGCCGTCCAGTATTTGAAGGAGAGAGGGGTCAAGGAGCGCATCACGCTATTGTCTGGCGGCGGCTATACGACTCCCGGCGAGTGTCTCAAGGCGATTGCTCTGGGCGCAGACGGCATTTTTATGGGAACGGCCCTCCTGTGGGCAATGACCCACGATCAGGTGACAAAGGCGATCCCATGGGAGCCGCCGACAGAGCTGACGAATTACCCTGGGAAGTTGAAGGACAAATTTGACGCCGAACGGGCTGCCAAGCACTTGACGAATTTTTTCCTCTCGTTTGTAGACGAAATGGAGATTGCCATCCTTGCTTTGGGAAAAACTTCACTGCGTGATGTGACAGCAGACGATCTCGTAGCCCTTGATGAGTTGACGAGCAAAGTGACGAAAGTACCGCTTGCCTTCCAGTCTTCTGAGGGAAGCTGAACAAAACCGACGGCGGGCGACATTGGGGAGGGATTCGAATGAATCAGGGAATCATTCCGATACAGGAAAAACGACAATACAAAGGCTGGAGGATGACGCAGACGTGGGAACATTTGCTGTTCGCGCACTGGGCCGTTTCGCCCAAGGCACTGCGCGGACTGATTCCGGCAGGGCTGGAACTCGATACGCATGATGGGTTTGCCTGGATCAGCGTCATTCCGTTTCTGCTCACCAGAGTCCGTCTCCGTCACCTGTTTCCGGTCCCGTATGTCACGACCTTCCCCGAAATCAATGTACGAACCTATGTAAAGGCAGGTTCGACACGAGGCGTCTACTTTTTGTCATTGGATACCTCTCATTTGCTCGTGACGGGCATAGCTAAATATTGGTATCGCCTACCCTATTATCATGCGAGGATGGATTTTCGGCCCCACGCGACCCGCATCGATTTTCAATCGGAGCGACGGCCGGAAAAGACGCCTGCGTTTTGCGGCAGCTACTGGCCGGTGTCCGAGCCTGCTCTTGCCGGCGAAAACACGTTGGAGCACTGGCTGACCGAACGCTATACCCTTTTTTGTCAATGCAAGAAAACAAAAAGACTTTACTATGCCAACGTCTACCATGAGCCGTGGATGCTGCAGAGAGCCGATGCGCATATCCAGGCAAACTCCATGCTGTCACCGTTATCCCTGACTGTCAGTGAGAAGCCTGACCTGATGGTGTACGCTCGCGGGGTAGAAAGCTACATCTGGCCGCTGGAAAGACTCTCCCTGCCTGAAGGGGAACGGAGCCAATGAAGTGGCTTGTATGCTTGCTTTGCCTGTGCGCGTGCTTGCTTGGCGGGTGTTGGGACCGCGTTGAAATCAACGATATTGCACTCGTGACCGCAGCCGCCATCGACTTGTCTACACCCGACGTCATCGAGCTGTCTGTTCAGGTGTTTATCCCGCGTTCAGTCAGTGAAGGAAATGGTTCCCAGGAAGCGATGACGATCATTCGTACGGAAAAAGGCGACAATATTGCCGATGCGATGTCAAAAGTTCAGCTGAATGTGCCAAGGAAAGTGTTTTGGGGCCATTGCAGGGTGTATATTTACGGAGAAGCGCTGGCCAGGCACGGCTTGAACGATTTCGTCGACTTTTTTGCGCGTCACCCTGAGCCGCGCAACCGCGCCTATGTATTTGTGAGCAAAGGGAAAGCGCGCGATATTCTGCAGGTAATGCCGCCACTCGAACGATACCCCGCCGAAGTCGTTCGCAAGCTGTCGGACATGCATGTCGGGATTAACGTCACGCTGTTGGATCTGCAAAAAATGTTTGCTGCAGGCACAGATTCCATCGCCTTGCCGATGGTGGAGCTCATGAAGCCGCCCAATGAAGAGCGGCCCAAGGAAACAAACCCGTATTTATCGGGGACGGCTGTCTTCCGGAACGGCAAGATGATTGGCACCCTGTCCGCCCAGACGACGAAAGGGCTTATCTGGCTGAGGGACGAAGCCTTCCGCATGACCGTGACAGGCAAGATCACGCAGGAACGGGGCTTAGTGACGTTCAGGTCGATTCGGGAAAAGACCAGGCTGAAGCCCCGGATCGAAGACGGCAGATGGAAGATGCTCGTCGAAATCGACACAGTGGGATTCATCGTGCAAAACGGAACGAGACTGACTTTGGACACACCCGAGCAGATCGCGAAGACCGAAGCGGCCATGAGCAAAGAAATCGAATCAGAAGTTCGGCTCGCGCTCCAAGAGGTGCAAAAGGAGTTACAGGTAGATATACTGAATTTCGCCCGACAGTTTCATCGCAAATACCCGAAAGAGTTTGCGGCAGTACGGGAGAACTGGAATCAGGTGTTTTCCGAAATCGAAGTGGATTTCAAAGTGAAGGTCAACGTCAGACGGACGGGCCTGATTGCTGTGCCAGCTGGCTTGCCCAACTCCGATGTAAAGCGTTGATGAGGAAGCGAGCCAACAGAAAAAGGCAAGAACACAGGCTGATGCCGCGGCTTACGGCATCAGTCTTTTGGGCATGCAGACTTGCCTGCTGCAGGACGGATCGGTAAGATAGGAGAATGACACTTTTTCGATAAAACAGGGAGGATATGGTACTTGCTATGGGGCGAAAAGAACGAATAGCAGAGCTCGACCTCATTCGTGCCTTTGCCTTTCTCGCGGTCGTCTATCAGCATGTGATCGGCGTCTTTATCAGAGAGAAGGGCTTGAGTGAACAAACTGCTATCGTATACGGAATGTTGTTTCATTTGTTAAAATTCGCCGTTCCGGCATTTATTTTCATTACCGGACTGGTCTTGTTTTACAACTATTACGAAAAAGTCAACTACCTTGCTTTTATGCGCAAGCGGGTGACGGAAATTCTGGTTCCATATGGGATCTGGTCGGCCATCTACATGTCGTTGCAGACGAAGCCTCTGGGCGAGGGCAGCGCCTTTTTGTGGACAGTCGCCAAAAAACTCGTGACGGGAACGGCGTCCTATCACTTGTGGTTTGTCGTGATGATCTTCCAGTTTTATTTGCTTTATCCGCTGTGGCAAAAGCTGTTTCGATTTTTGTATCGCCTGGTCAGTAGCCGCATCCGTTTTCTTGTGCTCGGTGCGGTTGCTGCGTGCGTGTATGCGGGTCTGATGTGGTTTTCCGCCCGCTATATTCCGGCGCACCCTGGCGATTTTGACGGAGGCTGGTTGGAAGCGTACTTTATCAAGTACCGCGACCGCAACAGCTTCTATTACTTCTTCTACTTTTTGCTCGGCGGTGTGGCTGCCGTCGCCCTGCCGGCTTTCAGGGACAGCCTGCGCAAGCGCTGGCCGCTGATCGTGACGGCGTTTTGCCTGTTGTACGTCTGGATCGGCTACGAGCTGTTCCGCGACTCCAAGAGCGGCACGATCAATTTGAATGTCGCGACCTCCTTGAAGCCGTCCATGTTTTTCTACACCGTCGCTTCGCTTTTGGGCGTGTACGCCCTGGCGCTTTGGCTCGGGAAAAAGAAAGCGGCTTGGACACACTTGCTCGGGCTTGTCGGAAAGTATTCGTACGGCGCGTATTTGCTGCACGCATTGATTCTCACCTATTTGATGAAGGGGCTGCGCGCCGTTGAGCTGTTTCACACCGGGTTCGTCGGCAGCCTGGTCGTTTTTGTCCTTTGTGCGGCTGTCTCGTTTTTGCTGTCGTACGGGCTGGGCAAGCTGCCATTTGGCGCTCTGCTCGTGGGCGCAGCCGAGAAAAAACGGGTAAGCGCGCCTGCGCCAAAGCAACTGCAAAACGCCGGGTAACGTAAAAAAGGGAAGCTGTTTTGCGGTTCGCTGCCAGCCGTTTTCACGCTTTGACGGAAAACGGGCGAGAGATTTTATCGCAGAAAAAGGAATTGGGGCGTGGCGGATGGAAAAAAGTAGGAGCAAGAAGGGAGGATAAGATCACGCATGCTCTTCGCCTACATTCAGTTGGCCCTATCAATGGCATTGGTAGGCATGAACATTTCCATCGGGAAGGAAATTGTTTCACACGTCCCCGTCTTTTTGTTTTCCGAACTGCGCTTTTTAATCGCGATCATCATTTTGCTGCCGCTTTTGGCCTTGCGCGGCGAGTGGAAGACGTCGTGGAAAAAAGAAGAGGGAAGCGTTTTGTTCTGGCAGTCGTTTTTCGGGGTGTTTCTGTTCAGTATTTGCATGCTGTACGGCGTCCAATGGACTACCGCGACGGCAGCAGGGATCATTACCAGCACAGTTCCGGCCTGCATTGCGCTTTTTTCCTTTTGGCTTTTGAAGGAAAAGCTACAGGTGAACAATGTCGCAGCAATCGTCCTCTCGGTATGCGGCATCGCCCTGATTACATTTACGGGTGGATCAGGCGTACAGACGCTTGCGAGCATGTTCGGCAACCTGCTTGTCTTTTTGGCTGTCGTGAGTGAAGCGTTGTTCACGATTTTCGCCAAGCGGTTGTCGGGCAAAATCACGCCGTTCCAAATGACCGCCGCGATCAATGTCATCAGCTTCGTCATGTTTTTGCCGTTTGCCGCCTGGGAGGGGATTCGCTTTGACTGGGGACTGGTTCCCGCCCATATTTGGTGGCTGCTCGTCTACTATGCCGTGACGGCCAGCGTCCTGTCCTTCTTTTTATGGTACAACGGAGTCGCCAAGGTCGAGGCGTCCAAGGCCGGCTTGTTTACCGGGATGATGCCGATCAGCGCGGCGCTCGTCGCTGTGCTGTTTTTAGACGAAGCGTTCACCTGGCTGCACGGCATCGGCATGCTGCTCGTGCTTGCCTCCATTTTCATCGGTACACAGCAGCCAAGGCCAAAAGGGATCACCTTGGAACGGTAATCGCCACACCATGTACCTGCGGGTTTGGTCACGCTCTTTGGAAATAAGGAGCACCAACATGTCCATAGCAAAAAAGCGCTTTGGCTTCGGGGCCAAAACGCTTTTTTCTTACGCAAATTTTTTATTTCGCCAGGGCTTTTTCCAAATCTTTCACACCGCTGTAGATCAAATCGAACAGGTCGTCGATGTTGCCTTCCTCGATGCAAGAGAAGGCGATGCGCAGATCGGTCTGGCCGAGGGCGATTGTGCCTACGCCGTATTGATCCAAAAGATGCTGTCGGAGTGTTTCCGCATCGACGGTTTTCAGCTTGAGGCACATGAAGTAGCCGGAGTTGAACGGATAGTAGCTCCAGGCGTCGTCGTACTTTCCGCTGTCGAGCAGTTTTTTCACGCGGTTGGCGCGGCTTTTCATGATTTCGTACTTTTCCTGCTTCTGCGCCTTGAACTCCGGAGAGGTGAGGGCATGCAGAACGAATGTTTGCGATGGGTGCGCTCCGCTGGAGATGGTAGCGCGGATGACGCCCAACGTTTTTTGCTCCAGGGCGGCCAACAGGTCGCTGGAAGGAGCAGCGTAAGTGATGAAGCCTACGCGGAAGCCCCAGACGTACTCTTCCTTGGTCGCTCCGTCGACCTTTACAGGGAGGATGCGCGGATGCACGTTGTAGAGGCTTGGGAACAGCGACTCGTGCAAAGAGTCCTCGAAGAACAGGCCAAAGTACGCATCGTCTGTCACCGCAACGATGTTGATGCCAGCTTCTGCGCCTTCCTTGAGCGCTGCGACGATTTGACGGCCTTCTTCCGCGCCCGGCGTGTAGCCTGTCGGGTTGTTCGGGAAGTTCAGGACGACAATCGCTTTTCCTTTATCTTTTTGCGCCAGGATCGCATCGCGCAATCCGGTGGCATTAAATTTCATCTCGTCGTTATACAATGGATAGTAGACCATTTCGGCACCACGGCGGATGGAGAAGGTCAGTTCGTAGTTTTCCCAGTTTTTGTCCGGGATAATCACGCTGTCGCCGCTGTCAGCAAACAGGTCGGCCACGATGCTGAGCCCGTGTGTCAGAGCATTGGTGACGATCGGGTTGCTGAAGGAATAGTTTGCCAGAGCAGGTTGTTCCTCAATCATTTTTTGCCGCCATGCTGCGCGCAGCTCAGGTTTTCCGGCAGGAGGAGCGTATTCATACAAATCTTTCGGCTGGAAGGCAGACAGTTTGTCTTGAATGACCTTCAGATGCATAGGTTGTCCGTTTTCCAGCGCAATGCCGATGGTGGCGTTGTATTTTTTCGCTTTTGCTTTCGCTTCAGCCGATTGGCTCAGGATGCCCTCTTTTGGAAAGTAAATCAGCTTGCCGATGTTGGACAGCATGTCAAAAACGTGTGGATTTTCCCGCTGAATCGTGTCATTCAGCTGTGATGCCAGTGAATGCATGGTAGCCTCCCTCTTCCTTTGGAACATCTGTTTAACTTCATCTAACTTCATCAATAAAGATAGCGCATCTACATGCATTTGTCATCTAGCAGGCGGGGATTTTTCAGATTTTTACGGATTGCTTTGACAAGGAACGAAAACCTTTGCTACGGTGGAAGCACATAAAGGGGCAGGGGGGGAATTACGATGGCAGAACGGACAATCGTACGACTTGGTGATCCGATTTTGCGCGAAAGGTCAAAACGAATTTCATCCATGACTCCTCATATGGAAATGATCGCGGAAGACATGAAGCATACGCTTTACGCGAAAAAAGGGCGGGCCGGACTGTCGGCCGTTCAGATCGGCGTACCGCTGAGACTGGTCGTCATTGATGACGGCAACGGCCTGATCGAGCTGATAAACCCGGAAATAGTGGAAATGAGCGGCATGCAGGTCGGCCCGGAAGCTTGCCTGTCCATCCCCGGCGTAGTAGGGATCGTCAGCCGCTCGCGCTATGTAAAAGTGAAGGCGCAAAACCGCAGGGGCGAGCCGTTCGTTCTGGAAGCGGAAGATTTTCTTGCCCGCTGTGTGCAGCACGAGATCGACCATCTCGAAGGCATTTTGTTCATCGACCACGTCGAAGCGCTGTACTCTGCCAAAACAGGAAAGCCGCTCAGGCAAAAGGAAGCCAATGCCATTCTGGCCTACAAAAGAGAGACGTACCGCAAAGCATAAAAAAGCAGCGAAATCGTTTGGCGACAGCAAGGAGAATGACAAATGAAGCGTTGGAACATCGTACTGACAGGATTCGGAACAGTAGGCAAGCAAATTGTGCGACTTCTCGCACAGCGCCAGGACAGGTACCGCACGCTGTACCAGGCAGACGTCCGGCTGGTCGGAGTGGCCAGATCCAACGGGGCGATCTACAATCCTGATGGCCTTGCAAAAGAACAACTGGAAACGCTTGCGAAGTCCAGTCTGCCAGAGCTGCCGGAATGGGACGGGGAAAAGTGGCTGTCGAGCGTAGAAGCGGATGTGCTGATCGAGGCCGGACCGTCTGATGCAAAGACAGGAGGGCCGGGCCTTCGCTACATCCGTCAGGCGCTTGCGGGCGGCATGCACGCGATTGCTGTGTCCAAAGGCGCGCTCGTCGTCGACTACAGAGGCTTGTCGGCCCTGGCGCAAGCAAACGGCGTACAGTTGAAAATCAGCGGCGCAACAGCCGCTGCATTGCCTACGATCGACTTGTTCACCTACAATCTGGCGGGCTGTGAAATCAAGCACGTTGAGGGCATTTTTACGGGAACGACCAACTTTGTGTTAACGAGCGTCATGGAGGAAGGCATCACGAGCGAGGAAGCGATTCGCCGGGCGCAAAAAATGGGCATCGCCGAACCGGACCCGACCTACGACATCGACGGCTGGGATACCGCATCAAAAATCGCCATTTTGGCCAACGCCGTATTTGACGCAAAAGTCAACCTATCCGACATTCCGCGAGCGAGCGTGCGCGACTTGTCCCTGGAACAGATCGCGGGGTGGAAACGCGCTGGTCAAGTACCAAAACTGATTGGCACGATCAGACGGACAGCAGACGGCGTAAAGGCAGCAGTTGAGCTTGTCGCAGTTGAGGCCACGCACCCTTTTGCCAGGGTAAACCAAACGACAAAAGCCATCCGGGTAGAAACAGACGTCATGGGTGAACTGCTGGTAGTGGGAGGAAAGTCGGACCCTGTTGCAGCAGCGGCAGCAGCGTTGAAAGACCTGGAGCATTTGCTAGGCAGATAGCAGGGATGTTTGCACCGCCATCTGCCGCTTCCAGCGATCGGCAGGCATGATTCGGCTTTGTTTTCGCGCATACTAGAAACGTGCCACGCACAAATAGCAGCGAGGGGGACTATACGGATGAAGCAATCGTCTGATGTCAATGCCGAACTGCAACAAGTCTCTGCCTATCCAACCAAGCAGGAGATGAACCAAAAGGACGTCGCTCTGTTTGAGGAGCAGAAAGACTGCGGCTGTACCCTCAAAGCGAAAAACGCGGCAAATACGGAGCAAGGATAGCTCCACACGAAAAAGCCGGGCCTCTTTTTCGAAAAGAGATACCCGGCTTTCGTGTACGAGGCTACGCGATGCTTGGCGCAGCCATGTTTTTATCCGATGAATTCCTGAACCCAGTAACCGTTCGTGTAGCCGACACCAATCTTGGTGAATGCCGGGTTCATGATATTTTTGCGGTGGCCTTCACTGTTCATCCACTGGGTCATCACTTCTTGCGGAGTACGCTGACCCATGGCAATATTTTCTCCTGCTGTCATGAAGGAAATGCCGAATTGCTTCATCATGTCAAACGGAGAGCCGTACGTTGGGCTGTTGTGGTCAAAGTAGTTGTTGTTTGCCATGTCCGCTGCCTTGGCGAGCGCTACTTTGGACAGGGCCGCATCCATTGTCACAGGCGCAAGTCCTGCTTTGGCGCGTTCCTGGTTCACCAGATCAGCAACCTGCTTGGCGAAGTCGCCAGCTTGTACCTGTCCTGTCTGGTTCGCTGGAACAGTCGGCGTGACGTTCTGGGCCGGTTTGGCCGGAGCTTGCGGTGTTGGTTGCGCTTGTTTTTGCACTGGCTGCTTTTGCACAGGTGCAGGATTCACGGGTGAAACAGGCTGTTGTTGCTGCGCATTTGGTGCAAAAGGAAGCTGACCCATATATGGAATCCATTGATATTGGAATTGGTATTGCGTGCCAGTTGCTGGTACCGGGCAATTTGCCGCAGCGGATGCAGATGGGGTAAATCCAGTCAAAGCCAAGCCCAATCCCAGAGTCATCGCGATGGCAGCAGCTCCAATACGTTTCATATTCACATCGTCTCCTTTTTTTGGCCTACGAGGTTAGTTGTCGGATTCGGATTGAGGAAACAACCCTACGCTCCTTCGAGCGATTCACCCCTTAGTGGGCACGTGACCCACAAAAAGATCCCCCGCACTTCCATTCGCAGGAAGTTTCGGCTTGTTGGTTTGGCATGAACCAGAATATCAGACAATCCCGCCCGAAATAAAGGAGTAATATCTGCCAAACCGCTGGAAACGCTGGAACTACTAGGCTTATTCGTCCTCGTTCTCAGGCTCGTTCCACGCTGTCAATCCACCGAGCAGCGCTTTGGCTTCATATCCGTGCTGGCGCAATAGAGCAGCCGCTTTTTGCGCCTTGTTTCCCGACGTACAGACGGTAATGATCTGCGCGTTTTTCGCCACAGAATCTGTTTCTTCATCTAAGGGCTTGTCTTGTTCAAGCATGTGCACATAAGGAACGTTTTTGGTTGCGGCAAATTCGCTTGTGAGAGTGCCTGCCTGGAATTTTGCCTCGTCGCGGACGTCAAGGATAAGCACGGGTGTACGTTTTTCCAATAGCTCGATTACTTCTTGTTTCGTCCAGGTGTCTTTTTGCATTTGTCATCCCTCCCGCTTGTATTGTAGCAGTTCCTTTTCTCGTAGAGTAGCAGGGAATGGTTGATTTTTACGTTCTGGATATGTTATAGTGAAATTGCTACTTGAGTAATGGAGCCTTATCCTTCGAGGTGAATGCTGATGGATCACGCTTTTGAATTCCCGATTCACACTGGCGCGGTCATCGGAGCCGCAAGGATGGAAGAGAGGAAGGGCTTTCGTCGTTTTAGGTTTTCAAAACGTTTTGGTTTTTGCACGGCAGTTCCGTCTTGTGATATTTTCATTTTTTCGAAGTAGATCAACTTCACATATCATCAAGGCATATCGCGCTTTGCCATGGGGTATTTCTTCATGATATGTGAACTTTATTTGCTTCGGTAAATATGACTAGCATATTCAAATTGAATTTTGGAGGTTTTCTCATGCAAGTGATCGGAACAGTAAAATGGTTTAACGCAGAAAAAGGTTACGGTTTCATTCAAGTAGAAGGCGGAGACGATGTATTCGTACATTACAGCGCAATCCAAGGTGAAGGCTTCAAAACTTTGGAAGAAGGCCAACGCGTTGAGTTCAACATTGTAACTGGCAACCGTGGTCCTCAAGCGGAGAACGTAGTAAAACTGTAAGTCTCCTTAAGAAAAAGAAACTGTCCGTCAGCGGGCAGTTTTTTTCTTTTCTCCACATTGTTTTAACCGAAACGGATGGGTAACTGGTCGTGAACCAAGATGATTGGGCTTCGGGTTGACGCGCGGAGCTTGTCATTGACGGCAACTGGACTGTCCGCTAAAATTTTGTAGACGTCGGAAAATTTTTCCTGGCGTCTTTTTTTCTACTGGATGCTGTTTACATCAAATAGAGCGGAGGAGTGAACGAGGTGGAAGAGTGGTTGTTGCCATTACAGCAAACGGTTCCGTTGTTGCAACAGGCCGAAAGCGTCGCCGAAATCAGAAAAGGACATTCAACGGATCGGAAGTATCGCGTCGACTTGGCGGAAGGCGGTTCGGTTGTCCTGCGAATGGCCCGTTACGAGCAGGCGGAGCAAAAAGAAAAGGAGTTTGCTGTATTGCAGTACATGCAGTCTTTTGGGGTCAGAGCTTCCAAGCCGCTTGACTTTGGCGTGCGCAAACAACTGGGGATTTGCTACATGATCGTCTCGTACATCGAAGGCGAGGAAGCGCGGGAGGTATTGCCGACTCTCACAGACAGCGAGCAGCAAGAGATCGGTTTCCAGGCGGGGCGTGATTTGGCCCGGATGCACCAGCTCGCAGCGCCTGCGACAATATCGGCTTGGGCTGTGCGTTGTGTGGAGAAACATCAAAGGTATGCAGAAGCATACAGGTCCTCTGCTGTGCAGTTCAAAGATGACGAACGCATTTTGGCATTCATTGAACGGCACTTGTCAGAGCTCGCGGGACGGCCGAACGGCTTTTTGCATGACGATTTTCACGTTGGAAACCTGATCGTTCACAACCACAGCTACGCGGCCGTGATCGACTTTAATCGCTACGACTGGGGCGACCCGGTGCATGAGTTCGTCAAGCTCGCTTTTTACAGCAAAGAAGCAAGTATTCCGTTTTGCAATGGGCAACTGGCAGGCTATTGGAATCAGCAAGAGATTCCCGACTCTTTCTGGACGCTTTACAACGTGTACACGGCGATGGCTATATTTTCCTCGCTCATCTGGACAGAGCGGACAATCCCCGAGCTGTTGCCGGACATGATGAAGCGGATTGAGACTATTGTTGAAGAACACGATGCGTTTACGAGACTCATCCCGCGCTGGTATAGCTGGATCAAATAAGAAAAAAAAGAACTATGGAAGCGAATCCATAGTTCTTTGTAGAGGGGAAGCGAGAATTACAGACAGCCGTCGATTTCTACAGTGAGCAGCTGGCTGGGCAGAACAGACAGACCGTTGACTTGACCACCGCCGATGGAAGTACGGCCGTATGTGGTCAGCAGTACATTTTCACGGTTGCCGTTGCGGCCGACAATCAGGCGCACTTCGTAGTGGTTCGTCGCAGTAACTGCCGCATTGAGTGCAGTCCGTGTGTTGGCGGCGAGAGTTTGGGTGACGTCAAGCAGTGTACCGAGCGGGTTTGTTTGTGTAACGGCTGTGCCCCAGTTCAGAACCTGCACACGCACTTCAACCGGTTCGTCATTGAGGTTGACCAAATCGATGTGCGCAGTGAGAGTAGTGTTAAGGTTGTTTTGCAGGATACCGGTAGTGCGGACGGTCGTTCTTCTTGGTCGTTCTCCCCCGAAATTGTTGGTGCTTTCGAACTCCATTTCAGACATCCCAGATCACTCCATTTCTTGTTGTTTAAATAGTGGGACAATACTACAATATTGAGTCTCGTCTCCATTTGAAACGGCGAACGTAATGGGACGAGGAACCATTTCTGATAGAAAGCGGTGAAATCGGATAAGCGAGGCTTCTACGACGGATTAAGCGGCTACCAGCTATCCTGCGAAGCGCAAATGGCGGTCGCCGCATTCCGGGCGGCCCATGAGCAGCTTGCACAAAAAGAGTTGAATTGTTTGGAATATTGTAACATTCTTGGACAGCATATGGCTAATGATGAAAGGGAAATGTTGAAACATGTCGAATGTGTAAACATGACAACTTGGCATGAGTCCAAAATTTTTGGTTCAGGCAGCAAAGGAGTTTAGTGGAATGGATCATTTCTCTCATCTTTCGCAGAACGATTGCCATTCATGCAGCAAATCTTCGATTCCACAAAACGATGATTCTCCCGGCATCTCTTTGAAAGGAAATCCAGAAGTTTTGGCTCAAATGAACATGATTAATTTGACGCAAAAAGACCTGGAGCTGATTGCAGAGCTTCGCCCGGTGGTAGTGGCACAAATTGAGCAGATCACAGCGTCGTTCTATGAATCGATTCTGCATGTGGATTCGTTAAAGGAAATTATTACGAGCCATACAACGGTCAACCACCTGCGTCAAACATTGTCCCACCACCTCATGGAAATGTTCAACGGGCGCATCGATGAAGCTTTTATCGAAAAACGGATGCGCATTGCCACGGTGCACAAAAAGATCGGGTTGCCCTCGAAGTGGTACATGGGCGCGTTTCAAAACCTGCTGAGCACGCTGCTTCGCATCGTCGACGGATTGCAAGGCATTCGCCCGGATTGCTCCGCTCTTGCCCAGGCTGTCACCAAGCTGCTCAGCCTTGAACAGCAGTTGGTGCTGGAAGCCTACGAGATTCAGACGCGGATGGAAGAGCAACGATCGAAAGCGATTATTGAATACCACGCGCTTCACGATGACTTGACTGGCTTGCCAAACCGGAGGATGCTGCATCAGACGCTGCAGAAGACGATTGAACAAAGCGCGGAGGATGATTCCCGTTTTGCTGTGCTCGTGGTGGACATTGATCGGTTCAAACTGATTAACGATTCGCTTGGACACACGTACGGAGATCGTTTTTTGCAAGAGGTCAGCAACCGCATTCGCAAAAGCACGGAAGGCTTTGACGTCACGATTGCGCGAATGGGCGGGGACGAGTTTACGCTGATTTGCAAAAACGTGTCCTCCGACCGGAATTTTACGGAACTGGCGGAGCAGGCCGTCAAGGAGATTGAGGTTCCGTACCGACTGCAGAGCATCGATTATTATGTCTCAGCCAGCATCGGTATAGCCATTTATCCCGATCACGGCACAACTGTCGAAGAATTGCTGAAAAATGCTGACGCAGCCATGTACGAGGTAAAGAAAAACGGCAAGAACGGCTACCAGTTGTTCTCCAACGAGCTGGACAATCAACTGCTGCTGCGCTTCGAGATGGAAAGCGACTTGCGCAAGGCGATCAAGGAGAATGAGCTCACGCTGCATTACCAGCCGCAGGTACAGGCGCTCAGCAATGAAGTAATCGGCGTGGAAGCGCTTGTTCGCTGGAATCACCCGACAAAAGGGATGCTTTCGCCCGGCCTTTTTATTCCGCTGGCGGAGGAAACCGGGCTTATCTACGACATCGGAACATGGGCACTGCGGGAAGCTTGCCGACAGATGAAAGAATGGCACGATGCAGGCGGCCCGCTCATCCCAGTATCTGTCAACTTGTCCTCGCGGCAGTTCCACCAGGCGAATCTGGTTGAATCCATTCGCGACATCCTGGAGGAAACCGGACTGGAAGCGAAATATCTGGAACTGGAAATTACCGAGAGCATGATGATGGACCCGGATCTGTCCACGGAAATTCTCAACAAGCTGAACGATTTTGGGGTAAGAATCAGTCTCGACGATTTTGGGACCGGATACAGTTCTTTGAGCTATCTCAAGCAACTGCCCATTCACAGGCTGAAAATTGATCGCTCCTTCATCACCGATATTACGCAAAATGCGAGTGACCAGGCGATTGTGGCGACGATCATCGCCATGGCGAAGCATCTGAATATGGAAGTGATCGCGGAAGGAATCGAAACACAGGGTCAGCTCGATTTCTTGACAGAAAACGCCTGCAAGGAAATTCAGGGCTATTATTTCAGCCGACCGCTGCCAGCAACAGAAGTAGAAGAGACTTTTTTTGTCCCGTACAGACAGTCCCGATCTATTCTGCGAGAGTGAGAGCGGATGTATGGAATGGAATCATCTTGCAATTCCTGATACAATAAAGAGAGTCCCTTCGGGGGCTTATTTTTCTAAGGAGGTATTTTCATTGGAAAACAAGGCGTTTATCAAACTCGTCCATGAAAAACAACTGGGGGGTGACATTTATTATGAACCATAGTGTTTTGCAAGGGACGAGAAAGCATCTGATTAACCAGCTTGTATTTTTTGATGAGCAATATTCGCTCTTTTTCGATCATTATGTCCGCGATTATGGAAGAGAGAAACAAACGATTGATGAAATGATCCAGCGCTACAAGCAGACGCTGGAACAGTTGCTTGCCCAAGACGACAGCGCTTTGCTTGCATCGCTGAAATCAGTGACTTTGCTTGGCAGCAGCGTGAAGGTGCGATTTGAAGAGGATGGCTTTGAGGAATCATTTACGGTGGTGTACCCCACTGATATTGATCCGGATAACAACAGAATTTCATTCTTGTCGCCCATCGGCAGACAACTGCTGCTGACTGCTCCGAACGATTTGCTTGATCTGGAGAGTCCGGTCGGCAGGCAGCAGGTGCAGGTGCGGGAGATAAGCTTTACATATATGGGCGATTTTTCAATGTAATCGTCATGGGAAAGGAAAAAAGGTGCTAACAGTCCGGTTAGTGCCTTTTCTTTTCCCAACAAAATGTTGGCGTGACTGGCAACCAAAAAAGACAGAGGACATCATCCTCTGTCTACTTGGCATTTTGCCCATCGCCGCAATTGAATTGCCACTCAATGCCGAACTTGTCGACGAGGCTGCCGTAGGCTTTGCTCCAGAAAGTTTCTTGCAACTCCATGCGGACCGTCCCGCCTTCTTTCAGTTTATCAAAGTAGCCTTTCAACTCGTCGTGATTGTCGCTGATGACCGCCAGGCTGAAATTCGTTCCCGCTGAATACGGCATTCCGGGAAACGCATCGGAAAACATGACCGGGCTTCCGCTGATGAGAAGCCGTGTGTGCATGACGAGATTTTTCGCTTCTTCCGGCAGCGGATAATTCGGGTCTTGCGGCGCCTCGCCATAGGTCATGATCTGCGGTGCTTCCGTCTGGAATACTTGCGCGTAAAACTGGACCGCTTCCCGGCAATTGCCGTTGAAGGTGAGGTAGGCGTGGACAGGCATGTACGTTCCTCCTTGTCGGTGATGTTTTTTGATCTCTCCTATGATGGAAATATTTCCTGGTAAATATACGTGACAGGCTGTTGAAAGGAACAGTCAGGACAAAACGCTAGGGAATGAGGTTGCCAGCCGCTTTGTAGATGCGGTACCATTCCTCACGGGTCAAGGTCAGGTCGGCCCCTTTGCAAGCGTCCTTGAGCCGATGCACATTGGTCGTTCCGAGCACCACCTGAATATTCGCCGGATGGCGGGTGATCCAGGCAACGGCGATGGCGGTGCTTGTTACTCCGTATTTTTCTGCGATGCTGTCGATCACCTTGTTCAGCTCAGGAAAATGGATCAAATCGCCGAGAAACGGGCCTTTGAACACGCCGTGCTGGAACGGCGACCACGCTTGCAGCGTGATGTCGTGCAAGCGGCAGTATTCCAGAATGCTGCTGTCGCGGTTGAGCGATTGGTCTGTTTTCATGTTCAGCGTGATGCCGGAATCGATCACGGGTGTGTGCACGATACTGAACTGGATTTGATTGATGACGAGCTTTTGCGGCAGGAACTTTTGCAGCAGCGCAATTTGCGCCGGGTTATGGTTGGACACTCCGAAATAGTTGACCTTGCCCTGTTCTTGCAATTTCTGAAAAGCCTCCGCGACTTCCTCCGGCTCCATCAACGGATCGGGGCGATGGAGCAGCAGAATATCCAAATATTCTGTTTTCAACCGTTTCAATATCCCGTCGACCGAGGCGAGAATATGCTCCTTGGAAAAATCGTAGTAGTTTTCCTTGGCGCGAATGCCGCACTTGCTCTGCAAAATCATTTTTTCGCGTATCGCAGGGCTCATTTGGATGGCTGCGGCAAAGTGCTCCTCACAGCGGCCATCCCCGTAAATATCTGCATGGTCAAACAGATTGATTCCTTCTTCAAGCGCCGTGCGAATCAATTTTTCCGCTTCCGTAAGGGAAAGCTGGGTGAGGCGCATGTTGCCCATAATCATGTTGGAAGCATGTAGTTCAGTGTTTTTGATCGAAAAATACTTCACGTCCATTCCTCCATCCACTTTTTGCTCCATGATTGTTTCGGCAATCGCGATTGTTCTCCCTGCCGCTATTTGATTCCAAGCCCGCGCTTTTTGCGCACAAGCGTCGAGATATTGACGCCGAGCTTGTCGGCACACTCCTGCATTGTGCTTGTTTCTTTCAATACGCGCTGAATGTATTCCCGCTCGAACCTTTCGACCGCTTCCTTGAGCGTGATCGGCTGCTCCAGCTTGGCCAGGTGAAGCGGAAGTGAGCTGTGCTGCGAGCTGCGAATCGAGGCGGGAAGCTGGTCGTACGTGATGCGGCCGTTTTCGCACATGTGGTAGGAACGTTCCACGACGTTTTTCAGCTCGCGGACGTTTCCCGGCCAGTCGTAGTCGACGAGTGCTTCGAGCGCGTCGGTTTCGAGCCGCATTTCCTGCTGGTATTTCCACTCCAGCTTTTTTAAATAGTAGAAAATGAGCGCCGGAATATCCTCGCGCCGTTCGCGCAGCGGCGGGATGGTCAGCGACAGCACGTTCAGCCGGTAATACAAGTCCTGACGAAACTGTTTTTGCTCGACCATCGCTTCCAGGTTGCTGTTGGTGGCGGCGATGATGCGCATGTTTACCTGGCGCGACGTTTTTCCGCCCAGCCGTCTGATTTTTCCGTCCTGCAAAACATTCAGGAGCTTGACCTGCAAAGGAAACGGCAAATCGCCAATCTCGTCGAGAAAGATCGTACCGCTGTGCGCCAGCTCAAACAAACCCTCCTTCGCCTGGCTCGCTCCGGTGAACGCGCCTTTTTCGTAGCCGAACAGTTCCGATTCCAGCAGATGATCGGGGATGGCCCCGCAGTTGATTTTGATAAACTCGCCCGAGCGCCCGCTCTGCGCGTGAATGTAATTGGCCAAAACGTCCTTGCCGACCCCGGACTCGCCGAGCAGCAAAATCGGGGAATCGTTGGCCGCAAAGCGATTGGCCAGCGAGACGATCCGGTGCATCAGGCTGCTGCGGTAGATGATCTGGCCCCCGGAGTCGATGTCGTTTTGAATCTGCTCCAGGGCGCGTTGGAAGGTTGAATTGATCTGCCGCGTTTCCTCCAGCTCCTGCTGCAGCTTGTTCAGCTCGGTAATATCGCGGACATTGCCGACGACAAACAGCAGTTCCCCGTTTTGGTCGAGCAGGGGTGTCGCCGTATTGATCGCCGTCCGGCCGTTGGCGTAATGAATCACGACGCTGTGCGTCTGCTTGGTCGCGATCGCTCTTGCGGCAGAGGAGTCGGGAACGATGTGCATTTCTTTTTGTTCAATATAGCTGAAGTTGTTCAGAATATCAGCTGGAATTCCGGTTATGCTCAAATATGCGTCGTTGTACAGGAGTACATAGCCGTTGCGATCACAGATCGCCAGGCCGTCGTGCGAGGTTTTGAAGATGGTCATAATCAGCTGGACGAGCTCCGTATTGTCGCTTCCTTGAAAAAACCTGGTCTGATACATGGTGTACCCCCTTGTTGCTTGTTTGCAAAATAATCAGAATTGAGCATCGATGCGCAAAAATGCATATGCAAAAATAATCAACGACAGCATCCGGTATGAAGAAACCGCTTTCAAGCGATTGGCACGCAGTTTGCTAATACTTATGGATAACTATGCGAAAAAGCGAGGGATGTTACATGTCTTCATTATATCAGGTATTGACTCCTGCGGGAGAGTTGACAGAGCCGATCAACGGGCGACTGGACGAATCTGTGATGATAAACATGTATGAACATATGGTGCGGGTGCGTCTGTTTGACCGCAAGTCGATTCATTTGCAGCGCCAGGGCCGGATGGGAACGTACGCTCCTTTCGAAGGACAGGAGGCTTCGCAGGTCGGCAGCGCGATGGCACTCAAGCCTGGTGACTGGCTGTTCCCCACTTACCGCGATCATGCAGCGGCGATTGTGCACGGACAATCCATGGCCCGCGTATTTTTGTACTGGATGGGCCATATGGAAGGGAGCATCAGCCCGGAAGGATTGAATATCATGCCGCCATGCGTACCGATTGCGACACAAATGGTGCATGCAGTGGGCACAGCATGGGCGAGCAAGTTGCAAAACGAAAAGCATGTCAGCCTGGCCTACTTCGGCGACGGGGCGACGTCGGAGGGCGACTTCCACGAAGCGCTCAACTTCGCAGGGGTGTTCCAGACGCCGACGATCTTCTTCTGTCAAAACAACGGCTATGCGATTAGCGTGCCTTTTTCCCAACAATCTGCTTCGAAAACGATTGCGCAACGTGCGGTCGCCTATGACATTCCGGGCGTGCGCATCGACGGCAACGATGTGTTCGCGGTCTGGCTAACCGTGAAAGAAGCGGTGGAACGGGCGTTGAACGGCCAGGGGCCAACCTTGATTGAAGCGGTGACATACCGGTACGGTGCTCATACGACCGCAGACGATCCGAAAAAGTACCGCGATCAGGAAAAACTGGCGGAAGAGTGGAGAAGCGAGCGCGATCCGATCCAGCGGCTGCACACATTCCTCGTCCGTCGCGGGCTGTGGAACGAGGCCAAGGAAGCGGAGCTGATCGCCCGGGCAAATGAACAGATCGATGCAGCACTGGTAGAAGCTGAGAGCTATCCGAAGTCCCGTCCAGAAGACATGTTCAAGCATGTGTACGCAGAGCCTGTCTGGATGGCAGTGGAGCAGGAAGGGGAGCTTGCAAAACCAGCGAAGAAGGAGGACATCCCGGCATGAGTCGCAAACTGACGATGATTCAGGCAATTACGGAAGCAATGGACCAAAAGATGGCAGAAGATTCGCGCGTCATGTTGCTCGGTGAGGACGTCGGTGTGAACGGAGGGGTTTTTCGCGCGACCGAAGATTTGATTCACAAATACGGGGCGAACCGCGTCGTCGATACGCCGCTGTCCGAGGCAGGCATCATCGGGGCAGCCATCGGGCTTGCCATGAACGGGCTGATTCCGGTTGTCGAGATTCAGTTTCTGGCCTTTATATATCCCGGCTTTGAGCAGATTGTGTCCCATGCTGCGCGGATGCGTTACCGGACACGCGGCCAGTACCATGTACCGATGGTCATTCGCACCCCATACGGAGCCGGCATTCGCGGGCCGGAACTGCACTCCGAGAGCGTCGAGACGTTTTTTGCCCAC
The DNA here is from genome assembly GCF_003710935.1 of Brevibacillus gelatini. Taxonomy (GTDB): domain Bacteria; phylum Bacillota; class Bacilli; order Brevibacillales; family Brevibacillaceae; genus Brevibacillus; species Brevibacillus gelatini. The sequence continues at coordinate 108,138 of NZ_RHHS01000015.1, forward strand.
GTACCGGGGCTGAAGGTAGTCGCTCCGGGCACGCCGTATGATGCCAAAGGCTTGCTGATCGCGGCCATGGAAGATCCCGACCCGGTCATCTTTTTGGAGCCGACCAAGCTGTACCGGGCCTTCAAGGAAGAAGTTCCCGAAGAAATGTATCGCGTCCCAATCGGGAAAGCAAAAGTGGTACGGGAAGGAACGGATATTTCCATTTTTGCCTGGGGGGCCATGCTGCGCGTAGCGGAGGAAGCGGCAAAGCAGATGGAGCGTGAGCAGGGAGCAAGCTGTGAAGTCGTGGACTTGCGGACGATTTACCCGCTCGATCGCGACACGATTGTCCAATCGATCAAAAAGACCGGGCGCGCTGTCGTCGTCCACGAGGCGCACAAGACAGCAGGCATCGGAGCGGAAATCATCTCGATCATCAACGATGAGGCGCTGATTTACTTGAAGGCTCCGGTGAAACGGATTACAGGCTTTGACGTGCCTGTTCCGCAGTTTAGCATCGAGGACGATTATTTGCCGACGCCGGCACGCGTCAAGAGCGGCATTTTGGAAACGCTTACGTTTTAGCGCAAAGGAGCGAGGAACATGGTGGAGTTCAAACTCCCCGATGTGGGAGAAGGCATGCATGAAGGGGAAATCCTCAAAGTGCTGGTTCGCCCTGGCGAAAGAGTCGTCCAGGACCAGCCTGTCATTGAGGTCCAGACTGACAAAGTCAACGCAGAGCTGTCAGCTCCGGTAACCGGGGTCGTCCAGGAAATCCGCATTGCCGAGGGCGACACGGTCGAGGTGGGCACGGTACTTTTGGTGATCGACACAGGGGAAGCAAGCGGAGAGGGTGCGGAAGCAAAGCCGGCTTTTACACCTGCACCTGTGCCGGAAAAGCAATCGACCACTGCGGTACCGACTCGGCACGGGGCGCGCCGGGCCTTGGCGACGCCGTATGTGCGGCAGTTGGCGCGGGAAATGAAAATCGACATTGAACAGGTAAGCGGCACGGGGCCAGCCGGACGCGTCACGGAAGAAGATTTGCACAAGTTTGCCAGTGGTGGACAAAAGCGTGCGCTGCAAGAAGTATCAGCGACGGCTTTTGCTGCGGCTCCCGTGACCGAGCCTGCGGGTCCCGTAACGTCAGCAGCCGAACGCAAGACGGCAGAACCGGAAAAGCCAGGGCAAAAGCAAGCATCGTCCATGCCAGTAAGCGGGGGCGATCAGCTGATCGAGCGTCTGCCGCTGAAAGGCATCCGCAAAAAAATCGCGGAGCACATGGTCAAATCCGTAACGATCATCCCGCATGTTACCTCCGTCGACGAAATCGAAATGGATCAGCTTGTGGCCCTGCGGGAACAGTTGAAGCCGCATGCCGAGAAGAAGCAGGTCAAGCTGACGTTTTTGCCGTTTTTCATCAAGGCGCTGGTCATCGCCTTAAAGGAATATCCGGTCATGAACGCTTCCATCGACGATGCCACCAACGAAATTTTGCTGAAGCGCTTCTATCATATCGGGATCGCAACCGATACGCCGGACGGGCTGATTGTGCCCGTCATCAAGGATGCCGACCGCAAATCGATTTTTCAACTGGCAGCAGAGATCAAGCAGTTGTCGGAGCTTGCGCGCGAAGGCAAGCTGACACTCGATCAGATTACTGGCGGGACGTTTACGATCAGCAATGTCGGACCGATCGGCGGCCTGCAAGCGACACCCATCATCAACCATCCGGAGGTTGCGATTTTGGCCCTGCACAAAATGGAAAAGCGCTGGGTCGTGCGCGAAGACGAAGGCGTCATCCGGCAAATGATGAACATATCGCTGTCCTTTGACCACCGCCTGATCGACGGCGTGACGGCAGTGCGCTTTACCAACCGGATCAAGGAGCTGCTCGAAGATCCGAATCTATTGTTCGCGGAGATGGTCTAAATGGTAGTCGGAGAAATCGCAATCGAAACAGATGTTGTCGTCATCGGAGGCGGCCCCGGCGGATATGCAGCAGCCATTCGCCTTGGACAGTTGGGCCAATCGGTCGTCCTCGTGGAAAAAGAGGCGCTGGGCGGCGTGTGTCTCAACCGGGGCTGCATCCCCTCCAAAGCGTTGATTCATGCCGCAGGCGAGTACGAGAAGCTGGCTGGCCTTGGCAAGCTGGGGATCAGGCTGCCGGAGGGGAGCGCGGCGTTTCACATGCCGGACTGGCAGGCGTGGAAAACATCCGTCGTTACGCAATTGAGCCAGGGGGTGGAGCAGCTTTGCAAGGCAAACGGCGTGACAGTGGTCAAAGGCTCTGCCACGTTTCTGTCCGCCGACCGGATCGGTGTCGAGACGGGCGGCGATTTTGAAACGTACAAGTTCCGCCAGGCGATCATTGCCACTGGCTCCCGCCCTTTTGCGCCGAAAGCTTTGGCGCCGGACCACGAGCGTATTCTGGATTCCACGGACGTGCTGAACCTGCACGAGCTGCCGAAGTCGCTTGCGATCATCGGCGGCGGTTATATTGGGATGGAGCTGGGCATGGCGTTTGCCAAACTGGGAACGAGTGTGACTGTCGTGGAAGCAGCTCCAGGCATCCTGCCGCAGACGGCTCCACACTTGACGCAGGAAGTGCGCAAGCAGGCGAAAAAGCTGGGGATGACTATAAAAACGGCGACAAAAGTAGAGGAAATCTCGCACAACGCTGACCAGGTGGAACTGACCGTCTTCTCCGAGCCGCACGGACGCGAACAGATCACTGTTGACAAAGCATTGGTGACGATTGGCCGCGTGCCGAACACGGGCGACATCGGTCTGGGGCAGGCAGGCGTTGTGATCGATGAAAAAGGCTATATTCCTGTCGATGCCGCGTGCCGTACCAACCAGCCGCACATTTTTGCCATCGGGGATGTCACGCCCGGACCTGCACTGGCGCATCGCGCAGCGAAGCAGGGCATCGTGGCCGCCGAAGTCATCGCGGGCTTGCCAAGCAGCGTGGACTCGCCGTATGTGCCGTACGTCATTTTTACCGATCCGCCGATAGCTGGTGTCGGCCTGACGCGGGAAGAAGCGGAAGCACAGGGTTATCGGGTCATGGCGTCGTCGTTCCCGTACCGGGCAAACGGCAAGGCACTTGCCATCGACGAACGGGAAGGCTTTGCAGAAGTGATCGTCGAAGAGGAAACCCACCTCCTGCTTGGCATGCACGTAGTCGGTGCAGATGCGCCGAACCTCATCGGCGAAGGCGTACTGGCTCTGGAGCTTGCGGCCAGAGTCGAAGATTTGGCTCTTACCATCCACCCGCACCCGACCTTGAGCGAGGTGTGGCTGGAAGCAGCGGAAGCCGCACTTGGACACGCCATCCACATCGTCAATAAAAAATAAGCGTAAACCTCCTTGCTCGCGACTGGAACGCGAAAGGGGGTTTTTTCTTGTCTGTCCGAAAGTATATCTTTTCCAGCATGAAAGCAAACTAACTGGGAAATGGCACGTTCGGCTGCAACAAAGGAGAGGGAACGGTGGGAGACTGGGTGACGATCTGGATCGGAGCGAGTATCGGGACATTTCTGGCAATCGTGTTGCTTGCGACCATAGCGTTTTGCTTTTCGCGCGGATTCGTGCGCTGGGCGGTCGGCCACTTCGTCAAAATCGTGATGAACGACCGCTATCCGGAAAACATAGGGGAAATCGTCTCGGCACTGACGCGCGTCTCTCCGCAAAAGGTGCTGGAAAACAGCTTGCGCTCTGCGGAGGGCATCGCAATTGACAGGCCGTTCGGCAGCCCGCGAAAATTTTTGGATTACGACAGCCTGCTGTTTTCCCCCGCCCAATTGGCTGTGCTTCCTGCACCGGAAAGCGCGAAGGTTGAGATGCGCCTCACCATCGGTCCGATGGCAAAAAAACCGTTGACCCTGGAAATTCCGCTGTTGGCTGGCGCGATCGGTTTTGGCGTGGGGGTGACGGAAAAAGCCAAGATCGCCATTGCCAAAGGGACGGCTGCGGTCGGCACCGCCACGAATACGGGGGAAGGCGGCTTCTTGCGTGAAGAAAGAGAGAACGCAAAATATTTGATCTATCAATATCATTCCGCAGCATGGACAAAAAGCCCGGAGATTCTCAAGCAAGCCGATGCAATCGAAATCCGGATGGGACAAGGCGCAACCGCCGGTACTGCGACGTTTATCCCGCATCAGGAGCTTTGCGGCAAGGCCAGCCAAGTCATGAATGTGCCAGACCAGGAGTACATCGTCATCCCGGCCAGGCATAAGGAAGTCCAGCAGCCGGACGATCTGCGCAAGCTCGTCGACCAGCTCCGCGAGTTGACAGAGAGCGTACCGATTGGCGTCAAGATGTGCGCCAGCGCGAAGCTGGAAGCCGATCTGGAAGTGGCGATCATGGCTGGCGTCGATTTTATCAGTCTGGACGGGGGACAAGGCGGTTACAAGGGCAGCGCACCAATCCTGCAGGATGACTTCGGTTTGCCGACGATCTATGCCGTGTCACGAGCGGTGCGCTACTTGCAAAAGCGCGGAGTCAAGGAAAAAATAACGCTGCTGAGCGGAGGCGGGTACTATACGCCAGGCCATTGCCTGAAAGCGTTGGCACTGGGCGCGGATGGCGTCTATCTGGGTACAGCCATGCTCTGGGCGATGGCGCACGATCAGGTGACGAAGGCCATTCCGTGGGAGCCGCCCACCCAAATCCTGTTTTATAACGGACGCTTCACAAAAGAGTTTGACGAGCAGGAGGCAGCCAAGTGTTTGGAGCATTTTTTTCGCGCGTTCGTCCATGAAATGCGGATCGCTACGCTCGCCTTGGGAAAGACATCCATTCGCCAGGTCGGCGTCGCCGATTTGATCGCCACAGACAGCATGACCAGCAAGGTAACAAACATCCCGCTTGCTTACACCCCGCACAATCCGCAACGTCAGTCATGAGGGCAAAAAGCCGAATCGAGAAGCGAAGCTGATGTCGAGGTCTGTGAAAAAACGTTGAGACTGGAAGGACATCGGGCAATTACCTACCGAATTTAGCAGGTAAAAAATGGTGCATATCGAATTGGAAATAGGAAAGAGAGGCGCGGATGGTGAGCGCTTGGCCGGATTACATGATCCCGTATCCTTTCATCATCGTGGACAATTGCTTCTTATGTCCAATGAAAAATAGCTGTCCCGCAACCAGAAATGAGTGGGGAGCAAGAAGGAGGAACTCTGAAAGTGACGAAAGCCGAACGGCTGCAATTCTATTCAACGTATACTCCCAACACCGATCCCGGTGAATACGGCTATCTCTTTCAAGAGTTACCCCAAAACTTGCCGGAGCTGTGTCGATTAATCAAGTGCCAGCTAATCCACCCTGCGATGATAAAAAAAGGGAGGCATTTGCTGACCGACTATACGCGAAATGAGGACGAGACCTTTTACAGGATCACCGACATGCTGGAGGCGCTGGTCGAACGCAACGCGGACGGCCTCACCTACGACCGTCTGCCAAGCGAGCGGCTGCTTCTTTCCTGCCGCTTCCATTCGCTGCTGCTGATCTCCATGCTGCGTTCCCAGGGCATTCCGGTGCGCAGCCGGGTCGGCTTTGCCAGCTATTTGTCCGAGAACGGCCGGAAATATATCGATCACTGGATTTGCGAAGTGTGGGAAGAAGCCGGAAAGCGGTGGATCAGGGTCGATCCTGATCGGGAGATAGTAGATGTTCAGGGCGATGCGTTCCTGATGGCAGGGGATGCATGGCTGATGGCTCGCGACAACGAGATCAACCCGCAGTTGTTCGGCGTCAAAAAATCGTGGGGCATGCCCTATATCCGCAACAACTTGTGCTTTGACCTGAATGCCGTTCTCGGTAACGAACTGGGCTACCGGGACTTTCCGCCGCTTTGCCAAAAGGCGATGGACGAGCTGGACGTAGAAGAATGGCAACTACTCGATGAGATCGCCATTTATTTGCAGGACCCGGATGAACATTACGCGCAACTGCAAGCGCTGTTTTCGGAGCATGACTTCCTGCAATTCAAAGGATAGAACAGTGAAAAGGATCGAGCAGTTGTACGATAAAACGCGAAGCGGTCGTACGAAGATGGACCAGTACGTCAAGGAGCAGCGAACACCGATCAGCGGGAAGGAATGGAGAACGGGTGCACATTGAAGTCTACAATGCCAAGCTTCACAATCTGAAAAACATTACAACGAAAGTTCCCAAGCATCAGTTTATTGTGGTCACGGGAGTCAGCGGCTCGGGGAAGTCGAGCTTTATTTTCGATACCTTGCATCAGGAGGGACAGCGGATCTATTTGGAGGCGCTGGGGATTGCGCACGATGTCCAGCATTACGACTCGTTTGACATGATTTTGGGCCTGAGTCCGACGATTGCCGTACAGCAGCGCACCGTCAGCAATCTGAATCCACGCTCGGTCGTCGGCTCCGTCACCCGCATCCTGAACCTGCTGGCGATCATTTACGCCCAGGAGGGACAGCGGGCAGGGGAAAGCCAGCATCAACCGGACGAGTATGTACCGGGGCTGTTCATGTTCAACTCTCCACATGGTTCGTGCCCTGCTTGCGGGGGCAGGGGAAGTGTGGTCGAAGTGAACGTTGCAAAAATTTTGCCGCCGCCCAGTGAAACGATTGAACACTGGCATCAGTTCGCCTACCAATTCCCGCACGCGAAAAATGAGGAAAAAGAGTACGTGCACAAGCGTCTGGATAATTTTGTAAAACACTTTCAGGTGAGCACGGAAACGCCTTTTGCCGCATTGCCAGAGGAAGCCAGGGAAGCGTTTCTGAATTATCGGCCCAGGCGGACGCAGAGCAAAGGCCACCTGATTTTTTACGGTGTCCATGTCGTCATTGAGGAAAAGCTGAAAAAGCTGAATGTACAGCAATTCCCCGATCTCTTGACGACGCGGCTGTGCGCGCGATGTCAAGGGTTTCGTCTCGGTCCGGAAGCGCTTTCGATCACAATCGGCGACAAGCATATCGGCCAGCTTTGCCAGATGAATGTAAGCGAATTGGCGGCGTTTCTCCGCCATTACCAGACAGCGCGGCCGCACACCCCGTTTGTCGCCCATTTGCTCGCCGAGATTTTGCGCAAGCTGGACTGCCTTGAAACAGTAGGGTTGTCCTATTTGAACCTGTATCGCGAAATCCCGACGCTGAGCGGAGGGGAGACGCAGCGGCTGCACATCATGTCGCATTTGTCGGCAAAGGTAGATTCAATCATCTACATATTCGACGAGCCGACGGCCGGATTGCACGAACAGGAAAAAGAAAAAATCATCGAAAGCTTCCATCGGCTCAAGCAGCAAGGGAATACGGTGATTGTCGTGGAGCATGATGAAAGCGTCATTCGGCATGCCGATACCATCATGGACTTTGGCCCATTGGCTGGGCAGTTCGGCGGTTCCATCGTCTACCAGGGGAGCTACGCCGACTTTCTTACATCCCGCGAGTCGATCACGGCCCGGTATTTGCGCGAGAAAAAACACCCGCCAAAAAAATACGCAAGCAGGATGGGTGCGTCTTTTCCCAAGCTGTCGCTCCGAAACGCGCGAACCCATCATTTGAAAAATATCGACGTCGATCTTCCGCTTGGGGCCATCGTCGGGATCTGCGGGCTGTCTGGCAGCGGCAAAAGCTCGCTGGTAATCGATACGCTTATTCCCAAGCTCCAGTCATCGTTCAAGGCCAAAGCGGGCAAGCAAAGGCCGCTTGTCGAAGAGGAAGAAGAGCGCGAAGGCGATTCTGCCTATACACAAGCCGATGCCAGGCTGGAAGGCGCAGAAAACATTGACGGCTGTGTCGTCGTCACGCAAAAGCTGGCCCGACGCCATGAAAACTCGTGCGTCGCCACATTTTTGGGCGTATGGGACCATATCCGGTACATTTTTTCCATGCAGGAAGAGGCCATTGCCCTGCAGTTTACGCGCAGCTCTTTTTCTTTCAACTCGACAGGCTCGTGCCCGGCTTGCAACGGAAACGGACACATCAAAAGATGGCTGGGCCAGCAGACCTTTTACGACCCGTGCCCTTCCTGCCAAGGCAAGCGATTCAAGCGGGAGGTCCTGCAGGTTCGCTACAAGGAGCGCACGATCTCCGATGTTCTGGAGATGTCGGTCACGGAAGCGTGTGAATTTTTCCGCGATCACGGCAAAATCAGCAAGCTGCTGGGCACGATCGAAGAGTTGGGCATGGGCTACATCCTTCTCGGACAAAGCCTTACGACATTGAGCGGCGGAGAAGCCCAGCGGCTGAAACTGGCCCGCGAGCTGGGGAAAAACACAAAAGGGAGCTATCTGTACATATTGGATGAGCCGACTGTCGGGCTCAGCTACTATGACACCGAAAAATTGCTGATATTACTCGGCAAGCTGATCGCAAGCGGGCATTCCGTCCTGCTCATTGAACACGACCCGTATGTGCTCGCCTATTGCGACTATTTGATTGAGCTTGGGCCAGGCGCAGGCGACAAAGGCGGCGAGGTCATCGCCAAAGGAACGCCGGAAGAGATCAAGCAACAGGCCTGCTCGCTGACCGGACCATTTTTGCCGTAAACGACAGTGCTTGTCTGGAAAATTTGTCATAGCGCGAGTAGCTGCCCCAACTGGAAAAGCAAACTCGCACAGGAAAGGAACGGGAAAATGAATAGCAGCGCTCTGTTTCAGGAGTTTCCGGTATTGAAATCGGACGAATTGATCCTGCGGGAGATCGAAGAGTGTCACCTGCATGATTTGTATGAAATTTACAGCAACGAAAACGTTTTTACGTATTGCGGCATCATTCCCAGACAGAAGAAGGATACGGTCTTGAAGATGATCGGACATTTCAAACGGGATTACCTGAAAAAATCGAGAGTAAAGTGGGGCATTTTTCCCGCTCACAAGCACGAGAGCGACACATTAGTCGGCATCATCGAAGCCTTCGATTTTCATCAACGGGTGAACATGGCAACCATCGGCTACTTTTTGGCCGAAGCCCACTGGGGAAAAGGAATTGCTTCCAAGGCGGTCAATATGGTCGTCCGCTTCTTGATGGAAGAAGTCAAGCTCAACAGGATTCAGGCAGAAGTCATGCCGTCAAATGAAGCGTCCAAGCAAGTATTGCGCAAAAATGGCTTTATGATGGAAGGAACGCTCCGACAGGCCGCGCTCTGGACAGGCAAAGGAATTGTCGATCTGGAGATTTACGGTCTGTTGCAGGAAGACTATCAAAAGCTGATGAGATAACCGCCTTGTCCAACAGCCAGACGTCCCGCTGGAAACAGCTGAACAAAAAGGTTTCATCCCGGAAGCAAGCAGGGGATGAAACCTTTTTCTTGTCCTTTATGCCCAATCAATTGCTGTGAAAATACGCAATCAAGGAATCCAGCGGTACGACGTCCACCTTTTCGCCGAACGACTCTGTTTGGGCACAAGCCGTTAGTGCGTAATCGTCATCCAGCGCGTACGTCTTGAAAAACCAATCCCCTTGTTCATATTCGCGCCACCCCTCGACACTTCCCTCTTTGACAGTGGAGAAGCTGTCCAGCGGGAGGAACAGCCCCTTGCCGATTGCTTTGATATAGCTTTCCTTGGCTGTCCAGACATGGAAAAAGCGTTCCAGTCGTCGCTTGCTATCCGCTTCTTCCTCGATAAACGCGCATTCCTCTTTCGCGAAAAACTGGCTGGCAATTTGCAAATCTATCGCCTGTTTTTTTTCAATATCAATGCCGACAGGATGCTCGGCGGTGATGCAGACCACCCAGCTGCCTGCGTGGGAAAGATTGAAGTGCAAACGACTGCACGGGTCAAGCAGCGACGGTTTGCCATAGGCATTCGTGCCAAACAGGATGCTTTTTGCAGGAACCGCGAACCTTTCTGCGGCGATTTTCCGAATCAACAGATCGGCCAACAGGCCGCGGACGAGATCGTCACGGTGATAGAATGCCAAAAGCCGCTGTTTCTTTTCGGCGGTCACAATAGACAACAGGCGGGGAACGGTTTCCTCAGGAAAATCGGTGATCGAGACCGCGTAAATATGCACCATGTTGAACCTCCATTCTCGTAGTCGACAAGCTTTGCGTAGACTGGCGCAAGCGATCTTGTCCATGCGCGGGCATCGGCTGACGGCACACCCGGCGCAATCCATTCAGTTCCAGACATCAGTATGTATAGTAAAAAATTACCTGTTTATCCAGTATAAATCATGAATTGCCTGGTGAACATAGCAAAATTCTCTGTTTGAAAAATTTTAACAACAAACCGTTTCGCTGTGAAAATGGTGCGTTTGCCAACGAACGGCGATCCCCTTTATTTTGGAAAAAAGCCTTGTCCGTAAAGAGGCTGTAAAGAGCCACCCCGAATTTTTTAACAAAATGTCCCTATTTTTTTACCAATTTCCAATTTTTCTCTGCTATAATGATCTTCAACGTCAACAACCTAGTGCTTTTAGCCTGTCAATTGCTGTCGCTGGCGTTTTCCCAAAGGGTGAGGGAGAAGGGGCGCACACAGGTCAAACGAACTTTTGGCAAACGGCAAGCAGACCGATCCGCGCTGCAGCGCCTGTGTTTCCTTGTCGAATCATGATTGGTAACGTGACTTTTTTCCCAAAATCATCTCCCATAAACAGGAAATTTTCCTGATTGTTAAATTTCCCCAAATGAAGGAGAATGATGATCTGGGAATGGAGTCATCCAATTGTTTTGTGAAATGGTTTATTATTACAGTAGAGGTATTATCATCCTATTTATTCATTACATTCGGCCCTTTCTCAGCGCAAGGTATGTTCTGCACCCAAGAAAATTCGTCTTTATTCGATCCTCATTCTAACTGCCCAGCACATTGACGCAGCTGTCACTTGTTGGCCACGGTTTTGACACACTTCATGATGAGCAATAGCAATTTCGTTATCGGAGGGGACACATGTTAGCAAATCAGGCCAATCTTATCGACATCGAGTGGGAAATGAAGCACCGTCCGCAGGTTCCTTTTGCACAGGATAAGACGATTCATCAATTGTTCGAGGAGCAGGCAGAGGCTTTTTCGGACCATGTTGCTCTTGTCTATGAAAACAAAAGGCTCACTTACCGGGAACTGAACCGAAAAGCCAATCAGTTGGCGAGAGTCTTGCTGGAAAAAGGCGTGCAAACAGACAGCATCATCGGTGTGATGATGGAAAAATCCATCGAGAACATCGTCGCGATTTTGGCCGTTCTCAAAGCAGGCGGGGCGTATGTGCCCATCGACATCGAATATCCCCGCGATCGCATCCAGTACATTTTGCAGGACAGTCAAACCAAAATCGTGCTCACCCAAAAAAGCGTCAGCCAGCTCGTTCACGACGTCGGCTACAGCGGGCTCGTGGTTGCCGTTGACGAACAAAACATGGACGCTTACGAAGATACCAATCTGAACCGCCCAAGCAAGCCCACGGATCTTGCCTATGTCATTTACACCTCGGGGACGACGGGCAAACCGAAAGGCACCATGCTGGAGCATAAAGGCATCGCCAACTTGCAATCGTTTTTCAAAAACGCGTTTGGCGTCACGGAGCAAGACCGGATCGGCCTTTTTGCCAGCATGTCGTTTGACGCCTCCGTCTGGGAAATGTTCATGGCGTTGCTAAACGGCGCGAGCCTTTACATTCTTTCCCGGCAAACGATTCATGATTTCGTTACGTTTGAAAACTATTTGAGTGAAAATGAATTGTCGATCATCACGTTGCCGCCGACCTATTTGACACATCTTACTCCTGAACGCATTACTTCCCTGCGCATCATGATAACGGCAGGTTCCGCTGCCTCTGCTCCTTTGGTAAACAAATGGAAAAACAAACTCCGGTACATAAACGCATACGGCCCCACGGAAACGAGCATTTGCGCGACGATCTGGGAAGCGCCGTCCGATCAGCTCCCCGTGCAGACGGTTCCGATTGGCAAGCCGATTCAAAATACACACGTTTACATTGTCGATGAAGATTTGCAGCTGTTGCCGCCCGGCAGCGAAGGCGAACTGTGCATAGGCGGGGTCGGCCTGGCAAGAGGCTATTGGAATCGCCCTGATTTGACCGCAGAAAAATTTGTTGATAATCCGTTTGTGCCCGGTGAAAAAATGTACCGGACAGGTGATCTGGCGAAATGGTTGCCGGATGGAACCATCGAGTTTCTCGGCAGAATCGACCATCAGGTGAAAATCAGAGGCCATCGGATTGAGCTTGGCGAAATCGAGTCCGTTTTGTTGTCACATGACCAGGTCAAAGAGGCTGTCGTCATGGCCAGAGAAGACAACCAGGGCGGGCAGTACCTGTGCGCCTATTATATTTCTAGCTGCGAAGTAAATCCTGCACAGCTCAGAGACTACGCAGCCCAAAAGCTTCCGGCCTACATGCTGCCTTCCTATTTCGTCAAGTTGGACAAAATGCCGCTTACGCCCAATGACAAGATCGACCGCAAAGCTTTGCCGGAGCCCGATTTTTCGGCGAACGCAAACGGCGATTCCTACGTTCCGCCGAGAAACGAGACAGAGTCGATTCTCGCAGCGATCTGGCAGGATGTTTTGGGAATCGAGAGGATCGGGATTCGCGACAATTTTTATGCACTCGGTGGCGATTCGATCCAGGCGATCCAGGTCGTCGCGCGTCTGCATGCCTATCAACGCAAGCTAGAGACGAAAGATTTGCTGAATTACCCGACAATCGAGCAGGTCGCTCCCTATGTGAAACATACCACCAGAAAAAGCGATCAGGGCATCATCGAGGGGAACGTGCCGCTTACGCCCATTCAAAAATGGTTTTTTGAGAAAAACTTCACGAATATGGAGCATTGGAACCAATCGTATATGCTCTACCGTCCGGAAGGATTCGACCGCGCCGCCCTTCAGCGTGCCATGGACAAAATCGTGGAGCACCACGACGCGCTTCGCATGGTCTATTCGCACGAGAACGGGAATGTGCTGCAACACAACCGCGGTTTGGGTGGCAACTTATACGACTTTTTCTTCTATGATCTGACAGCGCAAGTAGATGTCGAGCAGACAATCGAAGCCGAAACGCAGCGTTTGCACAGCAGCATGAATTTGCAGGAAGGGCCGCTGGTGAAAGTCGCGTTGTTCCATACGCTGCAAGGCGATCATTTGTTTTTGGTCATTCATCATCTGGTCATGGACGGAATTTCCTGGCGGATTTTGTTTGAGGACCTGTCTACCGCCTATGGGCAGGCAATTGCCGGGCAAGAGATTCGTCTGCCGGAAAAAACGGATTCTTTCAAAAAGTGGTCAGAATGGTTGAGTGAATACGCGAACCAGGACGATTTGCTTGGCGAGATTCCGTATTGGGAGAGCCTCGAATCCAAAGCGGCAAACGTATCCCTGCCCAAAGACTATGAAACGGCGGGCTGCACACAAAAGTCTGTGCGGCACATGCGGATACGGCTGGGGGCGCAAGAGACGGAGCAGTTGCTGAAGCAGGCCAATCAAGCCTATCAAACGGAAATCAACGATTTGCTGCTGGCGGCGCTTGGCCTGGCTTTTGCCGAGTGGCGCAAGCTAGAGCAGCTCGCCATCAATCTGGAAGGACACGGGCGCGAAGAGATCATCGAGCAGGCGAACGTGGCAAGAACAGTCGGATGGTTTACGTCCCAGTATCCAGTCTTGCTCGATTTGAGACAGACGGCGCCTTTGTCCGACTATATCAAACGCACAAAAGAAGAGTTGCGGAAGATCCCGAATAAAGGCATCGGTTACGACATCCTAAAGCATCTGACTCTTCCCGGAAAACGCGGTTCCTTGACCTTCAGCGTGCAGCCGGAAGTGACGTTCAATTACCTGGGGCAGTTTGATGCCGACTTGAAAACGGAACTGTTTACCCGTTCGTCGTACAGTGGCGGCAACACACTTGGCGCAGATGGCAAGAACAATCTCAGTCCTGAATCGGAAGTGTACACCGCTTTGAATATAACGGGATTGATCGAAGACGGAGAGCTTGTCTTCACATTCTCCTACAGCGCGGAGCAGTTCAAAGAAGAGTCCATCCAGCAGTTGAGCCAAAGCTATCAAACGCAGTTGCAACAGATTATCACGCATTGCGCTGGAAAAAAAGAAGTAGAACGGACTCCCAGCGATTTTAGCGTCAAAGGCCTTGAGATGGAGGAAATGGACGATATCTTCGAAATACTGGCAAATACACTGACGTAAAGCAGCTGTTGCCGACTTTTGCCGGGTCAGCGCGCTTTCCATTCCCATTTTCCTACAGATAAAACAAAAATTGATAGTTTGAGGTGCCGCAATGAGCGTATTTAGCAAAGAACAGGTCCAGGATATGTACGTTTTAACACCGATGCAAGAGGGAATGCTGTTTCACGCCTTGCTCGACCAGGAACAAAACTCGCATCTCGTACAGATGTCCATTTCGCTGCAAGGTGAGCTTGACGTCGGTTTGTTTGCAGATAGCCTGCGTGTGCTGGTAGAGAGATATGATGTATTCCGCACGTTGTTTCTCTATGAAAAGCTGAAGCAGCCGTTGCAGGTCGTATTGAAGGGACGTCCGATCCCCATTGAAATTCACGACTTGTCTGCCTGCGACGATTCCGAGAAGCATGCCCGCTACATGCAATACAAACGGGCCGATCAGGCGAAAACTTTTCATCTGGCCAAAGACCCATTGATGCGAGTGGCCATTTTTCAAATGTCTCCGCAAGACTATCAGGTCATCTGGAGCTTTCATCACATTCTTATGGACGGCTGGTGCTTCAGCATCATTTTTGATGACCTGCTTGCCATCTATTTATCTTTGCAAAACAAGACGCCGCTCTCGCTTGAGCCGGTTCAGCCGTACAGCCGCTTTATCAAATGGCTGGAAAAACAGGATAAACAGGCCGCGCTCCGCTATTGGAAAGACTATCTGGATCACTATGAACAAAAGACAGCCTTGCCGAAAAAGCAAAAGCCTGCTGCGAACGCTTTTCAGCCAACCCAATATCGCTTTGCTTTCGACCGTACCCTGACCCAACAGCTCGGGGCGATCGCCAGTCAAAATCAGGTGACGTTATCGACGGTGATTCAAACGATCTGGGGGATTCTCCTGCAAAAGTACAACGCTGCCGATGATGTGCTGTTCGGCTCCGTTGTGTCCGGACGCCCGACAGAGATCGTCGGAATCGACAAAATGGTCGGTCTGTTTATCAATACGATTCCATTCCGCGTGCAAGCGCAAGCCGACCAGACTTTTTCCGGCCTGCTGCAGGATGTGCACAAAAAGACGCTGCAATCCCGGCCGTACGAGCACGTGCCTTTGTACGACATTCAAAACTTGACGGATTTGAAGCAAGAGCTGATCGACCATCTTATGGTCATTGAAAACTATCCGCTGGTCGAGGCGCTGCAGCAAAAAGCGCAAACGCAGCCGATTGGCTTCACCATTACCGACGTTGAAATGTTCGAGCCTACCAATTACGACCTGACCGTCATGGTAATGCCGAAGGAAGAAATCGCCTTCCGCTTTGACTACAATGCGGCCTTGTTTGAGGAAGCAGTCGTGCAAAGAATGGCAGGACACATCCGGCAGATCGCCTCTTGCGTAGCGGCCAATCCGCATGTCGAGCTTCGCCGGATTTCGATGCTGACAGAAGCGGAAACGGTGCAGCTTTTGGCAAAACGGACGGAAACAGCGGCTGACTATCCTGCCGCCACCATTCACGAGCTTTTCGCCCGGCAGGCAGAAAAAACGCCCGAGCAAGTCGCCGTTGTTTTCGGTGACCAGCACCTGACGTATCGGGAGCTGGATGAAAAGTCCAACCAGCTCGCCCGTTTTTTACGCAAAAAAGGCATTGGCGCTGACAGCCTTGTCGGCACGATGCTGGAGCGGTCGCTGGAGATGATCGTCGGAATCCTGGGCGTCCTGAAAGCAGGCGGCGCATTTGTGCCGATTGACCCGGAGCTGCCTGCGGAACGAATCGCCTACATGCTTACGCATAGCGGCGTGCAGTTGATCGTGACGCAAGATCACCTGCTGGAAAAAGTGACCACTCCTACAGAAAAACTGGACATCCAGAAACCGGCAATCTGGCAAGAGGACAGCGCCCCAGTCGAGTCGGTCAACCAGCCGCATGACTTGTTTTACATCATCTATACGTCCGGCACGACAGGCAAACCGAAAGGCGTCATGCTGGAGCATCGGAACATGGCGAACCTGCTGCAATTTACTTTTGACAAAACGAATATCGCTTTTCAGGAAAAAGTGTTGCAGTACACGACATGCAGCTTTGACGTTTGCTACCAGGAAATTTTCTCCACGCTGCTAGCCGGGGGACAGCTTTACCTCATCACGAACGAGCTGAGACGACATGTGGAAAAGCTGTTTGCGTTCATCCAGGAAAAACAGATCAGCATTTTGTCTCTCCCCGTGTCTTTCCTGAAATTTATTTTTAACGAAAAAGACTACGCGCAAAGCTTCCCGCGTTGCGTCACGCACATCATCACCGCCGGAGAACAGCTCGTCGTCACACATGAGCTGCAAAAATACCTGCGCGACCATCACGTATTTTTGCACAATCACTACGGACCGTCGGAAACGCATGTCGTGACGACCTGCACGATGGACCCGCGCATGGAGATACCTGAGCTGCCGCCAATCGGCAAACCGATCAGCAATACGGGCATTTACATTTTGGATGAAGGGCTGCAGCTGAAGCCGGAGGGGATCGTCGGGGAGCTGTACATTTCCGGGGCAAACGTCGGAAGAGGGTACTTGCACCAGCCGGAGTTGACGGGAGAGAAGTTTCTCGAAAATCCGTACCAGCCTGGCGAACGGATGTATCGAACAGGTGATCTGGCCCGCTGGTTGCCGGATGGCCAGCTCGAATTTTTGGGGCGGATCGACCATCAGGTAAAAATCAGAGGACACCGCATCGAGCTGGGCGAGATCGAATCGCGCCTGCTTAACCATCCGGCGATCAAGGAAGCGGTAGTCATCGACATCGCAGACGAGACAGGCGGAAAGTCTTTGTGCGCCTACGTCGTTTTGCAAAGCGAAATTAGCGACGAAGACATGCGGACGTACTTGGCGCGCGCCCTGCCTGAATATATGATCCCTTCCTTTTTCGTGAAGCTGGAGCGGATTCCGGTGACACCGAACGGAAAAACAGACCGGAGAGCATTGCCGAAGCCGGAGGGACGTGCAGTGACGGGAGCGGAGTACGTCGCTCCGACAACCGAGCTGGAGCAAAAGCTGGTCGCGATCTGGGAGCAAATCCTTGGCGTGACGCCGATTGGCATTCTGGATGATTTTTTCACGCTGGGAGGCCATTCGCTAAAGGCGATTCAGCTTGTTTCCCGCATGCAAAAGGAATGCAAGGCAGATGTACCGCTGCGCGTGCTGTTTGACAAGCCGACGATTCAAGCGCTCGCCGCGTATGTGGACGGGGGAGCGGAAAGCGAGTATCAGGCCATTCCACAGGCTGAGCCGCAGGCGTATTATCCCGTATCCTCTGCGCAAAAGCGGATGCTCATTTTAAATCAGCTCGACCCCGACAGCACGGTTTACAACCTGCCAGTGGTCATGATTCTCGACGGAAAGCTCGATCAGGCGCGATTGGAGCAAGCCATTTCCGGCTTGGCGGCATGCCATGAGTCGATGCGTACATCGTTTCACACGATCAACGGCGAGCCGGTTCAGCGTATCCATGCCCAATGCGAGCTGCCGATTGTCTATCTGGAAGCGGCAGAAGAGCAATTGGACGAAGTGATCCTGTCGTTCATGCGTCCGTTTGACCTGGAAAAAGCACCGCTATGCCGGGTGGGACTGGTTAAGCTCCAGGAGAACCGCCATGTGCTCGTTATCGACATGCACCACATCATCTCGGACGGCGTATCCACGCAGCTTATCCTGCATGACTTCGCCCGTCTGTATCAGGACGAAGCCTTGCCAGAGCTGCGCATTCAGTATAAAGACTTCGCCGTTTGGGAAAAAGCGCGGACACAAACGAGCGAGTACGCCAAACAGGAAGCGTATTGGCTAGAGCGATTCGCAGGCGAAATTCCGGTTCTGAACCTGCCGCTCGATTACCCGCGCCCCTCTGTTCAAAGTTTCGAGGGCGAACGTTATTCCTTCCGGGCGGAAAAACAGTTGCTGGATCGCTTGCAGCGCGCAGCGAAAGAAACGGGCGCGACGTTGTACATGGTTCTTTTGGCCGCCTATCATGTGCTGCTCAGCAAATACTCCGGGCAGGACGACATGGTGATCGGCACCGTGACTGCCGGCAGAGCGCACCCTGATACGGAGAAGATTACGGGGATGTTCGTCAACACGCTGGCGATGCGCAACCAGTCTGCGCCGACGAAAACGTTCAAGCAATTTTTGCTGGAGGTCAAAGACAATACACTCGCCGCTTTTGAGCATGGGGAATATCCGTTCGAGGAGCTGGTTGAAAAGCTGGCGATTTCCCGGAACCGGAGCCGTAACCCGCTGTTCGACACGTTGTTCATTTTGCAAAACATGGATGCCGGTCTGATCGAGCTGGACGGCGTGACCGTGACCCCGTACGTGCCACAGGGGAACATGGCCAAATTCGACCTGTCCCTGGAAGCAAGTGAAAGCGAAGCAGGACTTTCCTTCTGCTTCGAATATGGCACGAAGCTGTTCAAGCGCGAGACGATTGAGCGCATGTCGCTTCATTACTTGCAAATCCTGCAGGCAATCGGTGAAAACATGGAGCAGCAACTGGCGAAAATCGAGATGCTGACCGACCGGGAGAAGCAGCAGTTGCTCGTCGACTTCAACGACACCGCAACGGTAAATCTGTCTGAAAGCACGCTCTCGGAATTGTTTGAAGAGCAAGTGCGTAAAACGCCTGAACAGACAGCCATCATACTGGGCGACAAACGATTGACGTACCGCGAGCTGAATGAGCGGGCCAACCGGCTCGCGCACACCTTGCGGGAAAAAGGCGTGCAGGCCGAGCAAAGCGTAGCGATTATGGCGCAAAGGTCGCTGGAAATGATCGTCGGCATTATCGCCGTTCTGAAAGCGGGCGGAGCGTATGTACCGATTGATCCGGATTATCCGGCGGAGCGCATTGCGTATATGCTGGAAGATTGCGAAGCCCGGCTGGTGCTTGCGCAAAAACATTTGCGCGAAAAGCTGACCGCAAATGTGGAGCTTTTGGATCTGGACGACGAGCAAGCCTACTCGCCGCATGCTGAAAACCTGGAGCCGACGCACACTGTGTCCGATCTCGCTTACATCATCTACACGTCCGGTACGACAGGCAAGCCAAAAGGCGTCATGGTGGAGCATCGGGGGATCGTCAACAGCGTCCTTTGGAACAGGGACGAATTTGCCCTTTCTGGTAAGGACAGGGGGACACTGGCTCTCTCCTTTGCCTTTGATGCCTTTGCCCTTACCTTCTTTACCCTGATTGTATCCGGCTCCACCGTCGTCCTGATGCCAGACGAGGAAGCCAAAGACCCGATCGCGCTGCGCAACCTGATTGCCACCTGGGAATGCAGCTACGTTGTTTTCGTACCGAGCATGTTCCAGGCGATATTGGAGTGCAGCCGTCCGGATGACATCCGTTCCATTCAGGCGGTCATGCTCGGCGGCGAAAAGCTGTCGCCGAAGCTCGTGCAAATGTGCAAAGAGATGCACCCGCAAATGCTTGTCATCAACGCATACGGCCCGACGGAATGCAGCGTCATCGCTACCTACCTGCGAGATACCCGGCCGGATAAACCGATCACCATCGGCCGTCCGGTTGCCAACACCAGCATTTACATCGTCGATCAGAACCATCAGCTGCTGCCTGTCGGCGTCGTCGGAGAAATATGCATCGGCGGCCGCGGCTTGGCACGGGGTTACTGGAAAAAGCCAGAGCTTACAGCAGAAAAATTTGTTGAAAATCCTGCTGTTCCGGGAGAACGCATGTACAAAACAGGCGATCTGGGCAGATGGCTTCCGGACGGAACAATTGATTTCGTAGGGCGGATCGACGAGCAGATCAAGGTGAGAGGATACCGGATTGAAATCGGGGAGATTGAAGCGGTTCTGCTCGCCCATGAAAAGACGAATGAAGCGGTCGTCGTCGCCTATCAGGACGAGCGCGGCGATTCCTACCTGGCTGCGTATTTCACGGGGAAAGCGCCGATTGCAGAATCCGAGCTTCGCGCGCATCTGTCCCGGGAGCTTCCGGCCTACATGGTCCCTGCCTATCTCATCCAACTGGACGCTCTTCCGCTTACGCCAAACGGGAAGGTAGACCGCAAAGCACTGCCCAAGCCGGATGGCAAGCCTGCGACTGCAGGAGCGGAGTATATCGCACCGGCTACAGAAGTGGAAGCGAAGCTGGCCGCGATCTGGGAAAACGTACTCGGCATTTCCGGCGTCGGCGTGATGGATAACTTTTTTGAGCTCGGCGGCCATTCCTTGAAAGCAATGGCGGTTGTAGCGCACGTGCATCGGGAGTTTCAAACCGATCTTTTGCTAAAACAGTTCTTCGCCGAGCCGACCATCCGCGGACTGTCCCGCCTGATCGAAAACACCGAACATGCAGCCGTGGCCGCGATTCAACCGGCAGCGCCGCAAGCGTACTATCCGGTATCGTCCGCGCAGCAGCGAATGTACTTGCTCCACCAGCTCGAAGGGGCCGGAATCAGCTACAACACACCGGGCATGATTATGCTGGAAGGCAAGCTGGACCGCGAGCAATTGGCGAATGCGCTGCAAGCACTGGTGGATCGTCACGACATCTTCCGGACTTCCTTTGAGATGGTGGGAGATGAGCTGGTGCAAAAGATTCATGAGCACGTGACTGTCGACCTGCCGTACGTGACGGCAGAGGAACAGCAGATCGACGAGCTTTTCCACTCGTTTGTCCGTCCGTTCGATCTGTCGGTCCCGCCGCTTTTGCGCATGAGTCTGGTGCAACTCGCAGATGAACGTCACCTGCTGCTGTACGACATGCACCATATCGCTGCCGATGCGGCATCCGTCACCATCGTGTTCGATGAACTGGCCGAATTGTACCAGGGCAAAGATTTGCCGAAGATGCACCTGCAGTACAAAGATTTTGCGGTCTGGCAAAAAGCGTTGTTCCAGTCGGATGTGTTCCAGAAGCAAGAAGCGTATTGGCTCGACACATTCGCCGGAAACATTGCCGCTGTCGATCTGCCGACAGATTTTCCGCGTCCAGCCGTGAAAAGCTTTGAAGGCGGGCAAGTCACCCTGTCCATGGACCAGCAGCTTCTCGATGCGTTGCGCGAACTGGCCGCGAAAACGAACACGACATTGTTCATGGTCTTGCTCGCGGCGTACAACGTACTGCTTGCGAAATACTCGGGACAGGATGACATCATCGTCGGAACGCCGATCTCCGGCAGACAGCGCGCCGAGCTTGCCCCTGTCGTCGGGATGTTTGTCAATACGCTTGCGATCCGCAACAAACCGACTGCGCACAAGAGCTTCACGCAATTTTTGCAGGAGGTCAAGCAAAATGCGCTGGACGCTTACGATCACCAGGACTACCCGTTTGAAACACTGGTAGAAAAGCTGGGCATTCCGCGCGATCCGGGCCGAAATCCGCTGTTTGATACGATGTTTATTTTGCAAAAGGACGACCTGTCTGAAAAAGCGCTGGATCAGCTCGTCTATCGCCATTACGAATCCGCAGGCGCGCTTCCTGTCGCGAAATTCGACTTGTCTTTCCACCTGACAGAGCGGGAGTCCGACCTGTTCTTGCGACTGGAATACGGCACGAAGCTGTTCAAACAGGAAACGGTAGAGCGCATGGCTGGTCACTACATGCAAATTTTGCGGGCCATCACGGCAAACCCAGACAGCGAGCTGCAAGAAATTGAGATGCTGACAGAGGCAGAAAAGCACATGCTGCTGGTGACGTTCAATGAAACAGAGGGCGAATACCGGGCAGAGCAAACGATCCAACAGCTCTTTGAAGAACGGGCACAAGCAGCGCCCGAGCAAACCGCCCTCGTATTCGAAGAAAAGCGAATGTCGTACCGGGAGCTGAATGAACGAGCGAACCAGCTCGCAGCCGTTTTGCGCGAAAAAGGAGTTGGGCCAGACAGCATTGTCGCCTTGCTCACAGAACGCTCCGCGGAGATGGTCATCGCCACGCTTGCCACGTTGAAGGCTGGCGGCGCGTTTTTGCCCGTCGATCCTGATTATCCCGAAGAACGAATCAGCTACATGTTGGCGGACAGTCAGGCAAAGCTTGTGCTGACGCATGCGCACCTGCTGCACAAAGTGAGCAGTCAGGTCGAAATCGTCGATGTGGACGACTGCAACCATTATGCGCCGCAGACAGAAAACCTGCCTTGCGTAAACAAGCCGTCCGATCTGGCTTATATCATCTACACGTCCGGAACAACCGGCAAGCCAAAAGGGGTCATGCTGGAACACAAAGGGGTAGCCAATCTGCAAAGCGTATTTGCCAATCAGCTTGGCATCACTCCGCAAGACCGGGTAGGGCACTTTGCCAGCATTTCGTTTGACGCATCGGTGTGGGAAATGTTTATGGCCTTGCTGACAGGCGCGACTTTGTACGTCTTGTCCCGAGACATCATCAACGATTTTCAGCAATTTGCCAAATACGTTCGCCAAAACGCGATCACCGTTCTCACCTTGCCGCCGACGTATGCCATTTATCTTGAGCCGGAGCAACTGTCGACTTTGCGCGTACTGATAACAGCCGGATCAGCTTCCTCTGCCGCACTGGTGGACAAATGGAAAGAAAAAGTGACCTATATCAACGGATACGGCCCGACAGAAAGCACCATTTGCGCGACGCTTTGGAAAGCCGCCCCGGATGAACAAACCGAGACGATTCCGATTGGCAAACCGATTCAAAACAGCAAGCTGTACATCGTGGATGAACAATTGCGTTTGAAAGCGCCTGGTCAGATCGGCGAATTGTGCATCGGCGGCGTGTCGCTGGCAAGAGGCTACTGGAACCGTCCGGAGCTGACCGCTGAGAAATTTGTCGACAATCCGTTCGTGCCCGGAGAAAAAATGTACCGGTCAGGTGATCTGGCAAGATGGCTGCCGGACGGAAATATCGAGTATGTGGGCCGAATCGACCACCAGGTGAAAATTCGCGGCCACCGGGTGGAGCTGGGCGAAGTAGAGAGTGTGCTCTTGCGGTATGAAACGGTCAAAGAAGCAGCCGTCATCACGCATACGGATGACCGCGGCCAGGCTTACTTGTGCGCTTACTACGTCGCAGACGGGGAAGTCACGCCTGCACAGCTTCGCGCGCATCTGGAAAAAGAGTTGCCGCAATACATGGTTCCTGCCTTCTTCATCCAGCTGGAGAAGATGCCGCTGACACCAAATGACAAGATTGACCGGAAAGCACTGCCGAAGCCAAGCAAGGACGAGAAGCGGGAGGAATATACCGCGCCGCAAACCGAGCTGGAACAACTGCTGGCTGACATTTGGGCAGACGTTTTGGGCGTCGGGCAAGTAGGAACAAAAGACAACTTCTTCGAGTTGGGCGGCGATTCCATCAAAGCGATCCAGGTATCCACACGCCTGAATGCAGCAGGGTGGACGCTTGCGATGAAAGAGCTGTTCCAATACCCGACCATCGAAGAAGTCGCCGTTCACGTCGTCCCGAACATGAGAGAGAGCGAACAGGGCGTTGTAGAAGGCGAGATTGCCCTGACACCGATCCAGCGATGGTTCTTCGAGCGCAATTTCACGGATCGCCATCACTGGAATCAGGCTGTCATGCTGTACAGCGCGGATGGTTTTGAGGAAAAACTTGTCCGGCAAGCGTTCCAAAAAATCGTCGAGCATCACGATGCGCTGCGCATGGTTTACAGGCAAGAGAACGGGACGATCAAGCAAATCAATCGCGGACTGATCGAGGAGGGCTTCCGCTTCTATTCCTACGATTTGCAGCAGCATGAAAACAGCGAGGCGCACATCCTCGAGCTGGCTGACCGCATCCAAAGCAGCATCGACCTGGAACAGGGCCCACTCGTCCATCTGGCTCTTTTCTCTACAAAAGAAGGCGATCATTTGCTGATTGCGATCCACCATCTGGTCGTGGATGGCGTCTCCTGGCGCATATTGTTCGAAGACTTTGCATCGGCCTATGCCCAGGCGCAAAAGCAGCAGGAAATCGTCTTGCCGAAAAAGACGGATTCCTTCAAGGACTGGGCAGCTCAATTGCAAAGGTACGCGGACAGCGACGAGCTGCTTCGGGAAGTGCCGTACTGGCACAACCTGGAAACGACAACCGCGCCTGCGGCATTGCCAACTGACTTTGACACCGCAGATCGCAAGCAAAAACATACGCGCTTGTGGTCGTTTGAACTGACAGACTTGCAGACGGAAAACCTGTTGCGCCATGTCCACCACGCCTACCACACCGAGATGAACGACCTGTTGCTTGCAGCCCTTGGCTTGGCCGTAAAAGACTGGGCGGATACGAACAGCGTCGTCATCAATCTGGAAGGCCACGGGCGCGAAGACATCCAGAACGAGATGAACGTCACACGGACGGTTGGCTGGTTCACTTCGCAATATCCAGTGGTGCTCGACATGGAAAAGGCCGAGGACTTGTCCTACCAGATCAAGCAAGTCAAAGAAAGCTTGCGCCGGATTCCGAAAAAAGGGATCGGCTACGAGATTTTGCGCACGATGACGACACGCGAGATCCAGCCGCCACTGTGGTTTGCGCTGCGGCCGGAAATCAGCTTTAACTACTTGGGCCAATTCGAGTCGGAGGGCAAGACCGGGGGATACACGTTCTCGCCGATTGGAACGGGCCAGTTGTTCAGCCCAGAATCGGAAAGAGTGTTCCTGCTGGACATTTCCGGCTTGATCGAGGCTGGCAAGCTTCGCATCAGCATCGGTTACAACAGCCTCCAGTACAAGGAAGAAACCATTGCAAGCCTGGCAGACCGCTATCGAAATCACTTGCTTGGCATCATCGAGCATTGCATGGCAAAAGAGGATAGCGAGTACACCCCGAGCGATCTGGGGGATGACGAACTGTCCATGGAAGAACTGGAGAACATCCTGGAACTGATTTGACCAGGCGACAGAAGAAGTGCTTTTTTCCTCCAATAAAAGCCGGGCACGCTGCGCTTTTATTGGAGGCCCCCCTCTTCAAACCGATAATTCACACAGTCGAGGTGCAAAATGAAAAAGCAGGAAAACATCGCAAAAATTTACCCGCTTACCCCATTGCAAGAGGGGATGTTGTTTCACGCAGTCAAAGACTCAGGCTCAAGCGCCTATTGCCTCCAGATGTCGGCGACCATCCAGGGCGATTTTCACCTGCCTCTTTTTGAACAGAGCCTAAACAAGCTCGTGGAAAACTACGAGGTACTGCGCACGGTGTTTGTGTACCAAAACTTGCAGCGTCCTCGGCAGGTTGTTTTCAAAGAAAGAAAGGTGACTGTTCCTTTCGAGAATATTTCTCATTTGCCAACGAAGGAGCAGGACGAGTACATAAAAGCGTACACGGATCAACACCATACGTTTGATCTGACAAAAGGCAGCCTGATGAAAGCCGCGATTTTTCAAACAGGCGAGAACAAGTACCGATTTGTCTGGGCGTTTCACCACATCGTCGTGGACGGCTGGTCACTCGGCGTATTGCTCCACAAGCTTTTGACCTATTACGCAGCGCTGCGAAAAGGCGAACCGCTTCCACGGGAAGCGACGAAGCCGTACAGCGACTATATCAAATGGCTGGATAAGCAAAACAAGGACGAAGCGCTCACCTACTGGCAGAACTATCTGGCAGGGTACGATCATCAGGCGGATTTTCCAAAACGGAAACATCTGGCCGAAGCCAGCCGCTACGAACACATCGAAAACATGTTCACCATCTCGTCTGAAAAGACCCAGCAGCTCATGCAAATCGCCAATCAACACCAGGCTACGATGAGCAGCGTGTTCCAGGCGCTCTGGGGCATTTTGGCCAGCAAGTACAAAAATACGGAGGACGTCGTTTTCGGCTCGGTCGTATCTGGCCGACCGCCGCAAATCCAGGGAATCGAGAGCATGGTTGGCTTGTTCATCAACACGATTCCCACTCGCGTGCAGACCAACAAGCAGCAAACGTTCAGCGAGCTGCTCCAAGCGGTGCAAAAGCAAGCCTTGGCTTCGGCTGCCTATGATTACGCACCGCTGTACGAGATTCAAAGCACGAACGTACTGAAACAGGAATTGATCGATCATTTGGTCACGTTTGAAAATTACCCGGACAACTCGATGAAGCATCTGGAAGAGGCATTAGGGTTTCAATTCACCGTCGAAAGCGGGGAAGAACAAACTTCCTATGATTTCAACGTGGTCGTGGCTCTCGCTCCGTCGAACGAGCTGTATGTAAAGCTAAGCTATAATGCCGCCGTTTATGAGCCGTCGTTCGTAAACCGGGTGGAAGGCCATCTTCGCACGGTCATCGACCAGGTGATTGACAATCCGCAAGTGAAACTGTCCGAGATCGGCATCATCACCGAAGCGGAAAAGCAGCAATTGCTTGTCAACTACAACGACACCGCTGCCGATTATCCGCGGGACAAAACAATCGTGGAGCTGATCGCAGAGCAAGCGGCGCGGACACCGGGGAAAACAGCAGTTGTTTGCGGCGATGACAGCTTGACCTATCAGGAGCTGATGGAGCGCTCCGCCCAGCTTGCCAGAGCCTTGCAGGCGAGAGGCATTGCCAAAGGCAGCATCGTCTCGATTATGGCCGAGCATTCGCTGGAGCTGGTTGTGGCAATCATGGCTGTCCTGCAGTCGGGGGGCGCCTACTTGCCGATTGATCCGGAGTATCCGCTGGATCGCATCCAGTATTTGCTCGATGACAGCCAGACTACGATTCTTTTAACCCAGTCGCATTTGCAGCAAAACATCCGGTTTTCCGGCAGCATTCTCGATCTGAACGATCCAGCCCTGTACACAGGCGACAGCTCGTACCTCGCTCCGGAATGCCAGCCGGATGATCTGGTCTACATGATCTATACTTCCGGCTCGACTGGCAATCCAAAAGGAGCCATGATTACCCATCAAGGTCTGGTCAACTACATTTGGTGGGCGAACAAGGTGTACGTCCAGGGGGAAGCGGTAGATTTTCCGCTGTACTCTTCCATTTCGTTCGATTTGACAGTCACCTCGATCTTCACGCCGCTTTTGTCTGGCAACACCATCTATGTGTACAAAGGCGCAGACAAGGTGCAGCTCATTTTGGACATCATCAAGGACAACAAAGTCGGCATCATCAAGCTGACGCCAACACACCTGAAGCTGATCGAAGAAATCGACGGAAGAACCAGCAGCATCCGACGGTTTATCGTCGGCGGCGAGAACTTGCCGACGAAGCTGGCGCAGCGCATTTACGACAACTTCGGGCAGGACGTGCGGATTTTCAACGAATACGGACCAACGGAAACGGTTGTCGGCTGCATGATTTATTTGTACGATCCGCAAAAAACGACCCAGGAATCGGTGCCAATCGGGATACCGGCTGACAACGTGCAGATTTACTTGCTCGATGCTTCCATGCAGCCTGTGCCTGTCGGTTCAATTGGCGAAATGTACATTGCCGGAGACGGCGTAGCCAAAGGGTATTTCAACCGACCGGAGCTGACCGCAGAAAAGTTTATCGACAACCCGTTCCGTCCGGGAACCAAGATGTATCGAACAGGCGACCTGGCCAAATGGCTGTCAGACGGAAACATGGAATACGTGGGCAGAATTGACCATCAAGTCAAAATTCGCGGACACCGGATCGAGATGGGCGAAATCGAAACACGCCTGACACAGCATGAATCGGTCAAGGAAGCGGTCGTGATCGCGGAAAAAGAAGAGAGCGGCCAAAATGTGTTGTACGCCTACTTCGTGTCCGAGCAGGAACTGCCTGTGGCGGAACTGAGAGCGTTTTTGGGCAGTACGCTTCCGTCTTACATGATCCCTTCCTACTTTATCCGTCTGGCGGAAATTCCGCTGACAGCAAATGGAAAAGTGGAACGGAAGAAATTGCCGAAGCCGGACGGTGCAATCGTTACAGGAACCGCGTATGTCGCTCCGCAAAATGAAACCGAGGCGAAGCTGGCCGAGATTTGGCAGCAGGTGCTGGGCGTAAGCCGGGTCGGGGTTCACGACAATTTCTTTGACTTGGGCGGACACTCGTTGAAGGCGATGAGCGTCATTTTCCAAATCTCCAAAGCGCTGGAAGTGGACGTACCTGTCAAGGCTCTGTTCGAGCATCCAACCGTATCGGAGCTGGCCGGATTCCTTAAGCAGTCGGAGAAAAGCGAGTACAGCGCGATTAAACCGGTGGACGTGCAGGAGTATTATCCGGTTTCGTCCGCGCAAAAAAGAATGTACATCCTCCAACAGTTCGAAGGAGAGGGAATCGGCTACAACATCTCCGGTGCCATCCTGTTGGAAGGAGAGCTGGATTACGCCCGGTTTGCCAGCGCGATTCAAAAGCTGGCCGAACGACACGAAGCATTGCGCACTTCGTTCCACACCATTGACGGTGAGCCTGTGCAAAAAGTACACGACGAGGTAGAAGTGCCGCTGTTCATGCTGGAGTCCAGCGAGGACCAGGCAGAAAAAATCATGCGCGAGTTTGTCCGACCCTTTGATCTTAGCGTCGCTCCACTCTTGCGAACAGGCTTGGTCAAGCTGGGGAACGAACGCCATTTGTTCCTGCTCGACATGCACCATATCATTGCGGACGGCGTCTCTTCGCAAATTTTGCTGCGTGAATTTGCCGAGCTGTACCAGGGAGCAGAGCTTTCGCCACTTCCGCTCCAGTACAAAGATTTCGCTGTTTGGCAAAATGAAATGTTCCAGACAGAAGCGTACAAAAAGCAGGAACAGCATTGGCTCGGCACGTTTGCCGATGAAATTCCGCTTTTGAACCTGCCGACCGACTATCCACGGCCGAGCCTGCAAAGCTTTGACGGCGATCTCGTCCTTTTTGACACCGGAAAAGAATTGCTGGAGCGGCTGCAGCAAGTAGCACAAGAGACAGGAACCACCTTGTACATGGTCTTGCTTGCCGCTTACAATGTGCTTTTGTCCAAGTACACCGGACAGGAAGACATCATTGTCGGTACCCCTGTCGCTGGACGTTCCCATGCTGATGTAGAGAACATCATGGGGATCTTCGTCAACACTTTGGCACTGCGGAACCAGCCAGTTGGCAGCAAAACGTTTGCGCAATTTTTGCAAGAAGTGAAGCAGAATGCGCTCGCAGCTTACGACCATCAGGACTACCCATTCGAAGAGCTTGTGGAAAAGCTTGCAATCCAGCGCGATATAAGCCGCAACCCGCTGTTTGACACGATGTTTTCTTTGGAAAGCGAGGGTCAGCAGTCGCTTGCGATTGGCGGGCTGAAAGTGTCGCCGTATGAGCTGTTCAACAAAATTTCCAAGTTCGATCTCGCTTTGAATGCGAGTGAATCGCCAGCCAACATTCAGTTCCAGCTCACCTTCGCAACGAAGCTGTTCAAAAAAGAGACTGTCGAGCGAATGGCCGGGCATTACCTGGAAATTTTGCGCGCGATCAGTGAGCAGCCGACAGCCAGACTGGCGGACATCGACATGATGACGGAAACTGAAAAACGTTCCCTTCTCCTGAACGTCAACGATACGTTCGTCGAGCGCTCCGGTGCCATGGCGCTGCATCAACTGGTGGAGGAACAGGCAGCACGCACGCCGGATGAAGCAGCGGTTGTGTACGAGGGACAGGTGCTGACCTATCGCGAGCTGAACGCCCGGGCGAACCAACTGGCTAGCTTGCTGCGCAGTCGCGGCACCAAACCGGATACATTGATTGGGATTATGGTAGACCGTTCGCCGGGCATGGTCGTCGGGATGCTGGCCGTACTCAAGGCCGGTGGTGCATACGTGCCAATCGATCCAAGCTATCCGCAAGAACGGATTCAGTACATGCTCAGCGACAGCCAGGCTCCGATCTTGCTCACGCAGCGTCATCTGCAGGAGATCGCAGCGTATGCAGGGGAGATCATCGATGTGGAAGACGAAGCGATTTACACCGGAGACGACAGCAATCTGGACAGCATCTCCGGCAGCGACGACCTCGCCTACGTGATCTACACCTCGGGATCGACGGGAAATCCGAAAGGCGTCATGATCTCCCATCAGGCGATCTGCAATCACATGCTCTGGATGCGTGAGACGTTCCCGTTGACAACAGCGGATGCCGTCCTGCAAAAAACGCCGTTTAGCTTCGACGCATCTGTCTGGGAGTTTTACTTGCCGCTGATTACAGGCGGACGGCTGGTACTCGCCAAGCCAGACGGACATCGTGACATCGCGTACATGACGCGCACGATTCGCGAACAAAAGATTACGACGTTGCAAATGGTTCCGTCCTTGCTCGACCTGACCATGACCGATCCGGGATGGAGCGCATGCACGAGCTTGCAGCGCGTGTTCTGCGGCGGAGAAGCATTGACGCCTGCACTTGTTTCGCGTTTTTACGCGACCCAACAAGCCCAGCTGATTAACCTGTACGGGCCTACCGAGACAACCATTGATGCGACCTACTGGATGTGCCCGCGCCAGCAGGAATACAGCGTCATTCCGATTGGCAAGCCGATTGACAACATCCGTCTGTACGTCGTCAATGCGAACAACCAGCTTCAGCCGGTTGGCGTTGCAGGGGAGCTGTGCATTGCCGGAGATGGCCTGGCCCGCGGCTACTGGAATCGCGAGGAGCTGACGCAGGCAAGCTTCGTCGATAACCCGTTTGAGCCGGGCGGCAGAATGTACCGCACCGGAGATTTGGTCCGGTATTTGCCCGATGGCCATATCGAGTACCTGGGCCGCATCGACCATCAGGTAAAAATCCGGGGGCACCGCATCGAGCTGGGAGAAATCGAAGCGAGACTGTTGCAGCATGAAGCGATCAAGGCAGCCGTCGTCACGGCCAGCCAGGATGACAAAGGGCAAAACAGCCTGTATGCCTATGTCGTGACAAAGCAGGACGTTCAAGCATCCGATCTGCGAGCATACCTTGGCTCCACGTTGCCAGCGTACATGGTGCCATCCGCTTTTGTTTTCATGGAACAATTGCCGCTTTCGGCAAATGGCAAAGTGGATCGCAAAGCCCTGCCAAAACCGGAGGCAACAGCAACAACCGCTGCCGCATATGTAGCGCCGCGCAACGAGGTAGAAGCAAAGCTCGCAGAGATTTGGGAAAGTGTGCTTGGCATCGAACAGATTGGCGTTTTCGACCATTTCTTTGAGCTTGGTGGACATTCCTTGAAGGCGATGAACGTCATTGCTTTGATCCAGCGCAGCTTCCAGGTGGAAGTGCCGCTGAAAGCGTTGTTTGAATCGCCGACCATCGCGGATTTTGCGCCGCATGTGGCAGCTGCACGTACAGGCAAATACACCGCCATCCAGCCTGTCGAAAAACAGGAGTATTATCCGGTTTCCGCAGCGCAAAAGAGAATGTACATTCTCCAGCAAATGGAAGGGGCAGGCATCAGCTACAACATGCCAGGCTTCATGTATCTCAACGGCAAGCTGGATACAGAGCGGCTGACGCAGGCGCTAAACAGGCTGGTGCAGCGCCACGAATCGTTGCGCACCTCGTTCCACACCGTGCAAGGCGAGACTGTTCAGCGCGTTCACGAAGATGTCGAGCTGTCCATCTCCTTTGCCGAAGCGACAGAGGAAGAGGTCCAGCAAATAGCCGAGCAGTTTATCCAGCCGTTCGATCTGGGCACAGCCCCGCTGATGCGTGCCGGATTAATCAAGCTGGCGCCGGAACGCCACCTGTTCATGCTCGATATGCACCATATTGTCGTAGACGGCGTCTCCATCGGGCTTTTGATCGAGGAATTTGCCCGCTTCTATCAAGGGGATGAGCTGCCAGAGCTGCGCATTCAGTACAAAGATTTTGCCCACTGGCAAAATGAATGGCTCCAGACGGATGAGTTTGCACGGCAGGAAGCCTACTGGGTCAACGCCTTTACGGGAGAAATCCCCGTTCTGAACATGCCGACGGACTATCCAAGACCGTCTGTGAAAAGCTTCGAGGGCGACCGCTTCGTCTTTGACTCCGGTACCGCTTTGCCAACCGCCTTGCATCAGCTCGCACAAGAGACGGGCGCGACGCTCTACATGGTGCTTTTGGCGGCGTACAATGTGCTGCTGGCCAAATACTCCGGCCAGGAAGACATCATCGTCGGAGCACCGACTGCCGGCAGGTCGCATGCCGAAACGGAGCCGATTGTCGGGATGTTTGTCAACACACTGGCTTTGCGCAACAAGCCAGCCGGGGACAAAACCTTCCATGACTTTTTGGCCGAAGTGAAAAACAATACGCTGCAGGCGTTTGAGCATCAAGACTATCCACTCGATGAGCTCGTTGACAAGCTGAACATGCCGCGTGACCTGGGTCGCAATCCTTTGTTTGACACGGTTTTCATTTTGCAAAATATGGAACAAAAGCCGTTTGAAATGGAGCAGTTGACCGTTACTCCTTATTTGGCTGAGGTGAAGCAGGCCAAGTTTGACCTGTCCCTGGAGGCGTACGAAGAAAACGGACAGATCGTCTTTACCCTCGATTATTGCACCAAGCTGTTTGCACGGGAGACGATCGAACAACTGGCGACTCATTTCATCCAGGTCTTGCGGGAAGTTGCAACAAACCCGCACATGAAGCTGTCTGAAATCAACATGCTTTCCGCAGAGGAAAAACAACGCCTGTTGGTTGCGTTCAACGATACGCATAAAGACTTCCCAGAGGACAAAACAATTCATGCGCTATTCGAAGAGCAAGTGGCAAAAACGCCGCAAGCGACTGCTATTGAAATCGGCGATTTGCATTTGTCCTACCAGGAGTTGAATGAGCGGGCCAATCAGCTGGCTGCTACGCTGCGGGAGCGCGGCGTAAAGCCTGACCAGACGGTCGGAATCATGGCAGCCCGTTCATTGGAGATGGTTGTCGGGATCATGGCCATTCTCAAAGCGGGCGGCGCGTATGTGCCAATCGATCCGGAATATCCAGAAGAACGTGTCGCTTACATGCTGGCAGATTGCGAAGCGCATCTGGTGCTTACACAAAAACATCTGGCACACAAGCTCGAGTCCGGCGTGAACGCACAGTGCCTGTACCTGGACGATGAGAGCAACTATTCTGAGCATCGTGCGAATCTGGAGCCCATCCATACCGCCTCCAATCTGGCCTATGTCATCTATACATCGGGAACAACCGGCAAGCCGAAAGGGGTTATGGTTGAGCATCAGAGCATTGTCAACAGCCTGCTATGGAAAAAAGAGGAGCATAGGCTAACTGTCGGCGACAGGAACATGCTGACTCTGTCCTTTGCCTTCGATGCTTTTGTACTGTCATTCTTTTCGTCGGTTATTTCCGGCGGAACGGTCGTACTGGCGACAGACGGGGAAGCCAAGGACCCTGTCGCGATCAAGAAGCGGATCGCCGCTTCGCGTTGCACGATCATGACCTGCGTTCCGAGCTTGTTCCAGGCCATCCTCGAATGCAGCACAAAAGCGGACATCCAGACGCTGCAAGTTGTCACGCTCGGGGGCGAAAAAATAACGCCGCAGCTCATCGCAAAGAGCAAGGAGCTGAATTCCAGCCTGCTTATCGTCAACGAGTACGGTCCGACGGAAAGCAGTGTCGTCGCATCCTACTTGCGCATCCCGGAACTTGATACAGCGATTACCATCGGACGACCGATTGCCAATACCAGCCTGTACATCGTGGACAAATTCCACCAGCTACAGCCAATCGGCGTAGTCGGGGAAATTTGCATCGGCGGCCGCGGTTTGGCACGGGGCTATCGGAACAAGCCTGCGCTTACAGCCGAGAAATTTGTTCCCCATCCATTTGTGCCTGGCGAACGCCTGTACAAAACTGGCGACCTTGGCAGATGGCTCCCGGACGGAACGATTGAGTTCATCGGGCGGATCGACGAACAGGTCAAAGTACGCGGCTATCGGATTGAAATCGGCGAGATCGAGTCGGCGCTGCTCGCTTATGAAAAGCTGACCGCCGCTGTCGTGGTCGTCCATGAAGATGAGTTTGGTCAATCGTCTCTGTGCGCGTATTTCACTGGCGAAGAACAGCTTGATCTCGCCAAGCTGTGGTCGCATATGGCAAAAAGATTGCCGTCGTACATGATTCCGACGTACTTTGTCCAGTTGGAGCAGCTTCCGCTTACACCAAACGGAAAAGTCGACAAAAAAGCATTGCCGAAACCGGAGGGCAAACCTGTAACCGGAGCGGAATACGAAGCGCCTACGAACCCTGTGGAAAGAAAGCTGGTCGAAATCTGGGAGCGCGTGCTCGGTGTGAGCGGCATCGGTATCCTCGACAACTTTTTCCAGATGGGCGGTCATTCCCTGAAAGCGATGAATGTCGCAGCACAAGTGCATCGGGAATACCAGGTGGAGTTGCCGCTGCAGGTGCTCTTTTCCCAGCCGACCATCAAGGAGCTGGCCCAGTATGTTGCAACGAGCGGAAAAGATACGTATGCGCCGATCCAGCCTGCACCACTGCAAGCGTACTATCCGGTTTCCTCTGCACAGAAAAGAATGTACGTCTTGCGGCAGTTCACAGACACAGGCACTGTCTACAACATGCCGAGCGCGTTGTACATCGAAGGCGATCTGGACGTCGAGCGGTTTGAAGCTGCGATCCACAAGCTGATCCAGCGTCACGAATCGCTGCGGACCTCGTTCCATACTGTACAGGCCGAACCTGTGCAGCGCGTACACGAGCACGTCGAACTGAATGTGCGCTACGAGGAATTGACGGAAGACCAGGTGGAGTCTGCCATCGAGTCGTTCGTGCAATCGTTTGATCTGACGCAAGCTCCGCTCTTGCGGGTTGGACTTTTCAAGCTTGCAGAAAAACGCCATCTGTTCCTGATGGATATGCACCACATCATCTCGGACGGTGTGTCGGCCGGGATCATCATGGAAGAATTCTCGAAGCTGTATCGCAACGAGGAGTTGCCTGCGCTTGCCGTACAATACAAAGACTTCGCTGTCTGGCAGTCGGAGCTGTTCCAATCAGATGTTTATGCGAAGCAGGAAGCGTACTGGTTAGACGCGTTTTCCGGCGACATTCCGGTGCTGAACCTGCCAGCCGATTTTTCCCGACCACTGGTGCAAAGCTTTGAAGGGGATTGCGTATCGTTCCAGGCTGACAAATCGCTGCTGGAGGATTTAACCAAACTGGCACAGGAGAACCAATCGACGCTGTTCATGGTTTTGCTCGCTGCATACAACGTGCTGCTTGCCAAATACAGCGGACAGGAAGACATCGTCGTAGGTACGCCGATTGCGGGCAGATCGCACGCTGACGTCGAGAAAGTGTTGGGAATGTTTGTCAATACGCTCGCGTTGCGTAACTATCCAGCCAAAGCGAAACCGTTCCAGGCGTTTTTGGAAGAGGTCAAGCAAAATACGCTGCAGGCATACGCGCATCAGGATTATCCGTTTGAAGCGCTGGTCGAAAAGCTGGAAATCAAGCGCGATCTGAGCCGCAATCCGCTGTTCGACACGATGTTCATTTTGCAAAACCTGGACAAAAAAGCGTATGAGCTGGATGGGCTGAAGCTGGAAGCATACCCTGCACAGGCGGGCAACGCCAAGTTCGATCTTACGCTGGAAGCGACAGAGGACGAAAGCGGCATTCATTTCGCGCTCGTCTACTCCACGAAACTGTTCCGCAGAGAAACCATCGAGAGGATGGCGGGGCATTTCCTGCAAGTGTTGCGGGCCATTACGAAGAACCAGGCAGCAGCCCTGCATGAGATCAGCCTGCTGAGCGAGGAAGAAAGACATCTGGTGACGGTTGCCTTCAACCAGACATTTGTCGAATATCCGCGCGACAGCAACATTGTGGAACTGTTTGAGGAACAGGTTGCAAAAACGCCTGAGCATACGGCTGTCGTGATGGATGGTCGTAGCCTAACGTATCGGGAGCTGAACGAAAAAGCGAACCAGATCGCCCATGTCCTGCGCAAAAACGGCATCGGAAAAGACAGCATCGTAGGATTGCTCGCAGACCGTTCGCTGGAAATGATTGCAGGCATCATGGGGATTCTCAAGGCGGGAGGCGCCTACCTGGGGCTGGATCCGGAACACCCGTCCGAACGCCACTCCTACATGCTCGAAGACGGTGACGTAAAAGTTGTCCTTGTCCAGGAACATTTGCTGCCACTCGTCAGCAAAGACCTGAAAACAATCGTGTTGGACGGAGAGGGTCTGCATCAGGAAGATACAGCAAATCCGGAGCTTATCAACGGCCCGCGCGATCTGGCTTATGTGATGTACACCTCAGGCTCCACAGGCAAGCCAAAAGGAGTCATGGTCGAGCATCGCAACGTCATCCGTCTGGTGAAACATACGAATTACGTGCAAGTACGCGAGACAGACCGGATGATTCAAACGGGCGCGATTGGCTTTGACGCCATGACGTTTGAGATTTTCGGCGCGCTGCTGCACGGTGCCAGCCTGTATTTGGTGAGCAAGGATGTGCTGCTGGATGCCGAGAAGCTGGGCAGCTTCCTGCGGGCGAATCAGATTACGACCATGTGGCTGACCTCGCCGCTCTTTAACCAGCTTTCCCAAGACAATCCGGCGATGTTTGCCAGCTTGCGTGCCTTGATCGTCGGTGGCGAAGCGCTGTCGCCGAAGCACATCAACAAGGTAAGAAACGCGCTACCTGAACTGGAAATCTGGAACGGGTACGGCCCAACGGAAAACACGACTTTCTCGACATGCTATTTGATCGACAAGCATTTCGAAGAGCAGATTCCGATTGGCAAACCGATTGCCAACTCCACGGCGTATATTTTGGATGCCAGCAATCAGCCGCAGCCGATTGGCGTACCGGGAGAATTGTGCGTCGGCGGCGACGGGGTTGCCAGAGGATATTTGAACAAGCCGGACTTGACCGCCGAGAAGTTTGTGCCCAATCCGTTCGTGCCGGGTGAAATGATGTACCGCACCGGAGATTTGGCGAGATGGCTGGCGGATGGAACGATTGAATATTTGGGACGGATTGACCAGCAAGTGAAAATCCGCGGCTACCGGATTGAGCTTGGCGAAATCGAGTCCGTTTTATCCCATCTGGAACATGTAAAAGAGGCCGTCGTTGCCGTGATCCGAGAAGCAAACGGACAAAATGCTCTTTGCGCGTACTTTGTTTCCGAGCAGGAAGTAGACGTTGCCGAACTGAGAGAGGCCGTGTCCAGACAATTACCTGCCTACATGGTCCCTGCCTACTACATGCAGATGGAAAAACTGCCGTTGACCGCAAATGGCAAGGTCGACCGCCGCGCATTGCCGCAACCATCCGGCGAACGGACGACAGGAAACACCTATGTCGCGCCGCAAACCGAAACCGAAGCGAAGCTGGCCCAAATTTGGCAGGACGTTCTGGGGCTGCCGGCGATTGGCATCCACGACAATTTCTTTGAGATTGGCGGACATTCCTTAAAGGCGATGAACGTCATCACACAGGTGCACAAGACCTTCCAGGTGGAGTTGCCGTTAAAAGTGCTGTTTGCGTCTCCGACGATCCAGGAAATGGCCGCTTTTATCGCCAAGAGTGCACACGAGCAGTTCGAGACGATTCAGCCTGTCGAGCCAGCCGAGTATTATCCGGTGTCGTTTGCGCAAAAACGAATGTACATCCTGCATCAGTTTGAAGGAAGCGGAGTCAGCTACAACGTTCCGAACGTGCTGGTGCTGGAAGGCAAGCTGGATTACGGCCGCTTTACCGCTGCCATCCAGACACTCGTCAAGCGACACGAAGCTTTGCGCACTTCGTTCCATTCGGTAAACGGCGAACCGCAGCAACGGGTGCACGCCGATGTCGAGGTGCCAGTCAGCATCATCGAGGCGACAGACGAGCAGGCAGAAGCGCTCATTCAGCAGTTGATCCAGCCATTTGATCTGGAAACTGCGCCGCTATTCAGGGCAAGCCTGATTAAGCTTGGTGAAGAGCGACACTTGTTCTTCATGGATATGCACCACATCATTTCCGATGGTGTATCGCTTGCGGTCATCGTCGAGGAAATCACGAATTTGTATGAAGGCAAACAGCTTGCTGAGCTGCGTATCCAGTACAAAGATTTTGCCGTTTGGCAGGCTGGCATGGCCCAGTCTGAACGCTTCCAGAAGCAGGAAGAATTCTGGGCGCAGACGTTTGCCGGCGAGATTCCGTTGCTGAATCTGCCTACGGACTACCCAAGACCGTCCGTGCAGAGCTTCGACGGTGACATGGTCGCGATGGGCACCGGACATGAACTGCTGGAACAACTGCGCAAGCTTGCTGCCGATACAGGCACGACCTTGTTCATGGTGCTGCTGGCTGCCTACCATGTGCTGCTTTCCAAGTATGCAGGACAGGAAGAGATCGTCATCGGCACACCGATTGCAGGCCGTTCGCACGCAGATGTGGAGCGCATCGTCGGGATGTTTGTCAACACGCTCGCCTTGAAAAACACAGCGTCTGGCAACTTGAGCTTCCGCGCGTTTTTGCAAGACGTAAAGCAAAATGCGCTGAATGCCTTCGAGCATCAGGATTATCCGTTCGAGCAGCTGGTCGAGAAGCTGCAAGTACGGCGCGATCTGAGCAGAAACCCGCTGTTTGATACGATGTTCAGCCTGGGACTCGCCGAATCGGCCGGGGGCGAAATGGCAGGACTTACGCTGTCGCCATATCCGGTGAACGGCAACATCGCGAAATTCGATCTTACGTTGGATGCGATGGAAACACAGAACGAACTGCTGGTTCAATTCAGCTATTGCACGAAGTTGTTTGCCAAAGAAACGATGAACCGTCTGGCAAGCCATTACGTCCACCTCCTGCGGACAATCACCGCCGATCCGGACATCAGGCTGTCCCAGATCAGCGTCTTGCCGGAGCAAGAGAAGGAGCAGATGCTGCACAGCTTCACGGCGACCGCTCGCGCATATCCAACGGACAAAACGTTCCAGGAGCTGTTCGAGGAGCAAGTGGAAAAAACGCCGAACCAGATTGCGGTTCTCGCAGGAAACGAACAGCTGACCTATCAGGAACTGAACGAAAAAGCCAACCAGCTCGCCCGCGTCTTGCGGAAAAAAGGCGTCAAGCCGGAAAGCACCGTCGGCATCCTGGTAGACCGCTCGCCTTACATGGTCGTGGGTATGCTTGCCGTCTTGAAAGCAGGGGGAGCGTACGTTCCGATTGATCCGGACTATCCGCTGGAGCGTCAAGCTTTCATGCTCGAAGACAGCGGGGCGAAATTGCTGCTCACCTTGCCAAACATGAGCGATCAGCTTGCCTTCCCGTACGAAACGCTCTATCTGGATGCGAAGGAGCTTTCCGAGGAGGAAACAGGCAATCTGGAGCATGTCGCTCGTCCGGAGCATGCAGCCTACATCATTTACACATCGGGTACAACCGGAAAGCCAAAAGGCGTCGTGATCGAGCACCACAGCTATGCCAACGTCGCATTTGCCTGGAAAGATGAGTATCATCTGGACAGCTTCCCGGTACGCTTGCTGCAAATGGCAAGCTTTGCCTTCGACGTATCGACTGGCGACTTTGCGCGGGCACTGCTGACTGGTGGACAACTCTTCATTTGCCCGAACGAAGTCAAAATGGACCCAGCTTCGCTGTACGAGATCATCCATCGCTACCAGATCACGATCTTTGAAGCGACTCCGGCGCTGATCGTACCGTTGATGCACTACATTTACGAAAACAAGCTGGACATCAGCCAGATGAAGCTGCTGATTCTCGGTGCGGACAGTTGCCCGGCAGAAGACTTCAAAACGCTGCTGGCTCGCTTCGGTGACAAGATGCGGATCATCAACAGCTACGGCGTAACAGAGGCGTGCATCGATTCCAGCTACTACGAAGAAGCAGACATTAGCGCCATCGGTTCGGGAACCGTGCCAATCGGCAAACCACTTCCGAACATGACGATGTATGTCGTCGATGAGCAATTGAATCTGCAGCCTGTTGGCGTCGTAGGTGAATTGTGCATCGGGGGAGCGGGCGTTGCACGCGGTTATTTGAACAGACCGGATCTTACCGAAGAGAAGTTCGTTGTGAATCCGTTTGCCCCAGGTGAACGCTTGTACCGCACAGGTGATCTGGCGAAGTGGCGTCCGGATGGCAATGTCGAATTCCTCGGCCGCAACGACCACCAGGTAAAAATCAGAGGGGTCCGCATCGAGCTGGGTGAAATCGAGACACAACTGCGCAAGCTGGACGGAATTACAGAAGCAGTCGTGGTTGCACGAGAAGACCACAACCAGGAAAAGTATTTGTGCGCTTATATTGTGGCGGACCGCGAGTTCGACAGCGCGGATTTGCGGGCACATCTGCTGCAGGAACTGCCGCAGACGATGATCCCATCGTATTTTGTCTCCCTGGAGTCAATGCCGTTGACTGCCAATGGCAAAGTAGACAGACGTTCCTTGCCGGCACCGGATGTATCCATGCTCAGAACGACAGAATACGTGGCACCGCGCACTGTATGGGAAGCACGGTTGGCCAGCGTATGGGAGCAGGTGCTCCATGTTCCGCAAGTGGGCGTACTGGACGACTTCTTCGCACTCGGCGGACACTCCCTGCGTGCGATGCGGGTCATTACGAGCATGCACAACGAATATCAGGTCGATATTCCGCTCCGCATTCTGTTCGAAAAACCGACGATCCAGGAATTGGCGGCGTATATCGAAGAGACAGCAAAAGGGAATGTCGTCTCCATCGAACCAGCGCGCGAGCAAGCGTATTACCCGGTTTCCTCGGCGCAAAAACGGATGTATATCCTCAATCAATTTGAGGGAGTCGGCATCAGCTACAACATGCCTTCAACCATGCTGATCGAAGGAAAGCTGGACCGAAACCGTGTGGAAGCAGCGTTCAAGGGTCTGATTGCACGACATGAAAGCCTGCGCACTTCGTTTGCCGTCGTCAACGGAGAGCCGGTGCAAAAGATCCACGCAGACGTGCCTTTTGCAATGGCCTATTTCGAAGTCACAGAAGACGAGGCGCGCCATCTCGTTTCCAGTCTCGTGCAGCCGTTCGATCTGGAAGTCGCACCGCTTATTCGCGTCGCGCTTCTGAAAATCGGCGAAGATCGACACGTACTCTTTACCGATATGCATCACAGCATTTCCGATGGGGTATCATCCGGCATTCTGCTTGCAGATTGGGTGCAGCTCTACCAGGGAGAAGTTTTGCCAAACCTGCGCATCCAGTACAAAGACTTCGCTGTCTGGCAGCAGGCGTTCTCGCAATCGGCTGCCTTCCAGCAGCAGGAAGCGTATTGGCTCCAGACGTTTGCCGACGATATTCCAGTGCTGAACCTGCCGACCGATTTCACCCGTCCAAGCATCCAGAGCTTTGCCGGGGATCACTACAATATCGGCGCGGGCAAATCGCTCACGGAGGGCTTGAACCAGCTGGCGCAGGAGACAGGAACGACCCTGTACATGGTTCTGCTTGCAGCGTACAACGTGCTGCTGGCCAAGTACACCGGGCAGGAGGACATCATCGTCGGTACGCCGATTACAGGCAGATCGCATGCCGATCTGGAACCGATTGTCGGCATGTTTGTAAACACCCTGGCGATGCGGAACAAGCCTGCGCGTGAAAAGACCTTTGTCGAGTTTTTGCAGGAAGTCAAACAAAATGCGCTGGATGCATACAGCCACCAGGATTACCCGTTTGAAGAGCTGGTCGAAAAACTGGCGATCCCGCGCGACTTGAGCAGAAATCCGCTGTTTGACACCGTGTTTACGTTCCAGAACGGCACAGAAGAAACGATCGTGCTGCCAGATTGCACCCTTGTGCCGTACATGACCGAAGAAACAGGCAAACACGCCAAGTTCGACTTGACGTTGGTTGCCACAGAAGAAAAAGACGAGATTACGCTCGGAGTGGAGTACAGCACAAGCCTGTTTGCGCGAGAAACGATTGAACGGCTTGGCCGCCACCTTTTGGCGATTGCCAGCATCATCGTGCAAAATCCGCACATCCGCCTGGGTGAGATCGACATGCTCTCCCTTGAGGAAAGACAGCAGATTTTACACGAGTTCAACGATACGGCCGTCAACTACGCGCTGGATAAAACGCTGCACCAGCTTTTCGAGGAACAGGTCGGCAAAACGCCGGATCAAGCAGCGCTGTACTTCGACGGACAGACACTCACGTACCGCGAGCTGAACGCAAGAGCGAACCAACTGGCAAACGTTCTGCGCACAAAAGGAGTCGGGCCAGATCGACTTGTCGCCATCATGGCGGAGCGTTCCCCAGAAATGGTCATCGGAATTCTCGGCATTATGAAGGCAGGCGGAGCCTATGTACCAGTCGATCCAGCCTATCCGCAGGATCGGATCCAGTATTTGCTCGAAGACAGCGGGGCATCCCTCTTGCTCAGTCAGGCACATCTGATGCCGCTGCTGAGCAGCTTGTCAGACAAACTGCCGGAGTGCCTTGATCTGAACGCCACATGGGATGCGAAGCTCG
Source organism: Brevibacillus gelatini (assembly GCF_003710935.1). Classification (GTDB taxonomy): domain Bacteria; phylum Bacillota; class Bacilli; order Brevibacillales; family Brevibacillaceae; genus Brevibacillus; species Brevibacillus gelatini. Next base: position 150,594 of record NZ_RHHS01000015.1, read on the forward strand.
ACAGATCCAATCTGCCTGTGGTCAATCAACCGAGCGACCTTGCCTATGTCATCTATACATCCGGTACGACCGGGAAGCCGAAGGGTGTCATGATCCCGCATCAAGGTATCGTCAACTGCATGCAGTGGCGCAGGGATGAATACGGCTTTAGACCAGGGGACAAGGCGCTGCAAGTATTCTCCTTCGCCTTCGACGGTTTTGTGGCCAGCCTGTTCGCACCGCTGCTCGGTGGGGCCACATGCGTACTGCCGCGAGAGGAAGAAGCGAAAGATCCGGTGGCGCTGAAAAAGCTGATGGCTACAACGGCTGTCACTCATTACTATGGCGTGCCGAGTCTGTTCCAGGCGATTGTGGATTGCTCGACGCCAACAGACTTCGCTCACCTGCGCTGCGCCACACTGGGAGGCGAAAAGCTGCCGGAGCAGCTTGTCCGCAAGACAAAAGAAAAACATCCATCCGTCGAGATCAACAATGAGTACGGTCCGACGGAAAACAGTGTCGTGACGACCATCTCCCGTTCGATTGAACCGGGGCAAACGATCACGATTGGCCGACCGCTAGCAAACGTCCAAGTTTACATCGTGGATGAGGGTCACAACCTGCAGCCGGTTGGCGTAGTCGGAGAGCTGTGCATCGGCGGAGCCGGGCTTGCCAGAGGCTATCTGAACAGACCTGATCTGACTGCTGAGAAGTTCGTCGAAAATCCGTTCCAGCCAGGCGAAAGCATGTACAAAACAGGCGATCTGGTGAAATGGCGCACAGATGGCACGATCGAATACGTCGGCCGGGCAGACGAACAAGTCAAGGTAAGAGGATACCGCATCGAGATCGGGGAGATCGAGAGTGCCGTACTGGCATACAAAGGCATTGAGCAAGCGGTTGTTGTGGCCCGCGAAGATGACGCCGCTTCTGGCCCATACCTTTGCGCCTATTTTGTCCCGGCAGCAGAAGTGTCTGTAGCGGACCTGCGTAGCCATTTGGCGAAAGAACTGCCCGCCTACATGGTTCCAAGCTATTTCGTCAAACTGGCGCAACTGCCGCTCTCTGCCAATGGAAAAGTGGACCGCAAAGCATTGCCGAAGCCGCAACCGTCCGATGCGACCACACGCGAGTACGTCGCACCGAGAAATGCGACCGAGCAGCAACTCGTATCCATTTGGCAAGAAGTATTGGGAATGGAGCCAATCGGGATTACCGACCATTTCTTTGAACTGGGCGGCCATTCCTTAAAAGCGACGCTTTTGATCGCCAAAGTGTATGAGTACATGCAGGTCGAGCTGCCGCTGAACCTTATCTTCCAGCATCCTACGGTAGAAAAGGTAGCTGACTTTATCACGCACAAGCGCTTTGAGAGTCAGTACGGCAAAGCCATTTTGCTGAATGAAAAGACAGAAAGAAACGTATTCTGCTTCACACCAATCGGTGCGCAAAGCGTCTACTACCAAAAGCTTGCTGCGGAAATTCAAGGCATTTCCCTGTACAGCTTCGACTTTATCCAGGACGACAACCGGATGGAGCAGTATATCGAGGCGATTACCGCAATCGATCCGAACGGCCCGTACACGCTGATGGGCTACTCCTCGGGCGGAAACCTTGCCTTCGAAGTAGCGAAAGAACTGGAACAGCGCGGTTATGCCGTAACCGACATCATCCTGTTCGACTCGTACTGGAAAGACAAGGTAATCGAGCGGACCGTCGCGGAAACCGAGAACGACATTGCCCGGTTGTTCGCCGAGATTGGGGAAAACACCGAGATGTTCAACATGACCCGGGAAGATTTCGAGCTGTACGCGGCCAATGAGTTCGTCAAACAAAGCTTCGTTCGCAAAACGGTCGGCTATGTGATGTACCATAACCAACTGGTCAACACAGGAACGACCAATGCCGCCATCCACCTCATCAAATCGGAGCTGGAAGCCGAAGAGGACGCTGCGGCGGCAGCCGAATGGAACGAGTCGGCATGGGCGACCGCAACAAAACGACTGCTGACATACGACGGCTACGGAATCCACTCGCACATGCTGTCCGGTCCATACGTGTCGCAAAATGCTTCGATCTTCCGCAACATCCTGCAAGAGCTGTTCATCGCGAAGTAAAACGGCAACTGCATGAGGATTCCCCCTTGGGAAAAAGCGACCCCGGGGGGAATCCATCCCTAACATCCATGGAGAGGAGCCGCACATGATTTTTACGAAGCAAGATTCCCACACAAGAAGCAACTCCGTGTTTGGCTGGGTGCTGTCGTTTGTAAAGCCTTACCGAATTTGGGTATTCATTTGCATCCTTGCTTCGGTACTCGTAGCGGTGGCAGACATCTGGATGGGGGTACTGATTCAAAGCATGGTTGAATACACCAGCGACTTCGACAAGCTGGTCAGGATCGCCCTCATCATTTTGTGTCTCACCATCGTCGGATTTTTCTCGAAATATTTCATTACGTACTCGGCAGCCAGATTCAGCGCAAGAGCAATGCGGGATTTGAAAAACAAAATGGCGGCACATCTCGAACAAGTCCCCATGTCCACCATGGATAAATACCACTCGGGCGATCTCGTTTCTCGTCTGACGAGTGATGCGCAAATTTTGCAGAGCTTTTTGCAGCAGCATTTTTACCAGTTGTTTTATTTGCCAGTCGTTTTCGTTGGAGCACTGGCCCTGCTGCTGTCGATCAACTGGAAGCTCATCCTGTTCAGTGTCGCGATCCTGCCCGTTGCGATTGCCGTCACAGGGGCGATGAGCAGACCGTTGCAAACGTACGCCGCGCGCATGCAGGATCATTTGGGACAAGCCAACGCCATTGCCCAGGACACGTTGTCCGGGATTCACATGGTAAAAGCGTTCCGACTGGAAGACGTGATGTACCGCAAATACGAAGCAGGCATGCAACAAGTGCTGAAAAACGGGATACTGGCCGAGAAAAAACGAGCTTTCATGACCGCTCCCGGAATTTTGCTGTTTTCTGCTCCCATTCTGTTTTTTGTCGCCTACGGCGGCTACTTGATCCAGACAGGGGAACTGACCTTGGGCAGCCTGGTCATTTTCAGCTATTTGCTTCACTTTATTATCGAGCCGTTGTCACTTGCCCCCGTACTGTTTGCCCAGGTCCAGGAAACTTCCGGGGCAGCCAAGCGTCTGCAGGAAATATGTTTGCAGCCTGTGGAGCAAAACGATCTGCCTGCGATTTCTGTTGATCCAAAAGCGGTTCCGGTACAGTTTGAAAACGTCACGTTTGCCTACGACCAGACGAAGATCCTGGACGCCATAAGCTTTGCCCTGCCCAAAAACAAAACCGTTGCGTTGGTCGGAGCAAGCGGCAGCGGAAAAAGCACCATCCTGAAATTGTTGTGCGGGTTTTACCAGATCGAACCAGGCGAGGGGTGCATCAAAGTGTTCGGGCATTCTCTGGATCACTGGAACCTGGCAGCGCTGCGCAGCCATCTGTCATTGGTATCGCAGGATACGACGCTTTTTCCGGTATCGATTGCCGAAAATATCTCCTACGGTCGCCTTGACGCCACGCGCGACGAGATTATTGCCGCAGCCAAAGCGGCCAATGCGCATGATTTCATCATGGAGCTTCCCGAAGGCTATGAAACAAGAGTGGGGGAACGAGGCTCCCGGCTGTCTGGCGGACAAAAACAGCGCATTGCCATCGCCAGGGCGATTTTGAAGGATGCCCCGATTTTGTTGCTCGATGAACCGACATCCGCCCTCGATACCGAATCGGAAGCACTCGTGCAGGAAGCGCTGGAAAATGTGATGCGCGACCGCACGGTGCTGGTTATTGCCCATCGGCTTTCCACGATTAAGGACGCGGATGAAGTGCTTGTCCTGGAGCAAGGACAAATCGTCGAAAGAGGCACACACTTCGACTTGCTCGCCAAAGGCGGCGTGTACACCCGCCTGTATCAAAAACAGTTTGCCACAGAGGAGCAAGGTGTGCTGGCAGCAGAGGGGGTATAGCGATGTTCATCCAGAAGTTGATGCAGGAGCTTTCGCAACTGCTGTCGCTGATGAAAGCAAAAAAGCGAGCGTATTTTTTGGGGTTGTTGGGCGATGGAATCGGGCAGGCTTCTGTTTTGATCGCCTTGCCGTTCGTTTTTAAAGACCTGACGGATTTTGCAAACACAAAAGACCCGGCTTTGCTCACACGAGCGATTGTGACCATGGCTGCGATGTTCCTTCTGTTCAGCCTTCTGTCACCCTTTTTCAGCTATATGTACCGTCGATGCGTCCGCGAAGTGATTGCCAACATTCGGCTGCTCGTCTTTCAGCGTCTGAGTCGTTTGCCTTTTGCCTACTACGAACAGCACCATTCGGGCGATACGATGTCGCGGCTCGGCAACGACGTCCAGCTGATGGAGCGGGCTTATGCCGAACAACTGAAAACGTTGTGCATCATTTTGCTGTCCCTGATCGGCTCAATCGCCGGGATGTTTGCTTTGGACTGGAAAATTGCCATCGTCCTGCTTTTCGTGAGCACACTGACCTTGTATGTGAATACGCAGTTTGCCAAGTCCGTGCGGCGGATTGGCGATCAGTTGCAGCAGCAGCTGGGGGTGGGGACCGAACGACTGAGCGATTTTTTGTCGGGCCTGCCCGTAATCAAAATGTTTCACTTACAGAAGGTTGTGACGGCACGCTACACAGAAGCCAATGAGGAAGTAACCGCCTCTGCCATCAAGCAGGGCCATAGGCATGCGCTGCTGGAAGGGACCAACTTTTTCATCCAGTTTGTAAGCTTCGGGGGCATGCTCGTATTAGGAATCATGCTGGTCGCCAAACAAGTGATCGGGCTCGGCGTACTCGTCGCCCTGGTGCAGCAGCAAATGCTGGTGACGCTGGCCTTCTTGCAGCTTGGTCAGGTTATCACGACGCTGCAAGGATCGCTTGCAGGCGCCTCGCGCATTGTCGGGTTCCTGCAGGAGCCGCTTGAACCAAACCAGTACCAGCTGGACTCCACTGAGAGTCGGGAAGACGACAGCATGCTGAAAATGGAGCAGGTCGTCTTTGGCTACACCGCCGATTCAAACGTGCTCGACGAAGTGTCGCTGCAAGTCGGCCGAGGCCAAATGGCGGCGCTGGTAGGGACGAGTGGCGGCGGAAAAAGCACGGTCATGAAGCTGCTGCTCGGCTATTACCCGCCTGCTCACGGTTCCATTTCCTTGCAAGGAAAGCCGCTCGGACAGTATTCGATTGCTGAGCTGAGAAGCCTGATCGCCTACGTGCCCCAGGATGCCTTTTTGTTCGAGGGAACGATTGAAGAAAATATCCGCTACGGTTGTCTGGATGCGACGGATGAAGATGTTGTGAGGGCGAGCAAGGCAGCTTACGCGCACGATTTCATCATGGAGCTGCCGGACGGCTATCAGACGCGGACGGGTGAGCGAGGGGCGAAGCTGTCAGGAGGACAGCGGCAACGTATTGCGATTGCCAGAGCAATTTTGAAAAATGCACCGATTCTGTTGCTCGATGAAGCGACCTCTGCGCTCGATGCGGAGTCGGAATTTTGGGTGCAGCGGGCGTTGACTGCGCTCATGCGGGAAAAAACGGTTCTGGTCATCGCCCATCGTCTGTCGACTGTCGAACATGCAGACATGATTTACGTCTTGCACGAAGGAAAAGTCAGGGAACAGGGACGACATGCCGAATTGCTGGCCAAAAACGGCCTGTACGCCAGCATGTATGAAGTGCAGCAGAAAAAGGACAGACCTGCTCTCGAACTGGCAAAAAGCAGCGCGGGCCTTGCCTGACCGTGTTTTGCCTCTATCCATCAAAAACGATTGGGGGAAAAAGATGAAGCTGTTTTGCTTTCCATACGCGGGCGGACTTCCAGGCATCTATTACAGTTGGAAGTCGCGATTTCCGCCGACCTTTTTGGACATATACCCATTCGAGGTGCGCCCACGCGCGCTGCAGCAGAATGAGGCGGTGCCCCTCCCCAGCAGCTTTTATGAGCTGCTGGAGGATGTATACAGCAGGATCACGCCCGAACTGGACGGATCGCCATTTGCCTTCTTTGGCCACAGCATGGGCGGTCTGGTCGCATTTGAACTGACGCGAAAGCTGATGCAGAAGGGCGAACCGTTGCCGCAGCATTTGTTTTTGTCCGCTTCCCGTGTACCGCATGCGTATCACAAGCTGGCAAAGACGTACCATCTGCCGCATGACGAATTTGTCGAAGAATTGCGCAGGCTTGGCGGCACTCCTGACGATGTGCTGGACAATCCGGAACTATTGGATCTGTTTTTGCCCATCCTGCGCGCCGATTTTCAAGCCGTGCAGACGTACGAAATGGACCAGAGCCTGCCTCGCCAGATACCTGTGAACATGTCTGTGCTGTACGGAACGAAAGATTCCATCGCGCTCGAGGACATTTTGGCGTGGCGCGACTACTGCAAGGGCGCGTGCAAGTTTTACCCGGTGACTGGCGGTCATTTCTTCATTCATCATCAGATCGAACCGATTCTCCAAATCATTTCGCATGTTTTGCAAGCAGAAACGGTGGTGCCAATCCATGCCCCTTACTAGCTAAGGGGTATGGCACAATAAATCCTATCTTGAAAAGGTTGGTGTTACGATGAAGAAACAAAAATCTTTGTCCCGCATGCTGGCAGCCGTCACGCTGACGACGGCACTGATCTCCCCCAATGTCGCAAGCGCGGCAGCTCCTGCTCCGGTGCTGCATGACGACAACCCGAATGGCAACTTCGGCGACTGGTACACGGGGGCTGTCCCGCCCAATTCCTCCAACAAGCCGGTGATTCTCTTCGTCCAAGGCTTGCACTCCAACTACAAAACCTGGTACACGACAGACGGATTTTATGATGCAGCCTATAACGCCGGGTATCGCACCGCTTTCGTCCAACTGAAAGACGCCGATGGTACCGGCGGCAACATGTGGACAAACGGAGCCAAGCTCGCCGAAGTCATCAAAAAGGTAGCGAAGCATTACGGCGTCTCCAAAATCAACATCATTGCGCATTCCAAAGGCGGCATTGATACGCAAACCGCGCTTGTCCACTACGGCGCCTATCCGTATGTCAACGTCGTTCATCAACTGTCTACCCCGAATAAAGGTTCAGAATTGGCAGACTTGGCATACAGCAATTGGGCAGGGTGGCTCGCCGATATTCTCGGGAAAAAAGACGATGCCGTGTACTCCTTGCAAACATCCTACATGGCCAATTTCCGTTCCCAGACCGACCACCGCAGCGAAAATGGCTACACGACTACCTACATGTCTGCCGGAACAGGCGACGATGGCATGTTTAGCGCAACCTGGTTCGCCCATGCGGTTCTTCCCGGTGAAGACGACGGCGCTGTTTCCGTAGATTCTGCTTTTGGCTTGCCATACGGGATCAGAAGCTTTACGAAAAACATTTCCCACGGACAAATGGCAAAAGCCTCCCAAACGTGGAATCTGGTCGAGCCTAAGTTGAAAAAAGCAACCGCGGCACTTCGGGAGCAGCCGAACCAGGTAAGAAAAGACAAGGAAAAAGCTTCTACTACGGAAGAAAGCTCCTTCATTTTGCGCGGCGGCGAAGTAGAGGACAGGGTATCGGAAACGTTCTTCCTGGAGAGCGGCATTGACAAACTGAATCTTGACACGATGACGTCGTCGAAAGATACAAAAGTGACATTAATCAGCCCGTCCGGCAAAGAATACGAGGCAGACTTGAGCAAAAAGAACAGAGCAGAGGACGAGCCCCCGATTTTCATGGACGCCGTGCATCATTTCATTCAAGTCGACGAGCCTGAAGCGGGCGAGTGGACGCTTGAAGTAGAGGGAGAAGACGATGCCTTCTTCATGGTTGCCCAGATTGAAGGGGGCGAACAGGCGAAGGTAAAGGCCAACAAAAAGGTATTCCAGCAGGGCGACAAGGCGAAAATTTCCGTCGAGCTGGGAAATAGCGAGATTGATGCTTCCATGCTGCAAAAAGCAAATGTAACGCGCTCGCTCAACGGCAAAAAGGCCAGTGTGCTCGATCAGGTGAAGTTTTCCATCAAAGGCGATGAGCTGACTGGCAATTTTGCCGTCCCCACCAAGCCAGGAGTGTACAATCTTTCTTTTGACGTGACAGGCATCAATGAAGACGGCGAGCCATTTACGCGCTCGGTCAACTACAACTTTGCCGTAACCGATGAGGATGGAGAATTGGAGAAATAAGCGACGATAAACGATGGACGACCCTTTTTGCGGGGTCGTTTTTTCTTTTCAGGGAGAAAAAGCATGTCCTCTTTGACTATGCACGCACAAGGAATGGTACAATGGAGGGATGAGCAAAAAAACGAACAGTAGCGGGAGGGTGTTAGGCATGAGCGAACCGAATCAGGAGTATATCGTCATCTCGGGGGCACGGGAAAACAATCTCAAAAACGTATCACTGCGCATTCCCAAACGGAAGATCACGATTTTCACCGGGGTATCCGGGTCCGGCAAATCTTCCATCGTCTTTGATACGATTGCCGCAGAATCGACGCGCTTGCTAAATGAGAACTTCAGCATGTTCGTGCGCAATTTCCTGCCGCGTTATCCGCAGCCGGATGCGGATGCGATTGAAAACTTGAGCATGGCTGTCATCGTCGACCAGAAGCGGCTGGGCGGCGGTTCGCATTCCACAATGGGCACGATTACCGATATTTCTCCCATTCTCCGCCTGCTTTTTTCGCGAGCAGGGCAACCGCATGTGGGCCCAGCGCACATGTTTTCGTTTAACGATCCGCAAGGGATGTGCCCGGAGTGCAACGGGCTCGGCCGCAAATTGGGCATCGATATGGACAAGGCGATTGATATGTCCAAGTCGTTGAACGAAGGGGCGATCATGCTGCCGGACTACAAAGTAGACAGCTGGGATTGGACGTTGGTCGTGCAGTCAGGCTCGTTTGACCCGGACAAAAAGCTGTGCGATTACGCAGCGGAGGAACTGGAGCTACTGCTGCACGGCAAAGCGAGGAAAGTGAAGCTCGACTTCGCCGGAAAGGCGACGAACGTTACCGTGGAAGGCGTCATTGAAAAGTTCACCAACAAGTACATCAAGCAGGACGTAAAAACGAAGTCGGAACGCACCCAAAAAGCGGTCGCCCCGTACCTTATCGAAGGGCCATGTCCAAGCTGCCACGGTGCGAGGCTCAACCAGGCGGCGCTCCGCTGCAAAATCAACGGGCGCAACATCGCGGACATGTCTGCAATGGAGGTCGGTCAGCTTATTCACGTCATCCGGGAGATTGACGAACCCACCGTCGCCCCAATCGTCAAGTCGCTGACCGAACGGTTGCAGCATCTGGTCGACATCGGGCTGGACTACCTGACACTGGACCGGGAGACCGATACGCTGTCCGGCGGCGAGTCGCAGCGCGTCAAGATGGTCAAGCACCTGAGCGGCAGTTTGGTCGATGTCACCTACATTTTCGATGAGCCGAGCGTTGGCTTGCACCCGCGCGATGTCCATCGGCTAAACGCCTTGCTGCAAAAGCTGCGCGACAAAGGCAATACCGTCATCGTCGTCGAGCACGATCCGGATGTCATCAAGGTGGCGGACCATATCGTCGACGTCGGGCCACACGCGGGCAGTCACGGCGGCACCATCGTGTACGAAGGCAGCTACGAGGGACTGCTGGAGTCAGGCACACTGACAGGCATGCACATGAAGCGGCCGCTGCAGTTGAAGCAAGCGTGCAGACAGCCGTCCGGCAAGCTTTCCATAAAAAATGCGACGTTGCACAATTTGCAAAACGTGAGTGTGGACATTCCCACCGGCGTGCTGACAGTTGTAACGGGTGTCGCCGGATCGGGAAAAAGTACGCTCATCAACGAAGTGTTCCTTCGCCAGCACCCGGACGCAATCGTCATCGACCAGTCGGCAGTAGGCGTGTCAACGCGCTCGAACCCCGCCACCTACACAGGGATCATGGACGATGTGCGCAAGGCGTTTGCTTCCGCGAACAAGGTCAACCAAAGCTTGTTCAGCTTCAACTCCAAAGGGGCCTGCGAGAACTGCCAGGGTCTCGGGGTCGTGTACACAGACCTGGCCTTCCTTGAGAGCGTGAAGCTCCCGTGTGAGGTATGCGGCGGCAAGCGGTTCAAGGAAGAGGTGCTCGACTACAAGCTGAATGGCAAGTCAATTGCAGACGTACTGGCCATGACAGTGGAGCAGGCGTTGGACTTTTTCGAGCTGAAAGAAGTCGTTCGCAAGCTGCAGGCATTGAGCGACGTGGGACTGAACTACATTACCCTCGGCCAGCCGCTCAGCACGCTCTCGGGCGGGGAATGCCAGCGCATCAAGCTGGCCAGCGAGCTGCATAAAAAAGGCAGCATCTACGTCATGGACGAGCCGACGACTGGTTTGCACATGTCCGATATTGGACACCTGTTGCAGATCATGAACCGCCTCGTAAATGCCGGCAACACAGTGATCGTCATCGAGCACAACCTCGAAGTCATCAGTCAGGCAGACTGGATCATCGACTTGGGGCCGGACGGCGGCAGCAAAGGCGGCCGGGTTGTGTTTGAGGGCACACCGTCGCAGATCGTTCAGGCGGAGCAGTCGATTACGGGGAAGTATTTGCGGTAAATCGGGGATGAGGGAGTCTTCATCCATCGCAAAAAACTGGCTTGGATAGCGACTTGTAACTAATTGGCTCTCTGGCGGTAACGAACTCGCTGGAGAGCTGTTGTTTTTATCGGCTGCTTTCGTTTTTTCGTTGCATCGCTTTCCGTATACCATCGTACAAATTTGTTATCACTGCTACTGCTAGTAAAGCCCATATGGTTAGATCGGCCAAGTCGTAGTAGATTTGGTAAACCAACAGACCGAATATGTAATATTATTGCTATTCTGGAATACAAGCTTCTTTCATCACCCTCCTTGCAGCAGTTACTAGGCTAGCCTGAGAATATTCCAGGAACAAGTCTTTTTATTTATTTTTATGGTACAGGCTAAGCATATTACGTTTGAACGATATAACGATTATTATTTTCGAAATATCGGAGGTGGATGATTTGAGACGTCAGAGAGGGTTTGTCCAATTGGCCATCCTGCATTTGCTTAAACTTAAAGAGGTTTGAAAACGATAGAAAATGCGGATCTGATCCTAGTCATTCACAGAGGGGAGATCATTGAGTCGAGGACTCGTGAGGAGCTTCTGTGGAAAAAAGGGGTTCTATTTCGAGAGGTATTGAGGTATTACAGTCAGTTTGCTTATCTGCAAAATGTGCCAGTTCAGTAAGCAGCGGATTTTGGTGTTCATATGCTAGAGGATAAGAAAGTTATCTTATTCGCATATCAGTTCATGAAAACGCCATTTCATGAACTGATATATTTTTAGCTAGAATGAACAAAAAAGGGCGTTTACCTCACATATCGCTATTTCAGGCATTCTAGGCTCATTTTAAATTTATTATATTAGATGTTTCCTCAAGATCAATTTATCGCTGGTATGTTATCATTCAATACCTCACGACCATACCTGGCACAAAAATTTTATCAGCAGACAACGGCCAACCAGCTCTAACCAAGGAAGCTTCATTAAAGTTGCATTAATTAATTGAACTAACTACTTGCTAATGAATTCACTTCTGAATTCACTTCGCAAAACATGAGTAATATTTACGTCACAGACAATAACATATAAACCAGCATATAAACCATACCCATATGCCTTTCTTGCTCTTTTCATAAGTTTACATAATATATATTATCGGACTCAAAATAAAATACAAAGAGTAGCCGTGAAGAGTGCCCTCCTATTGCCCGTATGCCAAACAAGAGCCACATAAGCAACAAAACGTTCCGGTAATCCTCAAATGTTTATCTATCAACGCATCCATATCCATCCGATAACCGAAATTATCACCATCGTCAAATGCCGCGCGAATGTCAACGATCAGAACTCTTATACATGCTCAAAGCTCAGTTCTAAACAGCCAGCATCCAAACACCAGCAACGATAACGATAACGAACCAACTCAAGTCTCATAAATCAACAATCAACAAAATAAAATGCAATATTGAGCAACTGTCAGCGTCCATTTATCTATTATCAGTGCAGACTAATATCAATACAGACTAGCAGTACAAACCCAAAACTGACACGAACTAGAAAAAGTCACTAACTAAAAAAATTTAAGTTTTTTTAAAAAAGTCTATTTACATTTACTGGAATTTAATTTATATTATAATCAGGATCAATACAACTAAAAATCACAATCACCCACCTGGAGGTCCCGACATGACAAAAGTAAAAACAAAATCGCCGGAAACCACCACTCTCTCCAAAAAACGCTCTTATGAAGACACCTTGAACAACCTGGCCCACTACCTGAACAGAAAAACACAGAAAAAATAAACTGAAAAAGAGTGCCCCAAATAGCGGCACTCTGTTTTGGCGTTTAGCGAATTCCATGCACTTTTCCCCAAATTCCTAAATCCTTCCCTTCCCTGCCCCGGCAAAGCCTCCAAAACCCTTTGACTCGCCTCACTCTCCTTCTGGCGCTTCCATCCAATCCACCAGGTAAAAATCCGTCAGCAACCGCACGATTTGCCCATCTGCATCGTAGCCGATATAGCTCGCGTAGCTGCCGTCGCCCCAGCCGCTGGAAAACATCGCGACATTGCACCCATTCCCCATGTCTTTGACCAGCCAGCTTCGCGTGTGCTTGTACGTCTGATCCATTTCCTCGATCAGCGCATCGAAAAACGTCTCATCCTGCTCCAAACGGCTCTCCAGCAGCTTGCACGCCTTTTCATCCATAAAGAAAGGAACCTGTGCCGGCATCCACGCCGTAGCCGAAAAACTCATTGGCGGCGAGCTGCGTCACATCCGAATTTTCCCAGACGGCCATCTTCCAGCTGACGACCGGCTTGTCGGCAAATACGATCCGGGCCAAGGCAACACGCTCATCCGGTTCCATCTCGCCTCCTGTCTCTCCAGTAGCATCCAAAGGCGTAACCTGTGCGATGGCAAGCTGCACCGGGAACGTGCCGGTTGGGAACGTCTCGGTAAACGGTTCCATCTCAAATATGTCCAGCGGATCTTTGGCGACGATTTTCCCCGTCTGCACATGCAGTTGGCCAATTTCCTTGCAAAACAGGCGGTACTCGTAGTTGTGCTGCTCTGTACGGAAGCCTTCTTCCGTGAACGCTGTTTCAAAAAAATCCGGATCATGCTCTTGCATGCTTCATTCCTCTGGAAAAGTGAAATTGTGAGCGACATAATGAAGCAACCCACTGTCACAGGTTGCCAGCGGGTTGTCAGTCTTTGCAATTATTTGGTTAGGGCTATTTCGTTAGGGCTGCGTCCAGCGCTACTTCGATCATTTCGTTGAAAGTCGTCTGGCGCTCCTCTGCCGTTGTTTCTTCCCCAGTGAGGATATGGTCGCTCACCGTCAGGATGGACAAGGCATTGCGCTTGTACTTCGCTGCGAGCGTATAGAGCGCGGAAGACTCCATTTCCACAGCGAGCACCTGGTAGGCCGCCAGCTTTTTGTACAGGTCAAAATTTTCACGGTAAAAACTGTCGCTTGTGAAAATATTGCCGACCTTCACAGGCAGGTTGCGCTCGGAAGCGACCTGATAAGCTTTGTGCAGCAGGTCGAAGCTTGCTGTCGGAGCAAAGTCAATCTGGTTGAACAGCAGGCGGTTGACTTGCGAGTCAGAAGAGGCGCTCATCGCGATGATGACGTCGCGCACCTTGATGTCCTCCTGGATCGCGCCGCATGTGCCGACGCGAATCAGGTTTTGCACGCCGTACGACTCCATCAGCTCGTTGACGTAGATCGAGATGGAAGGCACCCCCATGCCTGTCCCTTGTACGGATACCCGCTTTCCTTTGTATGTACCTGTAAATCCGAGCATGCCGCGTACTTCATTGTAGCATTCGGCCCCTTCCAGGAAGGTCTCGGCAATGTATTTCGCCCGCAGCGGATCACCTGGCAGCAAAATCGTTTCGGCAATCTGGCCTTGTTTGGCTCCGATATGTACACTCATATTCATTTGCTCCTTCGCGTTCAAAAAATTTCCTACTTGCTTATCGTACTACAAAAACGAAACGCTGCAAAATGAAAAAATAGAGAGCGATACTCGTCGCAGCATCGCTTGTGCAAGCTTTTTCACTTCGCCTCCCTTTGCCAGAGGGAGAACGCTTCCAGATGGTCGCCCAGGTCTGTCAGAGCCTTTGTGCCGGCGCGGGCCCGCTCTGCTGCTTTCGCCTCTCTGGCAGCACTCCGCTTCTGCCTCGTGCGCACGTGTGCTACCCGCAGCTCTTTTTGCAGGGCGATCAGATGGGCTGCTGCCGGAACGAACAGATGATGGGTGCCAATCGACACAGCGGCCTCGCGAGTCATGGCAAACGGCAAATCGTCCATGGACGAACTGCCCAGCTCGCCGCGTTCCAGCAGGCTATTGAGAAAACACTTTGCCAACTGTACAGAATCTTGTCCGCTGTTTTTCCTCCCAAAAAAAGGATGCGATTGCCGCAGCGCAATATCTGTCCCGCGATAGCACAAGCGGACAAAAGGCTGCAACTGTTGTGCGGCGATGATTTGCTTCCCTTCCAGAAACAGCCACACATCGCCAGCCGCTTCCTGCGCCCCGATTGCCCGCCAGACATCTTCCCCCAGCGCATACGGGTAGGCGTAGACGCGCATGGCGGATGTCGGCGCGTAAGTCAACACCTGCTCCAGTGACCGATCACGGCTGCCGTGCACCACGACGACAATTTCCAGTGGACACAGCTTTTCTGCCTGTCTGAGCACCTTGACAATCGTGTTTTCATCCTGCTCCACCCCGATGATAATGCTTAGTCTGCCCTGATTCTCCAATTTGTCCCCAGCGCTAATGCGAGCGTTTTTGGCGGCTCTGCACCCTTTTGCGGGCTCTTTTGGACCTTTCCTTCCGTTTGGCACCCCATCCATCCCCCTCCTTTTCGCGGGATTGCTGATAGAACACAGAACGCAAATGCAAAAGTCCAGGTACTTGCACCAATATTCGATGACGCTCGCCGTCCGGCAAGGCACCGCGAACGTTTTGATCCTGCAGGAGCAGTTGGATCGCTTTGGCATGCTCTTGAAGGACCAAGGATTTCGCTTTCGCCACGCCCTGATTTGCCGCTGAACTTTTCCGCTCTCTGGACACAGGCGCCACAGTGGTTATCGCCAGCCCCTTTTGCACGGCACTCACGAGCGCAGTCGCCGGAACCTGCAATTTGTGCGGCCCAATGGCTTCCAGCGCTGTGCGGGTAAGGGAAAAGGGAGCCGTTTCCAGGGAAGCGCTTCCCAACTGCTTTTGCCCAAGCAGATCGTTCAACAGCGCGCAGGCGCAACGTACGGTGGACAGTCTGCCTTTTGTCAACATGCGGCCGCCTGCCGACAGGACGAGGTCGTAATCTCGCTGCAACGGCGCGATGTACTTGCGTAACGAGGCAGGCGGGAAAATGCCCTCTTCCGGCAAAAACAACAGCACGTTTCCGGTGGCGTGCTGCGCCCCGATGGCGTGACACTCGCTGGCAGTTGCGTGCTTGCCCGCCGCAACCACTTTCGCCTCCGCTACGCATCCGATGTCTGCTGGTTGGGAACACAACGATGCGTAGACGATAATCACTTCGGTAGCCGGGGCGATCTGTTTGGCCATGTGAGCCAGTCGCTCTGCATTCCTGGCCCCATGGGTGGGGATAATGACGGACACGAGGTTTTGCCCACAGGTTGGAGAGTCCATTTCCCTTGCCCCCTCGCCAGATAGTAACGCTATACCGACAGTGTACGTGATGCACGATTGTTTGGACACGGCTACTTGCCCACATTGCTCATACAAATGCGCATGCCAAAAAACAGGACGGAGAACGAAGCCCGTCCTGTTTTTGCCAGTCTCCAACTAATTAATGCGGCGCTGCCAATCGCGCTGCCTGACTCGCCGCTTTCTGCGCGAGCGGGCAAGCGTATAGCCGATCAAAAACAGATTCATGGCCAGCCAGGCTATCAAAAGTCCGTAACGCGCGTACGTATGGTCGCTGTCAGGCGTGTCCATGGCGATGCTGGCTGCTTGCACGCGCTGACCAGGCGGCTCGTGACGCTCCAGCGGATACGTCACTTCCAGCTCTCCGGCCGTCACCGAAAGCTGTCCATCTGCAGTTAGCTGCACGATCGGCTCACTGCCTGCCGGAACGGTGGCGTACAAGTCTTCCTTCGCCGTATAGCTCACCTGGCTGGTGTCGCCTGGAGCGGCAACGGCGGAGTAGCGCTCGCCTTTTTTGGCGATCCGTTTCGTTTCGAATCCGTTCAGGCCGTAATTGAGCAGTTTGGTCACGTCTTTGTAGGCGTAGTTGCTCGAAGCCGCTTTCATCGTAACGGCGATCATTTCCGTGTCGCCGCGCTTGGCAGAGCCGACCAGCGTGTGCATCGCCTGATCGGTAAAGCCGTTTTTAATCCCGGTAGCGCCAGGGTAATCGCGCAACAGCTTGTTATGATTGACAAGCTCCGACTTCCATTCCTTTCCGTCCCAGGGAAGGCGGTTCGTCCCGACGATCTCGCGGAAGATCGGATTTTTCATCGCGTATTGCGCAATTTTCGCCATATCGGCAGCCGTCGTATAGTGCTCCGGGTCGTGCAACCCGTGCGCATTGGCAAAATGCGTCTCGGTCACACCTGTCTTTTCGGCCAGATAGGCGTTCAAATCGCGGGCAAATTGCTCGACAGACCCGCTCATATGCTCCGCAATTGCCGTCGCTGCGTCGTTGCCGGAGTGCATGAGCAGGCCGTACTCCAGCTTGCGCAGCGAGACCTGCTCCCCTTCGCCCAAATAGACACGGGTGCCTTCCTCATATCTGGCTTTTTTGGAAACGGTGACGATGTCGTCCGGATTCCCTTTTTCGATGGCGTAAATGCCTGTAGCAATTTTCGTAATGCTTGCAGGGTACAGCTTCGCATGAGGGTTCTTTTCAAACAGAACTTGTCCCGTTGTCGCATCAATGAGGATGGCCGATTCCCCAAACAGCTCGTCTGGTGTAATCGCTGCCGATCCCTCCGCAAAAGCCACAGGTACGTCAAGGTTGAAGATCACCGTGACCACAACGAGAAGGTACGTGAGTAGTAGACGCATGGTAGTCTAAATCCTTTCCTTTGCCTTGCTTGTCGGGTGTTAACGTATGGCTTTTGGCTCCAGGAAGCATTGTAAGTATGTTATTTTTTCAACCTTTTTCCGAGCAAATCGTGAATCATTTTAAATTTCGGATTGTCTGCAAACGCCTCTTCAAAGCCGCTGACGTGCTCACGGTACAAGGCTGCGGCGGACTCCACATCTTGTTTGACGTACAGCGAGAAAATTTCCTCCAGCTTTTCTTCCAGGTTAGAATCCACCTCGGGCGGCGTAAGAATCTCATGGCGCAAGTTGTTCATCAGCACGTCCAGCTGATGCGTAATCACCGAAGCCTCATGCAACTGCTGCATCACGTCGGTTGGAATGTTGCCGGCGTATTTGTAGCGCAGCTCATGCTCGTTCGTTGCCCAAAAGTTCATGCCGAGCGTACGAATCTGGATCTCACAAAACAGGGTACGCTTTTCGCTCCCGTGATATACCGTATAGGAGACGATCATATGGATGCTGCGGTAGCCGGACTCTTTTGGCGTGGTGATATAGTCCTTGATGTCATGGATGACGATGTCCTCCCGCTCCTGAAGCAGCTGCTGAACCTCTCTGACATCGTCGACGTAGCGGCAGACGACACGCAAGCCGGCAATATCCTGGACTTCCCTTGCCACTTCGTCCTGCCAGCTGGCTTGCTGAAAATCGATCCCTTTCTCATTGGCTTTCTTGATGAGACTGTCCACTTTTTTGACCCGTCCCACCACGAATTCAATGGGCGAATAGCGACCGCTTTTCAGAAAGCCGTACTTGATTCCTTTCAGTTTCAGCTTCAATTCCTCTACTGCCTGTTCATACGGTGCCAAGAAATGGACCATATTGTTCAAGACTTTGCTTGGCACATGGGTAACTCTCATGAAAACACCTCCAATTACTTCCAGAGGAAAGGTGACGCATCAAAAAACGGCTGTGGATTTACGTACGTATTGCCGATCAACATGCCGTAATGAAGGTGAGGGCCTGTGGAAAAACCTGTGGTGCCCATAAGCCCGATCACCTGTCCCTGTTTCACTTCCTGCCCGGTTGCAACCGCAAGCTTGGACAGATGCGCATAGATTGAAAAGACATTCAGACCGTGATCGATAATAATCGTGTTTCCGGTCAAATAAAGCGAATCGGCCAAAACAACCTTGCCGTGGTTGCTCGCCCAGATCGGCGTTCCTGTTTTGTTCGCAATATCAATCGCAGCGTGCCGGTTGGCGGGCACACCGTTTACGACGCGCTGATAGCCGTATGGCGTCGTTAAGGTTCCGTTGGCCGGCATCGTAAACGGTTCGCTAAAGTACGGAGTCGGCCGCGAGCTTGCACGTGCGGCGTTGATTTTCTGCTGATCCGCATTGATCCGGGCCGTGTCCTGCCGCATCGCATTCATTTGCTTGCTAACTGTCAGCTTGTCCACGGCGAATGACTTGGGCAGAATCGTCAACGTGGCCGTGAACTTTTTATCCGCAGATTGCACGTTGTAATCTCCCGGTTTCACATCAAATGGAATCGGGATAAATCGGGCATACTCATTAGAAGAAGGCTGCAAACGGTACGATCGCGAGAAGAGCGTGACCGTTTGAGGCTGTTTGCTGCGCACCAAAATAACATCACCGGGATACGTCCTGGCTGGTGTCACGCTAATCGATGGTTGCTGTTTCTCTACGGTCGCGTAAACGCCTTCCAGTACATGGCTATAGGCAGTCGTTCCCGTGAGCGTCAGGGCAACGACCGTCATCAAACTGACCATCGATTGAAACATAGGCATGCTCCCTCCCATTTTCTAGTATAGCAAAACAGGCTTTGAAAGGAAAAAGAAAAAGAAGGCTATCCGACTAGCCTTCCCCATCTGTAAGTGTACCTTACAGTTTTTTTGTGTAATTGGCCATCATGTCCATGATGGACTGTACGCCTGTCAGCATTTCGCTGGCTCGTTTTGTTTTTTGCGAGATGTTGTCAAAATCAAGGCGTCCTCTTTTGCGGTCATTCCAACGCTTGAAAAATTGTTCGGTCAGGCTGGGGTTGCTGCGGATGGCCCGAACGCGCATGGAGTCTTCCGCGATCCACGCTTCGAATTCAGGATTTTCCTTCAGAAGCTTTTTCACTTCTTTTTTCCTCATCGTCGAAAACCTCACTCCTTTCGCGTGTACAACCAATATGGAGAGCTGTTCGTTACACCATATGACTAGTCCGCGATTGTGCTTGTGTGTTTGCACCCTGTCTGCAAGAAAGGGCGTACAACCATAACAAGAAAGGCCCCGTGAAAAGGGACCTTTCTTCATCCAGCTATTTACTTGTCCAAAGGCTATGCTTAGCGGCCTGCCAATTGTTGCTCAGCAAAGCTTACCAGACGCTTGGTGATTTCGCCACCAACAGAACCGTTTTGACGAGAAGTAGTGTCAGGGCCGAGATTTACACCGAACTCGGCTGCAATCTCATACTTCAGTTGATCCAGAGCTTGGTTCGCTTGAGGAACTACCAGGTTGTTGCTGCTTCCGTTGTTGTTAGCCATGATTGATTCCTCCTGACGCGTTTTTTTCTCCCGGGACGGATTTGAACCGCCAGCTTGCTTGCCTCTCACCGACTGAGACCGGAAGATGTTACGGGGGTCCAAGAGGCGGTTGTTCAACCTCTTGTGCTACTATCATCCCACGAGAACAAAAGTCCATGCACGATCCGGCAATGTAAAATCTGTCAAGGTTGTCCGCAAGCATTGTGCTATAATGGGGCGTATAGTTTGGAACTGAGAGGGGTCACAGTTTGTGAGTGAAACAGGAAAAGTATTGCTCATCGACGGCATGAGCTTTTTATTTCGCGCCTTTTACGGGTCTGCCTGGGGCGGCACTTACCGGCAAACGTCCACGGGCGTCTACACGAACGCCGTGTACGGATTTACGAAAATGATGCTGGATTACGTCGAACTGGTTCGCCCTACGCACCTGATGGTCGGCTGGGATGTCGCCTCCCGCGAGTCGCTTGTGCGCAGCCAGTGGTTTGACGGCTACAAATCCAATCGCACGGCACCGCCGGACGAGCTGATCCCGCAATTCGATCTGGTCAAGGAAATCACCACGGCTTTTTCCGTACCGAATCTGGGCTGTCCGGGTTACGAAGGCGACGACGTGTTGGGTACGCTGTCCACACGTCTCGCTGCAGAAGGCCATGAGATCGTGATCGCAACAGGCGACTACGACAGCTTGCAGCTAGTCGATGAAAAAGTCAGCGTCAAAATCTTGAAAAACGGCGGCAAGCACGAGCATTACGATCCGGCCAGTCTGCGCGCTTTGCGCGGCATTTCTCCGGAACAGGTTGTAGATGTCAAAGCGCTCATGGGCGACACTTCCGACTGTATCCCAGGCTGTCCAGGCATCGGGGAAAAGACGGCGACCAAGCTGATTGTCGAGCACGGCAATCTCGACAACCTGTACGCCAATTTGCCGAGTTGCACGCCGAAGATGCGCAGCAAGCTGGAAGAGCATCGCGACCAGGTGTACCTGAGCCAGAAGCTGGCGACCATTATCCGCGATGTGCCTGTGGAATTTTCCCTGAAGGAAGCCGAATGGGAGTACGATCCGGCAACCGTCCTGAACAAATTTGACGAACTGGAATTTGGCCGCAGTCTGGCGAAACGGGTTGGTTAACGCTGGGGCAATAAAACAAGCATCCCGTCCCACTTTTCGAACATGAAAGGGAGACGGGATGTTTGTTGTCTAATGGAGCACGGCTTTCATCTTGGTTTCGCTCTCGGAATGTTTTCTGCCCGCTGGTGCCAAAGTGCCAAAGACGTCGAGCAAAAGCCCCGTGTTTTCGCTCCCTTCCGGTTCCCAGCTTGTCGCAAAGCGCACGCGGTGAGAGACCCCAAGCAGGTCATACGTTTGCACGAGATGCTGCCGGGCCGAGCCGACGATCAGGCTGTGCAGGCGGAGCTGCTTCTTTTGCCCGAGCGCCGCAAGCTTTTCCTGCACATAGGGCGAGATGCCCCCTACGCCGTCAGTCACCATGACCAGATCGGCCCCTTGCCACGCTTTTTCTGTCTCGACAAGTTCCATCGCCCGCTTCATCGGCGCATCAAAATGCGTCCCGCCGCCAAACGACATTTGCGCCAGGCTGTAAAACGCGCCCCAGTCAGGCTTTTTATGATACAAGGGCTGCTCTCTCAGCTCTCCTTTTGCGCCGAACAAAAGCAGCACGAAATCGCGCTTTTCCAGCATCGACAGCGCCGCAAACGTCATGAGGAAAATCTGCGCCAGCCGCAGCTTTGCCCCGCGCATGGAGTGCGAAGTGTCCAGCATGCAAATGACAGGGCCTTTTGGCGGTTCCTCTACAAAGCCGGACGTATCGTACGTCATCAGCTTTTGCTCCAGCCATTTGAGCATGAAGTAATGTTCGTAGTCCGGGTCGGCGAGCAGCACCGCCTCGCCTGGCAGCATGTGCGCAATATCGCCTGACTGCCGCAAATCGTAGTATTCCTCCGGCAATTGGCGGGAACGAATCTCCTTGCGCCGCACGCGAAACCGATGCACCTGACGGCCAACCTCGTCCAAAAAGGCAACCAGGTCGGGATGGCGCTTTAGTTTTTCCACCCATTTCAAATACTGCTCGAAGCTTTGTCTGCGCAGCTTGCCCAGGTCGTGGCCCCAGCTGCGGTTGGCAAAGCGCTGACTGGCGGCAAACACCTCATCCACAAACAGCGTATCTACATCCTCTTGGGCAAGCGTCCCCTTCAACGACTGCTCCAGCCACTGTCCCAGCTCTTTTTCCAACGCCTCTATCACTTCTTTTTCCTGCTTTTGCAGACGATCAAGCTGTTTTTCCCGCTGGGCCAGCTCTTCTTCGAGCTTCTTGATTTTTTGCAACAGCTTCGTCCGTTTCGTAAACTGCACACTCATTTCTTCGCGCAGCTCCCGGATTTTCGTTTGCAGCATGACGATTTCCGCGCGCACAAGCGGCTTTTTGTCGAGTGCTTCCTGCTTGTCCTCTACCACGCGCTTGCCTTGCTGCAGCGTATAGCCGACCAGCTCCAGCTTCGCTTTTTGCTTTTCGGTGAGCAACTCGGCCAGTTGAGCCTCTTTTGCGCCCTCCTGTCCTTGCTGCTCGCGCAAGCCCGCCAGAAGCGGCGAGAGACTGCGATCCTTTTGCCGCTGTTTTACTTCTTCGGCGAACGTCTCCGTGAGCCACAAAAGCGCCTTGATTGCCGTCTTGAAAGCCGCACTCTCATTGCCGACCGTGCGGGGATGAATCATCCGCGTAAAATACTGCTTCATCAGCGTGCGAATCATCCAGTGATGGAACGGAGTCGCTTCCTGCGTCATGTCGATCTCCGGCTTTTCCACGTAAAAGACGAGAAAAAAGTCGGCGAGCAGCTCGTGATCGAACCACTCGGCCCGGGACGCTGCCTCGCGTACCCATTCCTGTGCGGTACGCGAGGACGCGAGATACGTTTCGAACAGATAGCGCTCGACGCCGCTCGCCCGAATTATCATCGTCGCTACCCCCTATAACGTAAAGTCGTAGTCCGCCCCGGCGATGTCTTTGTCAAAAATGGTCCGGTACGTTTTTTGCAATTGCTGCAAAATCCGCTCGCCTTCGATCCGCAAGTACGAATATTTGACCGTGTACTTCTCGACGTTGTGAATCAGACGATTTTTTTCCAGCACATACGCTCCCAGGTCGTGCTCGCGTTTTTCCCACTGCATCAGGCGGTTGCGCAAGTCGCGCGCCGTCTCCTCCAGCTCCGTGCGGCAAGCTTCCAGCAATTTCGTGTTGCGCTCCACCGCTTCTTTTCCCAGCTTGGCGCCCACTTCCTTTTTGAATTGGAAAGCGTGCAGGTCCGCTTCTTTTTCCTTCCATTTATCTGCCAATTGCTGCAGACGCTGCAGCGGCAGCTCGTTTTCCAGCTCCGCCCTGAGCATCTGTGTAAACTGGCGCTCGAACAGCTCGCGCATGACCGTCAAGTCCTCCGGCACATCCCACAGCATGTGCGGGGTAAAGACGGTATCCCAGATCGTGACATGTTGTCTGCCATGCAGGGCAGCAGATGTCCGCCATACGCCCGCGATTTTGCTCCAGCGGCGGTCAGACAGCACGTATTCCTTTTCCTCCATGTCTTGCTTGATCCGGTAGAGGAAGTAGATCAATGGCTCGGGAATCGTCACCTGCTTTGCTTGCGCCTGGATGTCCTTGATGTCGTACAAGGAAAAGACGACAGGCAAAGGAGTCGTCGGCAGCGAGAACATCCGCTCGTAGCTTGCGGCCTGCTGCAAATACTGGACTTCATAGCGGATCAGAAAGCGGTCGTATAAAGCAGTAAGCTGCTCCTCGTCCTCCGGCAGTTCATTGGACGCCGCGATCAAAAACTGCAGCGGAACTTCTTCTTTTTCCCTGCCGTTAAAGTAAAGCCGCTCGTTCAAGATCGACAGCAGGGCGTTCAGGATCGCGCTGTTTGCCTTGAAAATCTCGTCGAGGAAGGCAAACTGCGCCTGCGGCAAATAGCCTGCCGTTTTTCGCACGTAGTTGTCGAGCTTCAACTGCTGAAGGGACACGGGGCCGAAAAGCTCGTCCGGTGTCGTAAACCGGGTCAGCAAGTATTCGAACCAATGCTCAGCGCCAAAAAGCTGTGCCACTGAGCGGGCAAGCTGTGATTTTGCCGTTCCCGGCGGGCCGATCAAAAGCGCATTTTCCCCGCTCATCATCCCGAGCATCAAAAGACGGATCAATTCGCTCCGTTCCAGAAAACGGCGCTCCAATAGCTCGATGGCCTGGTCCATTTTTCGTTGGATTGGTGTAGTCGTATTCATCGTCGTTTGGCGCCCGTCTCCTGCGGAAAAGGAAAGAGCGCCGTTCCCCCTCTCTTGCCTGATACCCAAGTCGTCAAGACCCCGATGATTGTCATGTCTCCTGCTTCTTTTATAGTGGCATATTGCGGACAAAAATGCCAGTTGCGCCAGTCTGATGCGCCCCACCGCTGTATGTTCACCCACGGATTTGCTTGCGCATATGGTGTGGCAAACGAAAAAAACGGGAGGAGGTACAGCATGGGGATTGAACTCGCATGGCTGCACGGTGTGTATGTGTTGTTTGTAGCTGGCATCATACTCATGATGGTTTTGCGCAGAGACACCAGCGTGATGAGCATCGTTGGAATCGCCATGCTTGGGCTGGTCGCAACCGGGTCTGTGACGACGGCGCTCGGCGGGATTTTCGGCAGCTTTATTTACGCGATCACCGAGCTTTTGCCGACGATTTTGGTCATCTGTATCATCGTGGCGATGAGCCATGTCCTGACGGATACCGGAGTCAACGAGACGATGATCCGGCCGATGACGCACCTGATTCGCAACGCCACACTGGCTTATTGGGTAATCGGGATCGTGATGATGGGAATTTCCTGGTTTTTCTGGCCGTCGCCTGCGGTAGCACTGGTTGGCGCGGTCATGCTGCCTGTCGCTTTGCGGGCGGGACTGCCTGCGATGGGCGTCGCGATTGCCATGAACCTGTTCGGGCACGGAATCGCGCTGTCGGGCGACTTCGTCATTCAGGGAGCGCCAACCTTGACTGCCAAAGCGGCCGGGCTTCCTGTCGAGGACGTGATTGCCGCGAGTGTTCCGCTTGTCGCCATCATGGGCCTGGTCACGACCGCGGTCGCCTTCTGGTATTTGAAAAAAGACATGAAGCTGGGGAATCTTCCCGCGTCACCAGACTTGCCGGCCCGTGTTTCTGTTTTCACTGCGGCGCGCGTTTCTTTGCCTGCGGGTATTCGCCGCTTTTTGGCAGTCCTCGTCCCCGTTCTGTTTGCACTCGATGTAGCGGCCATGTTTGTGTTGGACTTGCGCGGCGGGGACGCGACTGCCTTGGTCGGAGGAACCGCGCTGCTGATTTTGCTTGTCGCAACCATGCTCGCCCACAAGCAAAAGGGACTGGAGCAAGTAACGAGCCATCTCATTTCCGGCTTTCAGTTTGGCTTCAAAGTGTTCGGACCCGTCATTCCGATTGCCGCCTTTTTTTACATGGGCGACAGCGGCTTTGTCAACGTGTTCGGCGAGGTGCTGCCGTCAGGCTCGCAAGGAATCGTCAACGATTTGGGCGTGGCGCTGGCACACGCGATCCCGATCAGCAAGGAGGTCGCTGCCCTGGCCGTATCTGCTGTCGGCGTTATCACCGGACTGGACGGCTCGGGCTTCTCCGGCATCACACTTGTCGGCTCGCTCGCACAGCTTTTCTCTGCCGCCCTGGGCACCGGAGCCGCTACCTTGACCGCCCTTGGGCAAATTGCCGCCATCTGGGTTGGCGGCGGAACGATTATCCCCTGGGCGCTGATCCCCGCAGCGGCGATTTGCGGCGTCGATCCGTTCGAGCTTGCGCGGCGCAACCTGTACCCTGTCGCCATCGGCCTTTTGGTTACGACCATCATCGTCATGTTCCTTTTGTGACCGGAAAAATAGCGTTTTTTTAAAAAAAGGCGAATGGACCTATGCCCCGTTCGCCTTTTTTTCTTCTGTTTTCGCCCAAGCTTCATACACTTTTGTACTAGCATCCCATTTGGAAAGGATCGGTCCGTATGAAGCTGTGGGGAAAAAGTATCCAGGTCGCAGCAACCTACATCGGAACTGTGGTCGGAGCCGGATTTGCGAGCGGCCAGGAAATTCTCGCCTTTTTCACCTCATATGGCCATGCCGGCACAATCGGCATTCTGCTTGCCACGGGGCTTTTCGTCTGGCTGGGCTACAAAATGATGGTGCTGGCCCACGAGCTGCGCACGCCCTCTTACGAATCGTTTAATCAAAAGCTGTTTGGGCCGATACTTGGCCGCACCATGAACCTGCTCGTCTTTTTGACCTTGTTCGGCGTCACCACCGTCATGCTCGCCGGGGCCGGATCGGTACTGGAGGAGCAGTTCGACATTCCGTATTTGCTTGGCACGGGAGGAACGGTTTTGCTCGCGCTCTTTATCCTGCGAAAAGGGCTTGCACAAATCTTGTTGGTCAATGCAATCGTCGTCCCGTCCATGCTGTTGTTTGCCCTGCTCATCCTGCTCGACGGCAGCGCCGAATCGCCTTTGCCGCTTGCCAAGCCGTCCGACTACGCCTTTTTGTGGAAAACGATTCTGTACGTTTCCTTCAATCTGGCGATGGCCCAGTCTGTCCTCATCCCGATTGGCTACGCCATCCGCGAAAAGACCGTTTTGTTCCGCGCGGCCGTCATCGGAGGTGTCGTTCTCGGCTTCATGCTGCTCGTCGTTCACACAGCGATGCTGGCCAATTGGGACGACGTGCGCTTCATGGACATCCCGATCTTGTTTATCACCGACCATTGGAATGAGTGGCTGCAATTGTTTTTCGTGTTCGTCCTCTACTCCGAGATTTTCACCACGCTCATTTCCAACGTGTTCGGGATCGGCGAGCAGTTACGTGAGCTGTTCCAGCAGCCGGAATCCCGGCTCTACCTGTTTCTTTTTGCGACGGCCTTCCTTCTCTGCCTGATCGGCTACAGCCAGTTGCTCATGTTTTTGTATCCGTTGTTCGGGTATCTGGGGCTGTCTACGCTGTGCAGAATATCCGTTCCGGCGGTTTTGCTGCCGCGCGGGCGGCTTTAACCCCGTTTGCTTTGTGGGCAAGCGATGAAAAAGAAAAAACCTCTGCTGCGGACAGCAAAGGTTTTCTCACACGAATCGGCGCACACAAAATGATTTACGTTCCACAATACGTCCGATACGGCCCGCACGAGTCCGGCGGCAGCGTGGCGTACTCGGCCTGCTCGGGCGCGTGCGCGTAAGGATTGGCGAGTGCGGCAACAAACCGTTTCAGCACGCTGTAGTCGCCGTTCTGCACGGCTGCCGCCAGTGCTTCTTCGACGCGATGGTTTCGCGGGATCAAGGCCGGGTTGCTCGCTTTCATCCGTTGCCGGACAGCATCGTCGGAGGGAGCATGGCGCTTTTGTCTTGCCTGCCACTTTTCCTCCCAGCTGGCAAACTCCGGGGCGGTGTACAACGCTTCGTCCCTCTTCTCCCCGAACGTCAAGGCGAGGAATGTGTTCGTATAGTCCGCCCGGTGCTTTTGCATCAGGCTGAGCAACTCGTCCATCAAGGCGAAATCGTCCTCTTCCTCGCCGAACAGCCCGAGCTTGCCCCGCATGCCAGCCAGCCAAGCCTGATAATACAGCTCGCCAAAGCGGGAAAGCTCCTGCTGCGCCAAGTGAACCGCCTGCGCCTGGTTTTCATGTACGAGCGGCAGCAGGGATTCGGCAAAGCGGGCCAGGTTCCAGACGGCGATTTGCGGCTGGTTGCCGTAGGCGTAGCGTCCCTGGTAGTCGATGGAAGAAAAGACGGTGGCCGGATCGTACACATCCATGAAGGCGCACGGGCCATAGTCAATGGTCTCGCCGCAGATGGACATGTTGTCGGTGTTCATCACGCCATGGATAAATCCGACGAGCTGCCACTTGGCGATCAATTCAGCCTGCCGACGGATCACTTCCTGCAGGAGAGCCAGATAGGGATTGTCCTGATCGGCTGCTTCCGGGAAATGTCTACGTATCGCATAGTCGGCGAGCGCTTGCAGCTCTTCATCGCCTCCCCATTGGGCAGCGTACTGGAACGTACCCACGCGCAAATGGCTGGAGGCTACCCGCATGAGCACCGCTCCGGGCAGTTCGTCCTCGCGAATCACGGTTTCTCCGGTCGTCGCCACCGCGAGACTGCGAGTTGTCGGGATGCCCAAACCGTGCATCGCTTCGCTAATGATGTATTCGCGCAGCATCGGCCCGAGGGCAGCCCGGCCATCGCCCTGCCGCGAGTACGGCGTGCGGCCTGAACCTTTCCATTGCAGATCAAACCGCTCGCCTTTGGGGGTAATGTGCTCGCCCATCAACAGCGCGCGCCCGTCCCCGAGCATCGTGAAGTGTCCAAACTGGTGCCCGGCGTAGGCTTGGGCAATCGGCTTTGCGCCAGCGGGAATGCGGTTGCCCGCAAAGATTTCCGCTCCCGCTTGCCCCTCCAGCGCTTCGGCATGCAAGCCAAGGGCCGCAGCCAGCGGACGGTTGAACATGACGAGCTTGGGTGAGCGTACAGGCGTAGGATTCAGTCTGGTAAAAAACATTTCCGGCAAGTTCGCATAGCTGTTGTCAAAATGCCAGCCGGCCTCTGTGTGGGGTTGGGTCATTGGTTCCCTTTGCTCCTTTTTCGTCAAATGATCGCCTTCTGTTCATTTTACCAAAAGGATACCCAAAAACATGCACGGGATTTTTGTCAAAGGTCCACGTAACCTCCCTCGATTGACTGGTGCCTTCGACTTTTCCTGGTTGCTCCCAAGCGCCTGCTGTCATAGCCGTTTTTGGCGGCAGCTCGCGCCTAAATCTGCTGCGGCACTTTCCTAAATTCCTTTTCATTCAAATAAACCGTCTCCGCATACAAGCGCAGCGAGTTTGCCCAATGCTGCTTGTATGCCGTCCACTCCTGCTCGTCAAAGTGTCGGTGCAACAGCAGCGAAAGAGGAATTTTCAGGTTCAGCAGCCTTCCGCTTATCAAAAAGCGGGTGACGCCCGCTGGCATGACGTGTCCATGTGTCACGATTGCTTCGATTTCTTCTATCGTATAGGGACGATAGCGGAGGCACACCATTCCTTTTTCGGGCAGCACCTCCAACCCCTGCGGAATCCGCCTGACAGGATAGCTGCTGCTGTACGACTGGACGATCCGGTGCCAAAGCGCAAGCAAATGCGCACTGCCTGCCCCCGCCTGCTTGGCCGTCACATATGTTTTTGTGCCGTCTGCATGCAGAATTGTAGCGATCTGCTCCCCGCCCTGTTCATTCGTGCATAAAAACGCGCCACTCTGGAGCAGCTCATTCAGCCATGCCCCTGACGGAACCACGTGTGCCCATGCCTCCAACTGGTAATCGGCATCTGTGACGACTTGCAATGGAATCCGGTGGCAGCCGAGTTTTTGCAAAGCAGCCGTGCGGTGTGCTCCGTCCAGAATCAAGTATCTGCCGTCCTGCATTTGTCTGGCGATCGGCGGGTGAAGCAGCATCCCCTGCTGCGAGATAGACTGGCACGTGTCGTCCAGGCGGTTTGGCTCGTGATCCTCGTGCAGGCAGACCCGATCCGCGGCAACAACCTGGATGGAAGACAAAACATGGTTCACGCTACAATTCCTCCTCAAGCTAAAATGCCGGCTTGCTCCAAGAAAATGTGGTCAGGGTGCGGATGGCTGAGAAAATCATGGTGGGAAATCGCCCACCCGTACGCCCCTGCATACTGGAAGCAGATAATGTCGCCTACCCGCAGCGACGGTACAAACACATCGCTTGCCAGTACGTCTTTTGGCGTGCAAAGCTGGCCAACGATGGTAATCGGGCCGTTTTCATGCCGGATGCGCTCGTACGGATACGCCCATTTTTCTGTCGGAATGACCGTAAACGGATGGCTGTGCTGCCACGAGGACGGAAGACGGAACTGGTGCGTCCCGCCGCGAATGATCGCGTACGTTTTGCCGTGGTTTTCCTTGATGTCCAGCACTTCTGCCGCATAGTAGCCGGAAGCGGCGGTCAAGTAACGGCCGCATTCGAACAAGACGTGGCGGACGGGAAGCGAAGCGCTGTCGAGCAGAGCAGACAAACCCTGCACAAAGGCCGGCCAGTCAAACTGCTGCTCCAAATCGGCGTAGTTGACCCCGATCCCGCCTCCTGCGTTCAGGTACGTTATATCCAGCTCAAACATGGCCCGCCACTTGGCGACGATCTGCAAATAGTACGCGACAAGCTCAACGTGCTTGGCCGCATCCAGATTGTTGGACAACGAGTGAAAATGAAAGCCTTTCAACTCTACGCCATCCAAGGCAAGTGCCAGACGAATTGCCTCCGGTACAAGCGACTCGTCGATCCCGAACTGCGTCGGGCGACCCGCCATGGCAAGTGTCGCGGAAGGAAACGGACCGCGCAGGTTTACCCGCAGCAAAATCGGGACGACCACGCCGTTTTTTCGCGCCAAAAAATCTACGCGTAAAAGTTCACTGAGGCTCTCGACGTGAATCAGGCTGACACGCTGCCGAATGGCGCCCTCTATCTCCTCGTTGGTCTTCCCCGGACCGCCAAACAAGATCGGAACGTCCGCAGAAATCGCCCGAACTTTGTCCACTTCCCCGAGCGATGCGACTTCAAAGCCGTGCACGTGCGGCAAGAGCGCACGCAAAATGTGCGGTTCGGAATTCGCCTTGATCGCGTAAAAAAGCCGGCACGCTGTCGGCAACGATGCTGCCTTTGACACGACATGGCTTCTCAGGTGATCCAAATCGTAGAGATAGGCGCAAAAAGGCTTGTCGCTGCTTGTGTGTGTCCGTTTTATATAATCAATGACTTGACTCATAGCCTCTCTCCCTTTTCCTCAGTTCCTGCTCTTTGTCGCGCAGCGTCCCGAGCTGCTGGCGCATCGCCCGAAACGCAATGCCCCGCTCATCGCCCAGCACGAAGGCGCGCACTCCTTTTTCGTACCACCCATCCATGTCTTCTGCGACGCGCGGAATCGCGCAGTACGGCACACCACGGCTGTGAGCGGCAGCCTGCACGGACGCAAGCGCGGTTTTCACAAGCTCGCCGCGCGTGTCCCACGGCCTGCCGAGCGACTGGGACAAATCTGCCGCTCCTTCCAGCACCATGTCAATTCCCGGCACATCCAAAATCTCTGCAATGCGCTCGACCCCTGCCTTGCTTTCGATCATCGGGACGACCATGATTTGCTCATTGGCCCTCTCCATGTAAGCGACCAGGTCGTTTTTGCCAAAAGCGCCAGGCCGTCCGCTGTTCAGGCTACGCGTGCCAAGCGGATAGTAGCGGCTGCTGCGGACGATCTGTTCGACCTGCTCTCTGCTCTCAACGTGCGGCACGACCACTCCCTGCGCACCGCTGTCCAGCGCCCGCAGGATGGTGCCGGGCTGTGCATCCGCCACGCGCACCAATGGGGTAATCTCTGCAGCTTCCGCGGCCCGGATCATGTTTTCCAACGTTTCCGGATTGACGAGTACATGCTCTGTGTCGATGATGACGAAATCGTATTCCGCGCAGCCGATCATCTCGACGACGACAGGAGCTGGTATCGAGCAAAACAGTCCGTACACCGTTTTGCCTTCGCGTAGCTTACGCTTGAGTGTATTTTCCTTGAGCAATTCCTCTCTTCTCCTTTTCGTTTTTAACGAGGCGACCTGCTGGCAGCCAAAGGATTCGGCACTTTGTGCACGCGCAGCTCCGTGTCCGCAAAGAGCCTGCGTTTCGCAAGCTGCTCAACCTCAATCGCAGGCGCGAACAAGTCGAAAAGCGAGAAGCGCTCTTTCAGATGCAGATGCCGCTGTTGGTACGACTCCAGCACCTGGCGCACAAGCTCCCAGAAGCGTTTTTCGGAAAAGCCGAAAGCGTCTGCCATGAGCAATGCCAGTTCGCCTATATTAATGAAGAAAAAGGCATCGTGCATAAAGTCGCGCACCAAAGCGAGATCATCGGTTTCAATAAACGAGTTGCGGTTTACGCGAGCGTGATAGGCTGGCGTTTCGAACAGTGCCGGGCAGCGTTCCGGCGCCGAAAGATATGTTTTGGAAAAGCGGATGCCGTCATGAAAATCTTTCAGCGCGACGCGCACAGGCATGCCCTCCCGATGGAGCAGCACCATGTTTTGCGCATGCGATTCCAGGGCGATACCGTGTGCATAGAGCATGTGTACGATTGGCAGTACGCTTGCTTCAAACAGGCGAGTCAGCCATCTCTCAGCCCCGTAACTCTCGATCCACGGTGCGATCAGCGGACGACCGTTGCCATCGAGGGCGCAAAGACCGTTGAAGGGCAGCGCCTGCTCGCCGTGTTCCAGGTAAGGATGCAAGCTCTCCCGCCAGATGCAGCCGAGCACCCCGTACGTTTTGGCCTGCACGAGCGCGGAATGCGGCGGAGCGTCATACGAAATCCCCATGATCTCACGCAGCAGCACCACGCGGGCTTCCTCTCGCAAAAAGTCATCTGACTGGACGATCTCATGCAGCCAGTCCGAGATGACCGGGGCATTCGCGACGGTGTGCGGAGCGAGAATCCGCCCTGTCGACGTGTTGACAAGACTCATCGCGAGCTTCACATACGCTTTGTGCGGGGCACTGGCATTTGCCAGCGTGCGGATCGACTGCTGCGGCCGATATGTGTCCTGCCCTATGCCAAGCAAAATCACGCGCTTTTGGCGCAAAGCCTCCAGAAAAGCCGTCGGCATGATGTTCTCCCACTGCCACGGATGCACCGGGACAAACAAAAAGTCATGGGGATCAAGCCCTCGGTCTCGAATGACCTGGGAAAATGCGGTCATCTGCTGTTCGCCAAGCTCATCCCGAAGCAGGCGCTCATACACAAGATGCCCGGAGATGGCGAAGCGAGCGTGCTTTTTCTCAACCGCGAGCCAGAGCAGGCCAAGCTCCTGTCTGAACTCGGGACCATACTGGTAGTTGTCGGCGTAGTCAAACCCGATGCGCGATTTATAGCTCGGATGGTACGGATGTCCGTCCATAATTTCGCCTTCCAGTGCGTCGTAATCGCGCAAAGAGAATCCGCCGCCCTGCAACTGGCGCTCGTACTGGGAAAGCGTGTCCTTGAGCTGTGTATGCTCCAGTTCATTGATAAACGCGGTCAATCGCTCTTCGTCAGCTCCCGTCTGATGCCGCACTTCCAGCAAAAACTGGGCGAGCGACTGCGCCTCAGCGCTCCCCTCGTCGCTTAAGCGCAGGATCGGGGCATCAAACAGACGGATGCGCCCGAAGGTGAAGCGGCGCTGCCCGCGGCAAATATAGCTGACAGCCTTGCCCTCCTCTGTCTGGCCCGCAATGCAAAATACCGTTTCGTTCCCTTCCTCATTCGTTTTGGCAGGAATCACACCTTCGAATAGCAACGCTTCGAGCAGCTGGCGAAAAATTCTTCGCCGCACCTGGACGTACTGTTCGGACTGAATCGCTGCTTCGACGGTGGCAGCCTGCTTGGCAAAATCGGTTGGTGCCATGATCTGCTTCATTGTTTCCTCCTCGATTGCGCCAGCGGATTGGGGACAGGGACATAGAGAGGTCTTTCCCCGCGACGCTGGAAGCTGCTGATAAAGTTCGCTTTGGCGGGCAACGTTTCCGACTCCAGCAAATCTTCGAGCATAGCTTGTGCTTCCTGGAAAAAGTCTGCCGAGCGGATTACGTCTCCCACGATGTGCCACAGCTTTTCTTCCGGAACCGCGCTGTAGTAGGCCAGCGTGCTGACGAGATGCCCGACATGATTGACGATGACGTAGTATTGGAATCGGCTCCACGCTTCTTCCTCCGCGTAAAGCACCGGGCTGTCTTCCCTCAGGCATTGGCCAAACATGTCTTGCTCGCGGGCGTGCTTGCGGCTGATGCTGACCCCTTCCAGATCACGCACGTAAAAGTGGACGGGCCAGCCATCGCGAAACGCGACCATCGAGTTTTGCACATGCGCCTCCATGCTGACCCCGTGCCGGACAAACAGGCGCAGCAACGGCACGAAGGAAATCTCAAGATATTGCCGCAGCCACTGTTCCAGCGACGCAGCAAGGGAAAGATGCGGCTGCTTTTCCGCCGACTTGCGCACAGCGTCCATGATCGGCGGGCACGACGAATGAGGCGGTTCCTCCAGCGCGGAGGCGACGACGATCGGCACCTCCTGATCCAGCGGAAGCACGACCGGATTTTCCCGGAAAATCGCCCCGAAGCTCTCGGTCAGCTTCTCGCGTTCTTCCGGCGCAGCCGCTTGTGGGGCAATCGTGCGGTAGCCTGATTCCTGCAGAATCGTAAAGGTTGCGTCCTGCACGTGCGGTGCCAATTTTTTGATGACGCGGCTGGCATCCATCGTTCGTTCCAGCTGATCGAGCGGATTGACCCGAATAAAGTTCGTAATTCTGACATTCAGCGGCAACTTGAAAAAATAAGGGTGATGGGGGTCCCACACGGTTCGGACGGACGAAGTCGGGTACACCTTGCTGCCGAGCGGTCCCAGATCAATCAGCAAGCCACTTTTCAGGAGACGCTGCACAATCGGCCAACTTTTCACATGCTCGGCCTGCCACGGATGGCACGGCAGCAGACGGTATGACTGCTGCGCTGCGGTCAGTTTACTTTTTGCCGCTTCGCACACCGTCTGAGGAATCCATTCCTCGCCACGCGGCTCGTCAGTCAAGCTCACTTCCCTGACAATCTCGGGAGCGCACGCGAAATAGTGCAGGACAAAAGAAGCCCCAAGCTCCGGCGCGTATTTCGTCATGTCCTGAGCTGTAAAGCCTTGCGAGCTTTTCGGCGTCGGATGGAACGGATGGCCGTACACCATCGCCTGTTCAGCCGCATAGAACCGTTCCATTCCTTGCAATTCCATCAGGACGCGCTTTTCCTGCAAGCTATAGTCCACATACGTGTTCGTCTTGTGGACGGAATTTTCGACCTGGGTGAGCAAGGTGTTGACCAGTTCTGTCTTGGGCAGGGAGGGCGGCGCCGTTTCTGCCAGCTCCTGCAAAAGCGCCGCTGCCAGCTTGCTCGCCGCAAGTACGGGCGAGATTTTCTCCCCTCCGTCCTGCAGCAGCCACAGCGAATGACCGTACCGATGATGGCCAAAAGCGGAAAAATAGGTGAGCGAGCCGACGATCTCCACCGCTGTCGCGGGCAGCTTCACCCGCATCGGCACACCTTCCGCCTGCAACTGCGAGACGATGTCCGGCGGCAAGTCGGCGAGCGCTCCTTCCTCTGCTCGCACGGTCGGGTCAAACACCCCTGTCTCCCGCAAAAAAGCGTTGAATAGACGCTCGATTGCCGCTGTCTCGGCCTGATTGCGTCTGTTTGTCACGGTGTCTAGTGTCACTCATTCTTCACCTCTTTGGCATGATAAGGTAGAGTGGCGTGGGCCAGTTGCTTTCGGGAAGCGGTGAGCGCAAGCCAGCCGGCACCACTCAAAAACGAAATCCCCATCGCAAAAAACGCCCACTCCAGTGGAAGCAGAGCTCCGAATCCCGCTCCCAGCAACGAACCGATAATTTGGCCAACGGTCAGCGTAGAGTTGGCCAGACCGATATAGACGCCGCGGTGGTTGTCGGCTGTTTCCAGTGTGACCACGAGAAAAATCGACTGGATGAGCGCCGCGAAGCAAAAGCCTTGCAGCGCTCGAAGCGGCAACAGCCAGAGGGCGTCAGTCGGCCACGTTTGCAGCACGATACCGAGTCCGCAACCGAGCATGGCCAGGCACACATTTTTCTCGACGCGCCTTTTGTCGTTGAGTCGCCCCCACCAAGGCGCTGCAAGAAACGTCGCCCCCCAGGTCACGGCCTGCAGCACTCCGACCCAGGAAGCGGCGTATGCGCTCCCGACAAGTCCTTCCACGTGGGGCGCAAAAATTGCGACCAGGCCGTACACGCCAAACTGGGCGAGCATTCCGGCTACGAGCATGTTCCGCAGCCGGGGATGACGCAGCATTTCCCGGGAGGCATGGGCAATCGGCAGCTTTTCGTGACCTTTTTGGCTCTTGCGGCGAGCCGGCTCTTGCAGAACCAATGCAGCCGCTACGCTGCACAGCGCGGTAAACAGAGCGCTCCACAAAATGATCGTCGCAAGCCCGAACCAGTCGGAGAGCAGCCCGCCGATCAGTGGCCCGGCAAGCGAGCCTGCGGCAGTCGCGCTTTGCAGATTGCCGAGGGCACGGCCTTTCGTCCCTTCGCTTGCCTGGGCCCCTGCAAAAGCGGCCGCCGCATCGACGACACCGCCAAAAGCGCCTTGCAGCAGCCGCGCCAGCACAAATGCGAGCGGCGAACTGGAGAGTCCCATCCAAAGTAAACTGATGGATATACCAGCCAAAGCGCGCACAACCATCCACTTTTTCCCTACGTGATCGCCGTATCTTCCCCAGAGCGGCGAAAACAGGCACATCGTCACGGCCGGAGCTGCCAGCGCCACTCCCGTCCAGATCCGGTTTTCTTCCGGAAGCGTTGCCCCAAGCTCCGCCATGTAAAAAGGCAGCAGCGGTACGATCACTGTCAGACTGCACGTGGAGAAAAACTGTCCCGCCCACAAAATGCGGAAGCTTTTGGCAAAGGAAGTCGTGTTGCTCATTTTTCTGTTTCGAGCAGCCGGAGCGGATTGCCTGTGCTCCCTGTGCCAGCAGGCATGCTCCCGCCGCCGGAATCGGTGCGCTTCAACAGCGGCGTCAGGAGCAGGCGGATCGGCCACGTATCGGACTTAAGCAGCTGTCTTTTCCATACGCTTTTTACCGTCTCTGGCAAGTCCGCTTCCTCCAGCGATTCGCGCACGACGGACGCGATCATGCGCCAGAACGCGGCTTCCTCAAGCGCATAGGCGGTCATCAGGGCATCGGCAATCGCATAGAGGTTGACCTGTACGCCCAATGTTTGAAAATAGGAGAGCAGTTGCTCCGGCGTCTCGTTGATAAGGCTGTTCGGCGTCCCGGGTTTGATGCGATACGCAGGCTCCAGCAAGCCTTCTGCCGCAAGCCACGGCAGATGCAGCCGGATCGTGTCATGGTCGCGCAGCAAAAGACCCGTTATCCGGTGATCGCGCACGATCAGCATCACATTTTGCCCGTGAATTTCCGGCATGATCCCGTAGCGGAACAGGCGAAGCGACGTGCCGATCAGCTCGCGGCAAACTTCACGGAACAGTTGCAAAGCTTCCGCCGCTCCTGCCTCTTTTCCAAAGCGTGCCCACAGCCATGTGGCAAACAGCGGGTTTTTCCCTTGCAGATCGACGACAGCCAGGGCAGACATCGGAATCAACTGCACAGCCTCGTCATGCAGCAAATCAGCCGGGTATTCCCGAATCAGGCACGCCAGATGACCAGGCTTATCCGCAAACGGATCCCCCGCCGGATCATGATAGCCCCACCAGTTCGTTTCGTCGCACAGGTGCAGCCGCTTTTTCAGCCACTCGTCTTTTTCCATGACGCTTGCAAGCAATCGCTGTCCTTCGGCCCCATTGTGCAAATAGCGTGGCGGCAACAGGCGCAGTGCCCCGAGAGAATAAATGCCGATTGGCACCTTGACGTGGTAGCGTTGGCGGTCTGAGGGAGCCAGCGCCCGCACGGAAGAAGTCGGACGAAACTCACCCAATCCCCGGACGACAGGCACGCATATCTGCTGCGCCAGTTCCTCGCGGTAATAAGCTGGCAGGACGCGATCTGTCTGCCAGGGGTGGACAGGCATCAGCAAATAGCGCTGGTCGTCAATCCCGGCTTTGTGCGCCGCTTGTTGCAAACTCGCTTTTTCTGCATCGTCCAAAATAAAGTCGGCGATATTCTTCCCTGTACTCGCCTGGATGTAGTCGCGGCGGACAGCGAACCAATCCAGCCCGAACGCTCGCCCATACTCGGCGCTGTACGCGCGGTACTCTTCGTCGCTCCACCCTCTTTTTGCCCGGGATGTCGGATGAAAAGGACGATCCCGCATGGCGGAGAAGCGTTCGGCTTGCAGGAGCGCGGGGGCGTCGCTCTTTTGCCCGTTTTGCTCCAAGCTGGCTTCGAATGACAATGCCGTATGGCGAATCGAATCTCGCAATTCCGTCTGAAAGTCTTGCAAATTCGGCATGCTTGCCTGCCGCTCCGCCGCAGAGAGCGAATCGGCGAACAGCTGCATGAACGTGATCGGGTCCAGCTCCTGCACGCTGTTTTCTTGCTGATCGATCAGCACCACGGGCAGCCTGCTGATTTTGTACGGCTGGATAAACTTCGCAGCTTTGACGCGCACGACCAGACTGCACGCGCGGTCAAGCGGCAGGCACAGATAATGCTCGCCCTCGTCAAGCTCGCTGCATTCGTGACCGGAAGGCCCCGGCCACGCTCGCTCCATTCGCGCCCGTTCGAGCAGCCCGGCCATGTTTTCTTGCAAAAGTGCGTTGATTAGGTCGCAAAAAACGAGCTGTTCTGCCCTTTGCCACAGCGAATGCTCTTTTTTCTGCAAATCCGTTTCCATCGCCAGTTTCTCTCCTCTCGCATCCTTACAGAGGCAGTCGGGTCCCTACGTTTTCTGCAACGGCTTTTTGGTAGATTTCATAAGCGCTCGAAATATCCTCGACGGCCATGCCCATCGGATTCAAGAGAATGATCTCATCCGCGGATTCCCGTCCCGCTTTTTTCCCCAGCAAAATTTCTCCCAGCTCCGCATGTAGCTGCTCGCGGGAAAACGCTCCTTCCAGAACGAGCTGGTTAATCACTTTCTTCTCGCGGTTCGACTGATCCCAGTCATCCACCACGACTTTGTCCGCTTTCAGGAAGACCTCTTTATGTACATCCATGATCGAGATGTTGCTGACAAACGCTCCTTTTTGCAGCCATTCAAACGGAATGTACGGCTTGTCGACCACCGTGCACGTAATCACGACTTCTCCGGCACGCACCGCCTGCTCTGCGCTTGTGGCGATCACGACCTCCACCGACGGCGCTTTTTCGCGCAACTGGTCGGCCAAGCGGCGAGCCGCATCGCTATTCAGGTCAAACAGGTAGATTGTCGCAATCTGCGGGAATTGCTCCAGCATGGAGCGAAGCTGTGTGCTGGCGATCACGCCGCAACCCATGCACGCGACAGTTTGAAAATCTTTTTTGGCGAGATAGCGCGCCCCGATCACGGTCACGGCAGCGGTACGCATCGCACTAATCAGGCTGGTTTCCATGACGGCAATCGGATAGTTGCTGACCGGGTCATTCAGGATGATTAAGCCGCTGGCCCGCTCCAGACCTCGTTTGCTCGGGTTGTCGTGCTTGCTGCCAATCCATTTGAGCCCGGAGACAGGAGCTTCCCCGCCAACATAAGCCGGCATGGCGATGATCCGGTCTGCAATATGACCGTTCGCCTCATTGACACGCAAGTACGGCTTCAAGGGCTGGACAAAATCTCCCTTGGCATGCAGCTCCAGCGCCCGTGACACGGCTGTTACATACAGATCGGACGAATTGCCCCCCAATTGCAAAATGTCAGATTTGGACAAATACAAGATGGATGGTTGATTGGACATGGTTTGTGATCGCTCCTTTTTTCTCACGTTATACCGTTACGGCTGACTTGCTGAGTTTTTGCACCCACGCTTCATCGTACACACTGTCGAGATAGCGCTCGCCTCGATCCGGCAAAATCGTCACTACGCGCGATCCGGCAGGAAGAGTCGAGATGATTTTTTGAATCGCTGAAATGACGGAGCCGGACGACCCCCCGGCAAAAATCCCTTCCGCCGAGAGCAGTTCCTGGCATCCCCGCACGGATTCGCTGTCGCTGACAAAAACGACGTCGTCTATTTCCTCCCGCTTGAACAGTTCAGGAACACGACTGGAACCGATGCCGGGCAGCTCGCGCGGGGCAGGCGGCGCTCCGAAAATGACCGATCCGACAGCATCCACCGCGATGACCTTCAGATTCGGATTTGCTTCCCGCAGTCTGCGTGCGGTTCCCAGAATGCTTCCCGTCGTGCTCACGGCCATGACCAGATAGTCGACCTTGCCGCCTGTCTGCTCGACGATTTCACGCGCGGTGCCGTGGTAGTACGCCTTCCAGTTGTTTTCATTCGCGTACTGGTTGATCCAGTAGGCATTCGGAATCGTGGCCAAGAGCTCTTTTACCCGCTTGATCCGCGTTTTCAAATACCCGCCCTGATCGTCAGGCTCCTGCACCATTTCAATGTTGGCGCCAAGCTGCTTGATGATCGTGAGGTTCGTCTTCGTGATCTTGGGATCGACCACGCACGTAAACGTAAGCCCGTAGACCTTGGCAATCATCGAGATGGCAATGCCCAGGTTTCCAGACGTACTCTCGATCAAATGCGTGCCCTCATGGATGGTGCCGTCTTGCAGTCCTTGCTCGATGATGTAACGCGCGGGACGATCTTTCATGCTTCCGCCGGGATTCATCAGTTCCAGCTTGGCGAAAACTTCCACCTCGTGCTGCGCGAACAGTCGGCTCAGCTTGACCAGGGGGGTGTTCCCTACGCAGGAAACAATAGAATCAGAAGCGGCACTTCTTCCACCAGCTACTTCCAGATTGGATCGAATCACCACAGGCACATTCTCCCTTTCATTTCTCGATAATGAAAATCATTATCGCTATATATGTTGCACATACATAATATTTGATAATGATTCTTAATGTCAATTAGGAAAATGGCATTTTTTTCTTCCATGATTCGACACCGCTCTTCTCCATCTGGCAGTTGCTCACACAATGCCAAAGAAGCCCTTTCCTGCGCGAATCAAGGGCTGCGTTTTCCCCATTCTTTATTCCTGACGACCTATTTGCCTTGACGAAAAAACGGCCTCCAGCCGCATTATCGTTTGAAATGATGTATGCGGATCGCCGCTTGTATAATTGAATGGCAAAGGAAATTCACACCTATTGGACTACCTGCCTGCTTGCTGCCGTTCTCTTCGCCCCTCCCCCTCTGCCGCTCGTGAAACAGACGAGCGAAAACTCCGCACGCGTAAAGAGCGCCGATCTGGGGGGCCGTTTCATGCCCACTCCTTTTTGTATGTAGAGAATCGCACGCGCATGCCCATTGTTTGTTCGGTTATGGAACCAAAAAGAAGAGGCACACCCTCCCGCCTCTTCTTTTCGCTATTTTCCTTGTCGAAATCACTTGCACGTAAATGGTGGTTTGTGCGGAGGGGGAGGTGTAGGCACAGGCAACGGCACTTGCTGATCTTGCAAAACTTTCAGGCCGAGATTGAGGACGATTTTCTCCCGCACGCTTGAAAACGGCTGCTCGACGCTTTTTCCTTTTTTCGAGCCTTGCCCGATGTCCAATTCGGTAAATTCGGAGTACACCAGCTCACAGTACGGCTTTTCGTTGTACACCTGGCGATTTCCGAACAATCCCATGTTCAACTGGGCAGCCGTTCCCGCTTTGTTGCCGAGTTCGCCGGATGACGAGACATCTGGTGTAAGCTGCAGAGACGGGCCGCTCGTCGGGAAGGTAATGCCCACGCAAAAATCGAATGGCAACAAGGCAGAAACGTGGCGAATATCTCCGCAGACTGCACTGTCCGACATGTGATCGGCGGTGGCGTACTCGATGTTTTTGCGGATGAAGCCGCTTCCAAACAGTTTGGCTGCATACGGATTGAAGGTCGGAACGAGCTCGCATTGTTCGAGAATGACACTTTTCCACGTGCGAATAATTTCCAGCGCCGGCTTTTCCAGCTGGACATTGGCTTCCACACATACAACGACGGAAATTTCCGCCAATGTCACAGGCACCTTGATCGTCTTCGGAAACGTGGTCGCTTCGAGACTGGAGCTGAACACACGCACATTTTCCACCGCACAGGAATGAGGGACTGGCTTTTTGCCAAGCTCCTGTTCAGTCTTGATGCTGAACTCCTTGTCAGGCTTGTGCTTGTACCCATTCCCGCACTTGCATTCGAACTTGTGCTTGTGTTCGTGCTCGTGCTTGTGTTCATGTTCGAGCTTGAACTTATATTCGTGTTCGTGTTTATGCTTGTCTTTGTGCTCGTGCTTGTCCTTATGCTTGTGTTTGTCGTCATTGCAAAAGTATTCAACGATGAACTTGCCTTCTTTTGAGTCGTTTTGTTTCCCCATGTTGGTTATCCCTCCTTCTCCGTTCCCGAACTTACCATTCATTGTATGGCCTGGACTCTCTATTGGACTTGGCTGTTGCCGAGCGCAATTTACCCATTTTTTGTTATTAGCTGGCAAATTCCATCTCTTATATTTACCTAAGTAACTATCTTGCGAAAGCCTATGTACGGCCCGGACGTGCCAAGTGTGCATTTGCCTGCCACTGTGGCGATCTGTGGGCGGGCAACCTGTTCTGATGGTCCTCCTGCCTGCTTTTTGATCGCCCGGCAAAAAGCAGGCCTCACACCTGACCCAGTCGGCAGAGCGGAACCAACTGTTTGCGAAACCAGCAAATTCGCCCGCTTACAATCGCCACTCCGTTGTAAACATGCCCGCTTGCACCGTGCTCCAGAAACGGCTCGGACATCAGACTCGCTTTCCACTCTCCGGTCTCGATCCATTTTTCCTGCAAGGCCAGCGGGCCGTTGTCGACAAGTACGCGCGCTTCCGTTTTTTCGCGGACAACGGGCGGGCGCAATACGGTGGAAGTAAAGGGAAGGCGCAGCGTCTCATGCGCGACTTGTCCCGCCTCACCTGTCGTGCCAAATGCTGTCAGTTCAAATTCGCCCCGCACCCAAACGACTCGTCCGTTGTTCTCATGGCGCGTCTCCTGCACCTCGATGGCGATCTGCGGCTGAAGCTTATGCCACTCCTGTTTCCAGCAGGCCTGGATCGGGTGTACCCAGTTTACTTCCCACACCTCTTCCAGCACGGGCACTTGCACATAGGAGCGCTCAGCCTGTTCGCTGTACGACACATCGGCGAACACCACATGATTGTTCGCTGCGTTCGCTTGTTGCCGGGGCATGGGCTGTTGTTGGTGCGATAGCCTGACGATTGACGTATCCGTTGCAGGTTCAGATTCAGGTTCGGGCTTGACCTCGCCTTTGGCTTCGGCAGTCTCCTGTCCCGTTACGTCGTACTGCTGCTCATCGATTTGCTCCCATCCTTCCTCGGTCGGCCGGGCAGCAGACCTCCGCAGACGCTGCGGCTTGGTCCATGGCGATTTGCTCAAAAGTGACCTGGACCAGGGCAGCTTTTTGACGACAGGCTTTCCGCCCCTTCGCTCCTGTCTGGCCTGGTCACGGACGAGAGGCCCTTTGCTTTTGGAAAGCCTGGTTCCTCCCGCTCGAAGTGGCGGATGCTTGTCAGCTGTTATGCCCTGCTTTTCCACTTGCTTTACGCGCAAAAATTTTTGCTGGGGGCTTTTCGGTGCCCTTTTTAATTCTGCGTTGTTTAAAAAAGGCGATTTTTTCGCCGCTGCTCGTTTCGGGTGGGGGACAGTCATGTGCAACCTCCTTTCTTTCGGTCTGTCGCGTTACTTCTTTGCTACATTCATACGCGTTGCCGTGCCCGTTGGGTATAGTCGACTGTCTTCGTCGGCAGCGGCAGAAATTTTTGCACGCCAAAAAAAGCCCGATTTCCAAGCGATCGGACTCTTTCTTTCTGCTCTGTTCTGCTCTGTCGTTTTTTCCAGGCGGACTTCCCCCTGCTTACACCTGTTTGCGCAGCTCGTCGGGCACACGCATTTTTTCGCCTGTTCTTACGCTAATAGCGACAAACGTAACGTCGGCTTGCAGGACAAGCTCATCATGCTGGTTGCGGATGAGCTGCCGGAGAACAAAGCTCGTATTGCCCACCCGTTCTATGTACGAGTGAATCAACAGGACGTCGCCGAGAAAAGCCTCCTTTTTGTACTCCGCGTGCAACTGAGCCACAAACGAGCGGAAGCCAAGACTGGCAAAATAGTGATACCAAGGCTGGCGCGCCTGCTCCAAAAACGCCATGTACTTGACGTTGTTCACATGGCCATCGTGTATCGCCTCTGGCTGCACGTGAATTTCGAACGGTGAAAAAGGTGTCATGGACGAATCCCCTTTTCTTTTGTGCTGGCAGGTTTCTTTTCGTCAACAT
Organism: Brevibacillus gelatini; assembly: GCF_003710935.1. Classification (GTDB taxonomy): domain Bacteria; phylum Bacillota; class Bacilli; order Brevibacillales; family Brevibacillaceae; genus Brevibacillus; species Brevibacillus gelatini. The sequence continues at coordinate 194,246 of NZ_RHHS01000015.1, forward strand.
TCGCGGTCCACGCGGAAAATTCCTGCCAGCCTTGTCCATCGTCCATCGCACGGGAGACAGGCGCATTTTCACTTTTCACTCTTTGACTGCACCGGACGTCAACCCGGAGATGATCCGTCTTTGGAAAATCAGCACCATGACCACGAGCGGAACGGTAACGATGATGGATGCGGCCGAGATTTCCCCCCACGGAATCGTGTACATCCCCTGAAACATGACGATACCTACAGGAACTGTCTTCATCGCTTCTTGCGTATTCAGCGTCAGCGCGAACAAAAATTCGTTCCAGGCGGCGATAAAGACGAGAATCGCTGTCGTAAACACGCCTGGCATTGCCAGTGGGAAAAATACTTTCGTCATCGTCTGCCAGACGCTCGCTCCGTCCACCTTTGCGGCTTCTCCCAGATCGCTCGGAATTTTGCGGAAGTAGATCGTCAAATTCCAGATCGCGAGCGGCAGCGCAAAAGTCGTGTACGGAATAATCAGGCCAAGGTAGCTGTTGGTCAGACCCATGGATTGCATGAACATGAATATCGGCGAGATCGTGGCAATTTGTGGGAACATGGATACCGCCAACACGACGCCGAGAATGATCGTCTTCCCGCGAAAAGACAGCCAGGCAATCGCGTACGCGGCAAAGGACGCGATTGTGATCGAGTACAACGTCGTCAGCGTCGCTACTACCGTCGAGTTCCACAAATAAGTAGCGAATGGCCGTTCGGTGAAGACCCGGATGAAGTTGTCGAGCGTCGGATTCTGGATGATAAAGTGAAAGGCGCGCTCTCCAAAAAGCTCTCCGGGCGGCTTCAGTGCGGCAAGCAAAATCCATAAAAACGGGAACATGACGACGAAGACAAAAAGCAGCAATCCAATGTAGAACAAGGGCCCTGCACTTTTTTGCATGCGCGTTTCCTCCTTATCTTCTGTTGCCTTCACCCAAGAGGTCTGCCCCCAAAATTTTCACGTAGCCAATCGAGATCAAGGCGACGCACAAGAAGACAATGACAGCGAGCGCCGAGCCTTCCCCAAAACTCATCTGCGCAAACATCGTTTTGTAGGCGTAGATGGAAATGGTTTCGGTAGAGTTGGCTGGTCCACCGCCCGTCAACGCGTAAATGAGGTCGAACACGCGGAAGGCATCCAGCGTCCGGAACAATAGCGCTACAAGAATCGTCGACTTGAGCATGGGCAGCGTGATGCGGAAAAACTGCTGCAAGCGGCTGGCCCCGTCTACAGAAGCGGCTTCGTACAAGCTTTGCGGAATCGTCTGCAAGCCGGCAAAGATCAACAGCGCCATGAACGGAGTCGTCTTCCAGACGTCCGCCAAAATGACCGAGAACATTGCGCCTGCCTTTGTCGAGAGCAGCACGCCCATGTCCGAAACAAGTCCTGTCGCCTCAAACAGATGGGCGACGATCCCGTTTTGTCCGTCGTAGAGAAATTTCCACATCATCGCGGAAATCACCGTTGGAATGGCCCACGGAATCAGGACAGTTGCGCGGACAAGCCCCCGCCCGCGAAACGGCCGATTGATGAGCAGCGCGATACCCAAGCCAAGGACAAGCTCAATCGCAACGGAAATGACCGTAAAAAAGAACGTGTTATACAAAGCCGCCCACATGCGGTTGTCGGTCAAAAACTGCTTGTAGTAGGTGAAGCCAACGTAGTTCGGCTCAATGATCGAGGATTTGATTCCCGACACGACACCGACGGCCCCCTCGGGCTTGGACAACTGCTTTTGCGCGCCGAGCTCCAGGAGCGTCGACTCTGCTGTCGCCAAGGTAGTCCGTATGGTTTCGGTCTGCTCGGCCGAGAGTGTCACGTACTTCAGTTCGGCGGGCACTGGCTTGAATTCCAGCAAAAGCTGATCGATAGCTTCATAGCGACTCGCGATCTCGCCTGTCTGGCTGAGGGCAGCATGCATTTGCTCGATCTGCTGCCGGACTGCGTCCAACCGTTCCTTCGTTGCCCCTTCGGCTGTCTCCGCCTCTTTTTTCACATAGCGGAGCAAATTGGGCAGCGTGCTGACGTAGCGCTCCATATCCAGACCATACGAGGAATGGATCTCAGTCTTTGTCGGGTCATTCAGCCGGATGTCGTGCAGACTGATCCAAAATGATCGCATGACAGGCCAAATCGCGATGACAAGTATAATCAGCAGTGCGGGAAAAATCAGCAAATAGCCCATCTGCTTTTCCGTAAGGGACCCTTTGTTTTGTCGATTCATCCGTTCACCACCTTCTCCTGATTGAAAGCCTCGTGGAACTGTGCGAGATCCATTCACTCCCGGGAGAGACATCCTCCCCCGGAAGCGATGCGGACCCGTTCTTGTTTACAGCTTGTCTTCGGCTATTTTTTCATCAGTTCGTTCATTTTTGTTTCCATGTTTTGCACAGCCTGCTCGGCGGATTGTTGTCCGGCGAGTGCCTTGGACACCTCGATCTGGATTACTTCCGAAATTTTCGGATAAATCGGGGTGGTCGGACGGGAAACAGCAGCGCTGACGCCATCTACGAAATCTTTGTTGGCAAACAACGGGCTTGCCTTTTGCACGTCAGCATCTTCATACACAGGCAGCAGAGTTGGGGCGAGGCCGCCGTGTACCGCCGAAATTTTTTGTCCCTCGGCTCCTGTCATGAACTTGAGGAATTCCCAAGCTTCTTTCGGATGTTTGCTGAACTTGTTGATTCCGCCCATCCAGCCGCCGAGTGCGGCTGCAGACCCTGCATCTCCTGCTGGCAGCGGCGCGATTGCCACTTTGTCGACGATTTTCGATTGGGCCTGATCCTGCGCCAGTGCGAACTGGTACGGCCAGTTGCGGATAAAGGCCGACTGTCCTTCCAGGAAGGCGGTATGCGATTCTGTCTCCATGAAGGTAGTGATGTTGCTTGGCACGAAGTCCGATTGGACGACTTCGATCATTTTCTGCAAGCCTTTGATGGTGGCCGGATTGTTGATCGCTACATTGCCCTGTTCATCGAGAATTTTGCCGCCGTAAGAGGCAATGAACTCGACGAAGTTGCACACGAGTCCTTCGTATTGCTTCGCTTGCATCAGGTAGCCGAATTTCGTGCCTCCCTGTCCCTTCGTGGCTTTTGCCTGCGCGATCAATTCATCCCATGTTTTGGGCGGCTCTTGGACCAGGTCTTTGCGGTAAAACAGCAGTCCGGCATCGATGAACTTCGGCATGGTCCATTGCTGACCACCAAAGTTCCCAGCATCCATCGCCCCTTTGATGTATTTTCCGGTATCGATTCCGTCCTGCTCGATCAGGCGGTCGAGCGGAAGCAGATAGCCGGCCTGGGCAAATTCAGCGGGCCAGATGACGTCCAGGTCAAACACGTCGATCTCCGACGATTGCGCACTGAACATCGTGACGTACTGGTCGTGGCTCTGTCCGGTATCCGCAGGCATTTCGCGAATCTCTACCTCAATGTTGGGGTGAGCGTTCTGAAAAGCTTCCACAAGCCTTTTCGTGGAGTCTGTAGAGTCTTTGCCGCGGGCGTAGACGATTTTGACTTTTTCTGCAGGCTGTGACGCAGGTTCTGTGTTGGATGTGTCTGTTGTGGGCTGTCCCTGGGCGGGCGCGGATTGTTGCGGAGTGGATGAGCATGCTGCCAAAGAGAGTGCAACCGTCAAGGTAAGTCCCATTGATGCAAGTCGTTTCATCACTTTCATACAATTCAACCCCCTATGCTCTTTGTATGAATCTATTTCTTCGCCTGCAGAAGCAGGACAAGAAACCATCGTTACAGTCGGACAGCCTCGCCTGTTTGCGCCGACTGGTAAATCGCCTCGATCAACCGGGTAATGTACAAGGCTTGCTCTGGGGTGCAAAGCGGCTGTGCCTTGCCTTCGATCGCATCGAGGAAATTGCCGAGCAAGAGAACCCGTTCATTGCATGGCTTTGGCGAAAGCTCCGTCGTTGCCGTCACGCCGCCCCACTCGTGGTACAGCGTGAGCTTTTCCTCCAGCAAGTCAAACGAGACACCGCCCTCCTGCCCGTACAGTTGCAGGAAAACGTTTTCTTTTTCAATGTGAGAAGCCCAGCTGGCATCAAGTGTGAGCGAAAATCCGTTTTCAAACGTAATCATCGCAACGGCCATGTCTTCCACGTCGAATTTGCCGTCATCCACACGTCTTCCCCACTCGGACAGTCCACGCTTGTGCGGGCCGAACTGCGCATACGTTTGACCGAGTACAGATACCGGCTTCGGATGACCCAGCAGCCACAAAGTCAAGTCGAGCATATGTACCCCGATGTCGATCAAAGGCCCGCCGCCAGCCAGCTCTTTTTGCGTAAACCAGCTTCCCCAGCCAGGGATGCCGTTGCGGCGAACCCAGCCTGTCTTGGCGTGGTAAATCGTGCCCAGTCTGCCTTCATCCAGCCATGCCTTGACTTGCAGGGCTTGGCTGCGAAAGCGGTTGTTTTGCGCGACCATCAAAATTTTCCCGGCTTGCTTCGCTGCATCGATCATTTCTTGTGCCTGTCCGGCGTTCAGCGCGATCGGCTTTTCGCACAGCAGGTGCTTGCCTGCGGCCAACGCCTGTTTGGCAGCTTCGGCATGCAAATAGTTCGGGACGCAGACGATTGCAGCGTCGATCTGCGACTCGGCAAGCATCTCCCGATAATCGGCAAATACGTGCGGAATACCGTACTGCCGCGCCTTTTCGTTGGCCATATCCGTCGATACATCGGCAATGGCGACAACCTCGGCGCGCGGTTCCCTCCTGGCTGCCTCCAGATGAGCCTGAGCGATCCCGCCTGCTCCGATGATTCCGATTTTGTGCGTTTGCATAGTTGTCACACCTCCCTCCTACACCCACCATGGAGTATGAATCGGCTCGCGCAAAATGACCTGTTGCAAGTTTTGCACGGCACGCTGGAAGCCTTCCTCGATTGACATGAGCGCATCTTCGTGCTCGATGCTGATGACGTAATCGTAGCCATTCATGCGCAGGGCGCTCATCATGTCCGCCCACGTCTGCTGCGAATGTCCGTAGCCGACCGTGCGGAAATACCACGCCCGCTCATTGAGATTGGCGTACGAATTCATGTCGGTCAGCCCGTACATGTTCACCTTTTCCTGATCGATATACGTATCCTTTGCATGGAAGTGGTAGATCGCTTTTTCTTTTCCCAATAGTTTGATCGCCGCTACCGGATCAATGCCTTGCCACCACATATGGCTCGGATCGAAGTTGGCTCCGATGGCGTCTCCGACTTGCTCGCGCAGCTTGAGCAGCGTCCCTGGCGTATGGACGAGGAAGCCACCGTGCATCTCCAAGGCGACCTTGACCTGATGCGACTTGGCGTAGCCGCCCCACTCCCGCCAGTACGGGATGAGCTTCTCGTTCCACTGCCAGTTCAGCACGTCGCGATATTCATTCGGCCATGGAGCGACAGGCCAGTTCGGGTACTTCGCGCCTTCGTGATCCCCGGCTGTACCGGAAAAACAATTGACGACAGGAACCTCCAAAAGCTCAGCCAGCTGGACCGTTTTGACAAACGTATCGTGCGACTGCCGGGCAAAGCTTTTGTCTGGCGAAAGCGGGTTGCCATGGCAGCTGAGTGCGCTAATCACCAGCCCCCGATCCTCAACGGCTTTGCGGTACGCCCGGCGCTTTTGCTCGCTTTCCAACAGCTCATCAAGCGGACAATGCGCATTGCCGGGATAGCAACCCGTTCCGATTTCCACCGCCTCCAGTCCCGCCTCCTTCACGTGATCGAGCATGTCCTCAAACGACTTTTCGCTAAACAGAACGGTAAACACACCGAGCTTCACATGTTTTCCTCCTTCATCATCGCTTTTATCGCTTTCTCGCGCAAAGCTTGCAGATTTATCTATGGGCAGATCGTGATGTTTCCTCGTTTATAGCGCTTACACTTTGCCGGATGACGAGATGGTGCGGCACGATGCTCATCCGCTCCACCGGCTCGTTGCGGATTTGCTTGAGCAGCTGCTCTGCCGCTGCCTTGCCGTACATGAACGGGTCGTTGTGCACGGTCGTCAGCATCGGACGGGTCAAGGAGGCCAGCTCCAGGTTGTCAAACCCCATGACCGAGATGTCCTCCGGGACGCGAATCCCGTGGTCGTGCAAGTAGTTGAGCACGCCGACAGCCATCAGGTCTGTGGCGACAAACACGGCGGTCGGGCGCACGTCTTCCTCCCAGATACGGCGCATGGCTTCATAGCCGCTTTTGGCGGTGAAATCTCCCTCCACGACAAAGCCGTCGTGAATCGGCAGGTCGTGCGCGCGCATCGCTTTGCGGTATCCGCCCATGCGGTCCAGCCCGCACGGAGGGTCCCACAGCGGACCGGAGACACAGGCGATTTTCCGGTGGCCCTGCGAGATGAGATAGGCTGTGGCATCGTAGGACGCTTGGACGTTGTTGACGTTCACGGTCGGGATCTGGTAGCCGGGCAAGTCATGGCCCGTCACGACCATCGGCACCTGCATTTCGTGGAGCGTCTGGAAGTTGCTCTCCAAAAAGTGAATGCTGGCGATGATGACGCCATCGAGCTGCTTTTCCTTGAACAGACGCAGATACTTCAGCTCTTTGTCCACCACCTCGTCCGAGATGGCCAGAAACATGCTGTAGTCGTCGTTGCTAAGCACGCTGTCAATGCCGTACGTGAGATTGGAGTAAAAGTTGTTGTTGATGTCCGGAATCATGACTCCGATAATTCGGGTCTCCTTGCTGACGAGACTGCGGGCAATCGCATTCGGCTGAAAGCCCGTTTCCTCAACGATGCGCAAAACCCGCTCGCGCAGTTCCGGTCTGACTGGTTTGGAGTTGTTCAATACACGCGAGACGGTGGCAATCGAGACGTTGGCGAGTTGAGCAATGTCTTTTATCGTGACTGGAATGATTTTTCACTCACTTTCTCACATTCAGGTAAACGTTTTCCTACCCCAAAAATAACATCGGATATTATTGTTGTCAATATTCTGTCACTTTCTCTTTTTCGACTTTTTCTGTCAAATTCAATGCCATTTGTCGAAAAATGCCACAAAAAAACCCAGAGGCTTTCCCCCTGGGCTATCTCCAAAAGCTCATGCAAAGGGTGTATATACCGGCAGCGAAATCTCTACCGTCGTCCCCATGTTCCGCTGGCTGCTGATTTTCATGCGCCCTTGATGGGCTTGAATGATTTTGTAGCTAATCATCAGGCCAAGACCTGTCCCTTTTTCTTTCGTCGTATAGAACGGCTCGCCCAGCTTTCGGATGCGCTCTTCGTCGATCCCCTCTCCCTGGTCCTGAATGCTCACAGAAAGGGTGTCTTCGATCTGCTGAAGCTGAATCGTGATGCACCCGCCACTTGACATGGCTTCGATCGCATTTTTTAAAATATGGATAAAGACTTGCTTTAACTGATTTTCTTCACAATTGACCATCGCCGCAGTCGCGTCCAGCTCCATCGTAATCTGCACGTTGTTTACAATCGCCTCGGTTTGCAGCAGCTCGACTACCTGATGCAAGAGCGGCGAGAGGCTGCGCGGCGTAAAGTTGACGGCCTGCGGCTTGGCGAGCACCAGAAATTCGTTCACAACCGATTGGATGCGATCCAGCTCGGAGAGGATCGTCTGAAAATACTCCCGCTTGTCATTGCCTTCCAGAATGAATTGGGTAAAGCCGCGAATCGAAGTCAGTGGATTGCGGATTTCATGGGCAACACCTGCGGCCAGTTGACCGACGACAGACAGCTTTTCCGATTTGCGCAGCAGTTCTTCCGTCTTTTTCAGCTCGGTAATGTCCCGGCTGATGACCAGCAGACCGTTACGCTTGCCATCCGGGTCAAAGATCGGAACCTTGTACACGTCAAAAATGCGGGTTTCGTCCTGGCTGATCGATACGCTCCCTTCCAGCCGCACTGGCTTGCCCTCTTCCCACACCTGCCTGTCCGATTCGGCACATTTCAGCAGTGCTCTTTTGTAATGGGGCGACAGTTGCGCAAGCTCTGCATTGGTCTTCCCCCGATAAGAAACGTCCTCCAGCTCAAAAATGCGCAGGCAGCTGTCGTTTGCTTCGATCCAGCGGCCTTCGCCGTCTTTGTAGCAGACGGAATCCGGCATGGCATTGATTAAAGTCCGCAGCAGCTTTGCATTTTCGATCAGCGCGGCCTCCATCCGCTTGTGCTCCGAGATGTCCCGCTGCGTCGCTACAAAAGCGAGCAGATTTCCTTCCGCATCCGGGAGCGGCAAAATGAAGGCGCTGACATCGAGCAAACTGCCGTCCTTGCGCTGCCGCACCGTCTCATACGACATTACATGGCGACTGCGCACGATTTCCTGCTGCAGCAATTGAAACTCCTCGCGCAAAAAATCGGGAACCGTGGGCAGCGTGTCTCCGACAACCTCTTGCTCGCTCCACCCGTACATTTGCTCAAAGGCGCGGTTTACCTTGAGAATTTTGAAGTCGACGTCGAGCACAACAATCGAATCCTCTGTATTACGCAAATACAGGTCAAGCCGTTCCTTCGTCGCTCGCAAATCCGCCTCGATCTGCTTGTGGCGGGTAATGTCTTTGGCGATCGCGTAAAAGCCGCTGATCTCATTGTCCACAAACATCGGAAAGTTGTGAATGCAGACATCGACGCTGTGACCGTTTTTATGTTTGAAAGCGATTTCAAATTCTTGCGGCCGAATCATCGCGTCCAGGTCGAACGGACGGGGGTGCTTGTCGGTGCATTCCGACAAAATCAGACTGCGGAGGTTGGTCGCCTGCAAATCTTCGACAGGATAGCCTACCAATCTCTCCGCCGACGGATTGGCGTCCAAGATGTTGCCCTGCAAGTCGCAGCAGATGATTGCCGCAGGGTTGTCTTCAAAAAGCGACCGGTAAAACAACTCGCTGCGGACGGTTGGCTTGGCCTTCTCTTCCGGCTCGGGCAGCTGTCCCCGTTCGCTGTTCGGTGAAGCAGCGCCTGCATCTACGGACGCGTCTTGCGCCCCTTTTTCGCAAAAAGCAGGCTCGTAACCGCTCGGCGGGATGGCGTAAACGACAGAGCCGATTGGTTTGCCGCCGTATATATAAGGAATTCGTTCAAAACGCCACGTTCCTTTCCGGTGCTCTGCCTCCCACTGCGATTTCGAAACAATCTTCAGTGCTCCTGGCGGTGCGCCGAGCAAATTTTGCTGATGATCGATCCAGCCTTGCTCGTACAGGGTCTCCGAGGCATGGATGACCTTGCCCCCGCGATCCAGCACCAAAAAAGGGCTGCACCCTGGAGATGACACGAGCTTGTAGAAGCGCTCCGTCAGGCGCAAACGCTCCTGCTCCAGTTGGTTGCGCAAGTAGTTTTCAACTGTTTGCTTCACGGAGATCACTGTTGCAAGCGACTGGGGATGGTTGACCCTCCACAAGCCAGTGAGGTTGAACACCCCCAGAATGTCACCGGTAGCAGGGTCGCGAATGGGCGCGGCCGAGCACGTCCATTTTTGCACCTCCTGACAAAAATGCTCTCCGGCGAACACTTGCACGGGGCTGCCTGTCACCAGCGAAGTCCCGATGGCGTTCGTTCCCGCCCGATTTTCCGCCCAAGAAGAGCCGAGGACAAAATTCATGTCTTCTGCTTTCAGCATGAGCGACAAATTGCCATCGAGGTGAACAATTTCGCCTGCTGCATTGCAAAACGTGACCAAGTGACCAGAATCCATCGCAGCTTCCTTCTGCTGATCCAGAAGCGGCTTGAGGATGCGCTGCAGCGAATCATCCTGCCAAAATGCCTCAATCTCTTCCTGCGACAGGGTGATCGCTGTTTTGTTGGTCAGAGGATGGATGCTTTGCTCCTGACAGCGTTGCCAGGATTCGTACATCAGCGGTCGAATGGCTGGTTTATCATTGATTCCTGAAACGTATCGTTCCCATTCCAGTTCAAGCTTTACTCTTTCTTCAGAAAGATTAGCAAATCGATCCAGAGCTATCCGCTGATTCATGGTCTCCACCCTCCAGATTAGAAAACTTGGCTGCGGCAAAAAAGTGGGTGCCCGCGATTTTACATGAAATCTTTCGACAATTTCTTGAAATTTCCTTTTTATCAAAAAATTTTTAGGCATACTTGAGCGAAAAAAATAGCCAGTGTGTCTTTTGGTGCTGCTACTGCCGAAAGACACACTGGCCAGCTTTTCGATGCGGGCACTGAGCGGAGGCCGGAAAAGAAGCCGTATGTTTCACGCTTCCGACTGAATGCGCCTGGCCTCTGCATACAGCACCTGAATAAACTTTTTCATATTGATCCGAATATCGGAGGGGGTAGAGGACGACTTGTTTTTCAACTCCGCCATTTTTTTATACACGAACGTGAAGTCAAAAAACTGCGAGGCGTAATTTTCGAACTTCCAGTTGGACAAATCGGACAGGCCGAGCGAGGCGAGATGGTTCAACGACTGATAAATTGCCCTTCTGACCCGTTGCTCCGATGCCTTGACCACCTTCATGACCTGCTCTTTATCCGCAGATTCGCCTAGCCTGGATTCCGCCACCGCGACAAAAATTTCCTTGAGCGCCGGAAAGCCGTTTTTGAACGTTTGCTTTTGCTCGTATTCGGCCAGGAAATCCAAAATATCGAGCAAGTCGTTGCTCCCGTTCTCGCCCGCAATGCCAAGCTCCGCCAAAAGGAATTGTCCCGCCTCGCGCAGCTGCTTTTCGTGTTTGACCGCTGGTACAGGGACCGTGCTCACCGGACTGAGCTGCAAAACCGAATGCAGCGATTTGTGGATGTCCTGGATCGACTTTTCCAGTCGAATTTTCTCAATCACTTTTTGCAAAATCGTCACCACTTCGATCCGGTTGATCGGCTTGATGATGTAGTATTCGCTGCCAAGCGCATAGGCTTGCGCGATCAAATCCTTCGATTCCACCTGGGAGAGCATCACGATCTTGCCCTTGAACGCCGGGCGGATTTGCCGGATCGTTTCAATTCCGTCGCGGACGGGCATGAGCATGTCGATCAGGACGATATCGACTTGGCGCATCGTCAGCATTTGCCCGTCGATGAGCGACCCGTCCTCGGCTTCCCCCACGACTTCTCCTAAATTTTCATCCTCAATAATCTCCGTCAACATCAGGCGCACGGCCTCATCATCATCGACTACATAAAAAAGCATCGTCTCACTCTTTCTCCCTTACATGTTTGATCGGCAGCCGGATGAAAAACTCGGTCCCAATTCCGGACACGCCATCGTGTACAGCAAGCTCCCCTCCCAACTCGTCCACTATCGCTTTAACGTAGGAAAGACCAATGCCTGTCGAGGGTATTCCTTTCAGGTCGTACTTGGTCGTAAAGCCTGGGGTAAAAATCAACTTTTTACGGCGAGGCGGAACCCCCGGGCCGTCATCCGTGATGCGGAGTTCCACAAAGTCTTCGGTCCTGTCCACGGAAATCACGATCCGCCCCGTATGCTGAATCGCTTCGACAGCGTTGGCGACGATGTTGTTGATGAGCGACAGCAGCGTAAACGCGTGGTAGTGCGGATGCTCGCCGGAAATGGTGCTGGAAAACTCGATCTGTTTTCGCAAAAGGCTCGCGTATTTCTCGTTGGAGCGCATGATGATGTCCACCAGTTGCTGGATGTCCATAAAATCCGACTTGTTTTCATGCGAAATCAGCTTTTGCAAACCCGCAAAAATGCGCTGGTTGTCCTTTTTGATTTCGTGGACTTCCCCTGCGATAATCAGCGCCTTTTTCGCGAACGACTCAACAGAAATTCGGTCGGGCATGCTCTTCAACGCCTGCAAGCCCTGGTACAGCTCAAAAGATTTGACGGTGATGTCCTCTGCGTTTTGCAGCGTCTTTTTCAGATGAATCGATTCCTCGTACAAATTGGAAATGAGCAGCAGCATGTGCTCGTGCTGGGTGCGCGTCTGCTTTTCCCGCGCCTGCGTCTCGTACAGCCGGATCATGTTCCAAAAGCTCAGGACGACAAAGCTGTGCGACAGCGCGATGACGAACATCTCCTGCAGCGCTCCCCACGTAATGACAATGTGGAACATGACGTATTGCGACAGCAGCTCGACCAAATCGGCCACGACCTCGACGATCATCCCGATAAAGGCGATCAAGAGCGTCTGCTCGCGAAACCGCTCGATACGTATGACGTAAAACAGCAGTGAATAGGAAAAGTAGAAGAAAAAGCTGGAATAGTGCTCCTGCATGGAAGCCGTCCAATCAAAAGGGCTTTGCGTGGAATAATCAAGCAGCAGACGAAAGCCGACGACGCAAAGCCCTGTCAAAAATCCGGGCAAAACCACCGGAAGCCGCTGGAACAACAGCAAGAAGAAGAAAAAAGTAGGAGCGCCAAAGCTGATCCGAAACGTCTCATTGACCGGATAAAATTTCAGCTCACCGGCAATCGGCACGGTAATCAGCATGAGCGCCAGGATGTAACCGTCTTTTTTTAATGGGGAATGCATGCAGCAAGCTTCCCCTCCCTGTCTAGTTTCTCACGATACCTATCATTATTTACCTTATCTATTCTTATATAGAATACCCGTGAACGACAAGTATAGAAAAAATATTTATATAAATGCATGAATATTTTTGTTGGTTTTTGTTTGATTTTGTAGGTTGGTTTTAAAGTGTTCAATATACCTTATCGCCTGATGTGGAAGCGCTTACGCTCCAAGACAAAAGGCTAGAAAGTACAGGATTTGGGGGGAAACATGTTTGTTTGAATCACCAACAATGACAAAAAGCAAGTGGGACCGCAAGCGGATGGACGAGCTGGAGCAATGGGTCGCCTACCATCGCCTTCAAGCGTCAGAAGGAAAATGCGCCAGCTATATTCCGGCCCTGCGGCGGGCAGACCCGACACATCTCGGCATCTGCATCATCGAGCCTTCCGGGCACAAGATTACGGCTGGAGAATGGGACGTTCCCTTCACGCTGCAAAGCATATCCAAAGTCGTCAGCTTTATCGCTGCCTGCTGCCACCACGGGATCAGCTACGTGCTGGATCGCGTCGATGTCGAGCCGACGGGAGATGCCTTCAACTCGATCATCCGGCTGGAGATGCACAAGCCGGGCAAACCGTTCAACCCGATGATTAACGCGGGCGCCATCACGGTATCTTCGCTTTTGCCAGGGGATACGCCAAAACAGAAACTGGACTATTTATACGCAATTTTCCAAAAAATTACATCTTCTGCCCCTGTCGTAAACGAAGAAGTGTTCGTCTCCGAATGGATGACGTCTCACCGCAACCGCGCGTTGTCCCATTACCTGAAGGATACGGGTTATCTGGACTGCGAGGTCGAGGAAGCGCTGGAAGTGTACCTGAAGCAATGCTCCATCGAGGTCAACACGGAGCAGATTGCGCTGATCGGTCTGATTCTCGCGCTCGATGGCTATCATCCACTGCGCGGCGAGCAAATTTTCCCCAAACAGGTCGTCCGGCTGGCAAAAGCGCTGATGCTGACGTGCGGTATGTACGACGCTTCGGGAAAATTCGCTGCCTACGTCGGACTCCCGGCAAAAAGCGGCGTGTCTGGCGGCATTATGACCTTGGTTCCTCCCATCCTGAAACGAGAGTCTCCTTTTCCCGACGGTTGCGGCATCGGCATTTTCGGTCCGGCAATCGATTCGTGCGGCAACAGTGTAGCAGGCGTATCACTGTTGAAGCAAATCGCGCACGAATGGGATGTCAGTATTTTTTAACCCAATCTATTCATTCGAGGTGACAAGATGCAACAATTTCTGTTAGACGTAGTAGGGTCCATTAACGACATTTTCTGGTCGTACATCCTGATTGTCATGCTGGTTGTACTCGGCCTGTTCTTCACGTTCAAGGGCGGCTTCCTGCAAATCCGCATGATAAAAGACATGCTGCAAGCCATTCGCGAAGGAAAGAAAGGTTCCGCTGCTGACAGCATCACGCCTTTCCAGGCATTTTGTATCAGTATGGCCGCGCGTGTCGGTACCGGTAACATTACGGGAATCGCCATCGCGGTTGCGCTGGGCGGCCCTGGCGCGGTCTTCTGGATGTGGATCATCGCCATCATCGGTTCTGCCTCTGCCTTTGTGGAAAGCACACTGGCGCAGATTTACAAAATCAAGGATAAAGACGGCTTCCGCGGCGGCCCTGCCTACTACATGGAAAAAGGTCTCAACAAACGCTGGATGGGTGCCCTGTTTGCGGTGCTGATTACCCTGTCGTTCGGTCTGGTCTTCAATGCCGTGCAATCCAACACGATTACACTTGCGTTTGAAAACTCCTTCGGCACGGATCGTCTGACACTTGGTCTGATTATGACCGTCGCTTTCGCTGCCATCATCTTTGGCGGAGTCAAACGCATTGCGAAAGCGTCTGAATACATCGTCATCGTGCTCGCTATTTTGTACATCGCTGTTGCGCTGTTGATCGTCTTGATGAACATTGACAAAATGCCGGAAATGCTAGCTCTGATTGTGAAAAGCGCCTTTGGTCTGGAACAGGTCGCTGGCGGTACGCTCGGTGCGGCACTCATGCACGGGGTAAAACGCGGTTTGTTCTCCAATGAAGCTGGTATGGGTAGTGCTCCGAACGCCGCTGCTACAGCTACGACAAGCCACCCGGTCAAGCAAGGTCTGATTCAAGCGTTTGGCGTTTTGACCGATACACTCATCATTTGTACAAGCACAGCTTTCATCATCCTGCTGTCCGGCGCGTACAAGCAGTCTGAATTGAGCGGCATCGAGTTGTCCCAGGCTGCTCTGTCCATCCACCTTGGCGACTGGGCATCGGCTACTCTCGCAGTGATGGTCTTCCTGTTTGCCTTCAGTACACTGATCGGTAACTACTACTACGGTGAGACAAACATCGAGTTTTTGAAAACAAGCAAAACATGGCTGCTGCTCTACCGCATCAGCGTTCTTGGCATGGTGCTGTTTGGCGCGGTGGCAAAAGTCCAGCTCGTTTGGGACCTGGCCGACTTGTTCATGGGTCTGATGGTTGTGGTCAACCTGATTGCGATTTTCATGCTGTCCAAGGTGGCCTTCGCCGCTTTGCGTGATTATCAAGAGCAGAAAAAAGCTGGAAAAGATCCTGTATTTTACTCCGACACCATTCCTGGTGCAGGAAACCTGGAAGCTTGGGAAGCATCGCCAGCCGCTGCGAAAAAAGAGCGGATCGGCTAAATTTTCACACTCGCTTCAAGAGAAGAAGCCTGAGTCCTTTGCCAAAAAGGACGCAGGCTTTCTTTTTTTGCGGTGGCTCCCCTACAGCCGAGGGTCGATCTCTTTTTCCTGTGCGACCGCAAACAGCATCGTCGCGACTGTCTGCTGATACGCCTCGTTCGCGGGCGAAATGTCTGCGAATTTGACGCGCAGCATGCTTTTGCCCAATTCGTGCTCCTTCATCGCCGCCCGCAGCTTTTGGCCGATGTTTTTTTGCTTCATCAGCTTTCGGTACTTGTGAGGAAAACGGTAGTCGTAACCGTAAATGATCGACAAGTAGTCGGCGTTACGCACCTTCATCGCCGGAACCGTCTTCTCGTTTGGCACGTCGGGCTTGATGACGATCCCCTCCATTTGTTGCTCCAGCGTCATTCTGGCGAAAAAGCGCGCAGCCTGTTCATACGCATCAGCCTCGTCCAGATCGACTACGAGGCAGTCATCCTCGCTGACAAACCGATACATGTCCGACGTTCGCCACTCCGGCAACCGTTCCTCCCCTGTTTCGTAGACGAGCTTCAACACGGCAAACGGCTTGTATTCCAGCTCACCAGCCTCGCCGTACAGCACCAGTTGCTGTTCGTACGTCGCATACGCTGCGAGCTGCTGATCGATGGGAACGAACGTTTCTTTGATCTCACGAGCATACTTGTAGTTCTGGTACAGCGTAGAGCCGTACTTGTCGGTCAGAGCGCTTTTGGCAAGATGATACTGGTCCTGTTCAAAGCCGCTGGCCTCGTATTCGTCCACAAGCCTGCGGAGCGCCTGCTCAAAGCCGTGCTCCTGCAAGTAGGACAGCTCGCTATGCAGCGCTTTTTCAATCGGCTTGAACTGCTTTTCAATCAGTCCCTCGCCAATCGCCCGCCACGGGAGCAGCTCTCCGTCCAGCAACATCATTTCCACTCGCTGTTCCTCCATGTACGAAGCGAATTTGTCCAAAAGCTTTCTGTAAATTGGCGTCAAGTCAACCTGTGTGATCTTGTAGCCGTTGCGGCTGACTGCAAAGCACTTTGCCAGCTCGCGGTGAAGGTAGATGTTGCAGCGGGAGCCCATGTATTTCGGCTGCAGCACGACCTGGCTCGCTCCGCGCTCCGCAAAGTAGCGCAAGCCCGCCCGAAGCGACTCCAGCTCGCCTGCGGCTTCGTCTTTGTCTGCTGGCGGCATCGTCCCGGAGATAAAGTTGATCTTGTTGTGCAGGCAGTATTGCAAGCGGTGCAGCTCGTCTTCCGCCAACTCTTCAAGCGATACGCGCTGTTTTTCCTGGAACAAGTCCGGCAGCTCTTCCGCAAGCGCCGCATGGTCAGAGCGTACGGATTTATACAAAGGCTTGTGCCCGATCACAACAGAGGTCAGGGCGTTGCCTTGTACGCATCCGGTGTCGAGGTGGAGCTTGTTTTTCAGGCGAAAAGCCTGTTTGGCTGCAATATGGCCGAAGACGTGATACGGATGGTTGCTGACCGTTTCCTCGCGCAAAAAGCCAAGCTGTTCTTCGAGAGAATGGGATCGATCGAGCCGGAAGTTTCGCTGGTGGCGCACGGAAACCGCGTCGAGCTTGCCGATGTACTTGTTTTTGCACGGAGCATGTGTCACGTAGTAAGACGGATTGGACTGTGCATGGCAGCGGTAAAAAGGCCGGGAAATCGCGCACAAATGGAAGAACTTTTCTTGCAGCAGCAAATCGTCCTGCAAGACAGCGACCGAATCGAAATACGTCGCGAGCAGCTCTGGCTCGACTCCCTTGATTTTTCCCTGCAAAAATTTGCGGACAAAGTTTTCATGGTTGCCCAGCACCAGCAAAAAATGCTCCTGGTTGTCGTACAGAAACTCGATGATCTCGCGGGTATGCTTGCCTTTGTCGATCCAGTCGCCCGCGAGAATGATTTTCGTGTTGCGCACCTTGTCTGTGGCCACAAGCCGGTTTTGGTCGAGCTGGTACCCATGGGCGACCAGCAGCCGTTTCAGCTCGTGCACGCATTCATGCACGTCGCCGATGATAATGTAACGCGTATCGGGGAGAAGCATCGTCGCCAAATAGTCGTCTTTGTCTGCGATCACGACCTGGTACGCGGGGTTGGCTGTTTTCTCTTGCGGCTCGTAAAAATCTTTGGCGCGGACGCGGTGAATGTTCGCGTACCCTTCTTTGGACAAGGCGCGCAGAACTTCCTTTTTCAGCCGGAGAATGTGGTTCGTAATCAGCTTTTTTGACCGCTCGGAGGCGTAATAGTCCTCGCGTTTGCGGTAGTCGAAAACGATGGCTTCCAGGTTGTAGTGGTTCTCACGGGCGATCTCGCAGACTTTGGCCCGGAAGTCTTCGGCAAGGCCAGTCGTGTCGACGACGACAAACGGCGCGTTGATCGGAAACGTTGTGACGAGCCGCAGCTTTTCAAACAGGAGCGAAAACGCCTGCTCGCTCGCCTCCAGCATGATCTGATCGTATTTGTCGTACGCATGCCCGAGCAGCTCCTGCCGCAATTCGTCCGAGGAAATGTACGCCACATTGGCCTTGAGCTTTCTCGCCTCATCCTCGATGCGAAGCTGCGGTATCAGCACTTCTTTGGCAAAGGTCGTTTTTCCGCATTCGGTCGGACCTACGAGCATGAAAATCGTGTGCAGTTGTGTGGAAATGCGCATCGGTTACGTCCCCCTTTTCCTGAAAATGACCCCTTGCGTTGTCGGAGAGCCGTTTACTCGGTCGCCAATCGCGACGAACTCCGCCTGGACGTCCGCTTCTTGCACAATCTCGTGCATCCAAGCCTGAAAAGCAGCCTGCCCCATTTCCCAGCGGTGGTCGTCGTGGCGAAACCCGGTCAGCTCGTAGTACGGGTTAAAGTCGGCATTCGGTGTCGTGATGATAAAACGGTCAAAATCGACTTGTCGGCACAACTGCAAAATGAGCGCCCGCGCTTCATCCTGGCTCATATGCTCGATCACTTCGGTCAAAATGATGTCGACCTGTTCGCCGTTGTAGTCGTGCAAAAAATCATCGACAGACGGAAACACGACGATATTGTCGACTTCTTTGGCAGCTGCTTTGCGATTGACGAGCGCCAGCCGCTCTTCGTCGATGTCAACGGCGTAGTAGCAATGTGTCATCTTCGCGGCAAACGGCAAGGCGTAAAACCCTTCGCCGCAGCCGACATCGAGAATCGGCCGGGCAAAAGAAAGCTGCGAAGCGATGAAGTTTCGCCGCTGCAGCCCGGTGC
The DNA here is from genome assembly GCF_003710935.1 of Brevibacillus gelatini. Classification (GTDB taxonomy): domain Bacteria; phylum Bacillota; class Bacilli; order Brevibacillales; family Brevibacillaceae; genus Brevibacillus; species Brevibacillus gelatini. The sequence continues at coordinate 212,604 of NZ_RHHS01000015.1, forward strand.
TGCCATATTCGAGCTGAATGGTGTACCGATCTGTCTGTTCCAGCTGCGACTTGTACTTGTGAAAATGCTCCCGCCGAACCAGAAACTGGCGCGCGAACAGGCTGCGAATGTAAAACGGGGCATCCACTGCGTTGATGCTCTTGATGTATTTGTCGAGAATCCCCTCGGAAATATCGAGATGCTCCTTGCCAAACGTAGCGAGAAACAGACAGAGCACACTTGCCACATGCAGCAGATCGTACAAGCTTACTTGCGTGCGGATCGTCAGGGCGTAGCTTTTATGGGCGTGATGCCGGATCTCGAACGAAAAGTCCGGAAGATGCTTCTGAAAAAACTCGATGTAGCGCACCAGCTCGATGTGGATCATGTTGATGAAAAACATGTGCGTGTACCCTTCTATGTCGCGCACGTCTCTCGTTTTCATCGTTGTTGAAAAAAATTCATTGATCGCGTTGAGCGGAAACAAAGGCGTGTTGTAGCGCGACACATTGAGGTATTCAAACCGCTCTTCGGCAAACTGTTTGTACGATACTTCGTTGTCGGCATCCTTGAAATAAATGTGGTAGACGGAGCTTTCCGAATACCAGCCGCAGGCGATGCCTTTGCGCATCGACCGGAGCGTCATCCCGGACGCCGGATTTTTCCTGATAAGATACGAGAAGGCCGGGTTCTCTGAGCGCAATTGGACGATGGCCATGTTCGTTTCTCTCCTTCCTCCCTGGCTGTAGAACCATCTTCTACCATTTCAACCAGGATGAACAGGGCAAAAGTATTACGAACCGGAATTGTCGGGCAAAAAAGAAGCGCTTCGCTCATAAATCACATGTGGCAAAAATCCGCACAAAAAAAGGACGAACAGCAAAGCCGCTAATTGTCCAGAGTGGCTTTGCCGTCATCCTTTTTGCCGAAAATCGCTTTATTTTTTTTCCACCGCATGGCCGCCAAACTCGTTGCGCAGCGCAGCTACGACTTTGCCGTGGAAGGTGTCTTCATCAAGCGAGCGGTAGCGCATGAGCAGCGACATCGCGATCACCGGAGTAGCTGCTTGCAGATCCAGGGCGGTTTCCAGTGTCCATTTGCCTTCCCCGGACGAGTGCATGACGCCGCGAATGCTGTCCAGCTTGGCGTCCTTGCGGAAAGCGCGCTCCGTCAAATCCATCAGCCAGCCGCGAATAACCGAGCCGTTCGCCCACACGCGCGCCACTTCTGCGAAGTCGTAATCGTACTGGCTTTTTTGCAGCACCTCGAAGCCTTCACCGATTGCCTGCATCATGCCGTACTCGATCCCGTTGTGAATCATTTTCAAAAAGTGCCCGCTGCCCGCTTCGCCTGTGTACAGGTAGCCCTTGTCCACATTGATGTCGCGAATCATCGGTTCGATATGAGCGAATGCCTCACGATCCCCGCCGATCATCATACATGCCCCGTGGCGAGCGCCTTCCATGCCACCGCTCGTTCCCACGTCGAGGAAGTGAATGCCTTTTGCTTTCAGCCGCTCGTAGCGCTCAACCGACTGCTTGTAGTGCGAGTTGCCTCCGTCGATCACGATGTCTCCCGGCGAGAGCAAGGCGGAAAGCTGATCGACCAGTTGATCCACGATCTCTCCCGCCGGAACCATCAGCCAGATGACGCGCGGCGCTTCCAGCTTCGCCACGGCATCTTCCACGGAAGCGGCCGGAATCGCACCTTCGCGGCCGAGCTCCTCTGCGCGGCTGCTGTCTACGTCGTAAGCCACTACCTCATGCTGGTGGGAAAGCAGGTTGAGCGTAAGGTTGTAACCCATTTTGCCTAAACCGAGTATCGCAAGTTTCATTCGCGTACGTCACTCCTTTGGGTAATCTCCATTTTCTCGTATTATATGACAAAAATTTTCATCTTTCATCATAAAAAGAGAAAATTTTTTCGAATCTAGGAATCAGGCAGCCATTTTCCTTATACTAACAGAAAGCAAACCTATTCGCTTGCACGATCAAGCTGTCCATAGACGAGCTTTCACGACATGGAAAAGCACAGCGCCACTTTTTGGGAGGTAGCAATTCATGGCTGAAACGACACCACATGTTCCGGCAAGCGTGCTTGCGCAGTTGCGCGCAATCTACACGCAGTTGAGCGGCAAGGAGCAGCAAATTGCCGACTACATTTTGCAAAATGCCAGCAAAATTGTTCATTTGTCCATTACCGAACTGGCCGACCAGTGCCAATGTGCGGATGCGACCGTGTTCCGCCTGTGCCGCAGGCTCGGCTTTCGCGGCTACCAGGCGTTTAAAATCGCGCTCGCCAGCGAAGTGACGAACCCGAAACAAGCGATCTACCAGGAAATCAATCTCGATGACGATGACGTCGGCTCGATTGCCGAAAAAATTTTCACCGCCAATCTGGAAACGTTGCGCGACACCTTGCAAATCATTAACAGGGATGAGCTGTTGAAAATTGTCGACTGTCTGGAAAAAGCGACCCGCATCGAGTTTTACGGCTCCGGCGGCTCGGCAGCGATTGCCCAGGACGCCTACCACAAGTTCATGCGGACAGGTATCCCCTGTATCCACCACTCCGACGCCCATTATCAGGTTATGTCCGCCTCGCTGCTTTCAGAGGGCGCCGTCGCGGTGGGCTTCTCCCACTCCGGCTCCAACAAGGATATACTGGCCGCCCTGCGCGTGGCAAAAGAACGCGGGGCGAAAACGATTGGCATCACAAGCTACGGCAAGTCTCCGCTCGTCCGGCTGGCCGACATGTGCCTGTACACCACTTCCCGGGAAACCGTTTTTCGCACGGAGGCCCTGTCTTCCCGGCTGGCCCAGCTCAGTCTGATCGATTTGCTGTACGTGGCGGTGTCATTGCGCCGCCAGGACGACACCATCTCCAACATCCAGCATATTCGCGAGGCTATCTCGCTCAAACGCCTGTAAATCGGGCGTTTTTCTTTTGCCTGCCCGTGAAAACTGCATGAAAAGATCAGCGTGGTGCTGAACGGGGATACTGCTTTCCACTATTCGGATTTTTCGTCAATACTAGGAATAGGCATGAAAATTGAAATAATTTTTTTCTTTTGTCTTAACAAATGAAAAAAATTTCGCTATAATCGCGTTATCACCACACCACTCCGTTGAAAGCGTATACAAAAAGGGTGAACACAAATGAAGCAAACCTACTTTATCGGTCTGGATATTGGCACAACCAGTACGAAGGCGATCGTTTTCACGCCTTCCGGTGCCGTCAGAGGGACGGGCAATATCGATTACCCCCTGCTCGTCCCGAAAGCCTCCTGGGCGGAGCAAGACCCGGAAACGATTTTCGCCGCCGTCATTCAGGCACTAAAGCAAGCGATTGTCCAGGCGGGCATCGACAGGCAAGAAATCGGCGGAATCGGCTTCTCGACCGCGATGCACAGCCTGATCGCCGTCGATGCACACGGAAATCCGCTGACGAACAGCATCATCTGGGCGGATAACCGAAGTGCGGCACAGGCGGATCGGCTCAAGGAAAACGGCGTCGGCCACCAGATTTACCTCGCCACAGGCACGCCGATCCATCCGATGTCTCCCCTGCCAAAAATCATGTGGCTGAAAGAGCACATGCCGGAGACGTGCCGGAAGACAGCCAAGTACATTTCCATCAAGGAGTACGTGATCTATCGGCTGTTCGGGCAGTATGTCGTCGACTACTCCATCGCTTCTGCTACCGGATTGTTCAACCTGCGCAAGCTGGACTGGGACGAGCAGGCGCTCGCGGTCGCCGGCATCAGCAGGCAGCACCTGAGCGAGCCTGTGCCGACTACCCATGTCCTGCTGGGAATGAAGCTGCGCTATGCGGAAGAAATCGGGCTTGACCCCGATACGCCATTTGTCGTCGGGGCCAGTGATGGCGTGCTGGCCAACCTGGGCATCGGGGCGATCGACCACGGGCAAGTCGCGATTACAATCGGAACAAGCGGTGCGGTCCGAACCGTCGTTCCCGAACCGATTACCGATCCGAAAGGCCGCACCTTCTGCTACGTGCTGACAGAAAATCATTGGGTCATCGGCGGCCCGTCCAACAACGGCGGGATTATGCTGCGCTGGTTCCGCGACGAGTTTAGCTGGCCGGAAGTGGAAAAAGCCAAACAGCTTGGCGTCGATCCGTACGACGTGATGATCCAGGCGGCGGAAAACGTACGCGCTGGCGCAGACGGGCTGCTCTTCCTCCCCTTCCTCTCCGGAGAACGCGCTCCGTACTGGAATGCGCAGGCACGCGGCTCCTTTTTCGGGATCGGTCTGCATCACAAGCGCGAGCATTTCATCCGCGCCGTGCTCGAAGGGATTTTGTTCAGCGTCTACAGCATTGGCATCGCGCTTCGCGACCTGGCTGGCGGAGCCAAGGAAATCCGCGCCTCGGGCGGCTTTGCCCGCTCCAAAGAATGGCGCCAGATCATGTCGGACATGTTCGGCTACGAGGTGCTCATTCCCGAGAGCCATGAAAGCTCCAGCTTCGGCGCTGCCCTGCTGGCGATGCACGCGCTCGGCGCTCTCGACGATTTGCACGATGTGAAAAAAATGATTCACATCTCCCACCGGCACGAGCCCGATCTGGAGCGATCCAGCACGTATCTGGAACTGTTTTACATTTACGAACGCGTCTACTACAACTTGCTGGAGGAATACAAGCTGATCGCCAAGTTCCAAAAGCAACTGAACAACTAGAGAGAGACACTGTAAGGAGGGTCATCCATGCCGCTACTCATTACACTACTATCCATTATTTTCCTACTCCTTCTTATCACGCGTTTCAAGGTGAATCCGTTTGTCGCCTTGCTGCTCGCCGCCGGATTTGTCGGAATCGCGTCCGGCATGCCGCTTGACAAGGTTGTCGACTCGATCAAGGACGGGATGGGCGGAACGCTCGGATTTATCGCCATCGTGCTTGCGCTGGGCACCATGCTCGGAAAAATGATGGCAGAATCAGGCGGAGCAGAACGCATCGCCCGCACCTTGATTAACCGGTTCGGTGAAAAAAATGTGCACTGGGCCATGATGTTCGTCGCTTTTATCGTAGGAATTCCGGTCTTTTTCCAGGTAGGCTTCGTCCTTTTGATTCCACTCGTCTTCACCATCGCGAGACAGACAGGCGTTTCGCTGTTGAAAATCGGGATTCCGCTCGTCGCTGGCTTGTCCATCGTACACGGCATTGTGCCGCCGCACCCTGCGGCGATGGCAGCCGTTGATTTGTTCCAGGCCGATGTCGGCAAAACGATTTTGCTCTCGATCATCGTCGGGCTTCCAGCCGCCATTATCGCAGGACCGCTTTACGGCAACTGGATCAGCAAACGGGTCAAAACGAGCATCTCGCCTGAACTCGCTTCCCAACTGGCAGAGCCAAAGGACGAGCGCGAGCTGCCTGGCTTTGGCATTACGGTCTTTACCGTTCTCCTGCCCGTTCTGTTGATGCTGATGGCAACGGTTGCGGACGTTACGTTGCCGAAGGAAGACATGCTGCGCCAATGGGCTGACTTCATCGGCAGCCCGATCACGTCCCTGTTGATCGCCGTTATTATTTCGTTCTGGACACTCGGTTACAATCGCGGCTTTTCCAAGGACGACATTCTCAAGTTCACAAACGACTGCCTCGCCCCTACGGCCACCATTCTGCTCGTGATCGGTGCGGGCGGCGCGTTTAACAAGGTGCTTCTCAACAGCGGCGTCGGTGACTACATTGCCGAGCTGGCCAAGGCATCTGCGATCTCCCCCATTTTCCTGGGCTGGCTGATCGCCGCCTTGATTCGCGTAGCAACCGGCTCCGCAACCGTATCCATGATGACTGCAGCCGGCATCGTCGGCCCAATCGCCCTGCAAATCCCAGGGACAAGCCCTGAGCTTTTGGTACTGGCAACCGGCTCAGGCTCGCTGATCCTGTCGCACGTCAACGATTCCGGCTTCTGGCTGATTAAGGAGTACTTCAACATGTCGGTTCAGGATACGCTCAAGACGTGGACCGTGATGGAGACGATTTTGTCAGTCGTCGCGATCATTCTCATCATGGGGCTTAGTCTGGTGATTTAATCGGCTTGCACAATTTGCATGCAATTGAACAGGACATTCCATCCAGCATATGCGGGAGGAATGTCCTGTTTTTTGGAAAGGGTTGACCTGCTGATCTTCTCCCTGTTGCGGGATGAGTGGATAGAACCATCCGGCAATTGAACCGTTCGTAAAAAGGCTCCTCTTCCTTTGGTTTTCTGTGGGGAAAAGAGCAGGACTCCGCCATCTGGCTGCGCACGCTGAAAAGCTTTTTCCACGAAAAAAACGGCAACCCACTCACGAGTTGCCGTTCTGCTTTTTTAGTTGCCTACAGATACGCTGAGCTGCTCAGGCGCCTTTTTCTTTGGTGCCTTTTTGTCTGCGCTCTTTTTCTGATTCATCTCAAACGCGGCCAAAATCGCTTCCTGACGCTTCATGCCGGACTTTTCCAGCTCCTCCATCGTCGAGATGATTTGCTTGTAGTCTTTTGGAATGACTTTGACGAACTTGGCGATTGTCTGCGGCCACGAAGCGAGCAAGGCTTTCGCCCGAGGACTGCCTGTGTACGCGACGTGGTTTTCCAATAGCCGCTTGACTTCGGCGATCTCCCGCTGGTCTTCCAGCTTCTCCAAAAGTACCATTTCCTGGTTGCAGCGGGCGGCAAACGCCTCTTGATCCTCTGCCAGCACATAGGCTGTACCTCCTGACATCCCGGCCGCAAAGTTTTTACCCACCTGACCGAGGACGACGACACGTCCGCCTGTCATGTACTCGCAGCCGTGATCGCCCACACCTTCGACGACGGCGGTGACTCCGCTGTTTCGGACGCAGAAGCGCTCACCTGCAAGGCCGTTGATGTACGCTTCGCCGGAGGTCGCGCCGTAGAACGCGACGTTACCGATAATCATGTTGCGCTCTGGGGCGAAGGTGCTCTTTTTCGCTGGCGCCACGATGATTTTCCCGCCGGACAGCCCTTTGCCGACGTAATCATTCGCGTCACCCTCAAGCTGCAACGTAATGCCGCGTGGAACAAACGCGCCAAAGCTTTGCCCTGCCGAACCGTAAAAATCCAGTTGAATCGTGTCTTCGGGCAGGCCGTGAACGCCGTATCTTCTCGTCACTTCGCTGCCAAGAATCGTTCCGACAACGCGGTTCGTGTTGCTGATCGGCAGTCTCGCCTGAACGTGCTTTTGCTTCTCCAGTGCCGGCTTGCACAAGGCGAGCAGCGTTTGGCGGTCCAGTGTCTCCTCCAGCTTGTGGTCCTGATTGCGATGATGGTATTTGCCGACCTCTGCGGATACTGCCGGCTGGTACAAGAGCGCGGACAGATCAAGATGCTTTGCTTTCCAGTGCGCTTTTGCCCGTTCGCTTACGGTCAGCAGCTGGCTTTGGCCGATCATCGCGTCCAGCGAGCGGAAGCCGAGCTGGGCCATGATCTCGCGCACTTCGCGAGCCACGAGGCGCATGAAGTTGACCGCGTGCTGCGGGTCGCCCTTGAAGCGTTTGCGCAGCTCCGGATTTTGTGTAGCGACCCCTACCGGGCACGTATCGAGGTGGCAGACACGCGCCATGACGCAACCGATGGAGACGAGCGGTGCGGTGGCGAAGCCAAATTCTTCTGCGCCGAGCAGCGCGGCAATAACTACGTCGCGTCCGGTCATCAGCTTGCCGTCTGTCTCCAGCACGACGCGGTCGCGCAGTTGGTTGAGCAAAAGCGTCTGGTGCGTCTCGGCGAGTCCCAGCTCCCACGGCATTCCTGCATGCTTGATGCTCGATTTCGGCGAAGCGCCCGTACCGCCATCGTGACCGCTGATGACGATGACATCTGCCAGCCCTTTCGCGACGCCTGCCGCAATCGTGCCGACACCTGCCTTGGAGACGAGCTTCACGCTGATGCGCGCCCGCGGATTGGCATTTTTCAGGTCAAAAATCAGCTGGGCCAAGTCCTCGATGGAGTAAATATCGTGGTGCGGCGGCGGCGAAATCAGGCCAACTCCTGGCGTTGAACCGCGCACTTCGGCAATCCACGGGTACACTTTGCTGCCTGGCAGCTGTCCGCCTTCTCCCGGCTTTGCCCCTTGCGCCATTTTGATCTGGATTTCCGAGGCATTGACCAGGTAGTGGCTGGATACACCGAAGCGTCCGGAAGCAACCTGCTTGATCGCGCTGCGGCGCAAATCGCCGTTTTCATCCGGCGTGTAACGGGCCGGATCTTCACCGCCCTCCCCGCTGTTGCTTTTCGCTCCCAGACGGTTCATGGCAATGGCCAGTGTCTCATGCGCTTCCTTGCTGAGCGAGCCGTAGGACATCGCGCCCGTTTTGAAGCGGTGGACGATGGAGTCGACCGATTCGACTTCGCTGAGCGGGATCGGCTTGCGGTCCGATTGGAAGTCCAGCAGGTGGCGCAAGGCGGAAAACGGTTGCTCCCCTGCCATTTCGGCGTAAATTTTGTACTGCTCGTAGCTGCCTTCCCGGCAAGCCTTTTGCAGAGCGTGCACGGTTTTCGGCTGGAACAGGTGGTACTCGCCGTCGCGGCGGAACTGGAAGTCGCTGCCTGGATCGAGCTTTTCGTCGGCATGCTCTGGTGAGAAAGCTTGCGCGTGGCGAATCAGCGTCTCCTGCGCGATCACGTCCAGCGAAATGCCGGAAATTTGCGATGGCGTGCGAGTAAAGTAGCGGTCAATGACGTCGGTGTGAATCCCGACCGCCTCAAAAATTTGCGCCCCGCGATAGCTTTGGACGGTCGAAATGCCCATTTTGGACATGACCTTGACGACGCCTTCGATTCCGGTTTGCAGGTACGCTTCGATTGCATCTTCCGCTGTGATGTCCTTGAGCTTGCCGGAGGCGATCAGATCAAGGACGGAGGCAATGGCGACGTAAGGATTGACAGCGTCTGCCCCGTAGCCGATCAGCATGGCGAACTGGTGGACGTCGCGCGGCTCGCCCGACTCGACGATCAGGCTGGCTTTTGTCCGCGTACCGGAGCGCACCAGATGGTGATGCAAACCGCTCGTGGCAAGCAGGGCCGGAATCGCTGCCCGCTTCTCGTTGATGCCGCGATCAGACAGGATCAGAAGCGTATAGCCTGCCGCAATCGCTTCATCGGCTGCGGCGAACAACTGCTCCAAAGCCTGTTCCAACGCGCTTTCTCCCCCGTCAGCCGCAAACAGGATCGGCAACGTTTGCGCCCGGAACTCCTGATACGGATTGGCACGCAACTGGGCCAGCTCCTTGTTGGAAATCAGCGGATTGGTCAAGCGAATGCGGCGGCAGTGGCTCGCTGCAGGTTCCAGCAGGTTTCCTTCCGCGCCAAGCACCGTATGCGTCGAGGTCACGCAAGCCTCCCGCAGCGAATCGATAGGCGGGTTTGTCACCTGGGCGAACGATTGTTTGAAGTAGTTGTACAAAAGCTGCGGACGGTCCGACAGCACGGCGAGCGGTGTATCGACTCCCATGGAGCCAATCGGGTCTTTTTGCTCCGCGACCATCGGCAAGAGCATCTTGTCAAGCTCTTCCTGTGTATACCCGAACGCCTTTTGCCGCGCCAGCAGCGCTTTTCCGTCGAGCTCTTCGGCCGCGCCTGCCTGTGGGAGCTGCTCCAGCGTGTACAGATTATTTTTCACCCACTCGCTGTATGGCTGCTCGCTGGCGATTTTTTGCTTGATCTCTTCATCGGAGACGATTCGGCCTTCCTCCAGGTCGACCAGCAGCATGCGGCCCGGACTGAGTCGGCCTTTTTGCACAATTTTTTCTTCCGGTACTTCCAAAACGCCTACTTCCGATGAGAAAATGATCGTATCGTCCGTCGTCACGTAGTAGCGGGCCGGACGCAATCCGTTGCGGTCGAGAATCGCCCCGATCTGTCGACCGTCGGTAAAGGAAATCGCCGTCGGGCCATCCCATGGCTCCATCAGGCAGCTGTGGTATTCGTAGAACGCTTTTTTGTTCGCGTCGATTTGCTCATCCTGGTCCCAAGGTTCGGGAATCATCATCATCGCGACGTGCGGCAGCGATCTGCCCGCCAGCGAGAAAAATTCCACACAGTTGTCGAGAATGGCCGAGTCGCTGCCTTGCATGTCAATGACAGGAACGACTTTTTGCAAATCCTCGCCAAACAGCTTGGATGCAAACATTTTTTCGCGCGCCCGCATCCAGTTCACGTTGCCCTGCAAAGTGTTGATCTCGCCGTTGTGAATCAAATAGCGGTTCGGATGCGCTCTCTCCCACGTCGGGAATGTATTCGTGCTGAAACGCGAGTGCACGACGGAAAACGTAGAAGTGTAAGAATTATCTTGCAAATCCAGGTAAAACGCATCCACCTGGCCTGGCGTGAGCAAGCCTTTGTATACGATTGTACGGGACGACATGGAGGCGGCGTAGAAGTCAGAGCCTGCTGCGTGCTCCATCTGCTTGCGGATGACGTACAGCTTTCGCTCGAAGGCCATCTGGTCCGCTGCTGCTTGTGCGCTCGCTCCGATGAACACCTGACGGATAAAAGGCTGACTCGCTGCCGCAGTTTTGCCGAGCTTCGTCGCATCGACAGGGACGGTTCTCCAGCCGAGCAGCTTCTGCCCTTCCGCTTCGATAATCGCGGCCAGCTTCGCCTCGTACTCGTTGCGCAGGCTCTCGTCCATCGGCAGGAACAGCATGCCGACACCGTACTTGCCTGGCGCTGGCAGTTGAATGTTCAGCTCCTTACAGACCTTTTTGAAAAAGGTATGCGGGATTTGCGTCAGGATGCCCGCTCCGTCACCCGTCTCCGGGTCGCTGCCTTGCCCGCCGCGATGCTCCAGCTGGCAAAGAATTTTCAGTCCATTTTTTACCATATCGTGAGATGCTTTTGCTTTCAAATTCGCGATAAAACCGATTCCACAAGCGTCGTGCTCGAACATCGGGTCGTATAAACCTTGCTTTGCAGGCATTCCATTTCTCGTCATGTATCTCCACTCCCTTGCTCTCTCTGTTAACACAATTTTAGATTGAGTGAAACGATACAAACAATATATAATTTACTCAATATTAATCTCAAAACGAGATCAATTGGGAATGGAGGGTACTCATGGAGCTACGACAGATTCAATACTTCATTGAAGTGGCCAAGCGCGAGCACTTCACGGAAGCCTCGCACAACCTGCATGTTGCCCAATCCGCCCTGAGCCGGCAAATCGCCAACCTGGAGACAGAGCTTGGCGTCTCCCTGTTCATCCGTGAAGGTCGAAACGTCAAACTGACGGCTGTAGGCAAAATTTTTCTGAAGCACGTGGAACTGGCCATGAACGAGATTGAAAAGGCAAAGCAAAAAATTGACGAGTTTCTCGATCCGGAGCGCGGGACGATTCGCGTCGGGTTTACGAGCAGTCTGGCCGCGAATCCTCTGCCGACGGTCATCTCCGGCTTTCGCGCACGGTATCCGGACATCGGCTTCCAGCTTCGGCAAGGCTCTTACCAGGGGCTGATCGACTCTGTGATTAACGGAGAAATCGACCTCGCCTTTCTCGGCCCGGTTCCGACCCAGGAAAAAAACGTGCGCAGCCATATTTTTTTCGCGGAAAACATCGTCGCGCTGCTGCCCGCCAAGCACCCGCTGGCCAAACAGCCGAGCCTGCGCCTGGATCAGTTGCAGGACGATACGTTCGTGCTGTTTCCGCCGGGGTTCATCCTGCGCAATATTGCGGTGAATGCCTGTTCGCAAATGGGCTTCACGCCCAAAACCGCCTTCGAGGGCGAGGACATCGACGCGATCAAGGGACTCGTCGCCGCCGGCCTGGGCGTTACGCTACTGCCGGAGCTGACTTTGACGGACAATGTGCCGCGCGAGACGGTGAAAATTCCGATCAGCGAGCCGCTCGTACAGCGAACAGTCGGCATCATCATTCCGAACAACCGGGAACTGCCGCCTTCGGAAAAGTTGTTTTATCATTTTTTGAAAGAGTTTTTTGATGTGTTGAGCAAGTACAGCTAGGGAATATGGGTGGGGTAAAATCCCCCCCTTACGCCGTTGGCCCCGCAGAGACGTCAGCCAGTCGGCCCTTCGTCGCCTTGAGCAGTCCGTCGACTCCAAGCTCAATCTGCACGCCGATCTTTCCTCCGCTGACGATGATCCGCTCCATCTTCGCCGCTTTTTTCAGATCCAGCTCCGCCTCCACCGGGATGACGAAAACGTAATACCCCTGGCTCGTGCCCTGCGAAACGAGTGTTTTGTAGACAACTCCGGCTTCCCGGCCGATTTATTGCGCCACCGAGATACCGTCCATTTTCCCGTCGTCCGTCCGATCGTTCAGCATCGTATAGTCGATTTTTTCTTTTTCCAACATCCGCATCACATTCGTTTTTGCTTGCTTCATCATTAGACACTCCATTTCGCTCTCCAATGGTCAAACTGCACGTCGTCCGCAACAGACGTTTGCCCGTTCGGCGGCTCGCCCTGTATTGCTTTTGCGTTTTGCGAAAACCAAAAACCGCCTCACGCGAAATAGCGAGGCGGAATGGTTGCAGGGATCGCCATGTCTACAGGTGCGTGCGCAAGCTCCACAGCTCCGGGAAAAAACGGTGATCGAGCGTTCTGCGCAAATAAGTTACGCCAGAGGAGCCACCCGTTCCCGGCTTTTGTCCGATGATGCGCTCCACGGTCGTCATGTGGTTGAAACGCCATTGCTGCTGCTGGCTGGCGATGTCGACGAGCTTTTCTGCCAGCTCGTACAAGTCCCAATACTGGTTCACGTTGCGGTATACGGTCAGCCAGGCCTGTTCGACGCTCTCATTTGCCTGATACGGCTGCGACCAGTCCCGTTCCAGACACGCCGGGTCGATCGGCAGGCCGCGCGCTGCCATTTCCTTGATCGCCGCATCGTAAATGCTTGGCGCATGCAGCGCTTTGCTCAACTGCCCGTGCAGGTTCGGCTGATGCTCGTACACAGCGAGGACATGCGCGTTTTTATAGCCGAGCGCAAATTCGATCAGCCTGTTTTGATAGGACTGAAATCCGGACGAATGTCCCAGCTTGTCGCGGAACTGCAAGTAATCTGCTGGAGTGAGCGTGGAGAGGACATCCCACGATTTGATGAGCTGGTGCTGAATGCGCGACACCCGCGAAAACATCTTGAATGCCGGCTCCAGCTCGTGATTGGTAATACACTCCATCGCAGCAGCAAGCTCGTGCAAAATCTGCTTCATCCACAGCTCGCTCACCTGGTGAATGATGATGAACAGCATCTCATCGTGATGAGTCGACAGCGGCTTTTGGCTCGCCAAAATTTTGTCCAGATGCAAATAGTCGCCGTACGTCATCTCCTTCTGGAAATCGGTATGGATCTCCTTTTCCAATGAGAATTTGTCCGGTTCGTTGCTTCCATGCTGGTGAGGATTCATCTGTGGTCGGCCTCCTTTTTCATGTTGCCAGTTTGTATGCGCTTACATTTTTAAACACTTGTTTAAGTGCGAATGCTTATCCTCTATTCTATTACTTCTGCACGTCATGCCTTGTTCCTGCTGATTGTCTCTTGCCCGCAATCTTTTTTCTTCACGAAACTTTCCCCGCGTGAAAAAACCACCTTTCGCAAAACGAAAGATGGCCAATGACAACCGCCGACAGCGCTTTACGGATTGACTCTCCGTTTGCGCAGGAACACCGTAAGAAAAACGACTGCTGCGACCGCGATCACCCCGTAGACAATATGCGAGTACACGTCCATCACGTGCAGAACATCCTGCCACGATTCACCGAGAAACGCCCCGACCCACACCAGGGCAATGTTCCACAAAAAGGTTCCGATGCTCGTAAACAGCAAAAACAGCGGAAGGTTCATTCTGGTCATTCCCGCCGGAATGGAAATGAGGCTGCGCACCAACGGAATCATCCGGCAAAACAGAATCGTCCAATAACCGTATTTGTCAAACCAGGCATGCGCTCTCCGGACGTCTTTTTGCTGGATCCGCAGCAGATGTCCCCAGCGCTCCACGACCTTCTCGATTTTGCCCACGTCCAAATAGTACCCGATGCCGTATAGCAGGATCGCGCCGAGTACGGACCCGAACGTAGCCGACAAAATGACACCCGGAACGGTCAGTGTCGAGTGTGTGGTCATAAAACCGCCAAACGTCAGGATCACTTCGGAAGGAATCGGCGGAAAAACGTTTTCCAGCGCCATCATCAGGAAAATGCCCAGATAGCTGTATTGTTCAATCACTTGCGTCAGCCAGTTTTGCATACTACCCCTTCTTTGTATCAACCGATGCTTATGCTTCAAGTATAGAGACGATTTGTTCATAGTTCAATGAAAAGCGACTTTTGCCCCGGAGAAAGCGTGCAGTAAAGGACCTTGCCCACACCAAATCTGGAAAATACGGTACACCTTTTCTGCTAGATAGATCATTTGCTAGAGCGAGAAAATATAAAAGGAGCGATCCAATGCTGGCTTTGGCTGCCTTCATTGCCGTTGCTGCTCTGGCTGCCCTGTACGATGCCCTGCGGAAAATGAACGCAAACATCCTCTTGCAAGTCGAGCCAAACGAACGAATCATCAAGCTGCTGGAAGAAATCAAAAGAAGACAATCGTAGTGTTCACACCAAGCTGAAGACCGTTTATCTGAGCTACTCGCAGAGGCGGTCTTTTTTGTGTGCTCTCATGTCCATTTAGAAGTTATTGCGAAAGTGTGTCAGATTTATTGCAAACTGTTTCGAAATGTGGACTTTTTGCATCATTTAAGTATATGATGATATTAGCAAACAATTATTTGTTTGTCGAATTCAGGTGAATTCCACTTATAGGAGGCGTAGTCCATGTTCAATATCAGGGAATCAGATTTGCCAGGAATCGGACGAAAATACCAGGTGGAAACAAAAAGTGGCGACAAGCTGATTATCATTATCCACGATGACGGCCAACGGGAAATTTATCATTTTGACAAATCGGACTGGGACGAAAGCATTTCAATGGTCACTCTCGACGACCAGGAATCGCGTCAGCTCGCGGGCATCATCGGCGGGATGACCTACAAGCCGAAAGCGCTGGAAACGATTGAAATGGCGCTCGATCAGCTCGTGATTGAGTGGTACAAGATCGAACCAGGGTCTGCCTGCATCGGAAAGTCAATCGGGGAACTCGATATTCGCCAAAAGACAGGGGCTACCATCATCGCGATTATTGAAAAGAATCAAAAGCAAATCGTAAGTCCGGGACCAGAGTGCGTGCTGACAGCAGGCGTGACGCTGGTTGTCGCAGGTGAGAGAGGGCAGGTGAAAGTGTTAAAATCTACACTCGTATCAGGGGGGGCTTGATTTGGAACACATCGTCTTTGAGATTGGTCTGGCGATCGGCTTGATTGCCGTCGCAGGGTACATTTCGCAAAAACTCCGCTTTTCCATCGTTCCGTTTTACATCCTCATCGGCATGGCCGTAGGGCCGCACGCCGCCTCAATCGGTTTGATCGATTTTCGGTTTATTGAAAGTGAACCGCTCATTGACTTCATGGGGCGGATGGGTGTGCTGTTCCTCTTGTTTTACGTCGGGCTTGAATTTTCGGTTGGCCGTCTGATTAAAGCGGGACGCTCAATCGCAATCGGCGGCACGATCTATATCGCCATCAACTTTACGCTCGGCTTGCTTTTCGGGTACTTTGCCGGAGTTCCTTTCAAGGAAATTCTCACAATCGCCGGCATTACGACCATTTCCTCCACCGCCATTGTGGCAAAAGTGCTGGTGGATCTCAAACGGACAGCCAATCCGGAAACAGAAATGATTCTCGGCATGATTATGTTCGACGACCTGTTCCTCGCTGTCTATTTGTCCATCATCTCCGGTCTTGTGCTCAGTGGAGCCACCTCTTTCGTCGGTGTGCTCACCTCAGCCTTGATCGCACTCGGCTACATGCTTTTGTTCATCATCGTAGGGCGCAAGCTCGTGCCATTCCTCAATCGTGCGCTCAATATCAAATCCAATGAACTTTTCATGTTGACGGTCTTTGCAGGCCTGTTCCTCGTTGCGGGCTTTTCGGAAACCATCCACGTAGCCGAGGCGATTGGCGCCTTGCTCGTCGGTCTGGTCCTTGCAGAAACGGTCCATATGAAGAGAATTGAGCACATGATCTTGCCGTTCCGCGACTTTTTTGGCGCCATGTTCTTTTTCAGCTTCGGCTTGTCGATTGACCCGACGCAGCTCGGCGGTGCTGTCTGGCTGTCGCTGGCCGCTGTCGCCGTCACCTTGATCGGAAACTACACCGCCGGACTGCTCGCCGGACGCAGTGCTGGCTTGTCGGCACGCGGTTCCTCGAACATCGGTCTGACGATTACGGCTCGCGGTGAGTTTTCCATCCTGATTGCGAATATGGGGAAAGCAGGCGGACTGTTGGAAATTTTGCAGCCATTCACCGCCCTCTACGTGCTGATTCTGGCCATTCTCGGTCCAATCCTGACGAAGGAATCGAAGCACATTCACAACCTGCTCAGCAAAGTGCTTCCACTGGAGCGGATGTTTCAGGCAAAAGCAGCCAAAGCGGCTTCGCCTGCTGCAAGCGCGGAAAAGCAACAAGGGTAGCGTCGTTCATCCACACGCCAAAAGAAAATCCCATACCAAGAGAAGGCTGTCTGTGCCGTTCGCGCACACCAGCCTTCTCTTTTATTATCCATGCAAACTGCCCTCCAGACGGACTCGCGGTCTGTACGAGCCTATCGGCAACTGGATCAGGCACGTCTTCTGTTCGTCTGTCAGTCCGTATATCTCGTCAGTTGTCGCCACATCGTATCCGAGCAGCGGGTGTCCCCCCAGACCGCAGGAAAACGCCCCCAGCAGCAAGCGGTGTACGGCGATCCCTGCCTGCATTTGTTGAATCCGATAACCTCTGTATCCCCATTTGTCCAGCAAATGGTTTTTCTCCCCTACTACGTGGAAACAGAGCGGCACTTGAAACAGGTTGACATTGTCGAGCAACATGCCCGCCTGCAGCTTTGTCCGTTGCTCCCCGTACCGTCTCGCCACCAGGCTGTGGCTGTCCGGTTCGTAGCGGTACGCCCCATCCGCGATGCCATCCACCTGATGGATACAGACGTACAGGGCGGGCAACGCATTGTCTGTATCGCCTAAGTCATGGCGGTAGCGAAAAGCGCCAAACGCCTCCTGCAACAGAGCCGCAAGCTGCTCTCGCGTCATTTTTCGCCAGACAAAATCAAGCTCCGGCGAAGTGCGACGGCGGCAAAACTCCGCGAGATCAACCTGCTGCGGCGGCGCTTCCGGCAAAGCATGCCGCTCGCTCCCCCTTTCCGCGTCTCGTGCCTCGACGGCTGCTGCCGGCTCTCCGAACATGGCGGTCGACTCGTACATCGCCGCTTCATTCATCTCGCGCAGCAGCGGATAGTCTTTTTGCCTTCGCGAACCGATTTGATACCGATGCGTGACAGGTGCAAGCTGGCGGATCAACTGTTCGGCCGTCGTCTCCTGTGTGGACGCAGGGCCTTCCCCCGGCACGTCGGACATCTGCCACGCTCTCTGTGTTTTCGTCGCAAGCGGCATGATCGCATACACGCTTTCCTCGTTCCCCGACAAGCCGAGCAGATGGTTGACAGCGCGATCCAAAAACAGATAGTGCACGCCTGTCTCGATGCCGCAGCCAGCAGCCAACGTCAGCCATTGCCCGAGCAGCACGCCCGTATCGAGCCCTTGCAGGCGGTATGAAAACAGATCGTATTTGAATGCATTTTTCCAAAAATAGGTAGAGACGAACAGCACGCCAAAGCAATGTTGAATCGCCAAGCGCTGCCCGAGCGCCTGACTCACGTATTCATCGAAGTCGCCCTCGCGGAGCAGCACCAGCCGATGATGCGCTACATCGTAATGATAGATGCCCTGCGCCATGTACGAAAGCTTCGCGTACAGATAGAGTTCGTTCGGATACAGCGCGCCACCGGACGGGACCGGCCTGCGGCAAGACTGGACGGGAAACAGCGCATCCTCCGAGATGCTTTGCGGAAATACCGCCTGGGTGACTTTTGTCAGACCGTACGCATAGTAGAGCAGGCTGCCAAGCTGGGCAAGCGACGGCTCGCCTATCAATTTTTCGCCTGTCAGCGACAGTGTCACATCCGCAGGCAGCAAAACTGTCGGCAAGCCGCTGTACAGTTTGAATGGCAGCGGAGCATCGTCCCAGTCCACTTCCAGATCAGGCTGCCTGACTTTCTCGGTGGCAAAATGCAGGTCGTGCAGGAAACGTTCAAGACTCATGGCTCTCCCCCCTTTGGGGCGCGGTTTTTACGGAAACGGATGCGGATGCGGATTCAGCTGCGTATAAGTGAGCGGCTGTTTGGCGTAGCCGAGCTTGACCGGGACGTGCAGAACGCGCTCCAGATTGGTCAGGCGGGTCAGATGGTGACCAAACGTCATCGGGAGCATTCCCGGAATCAGCACCCGCACGCAGGACAGCCCAAGGCGACTAACCTCTGGCGTCGTCTGATCGACGACAATCACGTCAAGCTGCAAGCGGCGGAATGCGTCCAGCAGCTCCTTCAGGTCGTCGGTCAAATCCGCATGTCTGCCCGGCTCCCCAAACGCCTCGGCAAAAGACTGCTTTCGCCCGTTGTTTTCGAGCAAAAAGCCAAGCCTGTCTTCTGCTTCCGGCAAGCCGTAGAGCATAGCGTGATCGTCCATTTTTTTCACGAGCGAGGCGTCGTGGTACATGCGCAAATAGTGATCGCGATTGGCTTCGAACTTGTCATGCAGGTTGTGCAGCATCGCTGCGATTTCGTGCAGTCCGCTTTTGACAGCCCGTACCGGGTCGGGATGGGCCCCGCCAGCGCAGACGAGATTCAGCCCTGTCTTTTTGCGTTTTTTCGCAATCATCCAGACGCTCGGGATGCCGTTTTCCATCGTCGCATTAAACATGTGCAGTTCGTAGTCGGTGACGGACTCAAGACGCGCGATCATCAAGTCCAGCTCGCGGTCGCCGGACGATGCCGGATCGAGCCTTGGCAGCGGCAGTTGGGCGTACCAGGTGAGCAAAAAGGCATCCCGCTCCACCACTTCCAGCATGCCGTAAAAAATCGCTTCCTCCAGACTGCCTCCAACCGCACAGCCATTGGACGTCTCAAAGACGAACCCGTCTCCAAAGCCCAGACTGTAGTAAGCCATCCGCTCGGGCACGAGGATCGGTCGCTCCTGCATGCAGGAATAGCCCCATACCCAGTTCATCGGTCGCTTCGCGTCAAACGGTTGAAAAGGAAAGTCGGGCAAAGCGTACTGCTCCCTGGAATGAACGCCGCACGTCAGAGGATCGAGCGCGTCTTCCGCCAGATTCGCGTAGCAGTCGTACACAACCGTTTTTTTGCCGCGCGGCGTCAAGCCGCAATAGCGCTCCAGCCCTTCCAGAATGGCCGTCCACTCGCTGTCGGCGTAGGAATTCGACCTCCCTGCCGTCGCTTCGTCGTGGGGAAACAGCGGAAGATTGACGCTCACATCCGAGTAAACCGAGACGAGATCGCGCATTTTTCCGTTCAAAAAGCCTGTCCTCGCATCCACATATTCCGTGCGCAGCGCAGGCTGCAAATCATCCATTGACTTTACACGATAGCTGTGCGGATTTCGCTTTGGATTCGGTTTCCAGGCAAAAGTCGCTCCCTCTGGCGTGTCCTCGGCCAACTGCCCGCAAACGCCGCAGTGCGGATCGGCGAGAAAAAAGTGGCGGGAACTCGCCAGCGTTTGCAAGTCAATCAACTGGAGATGGTCGCGCAGCCGGGCTTGTTTTCCCGCCGCGACCCGCTGGACTTCTGCCGCCACATAATGGCTCACCTGCAAAAGTCCCGAGCGCGAAGCCCAGGCATCTGTCGCCACCCCTCCCTCTTCTGTAAGCTGGAACTGATGCTCCCACATTTCCTTGCGATCACGGCCCGCCATGAGCCGCCGCATGTCCGCACATTGTGAGCAGCCCGGAACCCCCGGCTGCACGTACGGCCCAACCACTGCTTCGCCGAAGGAGACAAACGCCCGAAGCCACGGGATGCCGGATGCCTGAAACCACTTTTCCGCTTCCAGATGCTCATGGGGCCGCCAACCGTCTTGCAGCACTAGCGCCATGTCGGCACGTGCAGTTACACGTTCGACCGTCCGCTGTCTCGTCAGGCGAAAATCCGCATGCAACTGCGAGTAAACCAGATCAGCCAACAGCCCTTCGCCCACGATCAGAATCTCCTTACCCATGCGCTTCCTCCTCTCGCAGCGACAGAGCGATAACTCCCCCCAAATCTTCCTGTAAAAATGGCTCTACAGCGGCATCCAGCAACACTGGAACAAGTCGATTAAGGGCGAGCACGTCACGGGCCTGCCGCCAAAGCTCTATCTCGCTTTCCGGGCAAGGGCGAATCTGCACTTCTTTGGGATGGTCGGGCTGATCCAGCAAAACGGCCGATACCCTGACGATGGGAGCGAGCTGCTCATCCGGTATGCCCTGCTGTTTTTGCAGCGCCACTTGCAGCGCTTTTCGCAGTGCCGCCGCTTCATGCAAACCGACACTGCCAAACCAGTCTGGGCCAATCCCTACCCAATACACTGGGAAACCGCAAACATCCGCACCTTGGGCGATGCGAGGCTGCGCTTTCCCGATGGCCAGCGCGCGCAAGTAAAAACGACTCGGCTCATCTTGCAGCTCTGGCAGCTTCACGCAAGTTACCACAGGCGGCTGCAACTGCACCTGTTCAGCCAGCCTGGCTTGCAGGTAATGATGCAACGCGCGGCACAGCGCCTCCGCTTTCGACTCACCTGCGCCTATGCCCCAGGCGTTCTCCTGTGTCCGGTCAGGCTCGCCGCCAAACAGATGGGCATGAGCCGTCCGGATGCCACCCGCGCTGACAAGGCGGGACACGTACATTTCCGCCCCCAGCAAGCCCGCTTCCCTACGCGCTTCTTCATGGGTATACCCCGGACATATGCAGGCAGGCAGCAGCTCCGCTGGCCCGTCAGCTACAGGATCGACTGCCTGCACCTGACACTCTGCAAGCGGCAACTGCACCAGCTCCCCTTCGTCCCAGATGTGGAAAATGCCGATGTCAGGTGAAGTCCACGCCTGAAAGGAAGCAAACAGATCCTTCCTTGGCGGCACGGCTTCCGCAAGCAACTCCTGTTCCTCTACTGCGACGGGAGGCAGACTTCCTGTAACGAGCGGATGCGCCATCGTCATTTGCCAGCTTCCCGAAAGCGTCTCCAGATCGAGCATGAACAGCTTGCTGTCCGGCTCCGTTTCTGCTATTCCGGTCACATGCTTGAACCATTCAAAGACAGCGACATTTGCCAGCAGGGCGGCAGTTGTAGCCGTAAACGGATGGTCACGCGGGTCTTCGTTCAAGGAAACGCGGTGCAAGCGGCGCAGAGCCGACTCCAGACACACTTGCGAGCCCGGGTGAACCAGCGGGCCAGCGAATCCCTTTTGCAGCAGCCCAAAGGCGGGAACGAACGTTTTTCCCATCTCCCGGCAGAGGGAATGCACGAGCTGCAGCTCGCTTTGCTCCAACTGATCCGCGACGTACAATACCGCCGAAAACGGTGCAAGCACCTGCTCCCAGCCCGCTTTTCCCTGCTGCTTCCGCGAGATTTCCGTCAGTGTTGCCTCCGCATCCTTTTTCCTGGCATGTTCGTACAGCTCTGCCAGACGGCTGCGATTCACGTTCGCAGGATTGGTCAGCACGTAATGAACATGCGGGCAGCCCGACTCCCACAACGCGTGAATCAAGGCCAGTAAAAAAGGGCCTGCCCCTACGGCGAGCGGTTTTTGCTGCCGATACAGCTGAAAGGCATAACCGCCTGAGCCTGCCAGATGCTCGACCAAGCCGATCTGCGCGGAAAATTGCTCCACAACTTCAGCCGACAACTGGTGAGGCTTGCGCGCGCTGACGTCGCGGGCAAATCCGTTTTGCAGCAGACTGTTGGCGATTCGATAAATCTGGGTCTGGTATTCCTCCGGCAAGTCAGCGGTGATCTCAGCCAGCGTATATTCCCCGTTGAAGATCGGCAACAGCTTCTGGACCCATTGATCGATCATTTCTCCTTCCATGCGAAACGTCCCGACGTTATTGCGAAAGTACACGCTGCCGTCGGGACTCGGCAAAAAAAACGTATCCCGGTTCACTGCCAGACGCATCGATGGATTCAGTTTGACCATGCTCCTCCTCCTTGCTTGGCTGTAGTCGCCACTTCGCACTATGAGGGTGTCACGGTCATTTTATGTCGAACGATTTGTCCGAAATGCCCGCGGGAAAAAGCCGAAAAGCTCCTGCCAGGTCACAGCCTGACGGGAGCTTTTGTTGTGAACGGCTAGAAGCAACGGGCGCACGACGTGCAAGGGAAAAAGCACGGAAAGAAGCAGGTGCCAATACAACTGCAAAAGCAACTGCACGAACAACTGCATCGTGCGCATCGGGCACAGCGGCCGCAACGGCCACATCGGCTGCGAACCAGCATCGCTTCCTGTTCTTGTTCTTTATGCCAAGGAGTCACTTTCTCCGCCTTGAACTCCGAAGTCTTCAGCTTTCTGAGCTCTTTTTTAAAATCATCCATCTGATCTTCACCTCCGCCACTGCATGTAGCTACTCTACATGTATGAAGCAGCGATAGGTATTCGTTCCGGCTGCAAACGCCCATTTTTGGCGGGACAACACCGGAAGCGCTCCGCCGCCGCTTGCGTCAAGAAACGGACAAAGCGCGTAAAATCCGGGCTAGTGGCTATCATATGGTTGATCGCGCTATGCTCGTACGATAAAATGAAGCGTTGCAGGGATTGTCAGAGAGGATGAGCGCGTCCGCATGAAAAAATGGGTTCTGTTGTTCGGCTATGCCTTCGTCTTTTTGATCGGTTTTTGGCAAAAAGAGATGTTTTTGGACTGGATTGAAAGCGATTCCATTCAGCTTCTGCCGCTGATGTTTTTGGCGTCTGTTTTTCTTGGTTTGTTTCCGGTCATTCCGTTCGGCTTGTTCGCCGGAATGATGGGCGCGAAGTTCGGGCCGATTTGGGGTGCCTTCATCAACTGGACAGGCTCTGTCGGCTCCGCGTGGCTGTTTTTCCTGTTTGTGCGCTACGGGTATCAACAAACCGGACGCCATTACCTGGCAAAATACCCGCGCCTGGCGCTGTTGACCCGTGCCTTCGAGCAAAACGCCTTCGTGGCTGTCCTGTTCGCCCGCCTCATCCCGTTCATCCCTTCGCCCGTCATCAACATTTACGCGGCGATCAGCGCGGTTCGCTTCCCGACTTTCGCGCTCGCGACCGCAATCGGAAAAATCCCGACCATGCTGGTGTTTGCCCTTTTGGGCGATCAACTGTTCCACAATGCCCAGCGTTCCCTGCTCACGCTCCTGGCTTATGCAGGCTTTCTCGGCATCGCCATCCTGCTCTACCGCAGATGGCAGACCCGCGGCAAGGCGAAGACGTCCTCGTAGCTCGCTCTCGCTGCTTATGCCGGACTGTAGAAAAACCCATACGGTTTATTTTTCCGGGACTGCCCTGCACGAAAACAACTGGGCTGCGCCGCAATCGCTGGTACCAAAACCAATGCAGCAGACCGCGCTATTGGGAGTCCGTCCCGCGCGCAAAAGACAGCCCTTTCGCCGCCAAAGCATCCCGGAGCTGCTCCACCGCTTTCGGCCCCATGCCGTGTAGCTTGAGAAGCTCCGTCTCACTGACAGCCGTGAGCTGTTCCAGCCGCTCATACCCGGCCTGGGCAAGCGCCCGCAGCGCCGGCTTTGCCAGCTTGGGAAAATCAGTAGCCGTTTCGTTTTGCTTCCGATTCGTCAAGTCTGTCCCTCCTTCTGCTTTTTCGCCGTATTTGCCTGTCAACTCCGCCAAATACCTTTTCATGCTCGCCAAAAGCTCTGGTGAGCACAGCACTGTCACTTCCAGCCCCAACCCTATGAAGTATTTGGCAAAATAATCGAGGTCTCCCTCCGCGATGCTGCCTGCAAGCCAGCCCGTCCCATCCGGCCTTGTATGCAGGAGAGAAGCGGCCCACGCCTCCACTTCGCACATCTGCACCCCTGCCCTTGTCAGCTCTGCGTATACAGGGCTTCCCTCCTGCTCTGCGATCACGCGCTGCGACTTACGATTGGCCAGATGAACATCCCGCAAATCGAGCGGCTCCCACTCCGCCCCGGCAAACGCCGCAGCATGAATCCGGTCGCAACGGAATACACGATAATCTTCGTTTTGCCAGCAATAGGCCGGGCAGTACCACAGCCCGTTGCGCGTATAAATGCCGATCGGCTGAATGTGGCGGCTGGAGCGCCTTTCTCGTGATTCGTACTCGATGACCAGCACCTTCTGCTCAACGGCTGCTTCGAGCAGGATGGACAAATACGGCGATTCCGCCTGCCTTTTCGGCGTGACAAAATCTACCCGGTTCCTCATCTGGTCGATCCGCTCGCGCACGTCCGGCGGCATGCAGGCGTAAAATTTGCTCACGGCCGAAGCCGCTTCTGCCGCAAAGGGCAGCGAAGAATAATGGCGCAGCGCATGAATCGCAAAAAAGATGGCAACCGCTTCTTCTTCGGAAAAAGCAATCGGCGGGAGGATGCGCTCCTTCAGCACGCGGTAGCCGCCATGAGGCCCTACCTCGGAGTAGAGCGGCACTCCCCACTCGCTCAGTTCCTGCAAATCGCGCAGCATCGTCCGCTGCGAGACGCCAAACTCACGAGCCAGCTCTCCGACGGTAAACGAACGCTTGCGATTGACAGCCATCAGCAGTTCGAGCAGGCGTTGTGATTTGGACATTTGTCTCATTCCTTCTAACCATGACATGTTTTGTCACTATTATCTGCTACCATCAAGGTAAAGTCCAGTGAGGAGGAATGAACATGTCCCATGAACAACAGCCACAAACCCCAACGCGAAAATTTTTCCGCTCCGGCGAGATGCGCCTCTCGTATCTCGACTATGGCGGCGACAGCGAAAACGTACTGTTGCTGCTGCACGGGCATATGAACGATGCGCGAGTCTTCAGCACCTTTGCCGGACAGCTCACAGGCTGGCGTGTGCTCGCCCTGGACCAGCGCGGCCACGGCTGGAGCGATCATTCGCCGGAAAAAGATTACTCGCGAGCAGCCTATCTGCAAGACATCCTGGCTTTTGTCCAGTCCGAGCTTGGCGGACAGCCGGTCGTCATCCTCGGTCATTCTTTGGGCGGGCTCAATGCTTACCAGTTTGCCGCCCGCTATCCGCAATACGTGCGGGCTGCCATCATCGAAGACATCGGCGCCGAAATCCAGGCAGACTTGTCTTTTGCCGAACGGCTCCCCGAACGCTCCGCTTCGCTTGCCCAATTGAAAGAAGCATTGAGGCAGGTCGGTGTGCGCGCCGTGGACTACTTTGCGGAAAGTGTGTTTGAGGATGAACGCGGCTTTGGCTTTCGTTCGGATTGCCCGGGAATGCGCATCTCGCAAGAGCACTGCAACGGAGCGTGGTGGGAAGACTGGCTGTCCTCGACTTGTCCCGTGCTGCTGATTCACGGCAAGCACAGCTTCGTCATGGACGAAGCACATGCCCGGCTAATGGCCGCGCGCAGACCAAACACTGAGCTTGCCGTATTTGCCGAGTGCGGACACGATATTCATTCTGCGGACCCGGACGGCTTTTTTCAGGTCGTCAGCAAATTTCTCAAGACGGTGGATAGCTGTTTAGCGACAGATGAGAGGACCTAAAAAATTCCAGACCCTAAACCAGATCGAACTGCAAATCTGCGCGGTGGCAAGGGCGGGGAATATTAGATTGTTAACAGAATATTATTATGGTAAACAAACGCAACTGCAAATGGGAAGACATTGTTGCCAGACTGTGTGATTCCCCCGTATAGACAAGCCTTTCCTTTGCGAAACAGGCATGCTGTAACATTTTCACCGACAAAAAAGGCAGTGGCCTGCCTGGAGCGTGCTGCATCGCATGCATGCGGCATACGGCACACTACTCCTGGCCGACCACTGCCCTTTTGTTTTGGAGCCTGAAAAGAATGTTCGCCACCCGCTACCTGCCTCGCCTGACAAGCGTACTGCCCTTCCAGTCGAAGACGAGCGGTGCGCCTTTTGCTTCCGGCTCCCAGCCTTGCGCCACCGCTTCCGTGATGATCGCCTCCACATCAGATGGCTTGATGGCCCGGCGTTCGCGCGTTGGCAGGAAGCCGTCTGCACCTGCCAATCTCGCGTCATGCACGTCTGCCTTGGCATAGACGCGAATCAACTGTCCCGTTCCTTCCGCATGCTGAATCGTGGCGACAATCATCCCGTCCGCAGCGGGGCTGACCACCCAGCGATAATCGGTTTGCCCTACGGTCATTTTCCTCGTGCCTTTTTTGCTTAACGCCATGCCTTCCCCCTGTTTTTCCCTTTCTCTCACTTTTGTCGTTGTTCATGGTGCATCGGTTCGGCAGACCGCTCGTCTGACTCGGACGGCGCAAAGCTCATCGCCTGAAACCAGACAAACACAGCGAGCAGCAGCAAAGCCCCGACGACGGGATGCCGCAGCACAAGCAACGTTGCGGACGGTTCCGCCTTCTTCTGTTCAAGCAGTTGCCACCGCTCCATCAACAAAAGACACGCCGTGTACAGCATCACCAGAAAAAACAAAAGCGGTTCCGCCTGCTCCAACGTTATCATTTCCCCAAGCATGGCCCCCATCATGCCTGCCATCAGCCCGGACAACGTGCCTTCGATCACGGTCAGCGCCGATAAAGGCAAGCCCACGAAAAAGCCTGCCACTGCACCAGCCGACATCCCCCACAATGTGGAACGGGACAGACTCCCCTGAAAGGCAAGTCCAAACAGCATGCCCGCGATCAGCCCGATCAGCATCCCGACCGCCATGGCGCTTACCATCCCGTGCATTTGCTGTATATGCCCTCTCCTGCGCCAAACCAGCCAGGCAAACCAGACGTAGGCGATGATGACAAACACAAAAATCTGGGAAACGGCGCTCATGAAATCACCTCTGCCTATGAGTCCCTCTTTACACCGTATGAACGGACGGAGAAAAACAGGACAAGAACAGACGGCGGCTCCCTGGCGCTTGCGTGTTCTGCGCAGACGGTTGCATTGCTCTGGCTTTCGTCCCAGCCAGCATCCATGACCGAAGCGACCTCACGAGTGCAATCGAACAGCCAATGCCATCGTGATGCGAGCTGCCGTAACCAGCTTCCTGCTTACAGCTCGATAACCTTCGTCGCGATATTTTTGCAAAACTCGCTGTCATGCTCGACAAACAAAATCGTCGGTGCATGCTGCAAAAGCAGTTCCTCGATCTGCATGCGCGAAATGACGTCGATAAAGTTCAGCGGCTCATCCCATACGTACAGATGCGCCCGTTCGCACAAGCTTTTGGCGATCAGCACCTTTTTCTTCTGTCCCCCGCTGAACGCAGCCATATCTTTTTCAAATTGCACGCGGGAAAAATCAAGCTTGCGCAGTATCGCCTTGAACAAGCTTTCGTCCAGCCCGTTGCTTCTGGCGAAGTCGGTCAAATTGCCCTGCAAGTGCGACGTATCCTGGGAGACGTAGGAAATTTTCAGTTGGCTTCCTTTGCGGAACGTTCCCGTATAGCTCACGTCCTCGCCGCAGATCAGCTTGAGGATACTCGACTTGCCCGAGCCGTTTTTCCCTGCCAGCGCGATTCGCTCCCCTTGGGAAATCGAAAAACGGATACCGCTTGTTACCTGCTTGTCACCGTAAAAAATCCCGACGTCCACCAGCTCGACCAGGCGATCTTTATGGTACGCCAGCGGCGCAATTTTTAACGTATCGCTCTGCTCCACGTTTTTCAGCAGCCTGGACTTTTCCTCGATAGCTGCATGCTGCCGCTGCTCCAGTGATTTGGCGCGCTTCATCATTTTCGCTGCCTTGTGGCCGATGTACCCTTTGTCGACTTTGGAGCCGGAATTTCGCGTGCCGTTTTTCGTTTTTTCCACCGCATGCGACCAGTTGCTGGTGCGTTTGGCGGCTTCGGACAGCCGTTTGATGTCCTTTTTCAGCCGCTCGTTTTCGGCCAGCTCGTAGTTGTCCTGCCGCTCCTTGTTTTCCCACCACGTTGAAAAATTGCCTTTTTGAATCTCGATGTTCGTCTTGTTGATGGACAGAATGTGGTCGACGCAGTTGTCGAGAAAAGCTCTGTCGTGGGAGACGAGAATAAAGCCGCTTTTCGTCTGGAGATAGTCGCTCACGAGCTTTCTGCCAGCCATGTCCAGATGGTTCGTCGGCTCATCGATCAGCAAAAAGCTGTTTTCCTTCAAAAACAACGCCGCAAGCAGCACCTTCGTCTGCTCGCCGTTGGACAACGTCGCAAACGGCCGTTCCAACACTTCCTCGTCCATCTGCAAATAGGAAAACTCGCGCAAAAGCTCCCAATGCAGATAATCGGGAATCATTTCCTGGATGATCTCTGCGGTGATCCGCTCCTTGTTTTCGATTGGATACGGAAAATATTCGAACTGCACCTGCGCCGAGATCGTGCCGCTGTATTCATAGCGCCCGAGCAGCAGGTTCAGAAATGTCGTCTTCCCTCTGCCGTTCCTTCCGGTAAAGCCCAGCTTCCAATCGGTATCGATCTGGAAGCTCACGTTTTCAAATATGTTATCGAAACTGCCGTCGTAGGCAAAAGTCAGATTCGTCACTTTGATGGTCGACATTCCATCATCCCCCCTGGATAAAAATAGAAGAGCTGCAAGAAAGTTACTCTCTTGCAGCTCAAATACGCATAACAAAACCTACTCCATCCAGGAGCCGGATTCGGCTATATCGCTTGAGTGAACAGATGCAGTAACTTTCTTGCATACAAGGAAATAAGCATGCGAAAAAACGCAATTGTTTTCCTTCTCGTGCAAGAAAGCTTACTTCATCGGCTTCAACTCCAGTTCATCAAAGTACACTTATTTTACCACGCCGTATGGTTTCGATCAACGATCCGGCACGCTCCACAGCAAATGTCCCGGTGCTGCCAGTCTGCGCGCAAGAGCGACTGCCTCTTGCTCGCCTGACGAGCCGGACCGGGTGCTTTTCGTCATTTGTTGCTGCTTGCGGCTTCGTTTTCCTTCAGCTCCAGCGGATTTTTCTCCAGGAAGTTGGTCGCAAAATGACCCGAGACAAAATCAGGATGCTCCAACAGTTTTTCGTGGAACGGAATCGTCGTGTGCACGCCTTCGATCACGAATTCGGCAAGCGCCCGCTTCATGCGAGCAATCGCTTCTTCGCGCGTTGTGCCCCACGCAATCAGCTTCGCGACCATGGAATCGTAAAACGGCGAAATCTCGTAGCCCGGATATACAGCGCTGTCTACGCGCACGCCGTAGCCTCCTGGCGGCAGGTAGTTGCGAACCTTCCCGGGGGATGGCATGAAGTTTTTCACAGGATTTTCCGCATTGATCCGGCATTCGATTGCCCAGCCGTTGATTTTGACGTCTTCCTGGGAAAAAGACAGCCGATTGCCTGCCGCGACCGAAATTTGCTCTTTGATAAGGTCGATGCCCGTAATCATTTCCGTAACCGGATGCTCGACCTGGATGCGCGTGTTCATTTCCATGAAGTAAAACTGTCCATGCCGATCGAGCAAAAACTCGACGGTGCCCGCTCCATGGTACGAAACCGCCTTTGCGGCCGCGACAGCCGCTTGTCCCATCCGCTCGCGCAGCTCCGGATCGAGTGCAGGAGATGGCGCTTCCTCCACCAGCTTCTGATGGCGACGCTGGATCGAGCAGTCCCGCTCGCCCAGGTGGACGACGTTGCCGTGCTTGTCGCCCATTACCTGAATTTCCACATGGCGCGGTTCCTCGACGTATTTTTCCAGATACACGCCCGCGTTGCCAAAAGCTGTTTCCGCCTCTTTTTGCGCCTGGCGAATCGCTTTTTCCAGCTCTTCGGCGTCATAGGCGACGCGCATGCCTCTGCCGCCTCCGCCCGCTGTCGCCTTGACGATGACGGGATAGCCGATTTTCTCGGCCACCTGCAGCGCTTCGTCGATGTCGTCGATCAGCCCGTCCGTGCCTGGGACGAGCGGCACATTCGCCGCGCTCATCGTCGCTTTGGCGACCGCCTTGTCTCCCATTTTTGTGATCGATTCCGGATCAGGGCCGATGAACGTAATGGAGCAATCCTGGCACAGTTGGGCAAACGAAGCGTTCTCCGCCAAAAAGCCGTAGCCGGGATGAATCGCATCCACGCCTGTGAGCAAGGCAACCGTCATGATCCGGGCCATGTTCAGGTAGCTGTCCTTGGACTCCTTCGGGCCGATACAATACGCTTCGTCAGCCAGTTCGACGTGCAGCGCTTCGCGGTCTGCTTCCGAGTAGACAGCGACTGTGGCGATTCCCAGCTCCTGGCACGCCCGGATAATGCGCACGGCGATCTCGCCGCGATTGGCAATCAATACTTTCGTGAACATAGGAACGCTCCTTCTTACTGTGGTTTGACGACCAGCAACGCTCTGCCGTAATCGACGAGTTGACCGTCTGGTACAAGCACTTCTGTTACGATCCCGGCCACAGGCGACACAATGTCAGACGACAGTTGCAGCGCGTCCACGGTGCAGCGTCCGACTACCTCCTGTGCCTTGATCGCCTGGCCGACGGTTACTTCTGCGGAAAAGATGCCGACAGCCGTGGACAGGACAAGCTGTGTCCCTTCCTCTGGCGCTTTTTCCTCGGCGACGGCTTCGACCGGCTCTGCCGCAACCGTCGCCGCTGCTTCCTGAAAGCCTTGCTCGACTTCGCTTGCTTGCTCAGGGAGCACGCCTGCCGCTATTGCGACAGGCTCGCTTTTTTTGATGACGATCCGGGTTTTGCCCTTTTGCCATTCCAGTTCCTCAATGGAGGACTGGTTCACCAGCTTGATAAATTCACGCAGTTCATGCAGCTTCATTCCAAGACGCTCCCCTCTTACAATGGGATGTTCCCATGCTTTTTATATGGACGGTCTTCCTGCTTGTTTCGAAGCATCTCCAACGCTTGAGCGACCTTCAGGCGCGTCTCGCGCGGGTCGATCACATCGTCGACCATGCCCAGGCTGGCTGCGACGTACGGATTGGCGAACTTCTCGCGGTATAGCGCGATTTTTTCCGCACGCGTCGCCGCCGGGTTTTCGCTGCTCTCGATCTCCTTGGCAAAAATGACATTGGCTGCGCCTTCCGGTCCCATCACGGCGATTTCCGCATTCGGCCAGGCGTAGACGATGTCCGCGCCAATCGACTTGGAGTTGAGCGCCACGTAAGCGCCGCCGTACGCCTTGCGCAAAATGACGGTGATCTTCGGCACAGTCGCTTCCGAATAGGCGTACAAAATTTTCGCGCCGTGGCGAATGATACCCCCGTGCTCCTGGTTGACCCCTGGGAAAAAGCCGGATACGTCCTCGAAGGTCAAAAGCGGGATGTTGAAGCAATCGCAGAAGCGGATGAACCGCGCCAGCTTGTCGGAGGAATGAATGTCGAGTCCTCCTGCCATCACCTTCGGCTGGTTGGCGATAATCCCGACGCTGTGGCCGTCGATGCGGGCCAGTCCGATGACGATGTTGCGCGCGAAGTTTGGCTGCACCTCCATGAAATCGCCAAAGTCGACGATTTTTTCGATCACCTTGCGCACATCGTACACTTTGGTGCTCTCGGCAGGTACCAGATCAATCAGTTCTTCCTGCCAATCCTTGCCGGCTTCTCCTTCCACTACAGGGGCGCGATCGCGGTTGTTTTGCGGCAGGAAACTGAGCAGCCTGCGCACGCTTTCGAGTACCTCCTGCTCGGACTCGGCCGTGAAGTGGGCGTTGCCGCTGACAGTAGAATGCACACGTGCTCCGCCCAAATCTTCGGCGGAAATTTTCTCGCCTGTTACCGTTTCGATCACTTTCGGGCCAGTGATGAACATCTGGCTCGTCTTTTCCACCATGAACACGAAGTCGGTAATGGCCGGAGAGTAGACGGCGCCGCCAGCGCAAGGGCCGAGAATGACCGAAATTTGCGGGATGACGCCGGAGTAGATCGCATTGCGGTAAAAAATCGTACCGTAGCCGTCAAGCGAGCTGACGCCTTCCTGGATGCGCGCGCCGCCGGAGTCGTTCAGCCCGATGAACGGAGCGCCGTTTTTCGCCGCCAAATCCATCACCTTGGCGATTTTCATTGCGTGCATTTCACCGAGCGCGCCGCCAAACACGGTAAAATCTTGCGCGAACAAGTAGACAGGGCGTCCGTTGATTTTCCCGTAGCCCGTCACGACGCCTTCGCCGGGCGCTTCCATCTGGTCCAGCCCAAAGTGCGTGGCCCGGTGCTCGACAAACGGATTCAGCTCCACGAACGTGTCCGGGTCGAGCAGCAGCTCGATCCGCTCGCGGGCGGTCAGCTTGCCGCGGTTGTGCTGGGCATCAATGCGCGCATCGCCGCCGCCCAGCTGGATTTTAAATTTTCGTTCCATCAATTCGTCGATTTTTTCGTACATATCGCTCATCGTCCGACCTTCTTCCTGTTCCTCTATTTCATGATCGCTTTTTCGTAGATCGCTACCAGCTGCTGAACTGCGCTCGTCGGTGACAGCTCCCCGCTGGCGACAGACTGCTCAATCGCCGGAAGCATTTGCGCGACCTGCGGATTGCCGAAAAAGGTGGTGCGCAAATAGTCCTGCACCATGCTGTGCATCCAGTCGCGCAGCTGCGCCTTGCGCCTGGCCGCGAAGCTGCCTGTTTTCATTGTCTTCTCGCGAAACTGTCCGATGACGTCCCAAATATCGGCAATGCCTTCGCCAGTAAGCGCCGAGCACATGTAAGCCTTCGTCTCCCAGCCGGATGTCGCAGGCTGCAAATAGTGCAAGACCCGGTTGTATTCGCCCTTGGCGATCAGCGCGCGGGTGCGGTTTTCCCCGTCTGCCTTGTTTATCACCAGCGCATCGGCGATTTCCATGATGCCTTTTTTGATGCCTTGCAGTTCGTCGCCTGCTCCCGTCAGCACGAGCAGCAAAAAGAAGTCGACCATCGACCTGACCGTTGTCTCGCTTTGCCCGACGCCGACTGTCTCGACCAAAATGACGTCGTAGCCTGCCGCTTCACAAATCAGCATCGTCTCCCGCGTCTTGCGGTTGACGCCGCCCAGCGTGCCGCCCGTCGCCGACGGCCGGATGAACGCCTGCGGATTGCGCGACAACAGCTCCATCCGCGTCTTGTCCCCGAGAATGCTGCCGCCCGTCACCGTGCTGCTCGGATCGACCGCCAGCACAGCGACGCGGTGGCCTTTTTCGCACAGCATCGTGCCAAATGCCTCGATAAACGTACTCTTGCCCGCTCCCGGCACACCAGACACGCCAATGCGAATGGAATTTCCCGTGTGCGGCAAAAGCTGGCGGATAACCTCCTGGGCCATCTCCATATGGGCGGCGGAGTTGCTTTCGACAAGCGTAATCGCCTGCGCAAGCACGGTCCGGTTGTTTTCGCGCACGCCCTGGACATACTGCTCGACGGAAAGGCGCGGGAGGCGAGCTTTGGAGGAAAAGTTCAGCGAAGCTTTGCCGTCTCCCCCTGCGCTCATGAGCCAGCAGCCTCCAGACGTTTTACAACCTCTTGCAAAACGTGCTGCGCCGCTACCGGAATGACCGTACCCGGACCGAAGATGGCGGCAGCGCCATGCTCGCGCAAGAAATCGTAGTCCTGCGGCGGAATAACCCCTCCGACGACGACGACGATGTCCTCGCGCCCCAGCTTTTTCAGTTCCTCGACGAGCTGCGGCAGCAGCGTCTTGTGCCCTGCGGCGAGCGAACTGAACCCGATTACGTGTACGTCGTTTTCCACCGCTTGCTTGGCGGTTTCCTCCGGTGTCTGGAACAGCGGCCCGATGTCGACGTCAAAGCCGAGGTCGGCAAAAGCAGTCGCGATCACTTTGGCGCCCCGGTCGTGCCCGTCCTGGCCCATTTTGGCGATCATGATGCGCGGGCGTCGGCCTTCCCACTGCTCGAACTCATCCGCCATCTTGCGCACCGCCGCCACTTCTTCGGCATCGGCGTATTCCGAACTGTAGATGCCGCTGACCGAGCGAATCACCGCTTTGTGGCGGCCGACCACTTTTTCGTAGGCATCCGAAATTTCTCCGAGCGAAGCCCGTGCCCGCGCCGCTTCAATCGCCAGCGCAAGCAGGTTGCCTTCGCCTGTGCGCGCGCACTCCGTAATCGCCGCCAGAGCCGCCTGCACTCTCGCCTCGTCGCGGTTTTGGCGCAGCTCCTGCAAACGCCGGATTTGCGCCTCGCGCACCGCTGTATTGTCGACTTCGAGAATTTCCAGCGGGTCTTCCTTGTCCAGACGGTATTTGTTTACACCGATAATCGCTTCCTTCGCCGAATCGATGTGCGCCTGGCGTCTCGCTGCCGCTTCCTCGATCTTCATTTTCGGCAGGCCTGTCTCAATTGCCTTGGCCATGCCGCCCAACGCTTCGATCTCTTCGATGTGCGCCCAAGCTCTTTCCACGAGCTGCTTCGTCAGCGATTCGACGTAGTACGAGCCTGCCCATGGATCGACGACCTTCGTAATCTGTGTCTCATCCTGCAAGAAAAGCTGTGTATTGCGCGCGATTCGCGCCGAAAAGTCCGTCGGCAGCGCGATGGCCTCGTCGAGTGCGTTCGTATGCAGGGACTGGGTATGCCCGAGCGCCGCTGCCATCGCTTCGATGCACGTCCGCACGACGTTGTTGTACGGGTCTTGCTCCGTCAGGCTCCAGCCGGATGTCTGCGAGTGGGTACGAAGCGCCATCGACTTTTCGTTCTTCGGATTGAACTGCTTGATGAGGTTCGCCCAGATCAGGCGGGCTGCCCGCATTTTCGCGACTTCCATGAAGTAGTTCATGCCGATTGCCCAGAAAAACGACAGGCGCGGTGCGAATGCGTCAATGTCAATTCCGGCGGCAAGTCCTGTGCGCACGTACTCCAGACCGTCTGCCAGCGTGTACGCCAGCTCGATGTCCGCCGTCGCTCCCGCCTCCTGCATATGGTAGCCGGAAATACTGATGCTGTTGAATTTCGGCATATGCTTTGAGGTGTAGGCGAAAATATCGGAAATGATTTTCATCGACGCTTCCGGCGGATAAATGTACGTATTGCGCACCATGTATTCCTTCAAAATGTCGTTTTGGATCGTTCCGGTCAACTGTTCCTGCGAGACGCCCTGTTCCTCCGCCGCCACGATGTAGAACGCCATGATCGGCAGCACCGCTCCGTTCATCGTCATCGAAACCGACATTTTGTCCAGCGGAATCCCGTCGAACAAAATTTTCATGTCGAGAATCGAGTCTACCGCTACCCCGGCCTTTCCGACATCGCCTACGACCCGCGGATGGTCGGAATCGTAGCCGCGGTGCGTCGCGAGGTCAAAAGCAATCGACAGCCCTTTTTGTCCCGCTGCCAAATTGCGGCGGTAAAAGGCGTTGCTCTCCTCGGCTGTGGAGAAACCGGCATATTGGCGCACCGTCCACGGCTGCGTCACGTACATCGTCGGATACGGCCCGCGAAAATACGGCGGCAGGCCCGGCATGTAGCCCAGATGCGTCATGCCTTGCACGTCTTCTTTTGTATAGAGAGGCTTGACGGGAATTTGCTCCAGCGTCTGCCAAATTTGCTCATCCAAAAGCTTTTTCGCTTCGGCGGATGCCACCTGGCTTGGAAACAGGTCGGAAATGTCCCGGCTGCCCCGATACGGCACTTTGGAAAAATCAGGTCTGTTCATCGTGAACTCACTCCTGTCCGCTCCTGAAGTTCTCGCAGCATCTCATAGCAATTCGTCCGCAGATGGATGCAGTCATCTACGCCAGCCGCCTTGTACGCGGCCAACTGCTCGGCGTCAGGCAACCCGGCAAGCAGCACGGTCATGTCGGCTGCTTCCTGCTTGAGCGCCTGGGCCAGTGTCGGCACCAGCTCGGGATAGCTCGCATCGTCGGAGCAGATGACGGTAATTTTCGCTCCGGAGGCGAGTGCCGCTTCCTTGGCTTCTGCGGCAGTGCCGTATGCTTGCGGACGCAAAACCGCAAAGCCACCGACGGCGAAAAACTCGGCGGCAAAATCCGCCCTCGCCTTATGCTTCGCCACAGGGCCGACTGCCGCGAGAAAGACGCTCGGGCGCTGTCCGGTTTTGTGCGTATATTCGTCCGCCTGCTTGCGGAGCGCTTCAAACGCCTCGGCCGCGCGGTGCGGACGCAGCGGGGCGATGACGGTCGCTGTTTGTCCGGAGCGGATCAGTGCTTTTGTGAGATCGCCCACGGTCGCTCCGGCGAGCGCTGCCTGTACAGCCTGGCCGACCCAATCTTCTGTGTCATTCGCCAGCTTTGCCAACGCTTCGGTAAGCGCAGATGGTGCATTTTTCGCCCGATGCGCGCGCAGTTCGGCGATGCGCTGTTCATGCAGGAGAGGTGCTTCCTGCTGCGGCAACGGCTGCTCGGCCGGATTCGGATACATGTTCGTGCCGACGATGCGGCTTTTGCGCTCGGCGATGTCTTTTGCCTTGCGTGCAGCGCTCTCGGCAATCAAGTCTTGCGGGAAGCCTGTCGCAAGCGCACGGATCATGCCGCCCTTTTCCTCCACCTGCAAAAACAGCTCCCACGCTTTTTTGGCCAGCTCATCCGTGAGCCATTCCACGTACCACGAGCCGCCGGCAGGGTCTGCCACCTTCGCCAGGTGCGCCTCCTGCTCCAAAATAATTTGCGTGTTGCGGGCGATGCGCCGGGAAAATTCGTTTGCCGGGCGAATCGCTTCGTCGAACGCCGACACGTGCAGACTGTCTACCCCGCCGACGATTGCTGAAAACGCTTCCGTTGTCGCGCGCAGCATGTTGACGTACGGATCGTACACGGTTTTCGTCCAGGCGGCTGTCCGTGCGTGAATCTTCATCTTTTGCGCCTCAACCGAGCCTCCGTACGATGCGACGATGTTCGCCCACAGCAGCTTCGCGGCACGCAGCTTCGCGATTTCCATGAACACATCAGAGCCGACGGCAAAAGAAAACTGCATCCGGCCCGCCGCTTCCTCAATCGTCAGCCCGCGCTCCAGCATGGCCTGAATGTAATCAACACCCGTCGCAAGCGTAAACGCAAGCTCGGCAACGGCATGACCGCCGCTTTCGTAGTAGGCGTTGCCTTGGACGAGAATCGTCCTCAGCTGCGGCGCATGCTCGCTCGCCCAGTGCGTTACTTTCGCCATGGCGTCAAACGCCGTGTCCAGCGAGTACGCAACCTCGCCTTCTGCAAGCAGCGCTGCCACCGGATCTTGGCCAATACAGCCGCGCAGCTTCTCTGCTTTTTGACCGTTTGCTTCCAGATGGGCCAACAACAGGGCAAATACCGGCAAGCCGAGCGGCCCGGTTTGAATGAACAGCGGCAGTTCCTCCAGATTCATGCCGCGCAGCGCTTCGCCCAGTTCCTCTGCAGAAAACAGGGAAACGCCCCCCG
This sequence comes from Brevibacillus gelatini, assembly GCF_003710935.1. Classification (GTDB taxonomy): domain Bacteria; phylum Bacillota; class Bacilli; order Brevibacillales; family Brevibacillaceae; genus Brevibacillus; species Brevibacillus gelatini. The sequence continues at coordinate 249,986 of NZ_RHHS01000015.1, forward strand.
CTCCAATGTCCTCCGGCAGTGCTTCATCCGGGTCCAGTCCCGCCCGCGCTGCCCGGTCGAGGACGAGGTTCAGCATCGTTTGTCCGCGAGCCAGATCCGCGAGAGCCGTTTCGTTAAACGACCTGGCGTCCGGGGCCGTTATTTCCTGACAGACTTCCCAGCGCTGTGCGCCGCTTTCGTACGGATTTTTCGTTCCCCTGACAAATGGCGCCTGGCCCGGCTCTGCGTCCAGGTGTGGCAACCCTGCGACATCTTCCGTCCGGTAAATCGGTTGGCGGACGATACCTTCATAGGTCTTGGTCAACAGTTTGGCGTCGAATGACGCGCCCTTCAACGATTTTTCTGCCGCTTCCCGCCACTGTTCGTACGTTGGCACGGGAAACTGCGTAAACAGTGTGTCTTTGTTCACTTGTTCAGACCTCCCTTCCATAGCATTTTCCTTCTAGGTGAGTTTTACCAGAAACAGCGGCTGACCATGCTCAACCAGCTGACCGTTTTCCACCAATACTTGAACGATTTCTCCTTTTACCTCTGCTTCAATCTCGTTAAACAGCTTCATCGCTTCGACAATACAAACGATGCTCGACGGCTCGACGCGGTCGCCCACCGAAACGTACGGCGGAGCATCCTCGGCCGGAGCGGCATAAAAGGTCCCGACCATCGGGGAGGTAATTTTGTGCAAACTTTCTGTCTGTTCAGCGCCTGGGGCAGGAGCTGGTTTTTCTGCTACAGCTGCAGGCTGAGGCTTCGGTTGCTGGACGGGTGCTTTTTCAGGTTGGGGCAAGGCAACGACCGTAGCCGCTTTTTTGACTGGCTCTTTCTTTTGCACGTAAGCGGTTTTGTCGGCTGTCGCCATTTCGTTTGCGCGTCGTTTGATGAGCAGGCGGGATTCCTCGTCAGTTACTTCGAGTGATTCTATGTCGGTCTGTTCCAACAGTTTAACAAGTTCTCTCAGTTCATAGATCGTCAGCACAACTATTCCTCCCGAGTTCCGAGTCTGTATGTCACGAACCGACTGGTTGGTCTGTAAAGTGTCTGCTAGACCGACCAGTTGGTCTTTTGTTGATTATAACAAATATCTGAATAATAGTACAGACCAACCAGTCAGTCTGCACGATACAATTTTTAACGGACCGTGAAGCGACTATGCCCCTGCTCTCCAGTCAGCAAACAGCAACTAGCCGCCTGATCCTTCTGTTTTCCCTTTATTTAAAACAGCTTGAACGACGTTTCGCCAGACGTCAGGAAAAAACGGTTGAACGCCGGATTTTCCATCGCCTCGGGCTTCAAAACGGAATGCAGCACCATGTCGGCGTAAATGTCCGCGATCTGCTCGATCGAATACGTCCCGGTTTTTTGATACCATTTGTAAATCCAGTTGACCATGCCGAAAATCGCCATGGAGACGATTGGCACTGGCAACTCCGGCCGAAATTCGCCTGACTTGATCCCGTCCGAGATGACGGTAAACATGATCTCTTTGTAGCGATCCCGCTTTTTTTCAATATCCGAAAAATATTCTGGGGTCAAAAAGAGGCTTTCCTGATAAAAAATCGTTACCTGTGAGCGGTACAGATCAATCATCATGACAAACGATTTTACGATAGCCTGCAGGCGTTCCGTCGGCGTATCCCATTTCTCGTAAGCTTCCTCTGCTTTTTCCAGAACGTACGTAATGAATTGATCGTGAATGATGTAGAGGAGTTCATCCTTGGATTTGAAGTTGTGATAAAATCCTCCCTTCGAGGTTCCGCTTTCCTTGACGATTTGGTCGACGGTCACCCGGTGGTAGCCATGTGCTTCGAACAGGCGCATGGATGTTTCGATGATTCGTTCTCTGATTGATTTTTCGCTCATGATCTTCACCCGAGTTCATTATAGCATAGAAATTCATTTCTCAATGGCTGATTGCACGAGCCGCAGCCAGGCAGGGAAAACGCCGATTTTTCATCGGGCGAAAAATCGGCGTCCCTTTTAGAGGATGGCTATTCGCTTGTGGAAGCTGGAACTGCGCCCAAATACTCTTCCAGGGTAATGCCCTGCGCTTTGATTTCCTTGGCGATTTCTGTTCCGACGTAGCGCAAATGCCACGGTTCGTACATGTAGCCGGTAATCGCCTCTTTGCCTTCCGGATAGCGGATGATAAAGCCGTATTCCTGGGCGTGCTCGGCAAGCCACTTCGCTTCTTTTGTCCCGGCAAAGCAGCTCGTTGCCGCACACTTCCCGTCAATGCCGGAGACGTCAATCGCAAGTCCTGTCTCATGCTCGCTCGTGCCGGGCACGGCGCTGTACGTGCGCGCTTTTTCCAGACCGTCTTGTTGCACGTAGCGGTTGAACAGCGCTTTTTGATACGCGTGGGAACGGTAGGCGGATACGCCCGCAAGCGAGATGCCGTCTGCTTTCGCCGCTGCAAACAGCGCTTCCAGTGCCGTTGCTGCCTCTTTGCGCAGCTTGCGCTTTTCGCTCTTTTCCGGGAGCAAATAAGGCACATTCGGGAAAACAAGATCCGTTGGCGAGTAGTTTTCCGGGAGCTTGCGCTGCTTGTTGACGAGAACGGCCATGCTCGCTGGCTCGGCGACTACCTCGATGTCGGCAAGCATCGCCTCCGTATCGGCGGCTGCTTTGGCAGGCTGTTTTTTCGGCGGTTGGGCTTCGGCTTGCTGCGTCTCATCCGGCTTGGCCTCTGCAGGCGACGCGGCTTCCGCAGGAGGTGCCTGCTGCGTATCCGCAGGTATGCTTTCCTTTGGCTCTGCGCTCTCCTGCTTCGTCTGTTCCGGCGCTGTCACGGTCGGAGCCGCATTTTCCTGCTCGGCAGGCATGGCCAATCCGCTGCACCCCGACAGCGCGAGCAGCGCTGCCGTTACCAGTATGATCGGATGGTTTGTACAATTGGCAAAACGTTTCATCTTGGCGTCCTTTCGAATCGGGCCCGGCTGCAATTCCTGCCCTGAAGGTGGTAGGTACGTCCTGCAAAGTGGAAGTACATACCCATTATGACATAATTCGGACCCGTTTCGTTACAGGAACGTTGGCTGGATCGGCAAAAAATCATTCTGCCCGTTTCGACGATTTTGCCTTAGTTCAGCGCAACGCCAAGCGCCACGTCGCTTTTTGACAAATAGGTCATGTCGTTGGACGCCGTTCCACAACAAAAAGACCGCCATTCCCCCATATCCATAGAGAATGGCGGCCAGACCTCACGTTGCGATATGAACTGCAACTCGCGTTATTTGTTTTCGAACAGCTTTTTGTACTCGCCGAAGCCTTCTTCTTCCAGCCTGTCTTTTGGAATGAAGCGCAGCGCCGCAGAGTTGATGCAGTAGCGCAAGCCGTTTTCCCCCGGACCGTCCTCGAACACGTGTCCGAGATGGGAATCCGCGTGCTTGCTGCGCACCTCTGTGCGAATCATGTTGTGACTCAAGTCGAGGTGCTCGGTTACGTTGTCATTTTCCAGCGGTTTGGTAAAGGACGGCCAGCCGCAGCCCGAATCGAATTTGTCCAACGAAGAAAACAGCGGCTCGTTGGAGACGATGTCGACGTAGATCCCCTCTTCCTTGTGGTTCCAGAACTCGTTGGCAAACGGGGGCTCAGTGCCGTTGTTTTGCGTCACTTCATACTGAAGCGGCGTCAGTTTCTTTTTCAATTCTTCCTGCTTCTGTTTGTCGCGCCACGCTTCCTTGATGAACTTCGCCCTGCCGGACGCTACCTTGTAATATTGATAGCGCAGCGGATTTTTCTTGTAGTAATCCTGGTGATACTCTTCTGCCGGGTAAAACGGCTTGGCAGGCAAAATCAAGGTCGCAATCGGCTTTTGAAAACGGCCGCTTTGCGCAAGCTCCTCGCGCGACTGGATCGCCAGCCGTTCCTGTTCGGGGGTGTGATAGAAAATGGCCGGGGCGTACGATTGTCCGCGATCTCCGAACTGGCCGCCCGCATCTGTCGGGTCGATCTGTCTCCAGAACATTTGCAGCAGCTCCTCGTAGGAGATGAGCGCAGGATCATACGTGATCTGTACCGCTTCATAGTGTCCAGTCGTGCCGGAGCATACCTGTTCATAGGTCGGGTTTTCCACATGTCCGCCTGTATAGCCGGATACAACCTTTTGAATACCTGGCAGCTTGTCAAACGGGCTGACCATGCACCAGAAGCAGCCACCCGCAAAGGTCGCCGTTTCAAACCGGGAATGTTCGCTGTTCATGCCTTTCGCCTCCTGAAATTTACAGCAGCTTCGCTACCACCGATTGTACATGGTTTGCAAAATGAAAGTCCACTCTGCAACTGTCGCCAAAAAGCAACGGGAAAAGACGACCAGGATGCTCGAAAATCGCAAATACCGCAAATACGATCATAGGCGAGCTGTGCCGGGTCATTTTTTCCCGTTTGCGTCCATTGTTCTAAACGTTGCATCGATTCGGACGATCGGCAAGCTGGTGTGCAGTCTGCTTCCTTTGTACGCTGGCGACGATCACGCCTGCGACGATCAGCAGCGAGCCGCCGACCTGAATCGCCGTCACCTGCGAGCCGAGCAGCAAAAAGCCGACGAGCATCGCGACAAACGGCTGCAGGTTGAGAAAAATCGCCGCTTTTCCTGTGCCGACAATTTTCAGTTGCGAGTTCCAGACGATCCCGCAAACTCCCTGCATAAGGATCGCTGTAACGATCAGCATCCCCCAGGCCCACGCTTCATGACTGATATGCGCTGAGGAATCAAGCGTCAGCATCGCCGCAGGTGTCAAAAACAGCGTGCCGACCGTCGTCGAGTACACGGTCGTAATGAACGGCTGCATCGTCTGCGTCAGCTTGCGGATGATAATCATCGACGCCGAGAACGTCACCATCGCAATCACGATCAATAGCACGCCTTTGGAGATGGAGAGACCTGCTCCAATCCCGACGACGAAAAACGTGCCGAGCAAGGCGATGCCCGAACCGATTTTCATGCGCAGCGTAAATTGCTCCTTCAAAAACAGCGAAGCCAAAACGGCTGTCACAATCGGCGCGAGCGACAGGATCAGCGAGGCCGTCGTGGCATCTGTCGTCAGCAGTCCGTTGAAATACGCCGTCTGGTTGGCCAGTGTGCCGACGAGTCCGAGCAAGACGAGCAGCCCCAGCTCGCGCAGCGTAATTTTTACAAATTTTTTCGTCAGCCAGGCGTACAAAATCAAGAACAGCGACGTGAAAATCAGCCGGACATCGGCGAGAAACAGCGGCGGAAACTCTTTGACCAGCATGCTCCCGAACACAAAGTTGCTTCCCCACAGCGTCACACAAAAAAGCAGCAGCAAGTATGAGCGAATCATCGTTTTTTCCTTCTTTCACCGTACATGATACAATCCCGTATGCAATCGTACATGAGAAGGCCAAAAAAGTCCATGTGCGGATGCGCAATGGCTGGCATGAGATTGTATCATGCGGATCGCTGGAGAGCAGAGAAACTTTACTGGGAGGAATCGTGTTCTTCATCATTCTCACCCTTTTTGACATCCTGGCCATTTCCAGAAGGCTCAACCCGTAGAAGTCTTGTTGGTAGCCGCCAACAAAAAACCTCGATTTCCTGTTCGCCAAGGAAATCGAGGTTTTGCTGTGTATCCGGGTCTTGCCATTTTTTGCTTCAGGATTGCGCTTCTTCCGCTTCCTGCGGTTCTTTTTGCGCATGCTCCTGCGTACTGTCCTCCTGCGTCGCTGGCTGTTGCGGTTTTTGCTCATTCGGCTGCGGCGCTTCCGCCTCGTTTTCCATCTCGGCTTTCGCCGGAGCAAGCGCACTGGCTACGAGCAACGCGTACGCCCGTGCGCCCTCGGAGTTGAGATGCACGCCGTCTTTGTAAAAGTACGAATTTTTCCCGGCGCTTGCCGCGTGCCAGTCGATCAGCTTGATGTTCGGATGGGCAGCGGCTACCTCTGCCAACGTCTGGTTGACAACACTCTCCCACGGCTTCGGAACCCGCGTGTTGATGACGATGATCTGCTCAACGCCATCCAATGCCTGTAACAGCTTGTCGAGCTGGCCTTTGCTAAAGGAGCCATTCGTTCCCAGCTCGATGATGACCCGATTGCCCAGCCGCCCTTGCGCTTTCAGTGCTGCAATCGCCTCAGGCGCTTGCGACATTTGCCGACCGACTTTGCCGTCGATCACGATTCCGGGCAAAAGCTTTTCCAGGTACGGCTGCACATCGAGCATCACCGAGTCGCCAATGGCGGTAATTCCTTTGCCGGAATGGATGGCAACGACTGGGGCATCCGAAGCTTTCGGCTGTTTGGAATCGGCGGAATTGTCCTGATTTTGCATGGGCTTTGTACTGCCTGCAGCAGGTTTGGTTGGGTTTGGCTTTGTTTCGTTTTTTGGCTTTGCCGCCGTCTGGTTGTCTGGCTTCGCTGTCGGGTCCGGCTTTTTCACAGCGACTGGCACTTGTGGGCCGTGCAGCTTTCCGGCACTTTCGGCAGCTTGCTGCTTTTTCCCTGCGTCTTCTGCGGCAGAGGACGACTCCACCGGCTTTGGCTGCGGGAAGCTGTCGCCTGCGGAAGCGCCGGACGTCAAGGTCGCGACGCCAAAGTAAATGACGCACAGCCCAAAGGCGCATCCTGTGGCCAATATGCGAGTGGAGCGCCTGGAAGCCCCCTGCTTTTTCGCTGAACCAAGCTTCGTCCACAGTCTGCCCAGCGCACCATGGCGAATCGGTTCCTCCACATATTTCCAGGAAAGAGCGGCCAGCACAATGCAAACGGTTAGCTGCAAGAGCGCGCGCAGGACAGCGGACCATCCTCCGTCCTCCACAACCGTCGGGCTTGTGAGCACAATCACGGGATAGTGCCACAAATAAATCCCGTATGAGCGCACACCAAGCCATCTGAGCGGCTTGCAGCCCATCCATCTCGCCAGGACGCTTGCCGGATGGGCGAGGACGGCTACCAAAACCGCACTTGCTACCGACAGCAGCACCAGGCCGCCCTGATACAAAAAGTCATCGTACTGGTTCGTCTTCCAGATCGACAAAAGCAAAATCGCAAGACTCGCGCCACCGACCGAGTCCAGCACAAGACGCGCCTTGCCGGAGAGGTTCGCGGTCAGCTTGCGACTCGGCCAGACCATCGCCAGCGCCGCTCCGATCAACAGGGCGAACACCCGTGTATCGGTTCCGTAGTAAATCCGGCTCGGGTCTTCTCCCGGCACGTAAAGCACAGCCATCAGGATTGCCGAGCCTGCCGCAAGAGCAAGCGTCAGCATCACGAGCGGACCGCGGCGTCTGAGCATGGACAGCCCGAACGCGACCAACAGCGGCCAGATCAGGTAAAACTGCTCCTCGACCGCAAGCGACCAGAGATGGCCGAGCGGCGAAGGCGGGCCAAACTTTTCAAAATACGACACTTCGGAAAAGACCAGCCACCAGTTGCTGACATAGAAAATGGCGGCCCACACATCCCCGCGCAAGCGTCCCATCTGCTCCGGGACAAACAGCGCAACGCTGACCGAGACGACAGCCAGCAGCAGCAACAGCGCTGGCAAAAGCCGTCTGGCCCTGCGCAGCCAGAAGTCTTTCATATCCAAGCGCCCGTGTCTGCTCCACTGGGCGATCAGCAAATCGGTAATCAGGTAGCCGGAGAGGACGAAAAAAATACCGACTCCGAGCAGTCCTCCCGGTGCCCAATTGTAATTGACGTGATAAATGATGACTGCGAGTACCGCCAGTGCCCTCAGCCCGTCGATTCCGGGCATGTAACGGCTGTTGGAACCCTTGATCGGTTCAGGCATGCTGGCGGCCTCCTCTGCTGTTTGTTTGGCGAGTCCGTACTTCCACTTGCTTGTGCGTCAGATCCTTGCCATTCGAAAAAATCAATGCTATGTTCTTTCTTGCCGTGCTCGCCATGCAGTTCATCGGCACTCTCCCCTTTTGATTCCGTTCTGTTTCGTTCGTTTGTCGACGGGGGCAGTCATTACACATCGGGAATTGCGTGCTATATGAATGCAAAAACCCCAGGTTTCCGTCGTATTTGCAGAAGAAAACGGGGTTGGTTTCGTTCATTATCAGCAGTGGAAAATGAATCCTCCCATCATCATTGCCCGTATTCAGGATGTGGTGCCCTACGTTCTGTCTGTAAATGTGTGCGCCTTTTTCTTATGTATGGCTGCTTCCCTCCTTCCCTTCCATATTTTCGTGGGCAAATCAGTCTTTTCCCGTCGCGATGCCGAAGCTTTCGCTGCATCGGTCTCAACCGGACTTTTCAAGAAATGCTGATCGCCCCCATACAATTGCCCGGTCACATTATTCACCTGTCTCCTTTGTGCCCGGCAACCTTTTGTAACCTGATTATAAGACGCATCAGGGGAAAAACGCGTTACAAATTGTTTACATTCTCTGCCGATTTTTTCCGGGCAATTTCCGGGGCAAATTGCTGTGGCAAAAAACAGGCGAGCCGCATGAGCTGAAAGGCAAAGCTGCGTGCATGCCAAAAAAGCTGACGGCGAATTTCTGCCGTCAGCTCCACTATGTACTGCTATTGAAAAAGGATGTCCGCTATACATCAGGTCCGCATGGGAAGACTTGCAATTTGGCGCATCCGCGTTTTCCTAGTTAAATGTGATGCGTAAACAAATAATGGAGGAAAAATCCCCCGCTAATGACCGCGATGACCATGCAGACGATACCGCTTTTCACCCGCTGGGAAACAAGACGCATGAAGCCAATACAGAAGAAAGCACCCGTTATCAAAAAATAGGCGACTCCAACCCAGAACAAATTCCAAGGCAAGCTTGCAAAATCCACGTTACCCAAAAGTGAACACCATCCCTGTCCCAATCTACTTTCCTTTTTGCATGGAGGATACTCCATTATAACATGTGTCTCGGTGCGCTTCGTCCGTTTCATCCTGATCGTAACAGAAGTGTCATACATATGCAAAAACAACCGTCGCTTTTCGGAGCAACATTGGCTTTTTGCGCGCAACCGAAAACAGCCGCGTCGATGCTTGTCAGACGAGCCTGCTACACAAGCTCGCCCGCAAGCGCATCACACCACTGTACGCCTTCTGGAAGGACGCTCTGCACGTGTTTTCGCAGTTGCTCGTCGCTCGACAGCTCCGGGCTCAGGATCGAGACGATGCCCCTGTCCTCGCGGGTGCGAATCAGGCGGCCGATCCCTTGCCGCAGCCGCAGCAGCATGTACGGCAAATCGACCTCTGCGAATGGCGACGCTGCGCTTTTTCGCTTGGCGGCAAACACCGGATCGTTTGGCGGAAACGGCAGCGACCAAATGATGACGTTCGATAGAGACGGCCCCGGCACATCCAGCCCTTCCCACAGCGATACGGCACACAGAATGCTTTCCTCGTCGTTTTGAAAACGGGAGATCAGGTGGCTGATTTCCGCATCGCCCTCGTACCAGAAGCGCATGGAGGCACATTCAGGATACGTTCCCACGGCATTTTTGAACGCCCGCATTTCTTCCATCGAAGAAAACAGCAGCAGCGCACGTCCCCCGGTTTTTTGCAGCAGCGCGACAGCCAGCTTCATTTTTTCCGCAAACGGCTGCGTACTGGACAGCGGCGGTGCAAAAACTTCCATCTGCTTCGCATAGTCGTACGGGGAGGCAACGGAAAACGACAAGTAGTCGGCAATGCCCAGGCTGTCCGCCATGTAGGCAAACGAATTTTCCACCGACAAGGTAGCCGACGAGAAGACAATCGGCATGTTTTGCGAGAAAACGCGCTCCCGAAGAACTTCCTGCACCATCTTGGGCATGACGACCAAGGTCGGGCCTGTCCATTCTTCGCTCATCCAGGAAATGACGTGCTCGGGCTGCTGGAACAGGCCAAGAGCGAGCTGCATCATTTCCAGATGTTCCTCGACAATCCGCAGTTGAAAGTCGTCCAGCGTGTACAGACCGCTCTCCAGCGCCAGCTCTTCTTCAATCGAGCCGATCAGGCTCGTAAAGCGGTGAATCGCCGCAATCAGCTCGGGGTGAAACGCGATTTCCTTGCGCGTGGAGCCTGCGACTGGCTTGCTCTCGGCATTCAAGCGCGAAAACAGCTCCTCGCTCTGCGTGATCGCTTCTTCGATGGCGACAGCCAGCGACTCCCGGATTTCTCCCTGCAAAAGCCGCGTGATGATTTCTTCAAAGACAGCGTGGTTCAGCTTGTAGGTCAACGCCTTTTGCGCGGCAGGCTCCAGCAAATGTCCTTCGTCAAAAATGACCGAGCTGTGGCTCGGCAAAAGCGGCAGTTGTCCTCCCCGCTTTCTCGCCTCGTACGTCCAGACGTGCTCCATGTAAAAATCGTGCGAACAGATGATGAGATCGGCAGACTTGCGGTAGTGGTCACGCGACAGCGTCTGTCCGCACCGATGCTGCCTGTCGCAGACGAAACAGTCCTGGAACGCATCCCAGTTTATCTGGGCCCACTGCTGGTCGTTCAGTGCCGAATAAGCGCTGCGATCCCCGTACGGATAAAACGACTGGAGCGCTTCATGCGTGTGGACAAAGGACGGAAGCTCCTCGTAGATTTGCTGGAAAACGTCATGGCCATCCAGTTGGTGCCGGGCCTCGTCAAGCTTTCGCAAGCAAATGTACTGGTCCGGCGATTTTCCCAGCCTGGCGTCAATCGTCAGGTTGAGATGCTTGGCCAGCTTGGCAATGTCCCCTTCCGGCTTCACCAGCTGCTCGATCAGCGATTCGTTGGCACAGGCGATAATCGCCGGCTTTCCCGTATAGCGGGCATAGCAGATCGCGTACAGCAGGTAGGCGAGCGTTTTGCCCGTCCCGACGCCTGCCTCGGCAAAAATGGTTCGCCTTTCCTGAAAAGCCCGTTCGAGCTGAAACGCCATGTAAATTTGCTCATCGCGCACCTCGAAGCCCGCCTCTGGCAAAATATCGTAAAAAACGTCCGCTACCCAGTCGCTCACCTGCGGGATGAACGGCTGGGCCGGATCGTAGGCAAAAGGATACCGTTCCACTTCAAACCTGCCTCCAATATGGGAAAAAATGATCGTGCAATGATGCCAAAGTGTAATGATGACATGACTTGCCGTGAAACACAAGACGTCAGGAGGGAAAACATCATCATTCGTGGTAAGATGAGAAAGGAGCAACGAAGGAAAATATAGGAGGGAATGCAACAATGGACAAGGTTATGTTTATTGAAATCGGCATGGGAGTTGATCTCCACGGACAAAACGTCACGAAGGCAGCCGTTCGCGCTGTGCAAAACGCCATCCATCACAATTCGATGCCAGGACTGCGCTCCGTGCTGCCCGGCAACGATATTCACAATATGAAAGTCAACGTCCGCCTGGCAGTGCCAGCCGACCGCGACAAGCTCGATCTGGACACCGTTCGCGCCGAGCTGCCGTACGGAGAAGTGTCGTTTGAAGTCGTAGACGGCGGCATGCTGACGTCAAGCGGCGTCGTGATCGCGGAAAAGGAGGACAAAAACGATCTGGCTTACGTCGTCATTGCTTCTGTGGAAGTCGGCTACTAGGCCGAGTCGGGTTGGGTTGCAGCGACCGAAAAGGCAGTCAAGCTAGGCTTCTTACAGCAAATCCGGGTGGTGCTGGTAGCGTTCAAGGTCGATCTCCCCTGCTTCGGAGACGGCTACACCTTCGCCTTCCAGCAGCATTTTTTGCAACAGGATGGAATCGCGGTCGCGAAATCCGATTTTGCCTTTGGCATTGATGACCCTGTGCCACGGAAGCTTGTATTTTTGCGATAGGGAGCGGAGAATCCGCACAATTTGTCTGGCTCCGCGCGGACTTCCCGCCAAGGCGGCGATCTGTCCGTACGTCATGACGCTGCCCTCTGGGATGCTGGCGATGATTTTTACGGCTCGCTCGGTAAATTCGGTCATGTCTTCGCTCCTATCTCTTTTCGAAAAAAGATGACGATGAAAAAGGCTTGTGACAGTTTCGCCAGCACAAGCCTTTTTTCCTGTCTGCCGTGTGTTGCTTCTGCACTTCAAAGCGCGTAAGATGCCGCAATCTGTCTGTTTCTGCGCTTTCCAAGGAAATTCTTTGGAAAAATAACCTGTACAGCAGAGCCACGATACAGCATGTCTTGCATGGCAAAGGACGACAGCACCAATGTGTCGCGTTGTTTGCCAAGTCTCAGAGCCGCGCAGTGCCGTGTCACGAACGTACGCTGCGAATGGACACTCCTGCCGCATTAAGCGCCTGACGAATGCTTTGCGCAAATGCGAGCGCGTGGGCGCCGTCCCCGTGAATGCAGATCGTATCTGCGCGAATCGGCACGTCCACACCTTGCAGCGACTGCACCTTGCCTTCCGTTACCATGCGTACAACCTGCGCAAGAGATTTTGCTTCCTCCGCGATCAGCGCGTCTGGCTGCGTCCGTGGCGTCAGCGTCCCATCCGCCTGATACGTCCGGTCCGCGAATACTTCGTGTGCGGTGCGCAGCCCGATTTTTTCCCCGGCCCGCGTCAATTCGCTGCCAGCCAATCCGAACAAAACAAGCTCCGGGTTGACCCGGTAGACCGCCTCGGCAATCGCCTCCGCCAGTGCAGGGCGCACAGCAGCCATGTTGTACAAGGCGCCGTGCGGTTTGACGTGCTGCATGACGCCTCCTTCCGCCTGGACGAACGCTTGCAGAGCGCCAATCTGGTAGACGACCAGGTCGTAGGTGTCCTGGGCGGAAATGTCCATGTTGCGACGGCCGAACCCGACCAGATCGGGCAGGCCGGGATGCGCCCCGATTGCCACTCGACTTTCCAGGGCCAGTTTCACCGTTTTGCGCATCGTGGAAGGATCGCCCGCATGAAAGCCGCAGGCAATGTTCGCGGAGCTTATATACTGCAGGATCTCCTGATCGTTGCCCAGCTTATACGCGCCAAAGCTCTCCCCCATGTCACAGTTCAAATCGACTACTTTCATTTGCTCTGCCTCCATCCCGCATTGATTTCGATTCCCAGCCTGATTTGTTGCAGCGCGGTTTCTTGCTCGTACAGCGCCTGCTGGGCTTCGCGCAAGGACACCTCCTGAAACTGCACGCGATCACCCGGCCGCAGCTGCGCCAAAATCGGCAAATCGACCGTTGCTACGTGGCCGATTTTCGGATAGCCGCCGACCGTTTGCCTGTCCGCGAGCAAAATGATCGGCTGACCGTTGGGCGGCACCTGGATGGTACCCGTAGAGACGGCAGCGGAAATCAGCTCCAGCGGCGACTCCAGCGCAAGCTCCGGTCCTTCCAGGCGATAGCCCATTCTGTCGGACTGCGTGGCGAGCTGATAAGACTGCGCGAAAAAATGCTGGCGGCTCTCCTTCGTAAAGTGATCGAACTCCGCTCCCCGCATGACCCGGATAACGGCTTCCTTTTGGTACGGAAAAACATGTGGCGGGACAAACCAGCCCATCTCGGAGCATCCGGCATGTTGTGTCATGCTTCTCGCTCTCAACTGCTCAGCGAAAAGCCTCCCCAATTCGCTCGGCTTGCCCGGCTGCAGCCGATCTTTTTCCCGCAGCGTCCTGCCCCAGGCACCGCCGAAGCCTGCCCGGACATTCGTGCTTCGACTTCCCATGACGGGTGGAACGTCCCAGCCGCCTGCGACAGCGAGGTAAGCGCGGCAGCCTTTTTTCGCATGGGCAAATTTCAGCGTGCTGCCCTTTTTCACCCAGACAGGACGGTTGCTGCGGATGCGCTTGCCGTCTACGGCAGGCTGCATGTCCGCCCCGCACACGGCGAGCAGCATATCCTCATGCAACAGCAGCACAGGCCCTTTTAGCGTCAGCTCCAATACGGCGGCGTTCGGATCGTTGCCGACGAGCAGATTTGCCATGCGCATCGCCAGCGTATCCATGGCCCCGCCGACGATGATGCCGTGCCGCTGGTAGCCGTATCGCCCCAAATCCTGGACCGTCGTGTACAAGCCTGGCGAGATGACTTCCATACTCATCGAGCCGTTCGCCCCCTTTTTTCAAATTCTTCCTGCGAAATCGGGCAAAAGCGGACGCGATCACCTGCGCGAAGCAGGCTCGGCGGCTGTTCTTCCGGGCGAAACAAACGCTCCGGTGTCCGGCCGATAATGTGCCAGCCACCCGGACTCTCAATCGGGTACACGCCTGTCTGCTCTCCCCCGATGCCGACGCTTCCCGGCGCAATCGCGGTGCGCGGCGACTGCCTGCGCGGAGTGGCAATTCTTTTGTCCAGTCCACCCAGATAAGGAAAGCCCGGAGCAAAGCCGATCATGTGCACGAGATATTCCTGTTCGGAGTGAATGCGGATTACTTCTTCCGGGGTGATGCCGTGATAAGCAGCCACATCCGGCAGGTCAGGGCCGAAATCGCCACCGTAGCAGACGGGAATCTCCACCAGCCGCGGCGGCGTCTGTTCATCCGGGCGAATGTGCAGAAGCTTTCCTGCAAGCAGTGCCTTGAACCGTTCGTACGGCTTGTCCGCTGCGCGCGGATCGTACCACGCCACTGGATCGTAATAGACCGTGACAGTTGTGTAGCCCGGTACGTATTCGACCATTCCCGGCAGCGGATGCTCCTCCAAATAGTCGGCGATCGCCATTACTTTTTGCTGTGTCGCCTGGTCAATGGCGTCTCCGAGCTTGATGACAATCCCCGAGTCACCAAGTGGAGAAAAGTCAACGTGCTCCAATTTGCTCCCCCTCATATTCCGATAATCGGTACAATCATTCCGTATTTTGGAGTAAAGGAAAAGAGGAGTCGCCCTCCTCTTCGTATTAGCTGATTTGTCCGCCGCCTTCGACGATGTCTTGCTCCTGGTGCAGCGCTGTTTCGATGGCGACTTGCAGTGCTTTGACGATTGTCTCTACCGACATGCTCGGCTGGCCAGGATGCATCGCCGCCTGCTCGGGCAAGTATGGAATGTGGATGAAACCGCCGCGGATCGTTGCCTTCTGCTGTGCGAGCGTATGCATCAATCCGTAAAAAAGGTGGTTGCACACAAACGTTCCTGCTGTTTGCGAAACAGAAGCAGGAATGCCGTTCGCCCTCAGTTCCTTGACTATGGCTTTGATCGGCAGCGTGGACCAGTATGCGGCTGGTCCGCCTTCCACAATCGGAGTGTCAATAGGCTGGTTTCCTGCATTGTCCGGAATCCGCGCATCGTCAACATTGATCGCCACACGCTCGACAGTGATGTCCGGTCGGCCGCCTGCCTGTCCAATGCAGAACACGAGATCAGGGTCCGTCTCGCGAATCGCTTGCTGCAAAAGCGCGATGGACTTGCCAAACACGGTTGGCACTTGTCTTGTCTCGATGCGATACTGTTCCGACCGGACCTCCGCCAGTCGCTTGACCGATTCCCACGCCGGGTTGACCGGCTCACCGCCAAATGGGTCAAAGCCTGTTACCAAAATGGTTTTCAATGTCGCTCTCCCCTGTTTCTACTATTTCTTTTTTGCATCAGCTACGCTTCGCCCGTCTCCAGCCGAGCGCCCTGGAAATGCGCTCAGCAGCGGCCGTCAGTTGAGCGATCAGCGCTGGCAGTCGCTCTTCGGTAAACCGTTCCTGCGGTCCGGCAATGCTGATGCCCGCATGCAAACGGCCCATGTGATCGAAAATGGGGGCCGCAACCGCGACCGTATCGTTTTCCAGCTCCGAATAGCTGATCGTGTACCCTTTTTCCCGCGCATCTGCCACTGTTTTTCGCAGCTCGTTCCTGTCCGTGATCGTTCCGCGGCCAATCGGCACAAGCTCCACCTCGCGCAAATACTGCTCTCTTTCCTTTTCTTCCAGAAAAGACAAAATAATTCGCGAACAGGCCCCCGCATACAGCGGCGATCTGCGCCCGATCTTCGTATAGAGCCGTACCGGGTGCGGCGTATCGAGCTTTTCGATATAGATCGCTTCTTTTCCGTCCCGGACGATGAGATTGACCGCCTCTTCCACTTTGTCCCGCAAGGCGCTCATCTCAGGCAAAGCGATCTGGCGAATATCCAGTCGCTCGGATACCAACTGGCCGAACTGCAAAAACAACAGTCCGAGTGAAAATTTGCCGTCCTCGCCCCTCTGCAAAAAGCCCATTCCTTCGAGCGAGCCGAGCATGCGATGGATCGACGTTTTCGGCATTTTGGTCAGTTCGACCATCTCGTTCAAACTCAGTCTTTCGTGATCGATGAACAGATTGAGCAGCTCCATCGACTTCACGACTGTTTTGTTCTGGTTTTGTATCATGGACTTCTCTATCCCCGCGATCTCATTGTTTTTGTCCATTTTATCATTGATGCCTGGAAGAAAAAACAGCCGATGGCTTGCCTACAGCGAGATGAAGTATAGAAGGAGAATGTTGAACGCAAGCAAAATCAGGGCTGTCGGGAACTGCACACGGATGACGTGGTTTTTGTCCTTCAAGTCAAGCAATGCGGCGGGCACGATGTTGAAATTCGCCGCCATCGGCGTCATCAGCGTGCCACAGTAGCCTGCAAACATCCCGATTGCCGCCAGGTGGTTCGCATCGACACCGAACTGGCCGATCAGCAGTGGAATGGCGATTCCGGCTGTCATGACCGGGAAGGCCGCGAACGCATTGCCCATAATCATCGTGAACAACGCCATGCCTATGCAGTAAGCGAAGACGACCCAGAACAAGGAATGCGTCGGGATAATTTGCGCAACCAGATCAGAGACGACCGTTCCAACACCTGCACTGGTGAAGATCGTTCCGAGCGTAGCCAGCATCTGCGGCAGTACAGCCGCCCAGCTGATCGCCTCCAGCAAGCGCCGCGATTCTTTGACAGGTGTCAACGGGCTGCTT
Organism: Brevibacillus gelatini; assembly: GCF_003710935.1. Lineage (GTDB taxonomy): Bacteria > Bacillota > Bacilli > Brevibacillales > Brevibacillaceae > Brevibacillus > Brevibacillus gelatini. Next base: position 266,707 of record NZ_RHHS01000015.1, read on the forward strand.
TTGGTGAGCGCCATCCCGATGAGCAGCGCGATCAATGTCGCAAGGCCCAAAGAGACGAGCGTAATGTTTTTCTGGTCGAGCACGAACAGCTCACCGATTTTCACTTCCTTGAAACCGAGACTGCCGACAATCGTCAACAGCGGAATCAGCAGCGCTGGCACGAACAGCCAGTTGCCCAGCCGCTGGCGATTCTGCTGGCGTTCCTCGGCGGTGGCTTCGCCGTAGCTTCCCAGCTTCAAACCGCCCATCCCTGCGATCAGCACCATCACAATTACGATAAGTCCCATCGCAAAAGGCGGGATGATACTGCCGAACAGCAAGGAAATCCCATAGAGCGCAAAAAACAGGCCAGAGGTGAAGCGGCGCGGATTTTTCCTGTCCACAAAGGTGTACAAGCTGCCGCCAAGCGCAATCAAACCGAGAAATACATAGATCCATTCCATCGAAATCCACATCGGTTATTCCTCCTTGCCTGTCGCTGTGTGCTTGCTGTTGCTCTGTCCCAGCCGTCTGTCCAGCTTGCGGTCGAGCAAAATCAGGCGGATGCTTTGCACGACGAACGCGGCAATCGCGGTCGGAATGGCCCACATCGCCATTTGCAGCGGATCGGCCGGAATGTTGTTCTGGTCGAAAAAGCCTTTCATCAATAAAATCGCGCCAATCGCGATAAAGACGTCCTCGCCGAAAAACAGGCCGATGTTGTCGGCTGCCGCAGAGTGCGCACGTATATTTTGCCGCAAGTCGGCAGGGAGGTCTTTGCCGTACTTCGCCTCCGCCGCTCCTTCTGCCATCGGTGCGACGAGCGGCCGCACCATTTGCGCATGGCCGCCAAGCGAGGTCATGCCACACACGGCAGCGATCTCGCGGATAAACAAGTAGACGTTAATGATGCGGCCTGCCGTGGCGGCCTTGATTTTGGAAACAAGCGCTTCTGCCTGTTCACGCAGCCCGTAGCGCTCCAATAGACCGATGACGGGCAAGGTGGCGATAAAAATTGCCATATAGCGGTTCGTCGTAAACGCACTGCCGAATTGTTCGATGATTTCATAAAGCGGCTGCTTGGCGAGCAGTCCCGTGGCAAGCCCTGCGACCGTCACCACCAGAAGCGGATTGAGCCGCACGATGAAACCGATAATGACAATGACAACACCGATTAATACCATGTTTGCAGTCTCCTTTCAAATAAGTGCGAATGGAAAGCGAAGCGTTTGGGTTCCACAGCTTGTCCAACCTCACTCGTTTTCCTTTCTGTTCCGAATTTCGGAACAATCGTTTCATATTCGGATTAATCAAATCATAAATTCACAATGTCAAAAAAGCAAGGAAATTTCTGAAAACATAATCAGTTGCGTATGACAGGCACGCAAAAAAAAGCAAGCAACTGCTGCTTGCCTGTCCTGTTTGCGCCAGACGGGCCGATCCGGCCTCGCTCGCCGCTAGTGAATATTCTTTTTCTTGAACCGCCCTCCTGATACATCGTGAATATGGCCGATGGCGAGAAAAGCGTTTGGGTCAATCTCTTCCACGATGGATTTGAGCTTGGCTTCTTCCAGCCGGGTGATGACACAGAAAATGACTTTTTTATCATCCCCGGTGTAGCCGCCCTCTCCGCTCAAGTACGTGATACCCCGCCCCAGTCTGGCGGCCAGGGCGTCCCCGATTTCGTCCGGAGCGTCGCTTATTATCCAGACCGAGCGCGATTGATCGAGACCGACCATGGTCAAATCAATCATTTTGTACGCGATATAGTAGGCAATCAAAGAGTACATCGCCCGATCCCAGCCAAAGATGAAGCCTGCGCTGCCCAGGATGAAAATATTGAAAAACATGACGACTTCCCCGACGGAAAACGGACTTTTGCGCGTCAGCAAAATCGCCACGATCTCGGTTCCGTCCAACGATCCGCCAGCGCGAATGACCAGCCCGACGCCAATCCCGATAATGATACCGCCAAAGACGGCAGACAGCAGCAAATCGTCGGTCAGGCTGGGCACGTGGTGCAAATAATTCGTCCCGAGCGACATGACCGCTACTCCAAACAGCGTGGAGATCGCGAATGTTTTCCCGATCTGCTTGTAGCCGATCAACAGAAACGGCAGGTTGAACAGGAAGAGGAAAATCCCCAGCTTGATTCCGGTCAGGTGGGACATCATGATCGACAGACCTGTAACCCCGCCGTCGATAATATTGTTTGGCACGAGAAAAATTTCCAGACCGACGGCCACCATAAACGCTCCGATGATAATCGCAAGCGCCCTTGTGATGATTCTGCGCTTTTTGGCCCGCTTGTGGATAATCGGAGCTGTTTTTTCGACATCCATGAAAATCATCCTTGCCCATTTTTTTCTTTCCTGCATTCAGCTTTCCCCTCTTGCTCGCAAAATAGCCAGCCTGATTTCAGCTTTAAGCCAGTCCTGCGCCGACTACTGGTTGTGTCGGTGAAGCCCCGCGCCAAAACCGCTGTAGCGAGAGCATCCTCTGCCCTGCCCCCGCGGTCATCTTCCAGCTGTTCCGCGATTTTTTTGCTGGCTGTATATACGCCCGCTTTCTGACATACGTGTTAGCGAAGGAATCTTTTCGCGATCAATCTGTTGGAGAAGAGGTGAGTTGGCATGGCTCCCTACCCTTCGCTCGGAAAAAGCCCGATTGACCAGCTGTTTCTCGCGTACACAGGCTACAGCATCGGCACGGACGGCACTCCGCATTATCAGTTTTGGGAATGTACGGACTTTTTGCCCTTGCTCGTCCATATCGACCCTGCTACCGGGTTGGCAGACGGCGGCATGTTCACCGATTTTCTGTTTTTGGCTCTCGGGATTTTGAATCAGTCGGGGGAAGGGCGCTTTCTGGCCCGCAGCGACAAGGCTCCGGCTGGCTGGAACGAATGGCTGCGGTACATGGATGAGCTTTTCCTCGGCGACCGGAATCTCGACGCGCTCTGTCAGGCCGTTCGTTGCTCGCCGTTGTCGCGCACGAACGTCTGGGTGGCCTTGCCATATCCGAATCCGCAACCGTTTGGCGACGATGCTTGCCGTATCCAGGCTGTCGTCGACTGGATGTGCCTGTTTTTGGACAGATGGGCGAAAAAGCCGTGGGGCGATTGCCTTTGCCTGAAAGGCTTTTACTGGCTGCAGGAAAGTCTGTACTTTCAAGGGCCTGCGCACGACGACCGCCAAGTCATCCGGGCGGTCAACGATGCGATTCACGCCTGCAGACACGCGGGACAGACGCTTCAAAGCATCTGGATTCCGTATCAGCAGGCAGTTGGCTGGAACGAGTGGGCACAGCTTGGCTTCGACCTCGCTTTTTTGCAGCCAAACTACTACTTCAACCCGAAAAAAAGCGTGGAAGCTTCCGCTGCCGCAAGCGAAGCAGCCGGAATGGGCGTTGAGATCGAGTTTGACCTTGGCGTCACCTACGATCAGGAAAAGCGCGAGCGGCTGCTTTCGTACTTGCGGGCCGGAGCTTCCGGCGGGACAGACGGGCAAGGAAACACCTTCGGACCTTTTCAGTACGATGCACCGCTCGCCTGGTACACGGGTGGCTGGTTTTTCGGGAAAAACGGACGCAAACAGGCGCTCGTCAGCTTGTACCAGTCCGGGGACCCGCTTTATCACGAGCTTTTCTGCTTTATAAACGGAATCACGCCGCCGTAACCGTGCTTGCTTTTTCCATTCGCCGATTTTTTGCGTTATAATGGAGGGATGATACTTCGTTCGGAGGACCAGAGCACATGTTGCAGAGAGAGTTGACACGGGAACAGGCGATAGCGGCTGGAGAGCAAGTCCTGCAAGGGATGGAGAGTACGATCATCGAACGCGGCTATTCGTACTTTTCGAGTGGAGTTGTTTTCAATACGCGCGTCGAAAACAACCGCTTCCTGTACAGTGATGTGCAAGGGACCCAGGTGTACCACGTCCGCCTCGATCTGGAGAATGTGCAAAACAGCACCTGTACCTGTCCGTATACCCGTCTTTGCAAGCATATCGCCGCCACTTTTTTTCAGATGTACAGCGTCTTTGAAAACCCGCGCCACTTTTTAGCCCGAGCGCAAAAGCCGCGCCGGGTGAACTTCTCTTCTGCCATGCTCATGCCGCGCTATCGTCCGGTAGCAAGCGAAGGGCACGGGAACGAGACGGCCCCTGTTTCCTCCCCGTTGACGGCAACCAGCTCCGTCCACGACTGGTGGACATTTTTCGAAAGCTGGACGCGCAATTTGCTATCCGCGATGGAATCGTACCGCGCTTCCTCCGAGATATTTTCCAGCTATCAAAACGTCCTGTCCGTCGCCTGGGGCTGGCCGCGGGAACGGGCCCAGTTGTTCCACATCCACGCCAATCTGTTTCATCTGCAAAAATTGCAGCAATACGTCAAAAGCTACCGCCAGTCCTGCTGGTATCCCGATTTGGCGAAAACGGCGGAACAACTGCTGGAGCAACTGGAGGGAGCGATCTACTTTGCTGATCGCCAGGCATTGCGGGCCGATCATCGTCCGGCGCTGGCCGAGACGGTGACGATCATGCAGAAATGGAAGGAAAACGACACTTCCTCCCTCTACTGGGTGTACGCCTACCGCATGTTGTGGTGGTCGCTGCTCACCGATCCGGATTGGGTCAAGCAAGAGGTGGAGACACTGGAGCAGGCAATGCAAACACCGAATGCTCCTGCTGCCGAGATTGAAAAATATCGGCTGCTGCGCGCCCACTTTTCTGTCATGGAAAACGAGGACGCGCTCGCCCTGCAAGTGTGGAAGCAGATTGGCTGCCTGCCATTGGCTTTTTACTTGCCGTACCTAAAAGCTTTCGCCCGCAACCAGGAATGGCAGCGCTTTCTCAACTGGACGGAGGCCCTGACCGATTTGATCGGATCGGCGGAAGACCAGCAATATCGCCTGATAATTGCCATCTGGCAAGAAGCGATGAAACAGGTCGGCCGCTCCGACGAGTGTGGACACATGTTAAAAAACTTCCTGCCGGGCAGCTTTTCCGAGTATGCGCTGCATTTGTACGAGGCAAAGCAGTTCAAACCATGGATCGATTTGCACATGTCCTATCAGGTGCCGCTTGCCGATGTTTCCTCCGTGCACCTGAAAGAAATCGAGGAAGCCGCGCCGTCCCTGTTGTATCCGTACTATATCCGCGAAATCAACCGCCTGATCCGCGAGCGCAACCGCACCGCCTATAAAGAGGCGATCAAGCTGTTGAAAAAAGTGCGCGCAATTTTCGCCAAAGCGAAGCAGGAGTCCGACTGGGAGCGCTTCGTGGACAAACTGTCCGCCAAGCACAACCGCCTGCGGGCTTTTCAGGAGGAGCTAAGGAGAGGAAATCTGTACCTATGAACACTGTTACAACCATGGTGCTATCAGCAGAGCTTCGCTCAGACGGTCGATTCCTCATTGCGGGAACGAACCCGAGCGGACATGCAATCGATCCGGAAGAGCTTGCCGCCGTGCTTTTTGCCTGGGATGAAGCCTCCAGCTACGGCACGTTCGTGGAAAAAAACGAGCAAGGATTGCTGCTCGGCCCGACAGAGGCGCTGTCGTTTTTCACCGCGCCGCCATGGCTGTTGCACCGGAATTACTCGGTTGACAGACGTTTTTCCGAATACCGGGACACCGCCGTTTTCCTGCAAAACACGCTGGCCGCAGGTGCGATCATCCCGGACTTTGCCGAGTGGAAGCAAGGGCGGTTTGGCTGGAGGGCGGAGCATGCGCCCGCCTGGTTTTCCCCCTGCGGCAACAAGTGGCTGTCGCACGTGCTGGAGGAAGCCGTCCACGCTCCCGGTGAGATCGGCCGCGCCTGGGATCAGCTCACCGCACAGTTTCCGGCGCTGCACGTCATGGGTGACGAGCTGTCTGTCCATTTGCAGGAGACAGAATGGCTGCAATCGATTGGCTGGCTTCCGGATGTGACGCCGTTTCGCACTTGCTTGCAAATTGTCGAGCCCGTGCACGATGCTGGCGAATGGCAGCTCCAGGTTTATTTGCAGGATCGGGAAGAACCGGATCGGCTGTTTGTAATCGAGCCGCATCAGCTCGGCGCACAAGACGGGCACACCGCGCGAATCCCGGTGGCATGGAAGGAGCACTGGCGACGTTTTCAAAGCGACCTGGCCAAATGCCGCAGCATTTTTCCCAGGCAACAAGCATCCGGCGCTGATGCACCTGGCGCGCTGCGCACCCGGCTGACCAACGAGGAAGCCTGGATTTTTCTTGCGTCCTGCAGCTTGCAGCTCGTTCAGTCGGGCATTCACGTCTTTTTGCCGGCGTGGTGGGAGCAAGTTCGCAAAGTCAGACCAAAGCTCAAGGCGAAGCTCTCCCCTAACGCCGGTGCGAGCAGACAGTCTTTTTTGGGCATCTCGCAGGTCATGGACTTTGAATGGAAGCTCGCGCTCGGCCCTGTCGAGCTCGACGAGAAAGAGTTTGCGGAGCTGGTTCGGCAAAAGCAGCGGCTGCTAAAAATCAGGGGGCATTGGGTACAGCTCACTCCTGCCCTGTTCGCTGAACTGCAGGAAGCGTTGAAAAAGACAAACGCAAAAAATGGCTTGACCTTGCGCGACGTCATGACCATGCACTTGATCGCAAATGTCGAGGGCGAAGAGCAGGATGGCGTCGACGATCCCGATGAGCCTTACCCGCTGACCGTGGAAGTCCAGCTCAACGCGCATTTGCAGGAGTTGATGCACCGCCTGCAGGAAACCAGAAAAATCCCGATTTTGCCGCAGCCGGACAGTTTTTGCGGCACGCTGCGCAAATACCAGCTCGAAGGAAGCTCGTGGCTGCTGTTTTTGCGCCAGTTCGGTCTGGGAGCGTGTCTCGCCGATGACATGGGCCTTGGGAAAACCGTGCAGTTTATCACCTATTTGCTGCATGTCAAAGCAGCGGAAACCGCTCAGCCGCCTTCGCTGCTCATCTGTCCGACCTCAGTCATCGGCAACTGGCAAAAGGAGCTGCAACGGTTCGCGCCTTCCTTGAAGGTGTTCATCCACTACGGAAACGCGCGGCCAAAAAAAGCAGACTTTGCCGCTGCCATCGCGGGCGTGGATCTGGTCATTACGTCCTATGCACTCTCCCACCTCGATGTTCAGGAGCTGTCCTCCATCACCTGGAATACGGTTTGTCTGGACGAGGCACAAAACATTAAAAACGCCTATACAAAGCAGGCGTCTGCCGTCCGGGACTTGAAGGCATGGCACCGGATCGCGCTCACCGGAACACCGATTGAAAACCGTCTGAGCGAGCTTTGGTCGATCTTTGATTTCCTCAACCCCGGCTATTTGGGCAGTCTCGGTGAATTTACCCAGCGCTTTGTCCAGCCGATTGAGCGCGACCGCGACCAGACACTGATCCAGACGGTGCAGCGGCTCATCCAGCCGTTCCTGCTGCGCCGCACCAAGACAGACCCGGCGATTCAACTGGACTTGCCGGAGAAAAACGAAAGCAAGGTGTACGTGCCGTTGACCCCGGAGCAAAGCGCTCTCTATGAAACCGCGATCCAGGACATGTTTGCCCGGATGGAAAACGTCTCCGCCATGGAACGGCGCGGCCTCATTCTGACGACATTGACGCGGCTCAAGCAGCTTTGCGACCATCCGGCGCTGATCCTGAACGAGATCACGACGGCGGATGAAGCAAGCCGCTCCCACAAGCTGGAGCGATTGCTGGAGCTGGTCGAGGAAATTCGGCACAAAAAGGAACGCTGCCTGATCTTTACGCAATACATTGAAATGGGCAACCTGCTCCAGCGCGTGTTGACGCGTGAAGGCTACGGCCCTGTTTACTTTTTGAACGGCGCCACCAAAAAAGAAAAACGGGACGAGATGATCGCCCGTTTTCAGGATGCCTCCCTCCCGGATGAGGAACGCGGCGCTATTTTCATTCTGTCCCTGCGCGCAGGCGGCACAGGCTTGAACCTGACGGAAGCGAACCACGTCATTCACGTCGACCGCTGGTGGAACCCCGCCGTGGAAAACCAGGCAACCGACCGGGCGTACCGCATCGGCCAGCGGCGGAATGTCCAGGTGTACAAATTCATTTCGCTCGGGACCATCGAGGAACGGATTGACGAAATGATGGAGCGCAAACTCTCGCTCAGCCAGCAGATTGTCGGCAGCGGGGAAAGCTGGATCACCGAGTTGTCGACGGCTGAACTTCGCGAGCTGTTCGCCCTGCGCCATGACTGGAACCATACGAAAGGATAGTGTCAGATGGAGTCTGTAAAAGAAACTACCCCCTCTTCTCCCCAAGCCAGAGAACACGAGAGAAAAGACCTGCCCGAAGCGTGGAAACGCTTTTTACAGGCAGTCCAAAGCCAGTTCTCCGGGCAAAAGCCGCCATCTGCCAAATAAACCACGCCAAAAAGTCCGATCCGCCTCGCCAGCCGATCGGACTTTTTGGCGTGGTTGCCGCCGCAGCAGCTGTTGACCACCATTCGACCTGTTGACATGACCTGGCTCGCTCATGTTTTTCTGCGTTTGTAAGCGCGCGCAAGCCGTTTGATATTGCGGTAGGCCGTTTTGTCCTTCAAGCGCAGAAACAGCGCATGCGAAGGCACTTCGTGGTTGACTTCGATCAGGTAGATGCGGCCCGAGCGGTCGACGGCGAAGTCGATTCCCAACTGCGAACGGCGCTTGAACCGGCCGAAATAGGCACTGACCGCATAGCCAAGCTGGACGAGCCGCTTCTTGACCTGTGCAATTTGCTGTTTGGACAAACTCGGGGCCAAAGCCGTTCCCACTTTTAGCGCATAGCCGCCGCCCCGCCGTACATTCGTGATAATGCTCCCTTTTCCGGCGACCTTTGCCAGCATTCCGGCAAACTCCCATTTGCCCGCGCCGTTGCGCATCATCATGACGCGAATGTCAAAGCGCCTGCCCCGCACCTTGGCGAGCGGGATCGTTTTCTGGATAATGTGCCGGGTGCTGCCGCTTTTTTGGCGAATCTTTTTGTACAGCCGATCAAGCGAGCTTGCGTACCTCTTTTTGCCTTTTTCCTTGACAAACGTGTAGCGTCCTTTTTCCTTCCACGCTTTGATGACGCCTTTGCCCATGTGCTCCCTGTCCGGCTTGATGAAGACGGAGGAATAGCGGGACATGTAGGCACGCAGTGTCTTGCGGGAAAAAATGGACGTCGGCGGCAAGTAACGCGCAAGCCTTGCCGAGCGGGAATAATACTTGTGCAACGCCCACTTCGATGAGTTGAACGGCATTCGCCAAAACCCCTTTCTGTCTGGGAAAGATCATCGCCTCTTTTGCCAATATACTTTTTTGTCTGAAAAGGGGGCACGGCGAATTTGCCATGGACAGAACAATCGCTTTTTCCATCATCGCCGGGTCGATCCGCTGGTCGGCTTGTACGCCTCCTTTTGCATCGCCGTAAAAATCGGACGTCCGAGCATGCTCTTAGCGGCAACAGGCGCGATGGCTCTGCTGATGATAACGCTTTTGTCGTCATGGTTGCGCCCGTCAAGTTTTTCCTTATGCTATTTTTGTAATAGAACGATCACATTTCTTTATTAGTCAGCGCCAAAAACCAGTGCTAGAATAATCAATATCAAATTTCCTGCTTGTTAACGGCAAAGGTTGTGACAGAAAGATGGATTTTCCATGGAAGCGTAATTTGTTTGTGTTATGGGTCGGCGTCTTTTTCTGCAGCACAGCCTACTCGATCTCCATACCGTTCTTGCCCATCTTCCTCCACACGTCTTTGGGTGTTCACGATCATTTGGAAGCCTGGTCAGGAATCTCGTTTGGCATCTCCTTTTTGGCAAGCGCCCTGATCTCGCCGTACTGGGGCTCGCTCGCGGACAAATACGGGCGGAAACCGATGTTGATCCGCTCCGGTTTTAGCCTGGCTTTGTTGTACTTCCTCACTTACTTTATTACAGACCCTTACCTTTTCCTGGTACTACGCGTGTTTCAAGGGCTGCTCGCTGGCTACGTGCCTGCCGCAATCGCGCTGGTCGCGACAAATACACCGGAAAAAAACGTCGGGTACGCTCTCGGGGTGATGGCAACCGCTGGAGCTACGGGCGGGATTGTCGGGCCGCTCGTCGGCGGAGTAGTCAGTCACCTCTGGGGAAACGCTGAGGCTTTTCTTTTCTCCGGCTGTGTCGTGCTCGTATCCGCGCTGATCGCGACCTTCCTCGTCAAGGAGACGAACATGAACCGTTCCGGCAGCCGCTCCAACGTGCGCGAAGACTTGCGGGCTGCCATCGCCAACCGTTCGCTCATGACGATTCTCGGCCTCAGTCTGATGGTCACGATCTCCGTCATGCTGCTGGAGCCGCTGTTGACCGTCTACGTGCTGCAGCTCGGGGCCTCGCAGCAGGAAGCCTCGCTCAGCGCCGGGATTATTTTCGCTGCCGTCGGGATAGCGACCGTAATCGCCGCCCCGCAATGGGGAAAACTTGGCGGCAAGGTCGGCTACACGAAAATTTTGTTCATCGGCTTGCTGGGCGGTGCTGTCGGCAACCTGCTGCAAGTTTTTTTCACCAACCTGTACGGATTCGGGGTTTTGCGCTTCGCCTACGGTCTGTTTTTCGCTGCGGTCTACCCTTCGATCAACGCGCTGATCGTCAAAGTAACCGAACCCGAGTTTCGCGGCAGAGCCTTCAGTCTGAACCAGTCCGCCAACCAGCTCGCGACGATGCTCGGCCCTGTGCTCGGCGGCGTGCTCGGTGGCGCCATCCCGATCCGCTACGTGTTCATTATCAACGGAATCGCCCTGCTCGCTACCGCCATCCTGATTCGCGCAAAAAAACCGGGCCTGTCCGGGAAGCAACCCCAAAAACAGTCCTCCGATCCACAACTGACTGCGAAATAGCGGGTTGCACGCCCCGACATAAAAACTCCCTTTCGCCTTGTCAGACAACACTTGCCTGACGATGGCAAAAGGGAGTTTTACGTTTGGACGATGCTGCATTTTCCATGATCTCATAGCCGCCGCTTTGATCGACTCCAGGTCACGGTAGACGGTGCGCAGCGATACCTTACTTGTCAAGTAGACTAGACGCCCATACGTCTGCGCTGGTTGTTCGGCTTTTTGGTCAACTGGCTTTTCATCGTCTGATTTTTCGCCTTCTGGTTCACCGGGTTGTTCGCTTTGGCCTGAGCCTGCTTTTTTTCCGCCAATTTGCGTCTGATCGCTTCCTGCAGGCTGATTTTGGGCTTTTCCGCTTGTGTGTCTAGTTCGTTTTGGTTAGGCTCCGTCATGCGTAGCATCTCCTCATAGAAAATGATTCTCTTCTATGTATTCTAGTGCAAGACAGAAGGTTGTGTCAGCAAAAATCTAGCTGTTTTGGGCGCGCAGCTGCATGTATTTGACCCCACTTGCCTGGTACTTCAAAATGTCCGCAAGAAGTTCTGCGAGATAGGCTCCCGCTTCAATCGGCTGCGTCCCGCCGCGATGAATATTCGAAACAACCGTTCGATCTGATTCTACGGTATTCGCGTCCGGTTTGTAGATCATGTACGCACTGAGACTTTCTGCCGTCGCAAGACCCGGTCTTTCCCCGATCAGGGAGAGGACAACTTTGCAGTTCACGATTTTGGCAACCTGATCCTGAATCCATACCCGTCCTTTGTGGATGAACACCGGCTTGCCCACGCTAATGTTGCGCATCGCAAGTCCTTGCAGCAGGGCGGGCAGCAAATCGGGAATCGTCGCTTCACAGGCAGACGTGCTCAGTCCGTCGGAGATAACGATCTGCACGTCCTTGTCTTTGTCGCCGTACTGTTCCAGCCATCTCACGGACTCATCGGACAAAAGCCGCCCCGATTCGAGGTCCATCAAATATTCCTGCATGCTCGTCGCCCGCGAATGCAACTCTGGAAGCTGCAGCTGCTGAAGCCACTCCGGGCTGATCGTTTTCATGACGGCATCCTGTGCCGCCGCCTGGTCGATGCGAAACTGCAAATAGCTGACCGTCTTCATTCTCGTGCCTGCACGGCCAATCCCGATGCGCGCCGGCGTTCTGGCCATTGCCCGCTCCAACGCTTCCGGGTTGTGCGGATTGTCTACGCCGCACACCTTTTGCTCGGGAAAGTGAATCACTTCCCCTGTCTTTTTGGCAAGCTCAGCCATGACCCGCTGGATCAGATCATCCATGTTGATCTGCTTCATCATGTGTGCCCTCCCCCCTCGTTAATCGAACACCGATAAATCGCCCGCCCGCTCTGTCAGCCGTCCGTTTTCCATCAGCCCCATCTTTTCCAGCCATTTCTCAAATTCGCGCAGAGGACGCAGGCCCAGAAGCTCGCGGTAGCTGGCATCATCGTGGTAACTCGTATCCTGATAGCTGAGCATAACGTCGTCGCCGCCGGGCACGCCCATGTAAAAATTCGCTCCGGCGAGCACGGTCAGCATCCCGGCAATTTCCTGGTCGTTCTGGTCTGCGTGCATGTGATTGGTGTAGGTCGGGGCAATTCCCATCGGCAGGCCGTGCAGCTTGCCCATGAACAAATCCTCCAGATCGGCACGGATCATCTGTCTGCCGTCATACAGCGTCTCCGGCCCGATAAACCCGGAGACATTATTGACCATAAACGGTTTCCAGTGGCGGCAAAAGCCGTATGTGCGCGCCTCCAGCGTCTGCATGTCCACGCCCTCGTGCGCGTCCAGCGACACCTCCGAGCCTTGCCCGGTTTCAAAATACATCACGTTCGATCCAGCGGCCGTGCCTTTTCGCAGCATCAGCTCAAGTGCTTCATCCAGCAAATCCTTGGAAACGCCAAACGCGTCATTCGCCCGCTGCGACCCGGCCAGACTCTGGAACATCAAGGAGATCGGCGCGCCGCTGCGCAGTGCCTGCATCTGGGTAGTGATGTGGGCGAGTACACAGTTTTGCGTTGGTATTTCCCATTCCAGCATGAACTCGTAGGTCATTTTCAGCAGTTTGGTAACGCTTTCAACTGAGTCGTTGTTCGGATTGATCCCGATGACAGCATCGCCAGAGCCGTAGGACAGCCCTTCCTTGATCGAGGCGAGAATGCCCTCCGGATCGTCAGTCGGATGGTTCGGCTGGCAGCGAAACGCCAGTCTGCCCGGTTCGCCGATAAGCGTGTTGCAGTACGCCTGGTGCCTCATTTTTTGCGAAGCCATCACCAGGTCGATGCTCGACATCAGCTTGGCTGTTGCCGCAATCATTTCACTGGTCAGCCCGCGGCTGATCCGGGTTAGCTCCGGCATGCCTGTTGAAAAGGACAAAATGTACTCGCGCAGCTCACCGACCGTCCAGTTTTTGATTTCGTTGTAGATCGACAAGTTCAAATCGTCGTAAATGACGCGGGTGACTTCGTCTTTTTCGTACGGAATCACCGGATTTTCGTAGATGTCTTTCAGTTGCAGCTCGCTCAGGACGACTTTGGCCGCCATCCGCTCCAGTGCGGAATTGGCTCCGATTTTACTCATGCGGTCGCCGGACTTCTCTTCGCTCGCTTTCGCCAGTACATCGCGAACGGATGTAAACTGGTAATGCTGTTTCCGGATGACACATGCCAATTTCATCTCGCTTCACTCGCTTTCTTTGGTAGGACTTCTTTCCTCACCGCCTGGCACAATGAGCGCGACATCAAAAAGGCGCTTGAAAAAGGAGACGACACCTCGTCTCATTCAAGCGCCATTGCTTTTGTTGCGATTCACTTTTTTACCGTATTCTGTTTTTCCAATAAAATCGTTTCCACTGCGGGCAGCAGCTCTTCCTCCATGACGGGCTTGACCAGATAGCCGCAGACGCCTTTTGTCTTCGCTTTTTCGATCATGTCTTTTTGGCTGTACGCCGTTAAAAACAAAATCGAGGCATCCGATTGCCCTCTGATAATCCCGGTAGCCGTCAATCCATCCATGACGGGCATTTTCACATCCATGATGATGAGGTGCGGGTCCCAAAGTTGCGTCAGAGAAACGGCTTCTTCGCCGTTTTTCCCGTCAGCCACAACGTTGTAGCCTTCTTCCTGCAACATCTCGACCAGGTCCATTCGCGTGATGGGGTCGTCATCTATAATGATGATTCGAAAACGATGACGCAAAGCTCCACCTCCCATGAAAGAGAATGGAAGTGCCAACTGCTCACCAAAAATGTCAAGCCTGCAACCGACGCCGTTGTCGGCTTTCTTGCAGCTGTTTGAATACTTTTATTATATCCATTATTTTGCGGCTTTTCCAGCCTGAATCCTGTCCGCTGCTTGCTCCGTTATTTTTTCCCGCAAGTCCGTGACCAGCTCGTGCATCGTGATGCTCTGCAAAATCGCTTCCATCGCATGCTGCGCACGATGCAAAACCAGCTCCAGAACGGACTGAATATTCGCTCCGACCGGACAGTCAGGATTCGGCTGCTCGTGAATATGAAAGAGCTGGCCTTCCTCCACGACCTCGACAGCGCGGTATACGTCGAGCAGTGTGATTTGCTCCAGCTCTTTGGCAAGCGTTGCGCCGCCCGCTCCGGCCCGGACGTGCACCAGTCCCGCTTTTTTCAGTTGGCCAAGCACCCGGCGGATAATGACCGGATTCGTGTTTACGCTGCCGGCAATCCATTCCGATGTATGGTGGGCATTGGCATCAATCGAAAGCAGGGATAAAATATGCACCGCAATCGAAAAACGGCTGCTGATTTTCATGGCGTTCACCCTTTCGTTGTGATGATTATAGTTACAACTACTTTGCGAAGTCAAGCTACGTCCCCTCATCTATCGCTGCATGTCCGGCGTTCGGCTGCTGTTTGGCTATTCCCGCAAGCCCCCATGCAAAAACTTCCGTCTCCCAAAAAGGTAAAGCCCGCTTCCATGCCGAAGTAGGCTATATACCTTAGAATGTTTGAGAAAGGATGACAAAACAAATGGACTGCATTTTTTGCAAAATCGTAAACGGGGATATTCCTTCCAAAAAAGTATACGAGGACGAGCATGTGCTGGCTTTTCACGACATTAACCCTGTCGCCCCCGTACATGTCCTGATGATCCCGAAAAAGCATATCCAGTCGGTCATGGCAATCGAGCCTGAGGACAAGGAGTTGATCGGCTACCTGCACCTGGCCTTGCAAAAGGTAGCCGAAATCATGGAAGTGAAAGACGAAGGCTTCCGCGTCGTGACCAACATCGGTCAGCACGGGCAGCAAACCGTTTTCCACCTGCACTATCACCTGATTGGCGGCAGACAGTTGGAGTGGAAGTTCTAGCGCTAGAAAAAACCTAAACGTTTTCTTGTGAGACGATGTGGCGGGCAATTCTTTCGCCGTGAAATCTGCCGTTTTCGATGAAGATGGCATTGGCGTGGTGGCCCGCCGCAATCACTCCCGCAATGTAGAGGCCGGGAATGTTCGTCTCCATCGTTTCCGGATCATGCACCGGAACCCCCGATTCCTCGTCCGTGTGCACCCCGAGCGAATGCAGGAACGTCCGGTCAGGGCGATAGCCGATCAGGGCGAAGACGTGGTCGTTTTCCAATGTAATCTGCCCCTCCGCTGTGTTGACGTGGATGACGCGCTCTTCAATCGAAGCGACAGTGGCTCCGAAGAACATCTGGATGCGCCCTTTTTTGACCAGGCTCTCGAAGACAGGCCGGGTCCACGCCTTCACCTTATCGGACAGCTCGGTTCTGCGGCAAATAACCGTCACCTGCGCTCCTGCGCGTTCCAGCTCCATTGCCGCATCGACAGCAGAGTTGTTGCCGCCCACGATGGCGACCTTCAAGCCGGCATACGGGTGTGCTTCCTTGTAAAAGGATGAAACTTTCGGCAAGTCCTCGCCCGGCACGTTCAAGCGGTTCGGATTGTCAAAGTAGCCGGTGGCAATGACCAGCTTCCGCGTCTGATACAGATGTGTCTGGGAAAAGCGGTCTGTCGTCGCAACCTGAAAGCCTTCCTCTGTCTTTTTCGCTTCGGTGACTGTCTCGTATACATGAACCCGCAGCTTTTCTCGGGAAGCTACCAGCCGATAGTAATTGAGCGCTTCCTGTCTCGTCGGCTTTTCGTTGGCAGTGGCAAAAGGAATGCCGCCAATCTCCAGCAAATCCGGTGTGCTGTGGAACACCATGTACGTCGGATAGCGATATATCGAATGCACGAGTGATCCTTTTTCGATGATAAGCGGATGGAGCCCTGCTCTTTTGCAGGCAATCGCTGCCGCCAGTCCACAAGGACCTCCGCCGATAATCAGTACGTCTTCCATTTCTCTTCCGCCTCGCTTTTTGTTTCTGTTGCGTTTCAATTTTATCATACCATATCGGAATTCCCCCTAAATCATTTTTCATCGCTCCTCCCCCACGATTACCAAAAAATGAGCAATGAAAGATTGGTTCTGTCTCCTTATACTGGATGTATGATGAAAAAACAAAACATACATATTTGGTTGGTTTCTCTGGCATTTCTGACATACTGCCTGACGCTGGCCGTCGGGGTTCCGGCGTCTACGGCATCCACGAACAGTCTGAAGGATATTGCCAACAGCTACGCCAAAGAGCAAATTCGCTCCTTGCACGAGGCTGGCGTGATCGCAGGGGATGAAAACGGCTACTTCCATCCGACGCGACCAGTCACGCGCGCCGAGTTTGTCGCGATGCTCACGCGGACGCTTGGCATCCAGCCAGTGACAGGCCAAATCGCAGCTTACGCCGATGTCCCGAAACATTCGTGGGCGTACGGGTCTGTCCAGGCAGCAGCTTCGCTTGGCATTGCCAACGGGATCAGTGCCACGGCGTTTGGGCCGCAGCGCACAATTTCCCGCGAGGAAGCCGCCGCGTTTCTGGTGCGCGCCCTGGGGCAAGACGCTTCGGCACAAACGACTGTCGCTGTGACAGATGCCGCTTCCATCTCCAACTGGGCAAAAGCTTCGGTAGCCAAAGCGATCCAGAAAAAATGGCTCGTCGGCTACCAAGGCAGCTTCCGCCCGCAAGCAGCGCTGTCGCGGGAAGAGACGGCTGTCATTTTGCAGCGCATTTTGGATGAGCTGAAAACAAAAAGCGCTGCCGACAAGCCGCTCGTTTCGCTCGGCTGGCAATACCAGGCCACGACGGACGAGTTTATCGCGCAGGTCAAGAAAAGCGGCGTCAACACGCTGTCGCCGCGCTGGTACTTCCTGCAAAAAGACGGCACGGTCAGCGACTTTTCCGACGCCGCCCTGATCCACTGGGCACATGCAAACGGCAAGCAGGTCTGGCCCCTGTTCGGAAACCGCTTCGACTCCGCTGCCACCCATGCCGCGCTCTCGAATGCGGACAAGCGGAAGGCCATCGTCGCGAAGCTGTCCGACTACGTGGACAAGTATCAGTTGGACGGGATCAACGTCGATTTTGAAGCATTTTCCCCGACAGATCGCAACAACTTCACCCTGTTCATCCAGGAGCTGTCGGCGGCGCTGCACGCAAAAGGCGCTGTCGTCTCCGTCGATATTCCACCCGATACCAAAACGGATTGGAGTGAACCTTACGATTTTGCCAAACTGGCAAAATATGCGGACTATTTGGTCGTCATGGCCTATGAGGAACATTGGGTGGGTGGCCCGAATGCAGGCTCAGTAGCCTCGCTGCCATGGCTGAAAAAAGTGATTGCCGACCTTTTGGACAAGATGCCGGCACAGAAGCTGATTGTCGGCCAGCCGCTCTATACACGCGACTGGTACCAGGCAAAAGGCAGCCTGCAATCGACTGACCTTACGATACCAGCCTCCTACCAGTTGCTCTCCCAGTACAGGGCAAGCACCGTCTGGGATGGGAGCATTGGACAATACCGCTCGACCTACCAGAAGCAAGGTGTAACCCACACGATCTGGCTGGAAGAAAGCCGCTCCATGGGCCTCAAGGTTCAGGCGAGTTTGCAGTGGCAGATCGCGGGACTGGCGTATTGGTACGTCGGCTCCGAGTCTACCGACATGTGGACCGCAATCGCCAACGCGATCAAGCTCAAGCAGGTGCGCTCCAAACTGTCCTGAACGATTGCTGCCGGAACGGATACAAAATGGAACGAAACGCCTCCGCTGTCCATAGACGCTGCGGAGGCGTTTTTTTTAGTCTGGCTGTACTCGCGAAAATGACTTCCAAACCGCGCTGCACACCAAATGCAAACGCCAAATCCCCCCTGTCCCTCCGGAAGAAAGTAGGCTTTTGCCTAGCGCAATTTTCGTTCCATATACATAGCGCCGTCGAGCGGATTGAAGATGTACGGCTCGATTTCATAAAAGCCGAAAGCGCGGTACAATGCCTGGGCGCTCGTCATCGTTGCCAGCGTAT
The DNA here is from genome assembly GCF_003710935.1 of Brevibacillus gelatini. Lineage (GTDB taxonomy): Bacteria > Bacillota > Bacilli > Brevibacillales > Brevibacillaceae > Brevibacillus > Brevibacillus gelatini. Next base: position 284,924 of record NZ_RHHS01000015.1, read on the forward strand.
CGAGCCGCATGTAGTCGTAGGAAAGCTGCTCCGCTTTTTCAATAATCATCTGAACCAGCGTTTTCCCGATCTTCAACCCGCGATACCGATCCCGGACGTACAGCCGCTTCATCTCGCAAATCCGCTCGGCGCTTTTGCGAACGGCAATGCAGCCAGCCGCCTCCCCGTCCACGAGAGCGAGGAGCAGAGCGCCATCGGGTGCTGCGTACTTGCCGGGCAGTGCCTTGCACTCTTCCTCAAAATCCTGAAAGCCAAGGTCGAGGCCGAGCGATTCCGTATATTCGCGAAACAGCTGCTTGACTGCCTCCAGCTCTTCCCTGTTTTCTTCTGTCAAAAAGCGATACTCCACCATGCTTCTTCACCCTTTCCTCTCTGTCTTGTCGTGTTGCTCTTTTTTGATGTTGTGAACGATGTACGTCAGCAAATCGTCGCCTTGCCACATGGAATCCAGCGTTTCGTTGCCCAGCTTGGCGCTCACGACCTTGAGCATCATGTCGTGGCGAATGTATTCCTTTGCCAGCAAAACCAGCATCGGGTCAGTGGTCTGGATGGCCTGCGGCACCTGCCCGTCCATAAAGCTGCCGATCAGCACCTGTTTGTCGTCCGATATGACAATCGTCAGCCTTTGGCCCATCCGCTGCCGTTCTATCGAGGACGAGTTCTGGCGGTGATAGAAGGCGTGTCCAAAAGAACTCGTTTCCTGATCGGCAAACAGGAGCGAAAACATGGTGACACCCTGGGCAGCCGCTGCCTCGGCAGCGTCGCGCAATTCGTCCAGTTCCTCATCCCACGCTGACAGCCACACCTCTTTTTTTGCCGAACGCAGCAAGCTCTGCATGGCAGCCAGGATGTTTGCCCGCTCCTCCATATGCTGGATCACATGAACCTCGACCGGCTTTTCCATGGCCGCAAGCTCTTGCTCCAGGTAGTCAATCGTCTCTTCGTGCTGCTTTTTCAGGTTGGCCATCAGCTCCTTGATCGGCACGGGACGATAAGTAGGCGGCTCCGTCCGCAGCTCGACAATCGCCTGCTTGCTCACCAGCTTGGCGATGACGGCATACACCATCGAGCGCGGCACTGCACTTTTTTTGCTGATCTCGTATCCGTTTAGCAGCGGCTCCTTCAGCAGCGTCACGTATACCTTCGCTTCATTTTTGGAAAAACCGATTTGCTCAAACTTGTCCAGTAACGCTTCCATGGCAACTCCCTTTAGTAGTAATAGATATTACAACTATAAAATAACGTGCGCTGCAATGCAATATCGTTTTGCTGCTGGACGACCCGCTGCCGCACCATTGGCCTTTTCATAAAAAAAAACCGCCGCTTTGCCCTTTTTCGCAAAGCGACGGTTTCGTCCCGTTATGGATGCTTTTTGTTTAGCCGACTTGCTGCAGCAACTTTCCCCGCAACTTGGTCAGCATGTCTTCGGTCATTTTGTCCAGATCGTACTCCGCTTTGAAGCCCCATTCGTTCATGGCAGCGGTTGCGTCAATCGAGTTTGGCCAGCTATCCGCAATCGCCTGACGCACCGGGTCTACCTCGTAGGAGAGAGTAAACTCCGGAATGTGCTTGCGAATCGCAGCCGCTACATCTTCTGGCTCGATGCTCATGGCCGTTACGTTGAACGCGTTGCGGTGGATCAGTTTGGAAGGGTCCGCTTCCATCAGGGTGATAATCGCGTTCAAGGCGTCAGGCATGTACATCATGTCCATGTACGTGCCTTTGGCGATGTAGGAAGTATAAGCGCCATCCAGGATCGCCTTGTAGTAGATGTCTACCGCATAGTCCGTCGTTCCCCCGCCCGGAGGAGCCACATAGGAAATCAGGCCGGGAAAACGGACGCCACGGGTGTCTACGCCGAATTTGTGATAGTAGTAATCGCACAGCAGCTCGCCGGACACCTTGTTTACTCCGTACATGGTTGTAGGGCGTTGAATCGTGTCCTGCGGCGTGTTGTCTTTTGGCGTGGAAGGTCCGAAAGCGCCGATGGAGCTTGGCGTGAAAAACTGGCAGTTCAGCTCGCGCGCCACCTCCAGCGCATTGATCAGTCCGCCCATGTTCAGGTTCCAGGCGAGCAGCGGCTTCGCTTCGGCTGTAGCGGACAGCAGCGCGGCAAGGTGCATGATCGTATCTACATTGTGTGCTTTTGCCAGCTCAAACATGCGCTTGTCATCCGTGACATCCAAAATTTCAAACGGCCCGGACTGTACCACTGGGTCGTCTTCTTTTTTGCGGATATCGGTCGCGACAACCTGGTCGGCTCCGTATACTTCGCGCAGTTTCATGATGAGCTCGGAACCGATTTGTCCCAATGCTCCCGTTACCAATATCTTTTTCATGACAGGATCCCCACTTCTTTTCCAACTTTTTCATAGATGCCAAGGGCGCGATCCAGCATTTCCTTGGTGTGGGCGGCAGTCGGCATGTTGCGCACGCGACCGGTTCCTTTTGGCACGGTCGGGAAAACAATTGCCTTGGCGTACACACCTTCTTCGTAGAGGCGTTTGCTGAATTCCTGCGTCTTTTGCTCGTCACCGATGATGCAAGGCGTGATTGGTGTTTCGCTCTCCCCAATATCGAAACCAAGCTCCTTCAGGCCTTTTTTCAGGTAGTTGCCGTTTTCCCACAGCTTGTCGTGCAGTTCAGTGCTGTTTTGCAAAATGTCGATGGCGGTAATGCAAGCCGCCACGTCTGCTGGCGTCAGTGCCGTCGAGAACAGGAACGGTCTGCTGCGCACCTTGAGCCAGTCGATCAGTTCCTTGCGTCCAGCGACGTAACCGCCAACTACGCCAATTGCCTTGGAAAGTGTACCGATCTGGAAGTCGATTTTGTCGGACAAGCCAAAATGCTTGACGGTACCCGCACCTTTTCCAAGCACACCCGAGCCGTGGGCATCGTCGACATAGGTGATGAGGTCAAATTCTTCGGCAACCTCGACGATTTCCGGCAGCTTGGCAATATCGCCGTCCATCGAAAAGACGCCATCGGTGATGACCATCAGCTTTTTATATTTACCGGACTCTTTTGCTTCCTTCGCTTTGGCGCGAAGATCGTCAATATCCGAGTGGTTGAAGCGAATGATTTGCGCACGGGAGAGACGGCAGCCGTCGATAATCGAAGCGTGGTTCAGCTCGTCTGACAAAATTGCATCGTTTTTGTCCATGACAGCAGAGATGGCGGCCATGTTGCAGTTAAAGCCGGACTGATAAGCGATTGCTGCTTCTGTATGTTTGAAGGCAGCAAGTTTTTCTTCCAGCTTCACGTGCAGATCGAGCGTACCGTTGATGGTGCGAACCGCTCCGGCCCCTACCCCGTATTTTTGAGCGGCAGCAATCGCTGCATCCACCAGACGCTGGTCTGTCGCCAGTCCCAGGTAGTTGTTCGAGGACAGGTTAATCAGTTCTTTTCCCGCAATTGTGATGACAGGGCCGTTTGCGCTTTGCAAAGGATCGATGACGTTGTACAAACCTTTGCTCTTCAAATCAGCCAGATTTTCATGTAAAAAGTGCTCCAATGTTTTGCTCGCCAACGAGAATCCCTCCAGCATCCAGCCATCGGGCCTTACACCTGTCCCATCGCGGAAGTAAATTCCACGAAAACAAATGTACACCCTACGCGGACGTATTTTTCTTGTATAAATCCCATGAAATCAACCTTTGTTGCTAACATGGTACCATCATTTGCTTAAAATGTCCATACGACAAAGACATAAATGGTGGCGCTTTCAATAAAAAATGCTTACAGGTTCTCTTTCATAAGTTCTCCTTTTGCCGCGATCTTAGACAAAAACAAGCCACGCCCCTTCTGGTGAGAAACGGAGCGCGGCTCTGGTCTACTTTTTGACTTTTTCCGATTTGAGCATACCTGGCTTGCAGCCCGCCGTGCGGACAAAGCCGTTACCTTGGAACCGATGTGTCATCAACGACTCGACCGGCTGGCCCAGGCGAAAATGCTGATCGACCAACAGTTCCACAGCCTCTGGCGTTACGTTCTGATACCAGATGCCTTCCGGATAGACGATCACGACACAGGCATCCTCACAGCGTCCGTTACAGCGCGTACGGGTTGTATGTACGTAATCGTCCAGCCCAGCCTTCGCAATCGCTTCCCGGATCGCCACAGTGACCTCTTCTCCCCCGCTGCGCATACAGCTTCCGCCATTGCAGAGCAGGACATGGTGGCGTGTCTTGGACAAATCCCATGTAGCCACTCTCCATCCCTCCCAAAAAATCGTAATCGTTACGCTTTATATACCTTCCTACTATACCTGCTCGCTCGCATGACTGTAAATAGCGCAGGCGGCAATTCCCAGATCCATTCCTTTTTGCTAGAATATATGTTCGTACACTACGATTACAAAATGACGGGTGGTAGATCACATGTCCGTAACGAAACAGCGAGATGCCTTGCAACTGCTCCAGACAATCGGATCGTATCCCTGGTATGTAGAAAAATTTATTGACCATAAAAAAACGAAAAAAAGCTCGCCTTCCACCTTGCTTGGCTATTTGCGCGACATCGCCTTTTTCTTTCGCTGGATGATGGCAGAAGGCTTGACTGCGGCGAAAGACATCAAGGACGTGTCCCTCTCCGACCTGAACGAACTGAAAAAGGAGACGGTGGAAAGCTACATCTTATATTTGCAGGAGTCGCACTTATACGAGCGCTCTGCTCTGCTCACCAATCCGACGCGCAGCGCGAAAAAAGAGTACAGCGACCGGACGATCAGCCGAAAAATTTCCAGCTTGAAGTCGTTGTTTCATTATTTGGCTGCGCTGGCCGAGGATGAAAACGGCGACGCGTATTTGCGGCGCAATGTGCTGGCGAAAATCGAGCTGGATGCGACTGAGCTGACGCCGCTGGCCCGCGCTCACGCCATCCGCGCGAAAATTTTGATCGACGAAGAAATTTACCAGTTTGTCGATTTTGTCTACAACGGCTATCTGGCCCACTGTGACACCGAGAAAAAGCGGCAATACCACTTGCAAAACCGCGACCGCGATACCGCCATGATCGCACTGATTCTCTCCGGCGGCTTTCGCGTCTCCGAGATCGTCAGTCTGGACTTGTCCGATATTGTCCTGGAAAAAAACCAGTTAAAAATGGTTCGCAAAGGAAAGAAGGAAGACGCCCCGTTTTTCAGCGACTGGGGGAAAGAGCATCTGAGCCGTTACCTGGCCGTGCGCGACAAATACTGCCCTGCCCCGCAAGAAACAGCGGTTTTCCTCGCCGTATCGCCAACGAAGCCACACGGCCACCGCATTGAGATTCGTTCCGTGCAAAAGCTGGTCAAAAAATACGCGAAAGCGTTCGGGATTCCCGACTTGTCCGTACATAAACTGCGTCACAGCTTCGCCACCCAGTTTTTGCGGCTGAACCCGGACCCGCATCAGCTGCAGGCCCAGCTTGGCCACTCCAAGATCGAAACGACAATGCAGTACGCCCACGTCCTGGAAGACGCGCTGGAAAAAGCGGTCAACCGCACGACCTGACGCCCCTTCAAAAACCGGATAGGACCAATCAGCTCCCGCTTCTTTTGCCAAAGCTGATTGGTCTTTTTGCTTGTGCGAATGTCCATGTTCGCTGGCTCCTACAACCCGGCTGATCTTTGCAGACGGTTGGCAATTTCGATAAAATCTTCGCGCGATACGCCCGGCGCAAACTCCTCCGGCAGCTCATCGAGGTCCGGAACCGGGCCGCCATCGGGAACCCCCTGAATGACTTCGGCCGTCGAGCCATCCGGCAAAGGCCCGCGCCAGATCAAGGCGATATCCTGGTAATCCTGATAGCTGAACGTATACAGCTTGCGGTTCAGTCCCATCGCCATGTACGGACGGGCGGCGTCGAACTGTTCGTTGTCGAGGTCGGGGATGGGCAGCATTTTCGTCAGGTCTACCCCTGTGGCGATTTCCAGCGCTTTGGCGTAGGCGACAATATGCACGCCGCCCCTGACCAGCAGGTAGCCGATCATCGCTCTCGCCGTCGGGTGATCGGTCATCTGGTACACCCTCATCTTGTGCGTCCGCGCTCCGCATTCGAGAAAAAAGTTGTGCAACAGATCGAGGACGAGATTGCCACTGGTGAAAACGTAATCGCCCATCCACGGTTTCCCCATCGAGTCCCCAGGCAGCGCTGTCTGTGCCGAAACAATAAAATGATAGGTGTTGCGCTTGTTCAGGCCGTTCGCCAGCGGCGTCGTATCGGGATCGCCCGGCCGCGTAATGCCTTTCATGCACAGGTTGATCGCATTGGACACCAGCTCGACATGGCCCACTTCTTCTGCCGTAATGCTGGCGACGAGGTCGTAAAACGGCTTCAGCTTGCGTTTGCCGCGAAAATTGAACGATTGGTACAAGTAGTTGTTCAGTGTCGACATTTCGCCAAAACGACCGCCCAACAGTTCCTGGACGGCCGCAGCGGCGTTGGCGTCTCCGTATTCCGGCTCAGGAAGCTCGATAGCCAATCTGTTGATTCTTGTAAACAACGCGATTCCCTCCCCCGTCATACTCCTACCTTTACTGTTTTATGTCGGGGCAAGGTTGTATCATGCCATCAACCCGGCATGACCCAGACGATTTGCTGGGTGCGCACGAAAAACATCGAGCCGCCCACGCGCAAAGCCACGTGATCCGGCATGACATGGACGACGTTGCCGCGAAGATTTCCCTGGGTCGTTTGAATGACGACATCGCGCTGGACCACGCTGAGCAACGTTTGATACAAAAACGGGTCAATCACCGTTGACATCGAAGGGGTGTTCGCCCCTGGCTGGGGTTGTTGGTAAGGATACGCACTCATGACGCTCTGGACTCCTTCCTGTAGTTCCTCACCTTACCTTATATGCAGCGCGAGACGCCTGGGTGAGTGCACAGGCCGTCTCGAATGGCGTCACAGGTCCGTGACCGTTTCGCGCATTGTTTTGTCCCGCGTCGATATGGCGACCTGTTCCCGTCCGACCAGCATGATAGCGCGCATCTCCGTGCATCCTGCGGCTGCTTTTCCCACAAACAAAAACTCCCCTACCAAATCGACAGAAGAGTTCTTCACCAGTTTCGTTTCATGTCTTATTGCTTCAAGGCCGTCCGCTGCTCGCTGCTCTCCTTGGCCTTGACCACAACTTGCTCCTGCTTGGCCTGCTTGAGCGTCTCCTGATCGATGACGTGCAGCTCGGCCATTCTGTCCAGCACAACCTGCATGCGCGCCTGGGCTTTTTCCCAATGCTTTACGGGTGAATACACTTCCGGCGCTTTCGGCAACGAAGCGAGAATCGCGGTTTCGCCCATGGTCAGCGGTGCCTGCCCGCTCGACGCTTTGAGCGTTTTGCCAAAGTAAAACTGGGCCGCTTCCCCGATGCCATAGTGCCCATGCCCGAAGTAGATCACGTTCAGGTACATCTCCAACAGCTCTTTTTTGCTGTAGCGCTGCTCCAATTGCAAGGCAATCGCCATTTCCTTGATTTTTCTGCCAATCGTTTTGTCTTGGGTCAAAAACAGGTTGCGGGCCAACTGCATTGTGATCGTGCTGCCGCCCTGCACGTAGGCTCCCTCCTGCACATCTACCCAGACGGCCCGGGCCAGTCCGTACGGGTCCACCCCGGAATGCTGCATGTAACGGTGGTCCTCAATCGCGACAAACGCTTTCCACACGTAGTCCGGCACCTCATCCAGCCTGACGTACACACCTTGTGCCGGATGCTGCACCGCCGAAAGCTTCCGCTCATCGATCCACAGACTCCCTGCCCAGGTGAGAACAAGCGGTGTCAGAACTGCCGCCACCAGCAAGGCGACGAGTGCGAGGCCCGCTCTTTTTTTCCAGGAAACGCCCCGTTTTTGCGAGCGTTCCCTGGCGACTGCTGCCGTATATGGATTCGCTTTTCCACCTGCCGGAACGGAAAGCTGGTTCATGCTGCATCCCCCCTTGCCTTGCTAGACAACTCTATTGTAGGGAATGCGCCTGCTTTCTCCCATCGAATCTACTTACAGCAAGCTTACAATTTCGTAAGGCTCCTGGCTCTCGCTTATCAGGAGCGGAGCGTCCTGGCTTCCTGCTGGCGCAGCTCGACTCGTCTGATTTTGCCGGAGGTTGTCTTCGGCAGTTCCTGGACAAATTCGATCTTGCGCGGATATTTGTACGGAGCGGTCAACGTTTTCACGTGATCCTGCAGCTCCGAAACAAGTCCATCGGAAGGCGCATGGCCTTTTTTCAAGACGACAAAAGCTTTCACCACATGCCCGCGCTCGGGATCGGGGCTTGCAACGGCGGCACATTCGGCTACGGCCGGATGCTTGACCAGTGCATCCTCCACCTCGAACGGACCGATGGTGTACCCGCCGGAAATGATGATGTCATCCGAGCGGCCCTCGAACCAGATGTAGCCGTCCTCATCCATGCGTCCTTGATCGCCCGTCACGTACCAGTCACCGCGGAATGCTTTTGCCGTGCGCTCGGGATCATCCAGGTAGCCTTTGAACAACGCCACAAGCTTGCGGTCGATCGCGATGTCCCCGACCTTGCCGACAGGCAGCTCGTGGCCCTCTTCGTCAATGATCGCAATGCGCACGACCGGAGATGGCTTGCCCATTGATCCTGGCTTTGGCTCCATGCCTACGAAGGTACCCACCAAAAGGGTGCTTTCCGTCTGTCCGTAACCGTCGCGCACCGTCAACTGGAACTCGCGGCGGAACGTATCGATCACTTCGCGGTTCAGCGGCTCCCCTGCCGAACATGCGGAGCGAAGCGCTTGCAGCTTGTACTGGCCCAGATCGGACACTTTGGCCATCAGTCGGTACTCGGTCGGCGTCGCGCAGAGAACAGAAATCGGGTATTTTTGCAAAATCGCCAAATAGTTTTCGGCGACGAACCGTCCTTTGTACACAAACGCCGTCGCACCCATGCCCAATGTGGAGACGAAGGGACTCCAGATCCATTTGGCCCAGCCAGGACCTGCTGTCGCCCAGACCAGATCGCCTTCGCGCACGTCGAGCCACTGCTTCGCCGCCACCGCCAGATGCGCGAACGGCCAGCCGTGGACGTGCATAACCCCTTTCGGACCGCCTGTCGTCCCGGACGTATAGGACAAAAAGGCCAGTTCATCTGCATCCGTGTCTACTGGCGTAAATTCCTCGGCTTGCCCCTCCATGATGTCCGGCAGAGCTATCCACCCTTCTTTTCCTTCGCCTGTCGTCACGTAGTGCGTCAGACTTGGGCATTTCCCGCGAGTCTGATCGACCTCGTCCATCGCGCCTTCAAAGCTGATGACAGCCTTGACCTTGGCGTGGTTCACCCGGTACTCGATGTCCTTGAAGCGCAGCATTTCCGACCCAGGCAAAATGACCGCGCCCAGCTTCAGCAAAGCGAGATACAGTCCGTACGCGAGTGTCCCGCGGGAGACGAGCACCAGCACCCGGTCCTTCGCCCCAATTCCGACGGAGCCAAGCGCATTCGCGATGCGATTGGAATAGCGACGCAGCTCTTCATAGGTCAGGATCCGTTCGTTTCCTTGCTCGTCCAGCTCCCAGACAGCGCGTCTCTCCGGATTTTTTCTGGCCCATTCATCCACTTGTGCGGCGAAATTGTACTTTGCTGGCATGTTCAATTGCAAGTGAAACACCTCCACGTTTTTTACGTATGTAGAAATAGAAGTTCTGCATTTTCTCAATATTTCCTCTTTATTCTCTATTCTAACAAAAATTTATCCGCGGAGTGTTACAAAAATTGGCAAGGGCTGCACCCGCAACGATTCGCAGCCATCCTGCGTCATACATAACAAAGGCTCTCATGCACAATACACGAGAGCCGGCAGGACGGTTTTTCCGTATTCGGTTTTGGGAAGCTGGCGAACCTACAGGACGCGCTTGATCTTGACGACGCGCTTCTCCCAGTTCGTTCCGTCGAACTTGGAATAGGTCACGCCAGGACTTCCGTACGTGTGCAAAATTTTGCCGTTTCCGGCGTAGATCGCTACGTGGGTAATCCGGTCGGAGGAACTGTTGACAGAAGCTTTCATGAAGATCAGGTCGCCTTTTTTCAAGTTCTTCTTGGACACGGTCGTCCCTACGGTCGATTGCTGGCGGGAGTCGCGCGGCAACGTGATGCCCGCTTCCTTGAAGACGCGCTGCGTAAACGACGAGCAGTCAAACGTCTTGGTCGTGCTGCTGCTGGAGCCGTACTTGTACTTCGTACCCAAGTATTTCTCGCCGATCTTGATAACCTTGTCGGCCAGGTTGTTTGCCGTTTGCTCCTGCTTGCTGCCGGAATTGTCGGAAGAGCTTGTCTCCTCCAAAATGCGGCGTGCGCCGAGGAACTTCTTGCTGTATTCCGAATATTTTTTCAGGACGACGGCATCTTCGCTTTGCGAGGAGTAGACAAACTGGTCATTGCCTATGTATATGCCCATAAATGTCGGGCTGCCTTTTCCATTGGACGAGAAGAACACCAGGTCTCCCGGCTGCACGCTGTTTTTGGAGACACTTTTGCCTGTCTTGTACAAGTTCGCAATCGTGCTGCCGATGGAAATCCCGATTTGCTTGTACGTGTACGTAGCCAGCTCTGCGGAGCCGAACTGTTTTGGACCTTTTGCTTTATATTCATAATCTTTCCCAATCAAGGATGTCGCGATCTTTACAACATCAGACTGTTTTGAATCTTGCGTCTTAGCGGCCGCCTGTTCAACTTGACCACCCATTAACAGGGACGTACTCAGCATGACTGCTACTGTTGACTTCAAAACCCAATCTCGTTTCGTCACTTTCTTTTCCTCCTTGTCATGTTGTGGCACCCGTCGTGGGTACATGGACAGATTACCCCAGGAGGAAACGGGAGGATAAGACCGTAAAATTTACCAATCATGGAATTAGTAGCATCGGACTAATCAAAAAACAAGTGTCACAACAGGTCACTCCTGCCTTTTAGTACCATAGAACCAGATGCCATTGAGAATTGTTTTCAACGATACTTTTCCAAGCAAAAACCCATCTTCTGCTTAATCCTGTCAGAAGATGGGTCTATTTGCCCGCTGCAAATGCCCGCTCTTATTTCAGTTTGGCCGTAAACTGGCCCCACTCTTCTTCGCCCCATTTGAGGGTCAGCACATCGCCATCTGCGACAGGTCCGACACCCGCAGGAGTCCCCGTGTAGATCACATCGCCCGCACCCAGACCGAAATGCTCGGCAATGTAGGCAATAATCGTCTCCAGATCAAAAATGACATCGCGAATATTTCCCCGCTGCACCTGCTCGCCGTTTTTTAGCAGGGAAAAGTCCGTCTGCTGCATCGCTGCAAGGCCCGGAAACGGGTGAAACGGCGTCAAGATTGCAGAACCGGGAAAGCCCTTGGCAAGCAGCCACGGATGACCTGCGCTCTTCAACTCGCTCTGCACATCGCGCAACGTAAAATCGATGCCAAGGGCGATTTTGTCGACCAGCTCGGCAAGCGTGCAGCCCGGTTCGTACGGCCGTGCCAGATGCACGACCAGTTCCGCTTCATAATGAAGCTCTCCGCGCGTGCCCGGCAGCTCGATCGCCTGTCCGTTCGTCACAGCCAGGGCGTGTGTCGGCTTGGCAAAAATCATCGGTTTTTTCGGTACGTCGTTCCCCAGTTCGGCTGCATGCAGTCGATAGTTCCGTCCTACACAGTAAATATTGCGGATCTGTTCCATTTTGTCCTCTCCTTATGCAGGCTTTTCGCTCCCACTTACTATATCATGGAAAAGAGGACAAAAGACAGCCGCTCAATTCTCACCAAAGCAGTTGTCATAGCCCGGCCAGAGCCTGGCGTTGCCGCGGGCCTCCACTTCAAACACCGTATCGCAGATCGCTTCCAGCGCGCTCTCCAAATCTGTCTCCACCTCCGAGGTCCACGTGAACCCGTAGCGTAGACGCACGACCTGCTCGTTTTTTTCGCAAAAGACAAACGCGAGCTCTGGATGCTGCTCAATGACAGCTCTGCGCGCCTGAACGGTTGCGTCCAGCGAAAACAAGCCGTCCCACTCCGCGATAACATAGGTAGAGGTCACCTCGATCCAAAGTGCGGAGGAATCGTCTCTTCTGCCAAAAACCACGGCATCCTCCCGGTAAAATCCATACCCCGAAGGAAGGGCGCCCTGCAGTCTGAATGCCATCCCGACAGGCAAATCTTCCGGCTTCAGCGCTGCGACAAGCCTTCCCGGCAGAAAATAATAGCCATCCTTTTGGCAAAAGCCCAGGGGCTCTCCCATGACGACGACGCGCTGATTTTGCGTGTCGCCTGTCACCTGTACGTACATCACGGCACCTCCTTTTCACCCAGTATGGTCAGGCATGCCTACCTCAAAACCAAATATCGCTTTGGAACATCCATTATTTTACATTTTTTCAAGACAAAAAAACAGGAGGTACATCCCCAGTGGATGCCCCCCTGCTTTTGCGTTGTTGTCATGATGTGCGGACGATGGCGATGACGACATCGTTTTCGTTGTACGCCTTCGCTTTTATTTTGACGGGAAAATCGTATGGATTCTGGAATTGGAAATCCAGCAAGCCAAAAGCTACCGTCGCGTCCTGGCCTGTCGGCACATAGCCCACCGACTTGCTGTGATTGTGCCGCTCCACCATCGTCATTCCCGCTTCTGCGGTCGCATTGTACAACGTGCTGGATACTTGGCAAATCCCGCCGCCGTAGTCATCGACAAGTTGTCCGTTCAAGATTGTGCCTGCCTTTTGCCAGCCGTCCTCTGCGATATTCGAGTTGCCTACTGCATCATTAAAGGAAAAGACCGCTTGCGGATCGATTTTTTCCTTGTTGATCTTTCTCAGCGCCTTATGAATATTGTGTTTGCGCGCGTCAGAGCTGCCTTCCATCGTCGTATGGTAAAACCCAAGGACCTCGTTTTCCCCGATGTCCATTTTGGCCAAAAACATTTCACGCTGCTCTGCAGGGAAAAGTTCTTCTGTGCCCAAGGCAGATGCAGGAGTGGGAAGGACTGCTGTACACGCCGAAAACAGGAAAGCTGCTGTCATCACACTGACACCTGCGAACCGGAATTTGTTCATGCTCCTCTTCTCCCCCGCTTTTAATCGTGCTGTCTCTCTTCTCGGCTTGCAGAGAAGCTTTCAGTCAACGCCAGCCAGATCGTGTCGACCACAATGCTCGCCACTCTACTGTATCCCACGCATGACGCGGCGAGCAACCTGCAAATGTTGGGCAATTCAGAAAGACCAGGTGCGCAGCCAAACGGCGTCAGTCCTGCAAAATCTCCACATACCCTTCTGTACCGTGTACGCGAATGCGCTGCCCGTCTTTGATGAGCCGCGTGGCGTTTTCCACGCCGACAACGGCCGGCAAGCCGTATTCACGCGCAATGACAGCCCCGTGGGTCATCAGGCCGCCTACTTCCGTGACCAGACCTTTGATCGATACAAACAAAGGTGTCCAGCCTGGGTCGGTGAAAGAAGTGACCAAAATATCCCCTTCCTCCAGATTCGCCGCTTCCATGTGTAAAATGACTCGGGCCCGCCCCTCGATCACTCCGGCAGAAACAGCAAGACCGGCGAGTGCATGGGCCGGCAAGCTTTCCCGCTTGTACTTGCCCGCAATGATTTCACCGTCAGACGTGATGACACGAGGCGGCGTCAGTTTTTCGAATAATACATGGTCTTCTTTTCGCTTGCGGATGATCTGCTGATCCAGTTTGTTCGTGCGCACCGCTTCGTGAAACTCTTCAAAAGTAAGATAGTACACGTCTTCTTTTTCGTGAAGAACGCCAGCCTGGACGAGTTTTTCAGCTTCTTTCAGCAAAGCTTGCTTGTAGACGAAATAGCGATTGACGATGAAGTATTTGGGATATTCCCGATAACCAGTGAAGTTGCGGATGCGGTCGATCATTTGTTTCGTTTCTCTTGCTTTCTGTTCCCCGTCCGGCAATTGCCTGACTCGCCGGATAAGCTCTTGTTCTTTTTTAAGCGCTTCCTGTCGCCCTTGCTCAAATTTCTCCTTGCCGGCATTCGGCGCAAAGTTTTTGATGTTGCTCAAAATCATGGGGACGAGCATATACGGGTTTTCACTCCAGCGCGTTCTCGTCAGATCAATTTCTCCGGCACAGCGCATGCCGTATTTGTCGAGATAGGCCTGGATCGCGTCATGCGCCTTTTGTCCGCCCTCTACCTTTCGCAGTCCATCCATAAAGTGCTCCGCTTGTGCGTGCTGCAAATAGTCAACGACCTTTGGATAAGGGCGAATCACATCGGCAACATCGAGGAGCGCCAACCCCATTTCCGACGTAATGTTGTTTGGCACTGATTGGGAAAGTGTGTCGGCTGCGTTTTTTTCACCCAGCCATTCGGACACTTTTTCGTTGATCCATGTCGCAGCATTGAGCGCAGTCATAATCACGCCCATGTTTTCGGGGACGAATAACACCTGCTTTAACTGTCGGATGTCTTCGAGAATAAAGGAAAACAAGTCCGGTCCCGATTTCGTCTGGATGCTTTGCTTTGTCTTTTCCAGCGCCTCTTGATTGCGCGCAATCAACTCAGCCACGATGGCTGGATCGACTTCGCTCGGTGTGTTCAGACTGGCGGCGAGCCTGCCTGGGTGGCTGTTGCCGGGAGATTGCTCTTTGTCATCCGCTGGTGTCAATGGGATATAATCTCGCTCAATGATCGCAAGCAGCGCGTCTTTGATGAGCGGATCCGATTGTCCCAATGTTTTTAGCAGCGTCTGCCTGCCGTCAGGGGAAGCGAGCATCTTTGTCACATCGACAAACAGCCTTCCCCCCGCTTTGTGCATGGGGGCATTCGTCGTCAGCAAAAAAACAGACATGCCCAATGGCTTCAGCGGGTCGGTCATCATTTGTTGGTGGCCCACCGATACGTAGACGTGATCGCCTTGATCGTTCGCTTCCGGGATGGGGTACAGCGTCGTAATCGGGCGGCTCTGGACAATGTAAAGCGTATCATCAACGAGGCACCATTCAATATCTTGCGGACAGCCAAAATGAGCTTCGATCTGCCTTCCGATGCGTGCCAGTTGCAAAATTTGCGGGTCGGTAAGAGTTTGCCCCTTTTGTCGCTCAGGTTCGATCTGCTCCGTCTGCGTTCCGCCTTCTTTTCGTCCGTAAATCGCCAGCGTTTTGGTCGCGATTTTCTTGTTGACGATGACTCCGTCTTTTACCTGATAACCATCAGCGGAGACAAGGCCAGAGACGAGTGCTTCGCCGAGTCCAAAACTGGCGTCGATCGACAGCAGCTTCCGGTTGGCTGTAATCGGGTCGGCGGTAAATAGAATCCCGGAAGCTTGCGGGAACACCATCTTTTGTACGATGACGGATAGAGAAACATCGCGGTGGTCAATTCCGTTCTGCATCCGGTAAATGACCGCACGATCCGTAAACAGCGAAGCCCAGCATTTGCTGATATGCTGCAAAATGGCTTCGATCCCGATCATGTTTAAATAGGTGTCCTGTTGACCAGCAAAAGAAGCGTGCGGCAAATCTTCCGCAGTCGCACTTGAGCGCACGGCATAAGCGTGTTCTGCACCATAGCGTGAGAGATAGCGAGCCACGGCTTCTACTACATCGGCGGGAATTTCCGCTTCTCTGATAATTTGCCGAAGCTGCCTGCTGATTTCACGCACTTGCTCCCGGTCTTCTGTGCCCAGCCTTGACAGGCGATCCAGCAAAGCATGGTACGTCTCGTTTTGTGCGATCGCTTTTTGATAGGCCACGGTTGTCACACAAAATCCTTCCGGGACTTGTATGCCGGGGATTTTCGATAGCTCACCCAGATTGATTCCTTTTCCGCCAACGAGCCACTGCGCTGTTTTTTCCATTTCCTGAAAACCAAGGATCAACGTGCTCATACCGATCTCCCCTAACCATTCCAATGTGAAAAAGCATTTGACAAGTGATTGCGCAGGTGATACAATTAAAGTGTAAGATGAGGTACTACTAACCCTAAAAGAAAAGCGCAGACTTGTGCTTCGATTATATCATCGTGTCTTTTTAGGCGCAATAAGAAAGGGGCTGTCCAATAAGT
>NZ_RHHS01000016.1 GCF_003710935.1 Brevibacillus gelatini
AGTCCGTCCCGAGGAGCCATTCACTTGCTCCTGTAGCTCAGTCGGTAGAGCGTTTCCATGGTAAGGAAGAGGTCGCAGGTTCGATTCCTGTCGGGAGCACCAGAAATGATTTTGATAATGGCCCGTTGGTGAAGCGGTTTAACACAGCAGCCTTTCACGCTGTCATTCAGGGGTTCGAATCCCCTACGGGTCACCTATACACCCAACTGGTTGTTGGGGCCCCGCAAAGTGTTCGGTGTTGTTACAACGCAACCTCTTCACTTTGCGGGGCACTTTGGAGGCTTAGCTCAGCTGGGAGAGCATCTGCCTTACAAGCAGAGGGTCGGCGGTTCGATCCCGTCAGCCTCCACCACTTGTTGTTTAACTGAAAATGGGGAGATAGCGAAGTGGCTAAACGCGGCAGACTGTAAATCTGCTCCCTATGGGTTCGGCGGTTCGAATCCGTCTCTCCCCACCATTTTTACTCATGGCTATTGGGGTATAGCCAAGCGGTAAGGCAACGGACTTTGACTCCGTCATTCCTAGGTTCGAATCCTAGTACCCCAGCCACTTGCGAGCCATTAGCTCAGTTGGTAGAGCATCTGACTTTTAATCAGAGGGTCGAAGGTTCGAGTCCTTCATGGCTCACCAGTTTTTTCTCTGCATGAAAAATATGTGCCCTTAGCTCAGCTGGATAGAGCGTTTGACTACGAATCAAAAGGTCGGGAGTTCGAATCTCTCAGGGCACGCTTCTTTACTGCAAAATAGGGAAGAAAAGCGTTGTAAAACGAGAAATCGGGAAGTAGCTCAGCTTGGTAGAGTACTTGGCTTGGGACCAAGGGGTCGCAGGTTCGAATCCTGTCTTCCCGACCATTTTTTTCACGATTGTTGCTGGGTTTTCTGTTTACGAAAAAGATTGCGCGGGTGTAGTTCAATGGTAGAACTCCAGCCTTCCAAGCTGGCCGCGTGGGTTCGATTCCCATCACCCGCTCCATATGAATTGTGCAAAACGAGTAGCCACTTTGGTTGCTCGTTTTTTTGCGTGGAGAGAAAACGGATTATTTATGCAAAATCCTGTCGAGTTGAGTCATTTCGCGATCAGCGGCTACAATATAGGGGTGAAGCAACAATGATCGAGGAATTTGGGGGGCGTTTACATGAACAAGAACATGAGTATTGTCGGTGTACCGATGGATCTGGGTGCAGATCGTCGTGGAGTAGATATGGGGCCAAGTGCCATTCGCTACGCAGGTGTTGTGGCTCGCTTGGAGAAAATGGGCTTTCATATTGAGGACCGCGGAGATATTTTTGTGACACGTCCTCAACGTTTTACGGAAACAGAAAACCACAAGTATCTGGATCAAGTTGTGGAAGCGAACGAAAAGCTTGCTGAAGTTGTAAGCGATATCATGACTGCAGGCCGTTTCCCGCTCGTGCTGGGTGGCGATCATAGCATAGCCCTGGGAACGATTGCAGGTGTCGCCAAGCATGTGAAAAATCTCGGTGTCATCTGGTTTGATGCGCACGGAGATCTGAATACAGGGGAGACATCTCCATCCGGAAACATCCACGGAATGCCGCTGGCGGCGAGCTTGGGCTTTGGGCATAAGCGTCTGACGAACATCGGCGGATTTGCGCCAAAGCTGCAGCCTGAAAACGTGGTAATTATCGGGGCGCGCGATCTCGATCAAGGTGAGCGCGATCTCATCAAGCGCATTGGCATAAAAGTGTTCACCATGCACGAAATCGATAAACTGGGAATGGCCCGCGTCATGGATGAAGCGATTGCGCACGTATCCAAAAACACCGATGGCGTACACTTGAGCCTGGATTTGGACGGACTGGACCCGCATGACGCGCCAGGAGTAGGAACACCGGTGATTGGCGGTATTTCTTACCGGGAGGGGCACGTCTCCCTGGAGATGCTGGCGGACGCTGACATTCTTTGTTCCGCAGAATTTGTGGAAGTAAATCCGATTCTCGACCGTGAAAACATGACGGCGCGTGTCGCAGTGGCATTGATGAGCTCTGCATTCGGCGATAAACTGCTGTAACCAGTCGTAGTCCAAGGACAAAAAGGGGTTGTCCACAAGGGGCAATTCCGCTAACGTTTTCTGAAATACAAAAGGGGCATCTCGAAGTCGCAATAAGGACTTTTGAGATAGCCCCTTTTGCTTTTTACGCATCTTTACATTGGTGGTAGAAAGAAGTACATTCTAAGGATGGAGAATGTAGTTCGTTTAATAGATGGTCCAGTTGCACGCTTAGGGCGAGTAATTCAGGCGTGATGGAAGCCTGCTTCTTATACTGATCGTTGAGCTTTTTGCGCAGTTGCTCGATCTGGAGGAGAACGTCCTGCTTCGACATAGGCCCCACTCTCCTTTCCAACGGAGGGATAAAAGAGTTATCATCAATAATATATAGAGGCAGGCAGTTGCCTTATTCCTCTATTTCCCAACAATTTAACTGCACAAACACGCATTTTGAACGAAACCATTTGCAATACCATCCGTATATAGGATTACGGTATTGTGGGGAGGATCGCATGGATTTTGTAGAGAAACGGTTGACTCAGCGGGCGAAGCGCGGAGACCGTGAAGCTTTTGCCGAGTTGATCGAAATTTATAAAGACAAGATATTTCAGCTTGCTTATCGCATGGTGGGAAACCGCCAGGATGCGGAAGACATCGCGCAGGAAACTTTTTTGCGCGTGTATGCCAACCTGCATTCGTACGATGACAGCTACAAGTTCTCCACGTGGATCTACCGGATCGCAACCAATCTATGTATCGACCGTGGCCGCAAAAAAAGACCTGACTTTTCATTGGATGAAGAAACCGAACCGGGACAGGGAATGGACTGGTATTCGCGCCTGTCTTCCAGTGAGAAAACACCGGAAGACAAAGTCGTGACGCAGGAGCTCCAGGAGACAGTACAGGGAGCTTTGTCCCAGTTGCAGCCGAAATATCGCTCGATTATGATCTTGCGCTACATTGAGGATTTGTCGTTGCAGGAAATCAGCGATATCGTAAAACTTCCCATTACGACGATCAAGACACGCATTCACCGAGGGCGGGAAGCGTTGCGAAGCAAGTTGCGATTGATGTGAGAAAGGAGAAAATCACGATGGAATGCCGGGAAATGATTATTCTCATCCACGAGTATTTGGATGGGGACACTGATGAATTAGCCAATCAGCATTTGCAAGCACATATAAAAACGTGTGCGAGCTGCCGTCAGCATATGCACGAGCTGCAGCGGGCCATCGCTTTTGTACAGAGCGCTTCACATATTCATGTTTCTCCTGATTTTACGGCACGTGTACTTGCCCAATTGCCTGCGCCAACGAAGGCCAACCTGTTTTCAAGCTGGCTGCGGAACCATCCGTTTTTGACAGCAGCAGCGGTGTTTCTGTTCCTCATGACTGGCAGCTTGTGCGCGAACTGGTTTGACCGCGATAATACACTGCAGGTATCTTCAGCGAACATGGATAAGTTAAAAATAGATCGGGAACGAAATGTCGTCGTAGTGCCAGCCGGAACGAGCATTGATGGAGATTTGGTGGTGCGCAACGGCGACGTGGATGTTCAGGGGCAAGTAAAAGGAAATGTCGTGGCCATCGAAGGAAAAGTGTTTGTGGCCTCTACTGCTCAAGTGGTCGGCAATACAGAATCCATTGAAGCGATCTTCGATTGGATCTGGTATGAGGTGAAAAATATTGGAAATGACTTGCTTCCGATCTTGCCATAAGAGAAAATAGAGAGTACAGCTATCAACAGCACGGCAGGGGAGCCGTGCTTTTTCCGCAGGAGACAGGCTGACCTGATTTAGATGGAGCGAGATATGGGGGCTTCGTTATGATATCGATGGAATATGGGGATTTACTGCGGTATGGAACGGATATTTTACTCGTTACATACGTGATTTATAAAATTATTATGCTCATTCGGGGGACGCGAGCGGTACAGCTGCTGAAGGGGATCATGGTGATCGTCATCACCTGGCTGCTCAGCAAGTACTTCCAACTGACGACACTGCACTGGTTGATGTCGCAAGCTTTTACTTTCGGGGTACTGGCTGTGGTCATCATCTTCCAGCCGGAATTGCGTCGCGCGCTGGAGCAGCTCGGGCGAGGCAAGCTCTTTTCCCGCTCCAGCAGCCTGCAAGACGACGACATGGTGAACCGTGTGGTGCAAGAGGTGTGTAAAGCAGTCACCTACATGGCGAAGCGGCGGATCGGGGCCTTGATCGTCATTGAGCGTGAGACAGGGCTGAACGATTACGTAGAGACGGGCATCGCGATCAATGGGCGCGTGAGCTCGGAGCTGCTCATCAACATTTTCATTCCGAATACGCCTTTGCATGACGGGGCGGTCATTATGCGCAAGGATGTCATTTTGGCTGCTGCCTGTTACCTTCCGCTGTCTGAGAACAACTCCATCTCGAAGGAGCTCGGAACTCGCCATCGCGCGGCAATCGGTGTCAGCGAGGTCTCGGATGGCATGTCCATCATCGTTTCGGAGGAGACAGGACAAGTGTCTTTTGCCGCGCATGGCGCGATGAACCGCAATCTGACGGAGGCGCAACTGGCAGAGATGCTGACCGAACAGCTCCAGCCTCTGTCAAAGGGCAAGTCCATTGGCAGTCGTTGGCAATGGAGGCGAAAACATGGATAAATGGTTGAACAGTCATTGGTTTGCACGGGCCGTAGCGCTGCTGTTGGCTGTCATGATGTGGATGGTCGTCAATCTGGAGTCAGAGCAAACTCCGACTTCGGAAGCGAGCCAGCCCGTCTTTATTGACGGCGTGACCTTGCATGTCAAGTACGATACAGACCGTTTTCAGGTCGTCAAGCAGCAGCGAACGGTAAAAGTCGCGTTGGAGAGCAACAACCCGTTCTATCGTCATAACTATTTCCCGGCTGACTCGATGGAAGTATACGTCGATGCCACCAATTTGGGAAAAGGGACTCACAAGGTGCCAGTCCAGTACAAAGGGTTCCCGGATGAGGTGAAAGTGGGCATTATTCCGAACATCGTGGAAATCACCCTGGAAGAGAAGAAGACGGTGGAGCGGGAGGTTACGGTGGAAAAACTGGGACAGGTAGCTCCCGGCTATACCGCAGGAGAACCGATCGTCAAGCCTTTCCGGGCACTGGTCAGAGTGCCGGAGAGCCAGGTAGACAAAGTGGCGGCTGTCAAGGCGTCTGTCGATCTGGAAGGGGCTACTTCTGCGATTAAGACTACAGTCCCACTGAAGGTGGTGGACAAGTCAGGAAATGTGATTCAAGGTGCGGATGTCATCCCGCTTACGGTAGAGGTAAACATCCCGGTCACGAGTCCTTTTGTGAAAGTGCCACTGAAATTAAACTTGACGAATGAAATGCCAAATGGCTATAGTTTGGCTAGTATGGATATGAATGTGGATGAGGTGACCGTTTTCGGTCCGAAAGAGGTCATTGACGCGATCAAGGCGAACACCTATCCGGGGCCGGAAATCGATCTTGCCAACATTACATCAGATCGTCTTTTGGAGCTAAAGATACCGTTAATGGATAACATCGTGAAGGTAGAACCGGAGTATCTCAAGGTATCGCTGAAAGTAGTTCCGTCCACAACCAAGCGTTTGGAGAAAATCCCGATTCGCATCAGCGGGTTGTCAGAGACTATGCAAGCCAAGGTGCTGTCCACCGATGGTCAGGAGCTGTCTACAATCGACTTTGACGTCATCGGCGCGGCACAAGTGCTGGATCAATTGAGACACGAAGACTTGCAAGTCATAGCAGATGTCAGCAACATGCCGGCTGGTGTGTACGAGGTACCTCTGAATTACATTTTCAATCAGCCGGATTATATCAAGACTTCTGCGAGCGCACCGAAAAAGGTAACAATCGAAATCACGAACAAGCGAAGGTAGACATAAGCTGTTGTGTGCACAAGGAAGGAAATGAGGGACAAACATGGGGAAGTATTTCGGAACAGACGGTGTACGTGGGGTTGCCAATACACAATTGACACCCGAGCTGGCATTTAAAATCGGACGCGTTGGCGGCTACGTTCTCACCAGAAACAAGCAGGAAGGCAAACCAAAAGTGGTGATTGGGCGCGATACGCGCATTTCCGGACAGATGCTGGAAAGCGCGCTTTTGGCTGGCTTGCTTTCGGTTGGAGCAGAAGTGGTCAGATTGGGTGTCATCTCCACCTCAGGCGTGGCGTATCTCACACGTGCACTGGGTGCGGATGCGGGTGTCATGATCTCCGCCTCCCACAATCCGTTTCCGGATAACGGAATCAAGTTCTTCGGCAGCAACGGTTTCAAACTGTCCGACGAAGTGGAAGCAGAAATAGAGCAATACCTGGATGCGGCAGAGGACACTTTGCCAAGGCCGGTAGGAGAACAGATCGGTACGGTATTGGAATTTTTGGAGGGTGGACAAAAGTACCTCTCTCATCTGAAAAGCACCGTATCCGAGCGTTTTGACGGCATGAAGGTCGTTCTGGACTGCGCCAATGGAGCTGTCTCGTCGCTGGCAGCCCGTCTGTTTGCAGACGTGGACGCAGAGGTCATTACGATCGGGGCCAACCCGAACGGGGTCAATATCAACGAGCAGTGCGGTTCTACCCATCCTGAGCGTCTTCAGGAGGAAGTGCTGAAGCACAAGGCTGATCTGGGTCTGTCCTTTGACGGGGACGCAGACCGCTGTATCGCGGTTGACGAGACGGGTGAAATCATCGACGGCGATTACATCATGGCGATTTGCGCCCGTGCATTGAAGGCAAAAGGAAAGCTCAACAACAATACCGTTGTGACGACCGTCATGGCCAACATGGGCTTTTTCAAAGGGATGGAGGAGTGCTCCATCAATACAACGAAAACGGCTGTAGGAGACCGTTACGTGGTCGAGGAAATGCTGCGCGGCGGCTACAACCTTGGCGGCGAGCAGTCCGGCCACATTGTTTTCCTGGACTACAATACGACAGGTGACGGGCTGCTGACAGGCTTGCAGCTTTTGAACATCATCAAGGAATCGGGCAAGCCGTTGTCCGAGCTGAAACAGGTGATGGTCAAGTATCCGCAGTTGCTGGTCAATGTTCGCGTAGAGGACAAGTCGAAGCTGAACGGCAACGAAGCGATCGAGCGGGCTATTCGCGAAGTGGAGGAAGAGCTGGCTGGCAACGGTCGCGTGCTGGTTCGTCCATCCGGCACAGAGCCAATCGTGCGCGTCATGGCAGAAGGCCCGGATGCTGCGCAACTGGAAGGGCTTGTGCATCGAATCGTCGACGTAGTGGAGCAGGAACTGGTGTAAAAAATGTTTGGGGGAGTGGTGCGAAGCCACTCCCTTTTGCATACATGTAAAATGACGAAGGTGTTGTCGCCCCTATCGATCTGTGGTAAAGTGTTCATGTGCACATGTGCACGATTAGAAAAAATTGGAGGGGATCGGACGAAAACAAAGCAGATCGAGTAACAAAAAAACAACTGTCGTAAAGCGCCAGCACTGCGGCTGCCCGACATGGAGCCCAGTGGACGAGGTGGAGGTTTATCGAAGATTTCGGCGGATACCTCCCGGCAGCAGTATCACTGCCGCAGAACGCAAGGACAAAGCACCGGAGTGATCTGGTGGACAAAACTTTGCGTATGATACGTTTACAGCCACGGACGAAGGAAAAAACATAGATCATAAACATGGAATGGCGGGGGCACTCCCCCGTACCATTGGTTTTGGGTTGTGTCCCCGTCAATATGGAAGGGGATCATACACTTATGTGCGGAATCGTTGGATATATTGGAGATAAACAAGCGCAAGACATCGTGATCGGAGGCCTGCGCAAGCTGGAGTATCGCGGTTATGACTCGGCGGGAATCGCGGTAGTGAACGACAACGGCCTGGAACTGGCAAAGGCGCAGGGACGTCTGGCTGTGTTGGAAGATCGTCTGGCATCGAGGCCGCTTGCCGGTTGCATGGGAATCGGACATACACGTTGGGCGACGCACGGCAAGCCGTCTGACGAGAACTCCCACCCTCATACCGACGCCAAAACGTCTTTTGCCGTCGTTCACAACGGGATTATCGAGAACTTCCTGCCATTGAAGGAAGAACTGCTGGCAAAAGGCTACACGTTCACTTCCGAGACAGATACCGAGGTCATCGCTCACCTGCTCGCAGACATGTACGACGGGGATATTGTGTCCACGGCGCGTCGCGCTGTGCAACGCATGCGTGGTGCCTATGCGCTCGGAATCATGACCGAGCATGAACCAGATAAGCTGGTAGCTGTTCGTCTGGCTAGCCCGCTGGTTGTTGGTGTAGGTCAAGGCGAGAGCTTTATTGGCTCGGACATTCCGGCTATTCTGGAGCATACCCGTGACGTTTACATTTTGAACGAAGGCGAAATGGCTGTATTGACTCGCGACGGCGTGGAACTGATGAACGCAGAGACCGGAGAGAAAATTGAGCGGGAGCTGTTCCATGTCGAGTGGGATCTGGTGCAAGCGGAAAAAGGCGGCTACGATTCTTTCATGCTCAAAGAAATTTACGAGCAGCCACAAGCGGTTCGCGACACGATGGGCGCCCGCATTGACCGCGAGAACAAGCGCGTGATTTTGCCTGAGTTGAAAATGAGCGATGCCGAGCTGGCGACGTACGACCGCATCTACATCGTCGCTTGCGGTACTTCCATGCACGCGGGTCTGGTCGGCAAAGACATCATCGAAAAGTGGACCCGCGTTCCGGTAGAGGTAGCGGTTGCTTCCGAGTTCCGTTACCGCGACCCGATCTACACGGACAAAACTTTGATGATCGTCATCAGCCAATCCGGGGAGACAGCAGACACACTGGCTGCGCTGCGTGAAGCGAAGAAGAGCAACGTGAAGGTGCTCGCGATCACGAACGTTGTAGGCAGCTCTGTGGCGCGCGAAGCCGACGAAGTGATCTTCACCTGGGCCGGCCCTGAGGTAGCGGTAGCTTCGACCAAAGCGTACACCTCCCAAGTAGTAGCGTTGTACCTGTTCGGCCTGTATCTGGCGCAGGTAAAAGGCACGCTTGCGGCTGCCGAGGTAGCGACTATCGTGGAGCATCTGGAGACAATTCCAGGCAAAATCGCATCCATGCTCGAAGACGCTGAGCAGGTTCGCCGCTTTGCCGAGAGTACAAAAGGGATAAACAGCCTGTTCTTCATCGGCCGCGGCCTGGACTACGCGGTATCGCTGGAAGGCTCCCTGAAGCTCAAGGAGATCTCCTACATCCACTCCGAGGCGTACCCGGCTGGCGAGCTGAAGCACGGTACTCTTGCGCTGATTGAAGATAACGTTCCGGTTGTCGCATTGGCTACACAACCAGACATCTACGAAAAAACGGTGAGCAACATCGTGGAAGTAAAAGCGCGCGGCGCCCACGTCCTGGGCTTCGCGACGGAAGGCGACTACGACCTGGCGAAGACTGTGGACGAAGTGATCTACATGCCGGCCACTCTGCCAATGCTCACACCGATTCTGACCGTCATTCCATTGCAATTGCTTGCTTACTACGCATCTGTCGCGCGCGGCCTGGATGTGGATAAACCGCGGAATTTGGCGAAGAGTGTGACGGTGGAGTAACAGGATTTGTTGGAGTAGAGGTTTGTGTTCAGAGATAATATAGTTTTAGGCTGCTTAATAAAGTTGTAGACCGGAAAAAACGGTCAATACTTTTCGTATGGTAATTGTGAATGGAGCCATCACGAGGCTACAACTTAGAAACAGTCTGTTTATCGAGCTACCTACGGTAAGGTAGCTCTTTTTTTACTTTTGGAGGGGTTAGGACTATGAGAGACATGTCAAAAGAGGAGCAAGATTTAATCGATGAACTTTACGGAAAAAATTCTTTCCTCAACATTTTTAAAAGATCGGATACAAGAAAAATTGAAATATTACAATCGCTAGCCAATTCCAGAAGCATGCTTACTCTGACTTTCTTATTGCCGTTTGCCATAGAGACAAGCGAAACAGTGCGAAGTACAGCACGTGATACCATACACAGTATTATTTGCCGTCATGGTAAGCAAAACTTGATTGGTTTTGACCAATACATGCGGAGATTAGCCCCTTATCATTACCAAGAAAAAATGGCAAGATGGCATCATTTGTCGCCTGAGTATGTCAAGGCCATTCGGATCAACGATGAGTCGGACGTTAGTTTCATTGGGATATGCAGCTTTCATCGAAATGGGTATGTGAGGGAAGCAGCGGTTGAAATGTTGGCGCATCAGTTTTCGGGGAAGGAGATTCCTTTTCTGCTTCTCCGCATGAACGATTGGCTGCCAAAAATCCGTTTCATGGCTTTCAAGGCACTCAAGCAGAGAATTCGTCCTGATTATGTAAAACACTTTCTTGAAGCTATTTATCTGGTTAAACATTTGTCCGAATACTATAACCGAGAAAAATTCTCTGACTTCGTAGATGAAATATATGGTCTGTTTCGTCACCCAGAAAATCGGAAAGTGTTGTTAAGCGGTTTTCATTCAAAGGCCCCTATTGTGCGACGATTCTGCTTTGAACTGGCGATCAACCTTCCTGATATTGAGCAAGAATCAGTTATATCAGAAGCATTACGTCAATCTGATGCTTGGATACGGCTACAGGTAGCTAAACACATTTGCAGAAACTACTCAAACGAGTGTTTAATTCAATGGCTAAAACGAATCAGGAGTGACGTTTTTCCTCCCATTAGGCAACTGGCATTACAAACATATATGGAACATTTTTCAGAGCAGTCTACCAAAGAACTGCTTGCTGCTCTTCTTGATCGGCATAAAACCATTCGTGAAATGGCCAGATATTATTTAAAAGATAAGCGAATTGACTTCTCGTCATTTTACAGAGAAAAACTGAATGGGACAAATGAAAGGTTGATACAGGCAGCGATTGCTGGAGTGGGTGAAACTGGCGATAAAACAGATGCACAATGGATTGTTCCGTTCTTGTGTCATGAAAATGCGCGGACGCGCAGAGCGGCAGTGAAAGCACTAGGTATACTTAATCCAGAAGATTACACAGACGTTTTTATCAACTCCCTACAATCAGATAAACCAAGCGTATCGCGGGAAGCGAGACAAGTGCTTGCGAATATTATTGACCTACGTCATGCCGAACTGCTGTGGGGGATTTATGTAAATGATTTACGCCCCTATGTGAAGAAAAACATTCTCTTCTTGTTTACTAAGTTTGGCAAGGCAGACAACATACTTTATTTATTACGGGCATGTGCCGTTCAGGAAGAAGAAATCCGTGATTTGGCCAAGCGGCATGTAGAATCATGGATGTGTGGGTATAACACAAGATTCTATGTGTCAATGAGCGATGAAAAGCGGCAAAAATTGAAGGGGATTTTAGATGAGGTTAAGGACTTTCTACCGGAGTATACGGTTCGGGAGTTTGAGTTTCTCATTAGTAAGAATTAATAACCCGAAGGAAGAGCGGGAGCAAGGAGAAGGAGAGGGAGAGGATTATTTCGCCGTGGTTTTTTATTCAGGAGGTCTCTTGAGAAGGTACAAGGTTGTCCGCTGTTTTGCCTGGGGCCGTTACTTTTTGGCAAAGAAATGGCTTTGCGATTCGAATGGAAGGAGAAGATGACTGGCAAACCGTCCATATGGACTATTCTGGAGCAGCCCTGAACGAGAAAAAATACATAAGGGTTATATGATGGCCACAAAGGTGCAAACATCCGAGAGGAGAGCGTAAAAAGTTTTGTGTAAATGGTTAAACTTCCCATTAAGGAGATGATCATTTATGCAAGACAAAAGAGACATGACGATCAAGGAGTTAGCGAAGGATTGCCGTACCATCGAAGACGTGCACACCATGCTGAAAGATTTGTTCCGTGACACCATCCAGCAGTTG
>NZ_RHHS01000017.1 GCF_003710935.1 Brevibacillus gelatini
ACTATGGCTTGACTCACACCCCCGCCTGGAGCAGCTTGCATGCAAGGGCGGGGCTGTGCTATATTTGAGTTAATCAGCAACGCGGAGGGATACCGAAGTGGTCATAACGGGGCGGTCTTGAAAACCGTTAGAGTGCAAGCTCACGCGGGTTCGAATCCTGCTCCCTCCGCCATCTTTTTTTCTGACAAACTACAACTTGCAGGACGAGGCGATCTCTTTTTTACCAAAAGAGGTCTTTTTCTTTTTCGACAGCAAAAGCCTGGTTGCCGGGTCCAACAAGCACAGGATGGTCCATTGGCAGACTATCCGTTTTTTTCCTCAAAATCCAGAAGAACCAATATCGAAGCTTGGCGCGATATGAGATATGCTGTAACCAAGGACTCGATTGTTTCTTGGGGCCTGCGGCAGCTTCAATAATGCAGAGGAAGCTGCCGCTTTTTTCATGATAAAAAATCAGAAAATAAATACAAAACAGAAAATAAAAATATAATAAAGGCAAACGAGGATGAGGGAGGTATCATGATGATCGAAACCCAACGAGCCAGAAGAAATACGCTTGGTGACATCCTGCGAAGAAGCCGAATGCGGTACCCGGACAAAATTGCCTTGCAGTTTGAGGAAGAAGTTCTTACATACAGCGAGCTGGATCAACTGGTCAATCAGGCGGCCCATACGTTCCTCGCCAACGGTCTGCAAAAGGGTGAGAGAGTGGCGGTGCTGTCTCGAAACTCGATGGATTTTGTCATTCTCAACTTTGCGCTTGCCAAAGCAGGACTGATTATGGTGCCGATCAACTTCATGCTGAACACGAGTGATGTCGCGTTTATTTTGGGTCACGCGGAGGTGAGCGCCTGCTTTGTAGCTCCAGAGTTTCTCACCGTGGCCCAAGAGGCGATTGTACAGGCTGGGCTGTCGCCCAAGCTGCTGTCGCTCATCTCCAGACCTGCAAAGCCGGAAGGAGCGTGGGTGCCGTTTCGCACGCTGATTCAGGATGCGAGCACCGACGAGCCGGAGCAGGAACTGTTTGACGACGATGTTGCGCACATTTTGTATACGAGCGGTACGGAGTCGCGGCCAAAAGGGGTCATGCTGACGCACAGCAGCATTTTGTCCGAATACGTGAGCACGATCATTGACGGGAACATGGCGCACGATGACGTGGCGATTCACGCGCTACCGCTGTTTCATAGCGCACAACTGCATTGCTTCCTAGGGCCCTACATTTATCTGGGGGGAACAGGCATCATCCTGGAGCAGGTAACGCCCGGACTGATCCTGGAGATGGTCGAGACACACAAGGCGACACAGCTGTTTTGTCCGCCAACCGTCTGGATTGCCTTGCTGCGCTCGCCTGATTTTGCCTCCCGCAACCTTTCCTCCTTGCAAAAATGTTACTACGGAGCGGCAATCATGCCGGTCGAAGTGCTGAAGGAGCTGGGGACACGCCTGCCGAACGCGCAGTTTTACAATTTTTATGGCCAAACGGAGGTAGCTCCGCTGGCGACAGTCTTGCCGCCGCAGGACCAGATTCGAAAAGCAGGCTCGGCAGGCAAGCCTGCGCTGAACGTGGAGACGAAAATTGTGGATGAGGAAGGGAACGAGGTGCCAAGGGGCTGCGTTGGCGAGATTGTGCATCGAACCAGCCATGCGATGATCGGCTATTTTCGCGACGAGGAGAAGACGCGGGCGGCCTTCAAGGGAGGCTGGTTCCATAGCGGTGACTTGGGGATAATGGATGAAGAAGGATATATCACGATTGTAGACCGCAAAAAGGACATGATTAAATCAGGTGGCGAAAACGTGGCAAGCAGGGAAGTGGAGGAGCTGATTTATCAGCACCCAAAAGTATCCGAGGTGGCGGTGATCGGTGTTCCGCATCCGTATTGGATCGAGGCGGTGACGGCGGTCGTTGTGCCGAAGGCTGGCGAGACGTTGACGGCAGAGGAACTGCTCGCGTTTTGCAAGGAGCGCCTTGCTTCGTTCAAAGCACCGAAGTACGTTTTCATCACAGATACCTTGCCGCGCAACCCCAGCGGGAAAATATTGAAGCGCGAATTGCGTCTGCGGTACGACACGCTTCCAGCCACGTAGCTGCCTGCTGGCAAACGAACAGAAAACCCGCCCGACTGCCGGCTGGTCCGGTTTGTCGGGCGGGTTTTTTCGTGCGTCTATTTCACATGGGAGACAGTCGGCCGATCAGGGCTGATGACTTCGAAGCGGTAGCCTTTTGACTTTAAAAAGGTAATGACTTCCGGAAGGGATTGTGCCGTTGGCGTTTTCGTACTTGCGTCGTGCATGAGTACGACAATTTCTTTTTGCGATTTTACCTGCTGTTTAATAGTGGCGAGTGCCTGCTGGGCAGTGTATTGATTGCTGCGGGCGTCGCCGTTGGTGACATTCCAGTCGATGAACGTGTAGCCTTTTTTGTTCGCTTCGGCTTTAATGGCGCTCATGACTGTTTTTTGGCTGTTGTACCGTTTCGGGTCCTGGTATTTGAGGCTGACCGTGTTGGTGCTGCCGCCCGGATAGCGGAACAAGACAGGCTTGGTGCCGATTGCTTTTTCGATGAGCTGATTGCCTTTTTCCAGGTCGGCAAAAAAGGCTTCGGTGCTTTTGTAGACGACTTGGTAATCGTGTGAGTACGTATGCCCGCCAATGGCGTGCCCTTCTGCGACGGCCCGCTTCAAAATCGCTTCGTGGCCAGGGACGTATCTGCCTACGACGAAGAAAGTAGCTTTCACCTGGTATTTTTTCAGCGTATCGAGGATGTGCGGTGTCACAGGCGACGGGCCGTCGTCAAATGTCAGATACGCGATTTTTTCCCCAGTGTTCGGCGCTGGTGCCACGGGCGGCTTGGGAGCCGGGGCGGCTGTGACTGGCGGCTGGGCAGTCCCCGGTTTTGCAGCCGGAGCCGTCGTACCCGGTGGCTGGGCCGTTCCAGGCTTCGGAGCTTGCGTCGTCGCACCCGGCGGCTGGGCCGTTCCAGGCTTCGGAGCTTGCGTCGTCGTACCCGGTGGCTGAGCCGTTTCAGGTTTCGGAGCTTGTGTCGTCGTGCCAGGCGGCTGACTAGTACCAGGCTTCGGAGCTGGGGCAGTCGTACCTGGCGGTTGAGTCGTTCCGGACTGCGGCGGCAGATCCGTCGTAACCGTTCCAAGCTCGGGAGCCGGAGCGGTTGTAGCAGTCGGCTGTGTTGCTTCCGTTGCTACTGGCCCGCTGTGAATTGGCTTGGTTGGAACGAACGGGGCATCGCCATAAATGAAAAAGTTTTTGCGCAGCTCCTTGAATTTGCCAAGCGCTTCCGCGTAGGAGTCAACGATTTCCTGCGGGCTTTTGCCTTGCGCAAGCAGTTGGCCGATTTTGTCTGTACCCATCACCTGCTCGAACAACGTAATCTCCTTGTCCGTGCCAAGCGGTACAGGGAAGGGCTGGAGCTGTCTCGCATAGGCAAGCGCGTACAACCCCGTTTTTACCGGATTGAAGCTTCGCGGATCGTAAATGCGCAGCCTGACGCCGCCTGCTTTCCCCTTTTTCTCCGGGAGAAAAATTACGCCTGGCAACAGGCTGCCGTTCATGAGATCGGCGTATCTCACGGAATCGATGCCTTCTGCGCCAACCCAAGTAAAATGGTCTGCCTGGGTAACGGGGGTGCCTTCGCCAAGGCCTGTCGCCATGTAGCCGTAGACCGAAGACAGGTCAGGCAAGTGCGGGGAGCCCGGAACCCAGCTCAGCCCCGTCTCCTGATAGAGCATGGAGCGGGTGTAGCCCTGCATGGGAACGACGTACAGGTCAGCGCCTATGGTACGGTTGAAAAACAGCGCAAGCTCGCCAATCGTCATGCCGTGGGCCAGCGGCAACTCGTCGACGCCGATAAAGGATTCATACCGCTTTTCCAGCACGGGCCCTTCCACGATGGTGCCGCCGAGCGGGTTGGGGCGGTCGAGTACGATAACCTGCTTACCTTGCTCCTTTGCAGCCGTCATGGCGTATTTGAGCGTCGATAGGTAAGTGTACGTCCGGGAGCCGATGTCTTGCAGATCGACGAGAAGCGTGTCAAGATGTGCAAGCATTTCCGGTGTTGGCTGGCGGGTTGAGCCGTACAAGCCGTAGACCGGAATGCCATAGACCGGGTGAATGAAGCTCTCCGGCTGGCTTGCCACCTGTGCCTTGCCATCCAGTCCATACTCGGGAGCGAACAACGCTGTGAGCGTGATGGAGCGGTCACGACGCAACAGGTCGATGGTGCTCGTTCCCTGACTATTGACGCCGGTTTGGTTGGTAATCAGCCCGACTTTTTTTTCCTCGATCAAATGATGGAATTGGTCGAACAGTACATCGCTTCCCAATTGAACAGTAGCTGTGTTCGCAGAGCTGCCTCCGGGGGGAAGCATGGTCAAAATCAGTGCCAGGATAAGAAAAGGAATAAATTTTTTCATCATCATTGCCTCTTTCGAAGAAAAATACAGTCGTTTCTAAATTCATTGTAACGGTTTTTGACAGAATGATGGCTTTATTTTTGTAACAATTTGAAATTAGGTCTAAAGATAGAGAAACATCGTATTTTTTGACGATTACCAGTTGGTTCCTGCTTGTCCAATCCGGGTCATTCCTTTTACAATGACAGTACGGTCTTGGCAAGGAATGGCTTGAAACCGCACCAAGCCTATAGTAGATTAAGAATCGTGTGAATCTTAGTGGAAACGGAGTGGACATCTTGCTGAAAAAACTCGCATCATTTGTGCTGGCAATTGCTCTGGTGCCTATGGCAACATTTTCTGCGGCGGCAGCTTCTGCCCCTGTGCAGAGTGCCGTCAAGGTGGAGTACAATAAAAAAGAAATTGTATTCCCCGATCAAAAGCCGCTGATTCGCGACAGCCGGACACTGGTACCGATCCGTCCGATCGCGGAAACATTGGGCTTTAAAGTCGATTGGAACGAGAAAACGAGAACCGTGACGATTGACAAAGGAAACGACAACATCCGTCTCGTCGTCACACAAAAAATTGCCAAGAAAAATGGACAAACGATCAATCTGGACGTGCCTGCGCAAATTGTCAACCAGCGCACCGTCGTGCCTGTGCGTTTCATTGCTGAGGCGCTGAGTTACAAGGTCGATTGGGATCAGGCTACGCAAACGGTTTTGATTGCGGATCAGGCTGTTGTTGAGGAAGAAAAGCCACAAGAGCCGGCCAAGCCTGCAGAAGACAATAGCAAACCGGAGCAGGCAAGCTTTGATAAGGACAGCATTTCTGGAAAAAGCTTCCGTCTGGGGACGATGGGCATCTACGAAATCCTTGGAACCGTTGATCCAAAGGCAGAGGTGACAGTCACTTTGGAAGGAAAGACGTATGAGGTAGAAGTCAAGGCGGATGGAACTTTCGAGTTTTATCGGACCACCTACGATGGCATTAAAAATTTCACACTCAAGGCTGAAGTCGATGGCAAAGAGGATACATTCGAGGGCGAGTTTGCTGCTCGAAACTAAGCCAGCCACTTCCTGAGTAAGAACACCTCCCGCGCACCACACTATGCGCAAGGAGGTGTTTT
This sequence comes from Brevibacillus gelatini, assembly GCF_003710935.1. Classification (GTDB taxonomy): domain Bacteria; phylum Bacillota; class Bacilli; order Brevibacillales; family Brevibacillaceae; genus Brevibacillus; species Brevibacillus gelatini. The sequence continues at coordinate 5,545 of NZ_RHHS01000017.1, forward strand.
TTGTTGAAGCGAATTGGTTATTGCCTATATGCGTCGATTTTGCTTGTCGCTCTGATGACGGGCTGCACGCCAAACAAGGAACAAGGCACCGAGGATCGCAACGGTAACGAGGCCAAATTCGATGCGTACGGCATCAACTTTCGCAATGACAACGTCGGAATGGACAAAGGGCCAGCGGCAATGATTACCCAGAAAATGGTTCATAATCGCGAGCCGCATCTCGTCGCCTATCTGGAGCGGCATGCGGAAAAGGTGCCTGGCGTAGCCGATTTGAAAGTGCTGGCGTACAAGGACACGCTATTAATCGGTGTTTTGCCACTGGATACGCCAAAACCCGATGAAATCAATCCGCGTCCGTCGATCCGGCATACGCCGGGGAGGATTGTGCGCAACGACAACGGACATACAGATGCGCTGCAAAAGCGCGTGGTGGATCGAATGCGAAGCAGGCTGCAGAGCGAGTCGCGCTTCAACTTGATGTACGTGTCCACGAACAGGGCGGTTTACGACCGCATCTTCGATTTGCACCAGCGTATTCTTCGCGGCGAGGCAGTCAGCAACGAAGAGTTCCAGGTGCTGCTCAACGATATTGGCTATACCGTCAAAGGGTACAATCTCGTCGATTGACAAAAAGCCACCTGGATGTCCGGGTGGGCTTTTTGTCGAGCGTGGCTTGCGGCAGGAGTTTTGCAAGAAATGGGGAAATAGTCTGGAAGAGTAGGTGAACGGCAAGGAGTGCAACCGATGAGTCATTTCCAGGTACCCATTTCCAAAATCACGCTTCCTTCGCAAAAGCCGTATGTGCTCAGGCGTCCTGCGCTGGCGCGGAAGCTGCGGCTGCTCGCTCACGCCCGGCTCTGCCTGATCCACGCCGGGGCGGGGTACGGCAAAACGACATCGTTTGCCACGTTTTTGCACGATGAAGCGCGATCTGCTTCCTGGTATTTCATCACGGAAGAAGACACTGCGCTTCCCGATTTTTTGTGGTGTCTGTTGGAGAGTGTCCGGCGTGTCACTCCTGACTTTGCACCGTCTTTGCGCGAGCTGCTTCTTAACTTGGCGGAATCGCAACAGGAGCATACGGCAGAAGCCAGGCGGCTCGCAGACTTGTTTGCCCACGAATGCGCCGGGCTTCCCGACGATTTTGTGATCGTTCTGGACAACTATCACCGGATTGCAAGCGGAAGTGGTGCCGACTGCTTCGTGTCCGAACTGGTCGAACTGCTGCCGCACAAAGTCAAGCTGGCGATCCTGACCCGTGTCCGTCCCGACTGGGCACAGTTGGAGCTGCTCACGGCGCGCGGTGATTGCCTGGAGCTTGCGACGGATGACTTGGCGTTTACGCTGGAAGAGAGCGAAGCTTTTTACTCCGATCAATACGACATCGCCCTGACAGACGACGAATGGAAGCAGGTCGAAGAAGTCACCCGTGGCTGGGTGATCGCGCTGCGCTCGATCGGGGAGAAAATTGCACGGGGCTTCCGGCTCGCAGACAGTCTGCACGAATTGTCCCGGCTGCTGCATTTGCTGGAAGCGGACGTGTGGATTGGCCTTGCCGAAGATATGCAGCAGTTTTTGATGGAGGCTGCGGCCCTGGAGGCGTTTACCCCTGAAGACTGCGAGCAGGTCTTGGGAGCTGCGGCGTTGGAAAAGCTGGAGGAGGCGAAGCGCAGTCATCTGTTTTTGCACGTGGACGAGCGGGGGATGCATGTTTTCCATCCGTTGTTTCAGCGGCTGTTATCGAGCAAGCTTGCGTCACGCCAGGACATTTACCGGCGAGTCAACCAGGGAGCGGCCGTCTGGTACCGCCGCAAAGGCGAAGAAGAGCGGGCGTTCGAGCGCTTGCGCCTGATTGAGCAGTGGGATGTGCTCGGCTCATGGGTATGCATGGCTGCGGAGCGCTTTTTGAGTGCGGGCGTGCTGGACGGGCTGTACAAATGGCTGACGCTGTTGCCGGATTCGATCAAAGCAGAGGAGCACTGGCTCTGGTTTTACCAGGGAGAGGTGGAGCGGTACCGCTGTCTGTACGCCAAGGCGTTTGCCTCCTACGAGCAGTTTCTCGCCTTTTGCGAGGAAAAACACGACCGGATCGGGCTGTGCCGCGGGTTGGAAGGCAAGGCGAGAGTCCATCTCGACAGCGTACAGGGCGTCAAGGCGGAGGAACTGCTCAAGCGGGCAATCCAGCTGCTTCCGCCGCAAGAGCAGGAAAGCGAGATGGCCCCAAGACTGTACCGCCTGCTGGCGGAAATTTATACAAACCGCGGAGATTCGAGGCTGGCGGCGGCGTGGTATGAAAAAAGCCAGGAGCTGGAGCAGCAGACAGAGGTCGAGCTGGAGTCGCGGCTGCTGTTTCGCACGGGACGGCTGCAGTCGTCCATCCAGCTTTTGGAGAACAAATGGCAGATGGAACAGACCAGGCATCCGGCCTTGACGCGCTCCTATCGGGAAACGTCGCTGTTGCTGTCCTTCGTCTATGCGTTAAACGGCGAGTGGGAGCGCGGTTTCGAGGCGGCGGAAACAGCCATTCAGCTTGGACGAGCGGCGCATTCCCCGTTCGTGGAGGCGAATGGCTACGTCAGAAAAGCGCATGCGGCGCTCATTGGCCAGGCACTGCCTGCGGACGAGATTCGCCAGCTTTACGAAAAAGGCTTGCAGATGATGGAGGAACTGCAGTCCACGCGCGGAAAGTCCGAGACGCTGCTCGGGCTGACGCTGTTTCACGCCAGTCAGAAGGCGCTCGATCAGGCGCTGTTGTACGGCAAGCGAGGAATACACGAAACCGAGGCCATGCGCGACGACTGGCTGGGCAGCCTGGTGCGGATGGCGATCGGAATCGCCTATGCCAGATACGGCAAGGACGAAGAGGCACTGGAGACGTTTCGCGACTGCTCGGAGCGGCTGAGTCGTTGCGGAGACAGCTATCATGTGGCGATTTGCCAGTTGTGGCAAAGCTTTCTTGCGTACCGCAGCAAGCAGTGGGAGCTGTTCGTCCCCGCCGTAACGCAGGCGCTGTCGCTGATGCAGACAGGCGAGTACGTCTTTTTGCTGCAGCGTCCGACCCTGCTCACTCCGTACGACGTGCAGCAGCTGATGCCGATTCTGCTGGAAGCGGAACGGCGAAAAGTATCGCCGGACTACGTTTCCCAACTGTTAAACGATCTCGGCTTGCAAAATGTCACCTTTCACCCTGGCTATACTTTGCGCATCCAGACGTTGGGCGCGTTTCGCGTCTGGCTGGGCGAGCGCGAACTGAGCGAGAAGGCGTGGCAGCGCGGAACCGCCAAGCTGTTGTTCCAGCTGCTGTTGACCAAGCGCCACCATCTGCTGGCTCGCGAGGACATTATGCACCGTCTCTGGCCGGATAGCCAGGAAGAAGCGGCGATCCGCGATTTCAAGGTCGCGCTCAACGCCTTGAACAAAGCGCTGGAGCCAAACCGGACAGCGCGGACGGACACCTTTTTTATTCAACGCCATGGCAGTTCCTACGGATTCAACCTCGCGTCCGGCTATCATCTGGATGTGGAGGAGTTCGAAAAGCTGGTCACATCGGGATTGGCCGAGCAGGACGAGCGGCAGGCGGGTGTTTTGCTGGAAAAAGGGCTCAGCTACTACCAGGGCGAGTACATACCGGAGTGCCGCTACGAGGAATGGTGCGTAGAAGAACGGGAGCGACTGCAGGCGCTGTTTTTGCGGGGCGCGGAAAGGCTGGCGAAAATCAGGCTGGAGCAGCGGCAACTGGAAAAAGCGATTCGCTGGTGCGAGGCGATCCTGCAGGTGGACGATTGCTGGGAGGAAGCGTATCGGCTGCTGATGACCGCTTACTACGAGCTAAACAACCGGACACAGGCCATCCGTTGGTACAAAAAATGCGTGGCGAAACTGCAGGAACAGCTCGGCGTCGCGCCGATGCCAGCGACAGTGGAGACGTACAACCGAATCAGGGAAAAATGAAAGACCGTGGGCGAGCGGTCTTTTTGCTTTTCATGTTGACAAAATCAGGAGGGATCCCTATACTGATTTTTGTACTGACCAGTCAGTTTAATAAAGGCGAGGGGGATGGGAGTGATGGCAACATCCAAAAAAGATCAAATTGCCCAAGGAGCGCTGAGCGCGTTTGCCCAGCTAGGCTACAGCGAAACGACGATGGACGCAATCGCGGAAGTGGCACAGGTAGCGAAAGGAACCCTGTACTACCACTTCTCGACCAAAGAGGAGCTTTTTTTGTACGTGATTGAAAAAGGCGTGAAGATGCTGATTTACCATGTTGACAGTGTGATGCAAAACGAAGAGCTGTCTTTGGATGAACGCATGCTGAATGTGCTGGATGAGCATCTTCGCTTCTTTTCCGAAAATCGCGAGCTGTGCTTCCTCTTGCTCAGCGTCTTTACAGGGGACGAACAGCGCGATTTGACAGTCGCCAACCTGTTGACCGGTTATTTTACGATGATGGAAACCTATCTGAAACAAATGCAGGAGCAAGGCTACATACGCCCGGATATTGAGATCGGGACGCTTGCTTCGGGATTGTTTGGCATGGTCGGTTTTACGGCGATCCGCAAGCAATATCGCAAGGAACCGTTGGACACGCAGGAAAACAGGCATACACTGCGCTGCTTTTTGGCAGGCATGCTGCAAGCCAAACAATCGTAAAGCCCATACAGAAAAGTCACAGAGGAGAAATCGACGATGAAAAAACGAGCATGGATCGGAGTGGCCGGTTTTGCGGCCGTAATCGCAGTCTTGGGAACAGTGTTGTTCTCATCTGGCGGAAGCAGTCTGGCCGGGCAAAAAACGCCGCCGCTGACAGGTGTGATCGAAGGGACGGAAGTGGACCTGTCCTTTAAAATGGGCGGCTCCATCGAACAGATCGCCTTTAAGGAAGGCGATGAAGTAAAAGCAGGGCAAGTGGTCGCCACCTTGAACAGCGAAGAACTGCTGGCGAAAAAGGAACAGGCGGAAGCAGCCTACCGTCTGGCGCAGGTGAAGCTCGACCAGGCGAAAAAAGGCGTATCGCTGACGGAGAGCACAAGCAATGCCCAGGTCGATCAGGCGCAAGCGGTAGTCAGCTCGGCGGCGGCTCAGCTTGCGGCGAACAAAAACGGGGCGCGCAGCGAAGAAATCGCCCAACTGAAAGCGAAGCTGCAGGCTGCCCAAACAGCGAACCAGATTGCCGCTACCAATCTGGAGCGGATGCAAAAGCTGCTGGCCGAGGGCGCTGTTCCACAGGTAAAAGTCGAGGAAGCGCAAATGCAGGCGGAAAAAGCCCAAGCAGAACTGAAGGCTGCTGACGAACAGTTGAGAATGGCCCAGTCCGGCGCTCGCCGCGAGCAGGTTGATGCCGCACAGGCCCAGCTCGATCAGGCCAAGGCAGCCTACAAGCAAGCGGTAGCGGCACGCGATCAGGTAGGCTTGAAGGAGCTGGACGTGAAATCGGCCGAGGCTGGCGTGCTGCAGGCAAAAGGCGCTCTCGCGGAAATCGAGGCGTATTTGAACAATACAAAGCTGGTCGCGCCAATGGACGGAGTAGTCAAATCCGTTGCCGTGCAAAAAGGCGAGCTGGTCGCGCAAGGCTTTACGGTTCTTACGCTGCAAGCAAAAGCTGATAACTACGTGAAGCTTTACGTGAACGAATATGCCCTTGGCCAGATCAAGACAGGCGACACGGTCAACCTGTTCGTCCCTGCGCTCAACCGGGAAGTAGAGGCGAAAATTGCCACGATTGCTCCGGCAGCAGATTTTGCCGTCAAAAAGGCAACACAGGAGCTGGGCGACCGCGACATCCGCTCGTTCCAGGTGAAGCTGCTCGTCTCTGATCCAGAGCTGCGGCCAGGCCTGACGGTCGAATGGAAGCTCGAAGGAGCTGTTGAAGGTGAGTAATTTCTCCCGGCTGTTCTTTCGTGAATGGAAGAATCTGTTTGCCAATAAAACGATTCGCAATGTCTTGTTTATCGTGCCGATCATTTACCTGACGCTGTTTGGCTTTTTGTACAGCGAAAAGAAAGTGATGAACATCCCGACCGTCATGGTAGACGCGGACCAGACTGAGCTGAGCCGCGAGCTGTACCGGGCGTTTGAGGCCGACAAGACATTCAAGATTACGTCCATCGTCGGAACGGAAGATGAGGCGATGCGGCTGGTTGACAAGGGCGAGGCGAACATCGCCCTGTTGATTCCGGCTGATCTGGAAAAAAACGTCAAATCCGGACGGCCCGCAGAAGTTTTGACCGTCATTGACGGCAGCAACATGATGATCTCGAACACGGCTGTCCGCGCCGCGAGTACGGTGGTCAAATCCGTTGCCGCAGGTGCGACGCTGAAAAAAATGGAAGCAATGGGCAGCTGGGGCGAGGAAGGGAAAAACTTGTTCACCGGAATCGACTTTCGCTACCGCGTGCTGTACAATCCGACGTTCAGCTACATGTCCTTCATGGTATTCGGCTTGACAGGAACGGTGCTGCAGCAGGTCCTGTTCCTTGGAATTGCCTTGTCGGTCGCGCAGCAGAAGGAAGAGGGAACGTGGAAGGAGACGCTTGCCTCGCACAGCTTTTTCGCGATCACGGCAAGCAAGCTGCTGCCGTACTTATTGGTAGGCACGTTCAATGTGTTTCTGGGCTTCACCCTGCTTTTGAAAGGGTTTGAAATTCCGTACTACGGCAGCACCCTTGACCTGATGCTCGTCGCGACGGCGTTCAACCTGGCGGTGCTCGCCATCGGCTACGCGATTTCCTTTTTCTCCAAAGACCAGTTGCAGGCTACGCAGATTGCGATGATGATTGCCGTTCCTTCGTTTATGCTCTCCGGCTTCACCTGGCCGCTCGCTTCGATGCCAACTGCTGTTGCCGCGATTGGTAAATCTTTGCCGTTGACATACTTCCTTGACGGCGTGCGGGAGATATTGAGCAAAGGGCATGGGCTGTCCTACGTGGCATATGATGTGGGCGTTTTGGGCTTCATGACCCTCTTGGGTTTGTTCCTGGCCTACGTCACATACTTGTTGCAGACAAGGAAAAATAAGGAGGTCGTTGCCGAAACGACAACGGTTTAGCGAGTTTTGCAGAAAAGAAACCCTTGTGTTGTAAAGAAAATTTCTTATATACTTAACTAAAAAAGGGCAGATTCTTCAACGCAAGGGGGACAATATGGCAGCGACTCATCTGAAGCAATTGTGCGAAGAGACATACACCAAATTGAAAAAGGCAAGCATGGAACTGGAACGTTATCTCAATCAAGTTACCTTGTCTAGCCTTGTAGCTGCATCAGGCGATCCGGAAGAGTATGAAACCTACTATCGTGCCTATCTTTCCGATTTGCGTCACCTTTTGGTTTACTGTGAAAATGCGTACGACAGGCTGGGGGTATCCTTGCGCCGGGCACGATTTAACGAGGAGTTTGCTGAAGAGGTACTGTATCAGGTGTACCACACCTGTATCAATTCCTTCTATTATCCTAAAGGCGAGGTTTATGAGGAAGACAGCCGCTATGCCTACACGGGACAAGACTGCATCATTTTCCGCAAACAGGTAACGCCCGAGCTGCAACAACTGACTTTGTCCTTGTCCAAAGTGTTTGAGCAACTGCGTAATGAATTGCAATACTATGAAAATGACTATATAGCCAAAAAACGGCGGCATAAAGAACAAGCACAGGTATAAGAGCCTGTGCTTGTCGCTTTTTACGACAGAGGTTTTCTCGTATGGCTACACGCCGAGCGGCTTGCGTACTCCTGCGGCGATTTTCTCGACTTCGGCAAGCATTTGCTCGCGTGCTGCGTTCTCCACATAAGGAACAGCTGCGAAATTGCGATAGGTGACATCGTAGCCGATCATGGCGAGCGTGCCGTCCACAATCTGTTTTTTCACCACATCGTCCAGGCCGCTTCTCTTCATCTCCGCTTCGGACTCCCGCGTCGTCGTAAGAACGATAGCCTGCTTGTTTTGTAACAGACCGACAGGGCCGCCAGATTCGTAGCGGAAGGCGAAGTTGTTCGTAAACACCCGGTCGATATAGCCTTTGAGAATGGCAGGAGGCGACCACCACCAGACAGGGTAAATCATCACCAGCAAATCGGCTTCGGAAATCAGCTTCTGTTCTGTCAAAACATCCTGGGAGGCTGACCCGCTGGATACGTTTTGCATGTCTGCCGCATCGAAGACAGGCTGGAATTTCATCTGATACAAGTCGCGCACTTCGCAGGCGATCTGCTGCTTTTGCAGTGACTTGGTGACGCGGTCGAGAATGGCGTGACAGAAGCTCTCTTTTCCTTCGTGAGCAAAAACGATGCAGGCTTTCATAGTCCATTCCTCCGTTTGTTTTTCGTCTGTTTGTTTATTCGAAGCCAAAGCGCAGGCGCATGAAAAATTTGTTCAGCAGTCCGCCGACCGTATTTTGTGTATTCGTCGTGTCAACTGGTTCTGTCGGCTTGATTTGCCGCAACGTCTGATTGACGTCAATCATCCCGTAGCCGTACAACTGGTCGTGACCGGGAGCGCCAAGGTCTTTGGCCGATTGCCGGATCAGCTTCATCACTTCGTGGTTTTTCATGTCAGGTTGGACGGAGCGCACCAGCGAGGCGAGCGCTGCCACGTGCGGACAAGCCATGGAAGTGCCGGAGAGCGAAGCGTAGTCGCTGTAAATGTACGTGCTCGGAATATCGACACCGGGAGCGGCGACATCCACGTAATCCCCAAAGTTGGAAAAATCGGCGCGTTCCTTGCGGTGATCGACAGCCGCAACGGCGAGCACTTCCTCATAGGCAGCGGGGTAGCTCGGCTGGTCGGTGGCGTCGTTTCCGGATGCTGCGACGAGCACGACGTTTTTCTCATACGCATAGCGGCAGGCTTCCTTCAAAGCGGCGGATGATGTGTAGTTGCCGACACTGAGGTTGATGACGTCTGCTCCGTGGTCGGTCGCCCAGTAAATGCCACGCGCGATGTCGACAGCCGAGCCGGAGCCGTCTGCGCCAATAGCCTTGATCGGCATCAGTTTGCTGTTCCACGACATGCCGGCAATTCCGTCTGCGTTGTTCGTTTTTGCGGCAATGATGCCAGAGACGTGTGTGCCATGCCCGTTGTCGTCTGCCGGACGGTTGTTGTCTTCCAGCACGTTGTAGCCTTCGACAAGTTTTCCGGCAAATTCGGGGTGATCGAGATCAATCCCCGTATCGATGACAGCCACAATGACATCACTGCTGCCTGCGCTCACATCCCAGCTTTGCTCCATGCCGATCAGCGGCAAGTTCCACTGGTACTCCGTGTAGTACGTGTCGTTTGGCTTGCGGTTGGGCAAAAGCAGGTAGTTCGGCTCGGCAAACACCGAGTCGGGATGCTCGGCCAGCTTTTTCATCAGCTGCTTCGTCGTCAGGCTTTTGGATTTGATGATGAGAAAATGCTCAAAGTCGCGCTTGATTTTGGCATCCAGGGAAGCGACCAGCTGGTCAATTTTTTTCTGCTCTGGACGAGGGGAGAAACGGACGACGACTTCATGCTCGACATAATGGCTTCGGTCACGCGGGTTGTGGCGCAGTGTCTGTACGTGACTGCTTTTTTCCAGGTTCCTGCGAATGTCCTTGACCTGCTCGATATAGTTGATCCGCGGTATGGTCGCTCCGATGGAAGTGACGCGGGGATGAGGTTCGCGCATTTCCTGCTCGGCAATGTGGTGACGATAAGGAATGACGACCAGACCGATCAAGGCAAGGGCGGCGATAATCGGGGGCAAGACGCGCAAAAAAACTCACTCCCTCCAGTGCTGATGCTTATAGCGTGCACAGGGAGGGAGTGATTATGAAGGAAATAGCTTACATTCGGTTGTCAAAAGGACGAACATGAACCGGACGAAGCGAACGGCGCGGCAGCTTCCAGCCCTTGTAGACGGAAACCATCCGGAAAGCGATGATCGCGGAAAACAGGGTGTACAACTCGCCAACCGTTGTCGCCCACTTGAGGCCGACCGCTACCCCGGCGAGCATCGCCCAGACGGCATAAATTTCTTCCTGGAACACAAGCGGCTTGCGTCCGGCCAACACATCGCGGATGATCCCGCCGCCGATTCCGGTCAGAACCGCGGCAACGATGGTGGCGCTCAGCGGGTAGTTCATTTGGGTAGCGTACAGAGCACCCTGAATGGCAAAGGCAGAGAGCCCGACTGCGTCAAAAAACATGCCGCACTTGTTCCATAAGCCAAGGTAGTGATGGGGGAGAACAAAAACGATCAGCATCGACACAAGGGCGATCGTAAACAGCGTTCCCTGATTCCAAAACTGGGTGAAAGGAATTCCAAGCAACAGATTGCGCATGATCCCGCCGCCAAATGCAGTGGCCAATCCGAGAACGATTACGCCCAGGATGTCGTAATCTTCCTCCATGGCAATGATCGCGCCGCTGATGGCAAACGCGATGGTGCCAATGATGTTAAACCATTCCCAAGACATGTATTATTCAACGTCCTTCCTGATTCCTAGTTGATAAGTCCAAGCTGCTGCAAGCCGTACCGGATGCCGTCCTCGTTCACATGGCGCGTGACCATCCGGGCAAAAGGCTTCAATTCTTCATGGGCATTTCCCATGGCGACGCCCATTCCGACGTAAGAGAGCATCTCCTTGTCGTTCAGTCCATCTCCAAACGCTACGGCATCAGCGGGAGTCAGACCCTCGTGCTTGAGGATGGCTTCGATGCCGCGCGCCTTCGAGCCGCCTTTCGGGAGAATGTCGAGGACGTGCTTGTGCCAGCGCACGTACGACACCTGCTCGAATGCTTCCGTATAGATCGCTTCTTCTTCGGCAGTACAATACAGAAACGCCTGGTAGATCGGAGCGACCTCCCAGTAGCGATGGTGATGGGCCGGAGCAGGCAAGCGCAAGAACGCGAACGAGTCGAGGATGTGCGGGTGATCGGCTGTGTTCGCATAGCACTCTTCATGGCTTAAAAACACCATCGGATGGGCATTGCCTTTTGCCTTCCGTTCCAGCTCGGCCAATGTCGTCGCGGCAAAAGGAGTATGATGAATGACTGTATTCCCGCTCACGACATAGGAGCCGTTAAACCCGACGAACGTATCGATCCCAAGCTGCCGGGCAATCGGCATCAGATGGTACGGCGAGCGGCCCGTTGCAATCGCTACCCGGATACCGTTTTGCCTGAGCTGGCGCACGGCGTCCACGGTTGATGGCGGAATCGCGTGCTCCGTGTTCAGGAGCGTGCCGTCGATGTCGAAAAAGACAATTTTGTACGCCATTTTTTCTCTCCACTCTTTCTTTTATTTCATATAAAACAACCGCCGTTTGTATAGCCGCCACGGACTGAAACGTTTGAGGGCAATAGAAAAAGGAATGCCGGAAAAGACATTCCTTTTCACTCCGCTATTAGAATACAGCCACTTCCGTCTCGCTGTCAAATAGATGACATTTGGAAAGATCCATGGCGAGCTTGACTGTCATTTTCGCTTTCAGATCCTCGCGGGAATCCACGCGGGCGACCATTTGTGTCTGGCCGATATTATGGAAGTAAACGTACAACTCGGAACCCATGTTTTCCACAACTTCAATCTGTGCCGTAATCGCGCTTTCGAACGGATTGGCTTCGATAAAAGACGTATCGCTGTAAATATCCTCAGGGCGAATACCGAAGATGCCCGGCTTGTGCACATACCCTTTGGCGCGCAAAATTTTCGCCTTGTCTTCCGGGAAGCGGACGTGAATGTTGTCGGCATCGAAGTACAGGGCACCGTCTTTTTCGGAAATGTGACCTTTGACGAAGTTCATGGCAGGGGAGCCGATAAAGCTGGCTACAAACAGATTGGCGGGATGGTTGTAAATCTCGCTCGGCGTCGCCACCTGCTGGATCACCCCGTCTTTCATCACGACAATCCGGTCGCCCATCGTCATCGCTTCCGTCTGGTCATGGGTGACGTAGATGATGGTCGTGTTCAGCCGCTGGTGCAGTTTCAGGATTTCCGTACGCATCTGGACGCGCAGTTTGGCGTCGAGGTTGGACAAAGGCTCGTCCATCAAAAAGACTTGCGGCTCCCGCACGATGGCCCGGCCGAGTGCGACACGCTGCCGCTGACCGCCGGAAAGCGCTTTGGGCTTGCGGTCCAGCAGGTGGGAAATATCGAGGATGCGCGCGGCTTCCTGAATCCGCTTGTCGATCTCGCTTTTGGAAAACTTGCGCAGCTTCAAGCCGAACGCCATGTTTTCATACACGTTCATATGCGGGTAGAGGGCATAGCTCTGGAACACCATCGCGATGTCCCGATCTTTGGGAGGGACGTCGTTGACGCGGCGATCGCCAATGTACAAATCGCCCTTGGAGATTTCTTCCAGTCCAGCAATCATCCGCAGCGTCGTCGATTTTCCGCAGCCGGACGGCCCGACGAGGACGAGAAACTCCCGATCCTGAATGTCCAGATGAAAATCATTTACCGCTGTTACATTTTCGCCATAAATTTTGTATATGTGGTTCAATGTCACTTTTGCCATGCATGAGGCACCTCCTTGAATAATCGGGGAGCAGATTCTGAGGTGTTTTTTTGCAAGAGTAACAATTGTTGGACAATTTAACCATGGGCGAAGTATACAAAAAGTTTTGTTAAGACTGCCGAAAGAGCAAATAGAGCTGCAGCAGAACGGCGTCAGCGAACTGGCGGGGATCGAGGCCTGTCTGTTCAGTCAGCTTGTCCAGTCGATACAAGAGCGTGTTGCGGTGCAAAAAAAGCTGGCGTGCCGTCTCGCTGACATTCAACTGCTTGACGAACAGCGTTTCCAATGTTTCCAGCTGCTCTGCACTGAGTTGCGGCACAGACATCAGCGCGGCAAGTTCACGGGACATCGCCTGCGCGACTTCTGGAGGCAGGGAGACGGCCCAGCGCTCCAGCGGATACATCCAGTCTCCCGCCACCATCACCTGTGCCCGGTATTGCTGCAGGGCGCGAGACAACAGCAGCTGCCCGGCGAGCGTCTTTTCCAGGGAGGACGGCGCGGCCACAGGTGTACTGACGATGATGCGGACGGGCTCCATCCATTCGGTAGAGATGAGGTCGTACAAACCGGATGCCCATTCCAGCAAGTCGGACCGTTCCTTTGCGCCCTCAAGGATTGAAAGCGGGAGCAAGAGGACAGAATAAGCATGACTCAACGGGAAAAAGGCGAGGCTTGCAGCTGTCGGCGTGTACGCAGTCGTTTCGCGGAAAAAAGGGTGCAGGCAGCTTTGTAGCGTTTCCCATGTGCCTGTTCCTTCTGTCCGGTTGCGTTCGATCAAAAACGATAGACGCTCTTCTTTCCACGGCCAGAGGGCATCCAGACGTTCGGGGGGAGCCTGTCGCGGACCCGTGACGAAAGACTTCAGCCACACCGTGATTTGCTCGTGCAGCGTCGGGGGTGCTTTTTCTGCGGAGCGGGAAAAAAACAGACTCAGCAAGGAACGGGCAGAAGCGGGCCACTGGATCGCTTCAATCAGCACGAGATAGAAGGCGTCGTGCTCTGACGCAAGCGAAACGAGCTCCCAGCCTTTTTGCTCCCATTCCTGCCGAGTCTGGCTGATTTCCTGTTCCAAAACTTTGAGGCAAACGATCGGCAAATTCGTAGCCTGCCTGATTTGCTCGACTTCTTTCATCCATTTTTCCACAGCAAAGACCTCCGTTGCAAAACAGCTAACGTAGGTCTATTATACATTACTCCAGCGCAAGCGTGGCGGCGCTTTCTTGCAAACCGGACGGCTGTGCTGCTTTTGATTCGGCGTTTTCAGGCTGGCTTGCCCGCCCCAGCATATGCAGCGTTATTTCCGGACGGGAGCGAAGGCGGACATTCAGCCCGGTTTGCCCAAGACCTTCACTGATGTAGAAAGGGCGTCCGTCCATTTCATGAAGCCCTTTGACCATGTTCAGCCTTGGCAGCTTCCCCATTTTGGCCAAATGGTAGGGACGCGGCCAGTGAATTTGCCCGCCGTGAAAATGGCCCGCCAGCAAGTAATCGTAGTCGTAATCTTTCATATGCAATACGAGATTCGGGTCGTGCGTGAGAACGAGGCGCGCACCTGACGCGGGGACTGCTTGAAACGCTTTTTCCAGCTGACTGCGGCGCGTGCTGTAATCGTCGACGCCGATAATGTGCAGCGGCTGGCCTTTATGGGTAAGTGTCGCGTGCTCGTTGATAAGGACGCGGCAGCCGATCCGGGCAAGCTCCGATTTCAGTTGAGCCAGCTTTGACGGCGGCAGGACGTAGTCGTGGTTGCCAAACACGACGAACGTGCCGAGTGCGGGCTGCAATTGCATCAGCTGCTCGATGTAGCTGACGGCTTTCGGAATGTTTTTATGGCGATCCAGCAAATCGCCGGTAATCGCGATCAGGTCGACTGGTTGCCCGGAAAAATCGTGAACGATCCGCAGCGGATCAATCGACAAATTTTCCATGTGCAAGTCGGACAGATGCAGGATCGTAAGCGGTTCGAAATCTTGCGGATGATCGACATGCTGCGACGGCCACAGCGGGATTGTGACGTAGTTGGTATGGACATCAAATGTATTGCGATACGCTTTGACAAAGAGCAAGGCGACAGCGACAATCAGCAAAAACCATAGCATCTCTTTCGGCCATCTCCTTTCTCTCCAATGGTAGTGTCATTATAATCGATTTCGGCTCTTTTCGAATAAGTAGGTTCTGGCAGAAGGAATTTGCTGAAAAGTGCAGAAATATTATGAATGTTGTGTAGCAATGAATTCTATGAGGGGTTTAGGAGAGTGAGAGCATGAACGTAGAAAAAATTCCGGCGACAGAAGGCCGATTCAACCTGGAGAATTACGACGAGACGTACGCCAATTTTGACTGGAAAGATGTCGAAAAGCAATTTTCCTGGTATGAAACGGGAAAAGTGAACATGGCTTATGAAGCCATTGATCGCCACCTTTCTACTGAGCGCAAGGACAAAGTTGCTCTGCTGTACAGCGATCTGACCCGAGAAGAATCCTACACCTTTGCCCAGCTGAGTGAGTTGTCCAACAAGTTCGGAAATGTACTGCGTGACCTGGGAATCAAAAAAGGAGACCGCGTGTTCGTCTTCATGCCGCGTACTCCAGAGCTTTATGTAAGCGTTTTAGGAACGTTGAAGGTCGGCGCGATTGTCGGGCCGCTGTTCGAGGCCTTCATGGAAGCTGCGGTGCGCGACCGTCTGGAAAACAGCGAAGCGATCGCGATTGTTACGACTCCGGCTCTTTTGCCGCGCATTCCGGTGTCCGAGCTACCTGCCCTCAAGCACGTCATCGTTGTCGGGGCAAAAGAGGAGCTCGCAGAAGGGCAAGTCAGCTATGAAAAAGCGATGGAAAAAGCATCCTCCGAGCTTGAGATCGAGTGGGTGGATCGTGAGGATGGCATGATTTTGCACTATACGTCCGGCTCGACGGGAAAACCAAAGGGCGTGCTGCACGTCCACAACGCCATGATCCAGCAATATCAGACAGGAAAATGGGTGCTGGACCTGCGGGAAGACGATGTGTACTGGTGTACCGCTGACCCAGGCTGGGTGACAGGTACAGCGTACGGCATTTTCGCCCCTTGGCTGAACGGCGTGACAAACGTCGTTCGCGGTGGCCGCTTTACGCCGGAAGACTGGTATAAAACGATTGAAAAATATAAGGTAACGGTTTGGTACAGTGCGCCTACGGCATTCCGCATGCTGATGGGAGCAGGCGATGAGCTTGTGAAACGCTTCGACCTGTCCAGCCTGCGCCATGTGCTGAGCGTCGGTGAGCCACTCAATCCGGAAGTGGTGTATTGGGGCTTGCGCGTGTTCAACCAGCGTATCCACGACAACTGGTGGATGACAGAGACGGGCGCCCAGCTGATTTCCAACTACCGCAGCATGGCGATCAAGCCAGGCTCGATGGGCAAGCCGATTCCAGGTGTCTATGCGGCCATTATCGACGACCAGGGCAACGAGCTGCCGCCAAACCGGATGGGCAACCTCGCGATTCGCGTCGGCTGGCCATCGATGATGCGTCAAATCTGGAGAAACCCGGAGAAATATGCGGAATATTTCAGCATTCCGGGCTGGTATGTGTCGGGCGACTCGGCGTACAAGGATGAGGAAGGCTACTTCTGGTTCCAGGGCCGGATCGACGACGTTATCAACACGTCGGGCGAGCGTGTCGGCCCGTTTGAGGTCGAGAGCAAGCTGGTCGAGCATCCGGCTGTTGCCGAAGCAGGGGTGATTGGCAAGCCTGATCCTTTGCGGGGCGAAATTATCAAGGCGTTCATCTCGCTGCGTGCAGGCTATGAGCCAAGCGAAGCTTTGATGGATGACATCCGCAAGTTCGTGAAGGAAGGTCTGGCTGCCCACGCCGCTCCGCGCGAAATCGAGTTCCGCGACAAGCTGCCAAAAACGCGCTCCGGAAAAATCATGCGCCGCGTCCTGAAGGCATGGGAACTGGGGCTGCCGACAGGCGATCTGTCCACGATGGAAGACTAGGCGAACAGACAAGAACCATCTCTCTTTGGCAGGGGAGATGGTTCTTTTTGGTTTGGTGGGGGAGGGACTTGCAGATGGGCGCTCGTGGTAATGGGAGCGCGTGTTTTAGCGCGAATGCTCGTGGCCTTGGGAATGTCCGTGTTCATGCGGATGTCCGTGTTTGTGCGAATGTCCGTGCTCGTGTGGATGTCCGTCTTCATGTTCATGCTCATGCGAATGCCTCCGCGCCCCTCCCTGGCAATGCAGTTCGCCGTGCGAGATCGAAGAGTTTTCAATCTGGATCGTCGCGTGCGTGATCCCGAATTCTTTTTGCAAAAGCTCCAGTGCCGCATTCAGCACAGGGTAGCTCGGCAAGCCGTCCTCCACGATGAGATGGCACGTCAGCGAGTCAAAGCCGGAAGTGACCGTCCAGATGTGCAGATCGTGCACCTTGCGCACGCCGTCGAGTTGGCCGAGACGTGCTTCCACCTTTGTCGTGTCGATGCGGGAGGGCGCTCCTTCCAGCAGGATGTTGACCGATTCCTTGGTGACGCGCCAGGCGCTGATGAGAATCAGGAAGGCGACGATGATGCTGATGAGCGGGTCGGCGATGTACCAGCCGAAAGCGAGCATCAGGATGCCGCCGAGAATCGCGCCGACAGAGCCGAGCATGTCGCCCAGGACGTGCAGGTAGGCGCTGCGCACGTTCACGTTGTCCTTGTAGTCGCCGCGCATGAGGACGAAGGCGGCGGCGATATTGGCGAGCAACCCGATGGCGGCAATGACGATCATTTTTCCGCTGGCCACCTCGGGAGGCTGGAGCAGGCGCTGGAAGCCTTCCCAGAAAATGAACAAGGAAATCAGCACGAGCGTGACGCCGTTTGTCAAGGCGGCGAGAATTTCAAATCGCTGCATCCCGAACGTTCTTTTGGCAGAAGGGGGCCGCGCGGCAAAGTGCAAGGCAACGAGGCTGAGCAACAGCGCCAGGGCATCGCTGAGCATGTGACCGGCGTCGGACAAAAGCGCAAGACTGTTGGTGAGAAAGCCGCCGATGGTCTCGACGATCAAAAAAAGTGTGATGATGAGAAAAGAGGTGAGCAGCGCTTGTTTGCTCGCCCCTTTTCCGTGGTGATGATGGTCGTGTCCATCTCCGTGATCGTGATGGTGGAATCCCATAATGTAAACCTCCTCTATCGGGTCGCTTTCGCGATTATATGTTCCGCAAGAAAAAAAGCGTCTTTTCCCACGCCGCCCATGAGTGCAGAGCCGCGTGTATGCTGCCAGGGAAGCCCGAGAAAATACAGCCCCGGCACAGCGGTGACACCGCGCTCATGCCGCGGCCAGCCGCCTGGATCGAGTACGTCTGCCATGGACAGCCAGCTGTAGTCGGGGCGAAATCCGGTCGCCCATAAAACGCTCTGGAAGTTCGCCTGCCCGCCGTCCGCGAAATAGGCGGTCTTGCCAGCAATGCGAACGGTTCTGGGCACGGTCTGCATGGCACCGCTTTTCGTCAGGGCTTTCATCTGTTTGGAGTAGCCAAAAATCGGATCAGGCCGTTTCATCAGCTGCTTTCCGACCCATGACGAGCGCGGCGCGGAAAGCAAGCCAAACAGTTGCAGGTAGTCAAAAATAGTTTTGCCCAAAACGTACATAGGCAGATGAACGCGCGGTTGTCCGCCGGAAAAAATGACAGGGCGGTGTCGGGCAAGCTCCACAGCGATTTGCGCGCCTGAATTGCCTGATCCGACGACGAGGACGGGCCCGGCGGGGAGCTGGCTCTCGTTTCGGTAGTGCGCCGTATGGAGCGAGACGGCATCGGGGGCGAGCTGCCCGGCAAACGGCGGGATGTAAGGCGATTGAAACGGGCCTGTTGCCACGACGACGTTTTTTGCTCGCAGCGCTTCAAGCCCTGTCTGCACGAGAAAGCCCGATGCCGTGCGCTCGACGGAGACGACCTTCGTATTCAAGCGGACAGGCAATTGAAAATGACTGGCGTACAGCTCCAGATAGTCCGCAGCTTCGTCCTTCATCGGTACGGTATGCGGCTCCCCGGGAAAGGCCAGACCGGGGAGGGCATTGTTCTTGCGCGAGGTAAACAGCACGAGGGAGTCGTAACGTTTGCGCCAACTGTCCCCGACGCGTCCGTTTTGTTCCAGAATGACGAAGCGTACCTGCCGCTGCTGCAAAAAATGGCCCAACGCAAGTCCGGACTGGCCGCCGCCAACGATGATGACCTCGTAGTCGTGCATGGAGAAACCTTCTTTCAACCAGGAATTTACCTAAATCATACCACTTTCATTATTATATTCAAGCAATTATTTGAATGTTAGTCAAAAAAATAAAGCCGCCACAAATGTGACGGGCCACAATGGAACTGCTCAAGAACGAGCTGTCTTTTTCGATTGCTTCAATTCGGCTGCATGCTCGATCCCGCACATAATCAGATGGCGAACATGGTCGTCGTCCAGGGCGTAGTAGACGAGCTTTCCGTCCTTGCGGTGCCGGGCCAGTCCCATATTGCGCAGCAAACGCAGATGATGGGAGGCGTTGGCAATCGAGGTGTTGATCGTGGCGGCGACATCGCACACGCACAGCTCGCCCTCCAGCGCCAGGGCGTAAATGATTTTCGCACGCGTGTCGTCAGCCAGCGCTTTGAACAGGGGAGCGACACCTTCTGTTTCGCTCATCTTCGGCCGCAGCCTGGTTACCTTCGCCTCATCGACCGTTTGGATCTCGCACATGTCTCCTTCTTCAGCAGCACGTTGAATTTCCAGCCCCATGCTTTTCCCCCCGGCACAGTTGATTTTTTCATTATAAAACGGAATGAGTCGGAAAAAAAGCCGGGAAGCCGAAGGAAAGTGCGGAAAGAGTGTCTAATTAGGAATGATGACGATTTATGTGAAGGAGTGGAGTTCTGACGTGCTGGCTAAAATTCGGCCCTTCCTCATAGAAATAATAGGGGCCGTCCTGCTAGGTTTAAGTGTCGTATGGCTTACGGCAGACCGGGATTATAGTTGGTTTTCCGGATTTCGCATCGAGTGGTCTTCGCGCTGGCTCGATGTCAAAACGTTTTTTCTCAGCATATTGCTTGAGGCCATCCCTTTTGTCTTGCTAGGTGTGTTTTTTTCCGCCTTCATCCAGACGTTTGTCTCGGAAGAGCAGGTCAGGCGCTGGATGCCGAAGCACCCGCTCGTCGCGTTGCCGATTGCCGGATTGCTCGGCTTTTTGTTTCCCGTGTGCGAGTGTGCCATCGTCCCGGTTGTCCGCCGTCTGATTCAAAAGGGGATGCCTGTGTCCGTCGGCGTTGTGTTCTTGCTCGCCGGACCGATTGTCAATCCGGTGGTACTCTCCTCGACCTATGTCGCCTTCGCGCGGCAGCCGGACATGGCGCTGTACCGGGGAGTCGTCGGCTTTCTCGTCGCGCTGGCTGTCGGCTTGTTGGTCTGGCTCTTTGTGAAAAAGAACCCGTTGCGACTCGGGACGGAAGCGCAAATTCGCCATGAAGCCGCCCATAGCGAAGCGATGCGGGGCAAGCTGTCGGCAACTTTTGCGCATGCGGTTGACGAATTTTTCGACATGGGCAAGTTTTTGCTGTTCGGGGCATTGGTCAGCAGCATCCTGCAAGTGTACATCAGCCGCGACTTTTTGGTACAGATCGGACAAACACCGATTACGTCCCATCTGGTCATGATGGGCATGGCTTACTTGTTTTCGCTTTGCTCGGAAGCGGATGCCTTTATTGCTGCATCGTTTTCGGGCACGTTTCAAAGCAGCTCGCTGCTCGCTTTTCTCGTCTTCGGACCGATGCTTGATTTCAAAACGACGCTGATGCTTCTCTTGACATTCCGCTTCGGATTTGTCGTCAAGCTGGTCGTCGCCATAACAATGCTGGTGTTGGCGGTTACGCTGCTAATGCCGATCTAGGGGGAGGAAAAATGAACCAGACGAACTGGACCTGGCACTATTTGATGCGCAGCCTGATTTTGGCCGGATTCGCCGCGCTTTTGTCCTACCTGATCTGGACGGAAAAGCTGGGGCACTACCTCGCGCCGAAGCTGCATGCGCTAAGCTACGTCACGCTAGGCATTCTCGTCATCTTGACGATAGTGAGTGTGCGACATGTGTTCACGGGAAACCGGGCGTACGAGTGCGACTGCGAAGAAGCGCATCAGCTGCCGCGCACGCGCTGGGGCTCGCTTGTCATCTACAGCCTGTTTTTGCTGCCGATCCTCATGGGCTTTTTCATGCCGGACAAAATATTGGGGAGCGCCGTAGCGGAAAACCGCGGGGTTACTCTGCTTGGCAGCGACGCCAGAAAATTGGCGGCAGTGGCGACAGAAACCGGGCAGCCGGAAGCAGCATCCCAGCCTGCCGGAGAGCAGGGAGGACAGGCTGCACCGCCACAGCAGGCAAATGCGCAGGGCATGGCGGAAACAACAACAGGTGAAGCTCAGACGAATGAGTCGCAGACAGCACAGCAACCCGCGCCGCCGAAAGCGACAGAGCAGGCAGCGAGCGCAGAGGCGACAGCAGCGGATACAGCGCCGAATGCTGCCTCCCAGCCGTCCGGTGCCAATCCGTCCATGAGTGAAGACGAGCTCAAGCGATACTTTTCTGGCGGGGGCTTTGGCGATTTTTACACCGATATTGCTGCTGCCATGTACAAGCAGCCTGTGATCTCGCTTCACGATAAAATTTTTCTGGACGGTCTGACGACGTTGGAACTGTACGCCAAAGACTTTGCGGGAAAACAGTTGGAGACGCTCGGCTTTGTATACAGAGAGCCTGGGCTTGGCGACAAACAGTTCGTCGTGGCGCGTTTTTCGGTGACGTGCTGCACGGCCGATGCCAGTGTCTTCGGTATTCTCGTGGAGAGCGAGGACGCCAGCAAGTGGGCGAAGGACAGTTGGGTCAAAGTGCGGGGCAAGCTGGAATTGCGCCAGGTCGACGGCTATGACATGCTCGTGCTGAAGGGTGCGAAAATTGAGCCAGTGAAGGCGCCGAAAGATCCGTATGTGTATTACAGCTATGAGGCGGCGGATATTCAATCGTAAAAAGTGTGGCAACACGGTGAAGGAATGAAAAAAGGGGCATCTCAAAAGTGGCAATATCGCCTTTTGAGATGCCCTTCGCTTATCCTTGCTTGCCGGACTGCTTCTCTTCGTTAAACCAGAGCGGATCTTCGCAATCTTCCTCGCCGTTGTAGTTAATCAAAATCTCTTCGCCCGCGTGAATGTCGCGATAGGCGTAGAAATCGAACGTGTGATTGTCAAAGTTGATGCTGTACGTGGCGTTTGGCGTGTAGGAATGGTTGAAAAGCATGCCGTAGCCGAGCAAGAACGCGGTATGGTTGGCACCGTATTCAAAGGCGTAGTCTGCCAAAAGCGTTTTTTCGATATGTTCGTGTTCCTCATTCAAATAAGGAAGAACCGGAGCTTCATGGAGCAATTCGCCTTTTGCAAAATCGCGCATGGCGAAAACGCCTCTGTTTAATTCTCCGTTGCTCAGCTTGGAGGTCCTGACTTCGAGCATGTGGTTCACCTGCCATTCTTCATGTCTGGAATCGTAAAACGAGTCCATCTAAGAATGACAGTGGTTGGCACGGAAAGCAACTGTTTTCGAATGGGAGCCTACTTTTTCATAATCAGATGGTGGCGCACCGCGTAGGCGGCAAGCTGCACGCGATTGCTAAGCTGCAGCTTTTCCAGGATGTTTTTCAAATGGTTTTTCACCGTGTTTTCCGCGATAATGAGCGCTTCGCTGATTTCCCGGTTCGTCTTTCCGGCTCCGACGTACATGACGATTTCCCGTTCGCGCGGCGTCAGCACATCCGGCACAAGCTCGTCTACGTGCTCCTCCTGTCTGAAACTGTACATGAGTCTGGTTGCCATCTCCCGCGTCAGCTCGCTGTCTTCGCCAAGCAGCGCGTGCAAATAGTTGATCCAGTCGTCGGGCTCCAGGTTTTTCAGCAGGTAGCCTTGCGCACCGAACTGGATTGCCGTAATCAGGTCTGCGACGTCATCCGAGACGCTCAGAATGACGACCTTGATGTGCGGGTACGCTTTTTTCACTTCGCGGGTCGCTTCCAGACCGCTCCATTTCGGCATGTTGATGTCCATCAGCACCAGGTCTGGCTGCAGCTGTCCGCAGAGCAAATACGCTTCCTCGCCGTTTTCAGCCTCCCCGATCACTTCAAACGAAGGGTCCGGGTCGAGAAGCGAGCGAATCGCCATGCGGGCCATCGGGTGGTCGTCTGCGATCAGGACACGGTATGCGTTCATTTCGAAAAACCTCCAGCTTGGGCGGTCAGGCGAATGGTCGTGCCGCCTTCTGCCCGTTTTTGAATGTCAATGGCGGCGTGCAACTGACGCGCCCGCTCGCGCATCATCGACAGGCCGTATTTTTTCGTGTCTGGCTGGGTGTGGGCAATTCCCAGGCCGTCGTCTTCGATGACAAGCTCCCAGCTGCGCGACTCGCCTGTCGCAAGCCGAATCCAGGAATGCTTGGCCTGCGCATGCTTGCGGATATTGGCAAAAGCTTCCTGGATAATCCCGAACAGCTGCACTTCTTCGGCAGGGGTAAAAAAGCTTTCCTGCATGCGCAAATCGGCTGCGACATCGACGCCGGACAAGGCACTCCACTGCGCCAGCCATTTTTCCAGCCGCTGGTCGAAGCTGCCTTCCTCCGGCAACGAGCGCAGATTGAAAATCGCCTGACGCACGTGGTTGTCGATGGCGGAAACGGCTACTCTCGCGTCATCCAGATGCCCTTGCTTGAGCTTGACATTGAGAAAAAACAAAGACTGTGCGATGCCGTCGTGCAACTCCCTGGCCAGACGCTCGCGTTCCTCGTACACGGCGCGTCTGGCTTGCTCCTCAACGATCCGCGCATTCATCTGCCTGATCGTGCGAAACATCCAGGTGGCGAACAAAAAAGACAACAATAGTGTCAGCAAAGTAATATAGACGTTGCCCGTTTCCATGGACATATAAGGCAGCAAAAAGTCGTGCCGAACAAATTCGAAGCCCCCGATGATGATCGTGGGTATGAGCACGGTCAGCCAGTAAAACAAGCGATACGACATCGAGATCCCTTCTTTACGGTTGGTCATCACTCCTAAGTATACCGAATGGGACAGGCGGATGATATACTCGTAGGAGAAATGGTGGCGAAAGCAGGAGGGGTATTCATGCATACAATCGCGAGAGCATTGACGATAGCAGGATCAGACAGCGGGGGCGGAGCGGGCATCCAGGCTGATTTGAAGACGTTTCACCAGCTCGGCGTCTACGGGATGAGCGCGATTACGGCGATTACGGCGCAAAATACGCTGGGCGTGGCGGGAGTGTACCCGCTGCCGACAGAAGCGGTAGCGCAGCAGATGCGCGAAGTGTTGCGCGACCTGGGAGCGGACGCGGCGAAGACGGGGATGCTGTTTGACGCAGACATCATTCGCGCAGTGGCAAGCGAGGTGCGCGCTGCGAGTCTGCAAAAGCTGGTCGTCGACCCGGTGATGATCGCCAAAGGCGGGGCCAAGCTGCTTCTGGACGAAGCGATTGACGCGCTGAAAACAGAGTTGCTGCCGCTCGCGGAAGTCGTGACGCCGAATTTGCCGGAGGCCGAGTGCCTGACAGGGATGACGATTCGCACTCCGGACGACATGCGCGAAGGCGCCCGCGCCATTCATGCGCTCGGAGCGCGCAACGTCTTGATGAAGGGCGGCCATCTCGACGGTGATACCGTCGTCGACATTTTGTTTGATGGCCGCGACTTTTTCGAGCTGTCCCATGAGCGCATCCATACCCGACATACGCACGGAACGGGCTGCACGTTTTCCGCTGCGCTGACGGCAGAGCTGGCGAAAAATACGCCGCTCGTGGCTGCGGTTGAAAAAGCGAACCGCTTTATTTTCGAAGCGATCAGGACCGCTCCGCAATTGGGCGGCGGCCACGGTCCGACCAATCACTGGGCGGTTGTGGAGTAAAGCGAAGGGGAGCGACAACAAAATGGCCTCGCGGAGAGCAAATTCTCTGCGAGGCCATTTTGTTATTTGACTTGCACGGTAAACCCGCCTTGCAAACGAGCGGGATAGTCCGTGAGGGTAAAAGTGTAGAAATCAGGGGCGCCGTTCTTCGTCAGCCTTTGGTAAATCAGGCTGTACGTCTGAAGACGCCTCGCCGGATCGCGCGAAGACGAGCTTCCCAGGACGTAGTCGTATTTATTCGCCTGATTGTCCGTGATGTCGCTGCCCAAATAGATGAAGCGATGCGCGTCCGCTTCCTCGACTTCCAGCTCCCAGTCCATGCCGACCACATCATCGACCTGGCGCAGCGCAGTCAGCTTGAGCCTGGCATCGGGTGCTTTGACGAGCTTCTGCGTCTTCGCGTCGATTACCACCTGCAGCTTGTCGCGGTCCAGCGCCCGAATCCCGTTTGCTTTCAAAAACAGCTTTTGCGGCTCCAGAAAATAGATGCTTTCCAGATTGTACACTTTGCCGTTTTCTCCGTTGTCCCGCGTTGACACGCCATTCCCCCAGAAGGCGTACGTCTGGCCTTTTTCATCTACCAGCCGCAGCTCGTCAAAGTCGAAAATATGTTTGGAGTTGCCCGGATCAAAGCGGATGCTGACCTCTGTTTGCGTAGGGAACACCGTAATTTGCTCGATGGTAAACGTCTGTCCGTCCACCGTCACTTTCTTGCCGACAGGAACCACTTTTTTCTCAAACGCCGTATATTTGCTGTGGTCAATGGAAAACGTGATCGCAAGCGGAGGGTTCAGTTCTGCGCCGTCGAGATCGAGCGTCACTTTGGCTGTCAGTGTGTCAGGTACTTCGCTTGATTCCGGGAAAAAAATATCAATACGGTTCTTTTCCTCTGCGGAGGCCTCTACGTCCATGCTGGACCAGCTTGCTCCGTACTCCTTGCCGGAGGCGTCAAACAGCTCCAGCTTGCGCAACCCGACCTTATGACCGGTACGCTCATGCTTTAGCGTGTAAAACAATAGCATGCGCTTCTGATCGGTCAGCACCTGGTCGATTTTGAAAGTGATGCCCGCAAGTGAACCGCTTGTGCCCACGTCCTGAACCATCTCGTGCTCGGCAGCCCGCTGCAGCCCTTTGTCTTCACGGATCAGTTCCACGAGCTTTTCCATCCCGGGAATATGGCTGACGTAAGCGGCAACCGCCGGGGAGAGACGCACCGAGAACACGAAGGCCAGAAGCAGACACCCTGCCGCAACCCCCGAGCAGAGTTGAACAAGTCGGCTACGGCGTTGTCTGTGCTGAAGGCTTTTGGCTTGGGCGATGCCAGAACGAATGTAATGCTCGATTTGCGGCGGTACTTGTATGTCAGTCTGTCCCTCTTTTTTTTCCCTATCCAAATTCATTCACCAGCCTTTCCCAAGTTCTTTTCGCAATGAAACCAGTGCCTTGTGCAGCCAGGTCTTGATCGTTCCTTCCGGATGGCCGAGCCGCAACGCAATTTCACGAATGGTCAGATCTTCAAAATATTTCAGGATGATGATGCTGCGGTACACAGGCGTAAGCTTGGCCAGTGCTTCCTCGATGTCGATTTTATCTGCCGTGTGCTCCCACTGCTTGCGGTTCGGGTCGGTCAGACCGTCAGCATCGGGAAAGTCGGGAGCAAACCGTTTTTTTCGTTTCAACTCGTCCAGACAGACGTGGATGAGAATGCGCGTCAGCCAGGTGCGAAAATGTGCCGGCTGCTTCAGGCGAGACAAGCGGAGATAGGAGCGGCAGGTCGCCTCCTGTATCGCCTCCAGCGCGTCCAGTTCGTTGCGCAAAAAGGCGTAAGCCACGCTGTACAACTGCTGTTGCTGCTGGCAAATCAGCTGGTAAAAAGCTTCGTCGTCTCCTTGTCTGGCTTGCGAGACAAGTTGTTCCAGATTCACATGTTCCCCCTCCTACACGTATTAGACTGCGCAAAGGCGCAAACAGTTTTGGAAAAATCGGCAATGGCTGTGTCTTTTTAGAACCAACTTTCTGCTCGCTGCTTACAGTAAAGCAAGAAGCAATTGAGGGTGAGGAAGGCATGTGGACCAAATGGGTAACGATTCATGAATCGTACGGGCTGCCCAGAGTGGCGAGCGAATGCCGGCGATATTTGGAGATAAAAGGAATCCGCGTCAGGCTGTTGTCCCGGGAAACGAAAAAAGGCGGTTACGTATACATGCTGCAGGTGCCGTCCAGTCAGGCGGAGGAAGCGCGGCAGTGGCTGCGCGAGTTCAAAAGCACGCTGTAGAGCGATAACCATGCACCAAAGCCAGTGATCTCCTTGCAGCCAGAATCAGTTGTATGGCCATACTACACAGGGGAGGGAGCTTGTGCATATGGTGACGACACTGTTGGAAGCATCCGAAAAAGCAAGCCAGACAAGTGCAGGGCTGTTTGTGCCCGACTACGTTTTTGTCGAGCCCAATGCCCTGAACTATCCGCTCGGCCAGGAACTGTACCAGCGTTTCAAGGCGCAAGGCATTCCGCTGCAAATGACGACCAGCCACAATCAGGTGCGCGGCATTCCCGGCGAGACAGAGGTGGAAAAGTACCGCAATGCCAAGCGAACCTTGGTCATTGGGGTGCGCAAAACGTTGAAGTTCGAAACGTCCAAGCCGTCCGCCGAATACGCGATACCGCTGGCTACAGGCTGTGCGGCGCATTGTCACTACTGCTATTTGAATACGAATATCGGGTCCAAGCCGTACATTCGCGTCTACGTCAATACTGATGAAATTTTTGCCCAGGCGAAAAAGTACATCGAGGAACGGCCGGGAGAGATTACCCGCTTCGAGGCAGCGTGTACATCCGATCCGGTCAGTATCGAGCATTTGACAGGCAACCTCAGGCGAGCGATCGAATTTATGGGGGAGCAGGAGTACGGCCGTCTGCGGTTCGTCACCAAGTTTCACCATGTCGATTCGTTGCTGGATGCAAAGCACAACGGACACACCCGTTTTCGCTTCAGCATGAATGCCGATTACGTCATCAAAAATTTCGAGCCGGGCACCTCCAGCTTCGCGCAAAGAATCGAAGCGGCGGGCAAAGTGGCAAAAGCAGGCTATCCACTCGGCTTCATTTTGGCTCCCCTGTACTGGTTTGACGGCTGGGTGGAAGGCTACACCGACTTGCTGGAGCGGCTGCATAAACAGCTCGTCCCGGAAGCGCTGGGCGACCTGACTTTTGAGCTGATCCAGCACCGCTTTACCAAGGTTGCCAAAAACTTGATTTTGCAGCGCTATCCGAAGACCAAGCTGACGATGAACGAAGAAGAACGGAAATACAAATGGGGCAAGTACGGCAAAGGCAAGTACGTCTACCCGGATGTTCAGGCCAAAGCGTTGCAGGCGCATTTGGAGGGCGAGATTGCCAGACTTTTTCCGCAGGCCAAAATCGAGTATTTTACGTAGGGCAAAAAGCTTCGTCAAACCCAACTGCTCTGATTCACGGGAGCAGTTTTTTTGCTGGAAAAAAACGGCGTGCGACAGAAAACGAATAGTTTCGACAAATGGAAGGGCGCATGCTAGAATATGGAGTGCTCTCATTTTCGGGGAAAGGAACAGACGCGTATATGAAGTCCATATTGATAACCGTTGAGGGACCGATTGGAATAGGAAAAACCTCTCTTGCGCGGGAACTGCACCGCACCTGCGACTTGCAATTATTGGAAGAAATTGTATATGAAAATCCGTTTTTGGGAAAATTTTACGAAAACATCGCAGAGTGGAGCTTTCAGCTGGAAATGTTTTTCCTGTGCAACCGCTACAAGCAATTGCAGGATATTCACGCCCACTATCTCGATCAGGGCATTTCTGTTGTATCTGATTACAATATTTTCAAAAATACGATTTTTGCCAAACGAACGTTGTCTGACAACAATCTTCCAAAGTACCTCAAAATTTATGATATCCTGACAGAAGATTTGCCACAGGCCCATCTGGTCATTTACTTGACGGCGTCCATCGACACGGTCATGAAGCGGATTGCCATGCGCGATCGCGAAGTGGAGCGGTCAATGGATGTGGGCTATATGAAAAATCTCATTGCCGACTACAACGAATTTATGGACGAGTTTGAAAAGCACCACCCGGATACGCCTGTCATCAAATTCAACTGTGACGAGCTGGATTTTGTCCATCGGCCGGAGGATCGGCAGTACATGCTCGACCTTATCGTGCCGCGCATCCAGGAGCTGCGGGGGCAACAGGCATAACGATTGATTGTCATCTGTGACGGGCAAGTATTTGAATAAGGAGTTGCGTACATGTCTAGGTTTCAAAACAGCCATCTTCGTGAAAAATACGGCATTCCGAGCAATGCGGTTATCACCATCGGCGGCACGGTAGGCGTCGGCAAGTCGACGTTCACACACGCCCTGGCCGATCAGCTCGGGTTTCGCGTGTCCGTGGAAAAAGTGGACAATAACCCTTATCTGGGACGTTATTACAACGATTTGGCCCGTTGGGGTTTTCACCTGCAAATCTTTTTTCTGGCTGAGCGTTTCAAGGAGCAAAAGCGCATGTTTGACTACGGCGGCGGCTTCGTGCAGGATCGTTCGATTTATGAGGATACCGGCATTTTCGCCCGCATGCTGTACGAGCAGGGCAACATGACGGAAGAAGACTACCGCACGTACACCGAACTGTTCGAAGCGATGGTCATGACGCCGTATTTCCCGCATCCCGATATTTTGATCTATCTGGAAGGCAGCTTCGATGAAATTATCGGACGCGTCCAGGAGCGTGGACGTCCGATGGAGCAGCAGACCCCGATTGACTACTGGCGCGATTTGTTCGACCGTTACGAAAGCTGGATTCACTCGTTTACCTCCTGTCCGGTTTTGCGGGTGAACATCAACGAGTACGACGTCGTGGACGACCCGGCATCCGTGGAGAGCATTATCGCCCGTGCCGCGGAAAAAATTCGTCTGGGACGAACTGCACGCCTGCGGTAGCCTGTCTACTCGAATACAAGGCCCCCGATCTGTACCTGGCAAGGCAAAGCTTGTCGCCAGCACAAGAGCAGGGGGTTTTTGTTTTTTCGTGTACCTCCTATTGTTGGCAGGCTGTCCCTGCACTTTGGACGGGGGAAATCGGCTGCGGATCAACCGCGCTGTGGTATAATGGGAACATCTTGAAATTAAAGGAGCTAGGGAATGGGAGAGGAATGGTTTGAACGCAGCTTTCGCGAAGATTACATACTTGTGTATCGGCATCGGGATGATTCGGCGGCCGACAGCGAGATCGCCAATTTGCTGGAGCGATTGCCGGTAAAGAGTACGGGGCGCGTCCTTGACCTTTGCTGTGGGAGCGGGCGGCATTCGCGGGCGCTGGCTCGCAGAGGATACGAAGTCGTCGGTGTCGACCTGTCTCCTGTGCTGCTGCAGCTTGCGGAAGAACAGAACACGTATCCACAGCTTAGCTTCGCTCGCTTTGACATGCGCCATATTCCGTATCGGGACGAATTTGACATCGTAGTCAACCTGTTCACCAGCTTTGGCTATTTTTCGTCGGATGAGGAAAACGAGCAGGTCATTCGCAATATGGCACAGGCATTGAAAGCGGGTGGAGAGGTCGTCATCGACTATTTGAATCCCGCTTACGTGAAAAAAAATCTCGTGCCGCACTCGACCAAAGAGGTCAACGGGATGCTGATTGAGGAAAAGCGCTGGATCGAGGACGAAACCGTGAAAAAGCGGATTTTGATTCGCGACGATTCCGCAGCACAGCCGAGGGAGTACATGGAGCAGGTGCGGCTTTACTCTGTGGAACAGATGACGGCCATGCTGGAGCGGGCCGGATTCGGACAGATTCAGGTGTTTGGCAATTATCAATTTGAACCGTATCGCGCCAGTCAATCGCCGCGCATGATTTTTTACGCGATCAAGCGATAAGTGATGCGGATAAGCGTGACTAACCTTTCTGTCTGCTGAATATGATGGTGTTACCACCGATTCATCGGGCAAAAGGGGGGCGATGTAAGTGAGCAGGCTGTCTTTGGAACAGGTCAAACTGTATTTGAGCAAGGTTCCGGGCTGGCGGCTGGCAGAAGACAAAATGGCGCTGTCTCGCACCTATCACTGTAGAGACTTGGCCACGGCTGTGAGCTTTGTGAACCGCGTGGCGGAAATGATAGAGCAGGACAGTCAGCATGTGGAGATTCACCTGTCGGGCGGAACCGTGACGTTTACGCTCGCGACCCGCGAGGCAAATGGACTGACGGGCAAAGACTTTGCCCTCGCCCAGACGATCAGCAAAGTAAGCTAGCAGCAGGAAACAGCCGCTTCCGTTTTGGGGGCGGTTTTTCTTTTGGCTTTTTCGTCGCACTTTGCTATGATGGGCAGTAATGATATTTTTTCGGAGGGATTGACGATGGATATTCAACAGCACGAACAGCTTCTGCGCCTGCTTGTGGACGAGTTTGCCAAGCAGCCGCTGTCCGTCACGTTTACACAATGGGACACGGAAAGCGAGGACGATGAAGAAGTCACGCAGTTTCAGGGGCAACTGGCAGAGGTGAAGCTCACCGACAACGAATTCGCCGAAAAAGACCTGTGGCTGCTGTTTGTGGCAGAGGACGAGGAAAGCGTGGAAATTTTGATGGAAATTCCCGGAGAAGAAGTGGATCTCGCCTCGTATGCTGACGGAAAACTGAACATTTTCGGTACGGAAGCGGAGATCATTCTGGAAAAATGAGCAGGAAGTCATCCTATCGCTACGTCGGAACACCTGACCCGATGACGGAAAAAGAAGCGTACAGTTGCGAAAAGTACATGAAAAAAAACAGGCATGCGATGATACAGGCAGGGCGGTACATGGTGGACGTACCCGCTCTGCTCGCTTTGTTTCACCTGGACTGCTGGAATTGCCGGGCGGTTCACCGCGAGACGTGCTGTGAAGGCGGCCAGCCGTACGCCGTCGAGGAATGGCAAATTCCGGTGCTGGAAAAAGAAGTACCGGAGATCGCTGCCCGTTTGCAGACAGCAGGCGAGCGGGAAAACTGGGAGCGCTACGGCGTATGGGACCCGGAACAGACGACAGGCACCATTCGCCTGCGGCATGGCAACTGTCTGTTTTATCAGGAAAACAACGGCCGCTTCGGCTGTGCGATCCACGCCTATGCAGAAGAGTCAGGGCACGATGTCTTGCCGCTCAAGCCGTTCAGCTGCCAGCTTTATCCGCTGGACTTGATCGATACAGGCAAGGAAATTTTGCTGACCGCCGTGACCAAAGAGACGTCATCCTTTTCCAGATGGGGGACGGATTATCTGGAGCAGTTTTATTGCGCCAACCCGGAGCGCAGGAAGCTGGCTGCGCACCTCGACGAAAACTGGTTCGCGCTGGATGGCTATCGCCCCGCTTTTGAATGGAACATGCCGATGCTGCGCTATTTTTTGCAGGAGGAAGCTGACAGCATTCTCGACCATCTGCGAAAGAGCAGCCATACGCCAACTGCCAGTATGTAATTGGAACAGCGGATGCCTTGTGATATGATGGGGGAGCATGAACTTGATTGGCAAAGGAGCAACAGTAATGAAAGTCAAGACTACTCAAGAATCCCGTACGATCCAGGCATCCTTGGTTCAGCCGTCTGATACCAATTACCACGGGACCATCTTCGGCGGGACGATGATGGCCTATATAGATGAGGTAGCGGCAATCGCTGCCATGCGGCATTCGCGTCGCCCTGTCGTAACTGCTTCCATCGACTCCATCGACTTTTTGGCACCCGTGAAAATGGGGCATTCGATTTGTCTGGAAGCGTTCGTTTCCTCGACGGGGCGCACTTCCATGGAAGTGTTTGTGAAAATTGTCTCGGAAAACCTGCAAACAGGGGAACGAGTTCTGACTGCCACTTCGTTTTTGACATTTGTCGCGCTGGATGAAGCGGGCAATCCGACCGAAGTTCCGGCGATTGTACCGGAAACCGAAGAGGAGAAAAAGCTGATGGAATCAGCAGAGGAGCGCAAAAAAATGCGCAAGGAACGGAAAGACAACCTGCGAGAGTTTGTCAGCCAGTTAAACATCGAAAAAACGATCTGATTTTCGGTTGATTTCACCCTGAGCGACAGTTCGCTCAGGGCCTTTTCTACATACAGTCGCGAGGAGGAATCGACGATGAAGTACCGCAGACTTGGGAAAACAGAACTGACGGTTTCGGTCATTGGCGTGGGTACGTGGCAATTTGGCGGAGAGTGGGGGAAAGACTTCTCCCAGTCCGAAGTAGATCAGATTTTGGACAAGGCGCATGAACTGGGGATCAACCTGATCGATACGGCGGAGTGCTACGGCGACCACCTCTCGGAGCAACTGATCGGAGGCTATCTGAAAAAGAACCGCCGCACAGATTGGATCATCGCGACGAAGTTCGGCCACCATTTTCACGACAAGTTTTCGCGAACGGACGATTACAGCGTGGCCGCCGTGCAGGAGCAGCTGGAAAAGTCGCTGCGAGCGTTGCAGACAGACTACATCGACCTGTACCAGTTCCATTCGGGGCCAAACGAAGCGTTTGACAACGACGAGCTGTGGACCTACCTCGACAAGCAGGTGCAGGCTGGAACGATTCGCCACCTGGGACTGTCGATTGCAAAAAATGGAAACATGCATCAGGTGACAGGAGCCTCGCGGGTCAACGCGCAGACAATTCAGGTCGTCTACAACCGATTGGACCGCAAGCCGGAGGAAGAGGTGTTCGCCTCGTGCATCGAGCAGGATTTGGGCGTGCTCGCACGCGTGCCGCTGGCGAGCGGCTATTTGAGCGGAAAATACAAGCCAGGCGCCGTCTTCGCCGGAAACGATGTGCGGCACCGCCACAATTCGCAGCACGTCGACCATTTGCTCGCAGAAGTGGCCAAAATCAAGGAAAGCGAAGTGCCAGAGGGCATGGATATGGCGCAGTGGGCGCTGGCGTGGTGCTTGAAGCACCCAGCCGTCACGGCGGTGATTCCCGGCAGCAAAAGCCCGGAGCAGGTGGAAGCAAACGCCAAAGCCGCTGCCTACGCAAGCGACGATCATCCGCAAGCGCGGGTCAACTAGCAAAAAAGAGGAGCCGACAGCAAGCGACGGCTCCTCTTTTTTGCGCATGGGAAGGACGATAGGTGCAGCTTGGCTGCGACAAGCTATCGGTGCAGCCCGGCTTGCCATTTTTTTTTTTCGGTTAGTCCAGAAAGCGAGACTTGATCTCGGCGGTAGGCAACATACATTGCTCCTGTTTTCCAAACCAGCGGTAGCGGTTTTTTGCAACCCAGTCGTAAGCAAAATCGCGAAAAGGACGGGGAAAGAGTCGGCCAAGGTAAAAGCACAGCGGCCAGGCTCCGGACAGCTTGTGGGCCACGCGCAAGATCGCGTCTGACTTGGTATACAGCCGTCCATGGGCTATCAACACCACCGTCGACAGCTCAGAGGGATCGTACGAATAGCGGGACAAAAGCTGCTTCGCCTTTTCTGACTGCAAGGAAGCGAAGTGAATGCTGCCGGACGGATCGCGCTTGAGAATGAACTGCACGGCGCTGTTGCACAAGTGGCAGACGCCGTCAAACAACAAGAGATAGTCAGGGTGTTGCAGCGACTCAGATGCTGGCTTCATCAGGCAGCCCTCCATGCTCTACTGCGAATCGGATTGTGCGTTGTCGCACAGCCTTTGCTTTCATCATAGCAGAGAAGGGAGGGCGTTCCCAGCAGGATCAACCATTAGAGAATGACAAGCGCTCCTTTTTGGATCAGTTCCTCTGCTTTCACCAGGTCGGGGTGCATTTCCCGGTCCTCGTGCAGACGGGGAACGGCGCGGCGCAGCTCATCGTAAGCTTTTTTCGTGCCTGCGCCCAGCTTGCCGCTCCCGAAATCAATTGCCTGCGCAGCCGCCAAATATTCGATGGCGAGCACTTTTGTTACGTTGGAGACGACTGTGCGCAGCTTGCGGGCAGCGGTTGTTCCCATGCTCACATGGTCCTCCTGGTTTGCCGAGGAAGGGATCGAATCGACGGAGGCAGGGTGACACAGCACTTTGTTTTCCGAAACGATGGAAGCGGCTACATATTGCGTAATCATGAAGCCGGAATGCAGTCCGCCGTTTTCGGTCAAAAATCCGGGCAGGCCGCTGAGCTGCGGGTTGACGAGCCGTTCTGTGCGGCGCTCGGATATGTTGGCCAGCTCTGCCATGGCGATAGCCAAAAAGTCTGCGGCAAAGGCCATCGGCTGACCGTGAAAATTCCCGCCGGAGATGACGTCGCCTGTCTCTGTGAAAAGAATCGGGTTGTCCGTCACGCTGTTGCACTCGCGGGTGACGGTCTCCCAGACGTACTCCAGCGTGTCGCGTGTCGCCCCGTGGACTTGCGGCAGGCAGCGCAGGCTGTACGGGTCCTGGACGCGCAGCTCGCCCTGTTCCGTGGTGCGTTCGCTGCCGGACAAGTGCGCGAGCAGACGTCTCGCTGATTCCTGCTGTCCCGGATGCGGGCGGACGAGGTGCAGCTGCGGATCAAATGCTTTCGGAATGCCGCGCAGCGCTTCGATCGTCATGGCGGCGATCAGCTCCGCGCTTTCCAGCACGACGCGGGAATCGTACAGGGCCAGGCAAAGCTGGGCGGTCATGGCCTGCGTGCCGTTGATGAGGGCAAGCCCTTCTTTTGCTTGCAGGCGAATCGGGGAGAGTCCGACCTGTTTGAGCGCTGCTTCACCGCCAAGGCGCTGTCCGTTGACAATCGCTTCGCCTTTGCCGAGCATGACGAGAACCATGTGCGCGAGTGGAGCCAAATCGCCGCTGGCGCCGAGCGAGCCTTGCTGCGGAATGACCGGATGGACGCCGCGGTTGCACAGTTCGACCAGATGAAGCAGCGTTTCTTCGCGAATGCCGGAGTAGCCTTTTGCCAGAGCATTGATCCGCAGGGCCATCATTGCGCGGACGACTTCCTCGGGATAAGGCTCCCCCATCCCGCATGCGTGGCTCATAATCAAGTTTTCCTGCAGCTTGCTGACATCCTCGCCCTGGATCATGACATCGGAAAACTTGCCAAAGCCCGTCGTGATGCCGTAGACGACTTTTTGCTCCTCGACCATTTTTTCCACCATGGCACGGGAGCGGCGGACATTTTCCAGCGCCTTTTGGGTCAATTCGATGCGGTGTGAGTTTCTGGCGATCAGGACGACGTCTTCAATGCGCAGATCATTTCCGTTCATGTGAATGACATGTGCTTGCTGATTCACGAATAGTTTCCTCCTTTAACAGAGCAGAGAACGAAAAGAGCGAGGGGTTAGGATACTGGCTCCTAACCCCTCGCTCCCGGGTTCTATGTGATTGGATGAAACGTGTAAGCCTGATGGGCGGCTGCATACGTCTGTCCTCACTTTCGCTCTACAACTGTCAGATAATTGTTGTTATTAGTATTATTGTAACGAAAGTGAGCGCGCCGTCAAGATCAAGAATGGCACGGCTCCTTTCCTATAGGAGAAAAAACGGGCTCAGTCCACTTTGGGAAACTGGGCGAGTGTCGTTTCTTGAGCGGGATAGATGTCATACCATGTACTGTGTGATTTCATCAGAAAGGACGTGTTCAATTCCGTGGAAAAGCGACGCAAGATGCCGCCTGGGCCTCCATCGTCCAAAAGGCGTCCCAAAGAAATGCCGAAACCGCCTTCTTCCATGATGCCGTTGCCGTCACCGAACATACCATCGCCAGCGAAGCCGAATATGCCAAAAAGCTCGGAAAATCCGCAGCACAACATCCCGGCCCGCCCGATGCCGCAACCGCAGCGGCCGACTGCGCCATCTCCTAACCAGATGATGCCGAATACGCCGAACCCGATGCCACCCAAACCAATGCCGGCCAACCCGATGCCGCCGAATCGGATGCCAGCAAATCCAATGCCGCCGAACCGGATGCCATCCAACCAGATGCCGGCAAATCCAATGCCGCCGAATCCGATGCCGCCGAATCGGATGCCAGCAAACCCAATGCCGCCGAACCGGATGCCATCCAATCAGATGCCGCCAAACCGGATGCCAGCAAACCCAATGCCACCGAAACCGATGCCGCCGAACGCCATGCCGAATCGGCGTCCACCAAATGCTTCGCCAAACATGAGGCCGCCGATGCCGGAAAACGTCCGGCCAGGCTCGAAAATCGAGCTTTACTTGTTCAAGTTCCATTTCCATATGGACCGGATGCAGTATTTCCGCCACAAATGCGAGCAATACCGGGATCATCGCCGCAAATACAGCGAATACCGCAGATATTACAAGCATCACCAACGGAGAATGAAATATTATCACGATCGTTGCCAGATTTGGCAGCATCGGAGCAGCAGTTCGTGTGATCGCGGCAGCTCCTCGTCCTGGGGACATAGAGGTTCATCCTCCGGACATGGCTGCGATTGCGGCTGCAGCTGCGATTAGGAAGAATCCTGAAAAGGACGCCTGTGATACGCGGGCGTCCTTTTGGCTGTTAGGGTGACAGCAACGATCAAGGGACAGCGGCAAACACCTCGACATCGACCCCGCGCTTTTTCAGATGATGGCGAAGCGACAGCAGGGCATCATCTTTGTTTTTGCATTCCAATACAATATCGACATGGTAATCCGCCAGCGCACTCACAAAAGAGATAAATTCGTCCGGATCGATCTTGTCTGCATGAGCGCGAAATTCTTTGGCCGATTTCGGAGAGGACATGTGCATTTTCGGGATGCGGTTTCCCCACGTCTTGATGATGCGCGGGAGGTATTCGGTCCAATCCTCGCCGTCCGAATGGCAATGATGGTGATGAAGGTCGAACACCATCGGCACACCAAGCCGCTCGCACAGTTCCAGCACCTCGCGCATGGTAAAGGACGTATCGTCGTTTTCCACGACAAGCCGCCGCTTGACCTGCTCGGGAAGTCGCGCAAAGTTGACCGCAAACCGTTCCAAGGACGAAGCCTTGTCCCCGAACACGCCGCCGACGTGCGTAACCAGCACCGAGTTATCGTCGAGACCGAGCAGATCAAACACTTTGGCGTGATAAGAAAAATCAGCGATGGTCGCCTCGACCACGGATGGCTTGTCGCTGTTCAAAATACTGAAGTGGCCGGGATGCGCTGTCAGGCGAATGCCATTGTTGCGGATGAACTCTCCCGCTTTTTGAAAGTCCCAGGAAAATTCTTTGGCCCAGTCCCAATCTGCCGCCACCGGGTGCGTTGCCAGCGGGACGAATTCCGAGGGGAGGCGATACAAAAAAATCCGGTTTTCCACGTTGTAGGCGAGCAAATCCATCAGGTTGAAAAAATTCGTCTGCAACACTTGCCGCAGCTTTCTCAACCGCTCCTGCGGCTCCAGCTTGTTGAGTTGCGCAACGGTCGTCTTTTTGTTGGGATTGTTTTTCAGCTTCACACTGATACAGGCATAGCCCAAACGGATCAAGGAAATCACCCCTGGGAGCGTCGTCACCAGTAGTATCCCCAAAAACGGGGGCGGCTTGGGAATGAAAAGTTCCCAGTTGAACGAACAGACGGAATGGCCGCGTTTTCCGTCAGCCAGCTCTCGCCTGGCAAGCGGTGGTGAGGGGACAAAGATGGATGCAAACGGCACAGCAGCAGGCTCGGCCAAAGCGGCTGAAAACATGGATGGCTTGCCGTGCATTTTGTAAAAGCGAAGACAGAGCATTATTTTGCCGGAAAACGATAAAAAATGCTGTTTTAAAGCTGTTTTTCGTGCTTTGTATACTTTGCGTGGACGTTAATGATAGAAAATTCTAATATAACTAAATATCACAACAAAAAAGGTGAATTCGACTAAAAAAATGTCCGCGTGAAATGGTCGAAGAGCAGACAGAAACAAGACCGAACAGGGGGATTCTTATGACAGAGAAAGTGACAGAGGGACGCGTGAATGTGTACAAGCTGCACGTCCTGGTGCTTGTACTGGTAGCCTTGACAGAGTTTATCGGCACGCAAAAAATCAATATCGGCATCGGTGTCATCGCCTTGTTCCCGATGCTGTATGCACTTGTGCTCGGCGG
Source organism: Brevibacillus gelatini (assembly GCF_003710935.1). GTDB lineage: Bacteria > Bacillota > Bacilli > Brevibacillales > Brevibacillaceae > Brevibacillus > Brevibacillus gelatini. The sequence continues at coordinate 43,977 of NZ_RHHS01000017.1, forward strand.
TGTCATCAGTTGGCCTTCCTTCAAGTTTTTGAAAGAAAAAGACATGAATGTTGCGGGGAACATTTTGGGCTTGTCGTTTCTGATCTTCGTATGCAAGCTGGGGGCGAACATTGGACCGGAGCTGCCCAAGCTGTTCGGAGCGGGGGTATCTCTGCTCGTCCAGGAAGTCGGGCACATCGTCGGAACGATCATTTTGGGCTTGCCTGTAGCGCTTTTGCTCGGTTTGAAGCGGGAATCGATCGGGGCCACCTACTCTCTCGATCGCGAGCCTAACCTGGCGATTATCGTCGACAAGTTTGGCGGAAGTTCCCCGGAAGCGCGCGGCGCCCTGGGCGTTTACATCTGCGGTACGTTGTTTGGCGCCATTTTCATGTCGCTTCTCGCCAGTATTCTTGGCAGCAGCGGAATTTTTCATCCGATTTCGCTCGCGATGGGCGCAGCGGTTGGCTCAGGCAGTATGATGGCGGCTGCAACTGGCTCGCTCGCCGTTATTTTCCCGGAAGCACAAAACGACATCGCCTTCTATTCCGGGGCGGCGAACCTGATGATGAGCATTATCGGGACGTACGTCTGCATTTTCATCTCCTTGCCGCTGACGCAGCGCCTGTACGCATGGCTTGAGCCGATCATCGGCCGCAAAAACGCTTCTTCGAAAACAGAAGGGGGGAAAAGAAGCGCATGAATCAAATTTTGACGATTCTCATCATTGGCTTTATTTCGCTGATCGGAAACTGGATCGGCTACGGTGTGCCGCTCCAGGAATCTTTGCCGGGCATTTTGCTTTTGGCGGTCATCACCTTGATCGGGATGGGCTTTACCAAAATTTTGCCGTTCAAGTCTCCGGTCATTGTCTGGATTTCCCTGTTTGCCATGCTCGCTACTTCCCCCTTTTTCCCGGGAAGCGAGTACACGGCGGCAGCGATTGGCAAGATCAACCTGCTGGCGCTCGCAACACCGATTCTCGCTTATGCGGGCCTGTCGCTCGGAAAAGACATTCATCTGTTCAAGCAGCTGAGCTGGCGGATTGTTGTCGTATCCCTCGTCGTTTTCACCGGAACGTTTTTGTTCGCAACCTTGTTCGCGGAGATCGTGTTCAAGTTGCAAGGAAAGTTTTAAGCATACTGCATTGTCGAAACCTTCGCGGCTTGAAGTTTGCCATGAAGGTTTTTTGCATTGATCCGTCTGAAATGGACAGGTATACTCTTAATAATCAGAAAGATTACGTTTTTTTCCGACAAGACAAAGAAAGACAGGAGTGGAGCGAGCAAATGATAATCGACGTAAACCAGGTCATGTGGCAAAGGGACGAAACGGTTATATTGCGCGACGTGAACTGGCAGGTGCGGGAAAACGAGCATTGGTGCCTGGTCGGCTTGAACGGCTCCGGCAAAACAAGTTTGCTGAAAATTATTTGTGGCTATACCTGGCCGACAAAAGGGCAGGTCAGCGTTCTCGGCAATTTGTATGGAACGGTCGATTTGCGCGAGGTGAGAAAAGCAATCGGATGGGTCAGCACCGCTCTGATCGCGCAGCTTCACGAGCATGAGACGGCCTTTCGCGTCATTTTGAGCGGGAGAGAAGCGACGATTGGCCTGTATTCGGTTCCGGCGGAGGAAGACGTGCAAAAAGCGTCAGCCCTGCTCGAAACATTTGGCTGCACAGAGCTTCGGGACAGGCCGTTCGGGGCGCTTTCGCAAGGAGAGCGGCAAAAGGTGCTGATTGCGCGGGCGCTGATGGCCTCTCCCCGGCTGCTTATTTTGGACGAGCCGTGTACTGGGCTGGATTTGCTGGCAAGAGAGCAGCTGCTCCAGATGATCGAGCAAATTGCCAGGCAGCCGGATGGACCGACACTGATTTACGTCACGCATCATATTGAAGAAATTTTGCCATGCTTTACGCACACAATGCTGTTGAAGGCGGGGGAGGTAGAGCGCGCGGGAAGAACGGACGAGGTGCTCACAGCAGACGGATTGACCCGCTTTTTTGGGGTTCCGGTCAACATCACCCGTTCACAGGGGCGCTTCTGGGTCAGCTTGGGCGAAAAGGCAACTGTACTTTAACGGCCGATGTTTTGGCAAGTGTCGGCAAGGTCGTGTATCATTGTGTATAATATCATTATGAATAAAAAAACTGGGAGGAGAGGAGAGATGGAGGCATGAACAACGTGATTGCACCAATCACAGACTCCACCTGGGCGATCATCACCTACGAGGATGCGTGGCAGAGCTATGTGAACAGCTACGTCATCAAACAGGGTGAATCGTTTGTTGTTATCGATTCCCACCTGCGCAAGCAACGTGCGTACTTTCAGCAGGCGCTGGAGGGAATCGGTGCCAAGCCGGAGCGGATTGAATACGTTTATTTTACCCATCGGCATGCGGACCACATCGGAAACGCCGACATGTTTCCATCCCGCAACAACTGGATTCATCTCGACGACTACTACGAGCTGGACGATTTCTCTCAGACGCTGTTCGGGCACACTTTCACAGGGAGCAGGGGAGACCTTCCGGTGCTGCGCTTTCAGCAGCTGTCCTTTCATACGGAAGGCTCGGTAGCTTTTTTTGACCCACAGAGCAAGATTTGTTTTGTGGGCGATCACATTTGCTTTGAAAAAGCCGAGCTGGGGCAAATCATCGGCAAGGAAAGCGAATGTCGCGCCGCGTACAAGACGCAGATCAAGAACTGGGCGATGGAGGAGCCAGATCGCGTCCCGGAGTACGTGGAGGGGCTTACAGCTTTGCTGGAGTGGCCAATTGAATATTTGGCAACGGGACACGGTCCGGTTTTGCAAGGCGACATCGCCGAATTTTTGCAGGAGCTGATCGAAATTGTCCGCTCGTAAATGTTTATCAGCAAAAAAGACTTGTGCACCGGAAAACGGGCGACACAAGTCTTTTTTGGCGTTTCGCGCCTGAGCGAAGCGAAACCGATTATTTTGCTTCTTTCTCGACGAGAATCGGGTCCATGATCTGGACGTTATATTTTTTCTTCATCTGCTCCAGCCACTCGTCCGCATGCTTGCGTCTGTTCCGATCCTGCAGCTTCTCTTTAATCTGCGGACGAGCTTCTTCCAATGTTTGTTCGAGCTTATCCTTGTTCTTCTCGTAATATTCCTTGATTTGCTCCTCTGTCACCGGATAAGCTTTGTCAAACAGCTTGTCCCGCAGCAGGAGCATGCCGAACCGCTCGCGGAGCCCTTTTTCATCCAGATTTCGCTCCTGCAAATATTCCTGGAACTTCTCCGGTGTTTTCAATTTTTCCTTGATCGGATTGATCTTCGCGTCAATTTCTTGCTCGGTCACTTTGATGCCTTGCGCGGCCGCTTCCTGTTTGCACAGCTCAATGGCAATCAGGTCGGTCAGGACTTTGGTGCCTGTCTCTTTTTTCATCTGTTCATAGAGCGCGGTCTGCGAGATCGTGGAATTGCCGACAGTAGCTACAGTGCCTGCATGGGCGGCAGCCGAGTCTTTTGCCTGCGATACGCCGATCACGGCCAGTCCTGTCAGGAGCACGGCGGCCGTCAAAATCGAAATGTCAAACTTTTTCATGTTGAAAAACCTCTCTTTCTTGCCTGCATCTGTGAAATAGGATAGAGTAGCGCACATTTTTCTGCCAAAAATGTCGGGTTTCTGGAAGCAGGCAGCAACAGAAAACCGCACACCAGAAATCATGTGCGGTGTCACTTTCATGGGAAAGCAGGGGGAAATTTAGCTGGCGTGGGTCGAAGCCTTTTGCCATTCTTCCAGGCGCTTTTCCAGCTCGGAGCGGTTGAAGTACAAGGAGCTGGCCGATTTGTTCAGCAGTTGGCGAAGGTGGGTCAAGGCGTGCTCGTAATTGCCTTTGGCCGCTTCGATCTCAGCCAGGCAAAACAGCTTCCACTCCTTGGCAGAGCGTCTGCTGGCAATTAGCTGATAAGCTTCGAGTGCGCTTTCGATTTCACCCAGTCGAGCGTGCGAGCAGGCGATGAGCGCCAGCGAATCCGTCATCCCCTGGTCGCGCTGGTAAATGCGGAAGGCGACTTCCAGCGATTCGTTGTAGCGCCCGGACGAGTAGTAGACGATCGCCAGGTTGTAAAACAGGTAGTGAATCATGGCCTGGTTGAACAGAGAAGGGTGTTCCTTGCAGACGTTGATTCCTGACACAATGTACTTTTCAGCCAGTTCGTAATTGCCGATCATGATTTCATGTGTTGATTTGTCGAGCATGGCTACCGCACGCGAACGGTTTTTTCGGTAGGATGCCTCCAGCCAGCTAAGCCGTACATCCAATCGGCGCTTGTACAGATTCGCCATATATTGAAAGCGGAAGGGCCAGTGCAGGCGAATGAACATGACCAACAGCACGGCAGCCAATCCCGCCAGTGTTGAAGTCCAGTTAAGACTCAAATACTCCACGTAATGACACCCTCTCTTTTTGCGCTGCCTCTATTCCCCCATCTTAGCACAGAATATGTCCACGTTACAGACCATTCCCTTTATTTCGTCAAGGGCAAAGTTTTTACAGCTTTTTGCCCGTACAATTGCTGGGCTTTGACGATGTCGTCCGAGATGGTGTAGAGCGTCTGGTCAATCGTCAAGATTCGCCTGATGTTTTTGGAGCTCTCGTACCAGCCTTCTCCTGCCTTGGCGATGTCTTCTGGCTCCAGATGGGTAATTTTGTCGGTCAAGGTAAAGCCTTTTTCCGGATCGATCCGGTAGACGTACGCGCCCTGGAACGTAAAGTGGCCGTAGCCGCGGATGTTCTGCTCCGCCTTTTGTGCCTCCGTCCATTCGTAGACGCTGAGCGGGAAGGCGAGCAGCCCTTTTTCCCTGGAAAACAGCAAGGCTTTATGGTTGTGCAACAGTTCGGAGTCTGTTCCGCGGTCGCCGATGACGGTTTTGAACTTTTCTTTCGGCTTGCTCACGTCGCTTACGTCGAACAGTGCGATTTTCATCCCCTGGTAGTACGCCATGTCCTTGTCTGATTCTGTTTCCTTGCCGAATCCGATGATGTGATTCTCGTCATACGGATGGAGGTAATCGCTGTAGCCTGGAATTTTCAGCGCTCCCAAAATGCGGGGGGCGTCAGGCTTTTCCAGATCAAGCACAAACAGCGGGTCCACGTTGCGGAATGTCACCATGTAAGCGCGTTTTCCCATGAAACGGACGGAGTAGATACGCTCGGTGGGCGCGACGCCTTCCAGCTTGCCGTGTATGCCGAGCTTGCTGTCGAGGACGTAAATGTTGTTTTTCGAGGTGTCCGCATCAGTGCGCCACATGTTTCCGCTCGTTGTCGCGATTCGCAAATAGCCGTCGTATTCGTCCATCGAGAACTGGTTGAGAATTTGGCCTGGCACGCGGCCCTTTGCTGAAAAGGCGATTTTTCCGTCGTTCATGCCGAAGCGGTAGATCGTCGTGTCCGCGGCAAGCGGCGGAGCAAACAAACGGTCAAATGACTCGGTTTGCATCATATTGCGCTGATTCGCTTTATACTCGGTTACTGCTACGTACAGACTGGTCGGGGAGGCGTAAATGTTTTCCCCTGCCCCCAAATAAGTGGAAAGCGACAGCTTTTGCCTGGGCAGGTCGAGATTGACGCCTGCCACCATCAGGTAATTGGGCTGCAAGCTTTCCGGAAAATAACGGATGTCGCTGTACGGAACGGGTTGATACTGTTCGCCGAAGGCACTGTCGCGATAGGCGGGGCCGGGAAGCTCCGTTTTTTCCTGCAAAATCCGGTAGGTGTCGATGGAGTTGTTGGCCGTCAAGTACAGGCTGGAACCGATTTTGCGGGAGGACAGGTACTGCCCTTCCACTTCCAGTTGTCGGATCAGCCGCGGATTTTCTTTGTCCGCGATGTCGTAAACGAGCGCTTTTACCAGCTGGTTGTTGCGATAGTACGGGATGGCGCGCTTGGAAGCTGGCAAGGGAGCCAACTCGACGTAGTTGTCCGCCTGGCCGATCACGATGAGTCTCTTGTCGTCGACGAACATCTCCAGTGGGGTGAACTGGCCGTCCTCATAGCTGATCCTGCTCGTCACGCGCATCTCTTGGGCCGGGTAGGCTTTGACAATGCGCACTTCCCGATTCGTTGACTGGTACAGATAGGTGCCGTCCGTCTTGACGATGTCGGCTTCATCGACGCCTTGCACCTGCGTATTTGTCACCGAAAAATCCGGGGCTGCTGTACTTTTGGCGGCATCCCCCGCTTGCAGGGCAGGAGCCATTGCGGGTATGCCCAATTCGAGTTCTGCATAGGTGTTGTTGGCCACCGATTTTTTCAGCAGTTTCTTGAATTTCTCGTAGGTACCGACGACGGGCAATTCATCTTGCGCTGCCGCGGTGACAGTCGGCTCCTTGATCGAACCTGCCGGCAGCAAAAACGGCAGCGCACACAGTACGAAGGCCGTCACGACAAGTCCCGCTGCTTTTTTCTTCATCTCGATCCCCTCGCATCTAATTCTTGGCAGGATGTGCGTTCAATCATAAGACGCAGGATACTGCTTTAACGTTTCACACAGTCTTTGGCCCGCAATCTACGGACAGGGGGGAGAGCGTGTGCTATAATAGTAGGCGGTTTAAGCTACCATTCACAATTACGTCAAAAGGGGCGTCATAGATGGAAAACTTGAAGCAAAGCATTCTGGAACTCATCACGGATACGTCAACGAACTTGCCGCCAGACGTGCGTCGCGCTGTCAATGCAGCCAAAATGAAAGAAGATTTGGGCACACGTGCAGCACTTTCTTTGTCTACGATTGCGCAAAACGTCGTGATGGCCGAGGAAAACGTTTCTCCGATTTGCCAGGATACGGGAATGCCGACATTTGAGGTGAAAACTCCGGTTGGCGTCAACCAGCTCATTATCAAAAAAGCGATCAAGGAAGCGATTGTCGAGGCGACCAAAACAGGCAAGCTGCGTCCCAACTCCGTTGACTCCCTGACAGGGGCGAACAGCGGGGACAACATTGGGCCAGGCACTCCGGTCATTCATTTCGAGCAGTGGGAAGAGGATGAAATCGAGATCAAGCTGATCCTGAAAGGCGGCGGCTGTGAGAACAAAAACATCCAGTATTCCCTGCCCTGTGAGCTGGAGGGTCTGGGCAAAGCGGGCCGCAACCTGGATGGCGTGCGCAAATGCATTTTGCATGCCGTCTACCAGGCACAAGGACAAGGCTGCAGCGCCGGCTTTATCGGAGTAGGTATCGGTGGCGACCGCACTTCCGGCTATGCGCTGGCGAAGCATCAACTGTTCCGTCCTGTGGACGATGTCAATCCGAACCCGGATCTGGCCGCTCTGGAAAACTACATTATGGAAACAGCGAACCAGCTCGGAATCGGTACGATGGGCTTCGGCGGAAACTCGACCCTGCTCGGCTGCAAAATCGGCGTGGAAAATCGTCTGCCGGCAAGCTTTTTCGTTTCCGTCGCCTACAACTGCTGGGCGTTCCGCCGTCAAGGTGTGCGTCTGAATGCAGAAACAGGCGAAATTATCCGCTACCTGTACAAGGATGAGAAAGTCGAAATGGATGTGACTCCTGCCGCAGCAGCAAGCGAAAAAGCCGAAGGCCGCCGCGAGGTTGTCCTCGAAGCGCCGATCTCGGAAGAACAAATCCGCAGCCTGAAAGTGGGCGACGTCGTCATCATCAACGGCGAAATGCACACAGGACGCGATGCTCTGCACAGCTACCTCATGGATCACGACTGCCCTGTGGATCTCAATGGCGGAATTATTTACCACTGCGGCCCGGTCATGCTGAAGGATGAAAACGGGGAATGGCACGTAAAAGCGGCCGGACCGACAACCTCCATCCGCGAGGAGCCATACCAGGGCGAGATTATCAAGAAATTCGGAATCCGCGCTGTTATCGGAAAAGGCGGAATGGGCGCAAAAACGTTGAAAGCATTGAACGAGCATGGCGCTGTCTACCTGAACGCCATCGGCGGTGCGGCTCAGTACTATGCCGAGTGTCTGGAAAAAGTAGAGGGCGTGGACTTCCTGGAATTCGGTATTCCGGAAGCGATGTGGCATTTGCGTGTGAAAGGCTTCGCCGCCATCGTCACGATGGACTCCCACGGCAACAGCTTGCATGCCGATGTCGAGAAATCCTCCCTGGAAAAATTGGCGCAGTTTGCCGATCCGGTATTTTAATAAGACTCGCAAGTTTTCCTGATGAAAAGCCTCTGGCGACACCTTGTGCGCCGGGGGCTTTTTGCGTGCCTTGCCCATCTTGGCCTGCAACGGCGAATATACTGGGTGTACACCCATCTTTGCAAAAATAGGTATTGGTTTAGCTCCTCTCTCTCCGGGCGGGCATAGGCTAGAAGCGAACAAGAAAAGATAGAGGGAGTGAGCTTCGTGAACTATACAGTCCGTGCGGGAGATACATTGAACAGTATCGCCGCCCGCTTTGGCGTCCCGGTTCAGGAATTGATCCGCGTCAATAATATCGCGTATCCGTACTACATTTACGTCGGGCAAAACCTGTACATCCCGATTACAGCAACGCCTGCACCAACGAGTGATGTGGAACGGAGACTGACGCGCGTGGAAAATCGTGTGGATGCGCTGCGCGAAGACTATACGAAGGTAGACGATCGCGTGGATCGCCTGGAAACGCGCCTCAACCGTCTGGAAGCCCGCGTAACCCGTTTGGAGCGGCTCGTGCCCGGACCGGCGCCGACACCGACGCCAACGCCCCGACCACGGCCGACAACGACTCCGCGCCCGCGCTAGGCTACGGTGCCGTCCTGCCATCCTTTCTTTTGCAAGGGGCTGACAATTTTCCCGCTTCGCCATTGCCCCATGGCCCCAAGCTGCATAAGGTGGTACTAGAGGATTACGAGGAGGTGCGGCCATGCTAGGGTTTAACGGCAAAAACCTCAGACACCATTTCATGGGCGTCTATGGAAAAGTGGTGCAGATCCGTGAGCTGGTGGAAGTTATCGATCAAGTATTCGATTCCTTTCACAAAGTAAACACCATCAGCAAGTCGATGCTGGGCCAACGCAAGCCGAGTGCGAAAAATCTCGACAAACTCAGATGACGACAAGACGCCAGACAGCCAAAAAACCGCCTCCAAACCATTTTTCGGGGCGGTTTTTATGTACATAACTTTCGCTTGTGCTGGCTCAGCTTTCGTTTGGCAATCGGCAAGGGGCTTGCTGACACAAGTACGGACAATCGCTCGCAAAAAAACCCCGCCGCTGGCAAGCAGAAAAGGCGGGGTTCCAAGGTGTGAGGCGTTTACAATTTTTTACTCATGGCTTGCGCGGCCATCCGCACCAATTCCTTTACCATGCTGCCGCCCAGTCTGCCGCCGATCCGGCCTGCGTCATGTGCGCTTAGCTGGCCGTTGTAGCCGCGCTGCAACGGGACGTGAAGCTCGGAAGCCACTTCATACTTGGCCTGGTTCGGATCTGCGACATGGGCGACTCGTGCCTTCAGGGCATCGAGCCCCTCTCTGGCACCTGGGACGAGAGGACGCTTTCGTCTGCTCATCATCATCACCTCTCGTCCTAGCGTGCCCAACTAGACGAGGGCCTTGCGCGCGGTGAAGTTCGTCTCCGGGTAGTAAGTGTTGGCAACGAGCAGGTTTGGCCCTGCGCATTTGGCCGCCGGACAGTAGCAGTTGATTTTCTGATTCAGGGCATGGCGCTGCCAGATGTCAAACATCGTCTGCAACTGATCGTTCTGAATATTGCCGAGCGGCTCGACATCGCCGAAGTCGGTGACGATCACATCCCCAGTAAAAATGTTGATATTCAGGCGATTCCGACCATCCGGATCGTTGCGGGTGGTCACGTTTTTCGCTGTCCGCAGCCTTTGGATCAGCTCTCTGTCTGCCGGATCGGGGCTGCATGCGAAAAACGGCAATGTCCCGAACAGCATCCACAAGTTTTCGTTGCGAATGTCGAGCATCCGGTGAATCGCCTGGCGCAGTTCATCCAACGACAGCACGTTGAGATCGCGGGCAAAGTCGCTGGCGTACATCGGGTGCACCTCATGCCTGCGGCAGTCCATCTCCTGAATTTGCCGGTGCAGCGTATCGAGCTTGGGCCACGTCCGATGATTGAGCATCGTTTCCGCCGAGACGAACACGCCTGCCGCAGCGAGCTTGCGGGAATTTTCCATAATCCGCTCAAACTGCGCTTCGGCCTGTTTGCTTGAAACTGTTTGCCTTGCTTTTGCGTAGACAATATCATGGAATTCCTCTGGCGAAGACCAGTTCCAGGAAATGTGCATCACATCTATGTAAGGCAAAATCAGCTCATAGCGGGAAAACGGCATGGACATGTTCGAGTTGATCTGTGTGCGCAATCCGCGGTCTGCCGCGTAGCGCAGGATCGGCAGGATGACTTCTTTTACAGTTCGCTCGCTGTACATCGGTTCTCCGCCTGTTATACTTAGCGTAAGCAGATCCTTGGCTTCGTCCAGACGGCGCAGGATCAGATCGACAGGCAGGGCGGGGTCGTCCTTGTATCGCAATGTATCGCCAACCGCGCAATGCTCGCAGCGGAGATTGCACAGATTCGTTACCGTAAATTCCACGCTGGTGAGCTTGTATGCGGGCGGTGTCGCATTAAACAACGGCTCCCATGGATCGTGAAGCGGTGTGATTGGTGTTGTTGGAACCATGCGGATCAATGGTGGAAACCTCCTTCATTCTGCGTACAACTCAACCTATTATAACGACATTGGAGCGGAAGGAGAATAGCTAACGGCATGATTATGGGGATGTCTTTTGGACGCGGTGTGCTTTTTCATGATCGGAACGTGCTTGCTTGTGCGGAAGTAAAAGACGGCGTCATCCATACGTGGGCGGAAAAAATGACACTTAAGACGATCGGCAAGCTGTGGTATCGGATTTTTTTCTCCTTTCCCTGGTATTATCAGCTTTTTCACCTTTTGCTCGCCGGTTATGTGGCCGCCGCTCTGGTCAATCCGGGGTGGGCGGTTGTAGACCCGATGTGGGTCGCGGTGTATGTCGGCGGCTTTCACTTTGTGTTTCCTAAAATGATGAAAAAATTTCACGGTGCAGAACATAAAGTTTTCAGCTATCCGGGCAAAAAATCGCTTGCTGCCTTGCCGCAAATTGCGAAAGCGGATATTGTCAACGCGGGATGCTCGACAAATCTGGTGGTCTGGTTTTTCACCGGATTTTTGCTGTCGGTCTGGTTTTTGCCGCTTGCGGGAAGCATTGCCTGCGGCGTGGGCGGCCTGTTGGTCGGGATGTTTGGAGATCGCTACGTGCGCAAATATTGCGGGGTGCTCTACAAGCTGTCCGCTTTTTTTCAAAAGCATTTCACGACAAAAGAGCCGGATCGTCTGCACCTGGAGACAGCGATTCGCTCCTATATGCTGTTTGAGCATATTCGCGAAGTGGAGCGGCAGCGATCCGCCTGAACACGAGGTGGAGTTTGGCGTCGGCGTCCTGCAAGCTTTTTGGGGATATGGCATTGGGAAAAATTTGTTGCAGGAATCCATTGCGTGGGCGGAGCGAACTGGCGTGAAAAAAATGACGCTGCACGTCCTGGAAACGAATGAGAAAGCGATCCGGTTGTACGAGAGGCTTGGCTTTGAGGTGGAAGGTGTTTTGAAAAAGGACAGACGCCTTTCCGACGGCAATTACTACAATACGATTGTGATGGGGAGGTATCACGATTAAAAAGGTCGAGGGCAACGATGTCCTCGACCTTGCTTTAGCAATATGCTACCGTTCCAGCGGGTTTTCTTCCAGCTTGCGGTACAGCTTGCCTTTGTCCACATAAGACTGGCGGATGCGCACCAGCTCTTTTAAGTCTGTTTCGGTAAGCTCCCGCTTGACCTTCGCCGGGTTGCCGACGACGAGCGTGCGGGGCGGCACCTTCATGCCGGGAGGGACGAGGGCGCCGGCAGCGACCATCGCTTCTTCGCCGATTTCGGCGCGGTCCAGCACAATCGCGCCCATGCCGATCAAGGCTCCGCGGCGGACGATGCAACTGTGCAGGACGGCATTGTGTCCGACCGTTACTTCGTCTTCGAGAATCAACGGATTGTTCGGGCTCTGGTGCAGGGTGCTGTTGTCTTGTACGCTCACCCGCTTGCCGATGACAGTCGGCGCAATGTCGCCGCGAATGACGGTGTTGTACCAAATGGAAGAATCCTCGCCGATTTCCACGTCTCCCGATACGACGGAGCCTTTGGCGAGGAAAACAGTTGGATGAATCTTGGGCTTGCTGTTTTCGAACGAAAGCAGTAACATAATAACCTCCTGGTCAGTGAGTATGCGAGCAATCAGCCGCTTGCGGCCGGGGGTGGCGAATGGAAAAACGTCCCGTGACAGGATCGCAGTCAATGACAGTCCCAACGAGCTTGTCCACGTCTTGTGGCTTGTAAAAAAAGCGGACTTCGTTGATGACCTGGACCTGATCGTGTTTTTCCGCTTCGGTAATGGCGATGCTGTAGGTAAAGCTGCCGCAGCCTGTCGTTGTCGGAACAAGCCTGATCCCCAGCTCGTTTGCGTCGTGCTCTTCCGCGATCATGAGGGCAAGGCGTGCTGCTGCCTGCGGGGTAATGGTTATCACGGTCAACCCTCCTTGTAGCCTCTTTATTGTACTACAGGTTGGCAACAGGATCGAATGGGAACAACCCAGTTTTTGCTGGTTGACCACACTTTGGGCACATGTTAGAATGTGTAATACTGATTCTGAAAGGCAGGAAATGCGGGTAGCCGCTGCCGCAATCGTTTCGGCGATTGGCGGTAGAGGAAAGTCCAGGCTCGCCCAAGCTGAGATGCTTGGAGTGTTCGTACCTGGCGCAAGCCAGGGCAGTGAGGCTTTAAGCCTCGCTGACGGCGTGGAAAGGGCTCTCCCTGAGGCCCGAGTACGCTGAAAGTGCCACAGAAACGTAGCTTTTCTGGCGACAGAAAAGATGGAACGCGGTAAACCCTGCGAGCGAGAAACCCAAATTTGGTAGGGGAACCGTCCTGAAGGAATCAAACGGAAGGGACGGATGGTATCTTCGGATGCCATAGATAGATGGCTACCGCTCTTGGTGCGAGGGATGCGTCCCGCTTGCAGCACGGGAGAGACAGAACCTGGCTTATAGCATTTCCTGCTGGATCGAATACACGAAAGACAAACATCCCGTCCTGCTTTTGACAGCGGAACGGGATGTTTTTTCGTAAATTTGCGGGATTCAGTTATTTGGGGTTTCCCCGTTCATGCTACAATACATAGAAAAAGAAGGTTATTCGATCTGGTTACGTGGAATTGCAGCGTGTGCCAGCCAGCAGCATACACCGAAAAAAGCAAAGACGAAAGAGGGACCTACCGTGACTTTTACACAAGAGGAAAATGGCGTATTTCCTGCCGTCTGCTCCCTGGATTGCCCGGATCAGTGCGGACTGCTGCTTCACAAGCAGGATGGCAAGCTGGTGAAAATCGAGGGCGATCCGAACCACCCGGTGACGAAGGGAAACATTTGCAACAAAGTGCGCAACATGGCGGCGCGTCTGTACGATCCAAAGCGGCTGACCCATCCGCTCAGGCGAGTCGGGAAAAAGGGCAGCGGCGAATTTGTCCGCATCACCTGGGAGGAAGCAATCGAGACGATAGCTTCGCGCTGGCGCACCCTGATTGACACGGACGGCCCCGAGTCCATCCTGCCGTACAGCTTTTACGGAAACATGGGCCGCATCAACGTGGAAGGGATGGATCGGCGCTTTTTCCACCGCATGGGCGCGAGCATTCTTGACCGCACGATCTGCAACAGCGCAGGAGCGGTTGGCTACAACTATACGATGGGCGGCGCTTTCGGCACGGACCCGGAGGACACCGTGCACGCCAAGCTGTTCATCATGTGGGGGATCAACGCGGTCAGCACGAACATGCACCAGGTCGTGCTTGCCGAGCAGGCGCGGAAAAACGGCGCGAAAATCGTCGTCATCGACGTCCATAAAAACCAGACGGGACGCTGGGCCGACTGGTTCATCCCGATTTTGCCCGGAACCGATACCGCTTTGGCACTCGGACTTATGCACGTCCTGTTCGCAGAAAACTTGGTCGATTCCGCCTTTTTGCAAACGTACACGGTCGGACACGAAGAACTGAGAGAGCACGTAAAAGCGTACGACCCGGCTACCGTGTCTGCGATCACCGGCGTCCCGGTTGACGATATTTACAAGCTGGCGCGTTTGTACGGCCAGACCTCGCCTTCCTTCATTCGCATTGGCAACGGCATTCAGCATCACGACAACGGCGGCATGTGCGTGCGGACGATCGCCTGTCTGCCCGCGCTCACCGGACAGTGGCTCGTGCGGGGCGGTGGCGCGATCAAGGGCAACAAAGGATTTTTGGAGCACAACAAACACGCGTTGCAGCGGCCGGACCTGCTCAAAAACAAAAACACCCGCGTCATCAACATGAACGAGCTGGGCAAGGCGCTCCTGGAAGCGAATCCGCCTGTGAAGTCGCTGTTTGTGTACACGTCTAATCCGGCCATTGTCGCCCCGGATGGCAACAAGGTCAGACAAGGGCTTGCGCGGGAAGACTTGTTCACTGTCGTCCACGATCTGTTTTTGACCGAGACGGCGCGCTATGCCGACATCGTGCTCCCCGCGACGTCCTCATATGAAAACATGGACTTTTACACAAGCTACTGGCACCACTACATTCAACTGCAAAAGCCAGTCCTTGCCCCGTATGGCGAGAGCAAGTCCAACACGGAAGTATTTCGCTTGCTCGCCCTTGCCATGGGCTACGATGAGCCTGCTTTCCGCGATTCCGACGAGCAGATGATTCGCCAGGCGCTTGCGGGTCACGGCAATCCGCATCTGGAAGGAATCGACTTCGACGCGCTCGCCAAACACAACTACATGAAAGCCAAGGTCGATTCGTACTTTGCAGGCCGCCTGGCAACCCCGAGCGGAAAAATCGAGCTGTATTCGCAGGCGATGGCAGACAGAGGCTATCCGGCCTTGCCGACGTATACTCCGCTGGTGGAGGACGGCGACTATCCGTATCAATTTGTTCCCGGCCCCAACCATAACTTTTTGAACTCGACGTTTTCCAATAACGACAGGCACGTCCAAATGGAAAAAGCTCCCCGCCTGCATATGAACAGCGCAGATGCCCGTGCCGCAGGGATTGCGGATGGGGATACGGTGCGCGTCTGGAATGATCGGGGAGAATGCGAACTGGTTGTCTCGGTCGGGGAAAATGTCCTGCCCGGTGTGGTCGCAAGCCAGGGCTTGTGGGCAGACGCCCCGCATGCCAAGCATTACGTGAACGCACTGACCCCTGATCGCCTTGCTGATATGGGCGGCGGCGCGACTTTTTTCTCCGGGCGGGTGGCCGTTGCCAAAATCGCCAGGTAAAAAGGGCGTACTAGCATAAGCCCTTCTCCATACGGTTTATGGAGGAGGTGAAATGATTGGATGAATCGCGCTTGTTCAAGCAGTTTATCAGCTCGGCCGAGCAAGTCTGGACACAGATCGCCGCGTCGCCGCGCGGAAAAGTCGTCTACACGGTAAATGGCGTCGATTACACGCCTTTGCCTGACAAGTACAATACGAAGCGGAAAATCTCCCGCATTTTTCGCAGGTATTGGGGAAAGCAGTTGACAGAGACAATGATTCGCAACCTCGGTCTGCGGGTGCTAAAAGGGAAGCTGTGTATTCCGTATAGGCCGATTCCGCCGCTTCCTTGCATCGTACAGTCCATTCAGGTTAAAGGCAACCGCCCCAACCAGCGATTGGTGGCAGCCATTCTCGTCGGTGGAGAAAAGAAGACGAGAGTGGATTACCGCTTGATCCGCGCGGGAGATACCGATTCGTTTACAATCATGAAGCGGTCCGGTCGTGAGGGTGACATCCGATACCGTCCGTCTGTGGAAGCTCCGAAGGCAGTGTCCATGCTGGCAACGAATTCCGCCGGGAAGCCCGTGCCGAAGCCGATGCTGCATCCTGCGGCGAAACCAGGGCCAAAGCAGGCCAGAAAACCCAAAAGAAAAGGAAAGAAACGGCTCCTCAAAACCCCATGAGACCATGGGGTTGAGGAGCTTTCGTTTTGGCAAGCAAGCAATCACCCTACGCCCTGATCGAGACGCGATAGGCGCGCAGCCAGTAGTCCATCTGGCCGAGATAGGCGAACAACTGCGGTGTGCTCATCAGTTGACCGAAAAACGGAATGCTCGACGCCTGGGCGTCCGACTCGGCAATTTTGCGGATGACGGGGACATCGACAAGCTGCAACAGCGGCGAGCCGGGGTCGTTCAAAATATCCAGCAGCCAGGTGCGGACGGCTTCGGTGTAGGACGGGTTATGCGTTTTCGGATACGGGCTTTTTTTGCGGTACAGCACTTCGTCCGGGAGAATGCCTTCCATCGCTTTGCGCAAAATTCCTTTTTCGCGGCCGCCGTAAGTTTTCATTTCCCAGGGGATATTCCAGACGTATTCGACAATCCGGTGATCGCAAAAAGGCACGCGGGCTTCCAGACTGGCCGCCATGCTCATCCGGTCCTTGCGATCAAGCAAGGTGTTCATGAACCACGTCATGTTGAGATAAAACATTTCCCGGCGGCGTGCTTCCAGCGGGTCCTCACCGGGCAAGTGCGGCACTTCGTCGAGTGATTCCGCATAGCGCATCGCGACGTATTCCTCCGGTTTGACCCAGGCACGCAGCTCGGGCGACAGCCACGAGGCCCGTTCCTTGACTGCCCGCGACCAAGGGAAGGTGCCCGCGTGCAGCAGTTCTTCCCGGTGAAACCACGGGTAGCCGCCAAACACTTCATCTGCGCATTCTCCCGAGAGGACAACGGTCATCTCTTTTTTGATTTCGCGGCAAAACAGGTAGAGCGAGGCGTCCACGTCCGCCATTCCCGGCAGGTCGCGGGCGAGTGTGGCGGTTTTCAAGGCGTCGACCAGGTCAGCCGTATCGAATTTGATCGTGTGGTGCTGCGTGCCAAGGTAGCTGGACACGAGCTGCACGTATGGCGCATCATCGTTTGGCTGGAAGGCGCTCGCTTTGAAATGTTTGTCATTGTCTACATAGTCGATGGAGTAGCTGTGGAGCGTCCCGCGTCCTTCTTTTTTGAAGTGCGCAGCAGCCACAGCGGTAATGATGCTTGAATCCAGTCCCCCGGACAGGAGGGTGGCGACAGGGACGTCTGCTACCAGCTGACGCTCGATGGCATCGACGACCAGTTCCCTGACGCGCGCTGTCGTCGTGTCCAGGTCGTCCGTATGCGGACGGCTTTCCAACTGCCAGTATCGTTCCTGTTTGACCCGGTCGCGCGTGACGGTGAGAAAGCAGCCCGGCCGCAGCTCGTGCACGTTATGGAACACGCCATGTCCCGGCGTGCGCGCCGGACTGATGCCAAACACCTCTGCGAGTCCTTCCCGCGACAGCTCCGGCCGCACCTCGGGGTGGGCGAGCAGCGCTTTTAATTCGGAGGCGAGCAAAAAGGAACTGCCTCTCTGCGCGTAAAAAAGCGGCTTGACACCCAGGCGGTCGCGTGCGACAAACAAATGCTGCGCCCGTTCGTCCCAGATCGCAAAAGCGAAAATACCGTTCAGCCTGGAGAGGCAGTCAGTGCCCCACTCCAGGTACGTATGCAGCAGAACCTCTGTATCGGAATGGGACTGAAAAGCATGACCGCAGGCGATAAGCTCCTGCCGCAAGTCCTCTGTGTTGTACAGTTCCCCGTTGTAAACAATCGTGCAGGCATGTTCGCTTTTGAGAGCCGTCATCGGCTGCTGCCCGCCAGCCGGGTCGACCACGACGAGCCGACGATGGCCGAGAGCAGCCCGCGGAGTGAGCCAAAAGCCTTCGGCGTCCGGCCCGCGATTGGTGAGGCACTGGGTCATTTTTTGCAGGATCGGACGCTCCTTGGAAACGTCTTTTTCCCAATCAATCCAACCTACGATTCCACACATCTTTTCCCTCCCCCTTCCGATGAGTTTTGCACACTCAGCGTATGCAAAACGCCCAGCCAGATTGTCTGTCCGGCAGGGAAATGAGGGTAAAATGCGGAATTTATAGAAGATTTCAACACAAGCAGGAGGAAGCCGTGGACAATCTCACGCTGCTGCTCATCGAACGGATGGGCATTCTCTTGACACTTGCGTTTATTCTGACGCGGATACCGCTGTTCCGGCAGCTTTTGGACAGGGAGCTGCACCTTGGAACTTCCATCGCCTTTTCCATGATGTTTGGCCTGTTTGGCATCGCGGGCACGTATGCGGGCGTGACGGTGCGCGAAGACGGATACATCCCGAGCTTTTGGATTTTTCCGCTTGCAGGAGAGGAGATCGTGGCGAATTCCACGCTGGTCGGCGTCGTGATCGGGGGGCTGTTGGGCGGTCCGATGGTCGGGCTCGGAGCGGGGATTATTGCCGGTTTGCACTTGTATCATCTGGGCGGCTTTGCTGCCGTTCCCATGGGCTTGTCTGTTCCGCTCACAGGGCTTCTGGCTGGCTATGTGGCGCGTTTTTTTTCGCAGGAGCGGGTAATTTCCCCCTCCAAGGCACTGTTTATCGGCATGTTCGCTCCTGTGATCCAGATGTCGTTTGTGCTGATTATGTCAGGACCGCCGGAGCTGGTTCGCACGATGGTCAATGTGATCGGCATCCCGATGGTGCTGACCAACAGCATCTCGATTGCCATTTTTACAACGATGATTCGCGTCGCCCTGCAGGAAGAGGAACGCTCTGCTGCGCTGGAGTCGGAGCGTGCGTTTACGATTGCCGAGCGCATCTTGCCGCAGCTGAAGATGGGGCTGACGCCGCAGACGGCGCAGGCGGCGGCACTCGTGTTGCAGCGCGAGGCAAAAGCGATTGCGGTCGCTGTGACGGACCGGGAGCGTTTGCTCGCCCACGTCGGAGCAGGAGCCGACCACCACTTCCCCGGAGAAAGGATTCAGAGCGACCTGGAGCAGCGTGTGCTGGCCAGCGGCTCCATCGACAAGGGCGTGGGCAGGGAGGTGCTCGGCTGCAAGCGCAAGCAATGCCAGCTGCAAGCCGCCATTCTCGTCCCGATCAAGGAAGGAGACAGCGTCGTCGGCTTAATCAAGCTATATTTTCGCCGTCCCCAGCAAATCGGGAAAGTCCAGGAGGCACTGGCAAAAGGGCTGGGCAACCTCATCTCCAACCAGTTGACGCTCTCGCTCGCCGAACAGATGAAAGGGCTGATGAAGGACGCGGAATTGCGGATGCTGCAAGCGCAAATTCACCCGCATTTTTTGTTCAATACGCTCAATTCAATCGTGACCTTGATCCGGATCGACCCGCAACTCGCCCGCCACATGACGATCCAGCTGGGGGTGTTTATGCGCTTCAACCTGAAGCTTACGTCGAGTACGCTGGTCACGGTTGGCCAGGAGCTGGAGCACCTGCACGCCTATTTGGAGATTATCCGCATCCGGTTTGCCGAGCAGTTTGCCGTCCATATGTCTGTCGATCCCGGGGTGGAAGACGCGCTCATGCCCCCCGGTACTTTGCAGCCGCTAATTGAAAACTGTATTCACCACGGCCTGCGCGACATGGGAGCAGGCGGGGAAATCCGTCTGCACATAAAGCGGCAAGGCGCTTCCATCGTTTTTACGATTGAGGACAACGGCCGAGGGTTTCCGGAAGAGCTGCTTCCGCTTTTGGGGAAAGTCCCGATGGAGCGCAAGGACGGAAACGGGATCGGCGTTCACAACGTCAACCAGCGGCTCATCAGCCTGCAAGGCCCGGATGCCCAACTGCATTTTGCCAACAGACCGGAAGGCGGCAGTTCGATTACATTTGCCATTCCCATCAAAAAAGAGGTGAGTGCCTGATGCCGATTCGCATCATGATTGCAGAAGACGAACGACTTGCACGGGAAGAGCTGAGCTATTTGCTGCAGCAGGAGGGGGATGTCGAGCTGCTTCCCTACGCGACCAACGGCCGGGAACTGCTGGAAATGGTCGACGAGCATGAGCCGGACGTCGTTTTTCTCGATATGAAAATGCCGGAAATGGAAGGAGCGCAGGCTGCGAGAATGCTGGCCGCCCGCAAGCCGCAGCCGCTCATCGTTTTTTGTACGGCGTATGAGACGTTCGCCGTAGATGCCTTCAAGCTGAACGCTGTCGATTATTTGCTGAAGCCGACGGAGCCAAAGCGGCTGGTGGAGACGATGCAGCGCATCCGCGAGCGGCTGGGCAAGCCGAAGCCGGAGCCTGCTGTCACCAGGCGCTCCAAGCTGATTGTGGAGGACAACAGCAGGCTGGTGGTGATCGACCCGGCTACGATTGTCTACGCGGTGCGCGAAGAACGGCTCGTTCGCATCATTACCCAGACCGATGCGTATTCCACGCGGATGACGCTGACACAGCTGATGGACAAGCTCGCCGGCTACGATTTTTTTCGCACGCACAAAAGCTACCTGGTCAATCTGCACTATGTAAGCGAACTGGAACCGTGGTTCAACGGCGCCTACAACCTGTTGCTGAAAGGCGAAGCGAAGACGCGCATTCCAGTGTCCCGTACATCCGCCAAAGATTTGCTGAGACGCCTCGAAGAATGAGCCTGTTGCAGATCGCGATGCAAAATCAGCCGTTGACGCACGCCCCCAGACATCTTGCGCGAAAAGCCACACGAACAAAAACGGATTCCTTACAATATAGGAAGCGCTTACATTTTTGTTTGAAGAGGGGGAGATTCCGATGAGCAAGCCGCTTTCGGTGCGAAAAGCACAGGGTCAGAAGCAGGATAGCAGTGATTACACAGCGATCATCCAGTCAGACACCTTCAAGGAATTGTTGCGCAGCAAACGGGCATTCATCCTGCCATCTTCCATTTTTTTCTTTGTGTTCTACTTTACTTTGCCGATCTTGACCTCCTATTTCACCGTGCTCAATCAGCCGGCGATTGGCGCGATTTCGTGGGCGTGGGTGTTCGCCTTTGCCCAATTCATCATGACCTGGGGCCTCTGTATTTTGTACACGAAGAAGGCCGCGCGCTTTGACGAGCTGGTGGAAAAAAT
This sequence comes from Brevibacillus gelatini, assembly GCF_003710935.1. Taxonomy (GTDB): domain Bacteria; phylum Bacillota; class Bacilli; order Brevibacillales; family Brevibacillaceae; genus Brevibacillus; species Brevibacillus gelatini. The sequence goes on from NZ_RHHS01000017.1 coordinate 64,949, forward strand.
CAAGCAAGAGACAGGGGGCAGAGGCGAATGAATGTAACGGCATTTCTCCTTTTTCTGGGAATCGTCCTGCTTACGCTGGTGATAACGTATTACGCTTCCAAGCGGACGAATACGACAAGCGAGTTTTACACGGCGGGCGGCGGGCTGACCGGGTGGCAAAACGGGCTTGCGATTGCCGGCGACTACATGTCTGCGGCTTCGTTCCTTGGGATCGCCGGAATGATTGCGTTGAGCGGGTTTGACGGCTTTTTTTACAGCATTGGCTTTCTCGTCGCCTATCTTGTCGTGCTGTATCTGGTAGCGGAGCCGTTGCGCAACCTCGGCAAGTACACGATGGCGGACATGATCGCTGCGCGTTTTGACAATAAGCAGGTACGTGGTGTGGCCGCGCTGAACTCCATCGCCATTTCGATTTTTTACATGATCGCCCAGCTCGTCGGGGCGGGGGCGTTGATTAAGCTGCTGCTCGGGCTGGAGTACACGACCTCTGTTTTGATTGTAGGGGCGCTGATGACGGTCTACGTCGTGTTTGGCGGCATGACGGCAACCTCGTGGGTGCAAATTGTCAAAGCCGTGCTGCTCATGGTCGGCACGTTCGTCATCTCGCTGATGGTCTTTGCCAAGTTTGACTTCAATCTGCTGACGATGTTTGAAAAGATGAAAACGGCGACACCGCTCGGGGAGCAGTTCCTCAATCCGGGCAACAAGTTCAAGGTCGGGCTGGACACGATCTCGCTCAACCTGGCACTGGTGCTGGGCACTGCCGGACTGCCGCACATTCTGATTCGCTTCTTTACGGTAAAAGACGCGACGACGGCCCGCAAGTCTGTCGTCTACGCCACCTGGATTATCGGTCTCTTCTACATCATGACGATCTTCCTTGGCTTTGGCGCAGCGGCGTTTGTGGGAGCGGAAAACATGGATGCGGCCGGAAACATGGGCGCTCCGCTGCTCGCACAGTCACTCGGCGGCAACTTCCTCTTTGCATTCGTGTCCGCCGTTGCCTTCGCGACGATTCTCGCCGTCGTGGCCGGACTGGTGCTGACCGCAGCCTCGGCGTTTGCGCACGACTTTTACGGACATGTCATCCGCCAGGGCAAAGCGACGGAAAAAGAGCAAATGAAGATGGCAAAATGGGCTTCCATCGGCGTTTCGGTTGTGTCCATCGTGCTCGCGCTGTTTGCGCAGAAGCTGAACGTGGCGTTTCTCGTCTCGCTTGCCTTCGCTGTTGCGGCCAGTGCCAACCTGCCCGTTATTTTGTTCACCATTTTCTGGAGAAGGTTTAACACGACAGGGGCAATCAGCGGCATGCTGGTTGGACTGTTCAGCTCGCTGATTCTCGTGGCTTTAAGCCCGAATGTCTGGAATCCGGTCGCCGGAAAAGCGATTCTGGTCGGAGAGGCGCTGTTCCCGCTGCCGAATCCGGGAATCGTCTCCATCCCGCTCGGGTTTTTGGCCGCCTGGATTGGTACGCTTCTGTCCAGTTCGCGCAATGATGCGAAGTACGATGAAATTTTGGTGCGGGCGAACACAGGAATAAAGGAGTCGGCGTAGAAGCAAATACGCAAGGAAGCTCCTGCCAGGCAAAAGCTCAGGGTGATTCCCTGGGCTTTTTCTTATGGCGCGGGGAAAGGAGAGCAGGTCCGTGACGACAATCATTTTCTTTCTGGCTGTCATAATCGGAACGATGGCGATTACGTATTCGGCTGCCAAACAGACGGGAACGACCAGAGATTTTTACGCGGCCGGCAACCGCCTGACAGGCTTGCAAAACGGCATCGCGATTGCCGGCGACTACATGAGCGCAGCTTCGTTTCTCGGCATCGCCGGGACCATTGCCATGTACGGCTTTGACGGCTTCGTGTACTCCATCGGTTTTTTTGTCTCCTATCTCATTATTTTGTTTCTGATCGCGGAGCCCTTGCACAATCTGGGGCGCTACACGCTCGCCGATGCGATTGCCGTACGCTTTGACTGTTTGTGGCTGCGCGGAGTGGTCGCCTGTACGACGCTGCTGATTACGATTTTTTACATGATCGCGCAGCTCGTCGGGGCGGGGGCGCTCATTCACTACTTGCTCGGCGTCCACTACGATACGGCGGTGATGATTGTCGGCAGCCTGATGACGTTTTACGTCGTCTTCGGCGGGATGGTTGCGACCTCGTGGGTGCAGATCGTGAAGGCGATTTTGCTGTTGACAGGGACGCTGATCCTCAGTCTGATCGTCTTTTCCCGATTTGGCTGGAGTCTGTCGGAGATGTTTTCCCGCGTCAGCACGATTACGCCGTTGCAGGAGCAATTTTTGCATCCGGGCAACCAGCTGAATGATCCGCTGGAGACGATCTCGCTGCATCTCGCCCTGATTCTTGGAACCGCCGGGCTGCCGCATATTATCTCCCGCCTGTTTACGGTCAAGGATGCGGTAACGACCCGTTCCTCGATCTACACGGCGACGTGGGTGATTGGCGCGTTTTATTTGCTGACGATTTTTCTCGGCTTTGGCGCGAGCGCGTTTGTCGGGTATGAGGCGCTGAAAAATGTCGGCTTCGGCGGCAATCTGACGGTGACGCTGCTCGCGGATGCGCTCGGCGGTGAATTTTTGATGGCTTACATCGCCGCTGTTGCCTTTGCCACGATTTTGGCCGTTGTGACCGGGCTGGTGCTGTCCGCCTCGTCCGCTTTTGCCCACGACGTCTACAGCCATCTGATCCGGCGCGGGCTGGCTTCGGAAAAAGAGCAGGTGGCGATGGCCAAATGCTCGTCGGTTGCCGTCGGCTTCGCTTCGATCTGGCTGGCAATCGGCGCGGAAAAAATGAACGTCGCCATACTCGTCGGACTGACCTTTGCCATCGCCGCCTCGGCCAATTTGCCGCTCTTGTTGTTCACGCTTTACTGGCGCCGCTTTACGGTGCGCGGGGCAATTTGCGGCGTATTGACAGGGCTGATCGCCTCTGTCGTGCTCGTCGTGGCCGGACCGACCGTGATGAATCCACAGACCGGATTCATTTTGGCTGAACCGATTTTTCCGTTGACCAATCCCGGCTTGATCTCGATTCCGCTGGGATTTCTTGGCGCTGTGCTCGGTACGCTGCTGGATCGCCGCAAGCCTGACGCAGAAGCGCATTACGATCGCGTGCTGCTCCAGGCGTTGACGGGCATTCGGGCTTCGCAGACGCGGGCAGCCCGTCATCCGGATTCTGCATAAAAATTTGTTCCTGCTCCACCCTATAGGGGAAGGGGGAGAGACAAATTGGGCCAGAAAAAGGAAGCAGATGCTGTTTCAACCGATCAGCCTGACGTTTACGAGCGAGCGCGGATCGCCTTGAACGATTTGATCGCAGAATTGTGCGATGCCTTGGACGAGGACGACACCGAATCTTTCAAGCGAAAAGGATACGAGATGATCGGGCACTATTTTCGCCAGCCCGTCAATACGGGCGATCTGACCTTGATCGTCGCCTCGGTGCTTTCCGACATTTTGTACAAGCTGGAGCTGACCCAGCAAGGCGATGACGTCTCCATGGTGCGCGACGAGTACAGCATCATGAAAAAAGAAGAGGAATAACGATGGATGCCTGGTCATTCGCCCACCATCAAACAATTTGTGCATGCAAATGCCCGGATTGTTTGATGGTGGGCTTTTCTTGCTGGATCGAAAAGGCAAGCAAACCGATGGCTCCCGTGGAACAGCGGCGGGGGATGGCAAGGGTGATCCGCAGGGAATTTTGGCTGCAAAAGTCCTTTTTTTGCCGGATCGTTCATCATAACCACTGCAAAACATGTTTTTCTCATGCGAAGATAGGGAAAAGCATCAGGGGGAGAAGGAATCAGGAGGATTGGCCTCATGAGATACGTTAGCGTAGAGCAAGTTGAGCCTGGGGATGTGCTGGCTCGCAGCATTTATACGAGCGAGGGCTTGACGCTTTTGCAGAGAGGCGTGCAGCTGACCGTCGGCATGATAAACAAACTGCGGCGCTTTGGGGTGACGATGCTCAGTATCAAAGACCCTTTTTTCGACGAAGTGAAGGAACAGGAGGTCGTGACGGAGACGACACGAAAAGATGCCATTCGCAATCTGTCAGGCGCCATTTCGTGCGTCCAGTCCGGCAAGGAGTTCGATGTTCGCGGCATTCAAAAGTCTGTGGGAAGCATCGTCGAAGAAACGTTGCGCAATCGCAAGGTGCTGCTCAATCTGGGGGAAATTCGCACCGCGGACAATGCCCTGTACATCCATTCGCTCAACGTCTGCATGATGGCGACGGTCATGGGCGTCGGGCTTGGCTATAGCACCACACAGCTGAAAGAGCTGGCAATCGGAGCGCTTTTGCACGACATCGGCAAGCTGTCGGCGGACAAGGAAGCGCCGGAGTACAAGAAAAACAGCATGAAGAATCATCACACTTGGAAAGGGTTTGACATCCTGCGCAAAAAGCACGAGATGAGCATCGTGTCAGCACACGTGCCGCTCCAGCACCACGAATGGGTCAACGGAACCGGAATCCCACGCGGACTGGGCGGCGACGAGATTCATGAGTTCGCCAAAATCGTGGCGATCTGCAATTTTTACGACAATCTGATCTCGCCGTTTTCCGAGGAAGAGGAGACGCTGCCTCCCTACGAGGCATGCGAGCGGATTATGGGCTTTGCGGAAAAACGCTTCGACCATAAAATGGTCATCCACTTCCTGCGCTCGATTGCGCTGTACCCGATCGGCACGTCGCTCAGGCTGAGCACAGGCGAGGTCGGAGTCGTCATCGATCAAAACCGCGGCCTGCCAGCCCGCCCGGTCGTGCGAATCATCCGGCGGGAGCAGCAGTCGAAGCGGCGGATCGCAGACGACCACGAGATTTGCGATATTGATCTGGGCGCGGAACCTACCATTTTTATTACAGGAGTAATGGAATAAAGAAGCTTAAGGGTTTTTTCGATGCCAAGATCAGGGAATTCCCCTACATACATCACCAGCGTGCCAAGTCTACAATAAAATTAGGCAAAAAGTTTCAGAAATCGACTTTTTGCGACGATGAAAGAAGGAAGGACGTGTTCTTATGTCCCGTATTCTGGTACCAGTAGATTTTTCTGCACAGTCTGTTCAGGCGGTTCGCTTTGCACTAGCGTACGCCAAAGATAAGCATGAGCTGACACTGCTTCATGCCATTCCTCCTTTTCCATCCCGCAACGTCGTCCGCAAGCTCGGACAAAAAAGCGTGGAAGATTTCCAATTGGATGAAGCGCGAGAAGACTTGAAAAAGTTTCTCACGATTGTCGAAGAGGCGGAAGTTCCTTACGAACTGGAAATCGAGTTCGGAGAGCCGCATGAAGTGATTGCGAAGCACGCGACAAAAGGGGAGTATGCCGCGATTGTCATGGGGACACACGGATACGGCCGGATCACCGGATTTCTTTTGCAAAGCGTCAGCTACCCGACGATTCACGATGCACAGCTCCCGGTGTTCCTCATTTCCGAAGAGACCGATGCCAGCCGCTTCCCATGGCAAAAAGTGCTGATTGCCGTGGACGGCTCCGAGCAGGCAAAAAACGCTGCACAAAAGGCGATTGCTTTGAGCGAGGGCATTCCGGGTGTTTCCTACCTGCTTCTAAGCGTCGTGACACCACCTGCCGCTTATGCCGGCGTGTACGGCGTAGGCTGGGAAAATACAGCGACACTGGAGAACTGGGGAAAAGAAACCATCCGCACTTGCGAAGAAGTGCTGGAAGCGGCGCAAATCCCATATGAAAGCAAGGTTGTAATCGGCGATCCGGCGACCGTGATTCGCCAGACCGCCCAGGAGGAACAAACTGGCCTGATCGTGCTCGGACACCACGGGCTCGGCGGCATCGCAGGCACGCTGCTCGGCAGTGTTACCTTCAAAATGATCCACCGCACCAAAACACCGCTTTTGATCGTCAAATCGTAAGTTCACTTGTGAACAGACAAGCTGTCCGTACACCGGGCAGCTTTTTTGCGCCCGCCAGCACAGACAGAGCCGGACTTCCGAATGATGCGGGAGCTTCCCCCGTGGACACCGACTATGACAGCGCGTCTTCCAGCCTCAGCGTCAGCCCCTCTGCATCGGTTAGCGGTAAAGTTTTCGCACGACGATTGAGGATGAGCGGTCAGGGGCAAAATGGGAAAAGCGAGCGAGGGGGCGAGGAACGCATGAAAATCGGGTGTCACGTCAGCATCCGCCACGGCTATGCGGAGGCGGCGCGAACCGCCCTGCGGCAAGGAGCAGCGTCGTACCAGTTTTTCCCGAAAAACCCGCGCAGCCTGGGGGTCAAGCAGTTTGATCCGGCTGATGCGGCGGCTTGCCGCGCTTTTTGCCAGGAACATGACTTGCTGTCGATTGCCCATACGGCCTATCCGGTCAATCTGTGCGCAGAGGACGACGAGCTGGCAGAGGTGACTGTGCAGTCGGTTCGCAACGATCTGGAAATTGCCGAGGCGTGTGGAGCGCTAGGCGTAGTCGTCCACTTCGGGCAGTACAAAGGAACGGATGTGCTTGCCGGCTACAGGCGGATGATTCAACTGGCGAATCAAATCCTGGACGGCTGGAGTGGACAGGCCAAGCTGCTGATCGAAAACAACGCGGGGCAGGGCAGCCGGATGGGTACGACGCTGGAGGAGCTGGCGCAGGTCCGGCAGCTGCTTGCCGAGCCGCAGAAGGTCGGTTTTTGTTTCGATACGTGCCACGCGTTTGCCAGCGGGCTGTGGGACGGAAAAAACTGGAGCGCGGTCATACAGCGCATGGAGGAACTGGACTATTTGCCATATTTGTCCGCTGTGCATCTGAATGATTCGGTTTACCCGACTGGATCGTTTCGGGACCGGCATGCGCGCATCGGACAAGGGATGATCGGGAACGAGGCTTTTTATGAGCTGTTGCACACGCCGCAGCTTCAAGGCTTGCCGATTGTGCTGGAAACAGCGCGAGAGTCAGGCGGAGGGCATCGCGACGAAATCAGGCACGTTCGTCATCTGGCGACCAATTGGCAGGCTTGACCAGATTGTGGTACAGTGTGTAAGGATGTTGTCAACAAGGGAGGGGTACCGATGGCAAAACGGGTCAAAGTGACGATTCACGATTTTGCTTCGCTGAAAGAGAATTTGAACAACCCGGAAGAGCTGGCTCTCTACGAAGCAGCCAACGGGAACATATACGATGCCACAATCGAGCACGACGGCTACGCTGTCATTGATGTGACAGAGGACGACTACATTGAGCTTGCACCGGGCGAGTACCAGCTTATGATCGAGGAATGGACCAATGCCGGGCAAATCGGTGAGTTGACCTTGCAAACGAAGTCAGATCCGGCAGACGACACAGCGCTGTTGTATCGCAGCGTCGACGCGTCAGGGCAAGAAGTGCAGCCGCCGCAATCGCTGCCGAAGCAAGTGGTGGAGCTGGTGGCGAAGACCTGGTTTGGCAAGGCGCCAAAAAAGGTCGAGGAGTAAGGCAATCATACAAGTACGGAGAAGGAGCGCTAGAGTGACAGCGCTCCTTTTTTCTCGCCGATTTCTCTTTTCCCGCAACAGACGGTTATGGAAGCACCGTTGATGTCGAAAAAAGCAGACAGATAAAAATCGAAGCAGGAAGAGTCGCAGTCGTTGCAGAAGGTATTTTTGTCAGAAAAAACAGACGTCTATCCGCAGGAAGTGTGGACGCGCGAATTTTAACCGGGTCCTGTAACGCGGCAAATGAAAAGGGAGTGTAACGATGAGAGAAGTAGTCATTGTCGCCGGCGTGCGCAGTGCAGTCGGCGCATTCGGCAAAAGCTTGCGAGACGTGCCGGCAACAGAGCTGGGACGGCAGGTGCTGTTGGGCTTGATGGAAAAGGCCGCTTTTCCGAAGCAGGAAGTGGGAGAAGTGATTTTTGGAAACGGTTACGTGCACGGAGGGGGGCTGAATGCAGCACGCATCAGTTCGCAGTTGGCCGGATTTCCCCGCCATGTGTACGGACACATCATCATCAAGGCGTGCGGCTCAGGCCTGAAAGCGATTAGCAGCGGTGCTTTGGCGATTATGGCCGGGCAGGAGGACGTGGTGATCGCAGGCGGCGTGGAGAGCATGAGCAACGTGCCGTACCTGGTGAAAAATCGCTGGGGCAGCAAATTCGGCAACCTGACGATGGAAGATGCGCTTCTGTCTGACGGCTTGATCTGTTCGTTGGAAGGCGAGCATATGGGCAATACGGCTGAGCGGCTCGCCGTACAGTACGGCATCTCCCGCGAGGAACAGGACCGCTTCGCCTACGAGAGCCACAAAAAGGCAGCCGCCGCCATTGCCGCAGGCAAGTTCGCTGGCGAGATCGTGCCGATTACCATTCAGGAGCGCAAAGGAACGCGTGTCTTTGACCAGGACGAGTCTGTCCGGCACGACATTAACCTTGAAGACCTGGCGAAGCTGAAAAGCGTCTTCCAACAGGACGGGACAATCACGGCAGGCAACGCCTGTCCGATGAATGACGGTGCAGCCGCTGTACTGATGATGTCCCGCGAAAAAGCTGAGGAAGCGGGCCTGACCCCGTTGGTCAAAATCAAGGCGTTTGCCAGCGCGGGAGTCGAGCCGGGGATCATGGGGATTGGCCCCGTACCTGCCACACAAAAAGCGTTGCAGAAGGCTGGGCTTACGCTCGACGACATCGGGCTGATCGAGTTGAACGAAGCGTTTGCCGCACAAGCCTTGGCTGTCATAAAAGGACTGGAGCTGGACCCGGCGAAGGTGAATGTCAACGGCGGCGCAATCGCGCTTGGACATCCGGTAGGGGCCACAGGTGCGAAGCTGACCGTCACCCTGATGAACGAAATGATACGAAGCCGCGTCAAGTACGGCATGGTAACGCTCTGCATGGCAGGCGGAATGGGTCTGTCCGTCATTTATGAAAACATGACGCTGCCATCGTAAGTTTTTTGGTAAAAAAAGGGAAAGTCCCGGCGAAGGGCCATTCCGAACTTGGGAAAGCAAAAAAGCCGGAGCCGCCTTTGACAAGGCAGGCTTTCCGGCTTTTGAGTTTTTACATTTCCTCTGGCGCAGCCAGTCCGAGCAGGCGCAGGCCTTCTTTCAGCACGGCCACCACAGCTGCCACGAGCTGGAGGCGGGACGCTTTCACGTCTTCTTCTTCGGCGAGAATGCGGACGTTGGCGTAGAACTTGTTGAACGACTGCGCGAGGTCGATGACGTACTTGCCGATTTGCGAAGGGTCGAAGTTGTCGCTGGCCCGTTCGATGACCTCAGGGAAGGCGTTCAGCAAGGTAATGACCGCCCATGCTTCCTTGCTGTCCAAGGCGCCTGGTACGAGGCTCGCTACCGTTTGCGGCTGGTAGCCTCCCTTGCGCAGAAGCGAGCAGGCGCGGGCGTGGGTGTACTGCACGTACGGTCCGGTTTCGCCCTCGAAGGTGAGCATTTCTTCCCAGGAAAAGTTGATGTCGTTCAGGCGGTAGTTTTTCAGGTCGTGGAAAATGACAGCGCCGACCCCAACCTGGCGGGCAACTTCTTCCTTGTTCGCGAGCGTCGGGTTCTTTTCCTCGATCACTTTTTGCACGTCGGCAATCGCCTGTGCCAATACTTCCTCCAGCAAAACGACTTTTCCTTTGCGGGTGGACATTTTCTTGCCGTCCTTGAGCATCATGCCGAACGGAATGTGGTGCATGTCAGCGGACCAAGGATAGCCCATTTTTTCCAGAACTTTATACAGTTGCTGGAAGTGCAGGCGCTGCTCGTTTCCGACGACGTAGAGCGCTTTGGCGAAGTCGTACGTCTCGTGGCGGTACAGGGCGGCAGCCAGATCGCGCGTCGCGTACAGCGTCGCACCGTCCGATTTTTTAATCAGGCACGGCGGCATGTTGTACTCGTCGAGGTTGACGACCAGCGCGCCGTCCGATTCGGTCAGCAGTCCTTTTTCTTCCAGCAGGGTGACGACGCGATCCATCTTGTCGTTGTAGAAAGCTTCGCCGTGTGTGGAGTCGAAGGAGACGTTCATCAGCTCGTAAATTTTCATGAACTCCTTGAGCGATTCGTCACGGAACCATTTCCACAGATGCTGTGCTTCTGCGTCGCCGTCCTCCAGCTTTTTGAACCATTCGCGGCCTTGTTCTTCCAGCGACGGGTCTTTTTCCGCCTCTTCGTGGAAGCGCACGTACAGGTTGAGCAGCTCCTTGATCGGCTCGGCTTTTACTTTTTCCTCGTCTCCCCACAAGCGGTAGGCGACGATCAGTTTGCCGAACTGCGTGCCCCAGTCGCCCAGATGATTGATGCGCACAGGCTGGTAGCCGCGTTTTTCCATGATGTTCGCAATCGCGTTGCCGATTACGGTAGAGCGCAGATGGCCCATGGAAAACGGCTTGGCGATGTTCGGCGAGGACAGGTCAATCGGCACTTTGCGGCCTTGTCCAACCTGGCTGCTGCCGTAGGCGCTGCCTTGTTCAAGGATCGTTCCGATTACTTGTGCCGCCACCTTTTCCTGGTCGAGAAACAGGTTGACGTAAGGGCCGACTGCTTGCACAGAGCGCAGAGGCGCTCCCGCGATTTTTTCGGCAAGCTCTGTGGCGATCATCGGCGGCGCTTTGCGGAGCGCTTTCGCCAGTTGGAAGCAAGGGAAGGCGATGTCTCCCATTGCAGGGTTTGGCGGCGTTTCCAGCATGCCGTAAACCGTTTCTGCTGGAAAGGTGTCCACACCGAGAGAGGTGAGGGCAGCGGCGATTTTTTCCGCCACTTGGTGCTTGTAGCTCATTGTCATTCTCCTTTCAAAATGAAAAAAAAGCATAAGGGACGCAAAAGAAAATAAAAAAACCTCCACGTCTCCTGGATAGAAGAGACGAGAGGTTGTGCTCCCGCGGTGCCACTCTTGTTGTTTTCGCCTGCATGCGTACGTCAGGCAAAAACCGCTTTGTGCTGCTGTAACGGGCAGACCCGGCAAAACCCTACGCAATCCGGGCATCAATTGCTTCGCCGGATGTTCAGGCCGCATCTCCGAGGGGCGCTTCCTCGCATGGTTTGGCATCGGGCTTCCACCGTCCCCGACTCGCTAAAGCCTCATTCCAGGAGTACTTTCCTCATCAACGATTTGCTTGTTTCTCTAGCATTATAGCCGTTTTGGGTGGCAGGATGCAACTTACTCTTCGGCTTTTTTCAAAATCTTGTCGAGCTCGGCGAAATATTGTCTCGTCAGCTCTTCCTTTTCTTCCGCACTCAAGTTTTCGGCGTTCATCCACTGCTGCTTGTAAAGCTCCAGCCGTTCCACCATCGCCAGCTCGGCAGCCGCTTCCTTCTCCAGATCGTAGTTTTCCGATGGATCAAACGGGATGAGCCGGTTGTCGTTGCCGCTGCGCAGATAGGGAGAGCGCCAGTTGTCCGGGAAATGGTACGGCTGCTCGCCGAACATCAGCGCCAGAACGTCATCGGAGTCAAGCGGCAGGAAATGATCGTAGTCGTCCCTGCGGCCCCCTTCTGACAGGTTGATGTGAGACAAAAAGTAGCGCAAATAATGTTCCCCTGTTTCCGTATGCTTAACGATGGAGTAGGTTTCAAAGTCGGAGCTTTCCAGCTCTTTTACCGTCTCTATACAGGACAGAAATTCGTCCTTTTCACGCGCGAACAGAGCGTCCATTGTCAATCGTTCCTTTCATCGGTGTGGGTAAGCCTCATGATAGCAAAAGCGTTTCGCCCTGACAATGAACGCTGGAAGAACACATGAAAAAGAGGCCATCCCTGCAAGCCGCAAGCAAGGCAGGGGATAGCCTCTTTCTGTCCTCTCATTCGAATGATTAGCAGTCGTCACACGAGCACCCGACAATGACCAGCAGGATAAACAGTACGAGCACCAGTGCGAAACTGTCTCCAAAAATGCTATTTCCGCAGTAAGATGTACTCACGTTTGTTCCCCCTCCTTTCCGTTATGCTACAGTCTATACACGAACGCACAGAATGGCGTGGGCGAATGCCCGGTAGGAGCAAAAATGGGCGCGTGAAGAGTGGGAAGTGCGAAAAGAATAGACAAATTCTCAATTGACGAAGAGTTTTTGCGGTGTTAAGATACTTTCAAACCTCAAAGCTGAGTGGCAAAAATGAATAGCATGGTACAACTCTTATCAAGAGAGGCGGAGGGACTGGCCTGATGAAGCCTCGGCAACCGGTTAAAATCCGGTGCCAATTCCAGCAAAGCTGCGGCTTTGAAAGATGAGAGGATGGTTCAGGCGCAAGTGTATTCGCGGACAAATCCTCTTCTTTCAAGGAAGAGGATTTTTTGTTGCAAAAAAAAAACGGCTGAGAATAAACCGATGCAAGGGAGAAAAGGAGCACGTCAATGAAACCCACTTTTCGTGAACAGCTTTCCCGGAAAATTCTGATACTGGACGGTGCGATGGGCACCATGCTGCAGCAGGCGAACCTGACCGCTGATGATTTTGGCGGCGAAGCCTACGATGGCTGCAACGAGCTGCTGAACTTGACCAGACCCGATCTGATTCGCTCTATCCATGAAAAATATTTGGAGGCCGGGGCGGACATCGTGGAGACGAACACGTTCGGGGCGACCACGGTCGTGCTGGCCGAGTACGACGTGGCGGAAAAAGACATGGAAGTGAATATCGCTGCTGCCCGCTTGGCGAGGGAAGCAGTCGATGCATACACCACAGCAGAATGGCCGCGCTACGTGGCGGGGTCGATGGGGCCGACGACGAAAACGCTCGCGCTGACAGGCGGCGTCACCTTCGAGGAACTGGTCGAGGCTTACTACCGCCAGGCAAAAGGGCTGATTATCGGCGGAGTGGACGTCCTTTTGCTGGAGACATCGCAGGATACGCTGAACGTCAAGGCAGGCGGCATCGGCATTCGCAAGGCGTTTGATGAGCTTGAGGTCGAGCTGCCGGTGATGCTGTCCGGAACCATCGAGCCGATGGGCACGACCTTGGCGGGGCAAAACATCGAAGCGTTCTACGTCTCGCTTGCGCACCTTAAGCCTGTGACAATCGGTTTGAACTGTGCGACGGGGCCGGAATTCATGCGCGACCATCTGCGCACCTTGTCCGGCTTGGCACAATGCGGCGTAAGCTGTTATCCCAACGCCGGGCTTCCGGATGAAAACGGACATTACCACGAGACGCCGCAGGGGCTTGCTGCGAAAATGCGCGCGTTTGCAGAGCAGGGCTGGCTGAACGTGGCGGGCGGCTGCTGCGGAACGACACCCGAACATATCCGGGCCATGGCCGAAGCGCTCAAAGACTGCAAGCCGCGGCAGGCTACCGTGCAGCCTGTCAGTGCCATCTCCGGGATTGATGTGGTCTACGTCGAGGACGACAATCGCCCGCTTCTGGTCGGAGAGCGCACAAACGTCATCGGCTCGAAAAAATTCCGCGACCTGATCGCGGCAGGGCAATACGAAGAAGCCTCCGATATTGCGCGCGCGCAGGTGAAGCGCGGGGCGCAGATCATCGACATCTGCCTGGCCGACCCGGATCGCGACGAATACGCGGACATGGAAAAGTTTTTGCAATTCGTCGTGAAAAAAGTCAAGGCGCCGCTCATGATCGACTCGACAGATGCGAAAGTGATGGAGCTGGGCCTGCGTTATTCCCAGGGAAAAGCGATTTTGAACTCGATCAACCTGGAGGACGGACTGGCGCGTTTTGAGGAAGTGGCCCCGCTGATCCGCAAGTACGGCGCGGCTGTCGTCGTCGGGACGATCGAGGAAGCCGGGATGGCGCTGACCCGCGAGAAAAAGCTGGAAGTTGCGAAGCGCTCGTACGACATTTTGGTCAACCAGTACGGCATCCCGCCGCAGGATATTATTTTTGACCCGCTCGTCTTCCCGGTAGGGACCGGAGATGAACAATATATCGGCTCCGCGCGGGAGACGGTGGAAGGGATTCGCCTTATTAAAGAAGCAATGCCGGAGTGCAAGACGATCCTTGGCATCAGCAACGTTTCTTTCGGCTTGCCGCCAGCGGGACGGGAAGTGCTGAACGCGGTGTTTTTGTACCATACGACGCTCGCCGGGCTTGATTTTGCCATCGTCAATACGGAGAAGCTGGAGCGTTACGCTTCCATTCCGGAGGAGGAGCGAAAGCTGGCGGAAGCGCTGCTGTTTGAAACCAATGACGAGACGCTTGCAGCCTTCACCGAGTTTTACCGCCAGAAGAAAAAAGAAGTGCGCGTGGAAGCTTCCACGCTGACGCTGGAAGAGCGGCTGGCCCGCTATGTGGTGGAAGGCTCGAAGGACGGCCTGGTGGACGATTTGAAGCTGGCTCTGGAAAAGTACACGCCGCTTGAGATCATCAACGGACCGCTGATGGCCGGGATGGAAGAGGTTGGCCGCCTGTTCAACGGAAACCAGTTGATCGTTGCGGAAGTGCTGCAAAGTGCGGAAGTCATGAAAGCGTCCGTCTCGTTTTTGGAGCCGTTCATGGAAAAAAGCGATTCGGCATCCAAAGGCAAAGTGTTGCTGGCGACCGTCAAAGGCGACGTGCACGACATCGGAAAAAATCTCGTGGAGATCATTTTGGCCAACAACGGCTACGAAGTCGTGAACCTGGGCATCAAGGTGCCGCCCGAGCAGTTGATTGCTGCCTGCCGGGAAGAGAAGCCGGATGCAATCGGCCTGTCCGGGCTGCTGGTGAAGTCGGCCCAGCAGATGGTCATTACCGCACAGGACTTGCGGGCTGCGGGCATTGACGTGCCGCTGATGGTCGGGGGAGCAGCGTTGACCCGCAAGTTTACCTCCAACCGGATCGCCCCGGAATACCGCGGAATTGTGCTGTACGCCAAAGACGCGATGGACGGCCTCGATCTCGTCAACCGTCTGCAAAACCCGGAGGAGCGTGCGCGGCTGATTGCAGAACAGCAGGATTTGGCGGAAGCGGCTTCGGCCGCACAGCCTGTCGTGCAGGAGAAAAAAGCGCCGCTCCCGGCGCGCTCTGCCATCAGCAGAACCGTTCCGATCCACCTGCCGCCGGATTGCGACCGCCATGTGCTGCGCCAATATCCGATCAGCCACTTGCAGCCGTACTTGAACCTGCGCATGCTGCTCGGCAAGCATCTGGGCGTGCGCGGCAATGTCGAAAAGCTGCTCGAAGCGGGCGACGAAAAAGTGCTGGAGCTGTACGGTATCGTCGAGGAGCTGTTAAATGAAGCAAAGCAGCACGGGACGATTACCGCACACGGTATGTACCAGTTTTTTCCGGCACAAGCGGACGGCAACGACATTCTCGTCTACGATCCAGCCGATCACAGCAAGGTGCTGGAACGATTCTCGTTCCCGCGTCAGCCGGAAGATCCGCATTTGTGTCTGTCCGATTTCTTGCGTCCGGTCGAGAGCAAGGAAATGGATTACGTCGGCTTTTTGACCGTGACGACAGGGGGCGGCATCCGAGAGCGGTCGACGGAACTGAAAGATCGCGGCGACTACTTGCGCTCGCACGTCCTGCAGGCGCTGGCTCTGGAGCTGGCTGAGGCGTTCGCAGAGCGGATTCACCACATGATGCGCGACGCTTGGGGGATTCCGGACCCGGCGGAAATGACCATGCTGGAGCGCTTCGGTGCCCGCTACCAAGGCATTCGCGTGTCGTTCGGCTATCCGGCTTGCCCGAACCTGGAGGATCAGGCGCAGCTGTTCCGCCTGCTGCGGCCGGAAGACATCGGTGTTCAGCTGACAGAAGGCTTCATGATGGAGCCGGAAGCTTCTGTATCCGCAATGGTGTTTGCCCACCCGGAAGCGCGTTACTTCAACGCGGGTCCGTCGGTGTTTGAAGCATAGAACGTCTAATGAAAATGAGAGAGAAGGGATTGAGTTGACGACGAGCAAGAAAGACCTACGGGAATACTTGCAAGATCATCTGCTGGTCGGAGACGGAGCCATGGCCACCCAGCTTCATGCGCTGGGTGCCCCGGTTGGCGTCAGCTTTGAAGAATTGTGTTTATCGAACCCGCGCGTGGTGCATGAAGTCCATGCGTCGTACTATCAGGCGGGGGCGCGTCTGTTGGAGACAAATACGTTTGCGGCAAACCGCGACGCGCTCAGCCGCTACGGCCTGGAGCACAAGGTGGCGCGGATCAACCGTCTCGCCGTGGCAATCGCCCGCGAGGCGGCACAGAATGATGCGTATGTAGCGGGCAGCATCGGCTCGATTTTGGCTGGACGGGTCAAGAAAAAGGTGCTGGATGAATACCGCGACCAGTACGAGGAACAGGCAATCGCGCTGTTGCACGCAGGCGTAGACGCGCTCATTTTGGAGACGTTCCTCGATCTGGAGGAGCTGCTGCTTGCGATTGAGGTCATTCGCCCGTTGACGGAAGTGCCGATCATCGCCCAGCTTGCGACGTTGGAAGTCGGACGGACGCGCGACGGCTACGCGCTGACGGACGCTTTTCCGCAGTTGAAAAAAGCAGGGGCGGACATTATCGGGTTGAACTGTCGTTTGGGCCCGGCTGAAATTTTGCGCTCTTTTGAAAGTACGATTTTCCCGGACGATTCGCTGCTGTCCGCGTTTCCAAACGCAGGGCGGCTGGGCATGACGGACGGGGAGTACGCCTTCAAGTCGTCTCCCGAATATTTTGCCGAAAGCGCCTTGCGCCTGAGGGACCAAGGGGTTCGCCTGATCGGGGGGTGCTGCGGCACGACTCCTGCGCACGTAAAGGCGATGGCGGACGCACTCGCCGCGCAAAAGCCGAAAGCCCGCGTGAATCCGCCCGTTCCCCAGGGAGAGCGCCCGCACATTTCCGTGCAAAGCTTGCGTGAGCGGGAAAAGCCGAGCATTGTGGACCGCGTCAAAACAGGCACGACGATCATCGTCGAATTTGACCCGCCGCGCGATCTCGACGCCGAACAGTTTTTGGAAGGATGCTGTGAGCTGCACAAGGCGGGGGCAGATGCGATCACGCTGGCAGACAATTCGCTCGCGACTGTGCGGATGAGCAACATGGCACTTGGTGCGCTGATGAAAAACAGACACGGAATTGATCCGCTGCTGCACCTCGCCTGCCGCGACCGCAATCTGATCGGACAGCAATCCCACCTGATGGGACTGCACGCGCTCGGCATTGACCAGATTCTCGTCATTACGGGCGATCCGTCGCGCTTCGGCGACTTGCCGGGGGCAAGCTCGGTGTTTGACGTCACCTCGTTTGATCTGATTCGCATGGTGAAGCAATTGAATGAAGGCATTTCGTTCTCGGGACGTCCGCTGAAGCAAAAAGCCCAGTTTATCGTCGGCGCAGCCTTCAACCCGAACGTCCGCAATCTGGCGGCAGCCGTCGCCCGGCTGGAAAAGAAAGTCGAAGCCGGGGCCGATTACATCATGACGCAGCCCGTGTACGACGTCGAATCGATCCGACAGGTGTACGAGGCGACCAAGCATATCGGGATTCCTGTCTTTATCGGCATCATGCCGTTGACCAGTTCCCGCAACGCCGAGTTTTTGCACAACGAGGTGCCGGGCATCAAGCTGTCGGCGGAAGCGCTGGAGCGGATGAAACGGGTGCAGGGACCAGCGGCCAGACAGGAAGGGATTGCCATTGCAAAAGAGCTGCTCGATGAGGCCATTCGCTATTTCAACGGGATTTACCTGATTACACCATTCAACTACTACGAAATGACAGTGGAGCTGATCGCCTACGTGCGCCAGCAGAGCGCCCTGGTCAAAATGGCGCAGCCGTAGCGGTTTTGCGGTCACGAAGCCCACTTTCCATCCATATGCCAACAAGCCCTCGCTACAGACAGGCAAAAGCCTCTGTCTTTTACGCGAGGGCTTGTAGTTCGTCGAGCATGTATGCCGTCTTTAATGCTTCGCGTCTGCAAAATTGCTGGATGTTCGCCAAATCCATTTGCTCGTATTGCTTCATGCGCAAAAAGCGTTCGAAAATATGCGGGAAGGCGAGATCGACAAACAGCAGATGGAGCTGGTCGGCTGACAGCGGGTTTTCTTGCAAATAGCTTCGAAGCAGGTAGACAAACAACTGCTCGTTCCAGCTTCCGTGCTTGCGCATGGCAAGCGAAAGCACGCGGCTGATGTCTTTGGAAGGGAAGTCGTAGCGGACATCTTCCCAGTCGATGATCGCGATCTGTTTGTTGCGCGTAAGCAAATTGCCGTTGTTGAAGTCGCCGTGGCAGAGGAAGTGGCGTTTGAGCGGCGCTTTTTTCCATTTGGCAAAATAGGCGGACGACTTGAGATGCTCGTGCGCTGTCTGTGCTGCCTGGCGAAAATAGGGCAGGTACTCGAAGATGGCGGAGAAATTCGGCTGCTTTTTGTCGCGGTTCCGCAGCTCCCATTTTTCCAGGCTGGTCAGGTCTGCCTTGTATTCCTCCGTCCATTTTTTGGCGCCGTTGTAAAGTTCGCCGTGCCGGGAGGTAAAGCCGAGCGAGCGTTTGTGGAACTGTCCGAGCAAAGCGCCGATCTGCGCCAGCCGCACTGGCGAGCTGTAGGCGACTTTCCGCCAGGACAGCCACTGATGCAGGACGAACGGATTGTCCTTCCACATGATGTATCGCTTGCTGCTTTTCGTCCGTTGAATGTTGGGGATGAGGATGCCTTTTTTGCGCAGATACGCTTCTGCGTTCAGGATGAAATGATGGCGCTCTTTTGGCAAATACGATACTTTGCCGATGAACCTGCCGATGGAGGTTTCGAAAAAAACGACAAGCGACTTGGGCGTTTCGCGAAGCTTTTCGTGCCGGATGACAGTCAAGCCATAACTTTTCTCGATCTTGCGGATGAGGTCGTCCATCCGGGTTGCGCCTCCCTTGCGTGTTGAGCGTACCATTATCGTACGCCTGGCGAAGAGCGGAGGTGACACAAATTCACGTTAGCCGGGAGGCAAAGACAGCGGGTGCCAGTTTTTTTCCCGCAAAAAAGCGCTGAGCTCGGCGAATTTGGCGATTCTTTCCGCGCGCGTGTACGACGCGTTGGCCCCGCTGGTGGACGGGATCACGAACAGGTAACTGCCAGGCCAATCAGCGGTGCCAAACGCTTTTTCCGGCTGCAAGCCGAGAGAGACAGCCGCTTTTTTCTGGCCGATGGCATGGCGAAAGGCGGTAATGCCGTTGAAGCAGATGACGCGCGGGCGATAAGTTTGGACCATCTGGACGAACTGTTCGGCCCCTGTTGCGAAGTCGTCGCGAGTCAGGTCCTGTGACGAGCGGGTCGGGCGAGAGACGAGATCGGTAATGCCGTAATTGTATTCCAGCAGCAGAGCCGTTTCCTCAGGCCGCAGCTGTCGGGGTGTAAGCCCGCCTTCGAACAGACCGCGCCAAAACAGATTCGCCGGGTTCGCGTAGTGGAAGCCTGCCGTTGCCGAGACGCGCCCAGGATTGATGCCGCAAAACAAAACCGCCAGATCGCGGCGGATATAGGTAGAAAGCCATTTTTCCATAAAATCGACCAATGCGTTTTCCCTCCGCTACAGTTGTTTTCCACATTGTAGCACATGCGAGAACGCTTACAGAAACACGCAAAAAAAGCCGCCAAATGGCTGGCAGCGTATCGGTAAAAGAAGTTCGGATTCGCCGTGAAAATTACAGTTGAGCGTACGGCAGCAGTTGCTCCGGCTCGTTGATGATGAATTGTTCCATTTCATTGCGGACGTATTTTTTCGTCTCGAACGGAACGACTTCGTATTCTTCCTTGCCCCACAACCAGCGTGACAATGATTGAATCATAAGATTATCCCTCACTTGGTGGAAATGTTTTACATCTCCATCATACTCCTGTTTTCGCGGTTTATTGCTGGGAAACTGTGACGAAGGCGTGAAGAAATGGTGGCCGGAACGTGAACAAAAAGGAAGCGATTTCAAGTGAGAAAGGAAAAAAGCGCTCCCGGACGGGGAACGCTGTGGGTACAACCTGTTACAGTTTGTAGATGTCGGTATACTTTTTCTCCAGATAATCCATCAGGTACGTGGCGTTGGTGCCTTCTCCGGTGATCGCTTGCACGAGTTCGCCAGGGCTTTTCATTTTGCCGTACTGATGAATCTTCTCTTTCAGCCAGGCGCGGATTGGCGCGAAATCGCCGTTTGCCACGAGCTCCTCGAAGCCGCCGAGCTCTTTTTTCATTACATGGGCGAACTGGGCAGCGTACACGTTTCCGAGCGAGTAGGTAGGGAAGTAGCCGAAGCTGCCGCCGGACCAGTGAACATCCTGGAGAACGCCCAACGCATCGGTAGGCGGCTCGATGCCGAGATATTCCTTCATTTTTTCGTTCCAGATTTGCGGCAGATCGGCCACCTGGATCGTCTGGTTGATGAGCCCTTTTTCGATCTCGTAGCGAATCATGACGTGCAGGTTGTACGTCAGCTCGTCAGCTTCGGTGCGGATGAAGGACGGGGTCACGGAGTTGACGGCACGGTACAGGTCTTCGGCAGTCACGCCCGCAAACTGCGCCGGGAACGCCTTTTGCAAATCCGCGAAAAAGTGGTTCCAGAACGGCAGGCTGCGTCCGATCATGTTTTCCCAGAAGCGGGACTGCGACTCGTGAATGCCCATCGAGGTGCCGTCGCACAGCGGGGTGAACAGCAACTCCGGATTGATGTTTTGCTCGTACATCGCGTGGCCCGCCTCGTGAATGCAACTGAACAAGGCGGAGTTGAAATCATTTTCATCGTAGCGGGTTGTGATGCGGACATCTCCTGGATTGAAGGTCGTGCAGAACGGATGCGCGCTCTTGTCCATACGGCCTGCTTTGAAGTCGTAGCCGATCTTCTCCAGGATGTAGCGGCTGAACGCTTCCTGCTCGGCAATCGGGAAGTTTTTGTGCAAAAACGACGTGTCCGGCTTGTTCGGGGAATCGGCAATCGCTTTGACCAGCTTGACGGTTTTTTCGCGCAAGGTGGCAAAAATCGGGTCGAGCTGATCGACGGTCATGCCAGGCTCGTACAGGTCGAGCAAGGTGTTGTACTTGTGTTTGCCGTCGTGTCCCCAATATTCAATAAACTCAAGCTGGAAGTTGACGATTTTCTCCAGGTACGGCTGGAACATGGAAAAGTCGTTGTTCGCCCGCGCTTCTTCCCATACGGTTTCTGCCTGGGAGGTGAGAATGACGTATTCCTGGTACCTGTCAGCCGGAATTTTCTTGTTTCGTTCAAACTCTTTTTTGCATTCGAGAACGCTGTGACGAGTGATTTCATCGAGTGCTTCCACGGCGGACGGTTCGCCCAGCTCGGCGAGAAACGCTTCCATTTCCTTGGACGTTGCGAGTTTGAACTGCTCGCCGGCCAGCACACCGATGATCTCGGAACGGGCGTCCATGCCTTCGCGTGGAGCTTTTGTCGCTTTGTCCCAGTGCAGGACGGCGAGTGCCTGGTTGTAGCTGGTCATTTTTTTCACATAGGCCCGAAAATCGGCCGCGCGTGTTTCGAGATTGGTTGTCATGAAGTCCCTCCTGTGCGTTTGTGCTTCATTATGCCTTAGATGATGTATGTCATGCAGTCAAAAAATTTTTACTACTTGCTATTATACTGGTTTCAAGAAAAATTACTAGGTGGATGCAGGACGCATTTGTCGGTATAATCGAATAGGAAAACAATCTGGCACCTTATTTGCGATGACAGGAGAATGAAGATGAGTCAAACCAATCCCCAATGGGAAAATGAGATAGCAAAACGCCGCACCTTTGCCATCATCTCCCACCCGGATGCGGGTAAAACCACGATGACGGAAAAGCTGCTTTACTACGGCGGAGCCATTCGTGAGGCAGGGATGGTCAAAGGCCGGAAAAACTCCAAGCATGCCACATCCGACTGGATGGAGATCGAGAAAAAGCGCGGAATCTCCGTGACGTCCAGTGCGATGGACTTTGAATACAAAGGGCACCATATCAATATTTTGGACACTCCTGGTCACCAGGACTTCAGTGAAGACACGTACCGCACGCTGACCGCCGCCGATGCCGCCGTCATGATTATCGACGTGGCAAAAGGGGTGGAGGCGCAGACGATCAAGCTGTTCAAAGTCTGTCGGATGCGGGGCATTCCGATTTTTACCTTCATCAACAAGCTCGACCGCCACGGGAAGGACCCGTTTGAGCTGTTGGAAGAAATCGAGCGCGTGCTGGGCATCCGCTCGTACCCGATGAACTGGCCGATCGGCATGGGCAGCTACTTCAGCGGTGTCTACGATCGGATGAAATCCCGCGTCGAGCTGTACCAGAGCGACACGCAGCACGAGGAAATCTCGTTTTTCCCGGTCGAGGGAGCAGATGATCCGATGATCGGCGAACGCGTCGGTCAGGAGCTGTGGCAGCAGTTGCAGGAGGAAATCGCCCTGCTCGACGTCGCCGGGGACGAATACGATCCCGAGCTGATCGCAAAAGGGCAGCTCACGCCTGTCTTTTTCGGCAGTGCCATCAACAACTTCGGCGTGCAGACCTTCCTGGACAACTTCCTGCAAATGGCGCCAGCGCCTTCTGCGAAAAAGAGCAACATCGGCCTGATCGATCCGTACACGAATCCGTTTTCCGGCTTCATTTTCAAAATCCAGGCCAACATGAACCCGGCCCACCGGGACCGTATCGCCTTTTTGCGCATTTGCTCCGGCAAGTTCGAGCGGGGCATGACCGTGAAGCACGTGCGTCTCGGCAAAGACATCAAGCTGGCCCAGCCTGTGCAGTTCATGGCGCAGGACCGCGAAATCGTCGAGGAATCGTATGCTGGTGACGTCATCGGCTTGTTCGATCCGGGCATTTTCCAGATTGGCGACACACTCTGTGTCGGCCGGCAGTTCGAATACGAGGAAATGCCGCACTTCTCGCCGGAGTTTTTCTCCAAGGTGATGGTGAAAGACGCGTTGAAGCACAAGCAGTTCCAAAAAGGCATCATGCAGCTGACAGAGGAAGGAACAGTGCAGTTGTTCCGCACCTATCCGATGGAAGAGTTGATTTTGGGCGTGGTCGGCGTCCTGCAGTTCGAGGTGCTGGAATACCGCCTGAAGGCCGAGTACGGAGTCGAGATCATGCTGACGAGAATGCCGTACCAGATTGCGCGTTGGCTGGAAGGCGACAAGGCCGCGCTCGACGCCGTGAAAAACAAGACGGTTACGGACCGTTATGGCCGTCCGGTGATGCTGTTTGAAAGCGAGTATCAACTGCGGGTTGCCATGGAAAAGTATTCGTCGATCAAGTTCCACGAAAGCTCGCTCGGCTTGAAGGCGACGCAGTCATAACCGATAAAAAGAACAAGAACAGGACCTCATCGCTGTGGCGGGGTCCTGTTTTGCTTTTCCTATCCTACCTGGACGACTCCCTTCATATACTGGGACAAAGACAGGCGGGATGAGAGGAAGGGAATGCGTTGCGGATATTGCTGTTGGTCGTGCTGTTTCTCGTTGCCTTTGACATGCACGCGCAGACGCCGCTTCTGGCGCCGTATTTGAATCTGTTAGGTGTGTCGGCTGCCTTGATCGGCTTTGTGCTGGGCGGCTATGCGGTGAGCAATCTGGCCGGGAACCTCATCGCGGGACCTTTTCTCGATCGGTTTCCGAAAAAGTGGTTTATCGCCGGAGGCTTGATTTTCGCCGGGTTCATGCTGATTGGGCAAGGTGTCGTGACGCATACGGGCAGTTTTTTTGCATTTCGACTGATGCTCGGCTTTGTCATGGCTTTCGTTTCTCCGGCTTGTTCGGCGATGCTGGGCGAAACAGGCAGGACAGCGCTCGAACAAGGCGAGATCATGGGCAAAAAAGGACTGGTGCTCACGACAGCGGGGATTGTGTCGCCTGCGGTCGGCAGCTTTTTTGCTGTTCAGTTCGGCTACGGGCAGTCGTTTGTCATTCTCGGCTACATCATGATCGTGGCAGGCGTTTTTTCCTGGCTCGCGCTTCCTTCCAAAGTGGCTGGCGGCATGCCATCCGAGCCAATTCCAAAGGCGGAAGGGCGGAGGAGCCTCCTGACGATTATGGAGAATCGCATGCTGTATCCGGCTTTTTTGGGCGGGTTTGCGATCATGTACGCGCAAGGGACGATCATCTACGAAGTGCCATTGCTCGTGCAAAAGCAAGGAATGTCGCCAGCCGTGACCGGAATTTTGTTCAGTTTGAAAGGCTTGGGGGCGCTCGCGATTCTCTTCCAGTTTTGGCTGCACAAGGTTCCGGTAGAGACGCGAAGTTTCGCAGGACTCGGCGTGCTCAGCGTGCTTTTGTACATTCTGGCGCTCGGTGCGGCGATCCCGATGCAGCTCATGATGTTTTTGTTCGGCGCCTGCTTCGGCCTGCTGTTCCCGACGTTTGCCACCATCCTGACGGTGCACTCGCCGCGCGAGCTGTACGGCAGCGTGTTCAGTATCTACTCGGCGGTGCTGTCCGTCGGGGCGGTGCTGAGCCCGGTCATCGCGGGCTTGTTGGGGAATTGGCATCACTCGTACTTTATTTCGTTTTTTGTGACGGCAGGGGCGTGTTTGATCGGCGGATTGCATCGGTTGTTGCTGAGCGGGGTTACGCGGTAGGGAGGGAGAGTTTTTTGCAGTTCCCATGGTGTGATAGATGAGAAACTGGATGTCGTTTTTTATGAATATAGGAAAAAAAGAGGAAATTCGAAAAGGAAAGGACAGCCGAATTGTAAAGACTTGCTGTTAAAGAATGGGTTTTTCTCGTTGTTGTAAAGAAAATCAAAAAAATGTGATTAAAATTATTATTTATGAAAAGGAAGGAATAATAAAAGAGAGAATTAGTTTATAAGTGAAATATCACTTTGGCTGTATAGTGGAAAAAATTGTTTTTTTACAACAATCCGGGGAGGAGTTGAAATTGGAAAAAGGACTAGAAATGAGCTTGAAAAGATAGTTAGGAGGGAAAGTGTGTCAGATCAACGACATAAATGGGAGCATCTGATGGAGCGGTTCATACTCGCTCGGGACAGTGCTTCTTATCAATTGAAAGAAATGCTATCCCGACTGGAATCTGGCGAGATGCTGTCAGAGGAAGCGTATGAATCCATAAAGAATTCGTTAATTTCTGTGCTTCAAATCCAGAACGAGACATTCAATGCCATCCCATCAACTTATGACAGACCGTCTAGCGTAGATGAATTAAAAGAAATCGTGGACGATCTGGAACGCTCATCCCTTCTTTTGGCGAGGGTAGAGCGGGCGCAGCGATCTATCGAGGCGTTCGTTCGACTCCAATGCCTGGATGATGCAGTTGCCCAAGAATTCGTGCAACAACAAGCCAAAGCAGAAAGCTTGCTGCAACAGTTGTCTGAAGAGGAACTGGCAAAAGCCGGAGAAGTCTATGCCAAGGTTGTACAGTTTATCCGTAATCCTGCGGAGTCTGACGACCATGCAGACATGTACAAGCAGATTACAAAATCAATCGGGGTAGCCACCAGGTACGCACTGGAGCAGAACTGGCTTTTTTGGCCGGATGATGATTTTTCAGACGACAGAAAAGAGGCCGCAGGTATTGTTATAGCAGGGCATACTGCTGAAGCAGAGGAAGAGTCAAAAGGTTTCGAAGACCGTTCAGCCGTCTCAAACGCCTTCGCCGAGACAACGATAGCTGATGAAACCAAAGAGATTCTCCCTGGTATTTCCACCGATCGCGTGGATTGTCCCACGCCAGATACTTCAAAAGTATTTGACGGAGCTTCTTCTATTCCTGAAAGGGAGCCATTGGCGTCCTGCCTCATGAGTTCGCTTGAACAAGCGACAACTGCCCCACCGTTCAATGACGCATTTGCCAAAGCCCAAGAAAGTTTGTTTGACTTCACGACAGTCAAGTATGACTGCATTTACAAAAAGAAAAATATCAACAATTTTTCGTCTAATAAATTTGAGGGAGACTTGAAGCAGGCATCGGTCATACCGCGTTTGCCAGCTTTGATTATGTGCTGTTTGTACAACGATAGGGTTGTTGCCGATAGTCAGCTTGAAACCATATGGGCAAACCCCATGCGTGAAAGTGGCCGTACATCTGGTAATCCAGATGAAATCGTGCGGAACACGATCAAAAAGCTTGTGCAAAAAGGGTATGTGACTGAGCATGTCGTAGAGCTGGCGGAAAAATCCGAAGTTTTTTACACGCTTAGCATGTATGGAGCAGTGGCATTTCAAAAAGACTCCAGCAGACGGCTGTTGCAAACTCTCTCCCAAAAGAAACTTTTTGCCGAAACGGAAGAAGCCCGACAGATGTTTGGCAGCGACAGAGGCGTTGCGGTCGCAGATTTCTTTCGCGTGCAACATATCAATGTAGCGCTGCAAGCGCTGAGTAAACATGTACCAGAGCAATTGACGGCGACGCAGGTAATCATGCAGCCTTTTCCACATCGGGAAGTGGCCGATAAGAAAACAAGGAGCCGTTATCTGCTCATTCCCGGTATTCTGGATGCTAAAGATCCACAAACAGATCTTGCACTCGTCATCGAGATGGCAAATAACAAAAATAACTGCATTCCTCTCGTCGTAGTTGATTCGATGAGGGGGGGCACTTACTGGGTTGAATGGCTGTCTTCCACTGAGCGGCAAGCCTATTATTTGTGTATCGAAAATTTGCTTCCTATCATCGGAGGCAAGGAAGGCTCGGATCAGTTGTCCGTATTGTTCCAACTGTCCGAAACGAATACCGGCAGCAGTTGTGCCAAACAGCCACTGACAGAGCCGGCTGCGACTCAAGAGGTCTCGGCCCCGCAGGATCAATTGGAAATTCGGACAATTGATCCTGTTTTTCAAGATGAAGTAGTTGAAACTGGGCCAACTCAACGAAGCGATCAGCAGAAGTCTGAATCATCTGCCCTGGTAAGCGCCGATGACCTGAATGAGGTTGTCGAAAGCGCGCTGAGTAGACTCGCGGAAGGAAACTGGGCAGAAGGCATGTTGTTGTTGCATACGGTAGCCGGGTTTTCAAAAGACGTTGAGGTGTTGCGTGACAAAATATCATTCATTCTCAATGATCCACTTTGTCGTGAAGAGGACTGGCATACGCTTGCCGACATGCCGATTACCCTTCCGTACGGAGAGTTCGAGATGCTGGATGACTCCGTCAAAGCCGCCATGTGGCTGAAAATCTTTTTTGATCCCAAAGATCCAAATGATTATCGTTTGAAAAATCGCTGGAAGCAAATTAGCAACGACATATCGAGCGACGTACTCGAAACTTTCCCTAGCATAAAGAAGCTGATTGGTCATTTCTGGACGTTTATTGACCGGAATAATATTGGCATCAAGTATTGCGTTTCATCTGATGTTCGCGACCAGCTCGACGTTCAATTGGCAATAAAACAGGTAGAGAAGCACATCGAAGAGACAATCGAAACGGTTTTCCCTCGCAATACGATGTCTAAAATCAACCATCCGAAGATCAAGGAGATGGTTGTTGAACTGTATGGTAATAGCGGCCTCATGACTCGCTATCTGCAAAATGCACCCGGAATGCGGTTAGCCGAATTGCGCGAAGTATGCCAACTGTTCACAGAGACCGATTTGTCCGTCGATTCAGTCGGTCCTGATCTTCAGCCAACCGATGCAAAACTGGAGCAATTCCTTGATAAGTATTGGGTCGGGATGAGCAACTGGGTGAGCAATGACAAAAGCACAATGCTTACCGGGGCTTTTCGTAACCGGATGAGAAATTGGTTGCGTGAAGCGACAGATCCGCTATTGCGGTACTATGCATGTCGATGCGCTGAAACTTCCATGAGTGGGTCAACATATATTTCGCCTGAGATGGCTAGCAAAGCGCGTCAAGAATCACAACAGCTCGTTTTTGAAGCGATGAAGCAACTGGAGGAGCAATCAATTTTACTGGACAAGGTAAGCCATGGTCTGCTTCATTCCACAATTCGCGATTTGCAAGCTGCCTTTGAAGAATCAGACGATGAACGCGAGCAGCACTTTTATGAGTCATTGCTGCTTTCTGGAGAAATCGAACTGGATTCTGACTATTTGCCGATCATGGATGAAGAGTGGCTCCCATCCATTCAACCTGTTGCCGGCTATACTCTTAGGGAACGCTTGTTGCGTCATCACAGCAAGAAGTTTCAAACGTGGGAAGAGGCTGCTGACCACGCGTTACGTAACTACGACATGGGCATGTACGATTTGATTGCCAAGCGTTCTGGTGAGCGGCTGTCTGACACGACAGTGAGTGAGACACGGCGCAAGGCACCACAGCAACTCATGAAATATAATGATGATTTCAGGGCAGAAGTGGAGCTCGCACAAAATTATGGCCAAATGGCGAGCAATGACGAAATGTATGGCTATATCAAGCTCGCGGAAGCTGCTAAAAAGCATGCGGAGAAAACGCTCAATGTCGGGTTTTTCAAGCGCTTGCTTGTACACTGCCGCGCACAAATTGTGAGAGGCTCTGACACGCGAATGGAAGCGACTCGCAGCCGTTTGGATGCGTTGAAAGAGGACACCCTGCTCAGTGCGGATCGCGACGATCTGGCAAGCGATGAAGAAGTGCTGCGACAGTGGCCGATTCTCGATAAAATTGAACGCGCGCTTGAGAGACGCAATATGACAGTTGCTGAGGATTACATACAGCTTGCTGCCAGTGGCCGAAAAGACACTCCGTCGCTTCAAATGTTTGACAGTGATTTGTACAAAGTGTTTCTTGAGCGATACCAAGGACTTTTCCAAGCGTGCAACGCGCATAAACGCGATGATCTTTACCGTGTATACAACCAATCTGTCCGTAGCCAGTTGTTTCCGAATCAGAACAACCGGAACACGGCTAGTGCGGAAAAGTTGATCCGGCAATGGTACAAGTTGCAGCCTCAGCAAATAAGCGAGTTCATGGAACAACTGTTGTTTCACAAGGTAGAGAAAGTGGTGAAAGAACGAGAAAATGAATTTTATGTTTTCCCGGCGGCACGTGATGCCCAATTAGGTCAGTATCCTCATCCATTCAAGGAGTTTGGGACTGAGGCTGTGCGAAAAGGAGTTCGTGTGCTGGCTATGGCTGGCGTACGGACTGCCGATAACTTGCTGGATGAAGTAACACAGCGTGGTTCGGGAAATGGGGCAGCGACAATCGTTGTACTTGATTATGCGCTCCCGCTGGCTGACAGAAAACTGCTGGCCAAGTCCATCAAGTTGCGATCCATTCCGGAAATAATCGTTGTCATTGACCGAGTTATGGCTCTGTTTCTGGCCGGATACAGTCAAACGGATCGGGCCGATGCCTTCCTTAGAATTGCCTTGCCATCAAGCAAAATTCAACCATATATCCCTGTCGGCGGGATTCCGCCAGAAATGTTCATTGGTCGAACCGATGAACTGGAGAAAATCAGGAGCATGAACGGCCCGGTATTTGTATACGGTGGACGGCAGCTTGGTAAAACGGCATTGCTGCGGGAAGCAAAGAACAGGGAACATGATCCCGAAAAAGGTCGATATGCAGTCTTTGTTGATTTGCGGGAGAAAAATACGGATACAACGCTTCGGATTATGAGCGAAGAACTGGTTATTGAGAAGGTATTAACGCAGCCTTGCAACACGTGGGACGAGCTGCGAATTGCACTGCGTACAAGACTTTTGGACAAGGATCGTCCCATCCACAAACTAATGCTGTTGCTTGACGAAGCCGATGCGTTTCTCGCAAGCTGCGAGAGTTGCCAAAACAAGCCGCTTGAAATCCTGAAAGAACTGAAAGATACGTTCAATGGACAATTCAAATTTGTTCTTGCGGGACTTCGCGACGTTGTCCGATTCAACAAGCGACTGCTTGGTGGCAACAGCGTACTTGCCCATCTGGGTCATATCACCATTCGGCCATTGGAATACTTGGATGCTCGCGACTTGCTGCTTCGCCCATTGCATTATCTCGGATTTCGGATTGAAGAAAATGGAGAGGATATCATCAGTCTTATTCTTGCGAAGACGAACTATTATCCTGGCCTGATTCATTTTTATTGCCAAAAGTTGATCGAAGCGATCACGGACAGTTATCGCAACGGCAATTATAATGAAAACGCCAATCCGCCCTATTTGCTTGACGAGAAGCATATCAAGACTTTGCTTGGACAAAGGGAACTTCTTACCGAAATTGAGAACAAGTTCCGCATTACATTGCAACTTGATACTGATAATTTGTATGATATTTTGGCCAAAGCGATCGCGTACCGCTATTACGTGGTCGGAATTGGTCAAAGCTCTTCCGCACAGGACATAATCGAGGTTTGCAAAGAGTTCAACATCAACAAGATAGTGAACTTGTCGGAAGATAGCGTCAAGGCCTTGCTGGAGGAAATGGATGAGCTTAACATCATCCGGCGGGAGACCCGTGGTTCGGATCACTATGTATTTAATCGATACAGTTTCTTCCAAATGCTCGGCAGCAGCGAAGACGAGCTGTTTTATCAGCTTTACGAACTGGGAGAGAATTAGCATGGAAAAACCTTCGCTCTGGTGGAACTATATGTCTGGTGCTGCACGGTATCTCCAGGATACCGTGGCAGCCACCAGTGACTATCGGGTCCTGTTGATTGAGGAGCCGCCTTACAAGGAGGACTTTTTTCATCTGCTCAAAGAAAGACTGCTGCAAAGAGACAGTAGCCAGCAAATCGAACAAATGCAGGCGGATGAATGGGCGCGTGATCTGGATGTAGGTGAGGCGTTAATGAATGATTACGCCCATCAAGTTGAGTATCATCCTATGGATGGCACCCGGCCTGAATATATGGCAAAAAACAATCTGCTTTCAGGTCGGGTACTTATTGTACGAGAAACGAATCGCCGAACAGAATGGATTGATTGCGCAATTGAGTATGCCAAGTTCAGTTCGCAGCAAAATGGTCTGCTTATTCTGACGTACAGTGCCGCTCGTCCGCTGGCTACCGCCCGTAAAGGGATGAAGCTGTTGCAGTGGGGCGAATATGTAGCACATTATGATATGCAACTGTTTGCCTCGTATTGCATTGCGGAAAAACCTGGGCTTACCTTAGGGATACGTAACTATATCACGCAGCTTGCCTCAAGAATGGCTGACACCGATCCGGAACTTTGCAGCATGTTGGCGGTTGAGGAGACGGTGGATGATGCCTTTGGTTTACTGCGGAAACTCGCCGACCGTTATGGGACAGCGAGAAATCTTGTGGAGAATCCGCAAAAAGTGACTTCTATTATTTGGGAGGCGCAGATTCATCTTGTGTTTCCAATCATAGAAGAAATGCGGCGCCGCTTCATTGAACGCTACCGTAGCGCGTTGCAGGGCGTGTTGCCGCAACGGGACAATTTTGAAAAGTTACTCCAGTCACCGGAAGACATGGAGCTGCGCCACATGTGGTATTTTTACTTTAAAGCGAATGGCTTTTTGAGTTCAGATGATGAGCGTTGCTTTCACATGCTATATGAGGCTCGTAACCAATTAGCGCATTTGGATACGTTAGACAGAGAGATGATCGGGGAGATCGTCTCCTTGCAAGTATGACGAAGGTAAAATAATTCCACCCCCCCTTTTTTTACCGAAAACTAATGCTGGGCATGCAATTCGAAGAAAAGGGGGGCTTTTCTCGTGTTTTTACGTAGACATGAGAACTTCAGCTATGAGCAGTATCTACCAGATGGCAATGTCCATAGAGAGCTTTGAGAAAATACATACCGGATTTAAGGCTGATCTTTAACACGCTCCCCCCAAACAGGAGTTTTCCGCAGGTTGATCTGTTCCCCAAATTCTCTTATAATACCGATATATTTTTGCTGAAAATCATTCTCAAATAACGAAAACCAATTAACGCTTCTCAGGCAAAAACAGGCAGGTGTGCTCGGGTGAAGGAAAAAGAAAAAAAGAACATCGATGACTTGTTGGCACAGTGGACGAACGCGGCTGTACAGGTGATCGACGTTCGGCACTTTGTGTTGCAGTCGCAAGCGTCGTGGAACAGCTACCGGCTTCCGGCCTCCAGCTTTTTTTACGCGTGCAAAGGACGGGCCACGGTGCGGCTGAATGGGCGCGAATATGCGGCAGACCGCTTCTTGCTCCTTCACGGTGGCAAAGGCATGGTGCTCGACGTGAAGCTGACCGATGAGCGATTTGTGTTTTATTTGATCTTGTACAAGGCAAAAACAATGCTGCCGAGCCCCGCGGACCGCACCTTGCAAAACGGGGGGAGCCAGGCGTTGTTTCAGCTTCCTTATGCGCTTGTGCCGCTTGAGCCGACCGGATTGTACGATCTGGTCGTAGCAATGGCCCGCGAATGGGAGGCACAGGAACGGTTGCGGGCAAAGGGCACGTTTTTGCAATTTGTCCACGAAGTCATGCAGCAGCTCATGCGGCACGGGTTCCAGCAGGAACAGGAGCCGCTCGCCAGGCGGGTCGTCCGGTTCCTTGAGGAGCATTACCGAACGAGGATTTCTCTGGAGAGCCTCGCCGAGCATTTTTGCTACAGTGCCCGCTACTTGACCCGACTGGTCAAGGAAGAAACCGGCCACAGCCCGATTGATTACGTCATCTCGCTGCGAATGGAAAAAGCGAAAGAACTGCTTGCCGGGACAGATGCGACGATGCAGGAAATAGCGGCCTTTGTCGGGTACCAGGATGTGCTTTACTTCAGTCGGCTGTTCAAAAAGCATACGGGCATGACGCCGAGCGCCTTTTCCGGGCAGGCCCTGACGACTCCTGCAGTTCCGGATCGTCCATATGGAAAGCCTGGATTGTCTATTGTGGACGAGAAACGTGGAAGCTATAGTGTTAACGATAATCGTTATCAACGAAGCTTTGGGGGGATCGTTCGCATGAACAAAAAATCAACGCGCCACATGGCAACTCTCTTCATGGTCAGTCTCGCATTGCTCGTGAGCGCGTGTTCTGGCACGGCAAGTCCGACACCACAAGCCGGAGAGAGCGTACAGGAGCAGACCGGAACTGCCCAGCGCGAACTGACAGACGGGTTGGGCAACAAAGTCACGGTACCCGCTCAGCCACAGCGCATTATCGCTTCCTATCTGGAAGACCATCTGGTGGCGTTGGGCGTGAAGCCGGTCGCACAGTGGTCGATCGGAGATGGCGACGTCCAGGACTATCTGCAAAAAGATCTGGCAGGAATCCCGGCGATTCCGTACGACTTGCCGCCCGAAGTCGTAATGAGCTACAATCCCGACTTGATTATCATGGACAATGCGGAAATGGTAGCGGGGGACAAATACAGCCAGTACGCCAAAATATCGCCGACGTATACGATTGGCAAAGAAAAGAACAGCGACTGGCGCAAAGAGCTTCTGATCGTGGGGGAAGTCCTGAACAAGAGCGAGGAAGCGAAAAAGGTACTGGCTGATTACGATGCGTACGTGGCCGAGAGCAAAGAAAAGCTGAAACAGGGCATTGGCGAAAAATCGGCAGCGGCCCTGTGGGTAACAGCGAAAGCCGTCTACATGGCGCGGAAGGATTTGTCCAGCGGAGACGTTCTGTACAAAGACCTTGGGTTCAAGGTGCCTGGCGTCGTTGAAGAAATTTCCAAGTCGGGCGAAGCCAACTGGAACGCCGTGTCTCTGGAAAAGCTGGCGGAGCTCGACGCCGACTACCTGTTTGTCGTCAACAGCAAAGGCGTGTCCAAGGACGAGCTGTTAAAAGAGCCAGTCTGGGCGAATATTCCTGCGGTGAAAAACGGACAAGTCTTCGATTTTACGACCGATTCCAGTTGGCTGTACACAGGCGTGATCGCCAACCGCCAGATGATCGAGGATGTGCTGGACAATGTGTTGAAATAATGCAGCATGCGGGCGACGGTTTTTTACGGTCTGGAAGCAGCAAAAAGGCAACGAAGCTATCGTTGCCTTTTTGACTTGTATATACCTGTACACGCGTTTAATTTGGTTCAACCGGCTTGCCGCCTGTCCGTCTTGCTTTCACATGCTTCAACTCCGCAACGATGATGAAGCTGACGATGACGAGCAAAAACCACGAGCTGATTTTGCCGAAGTGCACCAGTTCCCACCCGGAGCGCTGGTTCGGATAGGCCCAGGCCCCGAAAAAGGTGGCGATATTTTCCGCAATCCAGATAAAAAAGCCGATCAAAAAGTAACAAAGCGGGATCGGCATGGAAAAGCGCTCGTGGGTGACGCGAAAGTACACTTTTGAGCGCCAGAACACAACGAACATGAGCACCATCAGCACCCAGCGCAGGTCCCAGATGAAGTGATGGGTGAAAAAATTGAGATAGATCGCCGCACCGAGGGAAGTCACCCAGATTGGCTTCGGCCAGCCAGCCAGACTGACATCCAGACGGCGCCACGCCTGGCACAAATAGCTGGCGACACTCGCGTACATAAAGCCGCTGTAGAGCGGGACGCCAAACACCTTGCTGTACCCGTCCTCGGGGTAGCCCCAGGAGCCCATGTGCACCTTGAATATTTCCAGACACAGCCCGATCAGGTGAAAGACGGTGATTACCTTCAACTCGTCCCGCGACTCCAGTCCGCTTTTCACCATGAACACCTGAAAAGCCAAACAGAGCAATAGCAACAGGTCGTATCTGGGCAGGCCAGGGATCGCGACGAATTTGGATACGGCGAGCGAAGCGAAAATGAAAACGGGAAACAGGCAAGACATGGCCTCTTGATACCCGAAGTGCAGCAAGAGACGAATGAAGCGGATCATTGTTCGATTTTGTCGGAAGGATTCGGGCCTTTGGCAACAGGCAGATCGTAGGAGCACCAGTCGCTCCAGCTTCCTGCGTACAGCTTGGCGTCAGCCCGTCCAGCCTGGTGCAAGGCGATCAAGTTGGTGCAGGCCGTGACTCCCGAGCCGCAATAGACGATAATTTCCCGGTCCGCGAAGTCGGCGATGCGGGCTTTGAGCTGCTCTGGCGGAAGCATGGTCATGTCCGCAGCCAGGTTGTCTTTATAAAAGAAGTGACGGGCCCCAGGAATGTGTCCGGCTTTCGGATCGAGCGGCTCCTGCTCGCCGCGATAGCGCTCGCCTGCCCGCGAATCGAGCAGCACGGTATCGGGCTTGCGTTTTTGCACGTCCTCGATGCTGACCAGCATCTCCGGGCGCGGGCGTGGGACAAACGTGCGCGCCTGCGGTGTCGGCACGTCAGCAGTCACCTCGTAGCCCGCCTTTTTCCAGGCGGCGTATCCGCCATCCAGTACGGCTACGCGGTCGTGTCCAAGGTAGCGCAATAGCCACCAGAGACGTCCAGCCATGGACATTTCCTGGTCGTCGTAGGCGATTACCGTCGTGTGCTCGTCGATTCCCGCCCGTGAAAAAAGCGCTGCGAGCGTGTCAACATCCGGGAGGGGATGGCGTCCGCCATGCTCGCCCTTCGGACCGGACAGGTCGCGATTCAGATGAAAGTAGAGCGCACCCGGAATATGATCGGCTTCGTATTCTTGCGCTCCTTGTTCAGAAGCGGACAGTGCAAAGCGGCAATCGGCGATGACGATCCGCTCGTCGTGCAAATGATCGTGGAGCCATTGTGGTGTGACAAGTGCTTGCATCGTTCCCCCTGCTTTCTGATTTTTCTTCATCATAGCAGATGATGAACGGATGAGGTACACTATTTCTAAAAAGTGGCGAAAGAGAGGAGCAACAGGATGAAGCGCGTAATTCGATACTTTTTGGAAGGCTTGCTGTACGTGATTCCATTGGCGGTGACGATTTATATCCTATATACGATTTTTACGACGGTGGACAACTGGTTTTACAATCTGGCCAGCAACCGGTTCCATCTCCATTTTCCCGGGGTTGGCGTGCTGATTACGATTGTGGGGATTACCGTTGTCGGGTTTTTGGCCTCCAACGTGCTGACGCGCGGTTTGCTGGCGATTGTGGACAGCATTTTTGAAAAAGTGCCGTTCATCAAGCTGATCTATACTTCGATCAAAGACTTGATCGGGGCGTTTGTCGGGGACAAAAAAAGCTTCGACAAGCCTGTTCTGGTGACGCTGTCCAAGGACTCAGGCGCCAAAGTCATCGGCTTCATTACAAAAGAAAGCATGGATACATACGGGCTAGCCGACCACGTCGCTGTTTACTTGCCGCAGTCGTACAACTTTGCAGGTAATCTGCTGCTTTTTCCAAGCGAGCAGGTGCAGCCGCTCGACATGGACAGTGCCGAGGTGATGACGTTTCTCGTTTCGGGCGGGGTATCGGGCAAAAAAGCGGCCGCCAAAGCGGAAACCGAATCGGGCATCCAGGCATGAGACAGCTTTTTCTCCAATCTTGTGTCCAAGAGACAAAAAGCAGGGCAGCTTCCGGCTGTACAACCGGGAAGCTGCCCTGCTGCTTTTTGACAGGTTAACTGCTGAAAAAACCGCTGTGGCTGGAATGCTTGTGACGATAGTAGTGATGGCCATGTGTTTTGTGACCATGACTCCACAGCGAGCCGCGATGGCGATAATCGCTGCTGCTGTACTTGCGGTAGCCGTGCCCGCCCATTTTCCGGAAAAAACGCGCACCTTTTTTCAGTAAAGCGACGACAAGGATGACTGCGAGAATAAACAGCACAAACCCGATCCCCAAAATCGTCAGAATGACGGACATCTGCATCTACTCCTTTTGTCCAGCTTGTTTGTCGTGAAAGCGAGTTTTGTCCGGCAACGCGCTTTTTGTGCATGTGCAGGCCGGCGATCCGGACAAGTATTGTTACGGACAGCCAGACGGGAAGTTTCAGGCAGAAAAGCCGTTGGGCGAGAGTGCAGTGCTCTGCATTTTTACGCGTTCAAATATTTTTCGTAAGGGGTATAGTCAATTTGCTTGGACTGCAAATGGGCGATGAGCCATTTGTGGTCGCGCTTGGGAGTGGCGACGATGTATCCTTTGACAATCAGTTCGGTCGTAATCGAATCCGCTTTCTCTTCGAGGGCAAGCTGGCCGATTTTCGCTGCAATCGAGCGTCTTGCCACATCGCGAAACAGCTGCGGCACAGGCTCCACCAGCTCGTTGAGCAAGGTCAGACCTTCTTCTGTCCACAGTGCCCGTGTCTGCTCGATGTAGTAGTCCTGCCAGTCGAGTTCGGACTTCCCGTCCTGTTTCGGCATGGACTTGAGGAATTTGCGAAACATGAAGTATCCGCCGATTCCCATCACC
Organism: Brevibacillus gelatini; assembly: GCF_003710935.1. Classification (GTDB taxonomy): domain Bacteria; phylum Bacillota; class Bacilli; order Brevibacillales; family Brevibacillaceae; genus Brevibacillus; species Brevibacillus gelatini. The sequence continues at coordinate 101,892 of NZ_RHHS01000017.1, forward strand.
CCGACAAGCACAAACGACCATCCGACGATAAACAGGGAAAACCCTGTAGACATTTCATTCATGTGCGTACACCTCATAACCGTAATCCATAAAAATGCCCATACAGGTAAAGTGTACCTTATTTTCAGCCGGGCAACAAACTTTTTGTGCTTTTGCCTATCCTGTTGGTTTTCTCTTCCCAAGTACATATACAATTTAGTATGATTAGAATTAATCTTGATTGGGAGTGGACGCTCATGTTCAAACTTGGACAACGCGTCGTCATTGTTGCCGACTCCTTCGAGCAAGGCTTGCCGATAGGCGAATACGGGTATTTGATCGCACGCGACCGCAACCCGGACAGTGCGTTTGCATGGGTCATTCGCATACCCAAAATAGATAAGCACATTCCAGTGGTAGAAGCAGACATCGCCTTGGAAGAAAAACTGCTGGAGGAGGAAGCACAGCGTGTCTCGCAGGAAGCGATGCTTGATTACGCCTTGGCGACGCGCAACGAGGCTCTCTTCAGGCAACTGATGGGCATGTCAGATGCAGAAGAGGCAAATGACGAACCAGCGAAGGAATCAGTGGAAGAATTTATCCGTAAAGTAAATTTGAAAGCCTGGATATAACCATCTGCGGTTTTCCTGTCGGGAAAATCGTTCTTCTTTGCAGGAGGGGCTTGTCCCTTGATACTATTGTGAAGGAAATGAAAGCGAGGCTATTTCATGTCTGAATTTGTGACATTTACCAATGAATTTGGTCAAACCATCGAGATGCCCCGGGAGGATTACCAGAAAAAAGTGATTCCGCACACGCTGGATCTGTATTGGGACCAAAAAGAAAAGCTTCGTGACTTTGCGATGGGATTGGTGAAGGATCAATTTCATGAGCAGGCGGCCATTGCGGCGGACAGGCTGCTTGAGCTGTACGGGCCCATTGAGTCTGCCCTTATTTTTCGCGCGGTCGTACACATGCAGGCGAGAGAATTTGAGCAGGCGAAAAAGATCCTGACCGATTGTCTGGAGCGCTTCCCTTCATCGGGGACGGCCTGCACGAATCTGGCCAAGATTTACGCGTACGAAGGTGAACAGGACAAAGCGTTCGAAATCTTGACGACCGGCCTGCACAAAGACCCGAATCAGGAAAACGGCCTGAACATGTTCGTCGAGACCTTTTTGCAAAGCGGCAAGCGCGAAGAGCTGCGGTCCCGTCTGGAAGCGCTCAGTGTCAAGGAAGGAGCCTGGAGACCGCAGCTTCATCTGGCCCGCCTCGCCTTGACCGAGAACGATCTTTTGAACGCCATGAAATGGTACACGGTTGCCATCGAGGGAGCCAAAGACCGTTTTGAAGTGGTTATGACGGTAACGGGCGAACTGGGACAGGCAGGCTATGTGTATCAGCTGATTCAGATTTGTGAGAAGTATTGGACGCCGGAGTTCCAATACCCGTATGCCGGCTTCAACTACGCCAATGCGTTGCTTGCTACCGACCAGAAGGAAAAGGCGATTGCCATCCTGCGCACCATGCAGGAGCATCTGCCGGACAACTACAAGCCGATGGTCGATCACTTCCTTGCCCGGGTGCCCGGTGCGCAGGAAGTGGAAGCTGCGGCGCAGCAAAAAGTGGAAACGGAAAACCAGCCTGGCGATCAGGCGGCGAAAAAGAGCTGGTGGAAGTTTTGGAAGTAGCCGAAAATGCGTCAATAGCGTCCGACACGTGGCTGTCGGGCGCTTTTCTATTTCCGTTGGGAAAACGGCAGGCGGCAGTTGCGCGGGCTTGGCGGGACATGTGCCGCAGCCAAACAGCGCGACCATCCCCGGATGATGATCGCGCTGTTTGGTACAACCATCTATTTAAACTGGCTGGTGAGCCGCCGCTCCAATAATGCGACGCCCTGGTACATCAGCGTGGCGACGACCGCGATGATGGCGAGGCTCATCATGACCATGGTAAAATTAAACACTTGGAATCCGTAAATAATCAGGTAGCCCAACCCTTGCTGGGAAACGAGAAACTCGCCGACGATAACGCCTACCCAGGAAAGGCCGACATTTACCTTCAACGTGGCAAGCAAGGTCGGAATTGTCGCCGGGAGAATGACGAGGCGGAAAATTTGCCGTTTGTTGCCGCCGAGCGTCTGGACGACCTTGACGTAGTTTTGGTTGACCTCGCGAAAGCCGGAGTAGACGTTGATCGTGGTGATGATAACCGAGATCGCGCAGCCCATGGCGATGACGGACATCAGCCCTGGCCCGAAGCCGACGATGAAGACCGGGCCAAGCGCGACCTTGGGCATGCTGTTGGCAATGACGAGATAAGGTTCCAGCACGCGGGAGAGAAACGGCGACCACCAGATCACGGTCGCGATGACTGCTCCGAGCAGCGTGCCCAACAGAAAGCCGACAATCGTTTCCCACACCGTCATGCCTACGTGGGGAAGCAGGCTGCCGTCCACGAGTTGCGACCAGAATTGCGCCCAGATTTTGGAGGGGTAGCTGAAAATGAGCGCATTGATCGTGTTCGTGCGGGCAAGCAGCTCCCACAAGCCAAGGAAGACGAGAAACAACAGGCATTGTGTGGAAAACACCCAGCAGCGGCTTTTCGCCTCCTGCTTCAAGTAGTCGCGGTGAATGGCTTCAATTTCCTTTGGCTGCACCAGATACCACCTCCATCTCTTTCCAGACACGGTGGAACAAATCCTGGAAGCCCTCCTGGTTGCGGGCGTGAAATGGCAGGGATTCGCGAATGGCGGCAGGAACGGCCAGTTCGCAGCTGACACGTCCCGGATTGCGGGAAAAGATGTAAATGCGATCGCCCATGGCAATCGATTCGGACAGGTCGTGTGTGACCAGGATGGCGGTTTTTTTGTGCTTGCGCAGCGTGGAAAAGACGAGGTCTTCCAGCTTCAGCTTCGTCTGATAGTCCAGGGCGGAAAACGGTTCATCGAGCAGCAGCACTTCCGGTTGACAGGCAAGGGTGCGGACGAGGGCGACCCGCTGTCTCATGCCGCCGGACAACTGCTGCGGAGAAGCTTTGCGCACGTCGGCCAGCTCCATTTCATCGAGCAGATGCAAGGCGTATTGCTCCGTCTCCCTGGTGCGGATTCCCTGGATGTCGAGGCCGAGAAAAACGTTGTCTTCAATCGAGCGCCAGTTGAACAAATAGTCCTGCTGGAGCATGTAGCCAACCTGCCGGGACGTTCCGCGGACAGGTTTTCCGTCAATGAGCACTTTTCCCGCGGTGGGCGTCTCCAGTCCTGCGATGAGGGAGAGCAGTGTCGTCTTGCCACAACCACTAGGGCCGACCAGACAGATGAACTCGCCTTCCTCCACGCGCAGGTTGATGTCCCGGACCGCCATGAACGCCCTGGTCGTGGATAAGTAGAGATGGGTTACGTGGGAAAGTTCAATCTTGGCCTGCGTAGAAGGAATCTGGTTCATGGCGATTATTTCCCTTCCTTGGCTTGTTTGGCAAAGGTGGTATTGACCAGCCTGGTGTAATCCGCCCGTTGCTTCAACTCACCTGCCGCATCCATGATTTCCTGCAGCCGGTTCCATTCCTCTTCATCCAACACCGGATCGGTGGCGTAGGAGCCTTGCTCCAGATAGCGCTGGATCGCGTTCTCCAAAATTTGCGGGTCGATCTGCTCGAAGTATTTGCCGATGACTTCAGCCGTTTCCCTGGCGCTGTGGCTGGCAACCCACTGTTGCCCTTTGTAGACCGCATTGGTAAACTTTTGGATAGTCGAAGCATTGCTGTCGATATAGCTTTGCTTCGTCATGTAGACCGTGTAAGGGACGGTGCCGCTTTCCTTGCCGAAGGAGGCGACGACATGGCCGATCCCTTCCTGTTCAAAGCGGGACGCTTCCGGCTCGAACAGCTGTACATATTCTCCGGTTCCGGAAGCAAAGGAAGAGGCAATGTTTTTAAACTCGATATTCTGGATCAGTTCCAGATCGCTTTGCGGATTGATATGGTGCTTTTTCAGCACGTATTCGCCGACCATTTGCGGCATGCCGCCCTTGCGCTGGCCAAGGAAGACACTGCCTTTTAGCTGGTCAAAAGAAAAATGGTCTGTTTGGTTGCGCGCGACGAGGAAAGTACCGTCTGTCTGCGTCAGCTGCGCGAAGTTGACGACGACGTCTGCCGCCCCTTGCTGGGAGACGTAAATGCTCGTTTCCGAACCGACCAGAGCGACTTCGATCCCGCCGGACAAGAGAGCGGACATCACCTTGTCACCGCCTGGAATGGTGGACAGTTCCACGTCCAGGCCTTCTTCCTTGAAAAATCCCTTTTCCAGCGCAACGTATTGGGGAGCGTAAAAAAGGGAGCGGGTTACTTCGCCAATTCTTATTTTTTCAGAAGTGCTGGAGCAGCCGGTCAGAGCGGCGAACAGAACGAGACACGCAGCCAGCCCCAGCGCTACATATCGTTTCATTATCGGGTGTCCCTCCTTGCTAGGCTGTTGTTTGTTGTAAGTTATGCGCCCGGACAAAAAAGGGTGAATGCCTACAGACCTTGACAGGCACGCTTGCGGGATACTCCGTCAAAGGAGAGGTGCAATCGTCGTGATCGTGACATTTTTAGGTACGGGTTCAGGAGCGCCCACTACCCGCCGCAATGTGAGCGGAATTGGGCTTCGTTTTTTGCAGGCAGGAAAATGGTGGCTGTTTGACTGCGGGGAAGGCACACAGCATCAGCTGCTGCGCTCTCCGATGAAAATCAGCCAGCTGGAAAAAATTTTCATTACACATTTGCACGGCGATCACCTGTACGGTCTGATCGGCTTGCTTGCCTCCCGATCGCTGCGCAACGGGGAAGCATCTCCGCTTGCCTTGTACGGTCCGCCGGGGCTGGATCGGTATTTTCGCGCGATCATGGATGTCAGCCCGGTGCATTTGCAATACCCGCTGGAGTTGCACATTGTCAGCGAAGGCGTTGTGTACGAAGACGAGGAAGTGATCGTCACATGTCGCAAGGCGAAGCATCGGGTGCCATCGTTCGCCTACAGCGTCGTGGAAAAAGACAAGCCGGGAGCGTTTCTGGTCGAGCGGGCGAAAGAAGCGGGGGTGCCGGCGGGGCCGCTGTTTGGCGCGTTGAAACGGGGAGAGCAAGTCACGCTGCCTGACGGTCGCGTGCTGGATGGCAAACAGTTTGTCGGCGCGCCGCAGCCAGGCCGCAAAATCGTTTTCAGCGGGGATACGGAGCCGTGCCACAGTGTCGAGGAACTTGCGGCAGGAGCCGATCTTTTGGTGCATGAGGCGACATACGCCGATCACGACAAGGAGCTTGCTGCGCGCAGCGGGCATTCTACGGCGAAAGAGGCTGCCGAACTGGCCAGGCGGGCAGGGGTGAAAGCACTTTGTCTGACGCACTTCAGCCCGCGCTATGAAGATGAGGATGGCGATTTTTCCATGGCCGATCTGCTGGCCGAAGCGCAGGCAATATTTCCGGCGACGCAGCTCGCGGAGGATTTGGGGAGTGTCGAGGTAAAACGAGTGCGAAAAACGGTGGGAGAAACCGGGTAATCCTGTTATCATGTAAAAATGATGACTTCCGGCTCGTGCAGCCATCGGATGCGTTCGGGCCGGAACGACATATTCATCGGGAAAAAGAGAGCGCAACGGGAGAGGAAAGGTGAAAGGCAGTGTCCGGTAGTCGGATCAGCAGGTCGATTGTCATTCGCTACGCCATGTTTGTCCTGGGGCTGTTTATCGGGGCGTTGGGCTGTGTGCTCGCCATCAAGGCAAACCTTGGCGTGGCGCCGTGGGATACGTTCCACATCGGCTTGCAAAAAACGTTTGGATTAACCATTGGTATTTGGTCGCAGATCGTCGGTTTGGCTGTCATTTTCTCCTCCTACCTGATCGCCAAAATCAAGCCGACTTTTGGCATGTTTTTGAACATGGTCTGTTTTGGGAGCTTTCTCGATTTCATTCTGTGGCTCGATGTCGTGCCGGAACTGACATCCCTCTGGTCGCAACTGGCGATGTTTTTGCTGGGCCTTGTGGTAATGAACATCGGAATCGGGATGTATTTGTCGCCACGCCTGGGGGCCGGACCGCGCGACAGCTTCATGCTGGCGATGAATGAGCGGCTCGGCTGGAGCATTCAGAAGGTTCGGCTGATTATTGAAGTGACGGTCTTGATTGCAGGTGCAGCTTTGGGCGGACCCGTCTCCATCGGGACAGTGCTGATCGCCTTGCTGACTGGGCCGATGATCCAGAGGACAATTCCATTTTGGCAATCTGTTATGAAAAAGCAGTACGGCTTGCTGGAGCCAATCGAGCGTCGGGCGAGTTGAAGCGGATGCCGCTTTTCCTCACAGCAACTACACGTGCAGCAAGAAATGGGCACGGTATGGGCGGACGTCCAATCACGTTTGGCTATTCGCACATACATTATGATTAGTTGCTGACAAAGGAGGGAAAGCGTATGAGTCTGTTCAACGGAGGATTCGACGATTTTGCTTTGATTTTGGTGTTGTTCGTATTGCTGACAATCGTTGGTTGCGCTTGCGACTAATAGGGTAACAAGTCGCCTGTACAGGTTGGCAATAGCAAGAGGGAGAGCGTAGCGGCTCTCCCTTTTTGCTGTAGATGATGGATCGGCTGTGTCAGCCGAGCTTTTCATGAACCTGCTTTTTGACGCTTGAAATCTGCTTGTCGGACAGTTTGACCCCTACAGCCTTGCTGATCTTTTTAATCAGGTCGCCAAGCTTTTTGTCATCCTTCAAATCTTTTTTCGTAATCCCCTTAGCCAGTGACTTAATATCGTCCATTTTCCACTTTTTCTTGCTCTTTTTGTTGATTTTTTTCAGAAGGTCGCTTGGCTTCTTGCCTTTTGCTGCCATACAGCATTCACTCCTCTAACGAATATCATTTGCGTCTGCCCTTTGCAAATATATGGGAGAAGCCTCCTGTTCGGTTGGACAGATCGACCGGGCCACTCGCCTATTTTGCCGGACACTGTACAAATGCCCACGCAGACACAGGCGGATGTGACATAGGATGTGGCAACGCCATGCATGACAGGAGGCTAATGGGTTGAAAATCATCAGCTTTCAACGGGGGATGCCGATTCGTGAAATCCTGAGCGATTTGCAGAAAAAAGTGACGACCAAAACGGAAAGACTGCCTTGGCGATGCTACGATGAATGGTCATGCCTGTGCATCAAGGACAACATATATGAGCAGTTCTGCGAGCATTTTCGCAGGTATCAGGCGATGGTCGAGGAGAATGTGACGGTAAGCGTACACGCAAAGACAGAGGCAATGCCAGAGGGCGAAGAGGAAATCCCGTGGGGCGTTCGTTATGTCGGAGCCGAGCGGCTGTGGCGAAAAGGCAAGGGAGAGGGTGTGAAGGTCGCTGTCATTGACACGGGAATCTCCCGCGATCATTTTGACTTGAAGGGCCGCATCAAAGGGGGCGTCCATTTTGTGCGCGGCAAGCAAAACGGGCACGGCACGCATGTGGCCGGGATCATTGTGGCGGAGATGAACCAGCGCGGGATTGTCGGTGTGTCTCCTGAGGCCGATTTGTATGACGTTCGCGCCTTTGACCACGAAGGCAAAGCATCGCTGTCAACGATCTTGCAGGCTTTGCAATGGTCAATCGCCAATCAAATGGATGTTATCAACATGAGCTTTGGCATGCCAGCGTACAGCGAGGCGTTGGCGCGCGCGGTGGAAAAGGCGCACGAGCGCGGCATCGTCATGGTCGCTTCGGCAGGAAACAGCGGGGGAGCGGTCGAGTATCCGGCCAGGTATAAAAACGTCATGGGGGTAAGCGCCATCGATCAGTCTGGCAGACTGGCGTCTTTTAGCGCACGCGGCAAAGGGGCAGACATGAAGGCGCCTGGCGTGGAAATTTTATCGACCTGGCCCGGGAATCAGTTTAAAAAGCTGAACGGCACCTCTATGGCTGCTCCGCACGTCTCCGGTCTGATGGCGCTGGAAATCGGGCGCAAGCGGAACAAAAAGAAATAGTCAGCGCGTACGAAGAAAGCTCCGTGGCAGCCGCGGAGCTTTCTTCGTACGCGCTTCATCGCAACGATTATTGGTGTGCTTTGGTGTCATGGTCTTGCTGGACGCGAAACCATATATTAAGATCATTAATGATGCTCGCCAGTTCATGAATCTCGCTGTTCAGTTCACAAGAACGCGCGAAATTTTCCTCTTCGGCCATCTGTTTTGTCTTTTCGATGATGACGGCTTCCACCCGTTGGATCTGATCGGGGATGGTCGCGCGAATTTCTTCCCATTCCATCAAAATGTCGGCTCGTTCCGTATGTGAATATGCCTCCCACGGCATATCCAATGCAGGAAGGCGAATGCCTAATCGTTCATCGTAAACAAAGTAATTGCGCAAAGGTGAACTCACTCCTCTCCTGTTCCATCATACCAAAAATGGAGCAGTGCGGGGAGAGAAAAGCGCATGAAAGGAAGTGGCAAATGCAAAAAGGACGTGTCCTCATTGATGCCGATGCCTGCCCGCGCCAGGCGCTGGCCATCGCGCAGGAGCTGTGCAAGGAATACGGGTGGCTCTGCCAGACCTTTGCCAGCTACAATCATCAGATCGGCTCTGAACATCACGTAACGGTAGATGCCGGGCCGCAGGCGGTCGATATGAAGCTCGCCAACGAAACCCGTCCGGGCGATGTGGTCGTAACGCAGGATATTGGGCTGGCCGCGCTCATATTAGGCAAAAAGGCACAGCCGCTGACGCCGCACGGTTTCGTCTTTGAGCCGGAGCGGATTGCCTTTCATCTGGAAGAGCGAAACGAAAAAGCCCGCTATCGCCGCGGCGGAGGAAGAACGCGCGGACCTGCGGCGCGTACGCGCGAAGATGACCAACGCTTTGCGGCTGCGCTGCGCTCGCTGTTGGAGAGAGGAGAAACGCATGAGGGATAAAAACAGGGGGTTGCTTGTTTTCAGCATCGTCTTTGCGGTGCTTGGCGCCTGGATGATGCGCCGGTACATAGCAGGTCAGGCAGCGGGGATGGATCAGGCGGCATTTGCGCTGGTCGCAGAACTCCGTTCGGATGCCGCTACGGGCTTTTTTTCGCTACTCACGACTTTGGGCAACGCAACGTTTCTCGCACCGCTTGGTATCGTTGTAATCGCAGCCTTGTTCATCAAAGGGCACAAACTGGAAGCGGTCGTCATCCTGCTGGCATTGGGCGTGAGCGAGGTCGCGAACGAGCTGTTGAAGCTAATGTTTGCCCGTCCGCGGCCTGCTGGCATCAATCTGGTGGAGCTGCCGGGGTCGTTTTCGTTCCCAAGCGGCCACGCCATGATCGCTCCGTGCTTTTACCTCATGCTCGCCCTCGTGATCGCTCGCTGGTATCAGGAGAGAAGCTGGGCGGCGTATGTGCAGCCTGTTGCGCTCATCGTCTGCCTATTGCTTGCAGCAAGCCGCGTCTATCTAGGGGTGCATTTTTTGAGCGACGTGCTCACGGGATTTTGCCTGTCGATGTGCTGGTATTTTCTCGTTCGCTGGGGCTATGAAAGAAGGCTGGGGAGACGAGAGACAATCGTCGACCCCATACCGCAAACGCGCCAGATTTCCTAGCTGGTCGAATAACCGAGTTCACTCATCAGACTCAGCCATTTTTCCACGCTGGGTTTATTTTTTTTGTCTTTCGGCAGGACGATATAGGCCGATCGTTTGGGAGGCTTGTTGCCTGTAATCGGCAGTTCCTTGAGCGTTCCGGCTGCCAGCTCCGCCTTGACTGTGGAGCGGGTCAGCAGGCTGACGCCCAGCCCCTCCTTAATCAGATCGATCGCCAGTTCCGCTTTGTCGACGGTCAGCTTGGGCACGTAGTTGCGCGGCAGCGTCTGTCTGATCCATTCGTTGAAGGGCGATCCCCAGTTCATGTAGATCAGCGGCAGGTTGCGAAGCTCGCGCGAGTCTACGTGAGTCGCCTGGGCGATGCTGCTCTGTGGACAGCAGACCAGGACGATTTCATCATCCCAGGTGGGAATGACTTCGAAGTTCGGCAAAGAAGGCGGTACATACACAATCCCGATCTGAATGACGTTGTCGAGCAAATATTGGATAACGGCAGAGGAATGCCCGGTTTTGGTGCTGATGGCAATTTGCGGGTAACGGTAATGATACTCTTTCAAGATCGGTTCGAGGGTTGAGGTCCAGATGGCGTTCAGACTGCCGATGGACAGGTAATCTTCATATGGCTGCAAAGAAGCGACTTCGTTGAGTGCCTCCTGGGACAGCTTGAGGATTCTTTCGGCATACGGCAGAAGCGTCAAACCCGCCTGGGTAATTTCCACACTTCGCTTGTCACGGATGAAAAGCGGCTTTCCTACTTTTTCTTCCAGTTGCTTAATTCGCATCGTCACCGTAGACTGGACAAGATGGAGCATTTCCGCAGCCTTGGTGAAGTTTTTTGTCTGTGCCAACGTGTAGAAGGCGCGCAGTTGTTCAAAGTCCATAGCGTGTGTTTCCCTCTTATCTAAATATTTGATAACTATATACAAAAACGTTCGTTTCCCAAATTATACCTTGCTCTTTAAGCTGGGGGTATCCCCAAAATTGTGAGAGATAGCGGGAGAGCGAGGGGAATTAAATGAAGAGGGAAATGTGGAAAGAGACACCGTTTTCCGTCAAGCTGCTCTTGGCGACATCATTTATGATGAACCTTGGTTTTTATGCCCTGATTCCGTATCTGACCCTGTACTTGACGGGCAGTATTGGCTGGACGCTGGCGATGGCGGGACTCGTGCTCAGCGTGCGGCAGTTTTCCCAGCAAGGCTTTGCGTTTCTGGGCGGAGTCATGGCCGATGCCTTTGGCTACAAGGGGGCGATGGTTCTCGGCATGGCCGTACGGGCTGTCGGGTTCGCGATGTTCGCCTTCTGTACAGAGACGTGGCATTTTTTCATCGCAGCGATTTTGTCCGGCCTGGGCGGGGCATTGTTTGACCCGGCTGGCTCGGCAGCGTTTGCGATTTTGACGCCGGATTCGATCCGGAAAGAAGTGTTTGCCTTTCGCAATGTGCTCGGCAATATTGCGGTAGTCGGCTCGCAAATCGTCGGCACCGCACTTTCGGCCGTTGATTTTACCTACTTGTCGCTGTTTGCCGGAGCGATCTTTGGCTTGAACGCGCTCGTCTCCTTCTTTTTTCTGTCCCCGATTCGTGCCACGAATACCAGGCACAATATTTGGGAGAGCATGTTCACTGTGATGCGGGACAGGCGCTTTGTCCGCTTTACGATCATCCTGATGGGCTATTACTACTTGAATATGCAAGTATTTTTGACCATACCATTGCTCGTGGAGCATGTGACACACAGCAAAGCTTCTGTGGGGATTGTCCTGTCGGCGATGTCCTTGTTCGTCATTTTGTTCCAGATGAAGGTGACGCAATGGCTGGAAGGATACCCGCATCGCCTGACCTTGATCGGCATTGGCACGCTGGTCATGGGCGTGGGGCTGTTTTTGTTTACCTTTGCCGGTTCGCTGTGGATGCTGCTCATCGACGTCTTCCTGTTTGCGCTGGGCACGATGATCGCGGTGCCGAACCTGGTAGATGTCGTTCCGCGTTTTGCGCCAAAAGATTTGGTAGGAGCGTATTACGGCTTCAATGGATACTCGATTGCCATCGGCGGTTCGCTCGGCCAGATCGCAGGCGGCTGGGTGTACGACATCGGATTGCAGCTGCAGGCGGCATGGTTGCCGTGGACGATCTGCCTGGCTGTAGGCGTGCTGGTGGCCTGGATGCTCCATCTGATGGAGCAAGATACGTTCAAGCTCGGCAACGATTTGACAAAAATCGCACAGTCGTGAGCTTTTTGACGAGAAAAGGCGAAATGTTATTGGGCGCAAATTGAAACATTTTCCATGGGTGGTGCGTATATAACGGTAGAAACGATAATCATGGGCGCTATGAAAGTGAGGGAATCTGAAATGGAAGATATGAAGAAGCTGAAACGGATGTTGCTGGTGACGAGTTCCCTTGGATTTGCCGTCTTTGCCATGGTAGTCATTACGGAAATTGTACAAATCTCCTTGTAGCATTCTCGAAAAATCACGATCATAAGGAGAAAAGCTTGCCTTCCTTCATCAGGAGAGCAAGCTTTTCTTTTTTTCTTACATGTTGTTTGCTTTCGGGTACGTGCCCAAATTGTTTTCCGCCTGCGGCTCCCGATTGTTTTTGAAGCGCAGATGGTAGATCAGGATTGCACCCAGCATGAACGGAATGCCGCAGTACAGAGCGATTCGCTGCTCCGGATCAAAAGCGAGACTCACAAGCACAGTCAGGTTCAAAATCAGGGAAACCAGCGGAAGCACCGGATAAAGCGGCGTACGGAACTTCAAGTCTTCCAGCTTGCCGCCATTTTTCAGATAGTGACGACGGAAAGCGAGCTGGGAAGCGGAGATGGAGATCCAGCCAATTTGCGCGCCCAGGCCGGCGATGGACAGAAGCACCATGAACACGGTATCTTCGGCGAAAATGCCGGACAAAAGCGACAGCAGAGAGATGGCAAACGTAATAATCAGCGCATTCATCGGAATTCCTTTGCGATTGACGACTGCAAGCTTGCGGGATGCCATGTTCTCGTTAGACAGGGAATAGAGCATCCGTGTTGCGGCGTACAAGCCGGAGTTTGCCACAGACAAAAGCGCAGTCAATACGACGAAGTTCATGATGTCTGCTGCAAAAGGGATACCGATGCTGTCAAATACGACGACAAACGGACTTTCGATCACGCCAGCCTGTTGGTAAGGGATCATCCCTGCGACGACGGTAATGGCCAAAATGAAGAAGACAAGTGTGCGCCAAACGGTAGTGCGAATGGACTTCGGAATCGTTTTTTCCGGTTCCTTGCTCTCACCGGCAGCGATCCCGATCAGCTCCGTACCCTGGAAGGAGAAGTTCACTGTAATCATTGTCATCAACAGGCCGGTAATCCCAAATGGGAGCAGCGGACTGTTGGTGAAGTTGGAAAACATCGGAGCAGGTTGTCCATCTTTCATTTCAATCAGGCCAAACATAGCTGCTCCACCCAAAATGATAAACAGGATGATGGCGCTTACCTTGATGCTGGAGAACCAAAATTCGGATTCACCGAACGCACGGGCAGAAAGCGCATTCAACAGGAACAGAAGAACACCGAAGACGGCGCACCACATCCAGACCGGAGAGTCCGGGAACCAGCGCTGCATCAACAGACCGGAAGACAAAAGCTCCAGGGCAACAGTTACTGCCCAGCCCAGCCAATACAGCCAGCCGACTCCAAAGCCAAGGGCAGGACTAACGAAACGGGTCATGTAGGTTTGGAACGAACCGGCCACAGGCATCGCTACTGTCAGCTCACCCAGGCAAAGCATCGTCAGGTACATGATAAAGCCGCCGACCAGAAAGGAAAGAATCGTACCGACTGGGCCAGCCTGGCTTAACGTATACCCGGAGCCGAGAAACAGTCCGGTCCCGATCACGCCTCCAAGAGAAATCATGAAGAGGTGCCTACTGCTCATACTGCGTTTTAGTTGATTGTTCTGTTCATTGCTGCTAGGTGTCATAAATCCCTCTCCTTCACGCGAGAAATATTGATTTGATGAATGCGTTTTCAGGCGTGCAATATGCTTTGCAAGAATGATACCAATATTGTCAGCGCCAGCAAAACTTCTATGACAGGTAGTAGATAGGGAAGGAGTGCAAAGAAATTGGGCGTAAGTGTGCAAAAATTTTTAAAAAATGCCAAGAATTTTGGCGTTGGCTAAAAAGAACAAGCTGCTCAGCCCCTGATTCCCAATTTGCGCAGGCGATACTGCAAGCTTTGCCGACTGATTTGCAGCTCCTTGGCGGCGCGCGAGATATTGCCGTTGTAGCGGTCTACGACGTGATGAATGTAAGCCGTCTCAAACTCCTGCATCGTTTCCTTCAACGATTTGCCTTCCTCAATAAACGGGAGAGAGCGGGAAGGTGCTTGCTCGATCCTTTCGACGTTGGCAGGGGAGCGGCGCAAAAAGTGCAGCGGCAAGTGCTCGTAGCGGATCGTTGTCTCGTCCACCATCAAATTCATCGCCCCTTCGATCAGATGCTGCAACTCCCTGACGTTGCCCGGCCAGTCGTGCTCCTGGAAAAATTGCATGACGTCGCTCGCGACACCTGTCACTTCCATTTGAAACAGCTCATTGTATTTTTCAATAAAATGTGAGACGAGCAGCGGGATGTCTTCCTTGCGCTCGCGTAGCGGAGGCAGGAAAAGGGTGACGACGCCAAGGCGGTAGTACAAGTCTTTTCTCAGGTGAGAATTGGCGATGGCTTCGACTGGGTCTTCGTTGATGGCCGCGATGATACGCACATCAATCGCCCGATCCTTCGTATCCCCGATGCGCCTGATCGACTTCTCCTGCAGGGCACGCAACAATTTTGCCTGGAGAGGCATACTAAGCGAGTTGATTTCATCGAGAAAAAGCGTACCGCCCTCTGCCTGCTCAAACAAGCCCGGTCTTTCCACCGCTCCGGTAAAAGCGCCGCGCGCTGTGCCAAACAGCAAGCCTTCAATCAGGCTGTCAGGAAGCGCCGCGCAGTTTTGCGAGATGAGCGGACCGGATGAGCGCAGACTGGCATTGTGAATGCTTTGCACGAACAGTTCCTTGCCAGCCCCCGTCTCGCCGACGACAAGGACAGAGGACGAGGTGCGCGCCGCCCGTTTGGCGTTTTCGATCACATCGAGGATCGGTGCGCTTTTTCCGATGATCTGGTCAAAGGTATAGCGGGACCCGTTTTTTGTCAGCAGATTTTCCCGGATGAGTCGCTCCATTTTGGTCACGTCGTTGGCAATCTCCATTGCGCCGATGATCTGGCCGTTCTCGATGATCGGGTACGTATTGTTGATGGTCGTGATTTCTTTTTGCTTGTCGTTGAAATACGTTTGTCGCGTATTCCGTATGCTGTTTCCTGTCCTGAGGCAGGTGAGCAGCGTGCTCTCCTGTCCGCTGTGGAACTGGAACACCTCTGACAGCGGCTTGTGCAGGACGTCCTGTCTTGCCATCGACTCCAGCTCGGTCATCTTCTGGTTGTACACGATCGTCGTTCCGGTAGCGTCAATCACGTGGACGCCCTCGTTCATTCTGTCCAGGATATGCTCGTAGATGCGAAGCAGCGTGTCGAGCGGGTATTTTTGCCTTGAAGACGACATCTATAGAGTCACCAGCCTTTCTTCGTGAAGTATCATATCATACAATGAATGGTGTGCAAAATACTTATGCACCTGCAAAATATTTTTGGAAGCATCTGCAAAATATTTTTGCTCAAGATCGACCGTTCCCTGACATTTCCCTTGTTTTTTACATTGGCATCATTCTTGCTAGGTATAATTGGCAAGTGAACTCGAAGGAGGCTATCAGCATGACGAAAACAAAAGTTGTCATTGAACAAACCGAAAAATACGGCGCACACAACTACCATCCACTACCAATCGTCATCTCCAAGGCAGAAGGCGTATGGGTAGAAGACCCGGAAGGCAACAAATATTTGGATATGCTGAGCGCGTACTCCGCTCTGAACCAGGGACACCGCCATCCGCGTATTATTCAGGCGCTGAAAGATCAGGCAGACAAAGTAACGCTGACCTCCCGCGCTTTTTACAACGATCAGCTTGGTGAATTTTACGAAAAGTTGTCCGCACTTACAGGCAAAGAGATGATCTTGCCGATGAATACGGGCGCGGAAGCAGTGGAAACCGCTATCAAAGCTGTTCGCCGCTGGGCTTACGACGTGAAAAAAGTACCGGAAAACCAGGCGGAAATCATCGTATGTGAAGGCAACTTCCACGGCCGCACCGTAACCGTTACTTCCTTCTCTTCCGCAGAGGAGTACAGACGCGGATTCGGACCGTTCACGCCTGGCTTCAAAATCATTCCTTACGGCGACATCGAGGCGCTGAAGCAAGCGATCACGCCAAATACTGCAGCGTTCATGCTCGAACCGATTCAGGGCGAAGCGGGCATCATTATTCCGCAAGAGGGCTTCCTGAAGCAAGCACAGGAAGTATGTAAAGCAAACAACGTTCTGCTCGTGTGCGACGAAATCCAGACCGGATTCGGACGTACAGGCAAACTGTTCGCCAGCGACTGGGAAGATGTCAAGCCAGACATGTACATCATGGGGAAAGCGCTCGGCGGCGGGGTGTTCCCGATCTCCGCAGTAGCTGCGGACAGAGAAATCCTTGGCGTGTTTGAACCAGGCTCCCACGGCTCTACCTTCGGCGGAAACCCGCTCGGCTGCGCAGTAGCCGTAGCGGCGATGGACGTTCTCATCGACGAAGGTCTTGTACAGCGCTCCCAGGAACTGGGCACGTATTTTATCAATAAACTGAAAGAAATCAAAAACCCGATCATCAAGGAAATTCGCGGCCGCGGCCTGTTCATCGGGCTGGAGCTGACGACTGCTGCACGTCCTTACTGCGAGAAACTGAAAGAGCTGGGGCTTCTGTGCAAGGAAACGCATGAAACGACCATCCGTTTTGCACCTCCGCTCGTCATCAGCAAAGAGGATCTCGATTGGGCGATTGAGCGCGTCAAGCAAGTGCTGCACGTTACCGAAACAGCAAACGCCTAATGAAGACAAAGCAGCCTTCCATCCCGGAGGGCTGTTTTTGCATGTCTGCGAAGCGGTGAAAAGGGTGTGACAATCGTTCGACAAAATTCGACCAGTTGTGGATAAAAGTGGAAGAAATATCCACATACGTACAGCAGTGTTTTTCTTTGTTACGCACAAACTACACACAGGTTACTCACAGCATTTCCACAGCGTTTGTGGATAATCAGAACGGTTGTTCGGCATTCTCTCATCTGCTACAATGAACGCATACAAGAGGATGGGGGTGACCAAGGGTGAAATACTTGAGTGACCAGATGCTGATAGAAGTATATCATCGTGCTGTCGACCTTCAACTAGATCCCGCTTTTATTGAATTGCTTCGCGCAGAGATACAGACGCGCAACATCGGCATCACACTGGTCAGTGCCTAAGAACATAAGAACAACACACAAAAGAACCAAATGATAAAAAGCCATCCTTTGGCAATGAACAGCATCCGCGATTGTCTGATTCTCCTGACAAGGCGAAGGGGCTGTTCTGTTGGAGGATGGCTTTTTCTGTCGCAATCAGGCCGTGAAAAACTCCAGCGCAGTGATTCCGGTAATCGGCGCTTCTTTTTTCAGCAAGGCTTCCGGCAAGTAAAAGTACACCGGGCCGTCTTCCTTGATCGGCTTGCCGGCTTTGGCAAACTGCAGGATCGCCCGTCTCGCCTCGGAAATCGGCAGGACGATCGGGTCCGCGTTTTCCCGATGCAGCCGGACGTGTGTCGCTTCTGGCAGTGGTGCCGCGTTCGTGATAAACGGATCAAGCCGCATCCCGTAGTCCCCGTCCAGCACTTGGCGCTCTTCTGCCAGGCTTTTGCGCTCGGATGGCAGTTGGGCGCCTTCTTTCAGTTCCTTGTCCCATTGCATCCCTGTTCCTTGCAAATATTGCATCTGCTTGGACGAGGACGGGTCCTCTTCGCCCGTATACGTGTTCAAATCAAACTTGCGCTCGTCGAACACCCAGACAGTCGGGTCCAAAGTGATCGGGTACGTGACTGCCCCTTTGAACACGATAACATCAGACATGAAGCATACCTCCGTAATCTTTCAGCATCATCTAGCACTAGCATTTTACTATACCAGCTCGTGATCGGGCAAACGATGCAAAGGAACGAAATGTTCGAGTCGTTGACTTCGACGCGGCTTTTTTGGGAAAAAAGCAGGCAAATTCTTGGACAATCACGATAGAAGGGGGTATGCTGGACATAGAAAGAACCGCTTGGCATGACATGGAACCGGACAGCAGAAACAAGCGGAAACGGGACGAACTGTTTGGCGGCAGCTTACGAGATTGCGGGAGGGAAACCATGTACGACTTTGAGACGAGAATCGAGCGCAAAGGAACGGACTGCGTGAAGTGGGACATTGACAATCCGAAGGTGAACGGAGAAGGGATGCTGCCCATGTGGGTAGCCGACATGGATTTTGCCTGCCCTCCGGAAGTGACGGAAGCGATCGTGAAGCGGGCGGCGCACCCGATCTACGGCTACCCGCTGAAAAGTGCCGCTTTTTTTGAGAGCTTGCAGGAGTGGATTCGCAAACGGTTTGGCGTCGAGGTGGAGACAAGCTGGATGGCAGGCATCCCCGGGGTCATTCCTGGCATCCATGTAGCGATTGAGGCATATACATCTCCAGGGGAGCGTGTCCTGGTTCAGACACCGGTGTATTATCCGTTTTTTCATGCCGTGGAAAACCGGGGGCGGCAAGTGGTGCGCAGTTCGTTGCGCGAGCGGGACGGCCACTACGAGATGGACTGGGACGACTTGGCGGAAAAATTGAGCGACCCTGCGGTGAAGCTGATGCTTTTGTGCAGCCCGCACAATCCGGTCGGCAGAGTGTGGACGAGACAGGAGCTGGAGCGGCTCGGAGCCTTGTGCGTCGAACATGGAGTCATTGTCGTTTCCGACGAAATTCACGCCGATCTCGTCTACGAAAAAGGCAGCCACACGCCTTATTACTCGCTTGCACCGGAGCTGGCCAGACAGAGCGTGACGTTTTTGGCAGCATCGAAAACGTTCAACCTGGCCGGGCTGTTTACGTCATACATCCTGACGGAGAACAGGCAGTTGCTGCGTGATTTTACTGTGACCGCTTCCAAAATGGGCTGCGAAAACCTGAATCTGTTCGGGATGGAAGCGACAATCGCAGCCTATCGGCACGGGGAACCGTGGCTCAACGAATTGCTTGCGTACTTGCAGCAAAATGCGGCGTATATCCACCGCTATCTGGCTGAGCACGTACCGGACGTCAAAATGCCTGTGCCGCAAGCTACCTACCTTGGCTGGATCGATTTTCGGCGTTTGGGCCTGAAGCAGCCGGAGCTGAACCGTCTGCTTCGCGAAAAGGCAAAGCTTGGCTTTCATGACGGCGTCACCTTCGGACAGGAAGGGGAAGGGTTTCAGCGGATCAATTTTGCCTGCCCGCACTCTGTCGTCGAAGAGGCGATGGAACGGCTGAAACGGGCCATTACGGAGTAGGCCGCTTGGCTAAGGGAGCGATCCCCACAATTTGACAGGCACCGGATTCAAATCTACAATTTATTCATATACATCGTGAATATGGACAGAGGGGATAGCAGATGAACATCGGGCGAGCATCGATTCAACTGGCCCAGGCAGTGAGAGCGGCCAGCGATTTTACAGGAGAGGGCCAGGTGGCGGGGTATATTCCCGAACTGGCAAAAGTAGATCCGCACTTGCTGGGGGCTGCCGTGTGCCTGCCCGACGGGACGATTTTGTCGGCGGGAGACGCCGATGTTCCCTTTACGTTGCAAAGCATCTCCAAAATTTGCTCGCTGATCGTGGCGTTGTGCCAGAACGGACAGAAGCATGTATTTGAGCGGGTAGGCAAGGAGCCGACAGGGGACCCCTTCAATTCGATTATCAAGCTGGAGACGATCAAGCCGCACAAGCCGCTCAATCCGATGATTAATGCCGGAGCGATTGCCGTTGCCGGAATGATTCAGGGCAACAGTGTAGAGCAGCGTCTGAATGCGGTGCTCGACCTGCTGCGCCAGATGACGGGAAATCCCGGTCTGTCCATCAACGAAGCGGTGTACGGCTCGGAAAAACGAACGGCTGCCCGCAACCGGGCGCTCGCCTGGTTTTTGAAGGACAGCGGGGTTCTTAAGACAGATGTGGAAGAGACGCTTGACTTGTACTTCCGGCATTGCGCGATTGAGGTCACGGCCAAAGAGGTAGCAAGAGTAGGCATGGTGCTTGCTGCCGACGGCGTGATTCCGCAGACGGGTGAGCGAGTAATTCCGCAAGAGGTTGCGCGCATCTGCAAAACGTTTATGGTGACTTGCGGCATGTACAACGCCTCCGGAGAATTTGCCATTGATGTCGGAATTCCTGCAAAAAGCGGAGTAGCCGGAGGGATCTTGGCTGCAGTTCCGCAGCGGATGGGAATCGGTGTCTTTGGTCCTGCTCTGGATGAGAAAGGAAACTCGGTTGCGGGAGTCAAGCTGCTTGCGTTACTCGCAAAGGAATGGAATCTTGGTATCTTTTAGCTTCTTGCAGTTGATAAAGCTTCTCCCCTTTTCAAATAGCCCAGAATCGCGTACTATGTATGTTAAGGATGGAGGCAAACGGAGGGATAGGTTTTGACAGAAATGAAAGTTCCAGATTTGGAACAGAAAGCGCTAGCACTGCTAAAAGCGGACGCAGACAAGATTTACAAGCTCATCGATGTACAGATGGAAAACCTGACCATGCCGCAGTGCCCGCTGTATGAAGAAGTGCTTGATACACAAATGTTCGGGCTTTCTCGGGAAGTAGAGTATGCGGTTCGCCTCGGACTGATCGGAGAAGAAATTGGTCGTGAAATCATGGGTTCATTGGAACGCAAGCTGGCGACCCTCCATGAACTGTTTAATCAAAAGTAAGGCGAGGAGAGCGGCGAATATCCTCGCTTTTCGTTTTTTTGCAGAAAAGTCTTGCCTATTTGTACCGTATATATTAAATTAATAGTCAAGTATTCCATATAAGCAAAATGCGATGACGGAGACCAGTACGCGGAACACGCCGCTTGACAGGGAGAAGCTGCCCCGGACTGCAAGCAGCTTTGAAGCGCAAACCGTGGAATTCCCTCCGGAGCAGCCCTTTGAACGGCAGAGCCAAGTAGGAGGAAACGGGTCATTTCCGTTAACGATGAGCAAGTGAAGTGCCGGGAGCATGATGGCTTCTGGTGCTTAATCAGGGTGGTACCGCGAACAGACTCGTCCCTTTTTTGGACGGGTTTTTTTATGTTCGACTACCACATTTCCATACGAAAATAGCTGCGATAGAGACCAGTATACGAAATATGCTGCCTGACAGGGAAGTGCTGCCATAGACTGAGAGCAGCCGCAGGTGAGCCTTCGTAGAATTCCCTCTGGAGCTGACCTCTGAACGCAAGGCGCCGCAAGTAGGAGAGTCCGGGTCATACCCGTTACCAATGACGAGGAGAGACATGTCTTTGCAAAAAAGGCGATGTCTAACTAGGGTGGTACCGCGAGAAACAAACAACTCGTCCCTTTTGGGGGGCGAGTTTTTCTTGTTTAAAGCACAATATGTAACGTTAGGAGTGAATGTGGATGAAAAATCAAGCAGAACAGTGGACGAGCCGACTGGGCTTTATTTTGGCTGCAGCAGGCTCCGCCATTGGCTTGGGAGCGATCTGGAAATTTCCGTATATGGTAGGGACGAGCGGGGGCGGCGCGTTTTTTTGCCTGTTCCTGATCTTTACGCTCGTCATCGGGTTGCCGCTGTTGCTTGGCGAGTTTACGATAGGCCGCAGCACGCAAAAGGAAGCGATCAGCGCCTATCGCGCGATTGCACCGGGGACGATGTGGCATTGGGTCGGCCGGCTTGGCGTCGTGACCTGCTTTTTGCTCCTGTCCTTTTACAGTGTAGTAGGAGGCTGGATTCTCACCTACCTGGTGCATGGCTTGTCAGGGCAACTGTTGGGGGGCCAGTATGAGCAGCTTTTCGGCGAGATCATCTCGGCTCCGGTGGGCGCCGTTGCTGCGCAGTTTGTGTTCATGCTGATTACGGCCTGGGTGGTAGCCCGCGGTGTGCAGAGCGGGATCGAGTCGGCCAACAAATATATGATGCCGGCCTTGTTTATTTTGTTCCTCGTCCTGATGGTTCGCTCTCTGACATTGCCGGGGGCGATGGAAGGCGTTTCGTTTTTCCTCCGTCCTGACTTTTCCAAGCTGAGTGCCGAAGCGATCCTGTACGCGCTGGGCCAGTCGTTTTTCTCGCTCAGTGTCGGCGTATCGGTGATGGTGACGTACAGCTCGTATTTGGCGAAAAACGAAAGCCTGGTGCGTTCCGCAGGCTCGATTGTCAGCCTGAACCTGCTCGTTTCCCTGTTCGCCGGACTGGCGATTTTCCCGGCCGTCTTCTCGTTCGGCCTGGAGCCTACGGCTGGCCCTGGCCTGCTGTTTATCGTGCTGCCTTCTGTCTTTGAAAAGATTGCGCTGGGCGGGTTTTTCCTGTTCATTTTCCTGGCCTTGTTCCTGTTTGCCACGTTGACTTCCGCTTTTTCCATGCTGGAGATCATCGTCGCTTCCCTGGCAAAAGGGGAGGAAGACAAAAGAAAGCGTCTGTCCTGGATGATCGGTTTCTTCATTTTCCTGGTCGGCGTGCCGTCTGCTCTCTCGTTTGGCGTCTTAAGCGATGTGACGGTGTTTGGGAAGTCGATCTTCGACGCATTCGATTTCCTCGTCAGCAACATTCTGTTGCCGCTCGGCGCTTTGCTGATTGCCATTTTTGTGCCGCTGAAAATGAAAAGAGAGGTGCTGATGGAAGAGCTGCGCGCCAACCAGTCGCCGCTCGGCAAGCGTCTGTTCGTCATCTGGCTCTTGCTGCTCAAATACGTGTCGCCTCTGGCGATTGTGCTTGTCTTCATGCAGATGCTCGGCATCTGGTAGCAACAAAAAAGGAGTGCCACGGCAACGGCTGCCGCAGCACTCCTTTTCCCTTTTTCCCAAAACACCTTCTCTCAGGCGAAGAAGAAGGCGGTTCCGAGAATGATGTAGACGGTCAGCAAAAGAACGCCTTCAAACCAGTTGGTGGCACCGTCCTTGGTAATGGAAATCGTAATGAAGGTCGCAACGCCGATCGCAGCCAATTCAAATGGCGTGAACACGATGTCCATCGGATTGCCGAGCAGCAGGCTGACCAGGACGAGTGTGGGCGCAACGAACAGGGCAATCTGCAAGCTAGAGCCGATGGCGATCTCGACGGCAGCTCCGATGCGTCCTTTCATGGCGAGCAGGAGCGCAGCACTGTGTTCCGCGGCGTTCCCGATGATGGCGATGACGAACGCACCGACGAACAGCTCCGACCAGCCGAGCGAGTGCGACACATGCTGAACGCCGTGGACGAGCCATTCCGATACGACCGCCACAAACACGGTGGAGACAGCGAGCATCACAATCGATACGCCTTTGGACCAGACTGCTTCGCTTTCATGCGGCTCGATGTCGGACAAAAAGTCGCTGTGCGTAATCATGGAGAAAATCAGCCAAAGGATGTAGGCGACGATCAGCAATATCGCGATGACGATGCTCAGCGTCTCAATTTTGACGGGCGCAAGCTCCCGCATGAAAACAGCAGGAATAAACAGCGCGACAATCGCCAGCGTCATCAGCGAGGCATTGTGACCAGCGAGCCTGCTGTTGAAGTTTTGCTCCTTGTACTTCAGTCCGCCCAACAGCACGCTTAACCCGAGCACCAGCAGCATGTTGCCGATAATCGCTCCGGTGATCGACGCCTTGACCATGTCGAACAACCCTTCCTTGACGAGGAAAAAGGCGATAATCAGCTCGGCGGCGTTGCCAAAGGTGGCATTTAAAAAGCCGCCAATCCGGTCTCCGGCATAGTGGGCCACGCTTTCCGTCGATTTGCCGAGCCAGGCTGCGAGAAAGATGATCGCCAGGGCCGATGTGGCAAATTGGAAGAATTCGTTATCGGTAAAGTAGTGCGCAAAAGCCGCCAGGAGCACAGACGCCCCGACGAGAGAAAAAAAGAGTCGTAAATTCATCCGATCACCTCAAATGGCAAATAATCATTCCTTACCTACCTATTGAATCATACCAACAAACCCTTCCTTTTTGTACCAAAAAGTTGGCGCTCGCCGCGAAACCAGGACGCAGGTATAGAGTTCCTCCCCAGGCAAAAACTAAACGGTGAAAGAAGACAGGGAGGTGCTTTTATGACCAAGCCTTTGTTGTGTCCCACCTGCAAGTCCAACCGGATGCGTTTTACCGTCATTGAGCAAGTTCCGCGCTACATACGGCTTGACCCGCAAACGGGAGAAGTCGTCCAGCAGCTGCAAAGCGACGAACTGGATGTGTTTCACCAGCCGTACAAGGGCGAATCGTACATGATTCAATGCGGGGTATGCGGCACGACGGAATCGGAAGAACGGTTCGTCAAAATGGCGCAGCTTATGCAATCCCAGCGTCCTATCTGACAGGAAAACGGAAACAGGCACGCAGTCCGCTCGACTGTTGTGCCTGTTCTTTTTTGCCCAGCTTATCGGCAGAAAATATGTCGGCCGATCTTTTTGATTTGCGGACGACTCCAGATCCAGCCGGATGTAGCCGTATCCGGGTTGAAGTAGTAGATCGCCCCTCCGGTCGGGTCCCAGCCTTTCAAGGCGTCGTTGACCGCCTTTTTGGACTGCTCGTTTGGCTCCAGCCAAATTTGCCCGTCTGCAACAGCGGTAAAAGCACGTGGTTCGAAGATCACCCCTGCGGGCGTGTTCGGGAAGGCAGGGTTTTTCGTCCGGTTCAAAATGACCGCGGCAACCGCTACTTGCCCGATGTACGGTTCGCCACGGGCTTCCCCGTATACCGCGTTTGCCATCAACTTGATGTCGTTAGCCGACACGTTGGCGGTGTGGTACGTTTGTTTGTTCGCTTTGTCCGGCGCGGGTGTGCTGGGAGCGGATGGCGACACGCCGAGGTCTGCGGCAGTCGGCTTGTAGTTTTTCGTGGCATTGTAGAGCTTCACTTTCGTTTTTGCTCCGAGCACGCCGTCTACAGGCAGCCCGAACTCGTACTGAAAGTTGCGCAGCGCCCAGTACGAACGCCAGCCGAAGATCCCGTCAACGGGTCCGGTATAAAATCCAAGATGTTTCAGGCGGTACTGCATTTCACGGACGTCGCTCCCCTCTGCGCCCACCTTGACGATCTGTTGACTGAAAGCATCGGAGCGCATGGGAGAAATCACGATCGCGGTAACAAGCGCGATTGCTGTCAGTGCGATCAGCCATTTCACAGGCTGTTTCATTTTTTCCCCTCCTTAGAAGAAGTGCTAATCAGCTGCTGGTAATGGTTAGGTTCTCCAACTTTCCACACAACGTCCTAGTAAAATGTTGGAGATTGCGCACACTACCATTGACTTTTTCATGTCTACAGACAAAAAAAGGGAGGACGACAAGATGATCGTGGCGCAATATTTGACGAAGCAACTGGCTGCGTGGGGGGTCAAACGCATCTATGGCGTGGCAGGGGATGGCATTTTTGCCTGGTTGGACGCATTGGGGAAACAGACGGAGATTCAGTACATATCATGCCGACACGAAGCAGCGGCAGCCATGATGGCAAGCGCAGAAGCGAAGCTGACGGGCAAGCCGGGCGTGTGCACAGCGACGATGGGACCCGGCTTCGTCAACTTGCTGAACGGGCTGGCGGATGCGCATACAGACCGCGCTCCCGTCATCGCCATTACGGGACAGGTCGAGACGCGCAAGCTGGGCGGCACCTACAAGCAGTTTGTCGCCCAGGAAGACATGATCCGTCCGATCAGCGTCTACCAGGCGACGGTTAGCCACCCGGATGCCGTGGGAGAGGTTTTGCATCGCGCTTTTGTGTCGGCTGCCCAGCAAAAAGGAGTGGCGCATCTGGCGATTTGCAAGGATGTGTTTGCCCAAAAAACAAAAGCGGGGGTGCTTCCGCAGATGCCGCGCATCCCGCGCGTTCTCGGCGACCGGATGGAAATCGAATCCGCTGCCGAGCAAATCATGCGTGCCAAAGCGCCGCTGATCCTGATGGGCACGGGAGCGCGTCCCGCAGCAGCTATGTGTTTGCGGCTCGCGGAGCAGTTGGGCGCGGGAATTTTGCTGTCGCTGGGGGCAAAAGGGGCCATCGACGAGTCGCATCGGCTGGTGCTCGGCGGCCTGGGCGAAGGCGGCAGCGAAGCAGCCCTGCAAGCGCTGGAGAAGGCCGACTTGCTCGTCATTTTGGGCGCAAGCTGGTTTCCGCAGGAGTTCATTCCGAAGCAGTTGCCGATCATTCAGGTCGATCATGCTGCCGCGTCCATGCATGCCCATGCGCGGCTTTTGCCTGTCACGGCCGATCTGCTGGATGTATTGCCGTTGTGGAGTCAGCGTTTAAAGGCGCAGACGCCAGGCGATGCCTGGGAGAAGAGCGTAGAGAGCTGGCATGCCCGGTTTTTGGCGGAACCTGCGAAGAGCAGTCAGTCCCAGTCGCTTGAAGAAGCAGTGAGGCCGGAAGTGTTGATGCACACATTAGGTCAGGCAGTGGCCGACGATGCCATCGTGGTTCTCGATACGGGCGAGCACACGATCTGGTTCAATCGCGTGTTTCGCGCAAGCAGGCAATGGCCGCTCTTTTCCGGGAAGTGGCGCACGATGGGCTTCGCCCTGCCAGCCGCGATTAGTGCCAAGCTCGCTTTTCCTGACAGGCAAGTGGTCTGCGTAACAGGTGACGGCGGCCTGCAAATGAGTCTCGCAGAACTGATGACAGCAGCCGAACATCAGGCAGCGATTACGATTGTGGTCGTAAACAACCGGACGCTGGGGCTGGAAGAGCTGAAAATGAAGCAGGAAGGGTTTCAGCCGTTTGGCGTGCATCTGCACAACCCGGATTTTGCGCTGTGGGCCAAGGCGTGCGGGGCAGATTCCCACGTGGTGCGTGCGGAATCGGCTTTGGAGCCTGTCTTGCGGCAAGCACTCACGGGCAATCGTTTGACATTGCTAGACATCCATTGTACCGCTCCGACATTAATCGAGAGAAAAAAACAAATTCCCTTCCAAGCCCAAGCATGAGTTGTTTATAATGAAAGAAAACTCAGATAAAAGGGGGACAGACAGGATACGGTCGAAGAGGAGGGAACCCTGATGGCGGAAAGACTTGGTGAGATCAGAGTAGCCGATCAAGTGATTGCGGTCATTGCAGCTGTCGCCGTGGAGGAAGTGCCGGAGGTTGCCGTGCGCTCGGGTGGGCTGTATCAGGACTTGGCGAAAAAGCTGAACGGCGGGGCAAAGGGCATCACGGTAGCGATCACAGAGGGCAGAGTCGTCGTCGACATGCGTGTATCCGTGCGCTACGGAACGCCAATTCATCGCGTGTGCCACCTGCTTCAGGAAAAGGTGAAGGAAGCCGTCGAAAACATGACCGGACTGTATGTAGAAGCGGTCAACGTGCGAGTAGAGACAATTGATCTTGGCAAATGAAAACGACCTGCGCAAACGGCAGGCCGTTTTTTTGTCCGGTGAGTGCAAAGCGATCCATTACATGGAGTACGGCTGCTTTTTGAGCTGCTCCTCCAGCTTTTGACGGCTGACCTCGCGCGATACACTGAGTAAAAAGCCTGTGGAGATCAGACAGACAAGCAGGGAAGAACCGCCGTAGCTGATGAACGGAAGGGGTACGCCCGTCAGCGGAATCAGTCCTGTAACGCCGCCGATGTTCAAGATTGCTTGCAGGCCAATCATGCTGACGACCCCGATTCCCGCCAGACTGGCAAACGTGTCCTTGACGCGCAGACAGATATGGATGCCGCGCAACAGGAACAGCAGGTAGACCAGCAGGAACAGGCTTGCCCCGATAAATCCGAGTTCCTCCGTAATGATGGAGAAAATAAAGTCGGTATGCATCTCGGGCAAGTACAAATACTTTTGAATACTTTTCCCGAAGCCCGTCCCGGAAAATCCTCCGTGGGCGATGGCAATCCACGACTGAATGATGTTGTATCCGCTTCCGCTCGGATCATTCCACGGATTGAGGTAGGAGTCGATGCGGCTCAAGGCATGCGGCTTCAATGCGATATAGCCGAGGAAAGCGATGGTCACGACCGGACCGCCAAGGCCAATCAGGTGACGGAGTTTCGCACCGCCGCAGATCATCACGATCAAGGCGCTCCCGAGCAGAATGGCAGCAGACCCAAGGTCGGGCTGCACCACAATCAGGAGAAAGAACAAACCGGTAACCATGAGCGGGGGAAGCAAGCCTGACTTTAGCTTGCGCACTCCCTCTCCTTTTTTCGCCATGATCGCTGCCAGGTACAAAATCAGGCCAAGCTTGGCAAACTCTGCGGGCTGCAGACTGGCTGAGCCGATTTTGAACCACGAACGCGCTCCTTTCGTGTAATCGCCGATTCCCGGAATCAACACGAGCACAAGCATGATGAAGCTTCCTAACGCAATCAGCAAAAAATTGCGCTTGTAAAAGGAGAAGGGAATATTCATGGCGACCAGCATGCAGACGATTCCGATCAGCAGGAAGCGGATTTGCCGCTTCACGAAATAGAGCTCGTCCCCGTTGCAATAGGAGCAACCATTGCTGGTGAAGCTGGTCAGGGCGAAAATGGAGCTTGCGCTAAGCAC
This sequence comes from Brevibacillus gelatini, assembly GCF_003710935.1. Taxonomy (GTDB): domain Bacteria; phylum Bacillota; class Bacilli; order Brevibacillales; family Brevibacillaceae; genus Brevibacillus; species Brevibacillus gelatini. The sequence continues at coordinate 130,114 of NZ_RHHS01000017.1, forward strand.
CATGGTAATACCAAACCCGACAATCAGGGCGGTCAAAAACAGGAGCAGGAAGTCAGGTACGCCCCTAGTCTTCACGGTAATACCCCCTTCTACGTGAAACAGAGAGGGGATGCCTCTCTGTAACGCAGTACGTTCTCATTTGGAATTAGTGCGAGGACAGCTTTTCTCCGAGCATCTGCAGCTTGAGCTTTGCTGTTTTCACAACGGATTCCGGCATTGGATAGTCGTAATCCAGTCCGTGCGGGAAAAGGTGTTTGCCCATGTACGGATCTTCCAGCTTCAGGACAGCATGGGAGTCTTCCAGCTTGCCTTCGATCACGTTCGCTTGAATGCGAAGGTAGAAAACGTTTCCTTTATCTTGGATTTTATAATCGTATGTAGCGTGATTGTAATCCCAGGCGCCACGATCAAAGCCAAGCTCGCTCATGTAATGCTCCAGATCGGCGAAAAAGACCTCTTTCGTGCTAAGCCCAGTGTCCTTGATAACCATTGTTTTTCCTCCTACAACTGGTGAGATTTTCACTTATTAATGATAGTCTGTTTTTGGTAGAAGCGCAATGCATAACTCCATTTCGCTTGCGATCTTATCATGCCCTTTCCTCACGAATGAAAACATGGCAGACCGGACACACTACAATCGTTCATCAGGAAAAGGAGGAAAAGAAAATGGCCAAAGTGGAAAACCGCACCCTGCGCGAGATTATGACCAAAGATGTCGCAACGGTGACGCTTAAGGATAACGTCTACGAAGTCGCTTGCAAAATGCGTGACTGGAACGTCGGAGTCATTCCGGTCGTCAATGAAAAGAACGATGTGATCGGGATCATCACCGACCGGGATATTGTCATTCGCGGACTTGCGGAAAAACATGAAGGTTCTACGGCAACCGAAGTGGTCATGACAAAAGACATCATTCTCGGTCGACCGGACATGACTGTCGATGAAGCGGCGAAGATCATGGCCCAGCACCAGATCCGTCGCCTGCCTGTTGTGGAAAATGGCAAACTGGTCGGGATTGTCGCCCTCGCTGACATGGCGATCCGCCAGGTGCACCACGACGAGGCGAGCGATGCGCTCCAGGAGATTTCCGAGCCAGCCCGCCACTAACGCTTGCCCAACTGAAAAGTACGCAGGAAAAGCTGCCCAAAAGCGCGACGGGCAGCTTTTTCCTTTTTTCTCTGTACATTGACGCAACGGGAAGGTATATGATACCGATAAGAAGTTGACAGGGAGAGACACGCATGCTGATTAAGGATATGGCGCAAAGACTGCAAATTACGCCGAGAGCCATTCGCTATTATGAAGAAAAGGGGCTGATAAAGCCGGAGAAGGCAGATGAATCCGGGTATCGCCAGTTTACGGAAGAAGATGTCTGGCGGCTGCAGACGATCATTACGCTGCGCGAGGTCGGTATGTCGATTGACGATATTCGTGAGTTGCTCGCGCAGATGCAGGAGCACGAAGACACCTTGCTGCATTACCTGGAGTTGCAGCGCTCCTTCATGTACACGAGATGGGTGGAGATGGCCAAGGTCATCCAGACGACGGAGGCGATGATCGAGCGCATCGGCAACAGCCAGACGATCGACCCTGGTGAGCTGTACGAGCTGGCAGAAGCGAACAAACGGCTGCGGCAAACCCGCGACAACTGGGTGGATCGCTGGAATTTCAACCAGATTGCAGACGACTACGACGAGTGGGTGCAGCGGCAGTCAGAATGCCCGAATGCCGCGCATCAATCGTATGGGCAGGTGCTGGATGAAGTCGTCGCCGCGCTTGGCCCCGTAAAAGGCGAAAGCGGGCTGGACGCCGGCACTGGCACGGGCAACCTCGCGAGCCGTCTCGTCTCTCAGGGGGCAATCATGAGCGGCTTCGACCAGTCGCCGCAAATGCTGAAACGCTGCCGGAGCAAACTGCCGGGGATGGAGACGAAGCTGGGCACCTTTTTTGCCTTTCCCTTTCTGGAGGATCGCTTTGATTTTGTAGCGACGAGCTATGCGCTGCACCATCTCGACGACGACCAGAAGCTGCTCGCTCTGGCTGAATGCCGCCGGGTGCTGAAGCCCGGAGGACGTCTGGTGATTGCGGATTTGATGTTCGAGGACGAAGTCGCAAGACAGGCGCATATCGCCGCGCTTGTCCGGGATGGCAAGGAAGAGACAATCAGGCAAATCGACGACCGTTTTTACGCCGATCGTTCGAGGCTTTTGCGAGAGCTGGTTGCGCTCGGGTTCGCCGTGAAGGCGCGACAGCTTACGACGTACACGCATCTGATTGTCGCCAGGCTGAATTAAAGAACATTCCTGTACTTTGGGCTCTTCCGATGATGGACCTATGCCTAGCCTTTTGCATAGGCTGTAGCGAGAAGGAAAGGAGGACTCCACTATGGGTCTGTTCGATGGCTTTTTTGATCGCGATAACGAGGAGCTGCTGTGGATCATCATCGTCGTGGTCATTTTGCTGTTCTTGTTTAGCGCCGATCGTGACTAAGTCTGGACGTATAGACAAAACGACCTCGTGGAAGGTCGTTTTTTTCGGCTTTGGCGAAACGCCCCAAGGAACTTACTGTCGGCCTATTGACCTTCCCTCTTTCTTTTACTAATCTGATAACCTGAAAGTCAATGCAACGAAGAAGAGGAGAAGAAACCATGAAACGAATCGCACTCGCACCGTACTTGCTCGCTCTGGCGCTTTTGCTGGTCGCCTGCACCGCTTCGGGACAGCCCCAGGCAAACGGGGAAATGACTGCTACGGTCAAACGGGTGGTGGACGGCGATACGTTTGAGCTTGCAAGCGGCGAAAAGGTGAGAATGATTGGAGTCGATACGCCGGAGACGGTCAAGCCTAACCATCCGGTTGAGCCATACGGCAAGGAAGCGAGCAACTACAGCAAAGAGCTTTTGACAGGAAAACAAGTGACACTCAAGTTTGACGTGGAGCCGTACGACAAATACAAGCGGCTGCTCGCTTATGTGTATCTGGAAGACGGGACGTTTGTCAATGAAAAGCTGGTGCGGGATGGCTACGCGCGCATCATGACGATCCCGCCGAATGTCGCCATGGCTGACGTGTTCCTGGCAGCCGAGCGCGAAGCACGTGAAGCCAATCGCGGTCTGTGGGGCCTGGATGCAAACAGCAAGGACACGGGCAAAAAGCAATCTGACAAGGAAGCGGACAAGACAAAAGCAAAGCCCGCCAAATCTGCGGGCAGTGAAACGCCGCCGGAAGGCAAAGCGATCAAAGGCAATATCAACTCCAAAGGTGAAAAAATTTATCACGTCCCCGGCTCGGCCAGCTATGAGCAGACAAAGGCTGAGATGTGGTTCGCAACGGAGGAAGAGGCGCAAGCAGCCGGATTTCGCGCTCCGAAGCGATAAGAGGGTGTCTGGCGGGAAGTCGCGTCCAGACGTGCGCCAGGCATCTAATGGGCCTCTTTTCATCTGCATGTTGGATGAAAAGAGGCTTTCTTTTTTTTTCATGCGGACACTTATCACGCTTGCTGGGTGGGCGGCATATGGTATCCATGACGAACGAGAAATATGAACATGGAGGAGGCTTTCTGTTTGAACGCGCAAACACGTACCTGGTTTCCTTATGTCAGCCCATTCGATCCTTGTCCGCCGATCCGGGTAAAAACATACGTGGTTCCTCCGAACTTGTTTATCACCTTCCAGCGTCCCGACCTGCCTCAGTATTCCCCGGCCGAGGCATTGCGGGCAGGCACATTGTGGCCGTCCCTGTACGGTCCGTACAATCCGCAGCAAGATTACACAGGAAGAGAGGGTTCCCATGGCATCTGAACATCAGCGAGGCAAAGAGTATTACGCACTGTTAGAGCAATTGCAGGCGATTGATTTTGCCCTGGTTGAGCTCAATCTGTATCTGGATACGCATCCAACCGATAGCAACGCCATTGAGCAATTCAACGATCTGACAGAAAAGCGCTGGGCCTTGGCAAATGAGTACGAAAAGCATTACGGCCCCTTGCAAAATCTCGGGCGGAGTTATTCCGGATACCCGTGGCAGTGGAACGACGAGCCTTGGCCATGGCAAGTGTGAGGGGGAAGTAGACGATGTGGATATATGAGAAAAAGCTGCAATACCCGGTCCGTGTAAGCAAGTGCGATGTGAAAATGGCCAAATACTTGATTGAGCAATACGGCGGTGCCGATGGCGAGCTGTCAGCGGCCCTCCGCTACATGAACCAGCGTTACACGATTCCGAACAAAGTCATTGGGCTTTTGACAGACATTGCGACCGAAGAGTTTGCCCATCTGGAAATGATCGCGACGATGGTTTACAAACTGACAAAGGACGCGACGGTCGAAGAGTTGGAGGAAGCAGGGCTTGGCGGGCATTACGCCAACCATGACCGGGCGCTTTTTTACCACAATGCGGAAGGGGTGCCGTGGACAGCAGCCTATATTGCCGCCAAGGGCGATCCGATTGCAGATTTGTATGAGGATATTGCCGCAGAGGAAAAAGCGCGGGCCACGTACCAATGGCTGATTGACATGACGGACGACGTCGACCTGCAGGACAGCCTGAAGTTTTTGCGCGAGCGGGAAATCGTCCACTCGTTGCGCTTCCGGGAAGCGGTGGAAATTTTGAAGGAAGATCAGGGCCGCAAGACGATTTTTTAACGGGCCGCCCATCCTTTCAAGCAAAAAGAGAGCCTTGGCGCTCTCTTTTTGTGTTACACCTCCATAATGATCGGCAAAATCATCGGCCTGCGCTTTGTTTTCGCGTACAAAAACCGCCCGATTGACTCGCGCAGCGCTTGCTTCAAGCGATTCCACTGGGTGATTCTCTCGCCCTGCAAACCTTCAAGTGCGGCTGCTGCGATCTGTGTCGCCTCGTCAATCAGCCCTTCCGAATCAGGGCCGTAAACAAACCCGCGTGAGATGAGGTCAGGACCGGAAATGATTTTGCCGTCTGTTTTGTCGCGCGTAACGACCACGACGAGAATGCCGTCCTCAGACAGATGCTTGCGGTCGCGCAAAATGACTGTGCCGACGTCGCCGATGCCAAAGCCGTCAACCAGCGTATTTCCGGCCTGAATGGTTCGTTCCTGTACGGCGGCGCCATCCTTGAAGTCCACCACGTCGCCGTTATTGATGAGAAAAATCGCGTCCGGCTCCATGCCGAGTTGTTCGGCAAGCAGACGGTGCTGGTGCAGCATCCGGTACTCGCCGTGTATCGGGATGAAAAATTTCGGCTTCATCAACGTCAGCATCAGCTTCAGTTCTTCCTGGCTGCCGTGGCCGGAGACGTGCATGCCCGTGCCCGAGCCATAGATTACGTGTGCCCCGAGAATGAACAAATTGTCGACGATCCGCGCTACATTTCGCTCATTGCCGGGAATCGGCGAGGCGCTGAGGATAACCGTGTCGCCCGCCTCTACCTTGATGCTGCGAAATCCTCCTGTCGATAACCGGGCCAAAGCGGCCATCGGCTCCCCCTGGCTTCCCGTGCACAAAATGGCGACGCGTTCCGGCGGAAGTTCGTTTGCTTCTTCTGTATCGACCAGCATGCCTTCCGGAATGTGCAGATAGCCTTGCTCCTGGGCGATCCGGACGACGTTGACCATGCTGCGTCCAAGCAGCACCAGGACGCGGTTGTTCAGATGGGCAGCATCAATGACCTGTTGCAGCCGATACACATTGGAGGCGAAGGTGGAGACGAAAATTTTCCGTTTGGCCCGGGCAAACGCCTCGCGCAGATGGTCGCCGACCAGCTTTTCCGAAGGAGTGAAGCCAGGGCGCTCGGCATTCGTGCTTTCCGACAGCAGGACGAGCACGCCGCTTTGCCCGATCGCGGCCATTTTGTGCAAATCGGGCGTCTGTTTGTGAACGGGGGTCAAATCAAACTTGAAATCCCCGGTATGTACCACTTTGCCTTCCGGTGTATCGAAAACGACGCCAAGGCAATCAGGAATGCTGTGGTTCGTCTGAAAAAAGCTGGCCGTCATCGCGCCGAGGGCGATCCTGGAGTTGCGGTCGATTTGCACAAGCTCTGCCTGCTGCAGCAAGCCGTGCTCTTTCAGCTTGATTTCAATCAGCCCGAGTGTCAGGCGCGTGCCGTAGACGGGGACGTTCAGTTGCTTGAGAAAATACGGGATGCCCCCGATGTGGTCCTCGTGCCCGTGTGTGACGATCAGGGCGCGTACTTTGTCGCGGTTTTCCAGCAAATAGGTAATGTCGGGTATGATTAAGTCAATACCCAAAAAGCTCTCATCGGGAAACTTGGAGCCGCAGTCGATCAGGACAATGTCGTCGCCATACTGAATGCCGTACATGTTTTTGCCGATTTCATAGACGCCTCCCAGCGCAAAGATGGAAAGCGTGCCGTTTTGTGTGCTCATCACGAACCGATGACCTCCCGCAAACCATGTGGTATATGGGTTACTTTTTGCGCGGGAAGGAAGGATTATGTATGGACACCAGGCGGGGAGCCTTGCAGCAGCGTGAATGAGAACGGGAGCAATCGGGCACAATGTGGGATGACTGAATTTGGAAAGGAGCCGTCCCGGTGAAAACCAAACGATTGCTATTCCGTTTGTTCCTGCTGATCGCGATTGCTGCGGTTGTCGAGTGGTTCGTCTACTCCAAGGACGATGCGCAGACGAACGTAGCTGTCGAACAGGCAGAGGCGCATCAGGAAGCGCCTACACTCAAAGTCACGTACTTGCTTGAGCAGGATGACCTGCAGCTCAAGCTGGCCGTGACGAACTTCCAGTTTTCCCTGGAAAACATGGGGAAGGAAAACAAGCACGGCGAAGGTCACGTTCACCTGTACCTGGATGGGAAAAAGATCGCAAAAGTGTTTGAACCAACCTATGTCGTAAAAGACATACCGAGTGGCAAGCACGAGATCACGGTTGAGCTGGCTCACAATAACCATGAATCATACGGGGTATCCGAGCGCTTCAGCATCGAGGTCAATCCTTGATTGTTGTCAAATTCGATTGGATTCCATAGAAAAAGCCGACAGGGAAGCGCCATTGGCTGGCACTCGCCATGTCGGCTTTTATCGTGTACAAAAACGGCTAGCGTATCTGCACGCTCACTTTTGCCTGCTGGTCTGGCAAGGCGATGACGAGCGTCGGGTACGAAATTGCTTGTGTTTTCAATGCGCCCGGAGCAGGCGGCTGCACATGGACGCGAACGGTAAAGGCGTGCGGGCCTGTCCGTTTGACCTGATCGGTGACAATGCGATAACCGCCGGTCGGTTTTTGTCCGGCGCCAATCACCACATACGCTTTGCCGTTGGCGCGCACGACGGTATGTCCGCCGCTTTTTCGCACTTTTTTCAGCGCTTCTGTGACCGCAGGCGGATACGGAGCGGCGACAGCCTCGTATGGAACAGCCTCCACAGCGGACGGGGCCACCTCTTTTCCTGCGGGCGCAGATGCGGTAGGATGTGGTAGAGACATGGACGAAGCGCCAGTGACACAGAGCGAAGCAGCGAGCAACAAGCCAGGGAATATATTCATCATCATTCTCCCTCCATTTGGCAAAAGTAATCGTGATGAGATCATAAAAACTGAGGTGACAGGAGTGCGTGTGAAGGATTCGCTGGAATACCTGTCCGATGCAACGCGACAAGCGATTCTGAACGAACAACAAAAGCGGTTTTGCATGGAACAAGAAGAGCAGGATCTGGCGTCCAGGCTGGCGGATTCCCGCTTTTTGCAGCAGGTGTGGGCACAGGCGGATGAGCTGGAACGAACGGTCATCAAGCTGTTCATTACCAAGGCGGCGAGAGGTTTTTTCAGCAAGCGTTCCTGGGAACGCGAAACGGCAAAAGAGCACAGGCACTTGTCCGTCGGGCTGACGAAGCTACGCCGACTGGGACTGATTTTGACTGTACGCAAAATGTGGAGTGAAATCGGCTATGTGATGCCGCAGGAAGTTCGTGAGCAGTTGACGCTGCAACTGCTGCCGGACGTATCCAGGGCGTATGTTTCCTTGCCCAAAACGCTCCCTTATTATATATCAGCCGGCAGGGGGATACATCTGGATCTTTTTGGGCTTCTGTTGTACATCCGGGACAATCAGGTGCCTGTGACGCAAAAAGGAAGCATTCACCGCCGCGTCATGCAAAAAATGGTTCCCTTGCTGTCGATCACAGATGAACATGTGCAGGGCGTTACCCTTTCCCCGCTGGACAAAGAGCCAAGGGAAGGGCTTGCGCTGACAATCGTTCTCGACCTCGCGTTTCGGCTCGGGCTTGTGGTGCGCGAGGAAAAGAGCATGGTGACGGATTCCTTGCAGATCAAGCGCTGGCTGAACAAGTCGGCGCCGGAGCGGTGGGAGGAGCTGTATCAGCTCGTTTGTGAGCAGCTTTTGCCGCACGGAGATTGGTGGGATGCGTTTGCCCAGATGATGAGACAGGTTCCACTCGATCAATGGTGTTGTGTTGACAGCCAATTGCGCATGCTAGAGACAGCGGGCTTTGCCTTGCCGCAAGAGGCGGACAGGCTGCTTGTGGAGCAGTGGCTTCACGTGCTGCTCGGGCTTGGGTGGGTGCAACTGGGAGCAGATGAGCAAAAGCGCCTTTTCTGGCGGTGGAACAGCTTGCCGCACCTGACTCAGGAGGAAGGCTGGTTTGTGGATCCGACGGGAGCGCTTACGATTCCGCCGCTCGTCCCGTTGCGGGATGTGTGGGAGATCAGCGAGTTTTGCCAGCTGCGTTTTGACGGCGAGCTCATTCGCGGCGAACTGCAGGCGAGGCTGCTGCAACAGTATTTGGCTTCCGGCGGCAGCGAAGAGCTGGTCGTAGAAAAGCTGCGCGTCGGCTGCGCCCATCCATTGCCGGAGAGCCTTATGGAAATCATCGGGCATTGGGCCAAGACGGCGACGCAAATACAGTTGGAGCCGTTTTTCCGCGTCAGGACCGCACATGCCGGATTTGTTGAGGAATGGCGGCAAATTCCCGACTTTCAGCCCTTTTTGCAGCATGTGCTTTCGCCGACGGAGTTTTTCATCCCGCTCGCGCAAAAAAGGCAGCTGGTCGAGCTGCTCCGGCATTACGGCTACGAGCCGCATGTGCTCATGCACACGGAGTCTGCAAAAGTGCAGGAAACGAACGAGGACGAGCGCCAGTCCGGCAGAGGGCTGCTTGTCATTGAGCGTCCGTGGGACGGGTACGCGATCGAAAATACGTTTCCTGCACAGAGCGAGGCCATGCCGCAATTGGCGACGCTTCCGAAGATGTGGACGCAGCACTTCCAATCGTATCATCCGCAGTCGCTGCGCGATTTGCTGAAACGGGCGGCCGAACTTCAACTGGAGGTGGATGTTCAGCTCACAAACCAGGACAAGCTGCGCGGCCTGCCCGTCGACGTCAAGCTGGAAATGGGCTACTGGCTCGTCACCATCAGCGGGCCGCATGGAAAGCGCCCCTACAGGCTTGACGAGATCAGCCGAGTGCGCATTGTCGTGCCTGACTATCTGTACTAAGGGTGTGGATCGTGGTACAATCAGGGAGGACTAAAAGCTTTATGCCTTTAGTGTGAAAGGGGGTCTCGCTCTATGGAAGCAGTAGAGACTGTAGACATGGCACAGCTGATTATGGAGTCGCACGAGCTGTCCACGATGATTAACCAGTCGCGCGAGGTCTTGGAATACCTGGAGGCCAAGCGGCGAATGGAGGCAGATGAGGAAGTGCAGCGCCTCCTGTTGCTGTTCGAAAAGAAAAAAGAACAGTACGAGGATGTCCAACGGTTCGGGAAGTACCATCCCGATTACAACCATATATCAAAAGAAGTTCGCGAACTGAAGCGGACGATCGAGCTGCGGGATTCCGTGCAAGCCTTCAAGCGGGCAGAGGACGCGCTCGATGAGCTGCTCTACCAGGTCAGCAAAACGATCGCCCATTCTGTCTCCGACACGATCAAGGTGCCGAGCAACAATCCGTTTCTCGAAGTGCAAGGAAGCGGCTGCGGCACGGGCGGAAGCTGCGGGTGCAGTGTGAAAAAGTCGTCCTGATCCGCAAGCGAGCCCTAGCTTTGCGGCGGCGATTTTTCCCGCAAGAGAAAACAGTCTTCGCACAGGTTGCCGCAGCAAAACTGCTTTTCACTGGGGACCAGAAAGCGAAAGCGGTACACGTGCTGGTCGTCGGCGGAGCGAACGTAAATGCATTCGGGTTTTAGCCTGGTATGGGTGGTCAGCCGCTCTCCCGTTTCCACGAGCCGTTCGGTCAGGATGGAAGCGGGGAGCGTGCTGCTTACATAAAAGAAGCGTTGGCCGGCGTGGGTGCGCCAACCGCTTTTTGTCACGATGCCTTCCTGGTGCAAAGCATTCTCGAAGCGTCGGTAAAATGTAGCCAGCATGAATGACCACAGTTCCTTTCTGTAACAGGCTTATACAGGTGATTATACCATGATGGGAAAGGAGACAAACGGCTTACAATGAGAGAACGACGTTTGGGAGTTGCCGTATGGGTAAAAAACACGCGCGCGGCCAAAAATTTACGCAAATTTGGCACCATTCATTACATCTCCAAACGGTTAAATTACGTGTCGATGTACGTTGATGCGAACGCTTTCGATGAAACGATCCGCATCATGGAGAAGCTGCATTTCGTGACCAAAATCGAGCGTTCCCATCGTCACGAAATTCCGGTGGAGTACAACAACGCAAGACCGGACAAGGCGAAAGAGTACGACTACAAGCAGGAAAAAAATCAAGTGATGGCGCTGGCAGAAACACTGATGGCAGAAGAGAGCAGTCCAGCGACTGTAGGTTCGACGTAATTTGTTCACCAAGCTGCCAGTTTTCGGCAGCTTTTTTCCTTTTGCTCAGTCACCGTACATGGTATGCTAGAGAAAGGAAAACATCAGAAACAATGCCAATGATTGCGTTTTCAGCAAGCGTACATAGATGCATGAGAGGAAAGGTGGGGGAATACATACATGATTCATCTGGACATTAACTGCGACATGGCCGAGGGCTACAGCAGGGGACGACAATCAGAGGACTTGGGGATTATGAAATGGATCACCTCCGTCAACATTGCTTGCGGCATGCACGCAGGTGATCCGCATCTCATCTGCAGAACGATTGAAGCGGCACTCAAGCACGACGTAAAAATCGGAGCGCACCCCGGTTATCCGGATGTGCAAGGCTTCGGGCGGCGCTCGATGAACTTGTCCGTCAACGAGGTGTATGAGCTGGTGCTGTATCAGGTGGCGGCGCTGTCCGGCATGACGCGGGCGCTCGGCGGCGAACTGCACCATGTCAAGTTGCACGGAGCGCTGTACAACGAAGCGGCGGAGCGGCCGGAGCTTGCCGAGGCGGTGGTACAGGCGGTAGCCGACATCGACGAAGAGCTGATCCTGTACGCTCTGTCCGGCAGCAAGCTGGTCGAGGCGGGACTGGAGCACGGGCTGCAGGTGGCCGAGGAAGTGTTTGCCGATCGGGCGTACTTGCCGAATGGGCGTCTGGCACCCCGGGAGCTGGAGGGCAGTGTGCTCATCAGCAAGGAAGAACAGATGGAGCAGACGCGCCAGCTCGTCCTGAAGCAACGGGTCAAGACCGTGAACGGCCAACACATCGAGCTTGCGGCCGATACGCTTTGCGTTCATCACGAAAGTCACGATATTTTGCAGTTTTTGGGTGAACTGCACAAGTGGGCGAAGCAAAACGACGTGAAGATCGAGCCGATCAGCGCGCGCTAAGCTTGCCGCAGAACAGGGAATCCGCATGAAAAAGCCATACGGCAACGTCAAAATCCGAGTTAGTCAGGATGAGGACGTCGTTGTATGGCTTTTTGGTTTGTCGCCGTCGACAAGATTGCCGTTTTCCAGAAGCAGAATCGTATCTCCCAGCCTTTCCGCTTCTTCCCGGTCGTGGGTGACAAGCAGAAACGGAATGCGCCACATGTCATGGAGCCGGAGCAGCTCATCCTGGCACTGTCTGCGCGTATCCGCGTCCAGCGCGGAGAGCGGTTCGTCCAGAAGCAAAAGATCCGGCTCGGTGGCCAGGGCGCGGACGAGGGCGACCCGCTGCTTTTGTCCGCCGGATAGCTGATGCGGGTACTTTTCCAGCAGGTGAACGATTCCGACTGTGGACAACAGCGGCTCCAGATGCAGCGCGTTGCCCGTCTTCAAACCGTAGCGGATGTTTTGGCCGACCGTCATGTGCGGAAACAGCGCGTACTCCTGAAACAGGTAGCCGACATTGCGCTTTTGCACGGGGAGCGGTTTTTGCCCCTGCCTGTAAAACGTTCTGCCATTCAGTACAATTTCCCCCTCGTCAGGATGGACGAGTCCGGCTATACAGTTCAGGATGGTCGTTTTCCCCGAGCCGGATGGACCGAAGAGGACGACAATCTCCTGCCCGGTGGAAAAGGAGACGTCGAGCAAAAAATCGGGCAAACGTTTTTGAATCGTAACCGAGAGCATGCTGACTTCCCCTCCCTTACTTTTGATTGGCGTAGCTGCGTACATTGCGGCGAGTCCACCAGTTGAGCCAGAGCGTGGTGCCCATCCCGAGCGACACGATGATGACGACCCAAAACAGCGCTTTTTCCATTTGCCCGGCCTCTACGGCAAAGTAGATGGCGACAGGGATGGTGTCGGTTTTTCCGGGTATGTAGCCGGCGAGCATCAGCGTGGCGCCAAACTCACCCAAACCGCGGGCAAAGGACAGGACAAGCCCTGCCAACAGCCCCGGCCAGGCAAGCGGAAAAGCAACCGTCCAGAACACCCGCCATTCGGAAGCCCCCATCGTCCGTGCGGCATTTTCCAGGCGGCGATCCACTCCGCTGAAAGCGGCGACGGCGCTCTGGTACATCAGCGGAAACGAGACGACGATGGAAGCGATGACAGCGCCCGTCAGCGTGAAAATGACCTGGATGTCAAACCATTGGGCGAGCAGTTGGCCCAAAAAGCCGTTTTTTCCGAACAAGAGCAGCAAGCCGAAGCCAACGACAGTCGGCGGCAGGACGAGCGGGAGCAGGAAAAACGACTCCAGCACGTTTTTGCCCCAAAACTCCTTTTGCGTCATCCAGCGCGCGCCGAGCATGCCGAGTACAAACACAAAGGAGGTGGATAGCGCAGCCACCTTCAAGGAGAGCATCAACGGTGTCAAACTGGTTTCCATCACGCTAGCCACCTCCCCATTCTTATTGGAATCCGTACTTCTGTAAGATCGCTTTTCCTTTGTCGGTTGTCAAGTAGGCAAGGAAAGCTTTTGCCGCATCCGGATGCTTCGAGTTGCTGACGACCGCACCCGGATAAACGATCGGCTTGTGCCACTCCGGGCTGGCTGTCGCGAGCACCTTCACTTCTTTGGAGATCGCGGCATCGCTGGAATAGACGATACCGACATCGGCGTTGCCTGACTCGACGAAGGTCAGCACCTGGCGAACGTCACTGGCAAAAACCATCCGGCCAGACAAGGTATCCCACAGCTTGAGCGTATCGAGCGTTTCTTTTGCATAGCGGCCAGCGGGCACGGTTTTTGGCTCACCGACTGCGATGTACTTGATTTCCGGTTTGTCCAGGTCTGCAAAGGAAGGGATGGCGAGCGTACTGTCTTTGCCCGCGATGAGCACGAGCGCGTTTCCAGTAAAATCCTGGCGCGTCTCTTTGACGATCAACTGCTTCTCTTCCAGCCCGTCCATGTCCTTTTGGCTGGCAGACAGGAAGACGTCGGAAGGGGCGCCTTGCGCAATCTGGGTAGCCAGTTTTCCCGAGCTGCCGAAGATGAAAGTGAGGGTCGTTTCGGGATATTCTGCCTCAAAAGACGCTTTCAGCTCGTTCAAGGCGTCAGTCAAGCTTGCCGCTGCGGAAACCATCAGCTTGGTCTTTTCTGTCCGGGCAGATTCAGTTGCCTGCGGAGTTGTCTGTGCCGTCGAGCATGCTCCGAGCAACAGGGTGAATGCTGCGCATAAGGCCAGCCATCGTTTTTTCATCAGATTGCCCTCCACTCGTTATATTTAATTATAATTAGTTATATCTGGATATAATGAATTATAGTATTTTATTGCGAATTATCAATTGCGATTTTCCGATAATTAAAAGAAAATGAAAAGAAAGAAACGAGCGGAGGCCAGACATGACCCACGAAAAATCGTATACAACAGAAGAGATTGCGAAGATTTTGCGCATCTCGAAGCTGACCGTCTACGATCTGATTAAAAAAGGCGAGCTGCCTGCGTATCGTGTCGGCAGGCAGATGCGTGTGGACGAAAGCGATCTGGAGGCGTACAAGGCACGGGCAAAAGGCGGGTATCGTCAGGCGCAGGGTGAAGCTTCCGCTCATTCCATGCAAGGACAAGCCTTGCCGACAACAGGGCAGACGATGCCTTCCGCGCTGCGCCACGTCATTATCAGCGGGCAGGATGTCAGTCTTGACTTGCTCGCCAGCCATCTGGAAAAGCGCGAACTGCCGCTTAGGCCGTTGCGCTCCTGCAGCGGCTCGCTGAACAGCCTGGTGGCCATGTACGCAGGCAAGGCTGATATTGTCAGTACCCACTTGTTTGACGGAGAGACGATGGAGTACAACGTGCCATACGTTCGCCGCATCCTGACCGGGCATCGCTTCCTCGTCGTCAACATGCTGGCGCGTTGGGCCGGCTTTTACGTGCAGGCAGGCAATCCCAAACAGATTTTGTCCTGGGCGGACCTGGCCAAGCCGGGGGTGCGGATCGTCAACCGCGAGAAAGGCTCGGGAGCACGCACGCTGCTTGAGGAGCAGCTTCGGCTGGCGAATATTGCAGGGCTTGACGTGAACGGCTACGAGCACGAGGAGACGAGTCATCTTGCGCTGGCGGGAGTGGTTGCCCGCAAGGAAGCAGATGTCGGCGTCGGAATCGAAAAGGCAGCCCGCCTGGTCGGTGTAGAATTCGTTCCGATGGTCAAGGAGAGGTACGATCTCGTGATGCTCAAAACAAAGGAAAATGAGACATTGCTCACTGCTGTCCTCGACATCCTGCGATCCGCTGCTTTTCAAAAAGAACTGGAAGCAGTGGGCGGCTACGATTTGAGCCAGACAGGAACGATCATCTATGAAACATGGTAGGAAATGCGCCGTTCGCCCAGGCTGCAGGCAGTGGGCGGCTTTTTCTTTGCGGCGAACATGGCGGACAGATTGACAAAAAAGGCAATTTCTCTACATAATCTCCTGATTTTCTACTCACAACTGGTTGTTATTTGCTACAATGGAACAAAAATGACGCTTGCAGCCGAGCGATTTCTGGGGGCTGTCATGAAGACATTGCAAAAAACGAGTTTACTGGTATGTGCAACCATTCTGGTCCTGTTTGGCTCCATCGGCATCATCAGCTACTGGCCAGAGATTATCAAATTCGTGCAGACAGGCCAAACGACGGTGGCCGGGCAAACCGGAGCCGATCCTTTTTCATACGATCCGCCGCTGCCATCCTATGTGAAGGATCTCCATCCTGTTTACAGGATCCAGGCCGAATTACATACATCCGAGGCAAAAATCAAGGGAAAGATGACGATTGAATTTGACAATCCGCAGACGCCGGATTTGCGCCTGTACGTCTATGATTACCTGTGGAACAAAATGACGGTCAAATCGATCCGCTACAAGGACAAGCCGCTCGCGTTTGAACGCGGACTGTCCATGGTCAAGCTGGCAAATCCGCTGGGCGCGGAAATGCGCGGGGCGCTCGCGATCGAGTTTGAAAATCCGGTGCCGCGAAGAGGAACGCGCTTTGGGGTCAAGGACGACATCTGGACGCTGACAACGTGGTATCCGATGCTCGGCGCGCAAAACCAGCAAGGAAAATGGTACGACCCGCCGCAGCGTGTAGATTTTGGCGATCCGTTTGTTTACCACTACGCGGATTACGATGTCTCCTTTGTCTCCCCGAAGGGCTACAACTGGGTCAGTTCGTGGGGCAAAGGCAGCGCAAAGGCAATCGAGGGCAGCAAGCAGCTCATCCACTATCAAGGCAAAAAGCTGCTGAATTTCGCCCTGGTCGGCAGCCCGTTGTACCATGTGGAAACCATCCAGATCGGGCCGAACCTGACTGTCGACATCGCCTCTGTGGACAAAGGCAACATCCAGCGGATCAAGACGATTGCCGAAGCGGTGTTTCCTACATACAACGACTGGTACGGGCCGCTTCCGTACCCGCACGTTGCGATTGCCGAGACAGCACCCGGCACGACATATGCGATGGAGTACGCCAATCTCGCCATTTTCAAGCGCGACATGTACCAGCGCAATCTGATCGATCACTGGCTGCCGCATGAAATCGCCCATTTGTGGTGGTACAACAGCGTGGCGACGCTGGAAGCCGCCCACGGCTGGCTCGACGAAGGGCTTGTAGAGGTGAGCGTGTACCATTACTTGCAAAATCGGTACGGGGCACAGTCGGCGTCTACGCTGCTCGACGAGTACAAACGCGACGTCCGCCGGCTGCAGGAGCGCTACCCCAACGGCTGGCTGGACAAGCCGTTGCAAAAATTTGCGACCGAAGAAGAATTCCATTGGACGTGGTATTCCAAGGGAGCCTTGCTGTTTGACCATCTGCGCAGGCAGATCGGCGATGAAGCGTACAAGCGTTTTCTTCATCGCGTACAGCAAAATTACCACGGCAGTGTGATCGGGGCCGAGCATCTCGACCAGGCGCTGGGACAAACGCTGCGCGGCGAAGCGAAATACTTCGTGAACGCGACGAAAAGACCGCATCGCGACGGTCTGAGCAAGGTGCAGCTAGAGCCTTATATTACGACGATCATCAACAACATGAGCTTTTATCCGTCTATCCCGGCCAGAGCCACGGGCGGTACGGTGTATTTGCCGCTGCGCGAACTCGGGGAAAAAATGGGGCTTGTCATCAGTTGGGACGAGAAAGAGCAGATGATTCGCGTAAAAGGCTATGGCCGGGAAGTGTTGGTGAAGGAGCGGGAGCGCTTCGCCATCCGCGACGGGCAAAAGCTCGACCTTGGTCATCCGCTGAGGGAAATCAAGGAGCGCACCATGGTGCCGCTATCGTTTTTCGCAGACGTATTCGAATTGGCAACTGACTACGATCCAGCCGAAAAAACCGTAAAAATTCAAACGCGAAAAGCGAGTGGAAAGGGGGCGGAAACAAAATGAAAAACCTGATTCTCGTCGGCTTTATGGGAACCGGAAAGACAACGGTCGGAGTTGCGCTTGCTGATTCCCTGGGCATTGCCCACAACGACCTGGACCATGCCATCATCGAAGAAGCGGGCTGCTCCATCCCGGAGCTGTTCGCCCGGCACGGGGAGGCGTATTTTCGCGATCTGGAGTCCCGCCTGCTGTCACAGCTTCTGGACAATGGCCCGCAAGTGTTGACGACAGGCGGAGGAGCTGTCCTGCGCAGGCAAAACGTCGAGGTCATGCTGGCAAAAGGAACAGTGATTGCGCTTCATGCCAGCGAGGAAGAATTAATCAGACGACTGGAAAACGACACCTCGCGCCCGTTGCTGGCCGGAGGGGTGGCAGAACGTGTGAGAACGCTCTTGGCGGAACGCGCAGGCGCGTACGATTTTGCCCCGATCCAGGTGGATACAACCGGAAAAAGTCTGCGGGCAGTCGTGGACGAAATTCGGGCGCAGGTGGTTGAAAGCGCAGAAGACGGGCAACAATAAAAAGGACAGCGCCATTGCCGGAAGGAAAAGACGGCGTGTATCTGCGAGTACGAAGGAGGTCACGTGCGATGTCCTTTCAAGAGTATTTGAAGTACCTGACGAAATTGTTTGTCCAGTACATGGAGACACCAAAAGATGAACGGCGTCAGCGGAAGGCTCCGCGTGAGCCTTGGTCGACACGCTGGTTCGGGGCAATCCCTATGTCGCTTCGGCTGTTGTGGCGCAAGTAATCCTACCATGATAAGCGGACGGAGGGTGCGGTGCGTATGGCAAGAGTAGCGGTAGAAAAATCCCTTTCCCAGATTCGCAAAATGCTGAGTGACAACGGCTATGATGTGGTTGATTTGGGAAACTGGCAACAGGTCGTCGATGCGATTGTGATTACGGGGCAGGATATAAACGTTTTGGGCGATCAGAACAAGACGATTACAGGTGCACCAATTATCAATGCAGAGGGAATGACGGCCGATGAGGTTTTTCATGCCGTGCACGAGCGCCTTTCCCCGACCGATCATCGTTGATCGAAAAAGCCAAGGCTGCGTTCTCGCGTGGACATGCGAACGCAGCCCAGCAAAAAAACAGGCTCTCCGCCATCGACAGGCAGGAGAGCTTGTTTTTTGCGGAAAACGATGGTTCAGCTTTGCGGCTGACGCGCTACGTGAAAGGTACCGACCTTGTACGCATACGTGTAGGGGACAAAGCGAAGACCTTCGTCCCATACCCCCACGTAAGCGTATTGATCGTTCCATAAATGGAGCGAGCCGACGACGAACGGTGCAAGCACTTGGGAGTGGTACAAGGGAACGGTCAGCGTTACCGAAGCATCGTTTTCCTGCTGCCACAACTGCGGCCACGTAATCGCGTTGTCCCTGTGCAACTGGCTGACCCAGCCAATCTGGTCAAACGGATCTTTTTGCGTCCGCTGCAGGATGCGCGTCCCTGTCAGCCGCTGTCCGGTCGGGACGAGACTTTGCGCGGACAGGCTGTGAAAATCCGGCTCGCTTGCGGTAAAGGAAGCCGGGTACACTTCACCAGTCTTGGCGTTTACCAGTTGAGCCGAGGACTGCCGAGTGACCAGCCAGTGGGAAGCAAATCCGTCGTAGACGGGTTCTGCGGCAATTTCCCGCGGGGCAAAAGCGTCGTCGAACAAGATGTATTCTCCGACCCCGTATTCCAATAGCACGAATTTTGGTTGGGCAAACGTTTCGGCTTCTTCTCCTACGACCAGGTACCCGACCTGTTTGTCTGCTTTTTTGATGCTGACCAGCCACTGGCGTTGATTGGGGCCAAGTGTTTGCACGTCTGTATCGGCTTGTTGCCACTCCTTGAATTGCGGATCACGGGTGGCAAGCTCGTTCATCCACGTCTGGATTTGGGCGTGAAACTTTTGGTTCCAGCCCGTCTCTTCTTCTGCCTGGACTGGCCAGGCGAGCAACGCAAAAGACATAAGTACCCCGAGCAGGGGGAGGAATCGTCTGGTCACAAACATGCACCACCTTTTGTACAGGCTAAGCTTATTCCTATTGTAACCAGCTGTGACAAAAAGATTTGTTGCAACTTGTCACTGTCCCGGCACTTCTTCTCGCTGATCTTTTA
Source organism: Brevibacillus gelatini (assembly GCF_003710935.1). Classification (GTDB taxonomy): domain Bacteria; phylum Bacillota; class Bacilli; order Brevibacillales; family Brevibacillaceae; genus Brevibacillus; species Brevibacillus gelatini. Next base: position 149,315 of record NZ_RHHS01000017.1, read on the forward strand.
CATCATTCGCCTGGATGCGGGGAGATGGCGCATCGTTTTTGCCGGATGCGCTTTTCCGGCAGGCGGAGTGGAGTGCAAGTAAAACAGTCCGCCGTTGATAAAATGCACCTCAATCCGCGGCTCGTACTGCCAGCGCAGTTCGTCCATCCGGCGCTGTTTTTCTTCTTCCGGCGTGCTTTTTTTCCATTCCTCCTGATTGATTTCCTCACGGGGTGTCTCCTGAATGCTATTGGCACGCAAAAAGTCGAGGATTCGCCCGCCGGACGAGCGGTATTCGTCAAGTGATTGCTTCACTTCGACAACCGGCTCGCGGGCTTGGACTGTCGCGCGTACAGGCAACGGGATGGGGGCTTTCTCTGCGGGGGTATCTGCCGCCTCCACAGATTCGCTTTTGTCCTGCTCTGCGGGGGGCTCGCGCCGGGCAAGCTCTTCGTAGTAGGCAGCCAGTATGTCCAGTTCCTCCGTCAAACGTGCCCGCGCTTCCATGGCCCACTGCTGATCTTCCTGCGCGATGACAGCATCGACCTCCTGCTTTGCCAGCTCCACTGCCTCTTCCACAGACAGCTTCCGGTCGAGGGTGTAAAAGTAATCCGGGATCGTTGGGGAGAGCGGCAGCTGAAACAAGAATGAGGCAAAATCGTGCACAAGGCGCGGCTGGTGCAGGTTGATCCCGAGATAGAGCATGATGTCGCGACGCTTGTCGCAGATGAGCGATACTTTCAGGTTGAGCCCGAGCCAGGGAACGAGCGGCGTGGAGCGGCGCTTGCCTGTGCCCGGCAGGGAAGCGGTATTTTTCTCGTACATGCATAAAAAGCGCCCGTGCTTTTTCGCGGAGGCAAAAATTTGCTGCATGCGCATTGCGCCCAGATGCAGATGCTCGACCCTCAGTCCGTCCGGCATCCGGTCCGGATGAAACGCAAAGGTGAGCACGAGCGGCTGGTAAGCCAGATTCATTTTTTCGACCCAACTCCAGTAAAACGGACGGTTGCCAATATCCTTGTCCACCTCAACCGGAAGTTTGACTGTCAAGTAATCCGGATGGGTTTCGACGATGTGTGCGGAAAAAGCCGCGAGGTAGCGTTCTACAAATTGCCTGACCTGGTTGGCTTGCATCAGGGGAAACCTCTTTTCTTTTGGGCGTTTTGGCTATTGCTCTGCTGCTTCCGACAGGGAAGGGGAGACGTGCAGTTGTCGGCTGGCGCGGATCGCCTGGCCCATGTTGTCGAGCTTGATGGCCATTTCGCGGGTCGATTTGGAGTCCATGATGATCTGGGTCAAATTTTCTTCCAGCGACGAGCTCAAGTTGAGCCGCTCCACGATGTCGTCCAGCTCGCCGATCACCATCTCGAACAGGTCGATTTTTTCATACAGGAGTTTCAATATGTGCTCCTCGATTGTGCCGACGGTGGACAAATTGTAAATGTGCACGTCGCGCTTCTGGCCGAGACGGTGGACGCGGCCGATCCGCTGCTCGACGCGCATCGGGTTCCACGGCATGTCGTAGTTGATGACCTGATTGCAAAACTGCAGGTTGATGCCTTCTCCACCCGCTTCCGTGGCGATGAGCACCTGCGCGCGATTTTGAAACAAATCGGTCATCCAGTCCTTTTTGCTGCGCTTGAATCCGCCGCGAAACGGCACAGAGGTAATGCCGTGGTCATGCAAATATTTTTGCAGGTAGTTTTGCGTCGCCCGGTACTCGGTGAAAATGATGACTTTGTCGTTGATCTCCTGGAGCAGCTCGACCGTTTTTGCCGCCTTGGAATGCGTTTCGATCCGCTTAATCATCTCCACCAGCTGCAAAATTTGGCCGCGCAGGGGAGAATCTTCGCTGGTGCGCTGGTGCATGTTGTACAGCGTCATGAAGGCGGCTTCCTTGCTGGAGCAAACCTCGCGCTGGAGCGTAATCAACGCGAGCGAGTTGAACAGCCCTGACTCCGCCTGGTACTGGTCGCGCACAAAGCGGGTGACGCCCTCGTACAGCTCCATTTCCTCCTGCGACAACTCGATGGGAATCGACTGGACGCGGCGGCTGGTGAACTGGATGCCGCCGTCGCTTCGCTTGTTGCGAATCATTACTTTTTCAATTTCTTCGCGCAATTTGTCGCTGTTTTTCGACTGGCGCTTCCCTTCGACGTAATTGGAGGCAAACGACGTGGAGTGCCCGAGGTGCCCCGGCTTCAACAAATTAATCAGGTTGTACAGCTCGTCCATCTCGTTCTGGATCGGGGTGGCCGTGAGCAGCAGGCAATATTTTTTGCGAATTTCCTTCACGAACTGATAGTTTCGCGTCCGCTTGTTCTTGAGCTTGTGCGCCTCGTCGATAATCAGCATGTCGTAGTCGATGTCGAGCACGTGGCGGCGATGCGGGTCTCTTTTTGCTGTGTCGATGGAAGCGACGACGACTTCGTGCTGTCTCCACATGTACTCCTTTTTTTGCGCCACGGCAGGAATGCCGAATTTTTGCTGCAATTCCTTCGTCCACTGGATGACGAGGGAGGCGGGAACGAGCACGAGAATTTTTTTCGCCAGCCCCCTGACCATGTACTCCTTCATAATCAGTCCGGCTTCAATCGTCTTGCCGAGTCCGACCTCGTCGGCGAGGATGGCGCGTCCGCGCATTTCGTTTAGCACCCGTTCCGCCGTCTGCAACTGGTGGGGAAACGGGGAGAGAAGCGGCAAGTATTTCAGGCATTGCAACTGGTCGAACTCGCGGACAGCCATGGCCTCTTCCGCTTCCAGCGCCAGCTTGAACAGCTCCCATTTGTCCCAGGGGCCGTCTTCGTGCAGGCGCTCCGTCAGCGGGGCTATCCAGCTCGTGTCGAATGAAACGGGAATATTCGGCATATAGGTTACTCCTTTACAAAGCTCTGCCATAACTTTCATACGCCTTATCAAAAAACTTAACAATCGTTACCGTATCTATCATTTTGTTAAGCATTTCTTGATCTGACTGTTAATTTGCATATTTTCAACAGCGGACACTCATGGTAGGATAAAGAGGAAGTTCTTTTATTAGTATGGAAATCGCAGCAAAAACTTATGTATGACCATCTACCCAAAGCGAATGATAGTAGCAGGGAGAGACTGCGCGAACCACTGCAGCGCCGAAGGAGCAAGCCGGAACCGGTGAATCTCTCAGGCAAAAGAACCTCTACTGGACGCAACTCTGGAGAGAGCTCGATCATGGAGCCACCAAAGGGGAAACTTGCAGGTGCGGTGATCCCCGCCGCGCTTGATTGGCAAGGTAACTCTCAGGTACCAAGGACAGAGGAGGAAAAATGGGCACCATTCTTTTTGGTGTACCCGTTTTTTCGCCTCTGTTTTTTCATGGGGAGCAATGCCGACTAACAGCCTTTAGGAGGTGCCACACATGTCCAATCTGAAAAGAACGCCACTATTTGATTCCTACGCGAAATACGGCGCCAAAACGATTGACTTCGGTGGTTGGGAGCTGCCTGTACAGTTCTCCAGCATTGGCCAGGAGCACGAAGCCGTTCGCACGAAAGCAGGTTTGTTTGACGTATCCCACATGGGCGAGGTAGACGTAAAAGGCGAGAGTGCGCTCGAATATTTGCAGCGCGTCACCACCAACGACGTGTCCAAGCTGGCTGTCGGGCAAGCGCAGTACAGTGTGCTCTGCTACCCGGACGGCGGTACGGTTGACGATCTGCTCGTTTACAAATACGCAGACGACCATTACCTGCTCGTCATTAACGCCGGAAACATTGACAAAGACTATGAATGGCTGAAAGAGCACCTGATTCCAGGTGTGACCATTGAAAACATCTCGCCGCAAACGGCGCAGCTCGCCATTCAGGGACCATTGGCCGAATCGATCTTGCAAAAGCTGACCGCGACAGACCTGTCGAAAATCGGTTTCTTTCGCTTCGAGCGTGACGTAGAGATCGCTGGCATTCCGGCACTTGTCTCTCGCACGGGCTATACAGGCGAGGATGGCTTCGAAATTTACCTGGCGGCCGATCGCGCAGCAGAGCTGTGGGACGCGCTGCTTGCAGCCGGCAAGGAAGACGGACTTTTGCCTTGCGGACTTGGCGCGCGCGATACGCTGCGTTTCGAAGCCAAGCTGCCGCTGTACGGTCAGGAACTGAGCAAGGACATCACGCCGATTGAGGCGGGGATCGGCTTCGCAGTGAAGGTGGACAAAGAAGTGCCGTTCATCGGCCAGGAAGTGCTCAAGGCGCAAAAGGAAAACGGTGCGCCTCGCAAGCTCGTCGGTATCGAGATGATTGATCGCGGCATTCCGCGCACGCACTACCCGGTCTATGCCGGAGAAGAACTGGTGGGCGAAGTGACGACAGGTACACAATCCCCAACCTTGAAGAAAAATGTCGGCTTGGCACTCGTCAAAAGCGAGCATGCGGCGCTTGGCACGCAGCTGGAAGTGGAGATTCGCGGAAAGCGCCTCAAAGCCGAGGTCGTAGCCACTCCTTTTTACAAACGTCCGAAAAACTAGGCAATCGCTCACTATACATTTATTTTGAGGAGGACAACGTTCGTGAAATATCGCTACCTGCCCCAAACCGATCAGGACAAGCGCGAAATGCTCGATACCCTGGGCGTTTCCAGTGTAGAAGACCTGTTTGCAGACATTCCGGAAGAAGTGCGCTTCAAAGGTGCGCTGAACATTCCGGAAGCTCTGTCCGAGCCGGAACTGGTGAAATACTTCTCGCGTCTGGCCAATAAAAACGTCAACTTCAACACGCACGTAAACTTTTTGGGCGCTGGTGTTTACCAGCACTACATGCCGAGCACAGTCAACCACATGCTGTTGCGCGGAGAATTTTTTACAGCGTACACGCCGTATCAGCCTGAGATCAGTCAGGGTGAGCTGCAAGCGATTTTTGAATTCCAGACGATGGTATGTGAACTGACCGGGATGGAAGTAGCGAACTCCTCCATGTACGATGGGGCGACTTCGCTGGCGGAAGCGGCGATGATGGCGGCTGGTCACACTGGCAAAAAACGCGTTGTCGTCTCCCGTGCTGTTCATCCGGAAGCGCGCGGCGTTCTGAAAACATATGCCTACGGACAAAGCGTGGAGCTGGTCGAGGTTGGGCTGGACAGCAACGGGGTGACGGATCTCGCAGCGCTGGAAGCGGCTGTGGACGAAAATACGGCGGCTGTCATCGTCCAATACCCGAACTTCTTCGGAAACGTCGAGGACCTGGCAGCAATCGAGCCGATTGCCCATGGCAAAGGCGCACTGTTTATCACGTCCGCCAACCCGCTTGCCCTTGGCGTACTGGAAGCACCGGGCAAACTGGGCGCAGACATCGTGGTCGGCGACATGCAGCCATTCGGCATCCCGGCATCGTTTGGCGGACCGCACTGCGGATATTTCGCGACGACAACCAAGCTGATGCGCAAAATGCCAGGCCGGATCGTCGGTCAGACAAAAGACGATAACGGCAAGCGTGGCTTCGTTCTCACGCTGCAAGCGCGCGAACAACACATTCGCCGTGAAAAAGCGACGTCCAACATCTGCTCCAACCAGGCACTGCTGGCACTGGCTGCATCGATCACCATGTCGGCGCTCGGAAAACAGGGCGTGCAGGAAATCGCGATGTTGAACCTGCAAAAAGCGCACTACGCCAAACAAGCGCTGCAGGCAAAAGGACTGGAAGTCGTCTTTACCTCTCCGTTCTTTAACGAATTCGTAGTCAAGCTGTCCAAACCGGTTGCCGAAGTAAACAAAAAGCTGCTTGACGCAGGCATCATCGGCGGCTACGACCTGGGACTGGATTATCCGGAATTTGCGGGCCATACGCTGCTTGCGGTAACCGAGCTGCGGACCAAGGAAGAAATCGACACATTGGCGGCTGAATTGGAGGCGATCACACGTGCGTAAAGACCAGGAAAAAGCACTGATTTTTGAATTGAGCAAACCGGGCCGTGTGGGCTACAATCTGCCGGCGTTGGATGTACCAGAGGTAGAGGTGGCAAGCCTGCTGCCGAAGCACCTCATCCGCGAAACACCTGCTGAATTGCCGGAAGTATCCGAGCTGCAACTGGTTCGTCACTACACCGAACTGTCCCGTCGCAACCACGGGGTAGACAACGGTTTCTACCCGCTCGGTTCCTGCACGATGAAATACAATCCAAAAGTCAACGAGGACGTGGCGCGCTACGATGGCTTCGCCCTGACTCACCCGTACCAGCCGGAAGAAACGGTGCAGGGTGCATTGGAGCTTTTGTACAACTTGCAGGAAGAACTGGCTGAGATCACCGGAATGGACGCGGTCACACTGCAACCGGCTGCCGGGGCGGCAGGCGAGTGGACTGGTCTGATGATGATTCGTGCCTACCACGAGAGCCGCGGCGAAGGCCACCGTACAAAAGTGATCGTGCCAAACTCCGCGCACGGTACGAACCCGGCTTCTGCTGCAGTAGCAGGTCTGGAAACTATTACCATTGCCTCTGATGAGCGCGGCCTGGTAGACATTCAGGCGCTGCGCGATGCCGTAGGCCCTGATACAGCGGCACTCATGCTGACCAACCCGAACACGCTCGGTCTGTTCGAAGAGGACATCGTGGAAATGGCGAAAATCGTCCACGAAGCAGGCGGCCTCTTGTATTACGATGGTGCGAACGCGAATGCGATTCTCGGCATCGCCCGCCCAGGCGACATGGGCTTCGACGTGGTGCATCTCAACTTGCACAAAACGTTCACCGGACCTCACGGCGGGGGCGGACCAGGTGCTGGCCCTGTCGGCGTGAAAAAGATTCTCGAACCGTTCTTGCCAACGCCGATCGTGGCGAAAAAAGAAGACGGCACCTTCTACTGGGACAGCAACCGTCCGGCTTCCATCGGCCGCGTAAAAGGCTACAACGGCAACTTCGGCATTCTCGTACGTGCACACAGCTACATCCGCAGCATGGGTCCGGAAGGCTTGCTGCAAGTTTCGCAAAATGCCGTGCTCAGCGCCAACTACATGATGCGCCGCCTGGCTGCGGCTTACCACCTGCCGTATGACCGTGTCTGCAAGCATGAGTTTGTCCTGTCCGGCGTGCTCCAGAAAAAGCTGGGCGTTCGCACCCTCGACATCGCAAAACGTTTGCTCGACTTCGGCTACCATCCGCCGACAATCTACTTCCCGCTGATTGTCGATGAGTGCCTGATGATTGAGCCGACCGAAACCGAAACAAAAGAAACGCTCGACGAGTTCATCGACGTCATGCTGCAAATTGCCCGCGAGTGCGAGGAAACGCCTGAGCTTGTACAGGAAGCGCCGCACACAACCGTGGTCAAACGTCTGGATGAAGCGACAGCGGCACGCAAGCCGATCCTGCGCTATCAACCGCAAGCCTAATAGTTCTCTTTTGGAAAAGTCGCCTTGTTACAGGGCGGCTTTTCTTTACCGATTGAGGCAGCCGATCCAAGCCTTGCCCCTATTTGGGGAGAAGCGTACAATGAATGTGTTGTGAATCAGGGAGGTACATACGATGGAACAGTGGCGCTATATTGTGACGGATGCGATGTCTCCGGCGATGAACATGGCTGTGGACGAAGCGATTTTGCAGATGCACAGCGAGGGCAAGGTGCCCCCGACCGTTCGTTTTTACACGTGGGACCCGGCTACGTTGTCGATTGGCTATTTTCAAAAGGCGATGAAAGAAATCAATCTGGAAGAAGTGAAAAGGCAAGGGCTGGGCTTTGTCCGCCGTGCGACAGGAGGACGTGCCGTTCTGCACGATCAGGAGTTGACGTACAGCGTGATCGTTTCGGAGGAGCATCCGCGGATGCCGTCCGGTGTGACGGAAGCGTACAAAATCATCAGTCTCGGCCTTTTGCACGGCTTTCAAAACCTTGGCCTGGAAGCAGAGATGGTGTCGCTTGCGAGCGAGGAGGAAAAAGAGAAGTATTCCTCTCCCGGGTCATCCGCTTGCTTCGATTCGCCATCGTGGTATGAGCTGGTCGTGGAAGGGAAAAAGGTCGCAGGCAGCGCACAGACGCGGCAAAAGGGCGTGATTCTCCAGCACGGCTCCATTTTGCTCGACATGGACGTCGAACTTTTGTTCTCGCTGCTGCACTTCCCGTCTGATCGTGTCAAGCAGCGGATGATGGACAGCTTCCGCCAAAAAGCGGTGACGGTCAACGAAGTAAGCCCGCGGCCTGTGAGTTTGCAGGAAGCGATCGAGGCGTTTTCCAAAGGCTTCGCTACCGGGCTGGAAGTGGAGCTGGTGCCGTCCACGCTCACAGACGAAGAAATGGCGTTGGCGGAGGAACTGGCCAAAACGCGATATGGGACGGACGAGTGGAATTTGCGCCGCTAGGCCGTTATCGTTTTAAAACAGAATCATTTACTGAAAAAAGCTCTCCTGGGACACCGTTTGCACTGGCCAGGAGAGCTTTCCATTTTGCAAGAATCGCTTTAAACGAGTACACTGTCGTGAATGTGCTGCTCAAACAATGCTTGCAGCCTGACGGTGACAGGTCCGGGCTGTCCATTGCCGACAGCTTCGCCATCCACGGAAACGAGCGGCATGACTTCTGCTGTCGTGCTGGTGAGGAACAGCTCGTCGGCTTGCTTCAGGAAGGCAATGTCAAAAGCTTCCTCGTGAACGCCGATGCCGTTTGCCTTCGCCAGATCAATCACGACCTGACGGGTAATGCCGTGCAGGATCAGGTTGTCTGCCGGATGCGTGTACAGTTCGCCGTTTTTCACCGCAAACAGATTGGAAGAACTGCACTCCGTAATGATGCCGTTGCGGTGCAAAATCGAATCTTGCGCCCCCGCGTCCTTGGCGTACTGCTTGACCAGGACGGCTCCAAGCAGGTTCAACGTCTTGATGTCACAGCGCAACCAGCGAATGTCTTCTACGAGCTGGGCTGTCCAGCCTTTTTTCATATCCTCCACTGGCCGGGCCTTGGGGCGGACAAACGCCATGATGACAGGCTTGATGCCGCCAGGAATATCGTGAACACGCGGAGCTGTGCCGCGAGAGATTTGCAAATAAAGGGTTGCATCGTCTTGCGCGGTAATATTGTTTTTCGCCAGCAGTTCTTTGGCCAAATGGGTCAGCTCTTCGGCGCTCCATGGCAACGCAAGCTTGATCTCGCGGGCACTGCGGAACAGTCGCGTCAGGTGAGCGTCCCATTGATACAGGCGCCCTCTGTAGATTCGTACGACTTCGTAAATACCGTCGCCAAAGTTGTAACCGCGGTCTTCCGGATGAACTGCCGCTTGCCCCTCTTCCACCCAGTTGCCATCCACATATAGCATGGTACGTCCTCCTCCAGTGATTCCAGCCGCTTTTTTCCAACGATTTGTGGCTTGATTCAACATTAGCAAATCACAGCGCGCAGGGTCAATTTGAAATCGGAAAATCCACGAACAATGATGGGTATTTGGCGCAAACAAGCGCTCTCCCATTACCTTTTCATAGAGGTGCAGGCATCTCGACAAATCGACGTCTTCCGTCCAGGCAGTCTGTGGGGCGGGCAGATTTGGGCAGAAGGAAAACGAAAGCTGTCCGCCGCTGACGGGGCGTGCTGGTATTTGACTAACTATTCTGACTAGACGCTGCTTGGCAGAGCGGACCATAATAAAGGCAAACTGCACAGGAAGAAGGGAGAAAAGCCATGCGATCCGTCGGTCATTACGCATTGGGAGCTTTGCTTGTTTGGGGAAGCTTGCTGCCGCTGCCTCTCGCGCTGCCGCAGGCTTATGCGAATCAGACTCACGCAGGGATGGATGCCGAGCTGCTGTACAGCCATGTGGAGCATTTGGCGCAATCAGCGCGGCCAGCGGCGACCGAGACGGAATTTGCAGCAGCGGTATATGTGGAGAATGCTTTGCGTTCATACGGCTATGAGACGGCCTTGCAGCCCTTTTATTACGATACGTACAAAAAGCCTGCGAGCGTGTCTCTTGCCATCGAAGGCTGGGAGCGGAGCTGGGCTGTCCATTCATTGACGTTTGGACAAAATGGAGTGCAGACAGCAGAGATTGTCGATGCCGGCTATGGCCGGGCCGTTGATTTTGCCAGCGGCGAGGCCAGGGGGAAAATTGCGCTGGTCAAGCGAGGGGAAATTCCGCTTGGCGAAAAGGTCAGACAGGCCGCAGCCGCCGGAGCCGTTGCCGTCATCGTCTGGAACGACCGCGACGGTGAATGGCGGCCGTCGTTGGGCGAGCCGCTCGACATGTCGGTTCCGGTCATCAGCCTGTTGCGGGAGGAAGGACAGCTTATCCGGCAGCGGTTGCTGAAACAGCCGCTGAAAGCGACAGTGAAGGTAGCGGGTGCCGTTACCAGCCGACATACATCCTACAACCTGATTGCCACGAAAAGACCGTCAGGGGCGGGAGCAAACAAGCGCGTGCTCCTTCTCGCGCACCACGACTCAGCCGCTTCGTCGCCAGGGGCCAATGACAACGCTTCCGGCGTTGCCGTCCTACTGGAGGTTGCCCGCCAACTGGCAGAAAGCAGACTGGATACTGAGGTGCAGCTGGTCAGCCTTGGCGCCGTGACAGCCGACCAGCGGGGGCAACGGGTGTTCAGTGAATCGTTGACAGAAAAAGACAGGCAAAAAATCGTCGCTACCTACTACCTCGATGCGGTGGGACGGACGGGCAAAGTAAAAGCCATCACCGAACGCGGAGAAACCACTTTGGCCGCAGGTTTGCTGGTTGAAGCGGGAGCGAAGCTATCCGCGTGGGAAAACGCGCGCACAGAGCCGCGGAGGGTCTTGGAGTCATTGGCGGAGGCAGGCATTGACGCCGTGCTCGTCACAAGCCAATCAGCGACGGATGGGACAGATAAAGCAGAGGATGCACTCGCCACTATTGAAAAAGAGCAACTCGCGCAAACGGCGCAAATGATTTTTTTAGCGATCGGAAAAATTACAGACGGGTCAACCTCCGCCTATCCGACCCCGGCAGTGAAGACGAACGGACAACATGAGCCAGAAGAGGATTTACAGTAAGGATTTTTCGTACTACGAAAAACGGAGCAATCGAGAGCAAGGCGGAGATCGGCTTTCCAGGTGTTTTCATGTTTTTTGTCTGTGGCAGATGGACATTTTGTACTTGGGCAAAAGTAGCTAATCTCCGAAAACGGCGAAAAACGCCCGAATCTAAACTTTCGGGCGTTTGTTTACATAATGCTTATTATCGGGACCCAGATAAAAGAAATGACCGCCTCAGCTTTCCAAAGCTCGAGAGCGGTCACGGGACTATTTAAATTTAGTCTTTTAATTGGATTTCATTGGTAAAAATCTTCACTTTTTTAGAGTGGCTTGCGTACAGATCTTCTTTGTAATTTTGATATGCCTTGTCAAAGGAATCGGGATCTTCAGCGGCATTCGGAAGTATTCCGTCTTGGACAAGTTTTTCAATCAAGTTTTGGACGCTGAGCTGGTTTCTGTAAGCGCTTGGAGCATGTTTCTCCCAATACTCCTCTTCACTTAAACCAGTGACTTCGATGACGTTCTTCTGGAAGTCTTTGGCTTTTTCGTCGGTTGTACTCTCCAATATTTTTCGCATCTCTTGGGAATGTACCTCTGCCTCTTTTAAACTAACAGCTACACCTTGTTTTTCGGCCTCTTGCACAAGCAGCTTATCTATTACTAAATCCTTCAACAACTCATTATCTGACAAATTCATTTGAATGTTATTGAGTTTTTGATTAGCATTCATGTACGCTTTGTAGATCTGAAATTCTTTATTCGTGATATCTTCATTTTCAACTTGTGCAAAGCTAATTTCTTTGGTGGAGTTTATATCCGCGAGTTCAGCTTTAAGTGAACGAAATATGTCGGTCTGCTCATCTGTTGCGAAAGAAGAAAATGCTAATGCTGTACCCACCAAAACCGCTACAGAAAGGGAAATGGCTAGTTTTTTCATACCGGATTTTACCTCCCTCATCCATTACCAGCGGAAGTTTACTTCGCCAGTGCTATTTGTTTGATAACCTTTGCTTCCAGATACAATATACGAACTTGTACCGTAACAATCACCTTCAGATCCAGTATATCCTTTTGAACCTGTCCAATTTCGCCCTCTTATAACCGTATTAGGATCAGTAACGTAGGAGCTAATGTTCGGCAAGGAGACAGAGGAACCTCTAATATTTAAGGTGCCTACACTCAAACTTCCTTCGAAGATACCCGCGATTCCCGAGCTTATGCTTGCACTCAGATCCCATCTTTTCGCTGTTTTTGTCTTAGATGTGTAATCAAGCGAAAAGTCTGAGACAACTTTAGTGGTTAAAGCGATAGGTGTATAAATATATCCATTGTTACTAACTCTCCATGCATTCAACAAGTCAGTATCGTCATAATTAGCAACAGTTGCATGGCCTGGTGTTGTAAAAGTTAGTACCCCTAAAAGCATTACTGCGGTAGCCAGTGCATTTCTACGCATCATTCAAACTTCTCTCCTTTTTCCTTTCACTTTTCTTTACTTATTAAGACGACAAACTTTCGTAAAGGTTTCTCAAATTAATATATTTTTTCAAAAAAGGGTTAAATTTAGAAAAATGTTCACACTGACAAGGGAAGGTTTCTTGCTCACGGAATGGTCGTGATTGTTGGCAGTGTTATGTTTATAAAGGTCAGCAGCCAGATACGGGCCGATGGCCACGGAGGAAGTGCGTCGATCGACAGCTATGGTCTTTGAAACCACGTCGTACCGAAGAAAAAGGGGGAAGCATCGTTGGTGTTCTGACAAAAGGAAAAGACCGCCCTTGAGCTTGGCGAGCCAGGCGGTCGTTTTGTCCGTTTGCAATTAAGCTGAGCCGATCCCCTTGCAGGGAACGTCTATAGTACTTACCAACATTGTGTTGGCAGCACCATGTCGGTTTTTTCATTTTGGCCAGTAATTGTTTGCAAAATGTTTACTACTAGTTACCCAGGAATCTTTTCCACCAGGGCCTGTTCTCTTTCTCCCGGATCGTCGCGATCTCCTTCCGCACTTCCAGAATGGCTGTCATCGCTTCATCCAGTCTTTTGCTTCGCGCCAGTTGGCGGGCCTGTTCGTTTTCCATGTCCGAAATACGTTTCCGCAGCTCCGCGATCTCCTGCTTTTCTGCAAGAGAAAGGGAGAGGACAAACATGGCAAAAGAATTTCTCAAAGACGATTTGTGAGTATTTGTGGTTCCCGTAGACATTATGGACCGTCCCCGATCTGGATATGTACGAACAGATGGTCGACATCGTGCTCCGTTCGTTCGCAAGCGCACGGGAAGCCACTGCGTTCCCTTCCTATGCGATGATCGCCAAACTGGGACGCATGAGTTGTCGAAAAGCCATCGACGCGGTACAGAGACTTGTAGAGAAGGGTTTGCTACGTAAAGAAATGCGCTTTGACGTAAGCAAGAATCGAAAAATCTGCAATGCATCCAACCTTTACACGCTTGATCTGCGGTAGTGCACAGGATGCACCATCGTTTTGCAGCCTTTTTGCGTGCAAAGGACACGTCATGTCTGGCGCCTCCAGACAAACCAGCCGATCAGAACCAAACCGCAGTAGGTAGCCCCGCTCGCCACGACAGAGACGCTCCACGGGAGCCATATCGCCAGGAAGGCAAACAGGCTGACTGCGAGCAGCATGACCAGCAGCAGCGGTGTCCATTGCAACTGGTGGCGCTCTGTGACAGGGTGAGCAAGTGAATAGAGGAGCAAGGCCGACAGCACCCCTCCCTGGATCAGAGCGAGCAGCGCGAAGACGGCTCCGCCCGTTGGCAGCAGCTGCACGGAAATCAGTCTCATCGGCAAGGGCGAGGCGTGAATATCATGCCAGTGGGAGAGCAGAACAGCTTGACCGAGCAGCAAAAAGAACAAGACGAGAGCCGTACCGACGCCAAGCCCCAATCGTAGCGAATGAGCCTTGCTTGCGCGTCCGGAAACAGGCAGCAGCACAGCGAGTATGAGCAAAAAGTGCAGAGCAAGGAACGAGACAGCGTGAATGAGCCAGTTGCCATTCATTTGATAGCCGAGATCGGGAATGGGGACATGCGGTTGGAGCAAAAACAGCAAGCCGAAAAACAACAACCCTGTCACCAGGCAAAAACCTGTGCCTGCAGCGATCCAATTCCAGCGTTTGTACAGAAAACTGGTCGTGACGATGAGGGACAATAACAGGACCCAGATCGGCGACAGTCCTGCGATCAGATGAGCGGACTGCTGACCGAGCATGACGCCCACATACGCAAGCAAAAACAGATGGGTGATGACCGACAGGCTGGAAGCAAACGCTTCGCCGAACAGGTGCAGGTAAAGCTCATAGAGCGAGCTGATTTGCTGGCGGTGGCAAAAACCGAGCAGCTGAAAGCTTAGCCACGCGATCCCAAGACTGACGAGTACGATGCCGATTGTGCCCCAGGAGCCGAAATAGGTAAAGAAACGGAGCCACTCATAACCGCCCAGATAGGGCCCTCCAAGTGCGGCTCCCGCAAAAAGAATGGCGATTTGCCAAGCGACTTTGTCCATAGGCATCATCCTTATTCCCAACTTGCTACATGTGTATGTCCAGGCAAGGCTTGTTCAGAACTGAGAATATTAAACATACTTTTTTGTTTACAATGTATAGTGAATGGATTATAATGAAATACATACCAGTCAAGCTAATCCTAATGAGGTGAATACAGGATGAAAATTGTAGGAATTGCAGGAAGCATGAACACGAACTCCACGACAAAGCAAGCGGTTGCGATTGTACTCGACGCAGCGAAGGCTGCCGGCGCTGATATTGAAATGATTCATTTGGCAGAGTGGAAGCTGCCGATTTACGATGCGCGGGAAGACGCGTCGACTTATCCGGAAGTGGTCCACCGCTTCGTGCAAAAAATTACCGAAGCGGATGGGATTGTGATCGGTTCGCCTGAATATCACGGGACCATGACGGGGGCATTGAAAAATGCGCTCGACTTTTTGGAGGCCCGCCATCTGCGCGACAAGCAGGTAGCGCTGGTCGGTGTCGCCGGAGGAAGCATGGGCGCGACAAATACAGTCAACACGCTGCAGCTGATTATGCGCAATCTGCACGCATGGCCGCTGCCAGCCAGTCCAAGTGTTCCGAGCGCATACAACGCCTTTACGCCGGAAGGCAAGCTGAAAGATGAGCGCTTGCAGGCACGGATGGAGACGCTTGGCCAACAATTGGTTGAATTTGTCAAATTAATGAACCCGAAACCAGAAAAACAGCTGCAATAGGCAGGTTTCTCTTGCTAATCGTTCTCATTTAACGGTATTATATTTCTACGTGCCTTTTTTGGACGGAAGAAATATGGGTTGAAATGAGGGGTTCACATGCCGACGCCGAGTATGGAAGACTATTTGGAACGAATTTACAGCTTAATTGAAGAAAAGGGCTATGCTCGTGTCTCCGATATTGCTGAAGCGTTGGAAGTACATCCCTCATCGGTCACGAAAATGGTTCAAAAGCTGGATAAAGACAAATATCTCGTGTATGAAAAATACCGTGGCCTGGTCTTGACGCCGAAAGGGAAAAAGATTGGCAAACGTTTGGTGGATCGTCACAGCCTGCTCGAAGAGTTCATGCGCGTCATCGGCGTTGACGAAGAACATATTTACCAGGATGTCGAAGGAATCGAACACCACTTGAGCTGGGAGTCGATTACATGCCTGGAATATCTCGTGCAATACTTCCAGCAAGACCCGAGCCGGATGGAAGAGCTCCGGCGAATTCGACTGGAAGATGAGCAAAAAGAAGAATAGGCATCTACGCTGCGCAAGCTGACTGGCTTGCGCTTTTTTTTTTTTTTGCCCAAATAACCGAATGCGACGGAAAGACTTCGCTGAAAAAAGCGCGGCGAAACCCCGTTTTTCAATCCTAACGAATAAGCTGTCGCCTTATATTGGTAGTAGAGCGTTTTGCGGAAGGAGGCGGCAGGGTGAAAGCGGACGCAGTGTTTGAAGGCGGAGGGGTAAAAGGAATCGCTTTTCTCGGCGCCTTGCGCGTTATGGAGGAAAACGGGTATACGTGGGAAAAGCTGGCTGGAACGTCAGCAGGCTCGATTGTAGCCGCCTTGCTCAGTGCGGGATACAACAGCCAGGAGCTCAAGCCGATTTTTGACGAACTGGATTATTTGCACTTTTTGCAGCGGTCGGGGATTGGCAGACTTCCGTTCATCGGGCCGATCTACGAGCTGATGGTGCGGGAAGGCGTGTTTCGCGCCGACCGCATCGAGCTGTTCATCGAAGAGCTGCTGCGGCGAAAAGGGGTGCGCACCTTTGGCGACTTGCCGCCCGGAAAGCTGAAAATCGTCGCTTCCGATGTGACGGCAGGAAAAATGGCGGTGCTGCCTGACGATCTTCCGCGCTACGGCATTGACCCGGACAGCTTTTCCGTAGCGAAAGCCGTCCGGATGTCATCCTCGATTCCGTTTTTCTTTCAGCCGGCCCAGCTAAAAAGCGGCAACGTCACGCATTATATCGTCGATGGAGCGCTCTTGAGCAATTATCCGGTCTGGCTGTTCGATGTGCCGGGAATACCCAACTGGCCGACGATCGGATTTCGGCTCTCGGACGACCCGGACAAACGGGAGCAAAACAAGATCGCAGGCCTGTTTTCTTTCTCCCGCAGCTTGCTGGCTACGATGCTCGACGCCCACGACAGGCTGTACGTTGACAAGGCGCAGGCGGTCCGGACGGTGTTCATTCATACACTCGGCGTGAGAACCACGCAATTCCAACTGTCCAAAGAAATGCGGAATCGCCTGTATGCGTCTGGAGAAGCAGCTGCCAGGCAGTTTTTACAACGCTGGGATTTCGACGAATACGTAAAAGTGTTTCGTCAATCGTCGCCGAAATATTTGGTCTAGCCAACATGTACAAAAAAACAGGTCGCCGCTTTTGGCAACCTGTTTTTGCTTTCAGTGAGAGATGTTGTTTTGCGATTTCTCGCCCTGTTTTTCTTTTGATTTTCCTTTGTTGCCGTCGATCACACGAAACGGATACTCTTTCCTGGAGCCCGTCGACTGCTTTTTGTGTGCTTGTCGCATCACGGGAGGCTTCGGCTTTGCCTTTTGTTGTTTCGGAGTGCCAGATCCTGCACTTTTCGGGAAAAAAGAGCCTGTTCGCAAATAGTTGCGTACGAGCAAAAACAGGGCCACTGACAAACCAAGGATAATCAGCGTATTGATGGGATCACTGATGAAGGTCAACAAAAATCCGTAAATGGCGAGCAGCACAATAACCAAAATCAGGGGTGGAATGCGACGTAACATAGGCTCACCTCAATCGGAATAAAATGCCTCACGTTATCCGGTCGTAGCCATTTTTTCCTGGACGTGCTGAAGGTCCAGTTCCCGCATCTTCTGGAAAGAGGCGATGGCTACTTCGACCTGACTGTCATCGGGCTCACGTGTCGTGATTTTTTGCAGCCAGAGACCCGGATAGCCAAGGTAGCGCAAAACAGGCGTGTCACGGAGCTTGTTTGTCCACTGTAACACCTCGTAGGAGACTCCGATGACGAGCGGCAAGAGCACGATTCGCTGCACGACCCGCTCTGTCAGGGAGTCGTAGCTGAACAGCGAGTAGATTACGACTCCGACGAACACGCTGAAAATAAGAAAACTGCTGCCGCAACGGTAATGTAGGGTGGAAAATTTTTGTACGTTCTCTACTGTTAATTCTACCCCGGCTTCAAAGGCGTTAATCACTTTATGCTCCGCCCCGTGATATTGAAAAAGTCGTTTGATAAGCGGGGCTTGCGCGATGGCGGTGATGTAGCCAAGCAGCAGCAGGATTTTGAAGCCGCCTTCTGCCAGTGTTTGGGGAACCCCATCCGGCACCCATTTTCCCAACAGAAAATCAGCGAGGAAAACGGGAACGAGGGTAAAGACGAATTTACCGAACAAAAAGGAGAGTACACCGACAAGTGCAACCCCCAGAATCATCGTCAGTTTCGAAGGGCCTGCGCTCACTTCTTCGCCAGACTCCATGCTGTAGCGTTCAGAGGCGAAGTTCAGATGCTTGGCCCCGTTGGCGCTGGCTTCGATCAGTCCGACCAGACCGCGAATAAACGGAATTTTTTTCAGGGGGGTAATCCATTTATATTCCGTGCGCGGGGCCTCGAAATACTCAATTTCATGATTTTTTTTGCGAACAGCTGTGACAGTCATCGTCTTGCCACCGAACATCACACCTTCGATGACGGCCTGACCGCCGTAGCTGGGTACTTTTTGCTGAGCCAACACAATCACCTTCCTTACCTTCCATTTTAACGGAAAGCGGGGCTTGAAGCTACAGGGAGTTCAAGCATCGCCAAGAAATGTAAACAATTAGTGAAAAACATGGAAACAGCACATACTACGTGTGAGGTGATAGGATATGGTAGCAGGCAGAGCTGCACGAAGACAAAAGGAGCTGTGGGGCAAGCCAAAGGAGCGCGGCAAAGCGGGGAATAAACGGGTATCTGCCGCCAAAATTGTGGAGCTTGCGTTTTGGGGAACGATCATCTGGGGGATCGTCCGGTTGCTTGCGCACTTCCTGAATCTGACGCCGTACGGGTTGGGGGCTTTTGCCAGACCGCTGCTCACCGGGTACGAAGAGGACAGCCTGACAGGTATTTCGCTGGGGGCGATCGTGCTGTTTGTGGAGACTGTGCTGGCAAGCTTCCTGTTTTCCTTCTTGTTCGGGAATATGCGCGCATGGTGGACCGGGCTTCTGTACGGCGCCGTCTTGCTTGCGATTGCAGGATTCTTCTTCCGCATCGGGAATTGGGAAATAGGTACCTTGAGCACGGAGGGCGCCTGGTACTTGTCTTTCGGGTTATTTATCGGCATGACAATTGTGCTGGAGCACTCGCACGAGGAGCAGTGGAACGGCGAAAAGCAATAGGGGATCGGCTCATCCCCTCTCTTTGCTGATTGGGAAAATTCGCAATGTTGGCTGATTTTTGCATTCGACTGTGAAATCGGGAATGGCTTGTGGTAAAATGTTTCATTAGTAAAAAAACTTTTTCCGAAAATCATATGGGGAGGGATGACAATGACTTCCGTTCTGCTGTTGAACGGTCCCAATCTCAATTTGCTGGGGACGCGGGAGCCGGAAGTATATGGAAGAGAGACACTGGAGGATCTGGTGGCAAAGCTGTCTTCCGTCATGGACGAGCTGGGCGGTAAACTTGCGCATTGCCAGTCCAATCACGAGGGAGTCCTGATTGATGCGATTCACCAGGCCAGAGGTGTTCACGACGGCATTTTGATTAACCCTGGCGCATTTACACATTACAGCTATGCCATCCGCGATGCACTCGCTGGTGTGGCGCTCCCGACAATTGAAATACATATTTCCAATATTCACGCGCGCGAGGAATTCCGCCACCGCTCGGTCATTGCCCCTGTCACGATTGGTCAGGTTGTCGGCTTGGGCATGGACGGCTATGAATGGGCGCTGCGGGCGCTCGTCCGCAAAATCGAGAAAAAATAACAGCTTCGTCAGGATGAAAGGGGAAACGGGTCGCCATGAAACAACGTCTGAACAAATTGCGTGAAGCGCTGACACAGGTTGGAGCGAATGCGTTCATTACGGAAAAGCAAGAAAATCGCTTCTATCTGAGTGGCTTTACCGGCTCCACCGGCTGGGTCATTGTCACGGAAAAAGAAGCCTTCCTCGTTACAGATTTCCGCTATGTGGAGCAGGCGCAAGAGCAGGCGCCAGATTTTACGGTCGTCAACAACGAGCGCAAAGCAGTCGAAGCGATCGCCAGACTGCTGCAGGAAAAAGGCATCAAGCGGCTGGCTTTTGAAAGCAGCATTTCCTTCGGCACGTATCAGGAGTGGAGCAAAGCGTTCGACGGCGTAGAGCTTGTTCCAACCAGCGGTGTGCTGGAAAAAATCCGCATGTTCAAGGACGAGTCGGAAATGGTTATCATCCGCGAGGCGGTAGGAATTGCCGAGGCGGCGTTTGCGCATATTCAAGGATACATCCGTCCAGGCGTGCGCGAGGTGGATGTCGCGCTGGAACTGGAGTATTTCATGCGCAAGCAGGGCGCGACCGGTTCAGGCTTTGACATTATCGTGGCGTCCGGTGTGCGCGGTGCCCTGCCGCACGGACGAGCCAGCGAGAAAGTGATCCAGGCGGGTGAAATGGTCACGCTCGATTTCGGAGCCGCCTACAAAGGCTACAACTCCGACATTACCCGTACAGTCGCCGTCGGGGAGCCGAGCGCGAAAATGAAAGAGATTTACGACATCGTGCTGCGTGCGCAGCTGGCTGGCCTGGAAGCTTTGAAGCCAGGTGTCACGGCAAAAGCAGCGGACGCCGCAACGCGAGATGTCATCGCGGCGGCAGGCTACGGTGAAGCGTACGGACACAGTGCGGGTCACGGTCTCGGAATCGAAGTGCATGAACTCCCTGGTCTTTCGACAGTAAGCACGTACGTACTGGAGCCAGGCATGCTCGTGACGATGGAACCGGGCATTTACATCACCGGAGTGGGCGGAGTGCGCATCGAGGACGACGTGCTGATTACGGCAGACGGGCATGAGAACCTCAACAAATCTACGAAAGAGTTGCTCATTTTGCCCGTGTAATTTATACTATTCTACGTTATTGATTGATTTGGGAGGACAACGATGATCTCTGTAAACGATTTTCGGACCGGTTTGACGATCGAAGTGGATGGCAACATCTACACCGTGTTGGAATTCCAACATGTAAAACCAGGTAAAGGCGCGGCGTTTGTACGCTCCAAACTGCGCAACCTGCGCAACGGCAACACCACAGAAATGACTTTCCGCGGC
Organism: Brevibacillus gelatini; assembly: GCF_003710935.1. Classification (GTDB taxonomy): domain Bacteria; phylum Bacillota; class Bacilli; order Brevibacillales; family Brevibacillaceae; genus Brevibacillus; species Brevibacillus gelatini. Next base: position 170,048 of record NZ_RHHS01000017.1, read on the forward strand.
GGTGAAAAAGTAAACCCTGCCCGCATCGAAACCAGCACCATGCAGTATCTGTATGCGAGCGGTGACGAGTACACGTTCATGAACACCGAAACGTATGAGCAACTGACCTTCTCGCGCAGCCAAATCGAGCGCGAACTGCGTTTCCTCAAGGAAAACATGAACGTGCAAATCGTGCAGTACAACGGCGAAACAATCGGTATCCAGCTGCCAAACACCGTTGAGCTGGTTGTTACCGAATGCGAGCCAGGCGTAAAAGGCGATACTGCTTCCAACGTAACGAAAAAAGCAACATTGGAAACCGGCTTCGTCGTCAACGTTCCGCTCTTCGTAGAAGAAGGCGACCGTCTGATTATCGATACGCGTACAGAAGCATACGTTTCTCGCGCGTAAGTCGGAACCCGCAGCAGTATGTATGCAAAAAGCTGTGCCCAATCGGGTGCGGCTTTTTTTCTTTGTACCGGATAAAAATCCCCTCTTCCCGGATGAAAAGAGGGGGAGCCGTTTTATTGAGGCCAGCGCCCGCCGAACCATTCCCACAGCTTCAGCACGAATGCAGTAATCCCTGCCGCCATCAGGGGACCGACTGGAATGCCGCGAAAAAACACAATGCCGATGATCGACCCGATGACAAGACCGATAATCATGTGCGGCTCGGTGCGCAAGAGGTCGAGCCCCTTGCCGTTCATCCACGTGGCAAGTGCGCCTCCTGCGAGTGCTGTGAAGCCGACGACCGTTGTAAACAGGGGCGTGACATCTTTCCACGATATTTTTTCACTGGCAAACGGGACCAGCACGGAAATCGTCAAAAAAAGCAAACCAAGCTCCAGTCCGCGGCGCTCGACTGAGGGGAAAAAGCGTTCCAGGGCCGTCAGCTTGAGCACCAACAGGATGCTCGCCGCCGTCGCGATAATCGGTGAACGGCCAATTAATCCTATGACGATCAGGATGACAAGCATGACTTCTCCAGACATCATCATTGGCATCAAAACCCCTGTCCCTATTCTCCTTTCACTCTATGAGACGAGGTGGGGGAGTATGCGTTTGTCCTTGACGTAGGGGACGAGCTGGAACTGGTCGACCTGGGAGCAGAAGCGGAGATCGTCGGCAAATTGGTGGGAGACGAGCCGCTTGCCTGTCGTGGTCTTTAGCAATTGCTCGCTCAATTTGTCGGCGTAATACAGGTAGCTTCCTTTCAAAGCTTCGCCCAGATCGCACGTCTGGATGTTGGCCAACGCTTTTTGCGCCTGCACGATCATCAGCCCGGCGGCAAGCCCATCCTCCAGCGCGAATTCGGAGCGCGTGCCCGCACAGTACAGGGTAATATCCAGATGATAGCTGAGCGCGTGTCTGATGCAGGCTGTCGCGTTTAAAAAGCAGCCGATCAGCAGGGCAGAGGCTCGCTCCGCCTTTTGGATCGCGCGCGTTCCGTTCGTCGTCGTCAGCACGAGTCGCTTGCGCTTGCCGGACGTTTGGGTCGCAGAGATTTCCGTTGGCGAGTTGTTGCAGTCAAAATCAGGAATTTTGCGGCAGTGCCGCTCGCCGGCCAACAGGCAGTCAGCAGCGCGCAGCGAGTTGGCCTGCCCGATCGTCTCAACCGGAATGACACAGTCAAAACCGTTTCCCAATGCCGTGACAATCGTGCTGGAAGCGCGCAGGACGTCGATGACGATGACGACATGGTTGCTGATCTGGTCAAAGCGAATTTCCTCGACCGTCGGCACGACTTCTATTCGCACGGGGCAGGCCTCCCCTCTTCCATCATCACGGCCGTATCCCCGCGCAGGCCCCGACGCAGCGTCTCTACGGACAAGACATCCGTGTACGCGATATTGCCCAGATTGACCTCGCTGCCAAGCGCATGGATCAAGCCTACCTGCTGGTCTTTTTGCGGGGCTTCCCAAATCAGCCGCTCCGCATTTTCTTGGGCAAGACAGACAATGTCCTGCACAAAGTCGTGATCGACCTTGCCGTTTCCATCGAAGACGCCGACCGTTCCGCTTTCCCTCGCTTCAACAATGACGTGGCTGGCCCCGGCTTGCAGGTCAAAGTCCAGTGTTTCCAGCAGCTCCTGGCGCTGTGCGCGGTAGCCGGCAGCCTTTTTGCCTACCTCTGTATAGACGACAAGCCCGGATTCCACCCCCAGCACAATTGCTTCCTTGCGCTTTTCAAACGAAAGGGGAAAAGTGCCGTCGGAAATTTCCACAGCGGAAAATCCGAGCGAGCGGATTTGCTGCATGTACTCCTTGATCGTACTGTACCGGATGGCAATCTCGAATAACGTACCGCCAGGCATGATGTGCAGCCCGTGCGCCTTCGCGGCTTCGAGCTTTTGCCGGAGCACTTTTGGCGGATAGAGGGCAGTCGTGCCAAAGCCGAGTTTGTATATATCGATATAGGGAGAAGCCAGATCCAGCAAATCGAAGTAAGCTGTAAGTCCCAGGCCTTTGTCAATGACCATGGTCAGCCCTTTTTGGCGAGGCTTTTCGCGCATGCGCCCGGACGGGTTCGCCCAGTTGGCGGGCAAAAACGGATGTTCATAATCTACCATCGCATTTTCCTCATTTCTTCTAGGCGTATGGTTCAGTGTATGCCCACTCAACAGGAGGAGTGAAGGGGAAAGGCGGTAGGCGATCACCCATCTCCAGTGCTGAAATGAAGGAGTACAGGCATAGAGTGAACGGAGGGGAGGACGAGACGGTATGTGGGAAAAAGCGATTATAGGCATGGCCGCACTGCGGGTTTTGTCAGGCAGTATCGAGATTTTGGCTGCCTTGCTCATTTTGAAGGTCAATCAGGTGGAAAAGGCGCTGCTCATCAATTCCGGGCTGGCGATTGTCGGGCCTGTCATTTTGATTGTGACGACCGCGATTGGTCTTGTCGGCATGTCGGATCGGGTGAGCTTTGCCAAGATCGCCTGGATTTTGCTCGGCATCTCATGTATCCTGATCGGGGTTCGCAAGTAGTCATCCAGTTCCTTCTACTTGTAAAAGACGCCATACTCGGGAATGCTAGTCTCAAATGGCCAACGGGAGGGAATGGAATGATCGAAGCAATGGCGAATCGAATCGCCTATTTGCGCGGACTGGTTGACGGTCTGGATGTAAGCGAAAAAAATGCGGAAGGCAAAATCGTGGCGGAGATGATCGAGATTATGGACGAGGTGTGCGCCCAGTTCCGCGAACTGCACACCCGCGTGGAAGAAGCGGAAGATTATATCGAGGCGCTGGACGAGGACCTCGAAGACGTGGAGCTCTATCTTTTTGGAGAGGACGACGATTTGTACGAAACGATCGAAGACGACGAGGACATAGAGTACGCTACCTGCTACGATCTCGACGATGACGAAGACGCTTACCTGTACGAAGCAAATGGCGATGCGCATCTGGAGGGCGGTTACGAATTTTCCTGCCCTCATTGCCAGAAAGAGATTCGCTTGCGAGAGGGCCGCGATGAGGAAGGCTACTCGCACTACCTCATCGAACGGTCAACTGACGAGCGCGAATGCCAGCCGATCAATCCTACGTAAAAAAAGCTTGTCCCGGCGCGTGAAAAAAGTGCCGGGGCAAGCTTTTTTGTTTGCAGCGGCGAGCGAATTGGCCCGGCTGCTTTTTCGCATTTTGCCAAAAGAGTCTTAGCATAAATCTCGTCCATTCCCGCATAGGATGGAGGTAAGTCAATGTGGACAAACGAGAGTCAGCCACAAAAAGGAGGGTACCGGATGTGAGAGAGATCATGGCGATTTTGCCGGAAGCCATACGCTCGATTTTGACTGCTCTTCCCTCCACGGTCAAAGAGCATTTGGAAGAGATACGACTTCGGCAAAATCAGCCGTTGGAAGTGCGCTTTGGCCAGCAATCCAGCTACGTGACGCCGACAGGCCAGCTTACCTCCACCGCGAGCAAAGGATGGATGTTTTCCGCAGAGCAGGCAGTCAAGCTGTTGAATCAGGTCAGCCAGCATTCTTTGTACGCGCTGGAGGAAGAGTTGAAGCGGGGCTACATTACAGTCGTAGGCGGCCATCGCATCGGCATCGCAGGCAGAGTGGTGCTGGACAAAGGGGATGTCAAAGGCATCAGGGACATCACCAGCTTCAATATCCGGATCGCCCGGGAGAAAAAAGGGGCTGCGCAAAAAGTAATGCCCTATTTGTTTGAAGGCGGCAAAGTGCTGAGTACGCTGGTGATCTCTCCGCCGCAATGCGGGAAGACGACGCTTTTGCGCGATATGGCCCGCTCCTTAAGCTACGGGAGCGAATGGGCGTCCAGTCGCAAGGTCGGGATTGTGGACGAGCGTTCCGAGCTGGCAGGGTGCCTGCAAGGCGTCCCGCAACGAGACGTCGGACCAAGGACAGATGTGCTGGACGCTTGCCCGAAAGCCGCAGGGATGATGATGCTGATTCGCTCCATGTCGCCTGATGTGCTGATTGTGGACGAGGTGGGGCGGGCAGAGGACGGGGATGCTGTCTGGGAAGCGATTCATGCCGGAGTTGCGGTGATCTGCTCCGCGCATGGTGCCGACATCGAGGAGGTGGCCCGGCGTCCGATGCTTGGCAACCTGGTGCGGCATGGCGTGTTTGCCCGCTATATCGTGCTTAGCCGGGCGAAAGGCGTGGGCACGATCCAGGCGATCTACGACCAGAGAATGAAGCCGCTGGAAAAGGAGAAGATCGCATGGTCAAGCTGATTGGTGCGCTGCTCATCCTGTTTTCCGCTTCCATGGTCGGCTGGCAGATCAGCAAGTACTACGCCTATCGCCCGGTTCAGCTACGAGCGCTGCTGGTTGCCTTGCAAATGCTGGAGACGGAAATCGTCTACGGCATGACACCGCTGCACCGCGCTTTTGTCAAAGTAGGCCACCGTGTCTCCAAGGAAGTGGGCAATCTGTTTCTGCACGCCGCAGAGCTTCTGGTCAGCGAAAAGGCGCATTCGGCGGAAGATTCCTTGCAGCAGGCGATGGGCAAGCATTGGCCGCAAACAGCCCTGCGCAGGCAAGAGCGGGAAGTGCTTGCGAGTCTCGGACAGGTTCTCGGTTCATCCGACAGGGAAGACCAGCAAAAGCATCTGCGTCTTGCGGTTACCCACCTGCGGGGGCTTGAGGAAGAAGCGCGGGCCGAGCAGGCCAAGTACGAACGCATGTACAAAAGTCTGGGCTTCCTTGGCGGGCTCTTGGTCGTCATCCTGATGTTCTAAAGGCGAGGTGTTCACAGTGGATTTTGATTTGACACCTGTTTTCCAGATCGGAGCGGTAGGATTCATTACAGCGATCTTGCACACGGTACTCAAACAGGCGGGAAAGGAAGATATTGCGCACTGGGCGACTCTGGTCGGATTCATCATCGTCCTGTACATGGTGTCCCACTACCTTGGCGACCTGTTTTCTGAGGTGAAACGCGTCTTCCTGTTCAACTGAGGAGGGGCTCTCGATGGAAATCGTACAAATCGTTGGACTTGGACTGGTCGCGACCATACTTGCCCTGGTGATTAAGGAACAAAAGCCGATGTTCGCTTTTCTTTTGGCGATTGCAAGCGGCGTCATCATTTTCTACTTTTTGGTAGGAAAAATCGCCGAAGTCATTCGCATCCTGGAAAGGCTGGCGGTCCAGGCAGATTTGAATCTCGTGTTTCTGGAAACGATTTTAAAAATTATCGGAATTGCCTACATCGCAGAATTTGGGGCGCAAATGACCCGCGATGCTGGACAAGGGGCGATTGCCTCCAAAATTGAGCTGGCAGGAAAAGTGCTGATCCTGGTCATGGCCGTGCCGATTATCCAAATCATCATCGAAACCGTGATCGACTTGCTGCCGGCATAAGGGAGGTGGGATGTCTGTGGTGCACACTGGCAAACTGATCCTGATATGGTTCGCACTCTTATTCTGTCTGTCGCCTTGTATGGTCTACGCAGCCGGGGCATCCGCAGCCAGCCCGATCAACCAGATTGTCGAGGAGCAAGTCGATCACCTGCAGCTGGACCGCGTCGAGAAGTATTGGCACAAGCTTCAGCGGGAGTACCAAGGCTACCTGCCAGACTTGAAATCCCAGGGCTTCATCCAGATTTTGCTGCAGCAGGAGGAACTGTCGATCGCAAGCTTCCTGCAAGGGATGGGCAAATTCATCTTCCACGAAATCTTGATAAACGGTAAGCTGCTCAGTTCGATCATCATCATCACGGTTTTTGCGATGATCCTGGAGACGATGCAAAACGCGTTCGAGCGTAACGCCGTTTCCACCGTCGCCTATTCAATTGCCTATCTCGTCCTGATGGTTCTGGCCATCAACAGCTTTCACGTCGCCATCACCTATGCCAAGGACGCGATCAACAGCATGACGGATTTCATGCTCGCCATGATTCCGCTCGTCATCGCCCTCCTGGCTTCGGTGGGGAACCTCGCGACAGCGACCATGTTTCACCCGCTGATTATTTTCATGATTAACATCAGCGGCATGATGATTACGTACGTCGTGTTCCCGCTCCTGTTTCTCTCGGCGATGCTGTCGATTGTCAGCCTGTTTTCGGAACGCTACAAGGTCACTCAGCTTGCGACCCTGCTCCGCAATATCGCGATGGGCGTGCTCGGTTCCTTCCTGACCATTTTTCTCGCAGTCATCTCGATTCAGGGCGCCACCTCTGCTGTCACAGACGGCGTCACCCTGCGGACTGCCAAATACATTACCGGCAACTTCATCCCGATTGTCGGACGCATGTTCTCCGATGCAGCCGATACGGTCTTGAACGCATCGCTTCTGGTCAAAAACGCAGTAGGCCTGGCGGGAGTGGTCATCCTCATCATCCTGTGCGCTTTCCCGGCTCTCAAGATACTGGTTCTCGCTCTGATCTACAACCTGTCATCCGCCGTGCTGCAGCCGCTCGGCAATAGCCCGATCATCAGTGCGCTCGGCACGATTGGCAAAAGTCTCCTGTTCGTCTTCGCCGCACTGGCGACGGTGGGATTGATGTTCTTTCTGGCAATTACCATCATCATTGCGGCAGGCAACATCTCCATGATGGTTCGGTAGGTGATGACATGGCATGGTTAACGCTTTGGCTGAAAAAAATCATCCTGCTCGTCCTCCTGGCAGCCTTTCTCGATCTGATCCTGCCCAATACGACCTTGCAGCGCTACGTGAAAATGGTGATGGGGCTGATCCTGCTTCTGACGATCATCTCCCCGGTGTTTGCCCTGTTCAGTCTGTCGCAGGATGACCTCGCCCTCCGGCTGGATCGCTACCAGCAGGAGCTGAACAAGCCAGCGTCCGTTGAATGGAAAAAAATGACTGACAAGCTGATGGGACAGCAAAACGAGCAAATAACCGCCTATGTGCAGGCGCAGGTAGCATCGGCTGTCAAGGCGAGAATCAAGGCAGACTACGGCATGGAGGTGGCGGACGTGACAGTTGTCGTCGATCAGAAGCGGGGGGAGCCGACCTTGTCCCGCATGGAGCTGGTGATTCGCGAAGCGGACGAAAGTCCAGACGAGAGCGGATCGCAGCAGGTCAAGCCGATTACGCCCATCAAGCCCGTCGCTCCGGTAGAGATCACGATTGGCGAAGGGCAAAAGCAACAACAGGAAATCGCCGTTACGGCCCGCGAGGAAAATGCGCTGATGAGCCGGATGGCAAGCGATCTGGCCGAGCAATGGGGACTTTCCAAAGAGCAGGTCATCATCAAAGACGAGTCGAGGGAAAGCGAAAGACAGTAATGGCGCTGGCGACACAAGCGAGGTGAGAAAAATGCTGGAAAAGCTGAAAAAACTGTGGGAAGGAAACGACAGCAGCAAAAAGCTCAAGCCGCTGCACTACTTGATCGTCGTACTTGGCATCGGGATCGCTGTCATGATCCTGACCGATTTTCTGCACGTTGAAAAAGATCAGCCGCTCGGATTCGCGATCAACACCGCGGAGACATCGTCGCAACCTTCCGGCGATGCGACGACTCCGGTGTTCGGCGGGTCTCCCGCGCCGGACATTATCGCGGAGTACGAAAACATCTACGAGTCCCAGCTGAAAGATATACTCGCGACTGTAGTCGGCGTGGGCGAGGTCGAAGTCATGGTCAATCTGGAATCGACACCAGAGCTGGTCGTCGAAAAAAACACGAATGTCCGCTCCTCGGTCAACCAGGAGACGGACAAGGAAAAGGCAACCCGGAATCAAAGTGACCAATCGCGCGATTCACAGGTCGTCATTGTCCAGGGCGGGAAGCAGGACCAGCCCGTCATCGTCAAGACGCTGAAGCCGCGCGTCCGGGGGGTGCTGGTGGTGGCCAAAGGGGCCGACAACATCCAGGTTAAAGCGTGGATCACCGAGGCCGTGCAAAAGGTTTTGGATGTTCCCGCTTACAAGATATCCATTTTGCCCAAAAAAGGGTAGGAGGTAATGGCGAATGATTCTGCGCAAGCAAACAGTTTGGTTGTTGACGATGCTGGCTGTCATGGTTGTACTCTCCGGCTACTATCTGGTGAAGGGACCGCAGGAGCAGGTTCCGACCTTGGGAGAGGAGCAGGCGGTCCAGTACCAGGAGCAGATTTCCGGTGTAGAGGTTGAGACGAAGCAGGTCGAACAGGCTCCGGGCGCAACGGCGGTCGATGCCAAAGATGCCAAGGATGGCAAGCCGGAAGCGACGACCCCTGTGGGGCAAACTCAAGCCACGGAGGAAGCGAAGCAAACCTCCGGCAATGCGGTCGTTCCGCTCACCGAGACGACGGCAGAAGTTTTCCAGGGCTTCAAGCTGAACCGGGAAGCGCAAATCCAGCAGCAAAAAGCTGAGCAGATGGAAATTATCAACAATGCCGACGCATCTCCCCAGGCGGTAGCAGAGGCCAAGGCCAAGTATGATGAATTGTCCAACCTGGAGACGGCTACGATGAACGTAGAGGAAATACTCAAGGCCAGCGGCTACAAGGATGCGGTCGTCCTCGTCCAGAACGACAAAGCGACCGTGATTGTCCAAAAAGACAAACTGAGCGCAAGCGAAGTGGTGGAAATCATCGCTCAGGTCAAGCAGCATTTGAACATGCCGGCAACGAATATCAACGTCCAGTTCAAGGCTTCCTGACAGATGAAAAAGGGCTGAGCTACCCCTTATAATTTGCCCCTGAAATGGGCATGCTGGTAAGGATTTTCTCGCTTCCTCTCGGCAGGAGGCGGGGAAATCCTTTCTTGACGTGGTATAGGCAACAGGCTACCATGGATTTATGGTTTGCCAAAAGGATACATATGGGACTCCCTGTTCCGCTATTGACGTTATTGAAACAAACGAAGGAGTGCTTTTTCGTCATGAAAATTCATGAAATCCGAGAAATTATCAAGTTGATCGATCAATCTTCCATTAATGAATTCAATCTGGAGACGGAAGGGGCAAAAGTGTCCCTGAAAAAATCCAGCGGTACTGAGACAGTAGTCGTGACTCAACCTGTCGTACAAGCCCCGGCAGCTCCTGTTGCGGCTGCGCCGGTAGCAGCGGCACCAGCGCCTGTGCAAGCAGCTCCTGCTGCGGTGGAAGCGCCCAAAGCGGCTCCGAGCGCTCCTGCTGCGGACGACGCAAACCTGCACAAGATCGTCTCACCGATGGTCGGAACCTTCTACTGCGCACCAGAGCCTGGCAAGCCTCCATATGTGCAAGTTGGCGACAAGGTCACTCCGAACAAGGTCGTCTGCATCGTGGAAGCCATGAAGCTGTTCAACGAGATTGAAGCGGAAGTAAACGGCGAGATCGTCAAGGTACTGGTCGAAGACGGCCAACTCGTCGAGTACGGTCAACCGCTGTTTTTGGTGAAGCCAGAATAAGGTGGGGGAGAGCGAAATGTTTCAAAAAGTATTGATTGCCAATCGCGGGGAGATTGCCGTGCGGATTATCCGGGCATGCCGCGAACTGGGCATTCGTACGGTCGCTGTCTACTCCGAAGCGGATCGTGAAGCGCTTCATGTGAAAATGGCCGACGAAGCTTACTGTATTGGTCCAAAAGCATCCAAGGAAAGCTATCTGAACATAGCGAACATCATGAGCGTAGCGACCAAGGTGGGCGCAGATGCCATTCACCCGGGCTACGGATTTTTGGCGGAGAACGCCGACTTTGCGGAGATTTGCGCAGCTTGCAATATCACCTTTATCGGTCCTGATCCGGAATCGATCGTGAAGATGGGCGACAAGTCCACGGCAAAAGATACGATGAAGGCGGCGGGAGTGCCGACTGTGCCAGGGACAGAAGGGCTGATCGAAGATATTGAGAGCGCCATCCGGACCGCCAACGAAATCGGCTATCCGGTGATGGTCAAGGCGACAGCGGGCGGCGGCGGACGCGGCATGCGCGTAGCGGTCGACGACGAGGATCTGGAAAAGGCGATCCGCCAGGCGCAAAACGAGGCGAAAACCGCTTTCGGCAACCCAGGCGTGTACCTGGAAAAATTCGTGGAAGGTCCGCGTCACGTGGAAATCCAGATCATGGCCGACAAGCACGGCAATGCGGTCTACCTGGGCGAGCGCGACTGCTCCATCCAGCGCCGTCACCAAAAGCTGATCGAAGAAGCGCCATCGCCTGCCTTGAGCGAAGAGACTCGCAGGCAAATGGGCGAAGCGGCTGTCGCGGCAGCCAAGGCGGTTTCTTACCACGGCGCAGGTACGGTTGAATTTTTGCTGGACAAGCACGGCAAGTTTTACTTCATGGAAATGAACACGCGGATTCAGGTAGAGCATCCGGTGACAGAGCTGGTGACAGGGATTGATCTGATTAAAGAACAGCTGACGGTAGCAGCCGGAGCGCCGCTGTCCTTTACACAGGAAGACATCAAGCTCGATGGCTGGGCAATCGAATGCCGGATCAACGCGGAAAACCCGGCGAAAAACTTCATGCCATCACCTGGCCGGATCAGCGAATACCTGCCTCCGGGCGGCTTCGGCGTGCGGGTAGACAGCGCAGCCTACGCGGGCTATTCCATTCCGCCTTACTACGACTCCATGATCGCCAAGCTGATCGTATGGGGCAAGGATCGCAGCGAGGCGATTGAACGGATGAAGCGCGCGCTCGGCGAATTTGTCATCGAGGGCATCACCACGACCATCCCGTTCCATCAAAAAGTGCTGGAGCATGAAGTGTTCGTGAGCGGCCACTTTGACACCAAGTTCCTGGAAAACTACGAATTGAACCTGGATGAAGAATAAGCAAGGCTGATTTGTAAAAAAACGGTGCGCTTGGTATAATGAATTACAAATCTAGAGGGAGGTGCGAAGCGTGGAAGAGTTTACTCCAGATTTAGATAGAACAGAGCTTGGCAAGGTCCAGATCGCTCCCGAAGTGCTGGAAGTGATCGCCGGAATGGCTGCGTCCGAGGTGGAAGGCGTAGCGCATATGAGCGGCGGTTTCGTAGGGGAAATAGCTGAACGATTAGGCCGTAAAAATATAGCTCGCGGCGTTCGTGTGGAGGTTGGCTCCCGCGAAGCGGCAGTGGATGTCTCCATCATTGTCAAGTACGGACATCGCATTCCAGATGTCGCCCGTAATATTCAAGACAGTGTGCGCAACGCGATCGAAGGAATGACCGGACTTTCCGTGGTGGAAGTAAACGTACATATCGTCGATGTAGAGCTGAAAGCCGAAGAAAAAGCTCCGGCGACGCCTGTAGTCGAAGATTACCAGCGTGTGCGCTAACATGCACCGGATGGATGCCCCCTACTGACAGGGGGCATTTTCCTCATTCAATCAGTCGTTTCCAAGCCTTGGCTAAGGTGGGAAATAAGCCTTTGACCGTGCCCTGTTTGTCTCCTTTCAAACACGGCGAAAAGGAGAGATGCAAGTGAATTTGTTTGACCGCTTTATCTTGACGATTTACAGCTTTGCGCTGATTATTTTGTCCTGCATCGCGATTGCAGCCACCAGCAGTTTGCTTTCACCCGAGTTTTTCCGGCCTTACGTTGAACAAATGCTGGCGGGAACGAACATCACGTATCTCATCGTCGCGATCATTTTCCTCGTTGTGAGTCTTCGCTTCTTTTTCAGTTCTTTTCGCTCCACGAAGCCAAAAGCCGATCGTGGCATTCGCCAGCGCAGTGACCTTGGGGAAGTCAACATTACGATCCAGACGATCCAGACGATTGCCGAGCGCGCTGCCCGTCGCGTAAAAGGCGTGCGCGATCTGAAAACGGCAGTCAAGGTGCTGGAGAGCGGAAACATCATCACCTTGCGCGTTTCCGTCGATGGTGAAACCCCGCTGCCGGAGCTGACGCACAAGCTGCAAGCGGACGTGAAGGAGCAAGTCGAAGGAATTGCTGGCGTCGTGATTTCCGAAGTGTCGATTGTGGTAACGGAAGTGGCTCAGCAGGAAAACTACGCGGCTCGCAAGCGAGTGGAATAGAAGGTGAAGTCCATGATGTGGGAGTTATTGTGGGAACACAAGGGGAAGCTGCTGGGGATTTTGGCCGGAATTTTTTTCGGCATCATCTACCTTCTTGTCGGCTTTTGGAATACACTGGTCTTTGTTGTGTTTGTCGGGACCGGCTATTACATCGGTCGCAAGCTTGACCATAAGGAAGACTTGCGCGAAATACTGGATCGGATTCTGCCTGGCAAGTTTCGGTAGCACAAATGAGGGGAAGAAAACAGCTTCCCAGCTGACTTTAACTAGTAGGTGAATGGAATGAAGCGTAGAACAGCACGAGAAAAAGCAGTCCAATGTCTTTTCCAGATCGATATGGCCGATGTGCCTGTCGAGGAAGCGGTGAATCTGGTCATGGAAGAGTCCACGGAAAGCTCGCAGTATTTGCGGCATTTGCTCGATGGGGTTTTGTCAAACCTGACCGAGATTGACGCCGAGATCAAAAAGTATTTGCGCGGCTGGCAGCTAGAGCGGATTGCCAACGTAGACCGCGCCATTTTGCGTCTCGCTTTTTATGAGATTATGTTTGAAGCAGACACGCCTGAAAAGGTCGTCATGAACGAAGCGATTGAAATTGCAAAGCTGTTCAGCGACGAAGCTTCCCACCGTTACATCAACGGTGTACTGGCGAGCTTCTTGCAGACACGGGAAGCACAAAAGGCATAAACAGGCAGGAGATACAAGCATGAGTAAGGTAATGTTAGGCATTGATACGAGCAATTACCGGACATCGCTGTGCTTGGCTCAGGAAGACGGCCGAATTGTTGCAGAAGCAAAACGCCTTCTCAAAGTGAAGGAGGGAAAACGCGGTTTGCAGCAATCCGAAGCCGTCTTTCAGCATGTGATGAACTTGCCGGAACTAAGCGAGCAAATGAAGTGGAACGAATACGAGATCGAAGCGATTTGCGTCAGTGAAAAGCCAAGGCCGGTCGACAATTCGTACATGCCTGTGTTCAAGGTAGGGGAAGGTTTGGCCAAATCGTTGGCCACCTACCTGCGTGTTCCGCTGCATCTGACTACCCATCAGGAAGGCCATATTGCAGCAGGAGAGTTCACGGCAAAAAAACGTCCGGAAGAGGATCGTTTTCTGGCTGTTCATCTGTCCGGGGGGACGAGTGAGCTGCTGTTGTGCGAGCGCCATGCGGCCGGGTATGTCATTGAAAAAATCGGCGGCACAATCGACCTGCACGCCGGACAACTGGTGGATCGGATCGGAGTAGCGCTCGGGCTGGCTTTTCCTGCGGGACCGCAGCTGGAACAGCTGGCAAAAGAGTCGACAGGCGAATTTCGCATTTCCTCGGCAGTGGACGGCTTGACCTTCAGCTTTTCCGGTCCGGAAGCGTCGCTGTTGCGGGCCATCGAGCGCGGAGAGACGAGCCATGCCGATATTGCTCGCGCCACGGAACAGTGTATCGCCAACACGTTGGAAAAAACATTGCGCCATGCTGTAGAGCAAGGCTATCCGCGGGACATACTGATCGTAGGGGGAGTCGCTGCCAATCAGTACATGCGCGAACGTTTGATAAAACGGCTGGAGCACCCGGCGGTCAAAGCCAGACTGTATTTTTGCGACCCGGTCTACTCCGGTGACAACGCCTACGGAGTGGCCATGCTTGGCTGGATGAAACAAAAGACGAACATTAAAGAATAATGAACTTTTTATGATTCGGCTTTACAGTTGCGGACGAAATCGGTACACTAGTGGTATCGACGTTTAAGAAGGAGGCTTTTTCTCCATGGCTGCAACCATTCTCCAAGGAAAAGAAGTGGCAAAAAGCATTCGCGAAGAGCTCGCGAGCGAAGTGGCAGAACTGAAAAAACAAGGCATTGTTCCTGGTTTGACCGTTGTGCTTGTGGGGGATGATCCCGCATCGCATTCATATGTACGTGGAAAATCAAAAGGCTGCGAAGAAGTGGGCATCCACTCCGAACTGATCCTGAAGGAAGCTTCGACGACAGAGGAAGAACTGCTCGCAATTATCCATGAATTGAACGAAAATCCGAACGTTCATGGGATTTTGGTTCAACTTCCTCTGCCGGAACATATTTCAGAGAAGGCAGTCATTGCCGCGATTCATCCGGAAAAGGATGTGGACGGCTTCCATCCGATCAGCGTAGGCAACATGGTGCTGGGCAATGAGACGATGCTGCCTTGCACTCCGCATGGCGTCATCGAGCTGATTAAGCGGACAGGAACGGACATCGCAGGCAAGCACGCTGTCGTCATCGGGCGCAGCAATATTGTCGGCAAGCCTGTATCCCTTTTGCTGCAACAGGAAAACGCTACGGTGACCATGTGTCACTCGCGGACGCAAAACCTGGAAGAGCACACGAGAAAGGCAGATATTCTCGTGGTGGCGGCAGGCCGTGCGCACATGATCGGCAAGGAGCACGTAAAGCCGGGAGCGGTAGTGATCGACGTCGGGGTAAACCGGATCGAGAGCGGGAAGCTGGTCGGAGACGTCAAGTTCGACGAAGTGCAAGAAGTCGCCAGCTTTTTGACTCCGGTACCAGGCGGTGTCGGTCCGATGACGATTACGATGCTGCTGAAAAACACGGTCATGGCGGCACGCAAGCAAGCGCAACTGTAGAAGAAACTTCGCAAGGAATGGATAGGGCCTGTGCTTTATCCATTCCTTTTTGCATCGGAACAAACAAGAGACTGAAAGGAGGAAGCGTGGATGGCAGCCCCCAACATTTTGTCTGTCAGCGATCTCAACCGTTACATCAAGCTCGTGCTGGAACGAGAGACGAATTTGCAGGACGTCTGGGTGCGAGGGGAAATCTCCAACTTTACGCACCATTCCAGCGGCCATATGTATTTTACCTTGAAGGACAAGGCGTCGCGGATCAAAGTCGTGATGTTTGCCAGCTACAACCGTTTCCTGCGCTTTTTGCCCAAGGACGGGACGAAGGCAATCGTGCGCGGCTCCATTTCGGCCTACGAACGCGATGGTGCCTATCAGCTCTATGCAAAAGAGATGCAGCCGGACGGGCTTGGCTCGCTCTACCTGGCTTTTGAACAGCTCAAGGAAAAGCTCGCCCGGGAAGGTCTGTTCGCCGCAGAGCGAAAGCGCGTCCTCCCGCGTTTCCCAAAGCGGGTAGGGGTGGTGACCTCTCCGACCGGAGCGGCCATTCGCGATATTTGCACGACGATCCGCAGGCGATACCCGCAGGCAGAGATTGTGCTGTCGCCAGCAGTCGTACAAGGAACGGAGGCTCCTGCTTCCATCGTCTCGGCGATTCGCATCATCAACCAGCAGCCTGACATTGACGTATTGATCGTCGGTCGGGGCGGCGGCTCGATTGAAGAGTTGTGGGCCTTCAACGACGAAAGCGTAGCGCGAGCGATTGCCGCGTCGAAGATTCCGGTTATTTCGGCGGTGGGTCATGAGACAGACGTTACGATTGCCGATTTTGTGGCCGATGTCCGTGCGGCGACGCCAACGGCTGCGGCCGAGCTGGCCGTGCCGCACTACCTGGAATGGGTGGAGCGGGTTCGCCAACTGGACATTCGCATGCAAAGAGCGGTGCGCAATCAGTTGGCAGAGGAGCGTGCCCGACTGGACCGCCTCGTCAATTCGTATGCGATGCGACAGCCGCAGCGGCGGCTGGAGGAAGCGGCAGAGCGGCTGGATCGGACTTTTTTGCGGATGCGCCAGGCGATGAAGCACCTGATGGAGCGCAGGCGCGAGCGCTACACGCGGTTGGACGAGCAGATCAAGCGGTATCGGCTGGCGGATCAGGTCAGCGAACGGCGTAAAGCAGTCGCGACGACTCGCTCCCGGCTGGACGAGCGGATGCTGGCGCAGCTCAACCAAAAACGCCTGGCTTTTGCCTCGCGTGTCGCCACATTGGAAGCGCTCAGTCCGCTTGCGGTCATGAAGCGCGGGTTTTCGCTTGTGTACACGGGTGACAAGCTTGTAAAATCCGTGGAACAATTTGCCCCTGGTGATGAGATCGTGGTACGATTAAGTGATGGCAGTGCCACTGCACGAGTGGAACAGTTGAATCGGGAGGAGAAGCGCAATGGCTCGCAAGAAAACGGACCAAGAGACTGACATGCAGTTCGAAGAAGCGATGAAGCGGCTGGAAGAAGTCGTCGGCAAGCTCGAAGAAGGAGACATCCCGCTGGAGGAAGCGATTACGCTGTACCAGGAAGGGGTAACACTCTCGCGGATTTGCGGACAGAAGCTCGATGCCATTGAAGCCAAAATCATTCAACTGGTGGAAGAAGACGGGCAGTTGAAGCAGAAGGCTTTTCGCGTGGAAGGGGAATAAAGACATCGTGGCTACATTCCAACAGTATTTGGCGGAAAAAACATCTTACATTGAGCAGCATCTTTTGCCTGCACTCGAGCAAGAAGGCGTCCCGGCCCAGCTGTACGAATCCATGCAGTATTCGCTCATGGCGGGCGGAAAAAGGCTGCGCCCCATGCTCGTTCTCGCTGTGCTCGAAGCGCTGGGCAAACCGATTGAGCGCGGGATTCCGTTCGCGGTTGCCCTGGAGATGATCCATACATACTCGCTGATTCACGACGACCTGCCCGCTATGGACGACGACGATTTGCGGCGCGGCAAGCCGACGAATCACAAAGTGTTCGGGGAGGCGACGGCGATTCTCGCGGGAGACGCGCTTTTGACGCGGGCGTTTGCCTACATCGCGGAGGCTTACCAGGAGCGCTCCGATGTGACGCCTGCCACGACTGTCAAGCTGATTGCCGAGCTGGGCAAGCGGGCGGGCGCGACAGGCATGGTCGGCGGACAGATGGCGGACATCGAGGGAGAGAGCAAGCAGCTTGACCTCGGGCAGCTAGAGTTCATCCATCGTCACAAGACAGGCGATCTGCTGGTGGCAGCATTGCGCGGCGGCGGCTATTTGGCGGAAGCGAGTGAAGCGCAGATGGACGCGCTGACCCGCTACGGGGTCTGCATCGGACTTGCTTTTCAAATCCAGGACGACATCCTCAATGTGGAAGGGGATGCAGCCGAGCTGGGGAAAGCCGTTGGCAGCGATGCGGACCGGAAAAAGGCGACTTACCCGTCCCTGCTTGGACTTTCGGAGTCCAAAGACAGACTGACGGCTTTGATCGCAGAAGCGAAAGCTGCCCTGGCAGATGCGGGAATCGAGCATTCCGCATTAAGCCCGCTGGCAGATTACGTGCAAAACCGGACCAAGTAACAAAAAGCTGGCATCCGCATGGAGATGCCAGCTTTTTTGCTTCTATGCCCAGTTTACAAACGTTTGTCGTCCACGCTGTTCAGCCACGCCTCGATGTCACCGATGACCGACTGGATGCTGCCCTCTTCAAAAGGAGAATGCAGCTTCGCGACTTTGACCAGCTCGGTAAACGACTTGCTGCCGCCCTCGCGACAGAGCGTCAGGTAGTCGGCCCACGCCTGTCCCGGATTTTCCTGGGCTCGCTTCCAGAACTGGAAGGCGCAAATTTGCGCCAGCGTGTAGTCGATGTAGTAGAACGGATCGCGGAAAATGTGCGGTTGCTGCTGCCAGAAACCGCCTTGTTCCAAAAACTCGTTTTCGTCGTAATTGCGGTATGGCAAATATTTGCGCTCGATCTCGCGCCAGGTGCGCTTCCGCTCGGCCGGAGTCATCTCTGGATTTTCATAGATCGCATGCTGGAACTCATCGACGGCGACGCCGTACGGGATGAACAGGATCGCACCGCTCAAGTGCGAGAACTTGTATTTGTCTGTATCCTCCTGGAAAAACAGCTCCATCCACGGCCAGGTCAAAAACTCCATGCTCATCGAGTGGATCTCACATGCTTCGTAGGTCGGGAAGTGGTACTCCGGGACGGCAAAGTCACGGCTGACGTACACCTGGAAGGCGTGCCCGGCCTCGTGGGTCAAAACGTCGATGTCGCCGGAGGTTCCGTTGAAGTTGGCGAAGATGTAGGGGAGCTTGTACTTGCTCATATACGTGCAGTAGCCGCCTGTCGCTTTGCCTTTTTTGCTCAGTAAATCAAGGCATTCGTTTTCGAGCATGAAGCGGAAAAACTCGTCGGTTTCCGGAGAAAGCTGCGCGTACATTTTTTTGCCGTTTTCCACAATCCAGTCCGGTGAGCCTTTTGGTGTCGGATTACCCGTAGCGAAGTCGAAAGCCAAATCGTAATACTTCATAGTATCGACGCCGATCCGCTCGCGTTGCCGCTCAACCAGCCTGGTAGCGACTGGAACAATCTGCTCCTCGACCTGGCGGCGGAAGCTGGCGACCATCTCGGCATCGTAGTCGGTGCGGTTCAGCCGGGCGTAGGCAAGCTCTACAAAGCTGTTGAAGCCGAGCTTCCTCGCGATGCGGGTCCGCACCTTGACCAGAATGTCGTAGATGCTGTCCAGTTGCTCCGAGTGCTGGCGCAGGAAATCGTACTTGGCTTCGTTCGCCTTTTTGCGCATGTGCCTGTCCGTTGAAGTCTGGAACGGGAGCAATTGCGGCAGCGTGCGCTCTTCGCCTTCGAACATGATTTTCGCAGAGGCAATCAAGGCGACGTACTGGCTCGTCAGGCGGTTTTCTTCCTGCAAATCGGCGACAACCTCCGGGGAGAAGGTGCGAAGCGTTGTTTCAGCAATGCGGAAAAGCTGGGGACCCCATTTTTGCTCCAACTGGGAACGGAAAGGAGAGCGGACGATTGCCTCGTAGTAGCGGGAGATGATACCTTGATACACCGGGCCGGCCTCGTCCCAATAGTCTTGCTCTTCCTTGTAAAAGGGGTCCTCCGTATTGATCGTGTGGCGAATTTGCGCTACTTCCCGCGCGGATTCCACCTCTTGCCGCAGTTCGTTCAACCGGGCCATCACCTGGTCTTGCTCCTCAAAGCTTGCCGCCTGTTGAAACGCTTCCAACAAGCTTGCGAACCGCTTCTCGACGTCTGTCATGTCAACGCGTATGTACGGTATTTCCGAGAATTTCACGAGGTTCCACCTCTTTTTTCAGAATGGAATGATCCATTTTATTTTACCAGAAGTTAGCAGTCGTTGCGTACAAGATTGCGAGTGCGGATCAAAAGTGGTGTTTTTATCAAGAAACCGTTATAATGAATCAAGTTGAAATTAGCGGAGTATAGGCTTCTAGCCACACGAAGAAGCCCAGTTTTCCATGTGGTGGATTGAATTGCAGCATGCACAATCGCCGGAGAACGAACAGTGGAAAGTGAGGAATACGAATGCTGCTTACTACCATAAATGATCCTCAAGACCTGAAAAAGTGCAATTCGCATGAGCTGCAAACGCTAGCATCCGAAATCAGGCAGTTTCTGGTCGAGACGCTCTCGAAAACAGGGGGACATCTGGCGCCGAATTTGGGCGTTGTCGAGCTGACGCTTGCATTGCACTACGTGTTTGAAAGCCCAAAGGACAAGCTGATTTGGGATGTCGGACACCAGGCTTACGTACATAAAATGCTGACCGGACGCCGGGATATGTTCCCTACGCTGCGCCAGTACAAAGGGCTGTGCGGCTTCCCCAAGATGAACGAGAGCCCGCATGACGTCTGGGAAACCGGGCACAGCAGCACATCTTTGTCCGCTGCGATGGGAATGGCGACTGCCCGCGATCTGAAAAAGGAAAAAAACCACGTCGTGGCGATCATCGGAGACGGGGCACTCACAGGCGGCATGGCGCTGGAAGCGTTGAACCACATCGGTCACGAGCGCAAAAACGTGATTGTCGTGTTGAACGACAACGAGATGTCGATCGCGCCAAACGTGGGCGCTTTGCATAACTACCTGGGCAAAATCCGCTCGACGGAAAACTACCAGTGGGCCAAGGACGAGCTCGAAGGACTGCTCAAGGCGATTCCGGCTGTAGGGGGCAAGCTGGCCTCGTTTGCCGAACGCTTCAAGGACAGCATGAAGTATTTGCTCGTATCCGGCGTTCTATTCGAGGAGTTGGGCTTCACCTACATCGGTCCGATTGACGGACACAACACGGAGCTGTTGATCGATACGCTCAAAACGGCGAAGCAGACAAAAGGTCCGGTGCTGATTCACGCCATTACAAAAAAAGGCAAAGGCTACCCTCCGGCCGAGGCGGACTCGGTGAAGTGGCACGGTATTGGCACGTACAAAATCGAGTCCGGCGATACGCCGAAGTCGGCTCCGACCTATACGTCCATCTTTGCGGAAACGATGATTGAGCTTGCGGCCGAGGACAAGTCGCTGGTCGCCGTGACGCCAGCCATGCCGGCAGGCTCCGGCCTGATTCCGTTTGGGCAAAAATATCCGGACCGTCTGTTTGACGTCGGGATTGCCGAGCAGCACGCTTGTACCTTTGCGGCTGGCCTTGCGACACAAGGCTTGAAGCCGGTGCTTGCGATTTACTCGACGTTTTTGCAGCGGGCGTACGACCAGTTGATTCACGATGTAGCGAGACAAAAGCTGAACGTCGTGTTTGCCGTCGACCGGGCAGGGCTCGTCGGCGCGGACGGGGAAACCCATCAGGGTATGTACGACATCGCGTTCATGCGCATCATCCCGAACATGGTCATCATGGCGCCAAAGGACGAAAACGAGCTGCGCCACATGATGAAAACGGCGATGGCCTACAACGAAGGGCCGATCTCCTACCGCTATCCGCGCTTGCCGGCGCGCGGCGTGCCGCTGGATCGGGAGTTGCAAGTGCTGCCTATCGGCAAGGCGGAAATCGTCCGCGAAGGAAAACAGGTGGCGATCCTCTCCTTTGGGCACGTCTTTGAACTCGCAGAGCAGGCAGTCAACCAGCTGAATGCGGAAGGCATCAGGCCGATGCTCGTAAACGCCCGCTTCTGCAAGCCGCTCGATGAGGAACTGTTGTTCAGGCTGGCGAAGGAAGGCTACGACATCGTCACCGTCGAGGAAGGCTGTGAGCTGGGCGGGTTCGGCAGCGCCGTCCTTGAATTTTACAACCGCGCGGGCTACCACGATATTAACGTACAGGTTGTCGCCGTTCCGGATTATTTTGTCGAGCATGGCAGTGTAAAAGAACAGCGTCAAGAGGTCGGGCTGACTGCGGAGAACATCGCTTCCCGGGTACGCGCCTTGATGCCGTTGTCGAAGGGTGTACTGGAAGCATGAGTGTGAGAAAAGAACGAATCGACGTACTGCTCGTCGAGCGAGGATTTTTTGAAACAAGAGAAAAAGCGAAGGCAGCCGTCATGGCCGGACTCGTTCAGGTGGCGGGCGAGCGCTGCGACAAGCCAGGCACCAAGTTTGCCGAGGACGTCGCGATTACGGTCAAGGGTGAGGTTCATCCATACGTCAGCCGCGGCGGACTGAAGCTGGAAAAAGCGTTGAAAGTGTTTGACATCGACTTGCACGACAAGGTGATGATGGACATCGGGGCGTCGACAGGCGGCTTTACCGACTGCGCCCTGCAAAACGGCGCCCGCCTGGTCTACGCAATTGACGTCGGCTACGGACAGCTCGCATGGAGTCTGCGCCAGGATGAACGGGTCGTCGTCATGGAGCGGACGAACTTCCGCCATATGGACCCGGATGCGTTCGAAGGGGAACGCCCGGACGCTGCTTCCATTGATGTTTCCTTTATCTCGCTGCGCCTGATTTTGCCCGTCCTGTACCGCTTCTTGAAGGAAGACGGCGACGTGGTAGCGCTGGTCAAGCCGCAGTTTGAGGCAGGCAAGGACAAGGTCGGAAAAAACGGGATTGTACGGGAGCCGGAAATTCATGAAGCGGTGCTCACAGACATCGGGCAATTCGCGAGCGGCCTTGGATTTGCGCTGAAAGGATTGGACTTTTCACCGATTACCGGTGGAGAAGGCAATATTGAGTTCGTCATGCATGTGGCAAAAAGCGAAGGCGGCCTGGACGCAGAAGCGTGGCTGAAGCTCGTGGGCGAGGTTGTCTCGCAGGCCCATGCCAAACTGAAATAGGACAAAAAACAGAAGCCTCGGGCGATTTGTTGCAAACGAGGCTTTTTATTTATGCATGAAAAGTTGTATACTTGTATAAGGATTTCCAACCAACCAGTTTGGGGTGGACCATGTGAAGAAGATAGGAATTATTGCAAACAAAGGAAAGCCTGAGGCACGGATTGTGGCGCGGGAGCTTGTCTACCTGTTGGAAGCACGGGGAGCGCATGTCTTTCTGGAGGAAACAATTGCCCTGGATCTGGGACGCGCGGAACTTGGCGCTTCCATCGGGGAAATCGGCCGCCACGCTGATCTGGTATGCGTGCTCGGCGGCGACGGCACGCTGCTCAGCATCGCCCGCAAGCTCGCCGGACAATCCATCCCCATTTTCGGGATCAATCTGGGCACGCTCGGCTTTTTGTCAGAGGCCGAACCGGAGCACTTGCCTCACGCCGTAGATAATCTGCTTTCCGGAAAGTACAATATCGAGGAGCGCACCATGCTGGAAGCGTCATTAGTCCGCAAAGGCAGCACGCTCGGTACATATACCGCGATGAATGACATCGGCATCGCCAAAGGCTCGTTCTGCCGGATCATTCAATGCGCCGTTTACGCGGATGATGAATATGTAGCTACCTTCAACGGAGACGGGGTCATCGTATCGAGTCCGACCGGATCAACCGCCTACTCGCTGTCGGCAGGCGGACCGATTGTGGCGCCGAATGTGGATATGCTATTACTGACTCCGGTGGCGCCGCACTCGCTGACGGCGCGGCCGATGGTGTTGTCGGGCAATCAGACGATTCGCGTAGAGGTCGATGCCATCCACCAGGAGATGGGATTGTCCATCGACGGCCAGTTCGGTTATCGGCTGGAGGGCGGCGATCAAATCTACGTCAAAAAGTCTCCGTACGTCACGCCGCTCATCAAGTGGAAAAAGGGCAGCTTTTTTGAAGCAATTCGCACGAAACTACAAGGGGAATGGGAGTAATCCATATGAACAAGGGGCAACGACATATCCGTATTCGGGAGATCATCAGCAATCAAGAGGTGGAAACCCAGGATGAACTGGTGGAGCGTCTGCGCGCCGCAGGATTTAATGTTACGCAGGCGACCGTATCCCGAGACATCAAGGAATTGCATCTGGTCAAGGTGCCACTCCCTGATGGGCGATATAAATATTCCATGCCTGTTGAACAAAAATTCAATCCACTACAAAAGCTCAAACGGATGCTGGTCGACTCGTTTGTCAGCATCGACCAGGCCGACCACTTCATCGTGTTGAAAACACTTTCCGGCCACGCCAATGCTGTAGCGGAGCTGATCGACAACCTGCCTTGGGAAGAGATCATGGGGACGATCAGCGGGGACAACACGATCCTGATTATTTGCCGCTCCAAGGAAAATACAGCAGAAGTTACCAAGCGTTTTATGGAAATGCTGTAGAGGTGGGCGCAACAGATGCTAGTGGAACTCTCTATCCGTAATTTTGCCATTATCAAATCGGTCACAGTCTCCTTTCAGCGAGGTTTGAATATCCTCACGGGGGAAACGGGTGCCGGTAAATCGATCATCATCGACGCCCTTGGGCTGCTTCTGGGCGGACGCGCTTCCGCAGATTTTGTCCGCTATGGCGAACAGCGCGCAGAGGTGGAAGGGCTGTTCGAATTGCCCCCTGGTCATCCTGCGCTTGCGGTGTGTGCCAATGTGGGGGTACAGGTCGAGCAGGATGGCATGCTCGTCGTCCGGCGCGACATTTCCAACCAGGGCAAAAGCATTATCCGTCTGAACGGGCAGATGGTGACGCTTGCCATGCTGCGCGAGCTGGGGCCGTGGCTGGTCACCGTACATGGACAGCACGACACGCATATGCTGATGCAGGCGGACAAGCATATCAACTGGCTGGACGCCTACGGAGAAGCTGCGCTTGGTGCGGCAAAAGAAGAGTACGGCAAGCTGTACGCTGCGTACCGGAAAACGAAGCAGGACCTCGAACGGATGGCCAAAAACGAGCGTGAGCTGGTACAGCGCATCGACCTTTTGCAATACCAGCTGGACGAAATCGAAGCGGCGGCGCTCTCGCCAGGCGAGGACGAGAAGCTGATGCAGCAGCGCAAAAAGTGGATGAACATTGAGAAGGTTTACGCGGCCGTTCAGGATGCGTACCACTCGCTGCACGGCGATCAAAAAGGCATGGACTGGCTCGGACATGCGATGAGCGAGCTGGAGCGCGGTGTTGCGTACGAGGAGCAGTTGGCTCCGCTTCTGGAGACGGTGCAGACGGCGTATTACCAGATGGAAGACGTCGTGCATAAGCTGCGTCAGCTCTCCTACCACCTCGACTTTGAGCCGGAGCAGCTCGCAGAAGTCGAGCGCAGGCTCGATCAAATCCAGTCGTTGAAGCGCAAGTACGGAAAAAGCGTGGATGACATTCTGGAATACGCCGCCACGATTTCCGACGAGTTGGACGAGATGCACCATTACGAGGATCGGCTGCAACAGGTGGAAAAGCGGCTGCAGGAGCTGGCGGCAGACTTGGCTGTGGAGGCGCTGGAGCTGTCCGTCATTCGCCAGGAGTGTGCGACAAAGCTCGCCCGCGAGATCGAGCAGCAGCTAAAAGAGCTGCATATGGAGCGGGCTCGCTTCGCCATTGACGTGCGCCAGACCCCTGACGAGGATGGGGTAGAAATCGAAGGAATCAAGCGGCTCGTTGATGCTAACGGCATGGACCAGATCGAGTTTTTGATTTCCCCGAACCCGGGCGAGCCATTGCGTCCGCTTGCCAGAATCGCTTCCGGCGGGGAGCTGTCGCGGGTGATGCTTGCAATCAAGACGATTCTCGCCGGAACCGACCAGGTGGAAACGCTGATTTTTGACGAGGTCGATACCGGGGTGAGCGGAAGAGCGGCGCAGGCCATTGCTGAAAAGCTGGCCCGCGTCGCCCAGAAGCGGCAAGTTTTGTGCATTACGCACTTGCCGCAAGTGGCGTCCATGGCCGATGCGCATTTTCTCATTAAAAAGGAAATGAGCGAGCACGAGACAAAAACCGTCGTGACCAGTCTCTCCGAGGAAGAGCGGGTAAAAGAACTCGCCCGCATGCTCAGCGGAGCCGAAGTAACGGCGAAAACAGAAGAACACGCGCGCGAGATGATTATCCTCGGCCGCGAAAGAAAGGCTGTCAACTGACTACGGTTGGCAGTCTTTTTTTGCCGCAAAAAAGTTTGCAATGACGCTGGCAGGTGAGGGATTTTCCTGACATAATCCGCTTGGCTGGAGGCAACATTAAAAGTACACAAGGTGGAGGTGTCTCTTTGTAGGTGTAGGTAGGGAACGGTAGGAGTGATTGCTGGTGATCCGACAAAACAAAAGAAAATGGATGGGAAGTCTCCTTCTCCTCATCACGGCGCTTGTCGTGAGTTCCACCCCGTTTCGCGATCTGTCCTCCTTTCCCCGTGAATTGCGTTTGATGGAAGGGTCCCTTGAGCAGTTACGGGTCTCCGTGCCGGTGATGGGCACGCTAATCAATAGCAATCCTGACATTTTGCACGTCAACGGGACAGAAGCGCGTGAAGTATCCGTTGATTTGAGTCAGCCGATGTCGGTAGAACCGCGCAAGGCTGGCGAAGCCGAATTGCAAGTAAAATGGCGAAACATTCCGCTGACGGCTGTCAAGGTAAATGTGCTGCCGGACCTGCGCCTGTACCCTGGCGGGCAATCAATCGGGGTCAAGCTGCAAACGGCGGGTGTTCTCGTTGTCGGTCATCACCTCGTGGACAATGGCAAAAGCAAGGCTTCCCCGGGCGAACAGGCCGGCATTCACGTTGGTGACATGATTGTCAAAATGAACGATCTGTACATCAATGACATGAATGATGTGAAGAAGCTGGTTAACGAAGCCGGAAAAAAGAATAGTCCGCTGCAGCTGCTCGTCGTGCGCGGGAAAGAGAAGCTGAATCTGACGCTTCATCCCGTCAAGGACCAAAAAGACGGGGAATACCGGATGGGACTGTACATTCGCGATTCCGCCGCTGGCGTGGGCACCCTGACCTTTTTCGATCCCCACTCAAAAGCGTACGGCGCGCTGGGACACGTCATTTCCGATGTTGATACGGGCCAGGCCATCGTGGTAGGAGATGGCCAGATCGTCCAGGCCAGTGTGACCTCGATTGAAAAAGGCCAGAGCGGCAATCCGGGAGAAAAATTCGCCCGCTTTTACAACGAAAGCGAAGTGCTGGGAAACATCACCAAAAACACACCGTTTGGCATCTTCGGCAAAATGAAAGAAGAGCCGAAGCGCAGCTACTACCGTGAGCCGCTACCCGTAGCGCTCGCCGAGCAGGTCGTGGAAGGCCCGGCGAAAATCCTTACCGTCGTCGAAGGACAAAAGGTGGAGGAATTCGATATTGAGATCGCCAACGTCATCAAGCAGCATTTTCCCGCGACAAAGGGAATGATTATCAAAGTGACGGACAAACGCCTTCTGGAAAAGACTGGCGGCATCGTCCAGGGAATGAGCGGGAGCCCCATCATTCAAAACGGAAAGATTGTCGGCGCCGTCACCCATGTGTTTGTCAACGACCCGACATCGGGCTATGGCTGCTACATTGAATGGATGCTGCAGGACGCTGGCGTGCAGGTGCGCAGTACGCCACAGCCGAATGCCAAAGCCGGGCAGGTTGCCTGAATACGAAGAGACGAGCCGTCACGCAGCCGAAGCGAGGCGGCTTTTTTCCATGTCGTGTTGTGCACATACAAGCTTGGATGCGTCTTCATGAGCATAACCTTCCACAGGACCAACCTCGGCTTACATGGGAAAATGATGGAGGCTTTTGACGAAATGAACGAAAGATATGGAAATTCTTTGTCGAAATATCAGTAAAATCATTCAATCTTTCGTCATTGGCAGGAAAGAATTTGGCTTTGTCGAATTATTTTTCTCAGAGAAAAAGATGGTATGGACTTCCCGGTTGTAGAAATGGAAACCTCAAGAACGCCACCTTCTTTCCAAAAGACCGTCCATTGTTAGGAGGAACGACTTTGAGCAAGATTGAAGTGTTGTTGGCAGATGATAACAGAGAGTTTGTGAGCCTGTTGGAAGAGTATATCAACAGCCAGTATGACATGAACGTCATCGGTGTAGCGTACAATGGCAATGAAGTTGTACGATTGCTGCAGGAACGGGTACCCGATGTACTGATTCTGGACATCATTATGCCTCACCTGGATGGACTCGCCGTCCTGGAACAGATCCAGGCCATGCGCCTTAGTCCCCAGCCCAAAATCATTATGCTGACGGCATTCGGACAGGAAGAGATTACGAAAAAAGCGGTGGAACTGGGAGCAGCCTACTACATTCTCAAGCCGTTTGACATGGAAATCCTTGCCCAGCGCATCCGGCAAATCATCACGACAAAACCAGCCTCTTCCTTTGTCACCAATACGGTCAAGCCGCAGTCGACCATGCAAGTGCGTGGTCGCAACCTGGACGCAAGCATCACCAGCATCATCCACGAGATCGGTGTGCCTGCCCACATCAAAGGCTATTTGTATTTGCGCGAAGCCATCACAATGGTCTACAACGACGTCGAACTGCTCGGCTCGATCACCAAAGTGCTGTACCCGGACATCGCCAAAAAGTTCAACACCACCGCAAGCCGCGTAGAGCGGGCCATCCGCCACGCCATCGAGGTCGCCTGGTCCCGCGGAAATCTCGATTCCATCTCCAGCCTGTTTGGATACACCATTTCCAATACGAAGGCAAAACCGACCAACTCTGAGTTCATCGCGATGGTCGCGGACAAGTTGCGGATTGAGGCGAAAATTAGTTGAGAGTAGGCAGGAAAAGGGGTTGTACTAATTTCGATAAGTGACAACCTCTCTTTTTACGCGATCCATAATTAATCGATTCCCTCATTGGATAGAAAAATGGGGGAATTTTTTTATGACCGAATAAATCGCAGGTTGCTCAAAGAGCAGCGAAAATGTACCCCCATCCAAAGGAGTGGAACACCTCGTAAAAATAAAAGAAAATTTGGATGCCTTGGATTTAGGTGGAGGCCTGCCACTGGGAACAGGAAAAGAGGAAAGTGTTCAAGAAACTGAACAAAAGTGAAGCCGAACTTGTCAATCATGTATACCTGAAACTTGATAATGGTTTCGTTTACAGAATTTCAAAAGGATCGAAGGCAATCTCACCAGACCCGGAGAAGGAGCAAATTACAACGATTGTTGCAAATATGGAACCTGTCACGCAAGAAGAGATCGAATCTGTATTTGGTGAAGAGTACGATTCGTTAACCATTGATAAAAATGTAACGTTAACCTACCGGTACAAAAAGTCAGACAAGAAAAATCTTTTACTCCTTTATGGGGAATCAGGAAAGCGACCATTTTACCTCGTCTTCCTTGCAGTACGAGCCTATACGGGAGAATTTGGACGGTCAAAAAGAATAAAAGGCAACAAGGAATACCAATAACCTGGATGCCGGGTTGCCAACACCAAGCTGGAAAGATGGTATAATATGACTATTCATGGATGGTAAATATTTCACCAAAATCCTGCATGCACTAAATTTTCAAGGGGAATGGCTTATGTCTTTCTTTAAACAATTATTCGGTCAAAAAAGGACAATAAAGAGTCCGATTTTCGTTAAGGAGTTTTCAAAGGACAATCGTCAACTCGCTGCTTTGCAAGAACTTTTGCAAAAAGTGGTAGATGGAGAAAAGAAGGATAACATAGAGCGAGATATAAAACTTTTGAAGTATGGCTTGGATGGCGAAAATAATGTTTATTTCGAGTTAAAAAATTCATTTTTACCAATTTTATGTCTGCATGACGTTCGAATCGCGTATAACGATTACGTTGCGCAGTTGGATTTCGTCGTCATTTCTCATAAATTCATCTGTTTGTTGGAAACAAAAAAATTAAGTGGAAATATTTCCATTGATCGAGAAGGAAACTTCGTGAGAATCATGAAAACGAAGGACGGCAAAGAATATAGGGAAGGATTTTATAGTCCTATTACGCAAACCATGAGGCATGTTGATATTATAAAACATAGTTTGTTAAACGAAATGAAGTTTGATAAATTGCCAATCTACTCGCTCGTCGTAATGGCAAATGCCAAAACGATCGTCAACAAATACAATTGTCCAGCCGAGATCGAAAATGTAATTATCAAGTACGATCAGATCAAGGCTACGCTGGAAAGGTTCTTGAATGACAGGACCAATACATATGATTTATCTGAAAAGCACATGTACGATCTTGCAAATAGGCTGGTTGCCTTGCACTCTCCGATTGAAATGGATTTGATGGCGAAGTACAGACTTTCGCTCGACGATTTTTCCAAAAAACCGGAGGAGCAGCTGCGTGAAGAATTGAAGGCGTATCGACTGCAGACTTCGAGAGCGGAGAAGATCAAGGCGTATTATATTTTCAACAACAATGAAATGGAGGACTTGATTGCAAAGTATCCGCGAACGGAAGAAGAGTTGTTAAACGTCAAAGGATTTGGAAAAGCCAAGGTAGAAAAATATGGGGGGCAAATACTGAGTATCTTCAATAATTCATGACTCCCATGCAAGCCCCCCACACCAAAGTGCTCCGCTCGCTTGAACGATGCCAATATGTATGTACAATAGAAAACATACTCCTAACAAAAAGCGAAGAAGGTGTTGCACCATGCGCAATCTGGATGAAATTCTCGCATTTAACCGTCAATTTGTAGCGAATCGCGAATATGAAAAATACAAAACAACCAAGTTTCCCGACAAGCGCCTGGTTGTTCTCTCCTGTATGGACACACGCCTGGAAGAGCTGTTGCCCAAGGCGATGAACATGCGCAACGGCGACATCAAGCACGTCAAAAGCGCCGGAGCCATCGTATCCCACCCTTTTGGCAGTATCATGCGCAGTATTCTCGTGGCGATTTATGAACTGAATGCCGAAGAAGTGATGGTCGTCGGCCATTACGACTGCGGGATGAGTGCGATCGACAGCAGACGGACCATGGTGAAGATGCAGGAAAAAGGCATTTCGGCCGAGACCTTTACCATTCTTCAGCACGCGGGGATCAATCTGAACAAATGGCTCCATGGTTTCGACTGCGTGGAGGAAAGTGTGCGGAAAAGTGTGGAGACGATCAAGAAGCATCCATTGTTGCCCTCTTACGTCGACGTTCACGGTCTGCTGATTGATCCCGAAACAGGACGCCTGGACGTCGTCGTAAACGGCTACGAGCGAACGGATGCAAGCGAATGATCCAAAGCTTGTCACAATCTCACGCCGGGCCTTTTTACGCCGTTCGATGAAGTGGGTGGGGGGATTGGTAGGGCTCGGCGTTGTGGCGTGTACGTACGGCTATGCATGGGAGCGCACCGCGCTGCAGATTGAGCGGGTGTCGCTTTCCCTGCCGCGACTTCCGAACAGCTTCGCCGACTGCAAGCTGGTACAGTTCAGCGACGTCCACCTGGGGCACTTTTTCAAACCAGAACAACTGCAAGGCGTTCTCGACCTGATTCAAAATGAGCAGCCGGATTTGATCTGTTTTACGGGCGATATTGTGGACCTGGAGACACAGTCGTTTTCCGCGGCGATTCCCATGCTGGCAAAGCTGGAAGCGCCGCTTGGAAAATTTGCAGTGCTCGGCAACCACGACTACCGGGCAGGCCAGCAGCATGCGATTCGCCAAGGCTGGGCTGCTGCTGGCTTTGCGGTGCTGGACAACCGCCATGTGGCGCTAGGAAAAAATGGCGACAGTCTGTACATCGCCGGAATCGACGATGCGCTAGTGGGCGTGCCTGATCTGCCAAAAGCGCTGGCCGGGATTCCCGAAGGGGCGAGCGTCATCCTGTTGGCGCACGAACCGGATTTTGCCGAGGAAGCCGCTCGCTATCCTGTCGATCTGCAATTGTCCGGGCACAGCCACGGCGGACAGGTGCGCCTGCCGCTTGTCGGGCACGTCCTGACGCCAAAGCTGGCGACGAAATACGTCAAAGGCTTGTACCACGCAGGCGACAGCCAAATGCCGGTGTACGTGAACAGGGGACTGGGGACGACGATTTTGCCTGTCCGGTTTTTGTGCAGACCCGAATTGACTGTCTTCACCTTGCATCAATAATGATCTTTGATCCACTGGACGAATTGCTGGAACGCGTCGTCCTCTTTTTTTTGCTGCAAATAGGCGATGAGCGTGGGACGCTGCAACGTGCCGGCTGCAATGTCGTGGGCGACCAGCCTGCCATCTGAAAGCTCGCGCAAGATCGTTCGCTCCGGCAGCATCGTGATGCCGAGCTGGCGCTCCACCATTTTTTTGACCGCGCTAAAGCTGTCCAGCTCCATGATGACGTTGGGAAACACGCCGTTTCGCGCGAGAAAACGATCGATGCGCTGGCGGTAGGGAGCGGTATGATTGCCGAACAAAATCATTTCCTGCGTCCCCCAGCCGGAAAAGCCCGGAAAGTGGCTGGCCCATGGATGCTCCGGCGACATGACGAGCAATATTCGGTCGCTCGGCAAAAATTCCTGGTGGATGTGCGGATGGTATATCTCACTGCCGAGAAAGGCAATATCGGCGGTGCCGGTTAGCAAGGCGCTGAGCGATTCCTCGTACAACGTCGAGCGGACGTAACAGGTAAAGCCGGGATTCGCCTGGCGATATTCGCCGATCAGGCGAGGCAGCTCATAGGCGACAAACGCTTTTCCGGCAACGATTGTCATGGATTTTACCTGTTCCTTTTGCTCCAGAAACGAACGCATCTGCTCGACGATGCTCGCTGCGACAGGCAGCAGGCGGCGTCCTTCACCCGTCAGGCTCACACCAGAGGCGGTCCGCACAAACAGAGGACTGCCGATTTGCCGCTCCAACTGCTTGAGTCGATGTGTCAGGGTAGATTGGGCGAGAAACAGCGCCTGCGCAGCACGGTTGATCGATCCGTGATGGGCGATGGTCAAAAAAATTTCCAGGCTCTCTTTGTCCACAAGAACCCCCTCCTATTCAAAAACTCGATAACTCGTTATCCGTATTCTATAACAACGGCAACAAAAATTGGCATAAAATACGAGCAGGAGGTGGTAGCATGGACAAAAATCTGGAGGTAAAGCGTGTCGTGCAGCAGCAATTCGGGAAAAACGCACAGGAGTACGTGCAGAGCAAGACG
This sequence comes from Brevibacillus gelatini, assembly GCF_003710935.1. Taxonomy (GTDB): domain Bacteria; phylum Bacillota; class Bacilli; order Brevibacillales; family Brevibacillaceae; genus Brevibacillus; species Brevibacillus gelatini. The sequence goes on from NZ_RHHS01000017.1 coordinate 202,439, forward strand.
CACGCGCAAGGAACGGATTTGCCGCTGTTGGTGGAGTGGCTTTCGCCGCAAAAAAGCTGGAAGGTGCTCGACATCGCCACGGGAGGTGGACATGTTGCCCGTACATTGGCGCCGCTAGTTTCGCTTGTCGTCGCGACCGACCTGACGCGCCCCATGCTGGCGGCAGCAGCAGAGGCGAACCAAAAAGAGTCGAACATTTTGTATGTCCAGGCGGATGCAGAGGCACTGCCGTTTTTGTCCGAGTCGTTTGATCTGGTCACTTGCCGAATTGCGGCGCACCATTTTCCCGATCCTGCTGCGTTTGTCCGAGAGGCAAGCCGCGTGCTGCGTCCAGGCGGATGGTATCTGTTTATCGACAACGTAGCGCCCGAGGAAAAGCAGCTCGCCGACTTTGTGAATCTGGTAGAAAAGCGGCGCGACCCAAGCCATGTGCGCTGTCTGTCGGTGAGCGAGTGGAGAGAGCTGCACGCGGCCCATGATTTGCAGGAGCGCCAAGAGCGGCTGCGGAAAAAACAGTTTGCCTTTTTGCCGTGGGTACAGCGGACGTCGGAATCGCCGGAGCAGGAGCAGGCTGTCGAGCGGTTGCTGTTGGATGCGACCGACGAGCAGCAAGGCTATCTGGGCGTGAAAATCGAGCAGGGCAGAGTCGTGGCGCACCAGATCGATGAGTGGATGGTTATGTGCCAGAAAAAAGGAGGAAATGACGATGAACACAAAATTTGAATGGGTAGGACTGGATCACGTTCAATTGGCCGCACCGCCAGGAGCAGAGGAAGAGGCACGGCGCTTTTTCACGGGTTTGCTCGGCATGCCGGAAGTGCCCAAGCCGGAAAAGCTTCGGGCGCGCGGCGGCGCTTGGTTCCGCTGCGGCGCACAACTGATTCACCTCGGCATCGAACAGGGCTTCATCCCGGCGAAAAAAGCACATCCAGCCTTTGTCGTGCAAAATATCGAGGCGCTGATCGCGCATTTGCAAAAAGCGGGTGTACCGATTCGCATCGATGACGAAATCCCCGGGATCGTTCGTTTCTTTACGGAAGATCCGTTTGGAAACCGCCTGGAGTTTATGGAGGCGAAGTAGCATGAAAATGAATTTTCACGCCAACGAAAACGCAGAAAGCTACACCGGAAGAGAAGCGGACGACACATGGGCGCGCACCATGCTGTCTGTCGTCGATCCGCGAGGGAAGCGCGTGGTCGACATCGGCTGCGGAGGCGGTATCTACAGCAAGGCGTGGGCGAAGCTCGGAGCCGCCAGCGTAACCGGAGTCGATTTTTCCAGTGCGATGCTCAAAACAGCGCAGAAGCAATGCGCAGATGAGCCGCGTATCTCATTCGTGCAGGGCGACGCTTTACAAACCGGACTGCCTGACGCAAGCGCTGATATTGTCTTTGCCCGGGCGCTCATTCACCATCTCGAGGATCTGAACGGATTTTTTGCCGAAGGAAAACGGCTCCTTGCACCTGGCGGCATTTGTATCATCCAGGATCGAACAATCGACGACTGCGCTGTTCCCGCGTCAAAAACGCATCTGCGCGGCTATTTCTTCGAACAGTTTCCGCGGTTGCTGGCCGTCGAGGCCAAACGCAGGCCGGAAGACCGGACGGTTCAGGCAGCGATGCAGCAGGCAGGACTTGCGGACATCAGGCTGCTGTCGCTCTGGGAGGTCAGGCGCGTCTACGGAAACCTCGCTGAACTGGCAGATGATCTGCGCTCGCGGAAAGGGCGGTCTTTGCTCCACGAGCTTGCGGACGAAGAGCTGGAGCAGTTGGTGGACACCATTTGCCAAAAATTTTCCGGACAGGAAACGATCAGCGAGCAAGATCGCTGGAGCATATGGATAGGCAGGCACGTTTGAGGCACAATAAAAGAAAGCGTAAATGTGAATTTGTTTGTCACAAATTTGGATATGCTTGTCTCTTAATACACGAGGATATATAATAATATTGCCATTGTATTTTCGGTTAGCGTCATCATGGTGAAGGAGTTGTCGTACATGAAGATTGTTTTGTTTGATATTTTGATGTTCGTCTTCACGTTTTTCATCGCTTGGGGCTGTATTAATTCGTTCAAGGCAAAAAACAAGTTTGCGATCGGATTTGGCTTGATTGCGTTGCTGGTTTTCCTGTTTGCTGACGGTTTGATTATTTACTACATAACAAAGGGAGCCTAATTCACAAGGCGATCCGTCCGGCCGAAAAGAGGTTGTGCGATTTTTTGCACAGCCTCTTTTTTGCATGCTCCAAGGAAATTTTTAGCATACTATGCGTGGAGGTGGAAAAGATGGGCAAGCGAAAACGTCTCGATTTTCTTACCTATACGGGAGTGATTGCTGCTGACCGCAAAACGAAGCAGCTTTGCAAACGGCTCCACCCCCACCATATCGCCATCATCGATCATCCGGATGTGGATGAGATGGCGGCCCGGTCCTTACTGGAAGCGGGGGCAAAGGTGGTTGTGAACCTGTCCCCTTTCATGACCGGGCAGTATCCGGCTGAAGGTGCGCGGCTCCTGCTGAAAGCGGGCGTCGCTTTGTACGAGGCAGCCTCTCCTTTGGCTGAACCGTCCGCAATAGATGCGTGGAACGGGCAGTTTGCCGCCGTCCGGGATGACAGCCTGTACCTGAAACGAAATGCACAATGGGAGCTTGCCCTGACGCTTGTGCCCGTATCGCTGGAGGCGATTCTCGAAAAGTGGGCCGAAGCACAAAGCAGGCTGGATGAGACGCTCTCCCTATTCATTGATAACACGCTCATGTACGCCAATAAAGAAAAAGACTTGTTTTTAAAGCCACTCTATCCCATGCCGCTGCGCACCAGACTGGAAAAACGGCATGTTGTCGTCGTCGTCCGCGGCAAGCATTACAAGGAAGATTTGCAGACGCTTTCCTCCTACATACGCGAATGCCAACCCGTGCTCATCGGAGTCGACGGGGGAGCAGACGCTCTTTTGCAGGCGGGGTACAAGCCTGACCTCATCGTCGGGGACATGGACAGCATCTCGGACAGGGCGCTGAAGTGCGGGGCGGAAATCGTCGTTCACGCCTTTGTCGACGGGACTGCTCCCGGAAAAGCCAGAGTCGAGCAGCTAGGGGTGGCTCATCACGTCCTGCCTGCGCCCGGCACGAGCGAAGATGTGGCCATGCTGCTTGCCTATGAGAAAAAAGCCGAGCTGATCGTGACAATCGGCGCCCATACGAACATGATTGACTTTCTGGAAAAGGGGCGCAAAGGGATGGCCAGTACGTTGCTGGTCCGCACGAAGATCGGGCCCAGACTGATTGATGCCAAAGGAGTCAGCCAGCTCTATCAGCCGACTGGCTCCTGGAAGCTGTGGGGCTGGTGCATGGCGGCGATGCTGTTGCCTGTCACGGCCGCGCTGATGATTCATCCAATTGCCCGTTACGCGGCGCAAATGCTCTGGACGCAATGGCGGACCTGGGCTTTTTAAGGAGGCGCTATGATTTCGTTTCGTTATCATCTGATTACGTTGGCGGCCGTATTTGTGGCGCTCGGCGTCGGCATCCTGCTGGGCGGGACGGTGGGCCATCCGTGGTTTTCCAAAGGAGCACAGGAAATTTTGGCGAAAATGGAGGCCAAATATGACCGGGCGCTGAAAAGCAACCACGATTTGAAAAAGCAAATCAATCGGCTGCTTCAGGAAGTGGAGCAGAGCAATCAGGAAGTCGTCCATATGATGGCGATGCGCTACGGCAATGACCTCGCAGGAAAAAAGGTGTACGTCTGGCAGGATGCAGACAAGGAAGCGAAGCAAATTACCCGCCTGATGCACGCCGTGGGCATCCATGTCATCCGGTACGAAGGGGGCGGAACCTGGGAGGACGGCTTGCTGCTTGTGGTCGCGGGCCAGCCGCCGCTATGGCTGGAACAACGGGCGGACGCAGGAAAATGGCTTTGGATCGAGCAGGAGCCGGATTCGTTGGCCAAGCAGTGGGCCTTGCTGGAAAAGGTGCAGCAAGAAATGACAGAAATGAGGGTCGGGCGTGAAAAAAGTTAGCGTCATCATTCCTGCCTACAATGAAGCGGACGCGATCGGAGCGACGCTGCGGGCGATTCGGGAACGCCTTTTTTGCCACGAGCTGATTGTCGTCGACGATGGCAGCGAGGATGCGACCGCTCATTTGGCAAAAGACTGGGCTGATCTCGTCATTCGCTTGCCGCGCAACCGGGGCAAAGGAGCTGCCGTCCAGATCGGCTGGCAGCGTTCGAGCGGGGATGTGGTCATGCTGCTCGACGGCGATTTGCGCGAGAGTGCGGGGGAAGCCGGGCATCTGCTTGCGCCTGTGCTTGCGGATGCGTGTGATATGGCAATCGCGATCCTGCCACCGCCTAAGCAAAAAGCCGGAATGGGGTTGGCAAAAGGGCTGGCCAAGCGAGGGATCAAGTGGCTGACAGGCTTTGAAGCCCGCGCGCCTTTGTCCGGCCAGAGGGCGATTCGCCGCGATCTCTTGCAAAAGCTGGGAAAAATAGACAGGGGCTTCGGCATTGAGGTGGGGCTTACCGTAGATGCCCTGCGTGCTGGCTACCGCATCCGGGAGGTGCCCGTGCCGTTTTTGCATCGGGAAACGGGCAATGACTGGCGAGGCTATTCGCATCGCGGCAAGGAGTTTGTCGCCATTGGCCGGACATTGTGTACCAAGTGGTGGGAGGGTAAGCCGTGGATACGCACACCATAATACAGGCCCTGCTCATTGCGCTCGGTTTGCCACTCGTCCTGCAGCGTCCCCTGTTTTGCTTCTGCTCACGACTGATCGCCAAAAAAGGCATGAGCCGCCCCAATTATCGCGGCGAGCAGGTGCTGACGGCAGGCGGGCTGGTGCTTGTCGCGAGCATGGCCGTGACGGTGCTTGTTGAGCTGCTTCTGCTTGCACGGGCGAACGCTCCCCGTGAGCTGCTCCAGCACGGCCTGCTGCTTGTCTGTGGAATGGCGGCGATGGCTTGCTGGGGATGGATGGACGACAAGGCTGGGGACGCGATGACAAAAGGGTTTCGCGGCCACTTTGCCGCGCTGTTGCGCGAGGGGCGCGTGACGAGCGGGATGTGCAAGCTGTTTGGCGGGGGGATGACGGCTGTCGGCGTATCGCTGTTCGTATCCGTTGGCTTCTGGCCGTGGCTGGTCGCCTGCGGCTTGCTGGCGCTATCCCCGAACATCCTGAACCTGTTTGACTTAAGACCAGGCCGCGCGATCAAGGTGTTTTGGCTGCTCATCTCGCTTGCTGCCGCGCTCAGCGCTTTTGGGGCGAAAGCCGGGCAGTCGCTTGCTGTCTGGCTGTTTCTTTTGCCGCTTCTCGTCGCCACTGTGCTGTTTTTTCCACATGACGCAGGCGGCCGGATCATGCTCGGGGATACCGGGGCCAATACGCTTGGCTTTGCCATTGGCTATACATACGTGACGGTCGCGCCGATTTCGTGGCAAGCCGCCATCCTGTGCGGATTCGTCGCCATTCAGGTTGCAGCGGAGTTCGTGTCCTTTTCCCAGATCATCGAAAAAAAAGCGTGGCTCAGAAGGCTGGACGAGTGGGGGAGATGAGGGCAAACAAAAACAGGCAGATGTCCACCTGCCTGTTCTACTCGTCTTCTTCCGGCTCTCGAATCATGAAGCGGGGTTGTACCCGATTTTTTTTTCGGTCGTGATGCAAAATGAACCCGGCAATAAACAAGACCGGGATGGCGAAAGCAAGTATGCCGAGAACGAGCTTTCCCCACAGAAAGCCGACATCGGGCGCCATCGAGTAAAAAAAGGCGTCGCGAATCAGCTTGATTCCGTACATGGCAATCGCAGCCGGAATGACCATGATTAAGAGCGCAATGATTTTTTGAACGACCACTGGTGGTTCACACCTCTCTCTCATCCTTCCATCATATCGGATGCCAGGTTGCTTGTCCACCGTCCATCCCCTGCACACGAGCGAGCGCACGTTTGGGAAGAGAGCCTGTCCTTCAACAGTTTGTTGCAGTACAATGGTTACGAGTAAGATGAAAAGTGAGGGGTCTGGCGCATGCACAAGCTTCTAATCGTAGGTGCTGGACGAGGCGGAACGGCCCTGCTGCGGACGCTGAACCAGATGGACAGGCTGAAAATTGTCGCCGTGGTCGATCGCAGGCCAGACGCGCCCGGGATCGAGCTGGCAAGGTCGCTTGGAATCAAGGTCGCCACGGATTATCGTCCTTTTTTGGACGATGAGCTGGACGTGATTTTGGAAGCGACAGGGGACATGAAAGTATACGAGCAGCTGCGGCAGTTGAAGCGGGACAAGACAGTGCTCATTCCCGGCACCTTTACGCGCATTGTCATGCGGCTCATCCGCGAGCGTGACAAGCTGATTGCGGCGATGATGCAAAATCAGCGCGAGCGCGAAACGATGCTCGACTCCACGCACGATGCCATCATCGGAGTCAATCGGCAAGGTATCATCACGCTGTTCAACAAAGCGGCCGAGCGCCTGATGGGCATCGAGGCAAGCGAAGTGCTGAATACAAAAGTAGCTGAGTGTATCCCCAACACCAGACTGCATATTGTACTGGAAACAGGCTGTCCTGAACTGAACCAGGAGCAGATTTTGCCGAACCAGACGCGAATCATCACCAACCGCGTCCCCGTGCGCAACGACAAGGGGGAAGTTGTGGGGGCAGTGGCGATCTTCCGCGACATTACCGAGGTGATGGCGCTGGCAGAAGAAGTGACCAATCTCAAGGAATTGCAGAGCATGCTGCAAGCGATCATCCAATCTTCGGACGAAGCGATTTCCGTCGTCGACCAAAACGGCATCGGTCTTTTAATCAACCCCGCGTACACGAGACTGACAGGGTTTACGCCAGACGATATTATCGGCAAGCCAGCGACGGTCGACATTTCCGAAGGCGACAGCATGCACATGCAGGTGTTGAAAACGAAGCGTCCGGTCAGGGGTGTCCCGATGAAGCTCGGGCCCAAGCGCAAGGACGTGGTTGTAAACGTGGCTCCGGTCGTCGTCGACGGCGAACTGAAAGGAAGCGTCGGGGTCATTCACGACGTCTCCGAGTTCAAGCGGCTGACGGAAGAGCTGGAAAAAGCAAGACGCATCATCCGCACGCTGGAGGCGAAGTACAGCTTCGCGGATATTATCGGCAACAGCGAGCAGATGAAAAGCGCTATCGAGCAGGCGAAAATAGCGGCGCTGACGCCAGCCACCGTGCTGCTTCGCGGCGAGTCCGGCACGGGAAAGGAGCTGTTTGCGCACGCGATTCACAACGCCAGCGAGCGCAAGTACAACCAGTTTATCCGGGTCAACTGCGCGGCGATTTCCGAAAGCCTCCTGGAAAGCGAACTGTTTGGCTACGAGGAAGGCGCCTTTACGGGAGCGCGCAGAGGGGGCAAACGCGGTCTGTTCGAGGAAGCGAGCGGAGGCACCATATTTTTGGATGAAATCGGTGAGCTGTCGATGGGGATGCAGGTCATGCTTTTGCGCGTGCTGCAGGAACGGGAGGTCGTCCGCGTCGGAGGGACGAAGCCGATCAACATCGACGTTCGCGTCATTGCCGCTACCCACGTAAATCTGGAGGCGGCGATTGGCGAGGGGCGTTTTCGCGAAGACCTGTACTACCGCCTTCACGTCGTGCCTATCCACATTCCTCCGCTCCGCCAGCGGCTGGAAGACATTGAGCCGATCGCGATGTACCTGCTGCGCAAGGCGAATCTGGAATACGGCAGAAACGTCGAGGAGCTGCACGAAGATACCTTGAAAATGCTTTTGTCTTACCATTGGCCGGGCAATGTGCGCGAGCTGGAAAACGTCCTTGGCCGGGCGATGATCCACATGCGCATCAACGAACGCACCATCATGCCCGAGCACCTGCCTCCTTTGGAACGAAAAATCAGCATGAGCCAAAAGGAAGCAGAAACAGTGGCCGGCCCCACGGGGAAAACATTGAAGCAAGCGATGGAGGAAGCGGAACGTCAACATATTATGCGGGAGCTGGCTGCGGCCAAAGGCAATCGGACCTTGGCGGCCAAGCGGCTGGGAATCGCGATCCGCAGTCTGTATTACAAGATGGAAAAATTGGGAATCATGGATGAGCAGGGAGATCAGAATTGAATGTGCAAATTTTTGCATGCAAATATCTGCGCGTCCGTGCAAAAAAATGCACACTTAATGAATGGAGAATTCATCCAGTCTGCCGTAAATAAAGCGCTTTCAAAAACCGATGGCGTTGGCATGGCTTTTGCATAATCTGCTTGGCGGGAAATTCTCCACACGGAGCCCACTGTTTACCCAGAAGAATGATACTAGGGAGGTTTCTTCATTGAACATCTTTGACTACATGCAAAAGTACGATTATGAGCAACTGGTATTTTGCCAGGACGAAAATTCCGGTTTGAAAGCAATCATTTGCATTCATGATACGACACTTGGACCAGCGTTGGGTGGCACGCGCATGTGGCCGTACCAAACAGAAGAAGAAGCGATCATCGACGTACTGCGCCTCGGTCGCGGCATGACCTACAAAAACGCGGCAGCAGGGCTCAACATCGGTGGCGGTAAAGCCGTTATCATCGGCGATCCGCGCAAGCACAAGAGCGAAGAGCTGTTCCGCGCGTTTGGCCGTTACATTCAAGGACTGAATGGCCGCTACATCACAGCAGAGGATGTAGGTACGACCGTTGCGGACATGGATATGATCCACCTGGAGACAGACTATGTGACTGGCGTTTCTCCTGCATTCGGCTCCAGCGGCAACCCGTCTCCTGTAACAGCGTACGGCGTGTACCGCGGCATGAAGGCAGCGGCGAAGCTCGCTTTCGGCTCTGACTCTCTCTCCGGCCGTGTCGTTGCCGTACAAGGCGTTGGAAACGTAGCCTACAACCTGTGCCGCCATCTGCATGAGGAAGGCGCTCACCTGATCGTTACCGACATTAATGAAGAAAACGTAAACCGCGCTGTCAACGATTTCGGAGCAAAAGCGGTTGGCGTCAACGAAATTTTCGGCGTAGAGTGCGACATCTTCTCTCCTTGCGCGCTGGGTGCGATCATCAACGACGACACCATTCCGCTTCTGAAAGCAAAAGTAATCGCGGGTGCTGCCAACAACCAGCTGAAAGAAGAGCGTCACGGCGACCTCATCCACGAAATGGGCCTGATCTACGCACCAGACTACGTCATCAACGCGGGCGGCGTTATCAACGTGGCTGACGAACTGCAAGGCTACAACCGCGAGCGCGCCCTGAAAAAAGTAGAAACCATCTACGACACAATCCTGAAAGTGTACGAAATTGCCGAGCGCGATGGCGTGCCATCCTACAAGGCAGCAGACCGCATGGCCGAAGAACGCATTGCCAGAGTGAGCAAATCCCGCAATACGTTCCTGAAAAACGGCAAAACGGTCTACGATCGCTAAGCGTTATTGATAAACCAGTCATTCCCCTGCCCCCACACTGTCCCGACCATTTGGCGGTCAGGGGGTACATATCCTTTTTTCTTAGAATATTCTTATTCTCTAAAAAACGTAGGCAAGCGTTCCGAAACATCAGCAGCCAGCTTATTCGACTGTCTTCGCCCGTGCGTGAAGACGCTTCGCATGAAAGGAGAGATCAAGCATGTCCCAAGAATTTGATCTGGTCGTTCTCGGTGGCGGTACCGGCGGCTATGTAGCAGCAATCCGCGCTTCCCAACTGGGAATGAATGTCGCCATTGTTGAAAAAGAAAAGCTGGGCGGCACATGCCTGCACCGCGGCTGCATCCCGTCCAAGGCGCTACTGCGCAGTGCAGAAGTGTTTGCGACCTTGAAGGAAGCAGACAAGTACGGTATTTCTGCAGGCGATGTCGGCTATGACTTCAGCAAAATCCAGGATCGCAAGCAGGGAATTATCGACCAGCTTCACAAAGGCATTCAGTATTTGATGAAAAAAGGCAAAATCACCGTCTTTGAAGGCTTCGGGCGCGTGATGGGTCCGTCCATCTTTTCCCCGCAGGCTGGCGCTGTCCGCATCGAAAAAGAAAACGGCGATCAGGAAATCATCGTGCCGCGCTTTTTGCTGCTTGCGACCGGTTCCCGTCCGCGCACGCTTCCGGGCCTTACCATCGACGGGTCTTACGTCGTGACAAGCGACGAAGCTTTGCAATGGGAAAAGCTGCCTGAATCTGTCGTAATCGTCGGCGGCGGAGTCATCGGCGTCGAGTGGGCGTCCATGCTCAACGATTTTGGCGTAGAAGTCACAATTGTCGAGTACGCAGATCGCATTTTGCCGTTTGAAGACGAAGAAGTGAGCAAGGAACTGGCACGCCTGCTGAAAAAACGCAAAGTCAACATCGTCACAGGCGCGAAGGTATTGCCGGAGACGCTGGAAAAAGGCGAAGGCAAAGTCGTTATCTCGGCTGAGACGAAAAATGGCGTCGACACCTTTACAGCAGAAAAAATTCTCGTGTCGGTAGGGCGCCAGGCCAATGTGGAGAACCTCGGGCTGGAAGCAACCGAAGTCAAGGTTGAGCGCGGAGTCATCGTCGTCAACGAACATTTCCAGACAGCGGAACCGCATATATATGCCATTGGCGATGTGATTGGCGGCTTGCAGCTCGCGCACGTCGCATCCCACGAAGGAATTTTGGCAGTCGAACACATGGCTGGCCTGAATCCGCATGCGCTCGATTACACGAAGGTACCGAAATGCACGTACAGCCGTCCGGAAGTGGCGAACGTCGGCTTGACGGAAAAAGAGGCGCGCGAGCAGGGCTTTGAAGTGAAGGTAGGCAAGTTCAGCTTCAAGGCATTGGGCAAAGCGGTGATCCACGGCGAAAATGACGGCTTTGTCAAGCTGGTCGTCGATGCGAAAACAAACGACCTGTTAGGCGTACACATGATTGGCACGCATGTGACCGATATGATTTCCGAGGCGGGTCTTGCCCGGGTGCTGGATGCCACACCGTGGGAGATTGGACAGACCATCCACCCGCATCCTTCGCTCTCGGAGGCAATCATGGAAGCGGCCCTGGCCGTAGATGGAAAAGCGATTCACAATTAGCAGGGAGGTATCCACGATGACAACCAAACGGCATGAACAAGTTGGTTTGACTGATGCACAAGTCCTGGATATGTACTATTACATGCTGCTTGCGCGGAAAATTGACGAGCGCCAGTGGCTTTTGAATCGAGCGGGCAAAGTGCCGTTCGTCATTTCTTGCCAGGGACAGGAGGCGGCTCAGGTAGGAGCGGCTTTCGCCCTGGAGAAAGACAGAGATTTTTTGTGCCCGTACTACCGTGACCTGGGACTGGTGCTCGTATTCGGCCAGACGGCGCGTGACTGCATGCTCTCTGCTTTTGCCAAGGCAGAAGATCCGAACAGCGGCGGACGTCAGATGCCGGGACACTTCGGCGGCAAAAAATACAATATCCTGACAGGCTCCAGCCCGGTAACGACACAGGTTCCGCACGCAGTCGGGATGGCGTTGGCAGGCAAAATGCAAAACAAAGACTTTGTCGTATATGCCTCCTTCGGGGAAGGTTCCAGCAACCAGGGGGATTTCCACGAGGGTGCCAACTTCGCGGGCGTCCACAAGCTCCCGGTGATCTTTTTCTGTGAAAACAACAAATACGCGATCTCCGTTCCGCTGAAAAAGCAGCTCGCTTGCGAAAGCGTAGCAGACCGTGCGATTGGCTACGGGTTCCCTGGCGTCAGCGTAGACGGCAACGATCCGATCGAAGTGTACCGCGTCATGAAGGAAGCCGTGGACCGCGCTCGCCGCGGCGAAGGACCGACATTGATCGAAGCGGTGATGTATCGTCTGGTTCCACACTCCAGCGACGATGACGACCGTGTGTATCGTACGCGCGAAGAGGTGGAAGAGGCGAAGAAAAAAGATCCGCTGATCGTTTTTGCCGCCTATTTGCGCGAAGTCGGCTTGCTCGATGAAAATACAGAAGCGGATATGCTGGCCCGTGTGCAGCTCGAAGTTGACGAGGCGACCGAGTACGCGGAAAACGCTCCGTATCCGACACCTGAATCGACATTGACACACGTCTACGGGAACTAAGGGGGGATCTTTTCATGGCAGTCATTTCGTTTATTGATGCGATTACGATGGCGATGCGCGAAGAGATGCGTCGCGATCCGAATGTGTTTGTTCTTGGGGAAGACGTAGGGGTGCGCGGCGGCGTGTTCCGTGCGACCAACGGATTGATTGAAGAGTTCGGCGAGGCGCGCGTGATTGATACACCGCTCGCAGAATCCGCGATTGTCGGCGTAGGGATCGGGGCGGCGGCTTACGGCATGCGTCCGATTGCCGAAATCCAGTTTGCCGACTTCATCATGCCGGCTGTGAACCAGATTGTCAGCGAAGCAGCGAAAATGCGCTATCGCTCCAACAACGACTGGAATTGCCCGATCACGATTCGCGCTCCTTTTGGCGGCGGCGTGCACGGCGCTCTCTACCACTCGCAGTCGGTTGAGGCGATGTTCACCAACGTTCCTGGCTTGAAGGTCGTGGCCCCTTCCACGCCATACGATGCAAAAGGTCTGCTCAAGGCTGCCATCCGTGATGATGATCCGGTGCTGTTTTTCGAGCACAAGCGCTGCTATCGTCTCATCAAGGGCGAAGTGCCGGAGCATGACTACGTGCTGCCAATCGGCAAAGCGGATGTGAAGCGCGAGGGCACAGACATTACCGTCATTTCCTACGGCCTTACCCTGCATTTCTGCCTGCAGGCAGCGGAGAAGCTCGCGCAGGAGGGCATCAGCGCACACGTTCTCGACTTGCGCACCCTGTATCCGCTGGACAAGGAAGCGATTATCGAAGCGGCGTCCAAGACCGGAAAAGTGTTGATCGTGCATGAAGACAACAAAGAAGGCGGCGTCGGCGGAGAGGTAGCGGCGATCATTGCCGAGCACTGCCTGTTCGATCTGGATGCGCCGATCAAGCGTCTGTGCGGACCGGATGTACCGGCGATGCCGTACAGCCCGCCGATGGAGAAATTTTTCATGCTCAACCCGGAAAAAGTATTGGAAGCAATGCGCGAGTTGGCCAACTTTTAGAGGCGAGGAGGACCAAAGATCATGGCAACGAAAGTACTTATGCCCCAGCTCGGTGAGAGTGTAACCGAAGGGACCATCAGCAAATGGTTGGTCAATGTTGGCGACACCGTCAAAAAATACGATCCGTTGGCGGAAGTGACGACTGACAAGGTGAATGCGGAGGTTCCTTCCACCGTATCCGGCCGAGTCACGGAGATCGTCGTTCCCGAAGGAGAAACGGTAGCAGTCGGGACATTGATCCTATATATAGAAGAAAGTGGTGCAGCGGGCGGATCAGCAAGCCCGGCACAAGCAGATGCACCCGTCTCAGCTCCAGCGGCGACACAGGCGAGCACCGCAGCAACTGCCCAAGCCGCAGCACCAGCTGTACAATCTGCACCGCCAGCCCGGCAAGCGGCCGGAAACGATGGAGCGAAGCAACGCTATTCGCCTGCCGTCGTGATGCTCTCGCAGCAGCATGGCATTGATTTGTCCCGCGTCGTGGGCACGGGAGCAGGCGGCCGGATTACGCGCAAAGACGTGCAAGCGATCATTGACGCAGGCGGCCAAAAGCCGGCTGAACAAGTGGCCGAAGCACAAGCACCTGCGGCAGCTCCGGCTCCGACAGCAGCGCCAGCGCAAACAGCGCCTGCTGCGACGCCAGCGCCTTCCGTCGACATCCCGGTTGCGACTGGCGATCAGGTTGTTCCGGTCACGCCAATCCGTCGGACAATCGCCAACCGGATGGTGCAAAGCAAGCACGAAGCGCCGCATGCCTGGACGATGATCGAGGTGGATGTGACCAATCTGGTCAACTTCCGCAACCAGGTAAAAGCCGAGTTCGCGAAAAAAGAGGGGCTGAACCTCACCTTCCTGCCGTTCTTTATCAAGGCGGTTGTCGAAGCGCTGAAAGAATATCCGATGATTAACTCAACATGGGCGAACGACAAAATCATCGTGAAAAAAGAAATCAACATTTCCATTGCGGTTGCAACAGATGACGCGCTTTTCGTTCCGGTCATCAAGGACGCCGACCAGAAGTCGATCCTCGGCATTGCCAAGGCTGTCGACGATCTGGCTGCGCGCACACGCGCCGGCAAGCTGACGATGGACGACATGACGGGCGGTACGTTTACTGTCAACAACACCGGCTCGTTTGGCTCCGTTTTGTCGCAGCCGATCATCAATTCGCCGCAAGCGGCTATTCTCAGCGTGGAATCCATTGTGAAGCGTCCGGTCGTCATCAACGACATGATCGCCGTTCGCTCCATGGTAAACCTGTGCATGTCTCTCGATCACCGCGTGCTCGATGGGCTGATTTGCGGACGCTTCCTGCAAAGCGTGAAGCAAAAGCTGGAGAGCATCGGCCCGGATACGAAGCTGTACTGATGGGTGCCAAAAAGTGAGCAACACCAACCAGGTCGAATCCGGCCTGGTTTTTTCACTTATGGCCGTCAAAAGCATGGTCATCAGTCAGCAAAAAAATTTTCCTGTGAACGCATTTTGCCTGTAACTTTTTCGTGGGTGAATGCGTCTTAGCAATAGTAGCCAAGGAGTCTCTGAATCTTCCATAGAAGAGATTCCCTCCAGATATCATTTATGGTAGACTGGTAGCGACCTGCTAGAGAATGATTTCCAGATTACGGGTAATTATGGGAGGAAAAACATGAAGAAGAGTAAAAAAGCACTGCCAATAGTGCTGGCATCAGCGCTGGCCGCTACACCTTTTGTCGCTGTACCGCAAGAGGCTCACGCATTGAAAAAATTGTCCGTGAAGCCGGACGACAATGGGGCTGACAAGGAAAGCTCTTACGACATCAGCTTTACGCTGGAAGAGGATCTGAGCAAGGGAGATACCATCACGATTGAGTTCGATTCCGATTATACGGTGAGCAAAAGTATCAGCAAGAGCGATATAGATGCTAGCTTCGATGTGAAAAGCGTCAAGGTAAGCGGCAAAAAAGTCATTATTACCTTGGACGAAGATCTCGATGATGGCGATAAGGTTACGATTACGATTGAAGACGGCATTACAAACCCGGATGACAAGGGAACTTATGACGTAGCTGTATCAACCAGCAGCGAGGATGAAGAAGTCGCTGACGTCTCGATCAAAAGCAGCTCCAGCAGCTCCAGCTCCAGCAAAAAAGACTACTCCGTCTCGCTCAGCAGCAAGCAAGCAGGTGCGGAGACAAGCGTCAAGCTGGGCAAAATCTCGCTGAAAGGCAGCGACGAGCTGGAAACCAACGAGTACATCACTGTCATTTTCCCGGATGAAGACATGCTTCCTTCGAAAATCGACGCAAGCGATGTCAAGTTGAACGGCTACTCTGTGAAAACGGTCAACGTAAAAGACGACGAGGTGGAAATCAAGGTCCCAAGCTCCGTTAGCGGAGATAATTTCATCACCCTCGAATTCAGCAAGTCTGCTGGCATCGAAAACCCGAGCGCTGGCAGCAAGTACACGTACAAAGTCAAATACGATGGTGTTACATACGAATCGGAACAGTTCGAAATCACCGGTTCGAGCAGCAGCACCAGCACATCGACCAACAGCTTTACGGTCAACCTGTCCGATCCGTCTGCGGGAGCGCGCTCCAGCTACACATTTGACGCTGACTTCGGCAGCAAACAGTTGAAAGCAGACGAAGACATCGTTCTGGAGTTCCCGTCCGCAGACATGGTTCCAGGCATTTTGTCCGCATCTGATTTTACGCTGAACGGAAAAACGGCGAAACGCGTAAGTGCTGCCGGCAACAAAGTGTACATTACGGCTCCGTCCAACTTCTCTGCCAGTAGCGAAGTAAAAGTGGTCGTTTCCTTCTCGGCCTGGATCACGAACCCGAAAACAGCAGGCAGCTACACGCTGAAGGCGACAGCTGCTGGCAAGACTTTGGAGTCCAAGGCGTTTACAATTGGCGGATCTGTTGTCAATCCGACGCCGACTCAGCCGCAAACACCTGCGACGACACCAGCACCGAGCAACACGGTGAACAACAGCACCGCTACCATTGCCCTGACGTCGACAGCAGTTGGCAAACCGACAGGTATCAATGTAGCGATCAAAGGTCTGGGTGTAGGACTCGTGAAGCAGCGCGATTTCATTGAGCTGGTGTTCCCTGCGGGATACAAGGTTCCGGCTTATATCGCTCCGGCAAACGTAACCGTCAACGGCGTAGCAGCCAACTATGTAGCGGTGCGCGGCCAAAACGTCCTGGTTTACCCATCGCAGGACATTCCGGCAGCAACAGCGGCAAACATCAGCATCAATGCTGCTGCCAACATTGTGAACCCTGCTGTGAAAAACACATACAGCATCAGCGTCTATACTTCGGAAGAAAAAGGACTGCTGTTTGCGCGGGCAGTAGGCGTGGGCATGCCAGCTCCGGCTCAACCGGCTCCGCAGCCGACAACACAGCCGCAGCAGCCGGCAGTGACTGTGCCGACGAATGCAGCGCTGTTCAAGGTGAATACAGCAAACTTTACCCTGCACGGCAAAACCTACCCATTGCAAGTAGCGCCTTACATCGCGAACGGCAATACGACAATGGTACCAGCGCAATTCTTCAAGGAAGCGCTCGCTTTGACCACCCAATGGAATAACTCGACTGTAGCGATTATCAGCGGAACAAAAGTCATGAAGTTCACCGTTGGCTCCAACAAAGCGAAAGTGGGCACTCAGGAAATCACCTTGCCTGCTGCTGTCGCCCTGAAAAATGGCATGCCGATGATCCCGGTTCGCACCGTAACCGACAACCTTGGCTACAAAGTAGGCTGGGATGCGAAGACGTCCAGCGTATTCGTTTACAAGTAAAAAGGTCGGCAGTGAATGGAAAACCCCCTGCACAGCATGACGGCTGCGGCAGGGGGTTTTTGCCTGAAAAAATAGCAAACGCGCTTTTTTGGTACCTGCAACATACTTACATATAATAAAAAAACGTCGGCACAATGAGAGAGAGAATCAGCAAACCGATCAGGATTTTCGCAAACAGCGACTGAAATTTCATGCTGGAAAAACCTCCTTTCCAATCGGGAAATGACCAAATGAGAGGAAAATATCGGGTGAATTCGATTCCAGCTATGCTAGAATGAAAAGGGAGTTAAGCTTGAATATGTTCAGTCAGTCATGCATCAATGTGTGACCTCAACAGGATTGTACCGAAATGTAGCCAAAGAGACAACCATTTGCGAAAAGGATGATGGATGTGAGCGCACCAAACAAGATTGCCCATATCGGGATTGCAGTGAAAAGCCTGGAGCAGTCGCTTCCTTTTTACACGGAGCAGCTCGGCTTGAGATTGGTCGGGACGGAGAAAGTCGAAAGTGAGCAGGTCAACGTAGCGTTTTTGGCGATTGGGGAAAGCCGGATCGAATTGTTGGAACCGCTTTCTGCTGATAGCCCGATCGCCAAGTTCATCGAAAAGCGGGGGGAAGGCGTGCACCACATTGCCTTCGATGTCGATGACGTGGCCAGCCGCTTGCAGCAGTTGAAGGAGCAAGGAGTAGCGCTCATTCACGAAACGCCGAAAGACGGGGCGCATGGGGCATTGATCGGATTTTTGCATCCGAAGGCGGCAGGCGGCGTTTTGTATGAGCTGTGCCAGTATCCGAAAGCATAAAAGAATGGAAAGCGATTTCGTGGTAGAAAAAATTTTTTTGATGTATACTTAAACCTGTGAATATGTACCAAAATCGGGCAAGTCATTGGGAGGTAACGAGTGTGAGTGCGATCAACGAAGAGCGTTTGCTAAACGAATTTCTGGAGCTTGTACAGATTGACAGCGAAACGAAAAACGAGGCAGCAATCAACAAGGTGCTGAAACAAAAGCTGATCGAGATGGGCTTTACGGTGGAAGAGGATGACGCGGCGGCCAAGACCGGCCATGGCGCGAACAATCTGATTGCGACCCTGGAAGGCACAGGAAAAGGCCCGACGATTTTGTTCAGCAGCCATATGGATACCGTCGTGCCTGGCAACGGCATCAAGCCGCAAATCCGCGATGGCTACGTCTATTCCGATGGCACTACCATTCTTGGAGCGGATGACAAGGCGGGGATTGCGGCTATTTTCGAAGGCATTCGCACGATGAAGGAACAAAACTTGCCTCACCCAACCATTCAGGTGGTTCTGACAGTCGGGGAAGAATCTGGTCTGGTCGGTTCCCGCGCTTTGGACGCAAGCCTGCTGAAAGCCGAGATGGGCTTCATTCTCGACTCGGAAGGCCCTGTTGGCAAAATTACCGTAGCAGGTGCGGGGCAGTACCGAATTGTGACCAAAATCCATGGGAAAGCCGCTCACGCTGGCGTTAATCCAGAGGATGGAATCAGCGCGATTACAGTTGCCAGCAAGGCCATTTCCCGCATGCCGCTGGGACGCATTGACGAGGATACCACCGCGAATATCGGACGCTTCGAAGGCGGCAAAGCGTACAACATCGTTACCGATTACGTGGAAGTCTGGTCCGAAGCGCGCAGTCTCGTGATGGACAAGCTGGAAGCGCAAGTGAAGAAAATGACCACAGCGTTCGAGGAAGCGGCAGCGGAGATGGGCGCTACGTGCGAGAATGACGTCATTTTCATGTATCACGGCTACAAATTCAATGAAGAAACGCCAGTCGTGAAAAAAGCGATCGCAGCCGTCAAGCGCATTGACCGCAATCCGGAGCTGGTTGCAAGCGGCGGCGGCAGCGACGGCAACGTGTTCAACGGCTACAACATCCCGTGCGTGAACTTCGCCATCGGCTACGAGGAAATTCATACGAAAAACGAGCGCATGCCAATCGCTGAGCTGAACAAGGCGGCCGAGCTGGTACTCGCCATTATCGCAGAAGTAGGGGAACAATAGAAACAAAGCTGGCGGAATCCCGATGAGGGTTCCGCTTTTTGCTTTTTTTCGCCGGGATGATTGGGACAAACGTTGTCTGTCATAGACTGTAGGAAGGAGCGGGACGAGGGGGAGAAGCATGCTGCATCTGGTGACAGGTACGGTCATTCGTATAGAGGAAAAGCGCGCGGGAATGCAACTGCTGGAGGTCGAGCTGGCAGATGGGGCTTTGGGCCCGCAGAAGGCGCTTTCGTTTTCCCGGGAGGAGTACCGCATTGGCGATACACTTCTGCTCAACACGACGGCGCTCCGTCTGCAACTCGGGACGGGCGGGTATCACCTCGTCGTCGGCAAGGCAGACGAACACACAGGTCGAGACGTCATGCCGAGCAAATGGGGGCATATTATGAAAATGCGCTATTCGCCCTGGCAGCTCGCCGTGGACGCCGTAGAAGAACAGGCCAGCCCTTTTCACGACCTGTTTCGGCAGCCGGACCTGTCGCTGGACGGTGCGCCCGTGCTCATCGGAGAGCTGCACAGCCTGCTGCCGCCGGCCATCCTTGCGTTAAAAGAAAACGACCCCAGGCTGCGGCTGGTCTATGTCATGCCCGACGCGGCTTCGCTGCCGATTGCCCTTAGCCGTCATGTCCAGGAGTTGACGCGCACGGGCAGCTTGTCTGCGACGATTACGACAGGACATGCGTGGGGCGGCGATCGCGAGGCGGTGACGATCCATAGCGGCTTGCTGGCTGCGCGCCATGTGGAGCGGGCAGATGTCATTGTCTGCATGCTCGGACCAGGTGTCGCTGGGACGGGCACTTCCTACGGTTTTTCCGGAGTCCAGCTGGCAGAAGTGATTCACGCCGTAACGGCACTGGGAGGAACGCCGTTTTTTGTTCCACGAATCAGCTTTGCCGACCAGCGCAGCCGTCATTACGGCATCAGCCACCATACGACTGCGATTCTCGGCCGCTTTGCCCTCTGCCCCGTGCTGGTGGCAATGCCGCGCCTTGGCGACGAACGCGATGCCATCATCGAAGAGCAGCTCGTGAGCATTACAGAAAGCCGGGCAGGGCACACGCTTGTTTTTGGGCAGGCGCCGTCTGTCTCGCGCCTGGATGCGCTGGAAAAAGGCTACGGCTTGCCCTTTACGACGATGGGCAGAAGCTGGCGGGAGGACCCGGTTCCGTTTCAGACAGCGGTTTTGGCCGCCGATCTTTTGTGGAAAAGCCTTTCGTATCCAGGTACGGCGCAGATGTCTAGCGGCGAGTCGCGTTTGTCCGCTTCGTCAAATACGCTTGCAGCGTTAGCTCTTTATTTGACCACGAACGGAGAGCGGCCTTGATCTCCCATGCTTTTCCGACCATCCGCAGGTGCTTTTCGCTGACATAGGTTTTCATTCACAATCTCCTCCGATACAATGAGTGTGGACAGGCTTCATGCTCCCAACTTATGGAGCTGGGATTCGATTTAGAACGATCAAGCTGAAAAAAAGGATGATGAATGTGAGCAAGCAAGACCACTTGTACGAAAAAACGATTGCCAGCCAGCCGATCTACCAAGGGCGGATTATCAGTCTGAAGGTTGACGAGGTGCTTTTGCCAAACGGACGTACAGCGAAGCGGGAGATCGTCAATCATCCCGGAGCGGTTGCCGTCATGGCGCTGACAGATGACAACAAGCTGGTGGCGGTGCGTCAATTCCGCAAGCCGCTGGAGCAAACGATTGTGGAGATTCCTGCGGGCAAGCTGGAGCCGGGAGAAGAGCCATTGACCTGCGCCATGCGTGAGCTGGAGGAAGAGACTGGCTATGTGGCGAGCCACTTTGAGCCGCTCAGCTCGTTTTACACTTCGCCAGGCTTCGCTGACGAGATACTGCATGTGTTTGTGGCGACTGGTTTGCAAAAAGGCGAGAGCAAGCCGGACGAGGATGAATTTGTCGATACGCTTGAGCTGACGCTGGAAGAGGCGCATGCCCTGCATCGAAGCGGGGAGATTCGCGATGCGAAAACCGTAGTGGCGCTGTTTGCCTGGGAGAACATGCTGCTTCGAAAGCAGTTGAAGCGGTAATGCAGACTTATTTTTGCGACATGCACATTCATATCGGCGGCACGTGGACAGGCAAGCCCGTGAAAATTACAGCATCGCGCCAGATGACCCTGACGAAAATTTTGGAGGAAGCTTCGGAAAAAAAGGGGCTGGATGTGATCGGGATTATCGACGCGCATTCGCCGGAGGTGCAGGATGAGCTGCTGTCGCTTTTGGAGTCCGGTGTGGCGTCAGAGCATCCCGACGGCGGAATTTTATACAAAGGGACGATGCTGATTCTCGGCTGTGAGCTGGAGATCAAGGAGCCGGGACGGGGAGAGGCTCACTTCCTCGTCTACCTGCCCAAGCTTGCTGACATGCAGCAATGGACCCGCTGGCTTTCTGCGCGCTGCAAAAATGTCCAGCTCAGCTCCCAGCGCGTGGCGGCTCGACTCGGCGAGCTTCAGGATGCGGTGGAACAGATGGGCGGCTTCCTCATTCCGGCGCACATTTTCACGCCGCACAAGGGGCTGTACGGCAGTTGTACCGACCGTTTGGCAGATGTGCTTGATCCGACCCGCATCTACGCTGTAGAGCTTGGGCTGAGCGCGAACACAGAGATGGCGGATCGGCTGTCCGAGCTGCACGACAAAACGTTTCTCACCAATTCCGATGCGCACTCACTCGGCAAGATTGGCCGCGAGTATCAAAGCATTGTGATGGAACAGCGCTCTTTTGCCGAGTGGGTCAAGGCGATTCGCCGCGAGGGCGGCAGAGGGGTAACGGTGAATTACGGGCTGCATCCGCAGCTGGGCAAATACCACCAGTCAGCTTGCCAGGGCTGCCAGTCGCTTTTGCCTGCAAACGCGGAGGGAAGATGCCCGGAGTGCGGATACAAACGGATCGTGCGCGGCGTGGCTGCGCGCATTGACGAGCTGGCAGACTGTAAAGCTGGCGAGCATCCGGCTTTTCGTCCGCCGTATATCGAGCAGTTTCCGCTGGAATTCATTCCGGGCGTCGGGCCGAAGCTGCTGGCCAAGCTGTATCACGCCTTTGGCACGCAAATGAATGTCGTGCACCGAGCGACAGAGGAAGAACTGGCACAAGTCGTCGGCGAAAAAATTGCCAAGCTGATCGTCGCAGGCAGAGCAGGTACTTTGCACGTGCAAAAAGGCGGCGCGGGAACTTACGGAAAGGTGATCTTGCCCGAAATGTCATAGCGCTCACCTCCGGCGCATAAGCTGTACAGTAATCAGCGAAGCGGGAGGGGACGAACCGTGCGTTCACGAGTCGGACAAACTATCCAATCCTATATGAGAGAACATCAGTCGCTCTATTGGTTCACGATTGTCCTTTTTACCATGGGGATTATTTTCGGTGCCGTGCTCGTCAACTCGCTGCCACTTTCGCAAAAGCAGGAGCTGTACGGTTTTCTGCAATATTTTTTTAACAGCCTGAGCACGAGCGGCATCCCGGAAACAAGCGCCCATTTTCAGCAGGCGTTCGGACACTATGCGAAGACGGTTGCGATCATGTGGGTATTGGGGTTGTCGATCATCGGCCTGCCGATGCTTTTGCTCATGCTGTTTCTCAAGGGAGTCGTTGTCGGGTTTACCGTCGGCTTTCTGGTCAGCCAGTTGCAGTGGAAAGGCGTAACGTTCGCCATGCTGGGCGTGCTTCCGCAAAATTTGCTGGTCGTTCCGGCTCTGTTCATCATCGGCGTGAGCGGCATTTCTTTTTCCCTCCGGCTGATCCAGACCCGGCTGTTGAGCAGGCGCGATGTGATTGCGCCGCATTTTATGGGCTATACGGTGCTGGTCATTTCCATGCTGGGGGTGCTGACGCTGGCCGCCTTGTTTGAAACATTTGTGTCGCCGAAGCTGATGCAGCTCGTCCTCCAATCGGCTAATTAAGAATAATTATCAGGTAAGAACTCATGTATTTGACTTACCCGACGCCCCTCTACTATAATAGGAACAGGTTTCATGCGAGCGGGGAGGGGCATTAATGTTGGAAGAAAAATTAGAGAAAATCAAGCAACAGTTGCATTCACAAAACTACAAGCTGACACCACAGCGTGAAGCCACTGTTCGCGTCTTGCTGGAAAATGAAGAAGACCACTTGAGTGCGGAAGATGTTTATTTGCTGGTAAAAGAGAAAGCACCGGAAATCGGGCTTGCAACCGTATACAGAACGCTTGAGCTTTTGAGCGACTTGAAAATCCTTCATAAAATGAACTTTGGCGATGGCGTTGCCAGATACGACCTGCGCGATGACAACGCAGCGTATCACCACCATCACCTGATTTGCCTCAACTGCGGCACTGTGGACGAAATTTTTGAAGACTTGCTTGTCAGCGCGGAAGAAAAAGTCAAGACTGTTTACAACTTTGCCATTACCGACCACCGCCTTACCTTTTACGGAATTTGCAGCCGCTGCATTGACAAAGTGAACGTGGAGGACTTCAAATAAGCCAACTTCTCTGGGAACGGAGAAGTTTTTTCTTTGCTCTTTTCGTGCATTTGTAATGGCAGGCGTTTTCCTGTGGCATCCTAAAACAGTACAATTGCCTGGACGAGACCAGCGACCGGACTGCGGGGCTGTGGCTCTCTCGTTGCCGTGGCCGTACACGCCGCCGGACGAGCTGTGCCGAGGGAGCTTTCGCTGTGGGGCGGCATGGGCGAAGAGACAAGTGCATACATATGAAGAGCAGGGAGGTGGATGGATGGGTTTCCCGTATCGCCGGATGATGGAGGCGCTTCGCTTTTTGCTGTTGCTTGTGACGTGTTCATTGCTCTCTTACGGAATCATCACCTTGCTTGCGGAAAAATTGTTGCCTGCCGACCCTTACCCCGAGCCGCACGGGAATGCGGTGAAAGTCGTGAAAATCATCAATTCCTCGCAAACGCAGGACCTGGACGGCTATCTGGCACGCCTACAGCTTTTTTATTTGACAGGCGAGTAACTACACTTTTTTGTCTAGGGGCAGCAGGAGATTTTTACTCGATGTGGAAAGCAATACAGGATACTTATCACCTGAAGGGGACAGCTTCATGGACAGTCTGATTGATCTATTTATCCATTTCCTTGCTGTGGAAAAAGGGCTATCGCGCAACACCCTGGAATCGTATCAGCGGGACATGGTCGCCTATACCTCGTATTTGCAAGAGCAGGGCGTGACCCGGATCGAGGATTCATCGCGGACGCACATCATCGGCTACTTGCTCGTGCTGCGGGAAAAGGGACGGGCAACGTCGACGCTTTCGCGCAATATGGCATCGATTCGCGCTTTTTACCAGTTTCTCGTGCGGGACAAAATCATTGACAAAGATCCTTCGATCCACCTGGAGACACCCAAATTGGAGAAGCGCCTGCCAAAAGTGCTCTCGGTCGACGAAGTGGAGCGGCTTTTGGACAGCCCTCCTGTCAATCACCCGGCCGGGCTGCGGGATAAAGCGATGCTGGAGCTGTTGTATGCGACAGGCATCCGCGTCTCTGAGCTGGTCAATCTGGACAAAGCAGACGTCAATCTGGATATGGGCTTTGTCAAATGCATGGGAAAAGGCTCCAAGGAACGGATTATTCCCCTTGGCTCCGTTGCCATTGAGATGGTCCGGCACTATTTGCAGGCAGGACGTCCCAAGCTGGTGAAAGGGACTGGCGATTCGGCTCTGTTTCTCAATCATTTGGGCAAGCAGATCACGCGTCAGGGCTTTTGGAAAATTATCAAGCGCTACGCCGCGAAAGCCAACATCCAGGCAGAGATTACGCCCCATACCTTGCGCCATTCCTTTGCTACCCACCTTTTGGAAAACGGGGCGGATTTGCGCTCGGTACAGGAGATGCTCGGGCATGCGGATATTTCCACGACGCAAATCTACACGCATGTAACCCGGACGAGGATCAAGGACGTTTATGCCAAAACGCATCCGCGAGCGTAAGGGGGATGCGGGTTGGGATACGATGAAGCCCCCCCTGCCAACGCTGGAAAAAAGACAGACAGATGACTCCGCCCGAGTCTGAGGCGGAGCAAGCTTATCTCCATCAGGTCAGACGTCTGACGACCTGACTTGCAACTTTATCCATTTTTTGAACTGGAGGCGTTAACATTGCGTTATTCACGTGTTTTTCTGATCGTTATGGATAGCGTGGGAATCGGCGAACAGCCGGATTCTCCCAAATTCCGCGATGAAGGAGCCAATACGCTCGGCCATATCGCAGAGCGTGTCGCAGGCTTTTCCCTGCCTCATTTGCAAAAGCTCGGTCTTGGAAATATTGCGCCGCTGAAAGGCGTGCCTGCCGTTGAAGTGCCGGCTGCCCACTATGGAAAAATGCAGGAAATTTCCATGGGAAAAGATACGACAACAGGCCACTGGGAAATCATGGGCTTGCATGTCGCCACACCGTTCCGGACGTATCCGGACGGTTTTCCAGCCGAGCTGATTGCCGAATTCGAACAGCGGATCGGGCGGAAGGTGCTTGGCAACAAAGTCGCTTCCGGCACGGATATTCTCGACGAACTGGGCGAGGAGCACATGAAAACAGGGGCTGTCATTGTCTACACATCTGCGGATAGCGTTTTCCAGGTGGCGGCCCATGAGGACATCGTGCCGCTGGAGGAGCTGTATCGCATTTGCCAGGTGGCGCGCGAGCTTACCCTGCGCGATGAGTTTGCCGTCACACGCGTTATTGCCAGACCTTTTGTCGGAGAACCTGGCAATTTCACCCGCACCGCCAATCGCCATGATTACTCCGTCAAGCCTTTTGAGCCGACCGTGATGAACCGTCTGCAAGATGCCGGACTGGCTTCCATCGCGATTGGAAAAATCAGCGACATTTACGCTGAGGAAGGAATCACGCAGTCGATCCGCACCAAAGACAACATGGATGGCGTGGACCAACTGATCGCCACGATGAAGCAGTCGTTTACGGGCCTGTCGTTTGTCAACCTCGTCGATTTTGATGCGAAGTTCGGACATCGCCGCGATCCGGAAGGCTACGGTCAGGCGCTGATGGAGTTTGATGCGCGCATACCGGAAATTTTGGCCGCCATGCAAGAAAACGACCTGCTCGTGATTACGGCTGACCACGGCAACGATCCGGTCCACCACGGAACCGACCATACGCGTGAATACGTTCCGCTGCTGGTGTACCACAAAGGGATCAGCGCCGGAGAAAATCTGGGGATTCGCGAGACATTTGCCGATCTGGGCGCGACGATTGCGGACAACTTTGGCGTAGCCGCGCCAAGGATTGGAAAAAGCTTCCTGAACCATTTATAAAGGTTAAGTAATTATTAACAATTATATATAGAAGAAACGTAACCGAAGAGGAGTGTTTTCACATGGCAAATTTCCAAGAGGCAGTAGCGTTTATTGAACAAAAGCTGGCAGAAAAGCCTACCATCGGTCTTGTATTGGGTTCCGGGCTGGGTGTTCTGGCCGATGAGATCGAAAATCCGGTCGTCATTCCGTACCACGAGATTCCTGGCTTTACCGTGTCCACGGTAGTCGGACACAAAGGGCAACTGGTCATCGGCAAGCTGCAAGGCAAACAAGTAGTTGCCATGCAAGGACGCTTTCATTTCTACGAAGGCCACGGGCTGGATGCGGTCGTTTTCCCGATCCGCGTGATGAAGCTTTTGGGCGTGGAGACGATCATTGTCACCAATGCGGCAGGCGGCATTAATGAAAGCTATGAACCGGGCGATCTGATGCTGATTTCCGACCATATCAACATGACCTTCCGCAACCCGCTGATCGGGCCAAACGACGACGAGCTTGGCGCACGCTTCCCTGACATGTCCGAAGCGTACTCCAAAGAGCTGCGCCAATTGGCTCACCAGGTAGCGGCAGAGCAAGGCATCAAGCTTCGCGAAGGCGTGTACGTGGGTCTGCTCGGTCCAAGCTATGAGACACCGGCAGAAATCCGCATGCTCCGTCTGCTCGGCGGCGATGCTGTAGGGATGTCGACTGTTCCGGAAGTGATTGTCGCCCGTCACATGAAAGTGAACGTGCTTGGCATTTCCTGCATCAGCAACATGGCTGCGGGCATTCTCGAACAGCCGCTTTCGCACGAAGAAGTAATGGAAACGACCGAAAAGGTAAAAACGCAGTTTTTGGCACTGGTCAACGGCATCGTAGCCAAACTGTAAAGAACAAGGCGGAGGGGATTCTCTATGCGGATGGTCGATATTATCGCCAAAAAGCGGGACGGCGGCGAACTGACAACAGAGGAAATACAGTTCCTCGTAGACGGATATACAGACGGAACCATTCCGGATTACCAGATGTCCGCATGGGCCATGGCGGTATTGTTCCGTGGCATGACCGCGCGTGAGACAGCAGATTTGACGCTGGCCATGGCAGGATCGGGCGAGCAGCTCGACCTGTCCTCGCTTGAAGGCATCAAGGTGGACAAACACAGCACAGGGGGCGTAGGCGACAAGACGACACTTGTCGTCGCTCCGCTGGTGGCTGCAGCAGGCATTCCGGTAGCGAAAATGTCGGGCCGCGGTCTGGGCTACTCGGGAGGCACTATCGACAAGCTGGAGTCGTTTCGCGGCTTCCAAGTAGAGCGCACACGCGAGCAGTTTTTGCAGCAGGTGCGTGATATTGGCGTGTCTGTCATCGGGCAGTCCGGCAATCTGACTCCGGCAGACAAAAAACTGTACGCGCTGCGCGATGTGACCGCGACCGTAGAAGCGGTTCCGCTGATCGCAAGCTCTATCATGTCCAAAAAGATTGCGGCAGGCGCCGACGCAATCCTGCTTGACGTGAAAGTAGGCAAAGGCGCGTTCATGAAAAACCTGGAAGAAGCAGAAACACTGGCGAAAGCGATGGTAGCGATCGGCAGCCAGGTCGGACGCAAAACGGTGGCGGTCATCAGCGACATGAACCAGCCGCTGGGCTTTGCTGTGGGCAATGCGCTGGAAGTGAAGGAAGCGGTAGAGACGCTTGCAGGCAGAGGGCCGAAAGACTTGACCGAGCTTGTGCTCTCGATTGGCTCGCGCATGCTTGTTTTGGGTGGACTCGTATCGAACGTCGAGGAAGGCCGGGGCAAGCTGGAGGAGCTGATGGCGAGCGGAAAAGCCGTGGACAAGCTGGCCGAAATGGTCGAAGCGCAGGGCGGCGACAAAGCGGACGTGTACGACCTGTCCCGTCTGCCGCAGGCGAACATCATCCATGAGTTTGTCGCAAAGCAGGATGGCTATGTAGAGGCGATTGACGCAGAAGCGGTCGGGCATGCCTCTGTCGTATTGGGAGCTGGCCGTTTGACCAAGGAAATGCCGATTGATCTGGCTGTGGGCTTTGTGCTGCATAAAAAACGTGGCGATCAGGTTCGTGCCGGAGAGACTCTGGTAACGATCCATGCAAACGACGAGAAGCTGTTGCAAAGCGCGTTGGAAGAACTGGAAGATGCTTACACGATTTCGACAGAAATTCCGGCTGCACAGCCGCTGATTTATAAAATCGTCGAGGCGTAAATCGCACGGATTGATTGAAGGATAAACCAAAAGAAGAGTGTGCTATTTTTGCGTGTGCACACTCTTCTTTTGTGTAAAAAAACAGTTTCTCGAGAAAATATAGTTGATTAAATTGTCATTTTCCTTTTCAATAGGAGAAGGGATTGCTTGTTTGATTATATAAAATATTTTTTACTGTTAGGCTACACTTTATAATATTTTATATTTCTACTTGTCAAATTTCGTTGACACCGCTAACATTTCAGATTACTTTTAATGTATCAGACAATTTGTTTAAGATTATTTCGAATTTCGCAAAAAATGGATGGAGGTCCCCGGAAAAACGTATTTATGAGGAAGCTGGATCATGTTGACAGGCAGATTCTGCAAATTCTCCAGGTAGACGGACGAATCCCGTATACAGAAATCGCGCACCAACTCGGCGTGAGCGAGGGAACCATCCGATCTCGAATTACCCGTCTGCTGCAGGATGGGGTCTTTCAATTCGCGATTCAACCCGACCCGGCAAAGCTTGGGCTGAAAGTACAGGCGATTATCGGGTTAACCACAAAACTGGGTTTGCAACAAAATGTGGCAGAAGAATTGAGCAAATTATCTGCCGTCCGGTTTGTGGGTGCGTTTAGCGGTAAGCACGACTTGATTATCCAAGCGTGTTTCCATAGCAATGATGAGCTGATCACATTCGTCAATGAAC
Source organism: Brevibacillus gelatini (assembly GCF_003710935.1). Taxonomy (GTDB): domain Bacteria; phylum Bacillota; class Bacilli; order Brevibacillales; family Brevibacillaceae; genus Brevibacillus; species Brevibacillus gelatini. The sequence continues at coordinate 231,473 of NZ_RHHS01000017.1, forward strand.
GACTCTCACAAATTGAAGGGATCGTCGCCGCTGATGTTTCGCTTGAACTGAAGCAGTACAAAGATTCCTTCTCTATCGTTCACGATGACGAAGTGACCCTGCAGTGAAAGGGGTTGATGCCTTCTAGCCGAATTCAGGAAGCTTCGGGCCATGTTCGTTTTTATCGTCTTTTATTTTCTGAAAAAAGACAAAAAAGAAAAAGTACGGGGGGTTATTGCGTTGAAAAAGAATGTATTTGCACTTGTAAGCTCGATTGCAGTATTGGGTACAGCATTGGCAGGTTGCGGCGGCGGCCAGCAAGCTGCACCGGCACCAGCGAACAATACGTCCAGCGAGCAGCCAGCGGCAACACCAGAAGCAGAGAAAAAACCACAAGTTCTGAAATTGAACCTGCACTCTGAGCCACCTACGGCTGACCCTGGTCTCTCTGAAGACACGACCTCCGCAGCGATTATCCGCGCTACCTTTGACGGTCTCACTCGCATCGGAGCAGACGGAAAGCCGCATGAGGCTGCTGCCGAGAAAGTAGAAGTCTCGGAGGACATGCTGACCTACAAGTTCACCATTCGCGACGCAAAATGGAGCAATGGCGATCCGGTAACAGCACACGACTTCGAGTTCGCCTGGAAGCGGGCACTCGATCCGAAAACCGGTGCAAACTACGCTTATCAGCTCTACTATATTAAAAACGGTGAAAAAGCGAACAAAAACGAAGCCAAGCTTGATGATGTTGGTGTGAAGGCACTGGACGACAAGACTTTGGAAGTAAAGCTTGAAAATCCAACTCCATTCTTCCTGGAGCTGACCGCTTTCCCGACCTACTTCCCTGTTAACAAAAAAGTGCTCGAAAGCAATGAGAAGTGGGCTGGCGAAGCGAAAACCCATGTGGGCAACGGTCCGTTCAAAATGGAATCCTGGGAGCACAAAAGCAAGCTCGTGCTCGTGAAAAACGAAAACTATTGGGACAAGGATGCCGTGAAGCTCGATCGCATCGAGTTCTCCATGGTAGAGGACGAGAATACCGAATTGTCCATGTTTGAAAACGGAGAACTGGATTGGGCGGGTGCGCCAATGAGCGCGTTGCCGACAGACGCGATTCCTGCGCTGAAGGATCAAGGCAAAATTACGACTCAGCCAATCGCGGGTACGTACTGGTATAAATTCAACGTGGAAAAACCTCCGTTTGATAATGTGAAGATTCGGAAAGCTTTCGCGTACTCGATTAACCGTCAAGCCCTGATTGACAATATCCTGCAAACCGGACAACTCCCGGCAACAGGCGCAGTACCGCCATCCATGGTGCTGAACGCGAACGGCTACTTCAAGGACAACGACCTGGAAACAGCGAAAAAGCTGCTGGAAGAGGGCATGAAAGAAAAAGGCCTGACCAAGCTGCCGCCAATTACCTTGTCGTACAACACTTCCGAAGCTCACAAAAAGATCGCAGAAGCGATTCAGGACCAATGGAAGAAAAACCTTGGCGTAGAAGTGAAGCTGGAAAACAAAGAGTGGAAAGTGTACCTGGAAGACATGCATGAGGGTAACTTCCAGATCGGCCGCATGGGCTGGCTCGGCGACTTTAACGATCCAATCAACTTCCTGGAGCTGTACAAGGACAAATATGGCGGCAACAACGATACGCGTTGGGAAAATCCGAAGTTCAAGGAGCTCCTGAACCAATCCGCTCTGGAAGCCGATCCGGAAAAACGCAAGAAAATTCTTGCGGACGCAGAGCAAATTTTGATGGACGAAATGCCAATCATGCCAATTTATTTCTATACCAACTCTTGGGTACAGAAAGAAAACGTCAAAGGCGTTGTCATTGGCGGTCTGGGCGACGTCGACTGGAAATGGGCATACGTAGAGTAATCTAACCAAAGGAATCAGGTATTGCGTCAGAGGGTATATGGAAACCCATATACCCTCTGCTATGCAATCCCTTCCCATAAATCGTTGCCGGCAATCATCCGGCAACAAAAAACAGAGAGAAAAATACAAGCAATCATTTGGGTTATTTACACAGCCGATTTTTGCACTGTGTCGGTAACGTCCGCAGTGTAAAGATGGGACGTGAAAGCAATCAAATCTGTCAAGGGGGTAAGTTTGTTGATCCGTTATCTTGGTAAGCGCATCTTTTTCATGCTCATCTCGCTTTTCCTGATCGTAACGGCCACCTTCTTCATCATGAAAGCAGTACCTGGTGGACCATTTACATCAGAGAAAAACGTGCCGGAGGAGATTAAAGCGGCACTAGAGGCCAAATACAAGCTCGATTTGCCGCTGCACGAGCAGTACTTTGAATACTTGAAGGGTGTCATTACTTGGGACTTGGGCCCATCGTTCACCGAGAAATCTTCGACCGTAAACGAAATGATTAGCCGCGGTTTCCCGGTATCCGCGCACTTGGGAGCACAGGCGTTGCTTCTGGCAATCTTCGGAGGCATTATCCTTGGTGTGATTGCCGCACTGAAGCATAACAAGTGGCAAGACTACTCCGCCATGGTGATAGCAGTTTTGGGGCTGTCCGTTCCAGGTTTCATCTTGGCATCATTTTATCAATATTTCTTCGCGATTCAATGGGGCCTTTTGCCCATCGCAAAGTGGGAAGGCTTCGAATACACGATTTTGCCATCTCTCGCACTCTCCGCGTCTCCAATGGCTTTTATCGCCCGTTTGACGCGTTCCAATATGATTGAAGTGCTTGGACAAGACTACATCAAAACGGCAAAAGCAAAAGGTCTGCATACCTTTACCATTACGGTAAAGCACGCGATCCGCAACGCGCTCTTGCCGGTCATTACTTACCTTGGTCCATTGATTGCCAACATCCTGACGGGTGCATTCGTTATCGAGCGTATTTTCGGGGTTCCTGGTCTGGGTCGTGAATTCGTATTGTCCATCACTAACCGCGACTACACGGTTATCATGGGGACAACGGTCTTCTACTCCATCATTCTCGTAGTGATGATCCTGATTGTAGACATCGCTTACACCTTGATAGACCCACGAATCAAACTCGCAGACGCAGGAAGGGAGTAATGTAAAAATGCAGCATTTGACAAAAGAGCATTTTGAACCGATTTCGGTTGATCTTCGTCAGGCCGAAGAGATCAAACGTCCGAGCCTCTCCTTCTGGGCGGATGTATGGCGTCGCCTGAAAATGAATAAAGTCGCGATGGCTTCCCTGATCTTTATCGTCGCGCTGATTGTTTGTGCGGTCGTGATTCCGATGGTGTCTAGCAACGACTATTTCACAACGGATTTGGCTGGCAAAAACAAAAAGCCATCCGCTGAGCACTGGTTTGGTACAGATGACCTGGGACGCGATATGTTCGTCCGTATTTGGTACGGCGCTCGCATTTCCCTGGAGGTTGGTCTGGCTGCTGCCTTCATCGACTTGATTATCGGTGTCATCTGGGGCGGTATTGCCGGCTTCTATGGCGGAAAAGTAGACGAGATCATGATGCGTATCGCAGATATTTTGTTCGCAATCCCGTACTTGCTCGTTGTCATTTTGTTGATGGTCGTTTTATCCCCTGGGGTCGGCACGATCATTATCGCTCTGACGATAACGGGGTGGATTGGGATGGCCCGGATTGTGCGCGGGCAGATTTTGCAGCTCAAGTCGCAAGAATTCGTGCTGGCAGCGCGTTCCCTTGGTGCTGACAGCGGCCGTCTGATTTTCAAACACCTGATTCCAAACGCTTTGGGTCCAATCATCGTTACCTTGAGCTTGACTGTACCGACTGCGATTTTCGCAGAGTCTTTCCTGTCCTTCATCGGTTTGGGGGTTGCGGCACCTGTTGCCTCGTGGGGCACGATGTCGTCTGAAGGACTGCCGGCCATGAAGTACTATCCGTGGCGGTTGATGTTCCCGGCTGTATTCATCTCCGTAACCATTCTGGCATTCAACTTGTTTGGTGACGGTCTGCGCGACGCAGTAGACCCACGCCTGCGTAAATAGGAGGGATCATCGATATGGAACGCATTCTCGAAGTAAAAGACCTGCAAGTTTCCTTCCATACCTATGCAGGTGAAGTCAAAGCCGTTCGAGGCGTCAATTTTCACGTAAATCGCGGGGAGGCAGTGGCGATTGTAGGGGAGTCCGGTTGCGGGAAATCCGTAACCGCCCAAACCTTGATGAAGCTGATCCCGATGCCGCCAGGCGAGATTAAAAAAGGCGAAATCCTCTTTAACGGAGAGGATATCGTCAAAAAATCCAATAAAGAAATGGAATCCATTCGCGGAAAAGAGATCGGGATGATCTTCCAGGACCCGATGACTTCGCTGAACCCGACGATGACCGTTGGCAACCAGATTGCCGAAGGACTCATCAAGCACCAAAACATGAGCCGTGCAGCTGCTCGTGATCGTGCGATTGAGCTGTTGACCATGGTAGGCATCCCGCAACCGGAAAAACGTGTGGAGCAATATCCACACGAGTTTTCCGGCGGTATGCGCCAACGGGCGATGATTGCGATCGCTCTGGCTTGTTCGCCAAAGCTGTTGATTGCCGATGAGCCGACAACAGCTTTGGACGTAACGATTCAGGCGCAGATTTTGGACTTGATGAAAGAGTTGCAAAAGAAAACAGGTACCTCCATTATTCTCATTACGCATGACCTTGGTGTCGTCGCGGAGATGTGCGACCGCGTAATCGTGATGTACGCCGGTAAAGTGATTGAAACGGGAACGGTAGATGATATTTTCTACAACCCGCAACATCCGTACACGAAAGGTCTGCTGCGCTCTGTGCCGCGTCTCGACTTGAACCGTGATGAGCCGCTCACTCCGATTTTCGGAACGCCGCCGGATCTTCTGCGTCCGCCAGTGGGCTGTGGCTTCACTGCCCGCTGCGAATCGGCCATGCGCGTTTGCCAGGAGATCGATCCTGAGTTGAATCAAATCAGCACAACCCAACGAGCAGCATGCTGGCTGCAGCACCCGCTCGCTCAGAATCGCGCAGGATCGTAGGAGGAGGGTAAACAGTGGATAACCGTGATACACTCATTGAAGTACGCAATCTGAAAAAGTTTTTTACCATTGGCGATAATACACTGAAAGCTGTAAATGATATTTCTTTTGAAATCAAACGGGGAGAAACGCTCGGGGTAGTAGGGGAGTCCGGTTGTGGAAAGTCCACCGCGGGCCGCACGATTCTTCGCCTGTATGACGCAACGGATGGCGACGTCCTCTTCGAAGGCAAAAGCATCATGAAATTGAACCATCAGGAAATGAAGGCGATGCGCCGCAACATGCAGATGATCTTCCAGGACCCGTACGCTTCCTTGAATCCGCGTATGACCGTTGGCGACATCATCGGTGAAGCCCTTGACATTCACGGTCTTGCTACCGGTCAAAAGCGCAAAGAGCGCATCCAGGAGCTGCTTTCTTTGGTCAGCCTGAACCCTGAGCACATGAACCGTTTCCCGCACGAGTTTTCGGGCGGTCAGCGCCAGCGCATCGGGATTGCCCGCGCCCTGGCTGTAGAACCGAAGTTTATTGTTTGCGACGAGCCGATTTCCGCTCTCGACGTATCCGTTCAGGCGCAGGTTGTCAACCTGCTTGAACAGCTCCAGGAAAGAATGGGACTGACCTACATGTTCATCGCCCATGACCTGTCGATGGTGAAATACATTTCTGACCGGGTAGCGGTGATGTACCTGGGGAAAATGGTAGAGTTGGCTGAAAGTGACGCTTTGTATGAAAAGCCGCTGCATCCATACACGCAAGCTCTGCTGTCTGCCATTCCAATCCCAGACCCAGAGGTTGAGCGCAACCGCGAGCGCATCGTGCTGCAGGGCGATGTACCTAGCCCGATGAACCCGCCAAGCGGATGCCATTTCCGTACGCGTTGCCCGAAAGCAATGCCGGAATGCGCAGCAGCTGTGCCAGTATGGAAGGAAGTCGAGCCAGGACACTTCGCTGCTTGTCACCTGTACAATTAAGTTTTCTTGAGGAAAGCGAGTTCTCGAATGCCGGGGCTCGCTTCCCTTTCATAAAAGCAAGGGAAACTCTTGAAAAGAAGGCGATAGAAGGTACTTATGTAAACCTTTTCAAGGGATTTTTTTCAAGAACAACACTGGGAAAATGAGGGCATGAAAAGGAGGCAGCATCATGAGCGGGTTATTGTCGCCAAAATGGAAAAAGAAAGGGGGCAAGTTTTCGCTTTCAGACAAAGTAAACATCAAGAGCTTACTCGCGACCGAAAAACTGCGCGGTTCCCTGGCAACCAAAATGATTGTTTTTGGCCTGATTCTTGTACTAATCATTATAGGTTCTCTGCAGTACATAGCGCTTTCTTTTTCAAAATCAACTTTGTTCTCCATTACTTCCAGGCAAGCGAAGATGCTGGCGGAGCAGCACGCGGCCAGCATGGAAGACTGGCTTCAGACGATCAGGAAGTCGACAGAATCGGCGGCAGCAAAACGGGTCATGACGACAGAGCTGGAGCCGCTGATTAAGGAACAATTCACGCTGTTGCGGCAAGCGCATAAGGAAATTACGAAAATTTATTTGGTGGACAGCAGTACCGGGAAATCGCTTTACTCGCTGACAGGGAAAAACGAGATTGATTTCAAGCAGAAGCAGTATTTTCAACGGGTCATGAGTACCGGGAAAACAGTGATTTCCGATGAGGAAATTGTGGAAGGCGTAAATAAGGGCATTCTCTATATCGCAGCGCCGATTGGCGAGAAAAACGACGATACAAGCCGTCTGCTCGTCGTCGGATTCTCGATTGACCAGATAACCGGAAAAATTCCTGAAATCTCTTTCATGCAAAACGGATATGCGTTTGTCGTTCGTCAAGACGGCCTCGTCGTCGCCCACCAAAACCCGGAAAACAACAACAAGCTGGTACTTGCCGGGCAGTCGGACTACGAGGAAATGCTGGAGATGATGAAGTATGAAACCAGCAACAGCTTGCTGTACTCCGATCACGGCAAGGATTCGTTTGCCGCTTTTGCCCCGATTCAAATGTTGAAGTGGAATGTCGTCCTGTCGACTGGCAGCGATGAAGTGTACGGCGAAGTGAACGGAATGTGGCTGTACTTTGTCCTGTTCAGCCTGCCGATTATTGCGCTGTCTGTCTGGGCGATCTGGTGGTTCGCCAAACGGATTCGCCTCTCGCTGTTTGCGATTGCAAGAGACATGGAGCGAATCGGCTCCGGGCACTTTGACGTTCATGTCAAGGTAAACGGCAACGACGAGTTGGCGATGGTAGGCCGCAAAATGAATGAAATGGCCGCCGAACTGCGCAAGCTGATCGCGCTTGTGCAGGGACAAGCAACCCAGTTGAACGTGGCCACAGACGAGCTGACGCAGTTTGCCCATGACAACAAAGGAGCGATCAACGTCATTACCGACAATATCTCAACCATCGCGCAACGAGTCTCCACCCAGACAAACGAGGTGCAAGCGACAGCGCTGACAGTTTCTGAAATCTCGCAGGGCGTCGAGCAGGTAGCAATCGCGGCGGAAGCGACTTCCATCGCAACGACGCGGACATTTGAGCGTGCCCAGGGCGGCATGCAGCTCGTGGAGGACGTCATTGACACGGTTCGCCGCGCTTCTGGCGAAGTGGAGCGGACAGCCGTGCAAATGCACAGCCTGCGGGAGCGTGCCCGCGAGATTACAAGTATCGTGGAAATGATTACAGGCATTGCCTCCCAGACGAATCTGCTGGCGCTGAATGCGGCGATTGAAGCGGCACGTGCTGGCGAAGCAGGACGGGGCTTCTCTGTCGTAGCGAGCGAGGTGCGCAAGCTGGCAGAAGAGAGCAGTTCCTTCTCCGAGCGTATTGCCATGATTGCTCACTCGATCAACGACGAAGCCATGGATATGACCAAGCATATGGATGAAATCGTCACGATGGTAGGGGGCGGCCTGCAGTCTGTCGAATCTGTCGGCAAGGCGTTCCAAAACATCGTGGCCGAGATTCAGTCGGCAGCAGAGCAAAGCGAGTCGATGACGGCGACCTCCGAGGAAATGGCCGCAGGCAATCAGGTTGTGACCAACTCAATCCAGCGGTTGGCCAGCATGTCTGATGAAATCAGCGAATCGATCTCCGGGGTTGTCGAGACGGTTGATGAACAACTGAATTCGATTGCACGCATCAACGAAAATGTGGAACAACTGAAAAAGATGGCGGACGAGTTGACGCAAAGCGTCAGCCGGTTTGTAATCTAGGACGAATCCCTTCTGCGAAATGCGGAAGGGGTTTTTTTGTGAATATTTTCCTAACCCCTTGGTGAGAATAAAACCATGAATGGAGGGAAGAGACTGCTATGAAACGGATAGGATACCTGGCTTCTTGCTTCATCTTGTGTGTGAACATCTTTTCTCCGCTGGGGGCGCTGGCAAAAGAAAAAGCAGCTCCGCCAAACAGCGAGATGAACTTTGCCCCGCATGCCTCGGCTGCAATCATGATGGAAGCAGACACGGGAACGGTGCTGTACGAAAAAAATGCACATGAAAGAATGCCACCCGCCAGCATCACCAAGGTGATGACGATGCTCCTGATTATGGAGGCGGTGGAGCGGGGAGAGCTTAAACTTACCGATAAGGTCAGAACCAGCGAAAGAGCGGCGTCGATGGGCGGTTCGCAAATCTTTTTGCAGCCGGGCGAGGAAATGACCGTCGAAGACATGTTGAAAGGAATTGCAATCGCCTCGGGCAATGACGCTTCGGTGGCGATGGCTGAGCATCTCGCCGGGACGGAAGAAAGCTTTGTCAACCGGATGAACGAGCGGGCGAAGCAGCTCGGGATGAAAAACACGCATTTCGTCAACTCCAACGGCTTGCCTGCCGAAAATCACTACAGCTCGGCGGCGGATATTGCGATCATGTCCCGCGAACTGTTGAAGCACGAAGGAATTACGAAGTTCACAGGGACTTACCAGGATTACTTGCGCAAAGACTCGGCAAGTCCGTTCTGGCTGGTCAATACGAATCGGCTCGTCCGTTTTTACGAAGGCGTGGACGGCTTGAAAACCGGATATACGAGCGAAGCCAAGTATTGCCTGACCGCCACCGCCAAACGCGACAACATGCGGATCATTGCAGTCGTCATGGGCGAGCCTGACGTGAAAACACGCAACAGCGAAGTATCCACCATGTTCAACTACGCCTTTACCCATTTCCAGGTGATGCCGATGTACAAAAAAGGCGAGCAGGTTGAAGTGCTCACGGTGGACAAAGGGCAGTCGCCAAAAGTCAATGTGGTGACGCCGCATGCGGTCAGCCTGCTGATGAAAAAAGGAGAGTCGGCTGACACGTACACGAAAGAAATCGTCATGAATCGCTCCGTCAACGCTCCGGTATCGAAGGATCAGGTCGTCGGCCACATTTTTATCCGTACCAAAGATGGGCGTGAAGTCAACCGGATTGACCTGTATCCGGAGCAACAAGTGAATAAAGCAAGCATGTGGGAAATTCTCAAACGAACCACCAAGAGCGTTTTGATCGGTTACTGACAGACAGCATAGAAGTGCGAAAAGAATCGAGTTGCCTCGAATGCAATGGTGCGGCTGCTCGATTTTTTTGTTCTTTTGTCGCCTGGCAGGAATTGGTTTGCCCAAGGCAGAAAGAGAGGTTTATTCAAGGGAGAAGGAGTGAGTCTGCCATGAGTTTACGGATTACGACGGAGACCCGGCAGGATGTGCTGGTAATCCGCTTGCAGGGAGAGCTGGACCATCATACAGCGGAAGAGCTGCGGAGCAAAGTGGATGATCTTTTGCGTTCCCCCGATATTCGCCATATTGTACTGAGCCTGGCTGATCTGGCTTTCATGGACAGCTCCGGTATCGGTGTCATTTTGGGGCGCTACAAGCAAATATCCGCTCGTTCGGGGGAAATGTACGTGTGCTCGATCAACCCCACCATTTACCGGATCTTTGAAATGTCTGGCCTGTTTAAAGTCATCAAGTTCCGCGAAAATGAAGCAGATGCACTGCTTGTCCTGGGGGTGGCGTAAGTGAAGGAACCGCGCAATTTCATGTCCGTATCGTTTGCAGCCATGAGCCAGAATGAGGCGTTCGCCCGCATTGCGGTCGCCTCCTTTATCTCGCAGCTCGACATTACGATGGATGAGCTGGAAGAGATCAAGACGGTTGTATCAGAGGCTGTCACCAACGCCATCATTCACGGCTACGACGAAAACCCGGAGGGCGTCGTACATATCTCTGTACGCATCGACGAAGGAGCGGTGGAACTGGTTGTGGAGGACAACGGAAAAGGAATCGAGGACGTGGAGCAGGCCATGCAGCCGCTGTATACGACCAAGCCTGAGCTGGAACGCTCGGGAATGGGCTTTACCATTATGGAGAACTTCATGGATTCTTTGGAAGTTGCGACCGCTGTTGGAAAAGGGACAACCGTTCGTCTGACCAAACGTCTGTCGTTTGCCAAAGCCTTGCAAAATTAGGAGTAGTGCCAATGGGTGCCGATATTAAAAATGCAAGTCAACCATTTCTGACCAATGACCAAGTGAGAGAGCTAATCGCCAAAAGCCAGGCTGGGGACACCGATGCGCGCGAGCTTCTTGTGAACAGCAATATCCGTTTGGTCTGGTCCGTCGTCCAGCGTTTTATTAACCGAGGGTACGAAGCGGATGATTTGTTTCAAATTGGTTGTATTGGCCTCTTGAAAGCAGTGGACAAATTCGACTTGACCTATGACGTGCGTTTTTCGACGTATGCCGTGCCGATGATTATCGGAGAAATCCAGCGGTTCCTGCGTGACGACGGGACAGTCAAGGTCAGTCGTTCCCTCAAGGAGACTGCAAACAAGGTGCGACGAGCAAAGGATGAGCTGTACAAGCAATTTGGCCGCGCCCCCACAATCGCCGAAGTGGCAGAAGCCGTCGGGATCACGCCGGAGGAAGTGGTTTTTGCCCAGGAAGCAAACCGGGCACCCTCCTCGATTCATGAGACGGTCTTTGAAAATGACGGGGACCCGATCACGCTGATCGATCAGATCGCCGATGACGGCGTGAACAAGTGGTTTGAAAAAGTCGCGCTGAAGGATGCGATCAGTCGTTTGAGCGAACGCGAGCAGCTCATTGTCTATTTGCGCTACTACAAAGATCAGACCCAGTCTGAGGTAGCAGAGCGGCTCGGAATCTCCCAGGTGCAGGTGTCCCGTCTGGAAAAGCGCATATTGCAAACGATCAAGGATCAGATCGAACATTGATAGCTCAATAGTAAGGATGGAAAACACCGAAGCCTGGGCGCTTGGGTGTTTTTTATTTTGCCTGCAAGTGACAGCCGCAGCCTTTTGGGGTATGGCTTTTGGCAGAGGGCACATACTACGGGAGAGTGACTACGCTTCAGCTGCACGCAGGGGGGAGTTTTCATGAAAGACGCGTTGTTTCTCCGTCTGAGAAAGCGCCTGGCCGTCAAGCCGGAAGCGATGATTACGCTAGGCGATATTTGCCAGCTTTTTTGGGATGGGGAACGCGAGATTGCGATAAGGCGGATGCCCATCTATCAGGTAAAGCCGAAGGACGGAAACTTGATCGTGATTGACATCATGCAGGTGATCCAAAAAATTCGCTCGATCTATCCGGAGGTCGAGCTGGAAATCCAGGGAGCACCGCAAATAATTGTGGAAGTGTTGAACCCGAGGAAAAAAGCGAACCCTGTACTCGTAGCGCTTGTCTGGTTGCTGCTCTTTATCGGTTCGGGCCTTGCGCTCATGAACTTTCACACAGACGTCAGCATGCGCGAGGTGCACGAGCGCATTTTTTATCTCATCACAGGTGAGCGGAGCGAGCAGCCGTTGTGGCTGCAAATTCCGTATTCAATCGGGATCGGCATGGGGATGATTCTGTTTTTTAACCACATTTTCAAGAAAAAAATCAACGAAGAGCCCAGCCCTCTGGAAGTCGAGCTGTTCATGTACCAGCAAAGTCTCGACGAGTATTACATCCAGCACGAGAACAAAGAGAACCAGCGAACGAAGCTATGAGCATATGGGTATACGCCTTGCTGATCCTGATTGGATTGGGTGGCGGGCTTGCGGTGGGGAGCGGGCTGGTTGCCTTTATTACCGTGCTGGACATCATCCCCCGGCTGACGCAGTTGACGAATGCTCACCGTCATATTCGCGCTCTGGAATGGGCCTTGGTGATGGGGGCACTTTTTTTTACGCTGGTTGACTTTTTTCACATCCATGCTCACTTGCCTGTCGTCGTCACTTCCCTCTATGGACTGTTTGCAGGGTTATTTATCGGCACGCTGGCTGCCGGGCTGACCGAGGTGCTGAACGTCTTTCCGATTTTGGCGAAGCGGATCAACATGGATGGAAGTTTGCTCTATTTGCTGATGGCAGTTGTGTTTGGAAAAGTCACAGGCTCGCTTCTGCAATGGCTTTTGCATCTGTGAGCTGGTAAATACCGCTATTCATAGACAAAGTTTGAAAAAGGAAAGATACAGGTAGGGGATGACGCTGGCACGATTTCTGGATTGGCAAAGGAGGGAAACGGCATGGCAACCAAAACGAAATCCGGATCGCTCGGATCATCCATGCAGATGACAAAGCAACTCTACCAGCAGCAGGCTTCCAAGTATCAGCCCAAGCGAAATGTCCTCCTGAACTCGCTGCGGGCGTTTTGGGTCGGGGGAACGATCTGTCTTTTGGGACAGGCTATCCAAAACATGTATATTTATTTTTTCGGCTTTACCGAGAAGACGGCGAGCAATCCCACAGTGGCTACGCTGATCTTTTTATCGGTGCTGCTGACAGGGCTCGGCGTCTATGACAACATCGGCCAGTACGCCGGGGCAGGCTCTGCCGTTCCGGTAACTGGATTTGCCAACTCCATCGCATCAGCCGCCATCGAGCATCGCAGCGAGGGGCTGGTTCTCGGTGTGGGTGGCAACATGTTCAAGCTGGCTGGCTCCGTCATTGTTTTCGGGGTGGTGGCGGCATTTGTTGCAGGCGTGATAAAAAGCCTGTATCACATGTTCTTTTGACGGGAGGGCTGTCTGTGTCAAGCGATCCACATCTAAAACGCGTAAGCCGCCAGACCTGGCACTTCGACCAGGATGTCCGCCTGCAAAGCGCGGCGGTCGCTGTCGGGCCGAAGGAAGGGGAAGGTCCGCTGGCCTCTTTGTTTGACGTGATTTACGACGACATGTACGCGGGGCAGGATACGTGGGAGAATGCGGAGCGCAAGCTGATGGAGGACGCAGTCTCCGCGGCGCTGCAAAAAGCGGGCGTGATCGGTCAGGACGTCGATGTCATTTTGGCTGGTGACTTGCTGAATCAAAACATCACGACCAACTTCACGGCACAAAAGCTGGAAATCCCGCTGCTTGGCATGTACGGCGCCTGCTCGACCTCGATGCTGACACTCGCGACGGCAACGGCTTTGGTGAACGCCGGGTACGCAAACAAGGCGATTGCTGCCTGCAGCAGCCACAATGCTACGGCAGAGCGCCAGTATCGCTATCCGACCGAGTACGGCGGACAAAAGCCGCCGACTGCGCAATGGACGGTGACAGGAGCGGGGGCCGGGCTGATCGGGATCGGGGGCACGGGACCGCGCATCACGTATGCGACGATCGGAAAAGTGGTGGACATGGGGATCAAAGACCCGTTTGATATGGGGTCAGCGATGGCTCCCGCGGCGGTATCGACTTTTTTGACCCATTTTCGCGATACAGGACGCGAGCCGAAGGACTACGATCTGATTGTGACAGGAGATTTGGCGTCTGTCGGCTATCCCATCGTAAAAGAGTTGATGCTCGCGGAAGGCTACGACATGGACGGCGTGTACAACGATTGCGGCCTGATGATCTACAGACCGGATCAGGGCGTATTCGCTGGCGCGAGCGGGTGTGCCAGCAGCGCTGTTGTTACCTACAGCTACATTTTGGACCAGTTGAACCGCGGTTTGCTGAAAAAAGTGCTGGTGTGCGCGACGGGTGCCCTGCTCAGTCCGGTCAGTACCCAGCAGGGCAATTCCATTCCGTGCGTTGCCCACGCGGTTGCGCTCGAAGGAGGACAATGATGGAATATGTGATTGCGTTTGTCGTAGGTGGGCTTGTTTGCGTCATCGGGCAGTTGCTGCTTGATGTCGGCAAGCTCACCCCGGCCCATGTGATGAGTACATTGGTTGTGGCAGGGGTTGTGCTCGATTTTATCGGAGTGTATGACAAGTTCATTGATTTTGCCGGAGCAGGGGCCACCGTGCCGATTACAAGCTTCGGACATGCGCTGTATCACGGGGCGATCAGCGAAGCGGAACAACATGGTCTGATCGGTGTCGCAACCGGGATTTTTGAAGTCACCAGCGCAGGAATATCGGCAGCGATTGCGTTCGGTTTTTTGGCTTCGCTCGTTTTCAAACCGAAAGGCTGACGCTTTTTCGGGAACAGGGACGGTGAGCAAACAATGGCGGAACCGCGACGCAAGGTTATCGTGGTGACGGATGGCGACCATATCGCGCAAAAAGCAATCGAGAGCGTCGCAAAAGAGCTCGGGGGTAGATGCATTTCCCTGTCGGCGGGCAATCCGACCCCTGTTTCCGGCGAGCAGGTGGTGGAGCTCATCAAAATGACGCCCCACGATCCGGTCATTGTCATGTTTGATGACAACGGCGATTTTGGCAAAGGGCGCGGGGAGCGGGCGATTGAATACGTCGCGAGGCACCCGGACATCGAGGTGATTGGCGTGCTCGCAGTCGCCTCTCATACGAGCTGGGTACACGGCGTGACGGTTGCCTGTTCGATCAACAACCAGGGGCAAATCGTGGAGGGAGCCGTCGACAAGGACGGCTATGCCGACGAAAGGCTGCAGCATCATATTTATGGCGACACCGTGGACATTTTAAACAGCTTGAAGCTGCCCAATGTCATCGGCATCGGAGACATCGGGAAAATGGATGGGCGAGACAGCTTGCAAAACGGCTGCCCGATCACGAAAAGGGCAGTGCAATGGATCATGGAAAGGAGCGGCGTGGATGGCACAAATTACGGAAAAAAGGCGACCGATCTCGGACCGGCTTGAGGAAAACCAGGAATATTTAAACGACAGGCTGGGAGTCGGGAAAAGCTTTGACATCGGGGTCCACGAGTTTTTCGTGGGCAACACGAAGCTGTTGATGTACTACATAAACGGATTTGTGGAGAGCCAACTCGTCACACAAATTATGCGCGAGATCAACGATTTGCGCGGCAGGGATGTCGCGGACAATTTGTTCGATACGCTGTTTCACAAGTTCATTCCGTTTTTCCAGCTGGTCAAAGTCGAGACGACAGACGAGTTCATGGACAAGCTGCTGGTCGGGCAGGTCGGGCTGATTATCGACCGCTTCCCTTATGCCATCATCATGGATGCGAAAGTGTTGCCCACCCGCTCGCCGGAGGAGCCGGATACGGAGCGGATTGTTCGCGGGGCGCACGATGGCTTCACAGAGGCTCTCGTGACAAACACGGTGCTGACTCGCAGGCGGATACGCGACGAGCGATTGCGCTTCGAGATCATGCAGATTGGTGAGCGCACCAAAACCGATGTCGCCATTGCATACCTGCAAGATGTCGCCAACCCGGATCTGGTGGACGATCTGAAAGAACGGCTGCAAAACATCCAGATCGACGGGATTCCGATGGCGGAGAAGACGATTGAGGAATTCATCATCGGGAAGACGCTGAACCCGTTTCCGCTGGTCCGGTATACCGAACGGCCCGACGTGGCGGCCGTACACCTGCTGGAAGGACATGTGCTGATTTATGTGGACACCTCGCCGAGTGTCATGATTACGCCGGCTACTTATTTTCACCACGTCCAGCACGCAGAGGAATACCGCCAGACTCCTGTTGTCGGAGCCTACTTGCGTTGGGTGCGGTTCTTCGGGATACTGGTTTCCGTATTCGTTTTGCCGATCTGGCTGCTTCTGGTAATGCACCCATCCATCATTCCCGAATCGCTTCATTTCATCGGGATCAAGGATAAAGGAAGCATTCCGCTCCTGGCGCAGTTTATCATGGCGGAGCTGGGGCTGGACTTGATGCGGATGGCGGCGATCCATACCCCCACACCCCTTTCGGTCGCGATGGGTCTTTTGGCGGCCATTCTCGTAGGGGATGTGGCGATCAAAGTCGGGTTGTTCGCGCCAGAAGTCATCTTGTATCTCGCTGTAGCGGCAATCGGCATGTTTGCGACGCCAAGCTACGAGCTGAGTCTGGCAAATCGGCTGGTGCGCCTGTTCCTGATCCTGATGGTCGGGCTCTTCGCGACTCCGGGCCTGATGATCGGCCTTCTCGTTGTCCTCGTCGGCCTGGCTACGACACGCTCGCTCAACACGCCTTATTTGTGGCCGTTCATTCCGTTCAACTACAAGGCGATGAAGGATGTCGTCGTCCGCCTGGCAGTTCCGCACAAAAACCAGCGTCCAAGTATCGTTCGCTCCCAGAATTCCGCCCGTCAATAATATTCAGAAAACGGAAATCTTCACCCATTGTCAAAAGTACGGCCATGTAGTACATTGAATGATAAGCCTTACGATGCTTGTAATGTACGGCAACTGACTCTCGTGGGTCGGTTGCCTTTCTCTATAGGATCTGGGCTGTTACAATCGGCGGGTTTAGACTGGGAGGAGCCATATATGTTTTTACACGGGACAAGTCGAATAAACGAGCAAGGACACTTGGAAATCGGGGGCTGTGATACGACGATCCTGGCAGCGACGTACGGCACGCCGCTGTATGTGTATGACGAGGCGCACATTCGCGCCAAGTGCCGCAGCTTTGTCGAGGCGTTCAGCAAAACGGGCTTCGCGTTTCAGGTAGCGTATGCGAGCAAAGCTTTTTGCACGATGGCGATGTGCAAGCTGGTAGAGGAAGAAGGTCTTTCCCTCGATGTCGTATCGGGCGGGGAGCTGTACACCGCGCTGCAGGCAGGCTTTCCGGCAAAGCGCATTCACTTCCACGGCAACAACAAATCATTGGACGAAATCAAGATGGCGCTGGATGCGAAAATCGGCTGTTTTGTCGTGGACAATTTTTACGAGCTGCATGTGCTTGCCGATCTCGCCCAGGAGCGCGGCGAAAAGGTAGCGGTTCTCTTGCGTGTGACACCAGGCGTGGAAGCTCATACCCATGAATATATATCCACGGGCCAAATTGACTCCAAGTTTGGCTTTGACGTGCAAAACGGCCAAGCACTTGAGGCGATCCGTTTTGCATTCGAATGCGATCATCTGCACTTGTTGGGGATTCATAGCCATATCGGCTCGCAAATTTTTGAAACAGACGGTTTCCTCATAGCGATCAAGCGCTTGGCAGAGCTGCTGGGCGAAGCGAAAGAGCAGTTCGGCTTTTTGCCGGAAGTCCTCAACGTCGGCGGAGGCTTCGGAATCCGCTACGTGGAGGGCGACACGCCTCAGCCAGCCGAGACGTACATCAAGGCGATTACCGATGTCGTTCGCGAGGAGCTGAGCGCGCGAGAGATTCCGCTTCCTGAGCTGTGGATCGAGCCGGGCCGCAGCATCGTCGGCGACGCGGGCACTACCCTGTACCGAATCGGCTCCCAAAAAGAAATTCCGAACGTCCGCAAATACGTCGCGGTGGACGGAGGCATGACAGACAATTTGCGTCCTGCCTTGTACAATGCGCAGTATGAAGCGGCGATTGCCAACAAGATGAACCAGCCTGCCAGCGAGGTTGTCTCGATCGCAGGAAAATGCTGCGAATCTGGCGACATGCTGATTTGGGACGTGAAGCTGCCGCCAGCCGTTGCGGGCGACATTTTGGCTGTGTCCAGCACAGGGGCTTACGGCTATTCCATGTCCAACAACTACAACCGCATCGCGCGTCCGGCTGTCGTGTTCGTAAAAGACGGCGAGGCCGAACTGGTTGTGAAACGCGAGACGTACGCCGATGTAGTCAGCCACGATCTTTTGCCAAAACGGGCGCAACTGCAGCGCTGAGCGAATCAATAGACCAGACCCTTCCGACAATGCTGCGGGAGGGTTTTTCCTATTACCTTCCCTCCGCTCATTGCTTGCCAGATCGATTCGTTTCGGCGTACTTCGCTGACTGGCGTGGAGGCATGAATTGGACGGCGACATTCTCGCGTGGTAAAATAGGAACGTTAACTTTACAAGGTCTGGAGGCTCATCCATGAAAAAAGCGCTTATCACCATGGAAAATGGAAATCAAATCGAGCTGGAGCTGTTCGATCAGGAAGCTCCGGGAACCGTTGCAAACTTTGAAAAACTGGCCAACGAAGGCTTCTACAACGGTCTTACTTTCCACCGTGTCATCCCTGGATTCGTAGCCCAAGGCGGCTGCCCTTATGGAACAGGCACAGGCGGCCCTGGCTATACCATCAAATGCGAAACAAAAGGAAACCCGCACAAGCATCTGCGCGGTTCGCTGTCCATGGCGCATGCAGGCAAAGACACAGGCGGCAGCCAGTTCTTCATTTGCTACGATTCCTTCCCTCACCTCGATGGCGTACATACTGTGTTTGGCCGCGTGACTTCCGGCATGGAGCATGTCGACGCGATCAAGCAAGGCGACAAAATGGCAACCGTGAAAGTAGAAGCCGAATAATCAGCGTTTTGCAGCACTGGCGGGCCCGCGCTTGCCGGTGCTTTTTACTTGTAAGCCTATCCATCTGCTGGTATTCTAATGGATAGACGATTTTTTGCCGAGAGGCTGGTAAGGGGGAACCAATGGATCTTTTTCACTTTGATTGGAAAACGGTACCGTTTCGCATGATTGCATTCGTTATCGCTTTCAGTTTGCACGAATGGGCGCACGCCTTTGTCGCCTGGAAATTGGGAGACAATACTGCCAAAAATGAGGGCCGTTTAACGATAAATCCAATCCCGCACATCGATCCGTTCGGTTTGATCCTCATTCTGTTTGGACCGTTCGGCTGGGCCAAGCCTGTGCCGATTAACCCGTTTCATTTTCGCGGGAACAAGCGGCTGGGCATTGTGTACGTGTCAGCGGCGGGGCCATTGATTAATCTGGTGCTGGCGATTCTGTTCTACGTCCTTTTCATACTGGTAGGCTTTTTTGGCGTGATGGACGGCATGAGCGAAAAGGCGGCGTTTGCGCTGGACACGACGCTTCGTTTCTGTATTATCATCAATATCGGTCTGTTTGTGTTCAATCTGCTGCCAGTTCCACCGCTTGACGGGTACAAAATCGTGCGGTTCCTGTCGCCGAGCCGTTGGGACAGCGCCTTTTACAACTTTGAAATTTACGGCCCGTGGCTTTTGCTGCTCTTGATCTTTATCCCGGGGGTTAGCTCTATGATCTTCGGAGTTCCCATGGGCATGATGCTGGAATTTGTGCGACAAGTTGCAGCGGGCATCGTGAGTGTGTTCATTTAAAGGAAACGAGGGGACGTCTTTTGGCATACAGCATCAAACTTGATTCCTTTGAAGGGCCCCTTGACCTTTTGTTGCACCTGATCGACAAGGCGGAAGTAGACATCTACGACATCCCGATAGCGGAAATTACCGAGCAATACCTCGCGACGATCGATCGAATGCAAGAGTTGCAGCTTGATGTTGCCAGCGAGTTTGTCGTCATGGCGGCGACGCTTCTCTCGATCAAGAGCAAGATGCTGTTGCCAAGAAAAGAGGAGCAAGTGTTTCAGCCTTTTCTCGATATGGATGTCGAGGAAGTGGACCCGCGCGAAGAATTGGTGGCGCGACTGTTGGAGTACAAGCGCTACAAGCTGCTGGCCGAGCAACTGCGCGAGATGGAAATCGGCCGCAACAAGGTGTTTACCCGTCCTGCTGAAAATCTGGCGCCGTACGTGCGCGAGGAAGATCATACGATCAAAAACGTAACCTTGTACGATCTGATTCACGCACTGGAAAAGCTGGTGCAAAAAGCAAAGGACAAGGAGCCGATGACGAAGGTTTCCCGTGACGAAATCTCGATCAAGGACCGGATGACGCAAATTCGGCAGTTGGTGCGTGTCGGCGGCGGGATGGTACGTTTTTCCCAGCTTTTTTCCAAGGGGGCTACCCGTTCAGAAATCGTTACGACATTCCTTGCCTTGCTGGAGCTGATGAAGGCAAAGCACATTACATGCATACAAAATCAATTGTTTCAGGACATCATGATTTGTGAAGCGGAAGGAGCCCAAAACGATGAACTATGACAAGCTGAAAGGCGTGATCGAAGGCTTGCTGTTCATCTCGGGTGATGAAGGCATCGATGCCAGGCAGATCAGTGAAATCGTCGAGGTGCCGGAAGAAGAGGTCGTCGATTTGATCGAGGACATGAAAGCGGACTTTCGCCGGGCAGGGCGCGGCGTGCAAATCGTGGAAGTGGCCAAGGCGTATCAATTGACCACCTTGCCCGAACATGTCCCGTATTTCGAGCGACTGGCAACCTCGCCGGGACAGTCAACACTGTCCCAGGCCGCATTGGAGACGCTCGCCATCATTGCCTACAAGCAGCCTTTGACGCGCTCTGAAATCGAAGAAATACGCGGTGTGAAGTGCGAAAAGGCACTCAATACACTTTTGTCGAAGCAGCTGATTCGCGAAGCGGGCAGGGCAGAGGGGATCGGACGGCCGATTTTGTATGCCACGACCAAAGAGTTTCTGGAGCATTTTGGCCTGCGCGAAATTTCCGATCTTCCCGAGCCGCCTGTGAATCTGGATATTGAGGAAGTCCGCATGGAAGCAACCGCGCTCTTCGGCAAGCAGGAAGAAAAGACAAACGACTAGTCACTTCGGACAGTTTTTCGTACTACCTCCCGACTCGTCCCCATATATATGTACAAACCTGTGTATCGGTGGTGTACTTTTGGGATGGGGAGGAAGTTTATGAACGTGCGAAAACTTCTGTCCGGCGGACTCGTCGTTTTTCTTTTTATACAGCTGTTGCTGGCTCCGGTATCTGTTGCAGACGCGGCAGCGCCGCCAAGCCTGTCTGCCGAAGGGGCGGCGCTGATTGATGTAGCCAGCGGGCGGATTCTCTACTCGAAAAACGGCAGCAAAAAAATGCGGATTGCCAGTCTGACAAAGACGATGACGGCGATTGTCGCGATTGAGAACGGGAAGCTGGACGACGTGGTGACTGTACCGCCGGAAGCGGTGGGGGTGGAAGGATCTTCCATCTACCTGAAGCGCTCGGAAAAGCTGACGCTGGAAGAACTGCTCTACGGGCTGATGCTGCGCTCCGGCAATGACGCGGCGGTTGCGATTGCCACCCATATCGGCGGCTCGGTCCAGGGCTTTACGTATTTGATGAATGAAAAGGCCGCCTTGATCGGAATGGAGCATACGAATTTTACCAATCCGCACGGGCTGGATGACAGCAACCAGCATTACTCCACACCGGAGGATATGGCGAAGCTGTCTGCCTACGCCTTGCGCAATCCCGTCTTTCGGCAGATCGTATCCACAAAGGTCAAGGACATCTCCTGGGAAGGCGAGGAGTGGGACAGAAGGCTTATCAACAAAAACAAGATGCTGCACCTGTACAATGGAGCGGACGGCGTCAAAACCGGGTATACCAAGCTGGCCAAGCGCTGCCTTGCTGCATCGGCCACTCGCGACGGAAGACAGTTGGCGACGATTACGTTGAACGCTTCGGACGATTGGAACGATTCGGCAAAGCTGTTGGACTACGGATTTGCCCAGTTTCCGGTGAAACAGCTAGTCGGTGCGGGGCAGGACATCCGTCCGGAGATGCCTCTTCCGATGGCGACAGGGGCTCATCTCGTGACACAAAATGCGTTTTCCTATCCGCTCCAGACGGCGGAGGAAGCGGCGATCAAGCAACGCGTGGTGATGGGACAATCGACGATTACGGCTGACATGGATGGGCAGCTCGTCGGTTTTCTGCAGCTTTATTTGAAGGAAAAAATGATCGGGCAGGTTCCGCTGCTCGTCCGCGTGGATAGCCCGACGAGCAGCCAGCCGCTGACGGGCGCCTATGCGTTTTGGAAACAATTCTGGGACATTGTGGCAGGGGGGCTGTGGAGTGCTTAATGTCATATGGCTCGGACTGATTGTCATTAGCATCGTGGTGGCAGCCGTCACGGGACGGATGGAAGCGGTCAATGCCGCCGCTTTTGAGGGGGCAAAAACAGGAGTCACGGTATGCTTCGGCCTGCTCAGTGTGCTCGCTTTCTGGATGGGCATCATGAAGGTCGCGGAAAAATCAGGGCTGCTCGCGCTCTTGTCGAAGCTTTTGTCGCCGATCATCCAGCTGCTGTTCCCCGATGTGCCAAAAGGGCACCCTGCCATGGGCTACATTTTGTCGAACATGAGCGCCAACCTGCTCGGGCTTGGCAACGCAGCGACGCCGATGGGACTGAAAGCCATGGAGGAACTGCAAAAGCTGAACCCCAATAAGCAGCACCCCTCCCCGGCCATGTGTACACTGCTTGCGATCAACACTGCGAGCATCACGATCATTCCCACCACGATGATTGCCATCCGCATGCAGTACGGCTCGGTCAATCCGGTGGAGATTGTCGGTACGACCCTTGTCTCTTCCTTTGCGGCTACCATCGTGGCGCTGCTCATCGACCGCTGGTATCGCTACCGTCACTTACGACGTCACAATTAGGGGGAAACCGTATGTACCAATGGGTATCCCTGATCTCGCTCTGGGCGATTCCCGTTACGATCGCGTTTGTCCTGTTACATGGGTGGAAGAGAGAGGTTCCGGTTTACGAAACATTTGTCGAAGGGGCAAAAGGGGGGCTGACCACGACCATCCGCATTCTGCCTCATCTGATTGCGATGATGGTCGCAGTCAACATGTTTCGCGAGTCGGGAGCGCTGGATTTGCTGTTGCGCGGCATCAAGCCAGTGCTGGATGTGTTGCATTTTCCCGAGGAACTCGTTCCGCTTGCCCTGCTGCGCCCGCTGACCGGAACAGGCTCGCTTGCGATTGCGACCGATCTGATCGCCCAATACGGGCCGGATTCGTTTATCGGCCGATTGGCTGCCACGATGCAAGGCAGTACGGACACGACGCTGTATGTACTGACCGTCTACTTCGGCGCAGTCGGCATTCGCAATTCAAGCTACGCCTTGAAAGTAGGTTTGTGGTCGGACCTGGCAGGGGTCATTTTTTCCTTGCTGATCGTCACCTATGTGTTCTCCTGAATCACATACAAACAAGCCGGATGAGAAAACTTCCTCGAACGATGGGGAAGTTTTTCCCTTTTTCTTGTCCACACTGGTAAGAATGGGTATGATGTTGTAGAGGTGATCCAACAATGGAACGTTTGCAAAAAGTATTGGCGCATGCTGGAGTCGCCTCTCGCCGGCATTGTGAGGAACTGATCGCACAGGGACATGTGCAGGTAAATGGCCGGGTCGTTCGCGAGCAAGGGGTTAAGGTCGATCCGGCCACCGACCGGATTACGGTAAAAGGAAAGGAAATCGTGCTGGAGCAGCATGTCTACTATTTGCTGTACAAGCCGACTGGCGTTATCACCAGTGTTTCCGATCCCCGCGGACGGCGGGTCGTGACAGACTTGCTGACAGGAGTAAAAGAGCGCGTCTATCCGGTAGGACGTCTCGACTATGATACGTCAGGCTTGCTGCTCTTGACGAATGACGGCGACCTCGCAAACAAGCTCGCCCACCCGAGCTACGAGATCGACAAGGTGTACCGCGCCTGGGTCAAAGGCGTGCCAAGCCCGGACAAGCTGAAAAAACTCGCGACCGGGATTCGTCTGGAGGATGGCATGACTGCGCCGGGGGCGTCCAGACTGGTGAAGGCAGAGCCAGGCAATGCGAAGGCGCTCATCGAGTTGACCATCCACGAAGGGCGGAATCGGCAAGTTCGCCGGATGTGCGACGCCATCGGCCATCCCGTGTTGACGCTGGAGCGCATTCGTCTCGGCTTTTTGACGCTGGAAGGCTTGCGGCCTGGCCAGTACCGTCCGCTGTCGCGGCAGGAGGTAGACAAGCTGAGACAGGGACTGATTCAAAACAGGCGCAGCAGAGGGGCCAAAACGTGATTCGTTCAAAATCTGTTCATAAGTTATGCGCTGGCGGAAAATCCAGGAACGCTATAATGGAAGGGATAATGTCTGCAATTGAATTGCAGGAGATGGGAGTATGGGCATCATGAACAAAAGCAATCGTACATATGTCAGGATCGCGGTATTGGGCCTTTTGCTTGTCGCCCTGGTCTTTGCTCTCTATTCCAGTTTTGTGAAGGACCCGGATGCCGTAAAAGTAGGCAGAGCAGCCCCGAATTTCAGTCTGGAGCAACTGAATGGACCGGAATTGGCCCTCGACGATTTGAAAGGGAAAGGTGTCGTGCTCAACTTTTGGGGGACATGGTGTGAGCCCTGTAAAAAAGAAATGCCAGCCTTGCAGGAGCAGTACAACAAGTTCAAGGACAAAGGGCTGGTCGTACTCGGGGTGAACATCGGCGAGTCACCTGTTGCGGTAGAGCCGTTTGTGAAGCAATTTGGCGTCGAATTTCCGATATTGCTGGACCGCCAGTCGCAAATTACGAAGCTGTACCGGATTGGTCCGATTCCGACGACTTTTTTCATTGCGCCTGATGGTGAAGTCAAGGAAATTTTCATCGGACAACTAAATGAAGCGATGATTGCGGACAAACTGTCCAAAATCTTGCCTAAGTGAGGAGCATTATGGATCAGCGAAAATGTGAATGTGGACATACGAATCCCGTCGGAACGCTGCTCTGTGAATCGTGCGGGAAACCGTTGGATGTGGAAGTATTCGAACAGACACAGTTTCCCGACATGCGCTACGAAGGGATGGCACGGCGTTCCCAGACGTACTCGAAAAAGTGGATCGACCGGATTTGGAATGCGTTTTCCTCGGTCAAAATTGCAATCGGTATCATTATCGTTATACTGGTTGCTTCTGCCGTTGGGACGGTGTTTCCACAGCAGCAATACATACCTGTTCCAGTGCCGACAGAAGCAGATGTAGCACGGTTCTACACGGAAACATACGGAACGCTGGGGACCGTTTACTACGAACTGGGCTTTCACAATCTGTACTCTTCCTGGTGGTTCGTGACGTTGCTCGTCCTGTTGGGAACCTCACTGGTCATCTGCAGTCTCGACCGGGTTGTTCCGCTCTACAAGGCGCTCAGCAAGCCGCGCCTCAACCAGCACAAGTCGTTTTTGAAGGGACAGAAGCTGTTTGGCGAAGGTGAGCTTGCGCCGGAAGCAGATCAGGCAGAGCTGTTGGATCGTGCGGCAGTGGCCCTGAAGAAAAAAGGCTACCGGATTTTCCGGGCAGAGCGGGCGATCATGGCGGAAAAAGGCCGCTTCAGCCGCTGGGGCCCGTACGTCAATCATATCGGCTTGATCCTGTTTCTGATCGGTGTACTCATGCGCAACATCCCCGGCTTTTACCTGGACGAGTACGTCTGGGTGCGCGAGGGACAAACCGTTGCCATTCCATCGACGCCCTACTACATAAAAAGCGAGAACTACGAGACGACGTACTGGTCGGAGGAAGAAATGCCGGAAAAGCTGGAGTTGAACGGGGGCGCAATCCCGAAAAACTTCCAGACCGATGCTGTCCTGTATTTGAACAAAAACGCGGACGTACCGGGCAAAAAGCCGGAACTGGTAGAAGTGCAAAAAGGCCCGATTGTCGTCAACCATCCGATGATAGAAGGAGATATTGCGATTTACCAGTCAGGGGTACAGGAAATGCAGCTTGGCGCTCTCAATTTTGTTCTGGTTGATGCCAAAAACGGGAACAAGGAATTGGGAGCATTCAAGTTCGATCTGTACAATCCGGAAGCAGAGCAGGAGGTTGCAGCCGGAATCAAGGTGCGGGTCCTGGATTACTTCCCGGACTTTATCATGGGAAGCGACGGCAAGCCTGCTACGAAAACCAACCTGCCCAAAAATCCGATGGTGGCACTGGAGATCGTCGATGGAACCGCGCAAGTGAGCGAGAAGCTGGTCTACTTGCAAGGCTCCGTTTTGACGCAAAAAGAGGATGCCCGCTTCAATCTGACGTTCCAAAAGCCCGATCTGGTCGACATCTCCGGCTTGAATGTACGGATCGACAAGGCTGTGCCGCTCATCTACTTCGGCTCGTTTATCTTTATGATCGGCGTTGTGATGGGCTTCTTCTGGCAGCATCGCCGCATCTGGGTGCAGACGCAGGACGAAACGGTTTTGCTGGCAGCCCATACGAACAAAAACTGGTTCGGACTTCGCAGGGAAGTGGACGGATTGGTTGACCAGTTGCAGCTCCCTGTAACCATCGAAGAAAAAACGAAGGCGTAAAAACTCCAAGGGGGTACTCTCGACGTGCAGCTCATACAATTGAGTGACTGGTTACTGGATATTGCGTTTTTGCTGTACGTGATCTCGTCGGTTTTGTTTGTCGTGGCGATGACGGGGAAAAACTGGGCGGGACGCGATCCGAAGCAACATGAGGAACGCTATGGACGGATTGCCTATTGGCTTGCGGTCATTGGCTTTCTGGCACAGACAGGGTATGTGATTGCCCGCTGGATTGGCGGGGGACACAGCCCGACGAGCAACATGTTTGAGTTTATGGCCTTTTTGGATTACTGTATTATCCTGGCCTATTTGATTATTTACCGCATCTACAAGCTGACGGTAATCGGGGCGTTCGTCCTGCCGCTCGGGGTCATCATGCTGGCGTATTCCTACGTGTTCCCGAAGGAAGTAACGCCGCTGATTCCGTCTTTACGGAGCTACTGGCTGCACATTCACGTGACGACAGCGGCGCTTGGTGAAGGCATTCTCGCAGTCGGATTTGCAGCCGGGCTGATGTATCTGATCCGCACGGTGCCGCAGCATATTTCTACGCGCAGCACAAAGTGGCTGGAGGGCGTGTTGGCTGTCGTGCTGATGCTGGTCGGGTTCATTTTGATGGAATCTACGTTTTCCCGCATGGACCAAAAGACGGTTTTTGAAATGAACAAGGAGCAGATGAACGCGATTGGACAGATGGAAAAGGTACGGGTCGAGTACACCATGCCGGCGATCGTCGCTCCTGCCGATTCGAAAATCGTTCAGGCCGGGCCGATGAATCCGTGGTTCGAAGCCCCGACATGGATGGAAGGGAAGGACGCGGCGCGCAAAATGAATACGATGCTCTGGTCGGTCTTAACAGGTGTGATCCTGTATGGCGGACTTCGGCTGATCTTCCGCAAGCGTCTCGGCGCTGTGATCCAGCCATCCCTGGAAGGCATCGAGCCTGACCTGCTGGATGAGATCAGCTATCGCGCCATCAGTATCGGTTATCCGGTATTTACCCTGGGCGCCTTGATCTTTGCCATGATTTGGGCAGAAGAAGCATGGGGACGCTTCTGGGGCTGGGACCCGAAAGAAGTATGGGCACTCATCGTCTGGCTGTTTTACAGTGCGTATTTGCATCTGCGCCTGTCGCGCGGCTGGATTGGTGCAAAATCAGCCTGGATGTCCGTCATCGGATTCGTTATCATTTTAATTACATTGGTCGTGGTCAATCTGGTCATTGCCGGTTTGCACTCTTATGCAGGCGTGTAACATAGCCTTCCAAAAAGCTGGTAATATTGCCAGCTTTTTGGACTATCTTCAAACCGATTTACCATTATCATGAGGCCAAGAGGTGTGAAACATGGAAAAAATGGCACGTATTCTCGTAGTAGATGATGAGGAGCGCATTCGCCGTCTGCTGAAAATGTATCTGGAAAGAGAAAACTTCCTCATCGACGAAGCAGACAACGGCGAGCAGGCTGTCGAGATGGCTGTCGGCAGCGATTACGACATTATTTTGCTCGACCTGATGCTACCTGGAATGGACGGGATCGAAGTATGCCAGCGCATTCGCGAGTTCAAGGCGACCCCGATCATCATGCTCACGGCAAAAGGCGAGGAAACAAACCGCGTGCATGGCTTTGAGGCTGGAGTCGATGATTACGTTGTCAAGCCGTTCAGCCCGCGCGAGGTCGTGTACCGCGTGAAAGCGATTCTTCGCCGTTCCTCCGCTACCGCTTACTTGAAGACGGAGACGTTTAACAGCCACTCTGTGCTTGTTTTCCCTGAGCTGACAATCGACCATGACGCGCACAAAGTCATTGCCAGCGGCCAGGAAGTGAGCCTCACCCCAAAAGAATACGAGCTGCTGCACTACCTTGCCCTGTCGCCGGACAAAGTGTTTACGCGCGAAGAGTTGCTCAAGGACGTCTGGCATTACGAGTTTTTCGGAGATTTGCGCACGGTCGATACGCACATCAAGCGACTTCGTGAAAAATTGAACCGGGTTTCTCCGCAAGCGGCCAATATGATCGCAACCGTCTGGGGAGTCGGCTACAAGCTTGAGGTGCCGAAATAAGTGGACGTTATTTTTCGCAGTGTAGTCGGAAAGCTATGGATGACGATCATCGCTTTGTTTGCGCTCGTTTTGACGATCTTCAGCCTGTTGCTCGTGCAGTCGTTTGACAGCTTTTACAGCAACCGCCAGACGAAAAATTTGCAGGAGCTGGCAGAGGGATTGACCAAAGGACTGGAAGCGAGCGAAGACAAGCTGGAAGCATTGGAGATGGCTTCGACCTTTAGTCTTGTGCATCATACCGGAATGGTGGTACTGGATAAAGACAGCCAGGTCATTGGAAAAAGTGAAGGCGTGGGTTTGCCGGACATTCCGGTCGAGCAACTGCTGAAAGACCAGGAGTTGCATCTGGCAGACGCCTTGGCCGGGAAGCATCCCGCCCCGCAGCGTATTTATTTGCCGGTCGCTTCGAACAACTCGAACGACCACATGAACAGTGTGCAAATGCTGGCGGTGGCGGTGCCGTTGGAGGTCACACCGGGCAATCCGGGTGCCGTCGTGATGTATCAGGCTATCGAAGATTTTGATGATACCGTAAATGAAGTGCGGTTTTTAATTTTTATCGTCGGAGTTATTGCATTCGTTTCTACCACTGTCTTTGCGTTCTTTCTGTCTTCGCGAATTACGATTCCGCTGCGGCAGATGAAGGAGACGGCGCATCGGATCGCGGAAGGCGATTTTCACGCGGAGGTTCCGATCAAGACGACGGACGAAACAGGTGAGCTTGCGGCATCGTTCAATACGATGGCGAGCAAGCTCAATCAGCTCGTCGACGCCCTGTCCAAGGAAAAGGAGCAGCTTGCAAGCGTCTTGCGCTCGATGGTCGACGGGGTGGTCATGATCGACGTCAACGGGAAGATTGCCGTCACGAACCCGCCTGCAGAACGCTTTTTGCGCGATTGGGAGTTTGAGCATAAGGATGAGCAGGTGCCGCTGTTTGCTTTTTACCAGCAGGTGGTGCAAACGGGGCAGGAGGTCAGGGAGGACATTCCTGTACAGGGCCGCATCTGGGCGCTTGTCATGGTGCCGCTCAACGACCGCGAGCAAATCCGCGGGGCGGTAGCCGTCCTGCGCGACATCACCCAGGAGCGAAAGCTGGACAAAATGCGCAACGATTTCGTGGCGAATGTCTCGCACGAGCTGCGCACACCGCTGTCCATGCTGCAAGGCTACAGTGAAGCGATTGTCGACGATATTGCGACAACGCCGGAAGAGCACAAGGAGCTTGCGCAAATCATTTACGACGAGTCTGTGCGCATGACGAAGCTGGTCAATGAGCTGCTCAGTCTGGCGCGGATGGAAGCCGGACACGTGGAACTGTTTCAGGAGATTGTGGAGCTGCGCCCGTATTTGGAGCGCATCCAGCGCAAGTTCACGAATCTTGCCCGGGAGCGCGGAATTTCCCTGCTGCTGGAAATGACGACATCGCACAGGGAAGTTTATATCGATCCGGATCGGATGGAGCAGGTGCTGACGAACCTGATCGACAACGCGCTCAGGCACACGCCGAGCGGTGGAAGTGTGACCATCCGCGCGCGCGGTGACAAAACGTTGCTGATCGAGATCAGCGACACGGGCAGCGGCATTCCGCAAGAAGATTTGCCGTTTGTGTTCGAGCGCTTCTACAAGGCTGACAAGGCCCGGACACGCGGGCGCGTAGGCGGAACCGGACTTGGTCTTGCCATCGCGCGAAACATCGTCGAAGCACACGGTGGCACCATTGGCGTGCAAAGCAAGCTGGGAGAGGGTACGACCTTTACGATTGCCATGACCGAACAGGCGAAAAACAACTAGGAGTGTAAAAGAGACCATGATAAAAACGATCTTGTTTGATGTGGATGGGGTTTTGCTCAGCGAAGAACGCTACTTTGATGCGTCCGCTCTGACGGTATGGGAGCTTTTGTTCAGTCCGGGCTACGTCGGGTTGCAGGGAGATACCTTTACTCCGGCCCCGAGTGAAGCGATCATCAGGCGTGTTCGTGAGCAAGTGTTTGCACACGATGAAGTGCTGAATTTCATCAAATCTCGCGGCATCAATTCAAACTGGGACATGGTCTTCCTCGCGTTTTCCTATCAGCTGATCCGTTTGGTCGAAGTGCTCAAGCCGCAAGTGCCGGAAGCGGCAAGCCTGCTTACCGTTCAGCTTGAGCGACCACAGCTTGCCCAACTGCGCGAGTGGGCAAACGCCTACGCTCCTGATTTTCAGGTCGATTACGCTGCGTTTCTCCCTGACTTTGCCAAAAGTTCAGCGCAAAAGGCAGACATGCTGTTGTATTTGAACGAGCTTGCCCGCGAGCGGTGCGGAGTGGAAACCGCGATGTTTTCGCCAAACTGCGTCCTGTGGCAATTGGTGCAAGAAACGTTTCAGGAATGGTATTTGGGTGATGAACAAGTGGCGGCATCGATTGGGCGTGAAACGATGCAGCCAGGCAAAAAGGGCTTTTTGACAGACGAAATTCCGATTGTGCCGCCAGAAGACATGATCGGGCTGTTCCGTACGTTGAAAGAACGCGGGTACACACTGGGCATAGGAACAGGCCGCCCAAGCATCGAAACACACGTTCCTTTGCGCGCGATGGGCCTGTTGCAATGGTTTGATCCCGAGCGGGTAGTGACCGCCACTCATGTGCTCGAAGCAGAGGCAAACTGCCCGGACTACGTCCCTTTGTCCAAGCCGCATCCTTTTTCCTATGTAAAAGGCTTGCTCGGCTTGACTACTCCGGACCGTGACGTGCTCCAATACCCGCTGCCGCTCACAAATGGCGAGGAACTGCTGATTGTGGGAGATTCGTTGGCCGATTTCCTCGCGGCTCGCTCCATCGGCTGCCGATTCGCGGCGACATTAACCGGATTGTCTGGCCAGGAGGCCCGCAGCAAATTTGAAGAAGTGCAAGCCGACTACATTTTGGATGATGTCCGCGGTCTTTTGGACATCTTGACGTAACGCAAATGCACGGCATAGAAAAAAGACTCCATCGCTAGGAAAAGCGACGGAGTCTTTTGGTTTGCTTTGGCTCGAGCGCAGGGGCGAGGCCTAAAGCCCGTTTACCAAACAAAGTAACGCAAGTAAATGTACAGATGGGAAATGACAATCGACATAATCATCAGCGGGAATGCCACCTTCATGAAGCTGACAAAACCGATATGCTCGCCTTCTTTGGCGGCAAGTCCGGCGACGATGACGTTGGCGCTGGCGCCGATGAGTGTTCCGTTCCCGCCCAGGCAGGCGCCGAGAGCGAGACTCCACCAAAGTGGCTCGAGATTGGTAATGCCCAGTGCGCCCATCTCTTTAATCATCGGGATCATTGTGGCAACGAACGGAATGTTGTCCACAAACGCCGAAGCAATCGCACTTAACCACAAAATGAGCAGGGACGTATTCAGCGAATCACCACCAGTGAGGTTGATCGCCTGGCTCGCCAGTTCGGCGATGACGCCTGTTTCCACCAGACCCGATACGAGGACAAACAAGCCGATGAAAAAGAATATCGTATTCCACTCGACTTTGCTGATCGCGTCCTCGAGGTAATGCTCTCCGGTGATGAGGAGAAGCAGGAAAGCGCCAGTGAGTGCAATCGTAGCAGATTCAAGATGCAGGGCGCCGTGCAGCATGAATCCGATAATCGTCAAAGCCATGACAGTCAACGATTTTTTCAAAAGGGTCGTATCTGTAATTTCATCGCGTTCGTTCAATTGCATAATCTTCGCACTTAGCTCCGGAGAAGTCTGCAATTGCTTCCGGTAGATGAGCACAAGGCACAAGATGGTAAGGGCCAAGATAATGACAATGATCGGGCTCAAGTTCAGCAAAAATGCCATGAAATCCAGCTCGGGAACGGAGCTTCCAATCATGATGTTCGGCGGGTCGCCGATCAACGTTGCGGTTCCCCCTGTATTCGAGGCGATAATTTCACTGATTAAAAAAGGAATCGGATTCAGCTTAAGCTGTCTGGCGATGCTGAATGTAACCGGGACGATCAAGAGCACTGTCGTTACGTTGTCCAGAAAAGCAGAAGCGACAGCGGTGATGATGCTCAAATAGACGAGAATGCGGATCGGCTTGCCTTTTGCCAGCTTGGCTGCGCGAATGGCCAGGTATTTGAACACACCTGTTTGCGCTGTTACAGCGACGAGAATCATCATGCCGATCAGGAGGCCAAGCGTGTTGAAGTCGATGTGATGAATCGCCTGCTCCTGCGTGACGATGCCAAACAGCACCATCAGAATCCCGCCGCTCATCGCAACGATGGTTCTGTGCAATTTTTCACTAATAATAAAGGCATACGTGACTAAGAAGATGCCAATGGCGAATAATGCCTGGTTCGTCATAAGAAACTCCTCTCCTGGTGTTTGGTCATCTTGTCCCATTATAGCGCTAACATTTTGCAGGGTAAAGGAAAAGACCCGGCGAGCAGCCAGGTCTTTTTCCGGAATGTGAAAAGAAGGGGAAGCGGCCTACAGTTCAATTTGCGTCACGCTTTTTACTTCTGCCAGCTCGCCCATTGTATCGAGCAGTTCAGGCGTCAACGGTTTGTCTACCGAGAGCATCATGATCGCGTCTCCGCCGACATCGCGGCGGCCTACCTGCATCGTCGCGATGTTGACGCTGTTTTCACCAAGGATGGAACCAACGCGTCCGATGACGCCCGGGCGGTCGTTGTGGTGAATGTAGAGCAAATATCCTTCTGGTGCCACGTCGATGGCGAAGTCGTCGATTTTCACAATCCGCGCGCCGTAGCCGTTGAGACGGGTACCCGCAACGGTGCGAGTTTCTTGTTTCGTTTTCAGCGTAACCGTCAGCAAGTTGGTGAAGCCTTTGTTTTGCGCGGCTTTTTGCTCGGTAACGGTGATGTCGCGCACTTTTGCCAGCAACGGCGCATTGACGTAGTTCACGCCTTCGCCAAGGCGGAAGGAAAGGACCCCTTTCAGTACAGTGCGGGTCAGTGGCGACGTATCCACTTCGGTCAGTTCGCCGCTGTATTTGATTTCTACCTCGGAGATCGAACCGACAGTTACTTGGGCGAGGAAATGGCCCAATTTTTCACCCAA
Organism: Brevibacillus gelatini; assembly: GCF_003710935.1. Classification (GTDB taxonomy): domain Bacteria; phylum Bacillota; class Bacilli; order Brevibacillales; family Brevibacillaceae; genus Brevibacillus; species Brevibacillus gelatini. The sequence goes on from NZ_RHHS01000017.1 coordinate 264,825, forward strand.
CTGGAAGTACGGCTGAACCTTTTCCATCACATGTGCAGGGATGGACGGCAGGTTGACGGCGTTCTTGAACGGCTCGCCGCGCAGTACCTTCAAAATTTCTTCCGAGACATCGACTGCGACGTTTTCCTGCGCTTCCACTGTCGATGCACCAAGGTGAGGGGTTGTAACCACTTGCGGCAGGCCGACCAGCGGGTTGTCCACAGGCGGCTCTACCTCGAACACGTCCAGAGCGGCTCCGGCGACTTTGCCGCTTGTAATTGCTTCGTACAACGCTTTTTCGTCGATGATGCCGCCGCGTGCGCAGTTGATGAGGCGTACGCCGTCTTTCATCTTGGCGAATTCGCGCGTGCTGATGATGTGGCGTGTTTCTTTTGTCAGCGGCGTGTGAACGGTAATGAAATCGGCTTGGCGGCAAATCTCATCGACAGTCGAGTGGATGACACCCAATTTTTGTGCGCGTTCTTCCGTCAGGAACGGGTCGTAGCCCATGACGGTCATTCCAAACGCCTTGGCCCGTTTGGCCACTTCGGAGCCGATGCGGCCCATGCCGATGACGCCGAGCACTTTTTTGTTCAGCTCCACACCTTGGAAGCTTTTGCGGTCCCAGGTGCCGTCGACCAGCTTTTTGTGCGCCTGCGGAATGTTGCGGGCAACCGCCATCAGCATAGCGAAGGAATGCTCGGCAGTGGAGATCGTATTGCCGTCCGGTGCGTTGATGACCGGGATACCCGCCTGGGTCGCTGCGGCGATGTCGATGTTGTCCACGCCTACGCCAGCGCGGCCGACTGCTTTCAGTTTTTTCCCGGCAGCAAGCACTTCGGCAGTCACCTGTGTCTGGCTGCGGACGAGCAGGGCGTCGTAGTCGCCGATCACTTCGAGCAACTCGGCAGGGGAGAGGTTGGTTTGGCGGACGACTTCGACATCTTCTGCGTCCAACAGTTGCTGGATACCAAATTCGCTAAGTGGGTCAGTAATGAGAACTTTATACATGTGCAATGAGCACCTCCTGAGCAGCTTTGACACCGGCACCCAGCTCGACTGGTGCGCCGATTTGATGGAGCGACATTTCAATCGCGGAAATCACTTGCAGGACATCGAGCGGCTCGCAATAGCCCATGTGTCCGATACGGAAAATTTTTCCCTTCAAATGCTGTTGGCCGCCGGCAATCGTGACGTTGTACTGCTTCGTCAGCACCTTGCGCAGCGCTTCTGCATCAAACGCCCCTTGAGGATCGCAGGAAGTGACGGTCGCAGCAGCGTAAGCGTCATCGGCCATCAGGTTGACGTTCAAGGCTCGCATGGCAGCGCGGGTCATGTCGCGCATCAGCTCATGGCGCTTGATGATCGCTGGCAAGCCTTCCTCGTCAAGCATATCGAGCACTTCTGCCAGGCCGAAGATGAGCGAAACAGCAGGGGTGTACGGTGTTGTCTGGTCGGCGAGGCTTTTTTTGTACGCCTTCAGATCGAGATAAAAAGCGAGCGACTTGTTCGCTTCGATGACTTTCCAGGCGCGTTCGCTTGCCGCCAGAAAAGCAAGGCCGGTCGGCAGCATGAACGCTTTTTGCGAACCGGTTACGACGATGTCGACACCCCAGGCGTCCATTTCGCATGCGACAGCGCCAAGGCAGCTGACCGCATCCACGATGAACAAGGCGTCCGAATGGGCACGGATCGTTTTGGCCAGTTCGGGAATCGGGTTTTGCACCCCGGTAGATGTTTCACAGTATGTCGCAAATACCGCTTTCACTTGTGGCTTTTCTTTGAGAAAAGCCTCCAGCAGATCTGGTGTAACGGCTTTTCCCCAAGGAACCTCCAGACGGTGAGCAACCACGCCATAGCGCTCGCAAATTTTGGCGAAACGCTCGCCGAAAGCACCGCTGACGAGAATCACTGCCTCATCTCCAGGCTGCAAGGTGTTCACGACGCCTGTTTCCAGCGCGGCGGTTCCGCTGCCAGCCAGGATGTACACATCCTGGGTCGTGCCGAAGTAAGGCTTCAGTCGTTCCGCCGTCCGCGCGAACAAGGCGGAAAACTTGCCGCTGCGATGCCCGATCATCGGCTGGTTCATCGCCATCTGTACGCGAGGGGGGATCGGGGTAGGGCCGGGAATGCGCAAAATCATTTTGTCTGTGAACATGTCTCTCTCCTCCTAAATGAATCAATAATAAAAAAACCTCCCGTTCTCACACTGCTCCTGTTACAGAACAGTGAGGGACGAGAGGCTTTGCTTCGCGGTGCCACCCTCATTCGCTCCTTTTTTCTCAAAAAGGTGCCTTGCCAGGTACATGACCTGTAGAGATAACGGATCTACCGTTTGCATCTAGTGGGACGAGAAAAATCGTCCGTTCAACGCAGCAGCTCGAAAGTGCTTATCTGTGGAAGAAACCGCCGATTCGCAGCAACCATCGGCTCTCTGGGGATTTCCGGCCCACAGCATGTCTTCGTCATCGCTGTTGGTGATGTGGTGTTTCGTAAGATTTGTACTTAAGATACCACGGCAAAATGACACCGTCAAGCAAAAAAACGAGAAAAAAATGAACGATATTTTTAAAAACAGACTTATCGTTCGTAAATAATGCTGATTTCACAAGGGTAAGGAGGTTAAATTCGATCAAAAACCGAACGTTAAGATATTACTCTCACAAAATCTGGAAAAAACGCGCCGGAATGTTCGGTTTTTCTGCATGTTGACAGGTCGAGCATCCGTTCAGGCAAAAAAACAGAAAAACCTCTTACACACAAAGTATGTAAGAGGTTTTGGTTCCTGGAATCCTATTCCACTTTGATAGAGTCGGTCGGGCATCCTTCTGCAGCGTCGCGAACGTCGTCTTGAAGGATATCCGGGATTTCAACACTGTTGGAGTTGTCATCCAGCTTGTTGTATGCAAGACCCTCATCGTCGTAGTCAAAGACGTCAGGGGCAGTGGCGCCACAGGCACCGCAAGCAATACAAGTATCTTTATCTACCCATGTAGTCATCGTGGTTTCACCTCCCGTTACAAGTGGTACGTCCACTATCATAGACAATTGTATGCTCTTGCTCCCAAGATTTCAAGATTGAATCAGTCTAAAAATATACGACTACTTGTAAAGCGGGATTTCAGGTGTGTTCAGAACAGAATAAAGTTTGCCACTCAACTTTTTGAAATCCCCGGAGTGGACGGCATCTGTTGCATGCAGCACCTTCACTGCGGCAGCCACATCCTTGATTCCCAAAGTTTGCGACTCGCTGGAAGAGAGCAGCAGGTCCAGACGGGCCGTCAAGTCTTCCGGATTGTAGCTGTCCCAGCGCTTGTTCGCCGACATGAACTGGGCGGCCAGATAAGTCCTGTAGTGGAAAGGGTACTGCTTCCATTGTGCTGTTGTAACGGTAGCAGGCACTGCCTCTGGCATCGGCTTTTTCACCACATAGGCCGATTCCCAGGCCGCCACGGAATGGTAGACCATTTCCTGCGCCGTCAACCAGCTGTTCTGGGAAAGCGTCAAGCCGGAAGCGATGACAGCGGGCGTTGCGGCATTACTATTCTGATCGGATTGGATTTGCTCCATACTATCCAAATAAGCCCGGACACTGTTCGTATAATGAGTGTGTGCTTGTGCGAGCAGCGGAGAGGTCGGCAGCGGCACGTTTTTTTCCAGCTCCTTCAGCGTCTGTTGGGCGAGCTTTTCCAGATGCTTCAATGCTTCCGTGCGTCCTTTTTGATCGAGGCTTCCCCACTTGCCCATCGCCTCGAAGTGAGCTTGCTTCCATTCCAGCACCGGAGCGTACACCGCGTAGTAAAAACGAATGAAGTCCTGCTCGCTGTACAGCTTTTGCTCACGCAGCAGCTTTTCCTTTTCCGCCTCTTTTTGTTTGGCTTCCATCGCTGCCGCTTGCTCGGCTTCAATGGATGTCTTCATATAGTGTGCGCCGAAAAAAAATCCACCAACAGTGCATGCAAGTGTTATGATGATCATGTACGCCATCATAAATTCTGACCTTTTCAAACGTTTTGTCATAAAAGAAATCCTCCAAATCCAGTGCAGCGAAAATGACGCAGGCTACGGTTCCTGCAAAAAATAATAATAAAAAGAGCAAGGAGTACCAATGAACAATCAAAACAGTGTGGCAGAGGATCTTGAGCTTCTATGCGCTGTCGCCCTGAATGCGATGATTCCTCTCGCGAACGAGCGGACGCTGCAGTCGGCTTACTACATACTGCGCGGCAGAAAAGCGAATCAGACTCTGCAGGATGTGCATTTGTACAGCCTTTATCCGTATTATCGGATGTTTCCCGGGTTTTCAAAAGAGGATTGGGATAAAATTGTTGCAACTTTGTTTCAAAATGGACATGTGCAGCAGCGCGAAGGGGAAGGAGCCATCGCCAAGCCGACGTTTTTGGTCACTGAAAAAGGAAAGCAGGCAGCCCAGGAGGCGTATGAAAAATACCGTTTCGCTGTCTGGTTTTCGCCCTTTACGCAGTTTGACCTCGCTGCTCGCATCGAACCGTTTTGGCAAAGACTTCATCTGCTGGTGCAAACGGTGTCGCAAATGCTGGGAAAAGACCTTAGTTTTACCCCTGTCGTGACTGACAAATCGGTCCAGCTTTGGGTCAAGCAGCAGCTGCAGTTTCCGGAGGCGAGAGCGGTTTGGATGAGCGGATTGCGCGAGGAGCTGTATCATCTCTGGGAGCCGTTGGAGCCTGATGTGCAAAAACTGCTGGTCGCGCAACTGTCCGGGATCTCGCAGGTAGGAAAAACGCTGGGACAACTGGCGAAGCAACAACAGGTGGCCCGCGTCTACCTTACGCTTTTGTTCCGCTATGGGCTGGCTGCCTCGATTCAGCGGCTCATGAAGGAAGCACAGACGTTTCCGCTGCTTTCCCGGCTGGTCAGCCAGGAGAACAGGCTCGATCCGCGGCTGAGCAACAGCGCGGCCCGGACGTATGCGATGGTGCAGCGCGGATTGACCAAGGCAGAGATCGCCACCAGACGGAACATGAAGGAAAGTACCGTCGAGGATCACCTCGTGGAAATTGCCCTGCGCTGTCCGGAATGGGATGAATCGGTCTATTTGCCGCCCGAGATGCGAAGCGTAATCGTCGCCGCAAGCGAAAAGCTGCAAACGAGCAGATTGCGGCTCATCAAGGACTATGTCGGGCCTGGCGTCAGCTATTTGCAAATCCGTCTGGCTTTGGCCCGCAGGCAAGGGGAGACGAATGGATAAAGACCTGCATTTTTATCTACAGGAGTATTTTGGCTACGAGACATTTCGACCGGGTCAAGCGGCCATCATCAGTCGAGTGCTGAACGGACAGAGCGTTCTTGGCCTGATGGCGACAGGCGGCGGGAAATCCGTCACTTATCAGCTTCCTGCCCTGTTGCTGCCGGGTATCACGGTGGTCGTTTCCCCGTTGATTTCGCTCATGGTCGATCAGGTTCAGCAGTTGCGCACGAAACGACGCATACAAGCCGCCTACCTGAACAGCACGCAAGACCCGGCAGAATCGCGGGAAGTGCTGCAAAAGATCGCGGCTGGCGCCTGCAAGCTGCTGTACATTTCACCGGAAAAACTGCAACAGTCTTACGTGCAGCACGCGCTGAAACGTGCGCGGGTGTCACTTGTGGCGATTGACGAGGCCCACTGCATCTCTGCGTGGGGACACGATTTTCGGACCGATTATCTGCGCCTGCCTGATACGGTAAAACTGCTGGGGAATCCGCCTGTTTTGGCTGTGACCGCGACGGCGACGACAGCGGTGCGCAACGAAATCTGCACGCTGTTCGGAATTGCCCAAGAGAACGTCGTGGTGCAGACGCTCAATCGCGCAAACATCGCCTACGATCTGGCGGAAGTGAACGGGGAAAGCGAGCGGCGTCAACTGACGTTTGAACTGGTGGACAGGCTGGAAGGACCGGGAATCGTGTACTGCAGCACGCGGCAGGCAGTCGATGTGCTTGTCGCTGCCTATCAGCTCGAAGGGAAAAGGCGCGTGGAAGGCTATCACGGGGGCATGAACAGCATGGAGCGGATGCTGATCCAGACGCAGTTTCTGGCTGGAGAGCTGGATGTCATCATCGCGACGAACGCTTTTGGCATGGGCATTGACAAGCCGGATATTCGCTATGTCATTCACTACCAGATGCCAGCGAGCCTGGAAGCTTACTCCCAGGAGATCGGTCGAATCGGCCGGGATGGACAGCCCGGCTATGCCATGCTCCTGTACGGCCCGGAGGACGTTCAGATTCATCAATACATGCTGGACAAGGAGTATCCGACTCCGCTGCAGGTCCAGCAATTTTTGCAGCATCACCGAGCAGGTGTGTCGATGGATGCGCAAGCATTGGCGCTGCTTGGCATGTCCGAGGAAATGACAGCCATGCTCACTTTTTATACAGAGCGCGCACTGGCCAGAGCACAGGCAAGCACCCCGAAAGAAGGGGACAATTTCGCCCGGGATATTTGGCAGGAGACGGAAAAGCGAAAGGCAGTCAAGCGCAAAAAACTGTCCGAAATGGTATCGTATGTGCTTGCTGACAGTTGCCTGCGCAAGCACCTGAATCAATACTTTGGAGAAGCAGACGACAGCTATCACCGCTTTTGTTGTACGCGCTGCGGGTTGCAGCGGGGAGCTTATGAAGGAGAGCGGACGGTGCTTTTGCAGCAGGATGTGCAAAACAGCTGGAGTTTGCGGCAGGCATTGGACATGCTTTTGCCGAAAAAATAATAAGGAGAGAACGATCACGTGAAAGAAAGTGGGCTGGAGTTGGACGAAGCGACGCTGCGATTTAATCTGTGGCTGACACAAGGTTTGGTTTTGGCGGCGGCGGCAGTAAGCAGCTTCTGGGTCCACGGATGGCAGGGCACGCTTGGCTTGTTCCACTTCTCCGGGTGGGAGGGAGTCGGGCTTGCGTGCCTGGTGGCAGCAGGGATTGTCTTGCTGAGTATTGCCATGGAAAAATATTTGCCGAAACACTGGCAGGACGATGGCAGCATCAACGAAAAAGTTTTTGGCGCCATGTCTTCCACCCTGACGGTGCTGGTGTGCGTAATCGTCGGTATTGGCGAGGAATGGCTGTTTCGCGGCGTGATCCAGCCGTTCGCCGGGAACGTTTGGACGAGCCTCGCATTTACGCTCGTACACGTGCGCTATTTGAAAAAGCCTTTGTTAATCGCGAGTGTGTTTGGCACGAGCTGGCTGTTAGGACTGTTGATGGATGTACACGCTTCCTTATGGCCGCCCATCGTCGCGCATATCGTGATAGATGTTTCGCTGGCCTTTTATCTGCAAATGACTTTGAAAAAAGAGAAGGGGGAGGAAGAGTGAATCTGGAGACCAATCAATTGCCGCCTCGACGCTCCCGTCATACCCGCAAAAAGGCGTCTGTGGGCATGAAAACATGGGTTCGCTCGGGACTCTTGGTGTTTGGCGTCGTTTTTTTCGGGCTGATTGGCCTGGAGCTGTACAAGGCAAATCTGGAACGGGAAAAAGCGGAAACCGTCCGCATGAGCATGGCAACACAAGAAACCAGCGAAGCGAAGCCGTCAGCCGCCGGAGCGGAAACGGCTGCGCCTGAGCCTGAGCCGAAATCTGTCGTACTCCATACGACTTCTGCTGAGCCTGCGCAGACAGCCGAACAGGCGCAGCCTGCTGTTGCTCCCGCTTCTGCCGCTCGTGCTTCCGCGAGCAGTGCTCCCGCAAGCACGAGCGCATCGGAAGCTCCGAAAACGCAAAGCAAGCCTGTTCAGGCGAAAACGGAAGGGGCTTTAACCGCTCCTGCAACCCAAGTTTCCAAGCAGAAGCCGACCCCTTCTGCGCAAAAACCAAAAGTCGTCAAGCATGTGGTGAAAAAGGGAGAGACACTGTACATGCTGTCCCGCAAATATTTTGGCAACAACTCCAATGTATCCCGCATTGCCAGATATAACGGTTTTCACCCGGAAACGCAGCTAGTGGAAGGAAAGGTCGTGTTTGTCCCGCTCGCTCCGTAATCGTTTCGCCCGCCTGCGGAAATGCTAAAGGCAGTGGACGGATCAGTGGAGGACGAATCATGTACGATACGATCATTGTAGGTGGGGGGATCGCGGGACTGCAGACGGCGATCCAGTTGGCCAGATGCCTGCGCCGTGTGGCCGTCATCGACGTGCCGGGAGGACGATCGGCGGTCGCCAAAAACTACCGGAACATTCTCGGATTCTCCGAAGGGGTCAGCGGCGATTATTTTCGCCAGGAAGGCCGGAAGCAGGCAGCGAAATACGGCGCCGAGTTCATCGCGGATGAAGTGACAGAGCTTGCCGTGCATCCGGATGGAGGCTTCCGGGTCAGAACAAAAGGAGCGGGCGCACACCCGTTGCAGACGAAAACGCTCGTCATGGCGACAGGGATGGCGGACCCTTTTCCGGCGATTTCCGGGCTGCGCGACTGTCTCGGGCTCTCGATTTTTATCTGCCCGGATTGCGACGGATACGAGAGCGTCGGGCAAAAAACGGCGGTGATCGGCGATGGCTCACATGCCGTCCAGATGGCAGGGGAGCTGTTTTACTACACGAAAAAGCTCGTCGTCGTCAATCATGGAGGCAGTGAGATCAACGCGAAGGAGCTGGCGCTGCTGGACAGGCTTGGCATCGACTATCATGCTGCGCGTGTGGAAAAGCTCGTCCAAACAGGCGGTCAGCTGCAGCAGTTGCAGCTTTCCTCCGGGGAAAGTCTGGCTGTGAACCGGGCTTTTTTGGCTTTTCCCGGAGCGTTGGCCCAGACAGATTTGTTGCGGGCTTTTTCCGTACATATCAATGAAAAAGGACACGTGCGAACCGATCCGCGCACAAAGGAAACGGATCAGCGAAACCTGTGGGCAGTCGGAGACATCGCTGTTCATTCCCAGCAAGTTGCCATCGCCATGGGGGACGGTGCGCAGGCAGCGATCTGGATACAGAAGCGGCTTTGCGAACTGGATGGGGAGAGGCCGTTTTCTCTGGAATAGTTCCTGTGCAGAGGGCAGCAATGGGGCGCGGAACCCGAACGGGCAAACATCCATATACATGAAGGGAAAAATGATCGGGAGGACCTGGAATCATGCTGGTGATGGGAAGAAGCCTGTTTGTCGGGCTGCTGGCATGGCTGTTGGGAAGCGCTGCCCAGCACGTTTTTCCCGCAAATCATCTGGATCTTTTGCGATTCGGAGACTGGCTGGCGATGTTGCTGTTTTGGCCTGTGGAGGTCATGCTGTCACTCCTGTTGTTCGCCGGAGCTTCCATCCTGCTGTTCGGCCTTTTGCATTTTCATATCAGCCAATTTTTGTACGGCCGGATGCTGCAAACAGGTTGGATGCATGCCACGCTATGCTTCTTCTCCTTTTTTGTTCTGCTGATCCAATTTGTCAAAATGCCCGTTCCCACCTTCCTGGCGGCCGCCGTCGCACTCATGATTGGATGGCGCTAAATGAGCAGCTTTTCCTGGGAAAGCGCAGGAAGTGACAAGTTGCTACAAAGTCTGCTTTTCGCCCATCTGAATCGACACAGATGGGCGAAACTGCACAAACAGCCTTGGAGAGTGTCAGGTGACTATGTTCCTGCTACCAAATGTGATATGATAGGACTACCCCGGATTTTCCCAAATGCGTAAAAATAGTTGAATGCAGCAGTGGCATTCGTCGGAAAATGCGGAGAACTCTTACAGGCTTAGCAACATATTTTGTAGTACGACTGGATGGCGAGGAGGGACAGTCATGCGTGTTGAACGCCTTGGTCAAGACAAAATACGAATCTTTTTAACGTTTGACGACCTAACAGAGCGCGGGATAGAAAAAGAAGACATGTGGCGTGACATTCCTAAAGTTCATGAACTGTTCAACGACATGATGGAGCAGGCTTATCACGAATTGGGATTTGAAGTATCAGGGCCTGTTGCCGTTGAAGTGTTCGCCTTGCCAGCTCAGGGAATGGTCGTGATCGTAACTCGCGGCAAAACAAGCTCAAGGGACGGAAAAGAAGAAGAATTTGAGGAAGAAGACGTGTACGAATTGGAAGTCACCCTAGAGGAAAGCGATCTGATTATCTACGCCTTCCGTGACTTTGAGCATATGGTTGAAGCTGCCCACCGAATCAATGCCATGCTGACCAATGGAGGGGCGGCCTACTTCTACCAGGGGAAATACTATCTGGTGCTGGAAGAGGTGGAATTGGATCAGGAGCGATACCACAAGTTGATTGCGATTCTCTCTGAGTACGGGGAAGCGACGCCGACAACGATTTATGTACTGGAGGAATATGGAAAGGTTGTCGTTGCCGACGATGCTGTCAAGGAAATATGCAGACATTTCACGTAAGCAAAAGAATGAAATGCCTGGGAGAATAAACAGCACCTAGTCTATCAACTAGGTGCTTTTGCTGTCTGGCGTTATGATGGGCGGTCAAGGCCGGTGAAAAAGTCGGCTTCCTTGCCGGTGATCGTGTAGCCGGGAAGGTTGTGCCAGGCCAGAATGTAGTAATTGCTTGGAGGCACGGATTCAAAGCCGCCAGCCGTGACGCCGGGAAACACACGCTCCACGGACAGATGCTGGGTGCGGTGTGCCCGCAGAGCACTGGCTACCTGCGGCTTGTACGCTGCCCCTTCAATGATGGTGGTAATGCTCTCGATCGGGTCGGAAAACGGCGGCTGTACGGCTCCGAATGGCCCGTTGGAAGGGCGGGTTGCGTAGTACAGCTTGCGAACGCTCGTCGCTTTGCCGAGCGACTGGACAGCCTGGGTTGTCGAAAGCGAAATCGCCTGGTGGTCGGGATGGCCGGAAATGCCGTGCGGGGCAAACGTGACGAGCACATCCGGCTCGATTTTTTCGACCGCCTGATGGATGCGTTCGACCAGTTCCTGAACGGGCACGGTGTTCAGCAGCTTATCCTGATAGTCCCATATGTCCACGCTCGCAAGCCCAAGGATGGACGCCGCCTCTCTCAATTCCTGCTCACGGTATGCGGGCAGCTGCTCGATGGTGCAAAGCGGCGGATTGCCGGGTTTGCCAGCCTGGCCTTTCGTGGCGCAGAGCAGGTGGCATTCTGCCTTGTTTTCCTGGGTGTATTTGGAAATGGTGATGCCAGATGCAAAGGTTTCGTCGTCAGGATGAGCGAAAACGAACAAAATCTTATTTTTTTTCATAAACACGCCTCCGTGAATAAACTTCCAAAATTACTGTTTCCATTATGACATAAATGAATTTGCTCCGTCATGAAAGAATGCACTTTGGGAAGACTACAACGAACAAGGAATGTACGTTTTTATGCCGTGCAAGCCCGTATGGACGCCATTTGTTTCCCTCACGCGACCGACTGGTCAATCGTTGTATTTATATGCAGAAGAGCCAGAGAAACCGTTTTCGAAATGGAAAAAAAACTTTTTTTTGCTTCTCATACCTGATACAAGCGTGTATACTAAAGGCTGCATTGACCGATAACATTTTTGAGGTGGTAAGTAATGGGTAATCAAGACGTGGTAACCGAAAGCACCGAAGGGAAAGAAAAGCAAGAAACACTGAACTTGCTGCATTCGACTCAAACGGTGATCAAGGAAGCACTGGAAAAACTAGGTTACCAAGAATCGATGTTTGAACTCTTGAAGGAGCCGCTTCGCGTTTTGACCGTACGCATTCCGGTTCGCATGGACAATGGCGAAGTAAAGGTGTTTACGGGCTATCGTGCTCAGCACAACGATGCGGTTGGTCCGACCAAGGGAGGCATTCGTTTCCACCCGGAAGTTACAGAGGATGAAGTTAAAGCGCTTTCTATCTGGATGAGCCTCAAAGCCGGTATCGTCGACCTGCCATATGGCGGTGGTAAAGGCGGTATCATTTGCGACCCGCGCGAAATGTCCTTCCGCGAACTGGAAAGACTGAGCCGTGGCTACGTTCGCGCAATCAGCCAGCTTGTGGGTCCGACAAAAGACATTCCGGCTCCGGACGTCTTCACAAACTCGCAAATCATGGCTTGGATGATGGACGAATATAGCCGTATCCGTGAATTTGACTCACCTGGTTTCATTACCGGTAAACCGATTGCACTTGGCGGTTCGCATGGACGTGAAACAGCGACAGCCAAAGGGGTTACGATTTGCATTCGCGAAGCAGCGAAACGCCGCAACATTGACGTAAAAGGCGCGCGCGTTGTCGTTCAAGGCTTCGGTAACGCAGGCAGTTACCTCGCGAAATTCATGCACGACGCAGGCGCGAAAGTAATCGGTATCTCCGATGCTTACGGCGCTCTGCACGATCCAAACGGCCTGGATATCGACTACTTGCTCGATCGCCGCGACTCCTTCGGTACTGTCACCAAGCTGTTCAACAACACCATCACGAACAAAGAACTGCTTGAGCTGGATTGCGACATTCTCGTTCCGGCAGCAATCGAAAACCAGATCACGGCTGCAAACGCCCACAACATCAAGGCGAAAATCGTCGTAGAAGCGGCCAACGGCCCAACTACGCTCGAAGCGACCAAGATCCTGACAGAGCGTGGCGTTCTGCTCGTACCGGACGTACTGGCAAGTTCCGGTGGTGTAACCGTTTCCTACTTCGAATGGGTACAAAACAACCAGGGCTACTACTGGAGTGAGGAAGAAGTAGAAGAGAAACTGGAAAAAGTATTGGTGCGCGCGTTTGAAAATGTTTACTCCCTGTCCCAAACACGCCGTGTGGACATGCGCCTCGCCGCTTACATGGTCGGTGTCCGCAAAATGGCAGAAGCTTCCCGCTTCCGTGGCTGGGTATAAGCAAACCACCTTTCAGATATGTGAAAAAGGCTTCGCTGCTCATGTGGCGAAGCCTTTTTGCGCGGAAATGAGAAAACCCTCCCGAAATAAGGTGGGAGGGTTGTCCGACATTTTTTTATTGAGCGAACAGCTTTTGCAGTTCGGCGAAGTCGCGTGTTCTTTGCAGGGCGACGATCAGCTTGATGCGCGCTTTTTGCCCGTTGAGTCCGTTGGAGAAGATAATGCCCATGTCTTTCAGTTTGCGGCCTCCGCCTTCGTAGTCGTAGACGTCCTGTACTTGTCCGTTGTAACAGCGGGACACGAGAACAATCGGGGTTCCGCGGTCCAGCAGCTGCTGCAAGGTCGGGATAATGGCTGGCGGCAAATTGCCGAGGCCGAATGCTTCAATCACGAGGCCGTCAATCGGCTGATCGAGCAAAAACTGCAGCCAGGACGGGTCCATGCCAGCGACCGCTTTAATCAATGGCACGTTTCCGTCGGCATGCGCAATGGTGTAATGCTCCCGCACCAGAGGCGCATGGTGGTACTGTACGCTTTTTTTGGCGATGGTGCCAATCGGACCGTATTGCGGCGATTGGAACGTCGCGACATTGCTCGTATGCGTCTTGGTAACGTGGCACGCTGCATGGATTTCATCGTTGAATACGACCAGCACGCCTTTGTTCATGCTTGCCGGATCAGCGGCAGTGCGCACGGAGGAAATCAGGTTGACCGGGCCGTCCGCGCCCAGCTCATTGCTGCTGCGCATGGCGCCAGTAACGACAATCGGCACGTCGACAGACAGTGTCAGGTCGAGGAAATACGCAGTCTCTTCCAGCGTGTCGGTTCCGTGTGTAATCACTACGCCGTCGTAATGCTCCTGGCGAAACGCCTCTTCGATTTGCAGGCGCAGTTCATTCATAATCTTGGGAGTCATGTGCGGGCTTGGCAGATTCAGGAAGTTTTTCATGGTGACGTCCGCATAACGCTCCAAAAAAGGAAGATTTTTGGTTACAGCTTGGTCATCCAGCGGCTTTACACCCTCCGTATCATCTACAGACATGGCGATGGTGCCGCCGGTGTTGACTACCAATATTTTTTTCGACATGGTTCTCTCTCCTGTAGCGGGTTTTCATGATTTAATATTCATGGTACGATGAATAGCAGCCTTGTGTAAAGGAGTAATCATCGATGATTGCAATGATCGGCGCGGCAATAGCCCCCGGTATCGCCATCATGAGTTATTTTTACCTGCGTGACAGTCTCGAACCGGAACCGATCTCTATGGTCATCCGGTCATTTATCTTTGGGATGCTGCTGGTCATTCCGATTATGGTGCTCCAGTACATCATGCAGACAGAATGGAACTGGCGGAACGGAGTTGTCGCGGATATTATCCAGTCCGCTGTAGTCGAAGAGTTTTTCAAATGGATGGTCATCTTCTTCACGGCCTACAAGCATGTGGAGTTCGATGAGCCTTACGATGGCATTGTTTATGCCGTCGCTGTGTCGCTCGGTTTTGCCACGCTGGAAAACCTGTTTTACCTGATTATCAACGGGCTGAATATCGCCTTCTGGCGCGCGCTTTTGCCCGTCTCCAGCCATGCGCTGTTCGCCGTCTGGATGGGCTATTATCTGGGACGTGCGAAGTTTACGCAAAAGAAAGAGCAGGAGAAGCTTTTTCTCTGGCTGTCCATCACGCTGCCGATCGGCCTGCACGCCCTCTACAATGCCATTTTTCTCTCCATTCAAAACTGGCTCGTGGTCATCGTGCCGTTCATGCTTGTGCTCTGGTGGCAAGGCTTGAAAAAGGTACAGCGCGCTCATGATTTCGGTTCTAAAAATCTTTCTTCGCGTCCACAATAGACGATAAGGAGGAGACGAGACGTGCTGAAATCCGAACGAACAAAAGTGACCATTCAATGCAATGTATGCGGAGAAAAATTTACCCTCCGTGGACGCAGGGAACCGGGCGGGCAAGTGGAAACGGGATTCAAGCAATGCTTGTGTGACAACGATCAGTATTTTCGCATTGACGAAATGTAAACAAACGAATAGCAAGCTGTACAAAAAAACCGATGCCAAGCCGTATCGGTTTTTTTGTGCTGGAAACCTGGTCAAGGCACGTCTCACCCCGGCGGATTTGCATGTATAATCCATTCTCCCTCCACTAACACTATGCAAAGATTTCAATTCATGCCAAGGAGGATTTTCGCCGTGCAAAAAATCTGGATCGCAGGTTTGTTGATCTTGCTAGTAGCGGCAGGCTTTTGCGGATACGAGCTTTTCTCCAGCCAAAAAAGCGCTGCGGCCGCACGGGAAGTACAGATCGCTGCACCGGCAAAACAGAGCCAGTCGAAGGCAAAAGCCAGTTTTCATCCTTCGCGTCTCTCGGAAAACGACTTGAAGCTGATGGCCAATGCGGTTTACGGAGAGGCAAGGGGCGAGCCGTTCGAAGGACAGGTGGCGATTGCAGCCGTCATTTTAAATCGTGTGAAAAGCCCATCCTTTCCTGACACGCCATCCGCGGTCATTTTTGAGCCGCGTGCGTTTACGGCTGTAGCGGACGGCCAGATTTGGCTGACACCCAATGAAAGCGCGCGCAAGGCAGTGAAAAATGCGCTGAACGGCTGGGACCCGTCGGGAGGCTGCACCTACTATTTCAATCCGGCAACGGCGACCTCCAAATGGATCTGGAGCAGGCCACAGGTCAAAAAAATCGGGAAGCACATTTTTTGCAGGTAACGGCTTTACCAAAAAGGAGAGAAGGAGTGACAAGGGATGGTATACGGAGCAACGGCACGCGTTCTGTTTCCCGTCGCCCTGGTTGCCTTGGTTGGCGCAGGGATGTGGGGATACCAGGAGCACAACGAAAAAAACTCGGTTCTGATTAAGGCAGAAAACTCGTATCAGCGCGCTTTCCACGATCTGACCTACCACATAGACAAATTGCATGACGAGCTTGGCAAATCGTTGGTGGTCAACTCCCGGCGGCAAATGACCCCGACCTTGACCAATGTATGGCGGCTTGCCTATGCGGCGCAGTCGGACGTGGGCCAGCTTCCCCTGACCTTGATGCCTTTCAGCAATACGGAGGAGATGCTATCCCGGGTCGCTGACTTTTCGTATCGGGTTGCCGTGCGCGATCTGGAGAAGGAGCCGCTTACCGACAAAGAGTACAACACGCTGAAGAGCTTGCACAAGCAGGCCAAGGACATTCAGGACCAGCTGCGCAACGTCCAGGCCAACGTCATCGACAAGCAGCTTCGCTGGATGGATGTGGAGACGGCGCTCGCCTCCGACGACAAAAAGTCGGACAACACGATTATCGACGGGTTTCAGACAATCGAGAAAAAAGTGCAGGAGTTTCCCGATCTGGACTGGGGAGTCGGCATCCAGAGCCTGGACAAGAAAAAGCAGCAGCGAATCAAGGGGATCGACGGCAAGCCTGTCAGTCCGGAAGAAGCGAAAAAAAGCGCGCTGAAATTTTTGCGCCTGAACACCCAGGACGCCAAAGTTGAAGTCGATGAAAACGGCAAAGGCCAAACCTACACGGCTTACAGCGTCCGCGTCATCCCCAACGGGCAAAAGGCCGCGATTAACCTCGATGTGACCAAGCGCGGCGGCAAAGTCGTCTGGATGATGAGCGAGCGCGAGATTGGGGAAGAAAAGCTCGATATGAAGCAGGCGCAGGAGCGGGGCGAAGAATTTTTGCGCGAGCGCGGCTTTGCCAACATGGTCGTCTCCGAGATTGACAGCTTTGACCGCAACGCGCTCTTTACGTTCGTACCGATGCAGGATGGCGTGCGCATTTACCCGGATTCGGTGACAGTCGAGATTGCACTGGACAACGGGGAGGTAACAGCTTTTAACGCTACGGAATATTTGTTTAACCATAAACAACGCATCCTGGGCAAGCCGCGCATCTCCAAAGAAGAAGCGCGCAAAAAAGTCAATCCGAGCGTAAAGGTGACGAACGAACGACTCGCTCTCATCGAAGGGAAAAACGACGGCAAGGAAGTTTTGACCTGGGAGCTGACCGGCAGCTTCGAAGGAAATTCGTACATGGTGTACATCAACGCGATGAACGGCGACGAGGAAGAAGTCGTGAAAATGGAGACGGACGAAGGCCAGGACAATCAGCAATAGGCATGCGAAAAAACAAGGGGAAAGCTGATTTTGACGGCTTTCCCTATTTGCTGATTGGAAAGAAAAGAGTATATAATGAAGGGGTGAGAGGAGAAAAAAGGAGGAACGTTTGCTGAGATGATGTTTCCACGGGTAGGACAAACCATACGCCTTCAGTTCGCCGGTTCCTCTGAAGAAGAGCACAGCTTGGAGGATTTTAAAAGCCGCGTAACCGACATGACAGAAGGGATGGCTTCCATCGAGTTGCCGATTAGCGAAAATACCGGGCGGACGGGCGTGTTTCGGCCTGGCACAAGCTGCCTGGTCTGGTATGTAGGCGAAGATGGATCGCGCTATGAATTCCAGTCTACCATCGTCAGCAGGGAGAGTGGACATATTCCTGTGCTGCTGCTGCAATTGCCGAAAAAAGAACAGATCGTGCGAACGCAGCGGCGCAACTACTTGCGGATCGACAGTGCGCTGGACATCGCTGTCAAGCATCAGGACCCGATTCGGTGCTATCATTTTTTGGCGAAAACCGTCGACATCAGCGGTGGCGGCTTGGCTTTCACTTGTGACGAGTCTTATCGTCTGCGTGAAAAAGACGTGTTGCAAGTGTGGATCGCGCTGCCGAGCAAAAACGGACAGGTACAGCACGCCTTCGCCGAACTGGAGATCGTCAGACAAAAGGCCCCGGAAGAGAAGGGGTTGCACCAGTGGATATCGGGAAGGTTTACGAATATTAGCGAACAGGATCGGGTAAAAGTGGTAAGGGCTTGTTACGAAAGACAACTGGAGCTTCGCAAAAAAGGCATCGAGGTTTGACGCTTGCCAAAAAGGAAGTGACCCCATTGACCAGTCAGTACGACGAGCGTTTTCGCCGATTTTCCAGACGGGTAGAAAAAGGCATCATGATAGGAATTGCGGTTTGCGCCATCGCGCTGACAGCCGGGGAGATCCTGATCCAGTACGTTCCCGCTCGGGCTGTCCTGATCGAGACAGAACGCTTGGAAGGCGTGCCGGATAAGCCCTAAAGGTTTGCGCATGCTTCCATACTATGGTACTATTATTATAGATAACATAGAAAACGGTCAGGGGCGTTTTCGCAGACCGCGCGCGGTCGCCACGTGTTTTTCACCACACATGAATGGAAAAGGGCTTCGGGCAGAAGCTTTTCTTGTTTTACTCCCTTTCTGAATTACTGTACATAGCAGGTGAGACATAATGAACATAGCGATTGATGGACCTGCGGGAGCAGGGAAAAGCACGGTTGCACAACGGGTAGCAAGGCAGCTGGAATACGTCTACATCGACACCGGCGCCATGTACCGCGCTCTCGCTTGGGCTGTTTTGCAAAAGCAGCTTCCGATCAGCGACGAGAATGCTGTTTCCGAGCTTTTGAAAAACAACAAGATTGGCTTGGTCAGACAAGCTGGACAGCAGCGTGTGTTCTGGAACGAGATCGATGTGACCGACCAGATCCGTTCGCCAGAGGTCAGTCAATCCGCCTCGATTGTCGCAAGCTACGGCTCTGTTCGTGAACAGATGCTGGTGCTGCAAAGAGAACTGGCAAAGCAAGGCAATGTGGTCATGGATGGCAGAGACATCGGGACGCACGTTTTGCCTGATGCCAAGGTAAAAATTTTTCTGACAGCCTCCAGTCGCGAGCGGGCAGAGCGCAGATGGAGAGAGCTGCGCGAAAAAGGAACCGAGACAGACCTGGCCGAGTTGCAAAAAGAAATAGAGGAGCGAGATCGTCGGGACACACAACGCGAGGTGGCACCCTTGCGCCAGGCGGACGATGCCGTGCTGGTGGATACAACGGGAATGACCATTGACCAGGTAGTGGACCACATCCTGCAAATATGCGAACGAACGGGAGAGTCGGCCAAGTGACCTATTACCGTTTTTTCCGCAGAATATTCCGCCTTATTTTTTCGCTTGTCTTCCGTTGGCAAGTGATTGGGCGTGAACATATACCTAAGGAAGGCCCTGTAATTTTGTGCGCCAACCACATTTCGCTCTGGGACCCGCCGCTTCTCGGTTGCGGCATCGAGCGCCAGGTACATTTCATGGCCAAGGAAGAGCTGTTCAAAATTCCGGTATTATCTTTTTTTATTACAAAATTCGGCGCTTTCCCTGTCAAAAGGGGCGCGGGTGATCGGGCGGCAATCCGCACGGCACTCAAGTTGCTTGAAGATGGAAAAATCTTCGGAATTTTTCCGGAGGGAACCCGCAGCAAAACGGGAGAACCGCAAGAGGCGTTGCCGGGTGTAGCCATGTTTGCCCTCAAGTCGCAAGCAGTGGTCATTCCGGTAGCGATTGTCGGGCCGTATCGGGCATTTCGTCCGATCAAGATCGTCTACGGCGAGCCGATCGACCTCACCAGCATGCGCGAAGCCAAGACCGGCTCCGATGTGCTGAAGGAGACGAGCGATTTAATCATGGCCCGCATCAAGGAATTGCGCAACCAGCATCTTTCCTGAGTCCAGTATAGAATTGGCAAAGGGACAAATACTACATTTGCTGGAACTTACTGGCTACGTCAGTGCTAACTGCCAGCCTTCGGGCGACAGTAAAAAATATACTTGCTCCCGCTTCGTGTAATCTGGTTGTACACAACCTGTACATAGATGGTCTGGGACTGGATGGTATTCAAGGAGGTTTTTTTGATGATGGATGAAACAAACGTAAGCTTGACAGATGCAACAACCATTTCCGTAGGGGATGTCGTCAAAGCGACAGTAACCAAAGTGGAAGACAAGCAAGCTCTCGTTGATGTAGGCTACAAATACGATGGCCTGATTCCGATCAGCGAGCTGTCTCCGCTGCATGTGGAGAAAGTGGCTGACGTCGTTGCTGTTGGCGACACGTTTGATGTAAAGGTAATCAAGCTCAACGATGAAAAAGAAGAGCTTGTCGTTTCCAAGAAAGCGGTTGCGATGGAAGCTGCCTGGGCTGATCTGGAGCAAAAAATGCAGTCCGGTGAAATCATCGAGGCAACCGTCAAGGAAGTTGTGAAGGGTGGTCTGGTTGTCGATGTAGGCGTTCGCGGCTTCATTCCTGCTTCCATGGTTGAACGCCACTTCGTGGAGGATTTCTCCGATTACAAAGGCAAGACCCTGACACTGAAAGTAGTCGAGATGGACAAAGAGAAAAACAAAGTGATCCTCTCCCACAAAGCTGTTCTGGAAGAGGAAGCAAAGGCGAAAAAACAGGCTGTTCTGGAGAAAATCCAGGTGGGTCAAGTGCTGGAAGGCACTGTGCAGCGCATGACCGACTTCGGTGTATTCGTGGACATCGGCGGAGTCGACGGCCTGGTTCACGTATCCGAGCTGGCCTGGAACCGCGTAGAAAAGCCATCTGACGTCGTAAAAGAAGGCGACAAGGTACAAGTGAAAGTGCTCAAGGTCGACCGCGAAAACGAGCGCATTGGCCTCAGCATCAAGGAAACCCAGGCAGGTCCTTGGGCGAAGGTTGCCGATGAGTTCAAAGTGGGCTCGATCACAACTGGTACAGTGAAGCGTCTCGTTTCCTTCGGTGCCTTTGTCGAAGTGGCACCTGGAATCGAAGGGCTTGTGCACATCTCGCAAATCGCGAATCGCCGCGTGAACACTCCTGGCGAGGTACTCAAGGAAGGTCAGGAAGTGCAAGTGAAAATTCTCGATGTGGTTCCACAGGAGCAACGCATCAGCCTGAGCATCCGCGCGGTAGAAGAAGATCGCGCCGAGCAGGCCGAACGCGCAAGCAAGCGTGAGCAACAGCAATTCACACAAGAAAACAATCAGCCAATGGGTGTAACGCTTGGCGAGCTGTTCGGTGATCTGAAAGACAAGTTGAAGTAAGCGACTGCTGGAAAAATAAGGGGGGTACGCTCTTGCGTATCCCTTTTTGCTTGGCTTGTGACCAAGGCAGCAGAAAAACACAAGGTTCGGGAGGGAAAAAGCTTGGAGCGTTCACAACGAAAACTTGACCATATTCGCCATGCACTGGCAACTGTGGAAACGGGCGCAAACAGCTTCGATGACGTCAGCTTTGTGCCAAACAGCCTGCCGAATATCGGTTACGAACAGACGAGGCTCGATACGGAGTTTGCTTCTTTTCGTCTGCCGTCTCCGCTGATTATCAACGCAATGACAGGCGGTGCACACTCCACTACGCAAATCAATCAAAAGCTTGCGATCATAGCCAGAGAGCGTCAACTGGCGATGGCAGTCGGCTCGCAGATGGCTGCGCTGCGCGACCCGTCAGTCGCAGCGAGCTATCAGATTGTGCGAAAGGAAAATCCAAGGGGCATTGTGCTGGCGAACGTCGGAGCGGAAGCGACTGTGGAGCAGGCGCGTGCTGCGGTGGACATGCTCGAGGCAGACGGCCTGCAAATTCACCTGAACGTCATGCAGGAGCTGCTGATGCCCGAAGGTGATCGTGATTTCAGCGGCTATTTGGAACGGATACAGCAAATCCGGGACAGCGTAAACGTCCCGATCATTGTCAAAGAGGTCGGCTTTGGCATGGCAAAGGAAACCATGCGCAAGCTGATCGACTCCGGGATCACAAGCATTGACGTGGGCGGCCGCGGCGGTACGAATTTCGCCAAAGTCGAAAACAGAAGAAGCGCTCAGCCGCTGTCCATGTTTGAGGATTGGGGCTTGACGACTGTCGAGAGCCTGCTGGAAGCAGACGGCGAAATACACGCGCAAGCATCCATCATGGCGACGGGAGGAGTCCGGCATGGGCTGGACGTTGTCAAGGCAGTTTGTCTGGGGGCCTCGGCTGTTGGCGTTGCAGGAGCGTTGCTGCGCCTTGTGCACGCGCACACGATCGAAGAATGCCTGGCAGAAGTGGACGGCTGGCACCATCAGATTCGCGTCGCGATGACGGCGCTTGGGCTTGGGCAGCTCGCAGACGGGATCAAGACCCCTGTTTTGATAACGGGCAAAACAGCGGAACGCGCCCGGCTGCGAGGGCGGTCACTGGAGGAATTGGCGCAGCGTCGCTGACAATCGGACAAGCCGCTCATTCATGAAAGGCGGACGCTTGAGGCATACTTTGGGGAGACAACCACTTTTTGAGGGGATGAACATGAACGAGGGAACCATTGCGATTCTCATCCAGTGGTCGTTGCTTTGTCTTGTCTGGATGGGAAGCTTCGACTCCCAGTTGCGGGAGATGGGCATGGAGCGAAGGCGCGTGCTCGCGGTTCTTTGTCTGTTTCTGATAAGCTCCTTTGTCAGTTGGAAATTGTTTTTCGCCCCGATTCAAGTAAGTCTCAGCGGAACGTTGCTGCCCCTTTTTGCAAGCGTAATCCTCTATGCACGGCTTCCCAAAGCGGGACGAAGGCTGTATGTGCTTTGGGCAATGGGGATTGCCGTCATGGTATTCTGGCTGCGCTGGCTGTTTTTTACCGACCCGATTTTATTGATTTGGGACGAGCGGGTGATTGTGCCTGCGATTGGCGTTGTGGTGGCACTTGTGACGAGCAGGCAGATGGCTGTCAGGCTGTTTGTGCTCATGCTGGCGCTGCCGATGGCGGATGCTCTCTACACGCTCCATTTTTGGCAGGCTTCCGGAGCATGCAGTCTGGGTACGGATTACGCGCAAGATTTGTTATGGAGCGGCATTTCGTTGCTGGGGCTTGTCAGTATGCTCTGGACTGCCATTCGTCGGCTTTTCGGACGGAGGGAGGCAGAGCCTTCCCATTCCGATACGGGCAGGTGATCGCACTTGTTGAAAGAGTTGTTCGCCAATGAGTTTGTCGTTCCCTTGACGATTGGATTTGTCTTCGGGATCATGTGCAGAATCCATCTGTTGCGGACGGATTATCGCCAATATCCGACCTATCCGCATGGAAAAATTATTCATGTGTCGCTCGGGGTGATCGCCTCTGCCCTGGGGGCTTTGGCTGTGCCGGCGCTGTTGAAGGAAAACTATACGGCTGTGACGTTTTTGACCGTCGCCGCCCAGCAGTTCCGCGATGTCCGCAATATGGAGCGCACGACCTTGACGGAAATTGACAAACAAGAGCTGGTGCCGCGCGGCGGGCCGTACATCGAGGGTATCGCCATGGTGTTTGAAGGACGGAACTACATGGTGATTTTCACATCTCTGATCGCCACGACTGCTACGATCCTGTTCAACTGGTGGGGCGGGATGATCGCGGGGGTGATCGCCCTTGTCATTGCGCGCAAGCTGCGCTCGGGGAAGACGCTGTCGCTGATCGCAGACACGAGTCCGGCAGAAGTGAGAGTGGACGGAAAAGACTTGTACGTTGGCGACATTTACATCATGAACGTCGGTTTGGAAGACGCGCAAAACATCATTCGCGAGCACGGCATCGGCTTTATTTTGACCCCGAAGGATGCAAACGCGAAGGTAACAATCGCCCATCCCGGCCAGCGCCAGGCGATTTTGCATGACGTAGCTACCCAGCTTGGCATCTACACCGACACCGGCGAGCCGTCCTTGACCCCGCTGGTAAAACGCGACCTGCAATCCGGCAGACTGGGAGTATTTCTTTTGCCGCAGGAAAAAGATGTAGAGCGGGGCAAAGCCATCATCGATTCGGTGCCGATTCTGGAGAGCGTTTTCCGGATGCCGCAGAAGACGAAACTCGTGAAAAAGGAGCTGTAGATCATGACCGGAACGATCTTGGCCGTCATTACGGTGAACAGGGAACGAATCGCGGGCGGCGCCCCCATTTTCATCGAGCCGACACATGAGAAAATGCAGCAGACGGCTTTCACGCTCGAAAAGATTCTCGACGCCATGGTGCACGAAGTGAGCGCTGATACCCTTATCGTTGTTCGCCACAAGTAGTGTATGGTATGATTAGCTAGTCAAAACGTATATGAGAGAGAGTGTTGTTGATTATGGGATTACCTGTGGTAGCCATTGTGGGGAGACCCAACGTGGGCAAGTCCACGATTTTTAACAGACTGGTTGGCGAGCGCATCGCAATCGTGGAGGATATGCCGGGTGTAACCCGTGACCGTCTGTACGGAAAAGGAGAATGGTTGACCCACACCTTCCACGTGATTGATACGGGCGGAATCGAGTTTGGCGAGACCGATGAAATTCTCACGCAAATGCGTTACCAGGCGGAACTTGCCATTGATGAGGCCGATGTCATCCTCATGATTGCGGACAGCCGCACAGGCGTGACAGACGCGGATGTGGAGCTTGCCCGCATGCTGAACCGCACCGGAAAGCCGATCGTACTGGCAGTAAACAAAGCGGACAACCCGGACATGCGTGCCGATATTTACGACTTTTACTCGCTTGGCTTGGGCGAGCCATTCCCGGTTTCAGGCAGTCACGGCCTTGGTCTGGGCGACATGCTGGAGGAAGTGGCCAAGCATTTTCCTGCCAAAGAAGACGAAGACCGAGATGAGGACGTCATCCGTGTTTCGATTATTGGCCGTCCGAACGTCGGAAAGTCGTCGCTGACGAATGCGCTGCTCGGGGAAGAGCGTGTCATTGTGAGCGACGTCGCCGGTACTACCCGCGATGCGATCGACACGCCGTTTGAGCGGGATGGACAAAGCTACGTGCTCGTCGATACCGCCGGGATGCGCAAGCGTGGAAAAGTGTACGAGACGACCGAGAAATACAGCGTCATGCGCGCGATGCGTTCCATCGAGGAAAGTGACGTCGTGCTCGTCGTGCTGAACGGGGAAGAAGGCATTATCGAGCAGGACAAAAAAATCGCCGGCTACGCGCATGAGGCGGGTCGCGGCGTTATTATCATCGTCAACAAGTGGGATGCCGTCGAAAAAGACGACAAGACGATGCAGCGCTTCACGGAACTGATTCGTGAAGAGTTCAAATACCTGGACTATGCGCCGATCCTGTATGTCTCGGCGAAGACGAAGCAGCGTGTACACACGATCCTGCCGAAAGTCAACGAAGTAGCGCAAGCACACGCCATGCGCATTCCGACCTCCGTCCTCAACGACATCGTGACGGATGCGACCGTTCGCACACCGCCGCCGTCTGACAGAGGAAAACGACTGAAAATCAACTACGCGACACAAGCGTCAGTCAAGCCTCCTACGTTCATTTTGTTCGTGAATGATCCGGAGCTTATGCATTTCTCCTATGAGCGTTATATAGAGAACAAGATCCGTGAAGCGTTTGTCTTCGAAGGTACGCCTGTCCGCATCTGGACACGGAAAAAAACGTAGGGAGAGGAACTCGCCATGGTGTTAGTAGCCTGGGTGCTCAGCTATTTGATCGGTTCAATCAGCTTCAGCTATCTGATCGCCAAAAAAGTTGCAGGAATTGACATTCGCGCATATGGCAGCGGGAACGCCGGGGCGACCAATACGCTTCGCGTGCTGGGAAAAGGCCCTGGCATCGCCGTGCTGATTCTTGATGCACTAAAAGGGCTGGCGGCGATGGGGATCACGCACCTGATGACGGGTGATCCTGCTGCCTATGCAGTGGCGGGCCTGTTTGTCATCGCCGGACACAACTGGCCGATCTACTTTGGATTTCGCGGGGGAAAGGGCATTGCGACCACGCTCGGTGTGGTGCTCGGCTTCTCTCCCGTTGCCTTTTTGATTGCAGCGGTACTGGCCGTTTTGGTAATCGCGATTACCCGTTACGTCTCCCTGGGATCGCTTGTGCTGGTTACGGCAATCCCCATTTCCCTTTATTTGCTGGATAAGCCAATATCCTTTTTTTGGACAAGTTTGGTCATCGCATTGTTTGCGTATGTTCGCCATTATAATAATATCCGCAATCTTCTCGCAGGCACGGAACGGAAATTGGGAGATAAGTCCAATCGCAAGCTGGGATAGGTCTGAATCGTTTTGGCGAAAAAGACTGGTAGGATGGAGGGGAATCTATTGAGAAAAGAGATTACCGTTGTCGGGGCAGGCAGTTGGGGGACTGCCCTCGCTTCCGTCCTGGCGGATAACGGCCATCAGGTTACACTCTGGATGCGCGATCCAAAGCTGGCGGAAGAAGTGAACAGCAAACATACAAACAGCAAATATTTGCCTGAGGCCAAACTGCCCGAAAGCATCGTCGCCGTGACGGACATTCAGGCGGCTGTCAGCGGCAAGCCGATCGTGCTCCTGGCCGTACCGTCGCACGCGATGCGGCAAATTTGCAGGCAACTGGCTCCGTTTTTACATAAGGATGTACTTTTGATCCATGCGACCAAAGGCTTTGAGCTGGAAAGCCTGAAACGCATGTCTGAAGTTATCATGGAGGAAGTGCCGCGTGAGATTTCCGGCAGGCTTGCCGTTCTGTCCGGACCGAGCCACGCGGAAGAGGTAGTCAACAGACAGCCTACGACAGTGGTTGTCGCGTCAGAAGTGGAAGAGAGCATGCTTCGGGCGCAGGACCTTTTGATGAACGCCAGTTTTCGCGTCTACACCAACCCTGATCTGATCGGGGCGGAAATTGCCGGCGCACTGAAAAATATCATCGCCCTCGGTGCCGGCATGTCTGACGGCCTTGGGTTTGGCGACAACGCCAAGGCAGCGCTTTTGACACGTGGGCTTGCGGAGATCAGCCGTCTTGGCATCAAGCTGGGCGCTTTGCCGCTTACTTTCTCGGGGCTTGCCGGCGTCGGCGACCTGATCGTGACGTGCACCAGCCGCCATAGCCGGAACTGGCGGGCAGGCTACATGCTGGGACAGGGCAAAAAGCTTGACGACGTTCTGGCGCAGATGGGGATGGTCGTCGAAGGCGTGCGGACGACTCACGCAGCACATGCCCTGGCACAGCGCGAGCAGGTCGAGATGCCGATCACGTCTGTGCTGTACGGCATTTTGTTTGAAGGAAAAGAGCCGCGCCAAGGTGTAGAAGAACTGATGGGCAGAGGAAAGACGTTCGAGATGGGCTACTTGAACCCGGATGGGACGTAGGCGAATCTTTTCACACATGTAGGCTCCTGCACATACGATAGGGTGAAAGCCCATGTGCAGGAGGAGATCGACGATGAACAGCCATTTTTCGAAGCGTCTCTTGGAGCGTTTGCAAGGAAAAGCGGCAGAAAAGGTTGACGAGGGGAAACTGCGTTCGCTGGCCAGCCAGGTAAAGCGCAGCGACTTCGAGGATGAGACGAAGCTTCGGCAAATTCTCCAGACGCTCGCGACCATGAGCGGGAAAAAGCTGAACACGGAAAAGGAAGACAAGATCATCGAGATGTTTCGCAACAAGGAAATCAATTTGAATGACATGTCATCCTTGGCCAAGCTGCTCAAATGACAGAAATGGGCGATTATGCATGTTCCCTGCTGTCAAATGCGTCATACAGTAAAATTAGGAACAATCATGGCTCTACAGGGGCATGGCTGACCTACAGATACCAAGAAAAAAAGAGGGATCTCATCCCTCTTTTTTTCGTTGCTTGCTCGTGCCGCTTACGGTCTGTGTCAACAGGTTTTGCACCAATGGCGATTGCAGGAGGCCCAGCAGCTGTCCGATGTCAATATTGCCGAGCGGATTGCTTCCTCCGCCTCCTGCCGCTGCGCTGGACTCCTGTGGAGCCTCTTCTGCTCTGGCTGTATCCTTGCCTTTTGCGCTGTCCTTCGCTGCACCTGTATTCCCTTTCCGTCTGCCCGATGCAGGCTTTTCTGCTGATGCTTCCGGCTCGGCTGAGCGCTTGCCGAGGTTTTCGATGATCTCCATCGCGCCGTACAGAGTATCCATTGTCTCCTCGACCTGGCGAATGGTGCTGCTGATCCCTTTGATGTTGCTGCGCATTTTGGATACAGAGGATCTCAGGTCCACGGCCGGAATGATTTTTCGCGGGCTGATGGCCAAAGAAACGTCCGTCGCTTGATCGCTCAGCTTCTTGCTCGGTATCGGAGCGTAGGGGTTCCGCCACTTCCGTCCATTTACTTTGCTGCTCAACATTCATCCCTCCTATGGGCGAATTCATCAGAATAGTCTATGCGAACGTCCAGATGGAGGTTCACAACGTCAGACGGGAGCTGGGAAGTATGATATAATGAAGCAAAAAAATGCAAAGGATGCTGCAAGACAGATGTATATTGATCCTATGACCAAGATGAACATTTCCCTGATCGCGATCGGGCTAATGTTCGTCTGCAATTTGATGATGATCTTTGCCAGAAAAATGACAAATGCGTTTTTCAGGTTTCTTGTGAAGACTTGCGCTTTCTTGATCCTGATCGCAGTGTTTGTCATGATTCTGATCGTGATTTTTGTCTAGGGAGGAAAAAGGATGACGCAGTTAACGCTGATTACGCGTTCGGGAACTCACGACGTGCCTGTGGAGCTGAATGAAACGGTTGTCGCGATTGCCAAAAAGCACAAGGTGACGTGGGGGCACGCCTGCCAGCGAGGTCTATGTGCCCAGTGCCGCACGCAAGTTCTGGAGGGAGCTTCGTTCCTCAACGAGATCACGAGCGAAGAAAAGCTGCGCCTGCGCAAAGCTGAGCGGGCAGAAGGATTTCGACTCGGCTGTCAGATCATGATCGTCGAGCAAGGCAATGTGAAGCTGGCCCATCGGCCGTATTAAAAAGGAGTGACGACATGGGGAAGGTAACGTTTCTTCCCAATGGGAAAAGCGTAAAGGCCAGGCCTGGCCAAACACTCGTCCGTTTGGCGGGGAATGCGCGAGTCGTGATTCCGCAAAGGTGCGGCGGCCACGCATCCTGCCTGATGTGCCGCGTCGTTGTGGAGAGCGGCGAACTGGCGGCTCCTACCGCGCTGGAGCTGCGCAAAATGCCGGAGCAGGACTTGCGGCAGGGGATACGTCTGGCCTGTCAGGCGAAGACGACGAACAGCGACTGTACGGTCCGCATACCGGAGAGCCGATTGAAATCGGTCGTAGCTGCCGCGCTGGAGCGGCAACGCATGGAAAACGAAGAATGAGGGTTAGAGGTGTATACATAAGATGTGGCAATCATGGCGGAAAACTTTCAAGCTGACAATGAGCTTGAGCATCCTTGCTGTTCTGTTGTCCGGCTGCCTGTATCCGGACGAACGGAAGGCGGAAAACCAGGTACCCAGCTCGTTTTATCTCGAAGCGGCGCAAAAAGGAATTGAGCAATACCAGAAAGATACGGCAGTGCTGCCCATCGTGACGAAGCCGCTGGATACTCCCATTTTTGAAAAATACGAGATTGATTTTCGCAAAATGATTCCGAAGTACATTCCGGACGTTCCCGGGAACGCCTTTGAAAAGGGCGGGCTATACAAATACGTCCTGATTGACGTGGAAACGAAGCCGACGGTCAAGTTGATCCACCTGGGGGCTGTCAGCACGGTCGCAGACGTACAAGCGGCTGTAGACCGCTATCGCGGCTATTTCAACAAGCTGCCTGTGCAGGCTGATCTGGGCAACGGCTACTACTCGATCGACCATGCCGAAATCGGCGTGAAAACATGGCAGGTGCCATCCATTGTCGGCGATTACCTGCTGCCGCTGGTCATGAATACAGATGGTCAGGTCGGCATCGACTACGCGGCAGATATTGCGACGATGCTGCGCGAAAACAAGGCAACCGTCACACCGAATACGGACCCGAGATACGTCCTGGCGCGCTCTTCGATGTTTGTCCCGGCCAAATCGTTCCCGTACGAGCTGGTAGACGGCGAACCGAGACTGCTCAAAATCAAATAGCGGACCTCACAAAAAAACAACTCTTGCCGGAGTTGTTTTTTTGTTCTAGTTGGTTCAGCCGCACATATACTTGTACTGTCCACGAAACTAGTACGAGATTCCCTACGAAAATACTGACGGTCAGGGATAATTCGGAAAATCGGTCATAGTGTAAAAATAGACAAATAGAAGGAGGTCATCGATGGTGGAACGAGTCGACATCTTTAAAGACATTGCCGAACGGACGGGCGGAGACATCTACCTTGGGATAGTAGGTCCGGTCCGTACGGGGAAGTCGACCTTTATCAAACGGTTTATGGAGCAGGTCGTCATCCCGAATATCCAGTCGGAAGCAGAACGGATTCGCGCTACGGATGAACTGCCGCAGAGCGCTTCCGGCCGAACAATTATGACGACAGAGCCTAAATTTGTTCCGAACCAGGCGGTAAACGTACATGTAACAGAAGGGCTCAGCATTAACGTCCGCCTCGTTGACTGCGTTGGCTATACGGTGCAAGGGGCAAAAGGCTTCGAGGATGAGAACGGCCCGCGAATGGTAAACACCCCGTGGTATGAGGAGCCGGTTCCCTTCGAGGAAGCAGCCGAGGTCGGAACGCGCAAGGTCATCCAGGAGCACTCGACCATCGGGATCGTCGTTACGACAGATGGCAGCATCGCGGAAATACCGCGTGTAGGATACATCGACGCGGAGGAACGGGTTGTCAATGAGCTGAAGGAAGTGGGCAAACCGTTTGTCATCGTGGTCAACTCGACACGCCCGCGCTCGGACGAAACGCAAAACCTGCGCCTGCAGCTCCAGGAAAAATACGACGTGCCCGTTATTGCCTTGTCCGTCGACCATATGACGGAGCAGGAAATTCTCCTCCTGATGAAAGAAGTGCTGTTCGAGTTCCCTGTGCACGAAGTAAACGTGAATCTGCCCAGCTGGGTCATGGTGCTGGAAAATGGTCACTGGCTCCGTCAGAACTACGAAGAAGCCGTACGTGAAACCGTGCAGGATATTCGCAGGTTGCGCGACGTGGACCGCGTTGTCGGCTTCTTCAACGACTATGACTTCGTGGAGCGGGCGTCCCTGGCAGGTATGCACATGGGCCAAGGGATCGCCGAGATTGACCTGTTTGCGCCAGATGAGCTGTACGACCGAATCCTGATGGAAATCGTCGGGGTCGAGATCAACGGCAAGGATCATCTGCTGAAAATCATGCAGGAATTCGCCCATGCCAAGCGCGAGTACGACCAGGTAGCGGAAGCCTTGCATATGGTGCGCAGTACGGGCTACGGAATCGCTGCTCCGTCGCTGCATGAGATGACCTTGGACGAACCTGAGCTGATCCGCCAGGGACCGCGCTTCGGGGTCAGACTGAAAGCGACCGCGCCGTCGATCCACATGATCCGCGTCGACGTCGAATCGGAATTTGCGCCGATTATCGGAACCGAGAAGCAAAGCGAGGAGCTCGTCCGTTACTTGATGCAGGACTTTGACAAAGACCCGCTGTCGATCTGGAACTCGGACATTTTCGGCCGCTCGCTGCATTCCATCGTGAGAGAAGGCATCCAGGCCAAAATCACGATGATGCCGGACAATGCCCGTTACAAACTGCAGGAAACATTGGGACGGATTATCAACGAAGGCTCTGGCGGCCTGATTGCGATCATACTGTAAGGACTAGGGCAATAGACCTATAAAGGGAAATTCAGAACGAGGCATCCGATGTGACGGGATGCCTTTTTTCTTGTATTTCGTTCAATTTCGACAGGAGGGGCTTGAATTTAAGAAATCGGTGTATTACTATAAGCTTGTCAGATCGGTAAATACAGCCAATCGTGTATAAAACGCTTCGTTTCGGTTAAGAAAAATAATAACTAGGACTTGGTGTTCTTTGAGGGGAGGTGAAGAAAATGAACAAAACAGAATTGATTGCAAAAGTAGCGGAAACCACTGAACTCACCAAGAAAGATGCAACGAAAGCAGTTGATGCCGTTCTCGATGCAATTGCTGAGGCATTGAAAACTGGTGATAAAGTCCAACTGATCGGCTTTGGTAACTTCGAAGTTCGTGAGCGCGCGGCTCGTAAAGGCCGTAACCCACAAACAGGTGAAGAGATCGAAATCGCTTCCAGCAAAGTACCTGCGTTTAAACCAGGTAAACAACTCAAAGACTCCATCAAGTAATTGTTTTTTTTCGAGAACGAAGCACTTACATAAAAAATCCACATTGTTTGCAATGTGGATTTTTTTTAACGCTTGGGAACCTGAGCAGGTCTTATACGCTTTTGTGCCTGGTACATACAGTTGTCTCGTCAGATGTTTTTGTTTTTTTGAAGTGGGTATGGTAAGATTGCGTTGGCTTGTTTGTGCGCACGGAAAGCAGGACAAACGGATCAGGATATGGCCACCCCAAGAAGCAGTTGCCGCTTCTAGGAAGAGGGGCCGCTATGTAGGAGGTACGAATGTATGAACGTTGATTTGGATAAAATTCAACAGGCTGTCCGCATGATTCTGGAGGCGGTAGGGGACGATCCCGATCGGGAAGGACTGCTGGATACCCCGAAGCGCGTTGCGAAAATGTATGCCGAAGTATTCGAGGGCATGCACATAAACGAAGAACAATACTTCGAAACGGTGTTTAGTGAAGACCACGAAGAAATGGTCCTGGTCAAGGACATTCCGTTCTACTCCATGTGCGAACACCATCTGGTTCCGTTTTTCGGCAAGGCGCATGTTGCCTACATACCGCGTGGAGGCCGTGTCGTAGGCTTGAGCAAGCTGGCGCGTGCCGTTGACACTGTGGCAAAGCGGCCGCAGCTTCAGGAGAGAATTACGACAACGATTGCCGACTCCATCGTTCGCAAGCTCGATCCGCACGGTGTGATCGTCGTCTTAGAGGCAGAGCACATGTGCATGACGATGCGCGGCGTGAAAAAGCCTGGCTCGAAAACCGTCACCTCGGCTGTGCGCGGTATTTTTGAAAAAGATCCGGCTGCCCGTGCAGAAGTGTTCAGCCTCATCCGGTCCTAGTTTGCAGCCTGGCTTGCTGTCAACCCGGGCGTAGCTGAAAATGCCGGCATTTTTCTATTGACATCGCAGGTAAAATGTTGTAAATTACAGATGTACAGTCGGGATGTGGCGCAGCCTGGTAGCGCGCACCCTTGGGGTGGGTGAGGTCCAGGGTTCAAATCCCTGCATTCCGACCATCTGAATAAGAAATCAGGAAGCCTTTTGACAGGCTTCTTTTTTGTTCTTGACCGTTGCCACTTTTGCTATTGGCTTCCTGATCTTTCTTTTTTATAATAGAAGGAAGACAAGCAAGGGAAGGGTTGTTCCGAGCCATGAAGGTGCCTGTATCGCTTCAACCATATTTGCAAACGATGCCGCAATCGTATACGACCAGTCAAGCAGCTTCGTCCCTCTTTGGGGAGCAGGACCTCTTTTCTGACATTTTGCAGACAGAGCTGGCGTCAGGGCAGCGTGTCATTTCTTCGCAGGAGATTTTGGCCAAGCTCGATGGCAGCAAAGGGTGGAAGTTGTCCGCAGAATATGGGACAGAGCTGAATACGGCTTCCGCAAAAGGAGCAGCGGTGGCTCCGGGAGCTATTTTGGAGAAAATCGAACGGACCGCCAAAGCGTTCGGCGTCGATCCTGATCTCGTCAGGGAAGTCGTGAGAGCAGAGTCCAACTTCAATCCGAACGTCGTTTCCAGAGCAGGGGCAAAAGGCTTGATGCAGCTTATGGACAAAACGGCGCAGGCAATGAACGTCCGCAATGCTTACGACCCCGATGAAAATCTCGCGGGTGGAACCAAATACTTGAAATCGCTTCTCGACCGCTATGATGGCAACGTCAAAGTGGCGCTGGCAGCGTACAATGCAGGTCCGGGCCGCATCGGCCGTCTGGGCATTGACAGCGATGAGGAACTGGAAGCGAAGTACAATCAGCTGCCACAGGAAACACAGCGCTATGTAGCAAAAATCATGAGCCGTTTGGAGTCCGACGGGACATCCTACTAGACAGGAAACATCATGCACTGGTCAGGAGGA
The DNA here is from genome assembly GCF_003710935.1 of Brevibacillus gelatini. Classification (GTDB taxonomy): domain Bacteria; phylum Bacillota; class Bacilli; order Brevibacillales; family Brevibacillaceae; genus Brevibacillus; species Brevibacillus gelatini. Next base: position 298,310 of record NZ_RHHS01000017.1, read on the forward strand.
AACAACTTGTCACAGCCATCTGCCATTAACCAGGACTATTTTGTAGTCAAAGCCAAGGAAAACGGAGTGCATGTCATCGGCCTTACGCGCGGTTCTGACACCCGTTTTCATCATACGGAAAAGCTCGACAAGGGCGAAGTGATGATCTTCCAATTCACGGAGCATACTTCCGCGATCAAGGTTCGTGGAAAAGCGATCATTTACTCGCAGCACGGCGTGATCGATACGACAGAGTGACGAGCCCCATTTGCGAAAGCAGGCATAGCCTGCTTTTTTTCTTTGTACAATGGTGGGGAGGAGGGATGTCTATGCCGCGCCAACTGCTTGTAGCGATTGTCGTTTCCACTTTCCTGGCCCTGATGCTGTCGCTTGTCCCGCGTACCGGGTGGGAGCGGACGGTCGTGCCCACATTCAAGCCGTCACGCCCGATTCAACTGAGCGAGCGAAATGTCCTGGATTTGTTTACATTACTGACGCCACACTATAAAATGAAGCGTATAAAATGGGAAAACCCGTCAGTTTATGTCGATTTTGCGGTGAAACCGGGTGAAAAGGTGAATACAAGTCATGTTTATCATGATTTTTACCAGTTGACATACGAGCTGTTTACGCGCACAGACAATGTCGGGCACGTCTATTTTCGTTTGCTGGAAGAAAGCGATCAGCCGAAAGAGTCGAAACTGCTGATGGCGATCCAGACGACGGGGACCCATTCGCATCCCAAACCGATCGCGGAGTTGGATGATGTCGATTCCTATGTAACAAGCACATTCCCCGTTCGAATCGAACCGTATTTTTACGAGAGAATTAGTCCCTGATGGATGAAGTATGGTATGATAGTAAGGACGGCCTTTTGACCGGATGGTAAAGGTAGATGGAAGTGTACGGAACAGGCAGACATCATTAGGTTGCGCAGCTTGTGGAGGAGGACGCATGAGCAAAGAACATACCCCATATGCAGAAGAGGTTCGGTCGATCATCGAGCAGATCTACAAGCGAACCACCCATCCCTATGTAGAATACTACGTGGACGTTCCTTCCAAGGCGGAAAATCGTCTGGAACTGTTGTACCTGTTTTTGCGGGAACAAGGCATGGCGAAGGAACGGGCTTCCGTTTTCTGCACAGCGACGGGACTCGTCCAGTTGGGACTGGACATGCATGAACATGTGAAAAATCAATACGAAGATTCATTGAGCGCGGAACGAAACAGACAGTTGACGGTGCTCGCCGGAGATTATTACAGCAGCAGATATTACCAACTGCTGGCTGAAAAGGGCGAGATCGAAGCGATCCAACTGTTGTCCGGAGCCGTTCAGCGCGTGAATGAAGCGAAAATGAAGCTGTACGTGGCAGGGCGCGATTCCAGAAGCTTGTCGGATGAAGAGTACTGGGAGTTGCGCAACACGATTGATACAGGCTTGTATGTAGCGTTTGTCGAGAAGTACGCGGATTCGGATGAGCGCCGCCAGTTCTGGGTAAATCTGATGAAAGAAACAGCGAAGGTCGAGAGCGTCATTGGAGAATGGGAGCAAATCAAGTGGCAAGAACAAGTTCCTTTTGGTTTCGCTCGTTTTTTGCTGCAAAAACCGGGCGCTACGCTTGCCCAGGTGCTGTCGGCTGTTGAGATGAAGGCGATGGAAATGCTCAGCCTGTGCGAGCAAATGGTGCGGACGCTGCACCCTGTGGAAACACGCAACGTGCTCGCTTCCATAACGGCTCGCTACTCCCGTCGAGTGAATCGCCTGAAACGAGTTATTGAGGAGATGTAGCCTAGTGGATCAGACACAAATGAAAGAGAAGGCAAAGTACGTTCACTCCGTATTCGAGAGCATTGCCAGCGACTACGACAAAATGAACAACGTCATCAGCTTTGGCAGCCATAAGGCTTGGCGCAATTACACCATGAAGCAGATGAACATCAAGCCTGGGGACAGTGCGCTTGATGTAGCCTGCGGAACGGCGGACTGGACGATTGCCTTGGCGAAGGCCGTAGGCAAAGACGGACGGGTTGTCGGGCTGGACTTCAGCCAGAACATGCTGGATGTAGGAGCGTACAAGGTAGCGAATGCAGGTGTCGGCAATATCGTCAAACTGGTGAATGCTGATGCCATGAGCCTTCCCTATGAGGACAATACGTTCGATTTTGTTACGATCGGCTTTGCCTTGCGCAACGTGCCGGATGTGCAGCAGGTGTTGAACGAGATGACCCGCGTCGTGAAGCCGGGAGGAAAAGTCGTTTCCCTTGAGGTGTCCAAGCCTCCCTTTATACCGTATCGCAAGCTATTTTACTTATACTTCTATAAAATTTTGCCGTTGATTGCGAAAATGACCGTGAACAAGTATGAGGAATACGCTTGGCTCCCGCACTCCCTGACGAATTTCCCGGACAGCCGCGAGCTGGCGAGGATGTTTCAGCAGGCTGGTCTGGACCCAGTCCAGGTCAAGCTGTTTATGGGTGGGGTTTCCGCTCTGCACATCGGCACGAAGCCGTAGCCTCAGCGTCTGGCCCCGGCGTGAGCGGGCATGGGCGGTATTTTTCAGGAGATAGGAAGTGTCATGGATGGCTCTACGCAAATTGAAAATCATCTTGGAAATGATAAAATTCGAGCATTCCCTGTTTGCTCTGCCGTTTGCTTTTATGGGGGCGGTTTTGGGAAGTATTGTAGTTGAGAAGGCATGGCCGACATGGATGGAAATTTTTTGGGTGACTGTTGCGATGGTAGGGGCACGCAGCGCAGCCATGTCGCTGAACCGACTCATCGACCGTTTCATCGACGCCAAAAACCCGCGAACAGCAACACGGGCGATTCCGGCGGGACTGATCTCCGTGATGGAAGTCGTCCTGTTTATCATTGCTTCGTTCGTGCTATTGTTTATCGCTGCCTACCAGTTGAATGAACTGGCAGTCAAGCTGCTGCCTCTTGCTGTTTTCGTGCTGGTGCTGTATTCCTATACGAAACGTTTTACCTGGCTGTGCCATTTTGTATTGGGAGTAGCGATCGGGTTCGGCCCGTTGGGAGGCTGGGTAGCCACGACTGGCCAGGTAGACGCGATTGGCTTACTCCTGTTTGCTTCCGTGCTGTTCTGGACAGCCGGCTTCGATATTATTTACGCCTGCCAGGATGCCGAGTTTGACCGCAAGGAAGGGCTGTTCTCCTTGCCGAGCCGCTTTGGGATTGCAGGGGCGCTGCTCGTGGCGAGAGGGTGCCACGTCCTGACCTTTATCGGATTGATGTCGCTGTATGTCGTAGCGGATTTGTCGATCTGGTTTTTGATCGGCGTGCTCATTTCCGGGGCGATCCTCATTTACGAGCACACCCTGGTCAAACCGACAGACCTGTCCAAAGTCGACGTGGCGTTTTTCAACATGAACGGAATTTTGAGTGTCGTCATGTTCGTGTTTACTATGATTGATCTGGTGATAGCATGAACAGACAAAAGTGGGTAGTGGGAATAACAGGTGCAAGCGGTGCCATTTACGGCATCCGGGTCGTAACCGAGCTATTGCGTGCCGGACATATTGTCCATCTGATGATTACCGAGGCAGGCTGGCAAGTTTTTCACGACGAGTTGGACTGGCATGCAGACGATCGGGAAGGGCTGCTGCGGGAGAAGCTGCAGCAGGATTTTCCGGGAGAGCTTTATTATTGGGGCTTGCGCGACTTCAACTGTCCCGCCGCGAGCGGTTCGTATCGCTGCGACGGCATGATCGTGGTTCCGTGCTCGATGGGAACCCTCTCTGGCATTGCGCACGGTGCCTCCGGCAATTTGCTGGAGCGTGTCGCTGATGTGATGATAAAGGAAGGCAGGCGGCTGGTCCTCGTCCCTCGGGAGACGCCGCTCAATGCGATCCACCTGGAAAACATGCTCAAGCTGAGCAGGCTCGGCGTGCGGATTTTGCCGGCCATGCCCGGTTATTATCAAAAGCCGCAAACGATGGATGACCTGATTAACTTTGTCGTTGGAAAAGCTTTGGATGCACTGGAGGTACCACATTCGCTGTTTCGGCGTTGGGGGGAATAGACGCATGCAAAAGTTTTTGCGGATCGGTCAAATCTTGTACACCAACGTACTGCCTGTTTACTACTACTTTGAACAAGCAAGGTTCGAGGACCGGATCGAATTCATCCGCCAGGTGCCAGCCCAGTTGAATCTGGCGATGGCAAAAGGCGAGATTGACATGGGCCCGATTTCCTCGTTCAGCTATGCTGAGCATGCTTCCCGTTATGTGGCACTGGCGGACCTGTCTGTCAGTGCAAAAGGGAAGGTAGGCTCCCTTTTCCTATTCAGCAAAAAGCCGATTGAGCAGCTGAACGGGGCGAAAATCGCCCTGACCAATACGTCAGCGACGACGGTGAACCTGCTGAAAATCATTCTCCACAAGTTTTACGAATACGAGATCGCTTACGTTACGCAAGAGCCGAATCTGGCGCAGATGCTGCAAGGAGCTGATGCTGCCCTGCTGATCGGCGACGATGCGATTGCCGCAAAGCGGACGGCCAAAGACTTGCATGTGTACGATCTTGGAGAGCTGTGGCACAAGTTTACGGGCTACTCGATGACATTTGCCATCTGGGCGCTCAGACGCGCTGTCATTGACGAGTATTATGACTTGATCGCGGAAGTCCACGCTTCGTTTTTGGCGAGCAAAGAAAAGACGAAAGCCAATCCCGGTCCGTTAGTGGATTACGTTTGTTCGCACTTCGGCGGGACAAAAGAGGAATGGACTCACTACTTTGCGGGACTGCAGCACGATTTTGGCGAAGTGCAGCGAGTGGGACTGGAGTATTATTACCGATGCGCGGCGGAGCTGGGGCTTCTGGCGGCACCCGCGACCGTCGAGTTGTGGCAGGCGGATGGCCACAAGACGAATATTACGCTTGCGAGATAGGTGGAACGGATAACGGATGAACCTGGTCGATATTTACTTCAAAATGAAAAAGGACGTCCAGTACATTGAGGATGAACTGGAAAAATCGATCGATACAGACGTTCGCGAGCTGTATCAATCCTCGACTCATTTGCTCAAAGCCGGGGGAAAGCGCATCCGTCCGGTGTTTGTGCTGCTCGGCGGCAAGTGGGGCCATTACGATGTAAAAGTTTTGAAGCATGTAGCCGTTCCGCTTGAACTGATTCATATGGCTTCATTGGTGCACGATGATGTGATTGACGATGCGGACAAGCGGCGGGGCAAAGACACGGTTCGCATGAAATGGGACAACAAGGTGGCGATGTACGCGGGCGATTACATTTTTGCACGCGCACTGGCTGTTGCTTCCCAGTTGCCGAATCCGAAACTGCACCAGATTCTCTCCAACGCCATTGTCGAGGTGTGCAAGGGCGAGATTGAGCAGGTAAAGGATTTGAAGAACTGGGATCAAAGCTTCCGCACGTATTTGCGCAGAATCAAGCGGAAAACGGCGCTGTTGATCGCGATCAGCTGTCAGCTCGGGGCCGTGGCAAGCGGCGCCAGCGAAGAGCTGGTGCGAAAAATGTACTGGTACGGCTACAACGTCGGAATGGCTTTTCAAATTACCGATGATATTCTCGATTTTACGGGAACGGAAAAGCAGTTGGGGAAACCGGCGGGCAGCGATCTTCTGCACGGCAACATCACGCTGCCGGCGCTCTACACGGCATACCACGGCAAGGCGAGCGGGCAGTTCCAGGAATGGATCAGGCAAAACACGTTTTGGGAGCATACAGACGAAGCGATTCGCCTGGTGCGCCAGGACGAAGGCATCGCCTTTTCCCAGCGGCTGGCCGAGCGTTATATCGCCCGCGCACATGCTGTTCTCAGCGACCTGCCCAACACACAGGCGAAAACGTCTTTGACAGGAATTGCCAACTACATCATTGATCGCAAATTTTAATGTGAATTTGACGGTCAGCCTGTTGCTTGGCCACCCCAGTTTTGATAAAATTTTCGTTGGTGTTGCATACACCAATACATAGCTTTGATGGAGGCATACTTACTATGGAAAAAACGTTCCTTATGGTAAAACCTGACGGCGTACAACGTAACCTGATCGGCGAAATCGTGTCCCGTTTCGAGAAAAAAGGCTATCAACTCGTTGGTGCAAAGCTGATGAACGTAAGCCGCGAACTGGCTGAAAAACACTATGCAGAGCACAAAGAGCGCCCATTCTTCGGCGAACTGGTTGACTTCATCACTTCCGGTCCAGTATTCGCAATGGTATGGCAAGGAAACAACGTGATTGCCACTGCTCGTGCGATGATGGGCAAAACCAACCCATTGGACGCAGCTGCTGGTACCATCCGCGGCGATTTCGCGACTTCCGTTGGCATGAACATCATCCACGGTTCCGACTCCCCAGAAAGCGCTGAGCGTGAAATCGGCCTCTGGTTCTCCGCTGACGAAGTTCTCTCCTACGAGAAAACAATCCAACGCTGGATCTAAGATAAACGGCTGGAAAAACCCCATGATTGGGGTTTTTTCTTTTTTTCGTCAAAATCTGCTCGCGAAGAGATAGGATTTTGGCGAAAATTAGCGAAAACAAAGAGTTAAGAGTTTTCAAGGGGGTACAATTCTGTATGGAAGACAAGGACTTTCTGCAATTTATCGCTAGCGTTAAAAAAATGACCGGAATTGATCTTGCCCTCTACAAAGAAGCACAGATGAAGCGGCGCCTGACTTCGTTGCGGCAAAAGCGGGGCTATAACACTTTTGTCCAATATTTCGATGCGATCGCAAAGGACAAGGAACTGTTTTACGAATTTCTCGATCGGATGACGATCAACGTCTCGGAGTTTTTCCGCAACCCCGGACGCTGGGAGGTTCTCGAAAACAAGATCCTGCCGCGGCTTGCCAAGCAATCGTCGCGCATCAAATGCTGGAGTGCCGCTTGTTCCACCGGCGAGGAGCCGTACACGCTCTCGCTGATCCTGCTGCGCAAGCACCTGGACGGAACGATCCTGGCATCCGACATCGACGAGGGAGCATTGGCCAAGGCGAAGCAAGGTGTCTATACGGACCGTTCCCTGCAGGATTGTCCGAAAGAGCTGGTCGCGAAGTATTTCGTCAAGGACGCGCTCAGTTACCGGATTACCGACGAAGTGAAAAGACGGGTCACGTTCAAAAAGCACAACCTGCTGGCAGATTCATTCGACACGCAGTTCGATCTCATCATTTGCCGCAATGTGATGATCTATTTCACGGAAGAGGCCAAGCATGAGCTGTACCACAAGTTCAGCCGGGCGCTCAAACCGGGCGGCGTGTTGTTTGTCGGCAGTACGGAACAAATTTTCCAGCCGCAGCAGTATCAGCTGGAGGCGGAGGATACGTTTTTTTATCGGAAAATGGGATAAATCCCCACGGCCATCTGTATAACCCTGCCCTTTTTTCCCAAGACTAGGAATACTTACTTAGCCAAGGGAGGCAGCAGATGGATAAGCACAAGGTCATCGAAGCGTACCGACGCGGTTTGATTACGTTGCAAGAATGCGGGCAAATACTCGGGGCTGAAAAGACGCAACTGGATGATTTGCTGCGCGTGGATCATTCCAGAAGGCCACTAAGTCCCAATCCTTTTTTGATGGTCGATCCTTTTTGAACCAGCACCATCTGTAAGCGAAGCGCTTCTCCCGACGGAGGGGCGTTTTTTCCTGCAAGCGAAACGTTTTTCAGCAGGTTGCCACTTTTGTGTTCCCACAGCGGGACAGGTATGATATTATAGCGCTTAAAAGTGATAAAGGACAGCGACCCGAATTGGGGATACGAGCTGCCTGGAGGATGGAGGAAGGAAGAGATGCGTTACTTGACAGCAGGGGAATCTCACGGTCCGCAGCTTACGGCAATCATCGAGGGAGTTCCAAGCAACCTGCCGATTTCCGTTGAGGCAATCAATGAACAGTTGGCACGTCGCCAAAAAGGTCATGGACGTGGCCGCAGAATGCAGATTGAAAAAGACCAGGTGAAAATTTTGTCCGGCGTGCGCCACGGTTATACGACAGGGGCGCCGATTACACTGGTCGTTGAAAATAAGGACTGGGCGCACTGGCAAACGATCATGAGTGCCGAGCCGGTAGAAGAAGGCGCAGAGGAAAAACGCCGCGTCTCTCGCCCGCGCCCAGGCCACGCTGACCTGAATGGCGCGATTAAATACCATCAGCGCGATATGCGAAATATTCTGGAACGTTCCAGTGCCCGGGAAACGACCATCCGTGTGGCTGTAGGTGCTGTCGCTCGCCAGTTGCTCGCGGCTTTTGGCATCCGGATCGGCGGACATGTTTTGCAGATCAGCGATGTGGTGGCGAAGCGCCAGGACGTCAGCCTGGAAGAGCTGATCGCCCGCACGGAAGAATCGCCCGTTCGTTGTCTGGACAAGGAAGCGGAGCCGCTCATGATGGCGGCAATCGACAAGGCAAAAGAAGACGGCGATTCCCTTGGCGGAGTGGTCGAAGTCATTGTGGAAGGCGTGCCGATTGGTCTTGGCAGCCACGTACAATGGGATCGCAAGCTCGACGGACGACTGGCCCAGGCGATCATGAGCATTCAGGCGTTCAAGGGAGTGGAAATCGGCATCGGGTTTGAGGCGGCAGGCTTGAAAGGCTCCCAGGTCCATGACGAAATCATTTGGAACGAAGAATCTGGTTACAGCCGCAAAACGAACCGCGCAGGCGGTTTGGAGGGCGGCATGACAAACGGAATGCCGGTAGTCGTGCGCGGCGTGATGAAGCCGATTCCGACACTGTACAAGCCGCTCATGAGCGTGGACATCGACACCCGGGAGCCGTTTTCCGCCAGCATCGAGCGCTCCGACAGCTGCGCGGTTCCGGCAGCGAGCGTCGTAGCGGAAGCGGTAGTCGCATGGGAGATCGCGCAGGCGATGTGTGAAAAATTCCCGAGCGATTCGATGGACGACATGATCGAAAACGTACGTGAATATCGCGCCTACACGGAGAAATTCTAATGAATACGAACAGACTGACAGTAGAGCTTGGCGAGCGCTCCTACGAGATTGTAATCGGTGATTCTCTCTTGCAGCATGTACCTGAACTGCTTGCGGAGGCAGGTGTTGTCTCCACAAGCAAGCTCATGATTATTACAGATGAGCACGTGGCGGCCCGTTACCTCGAACCGCTGCGTGATGCTCTTCGCGCTGCCGGATACGATGCGACTGCGAGCATCGTGGAAGCGGGCGAGCAATCGAAAAGTCTGGCTGTCTATGAACGGCTGATGACGGAAGCGATCCAGGCCGGATTGGACCGCAAATCCGCGATTCTCGCCCTGGGCGGCGGCGTCGTGGGCGACCTGGCTGGCTTTGTGGCGGCAACGTTTATGCGCGGCATTGACTTTGTTCAGTTGCCGACTACGTTGCTTGCGCACGACAGTTCGGTCGGCGGGAAAGTGGCGATCAATCACCCGTTGGGGAAAAATTTGATCGGTGCTTTTCATCAACCGCGCGTTGTCATTTATGACACGAAAGCACTGCATACCTTGCCCAAGCGCGAAGTGGCGGCAGGGTTTGCCGAAGTTATCAAGCACGCCCTGATTTCGGACGCCTCCTTCGCCGATTGGCTGGAGGAGAACGCCGCCCGCCTGTGGGAGCTTGACTCAGCATTGTTAGGGAAGGCGATTGAAAAAGGCTGTGCGGTCAAGGCTGCGATTGTCTCTGCCGACGAAACCGAGCAGGGCCAGCGTGCGCTCTTGAACCTGGGACATACTTTCGGTCATGCGTTTGAGGCGTTGTCGGCCTACTCGACGTTGAATCACGGCGAAGCCATTGCCATCGGGATGTGCATCGCCGCCAAAGTAGCGGAGCGAATCGGCTTTGCGAAAAGCGGTGTGTACGATCGCACGAAGCACCTGCTCAGCCTGTACCACTTGCCGACGGCCTGGCCAAAAGGACTGTTGCCGCAAGAGGTGCTTGATGCGATGAAGCGGGACAAGAAAACCGTTGGCGGCAAGCTTGCCCTCGTATTGCCGCGCGCAATCGGGCAGGCGGAAATTGTGAAAAACGTAGACGAACAGCTCATCCTGACAGTAATGAGTGAAGAAGCGGAGGCTTTGTAATGGGAATGCGAGGAATCAGAGGCGCGGTTACAGTAGAAGCAGATACGCGGGAAGAGATTGTCTCTTCAACCAAGTGGCTGCTGGAGGAAATGGTGACGCGCAATGAGGTCAATCCGGAAGACATCGGCAGCATCATCATCACGACGACAGAGGATTTGTCTGCGGCATTTCCCGCCCAGGCGGCGCGTCTTTTGACAGGGGAAGCCTGGCAGTATGTTCCGCTGATGTGCGCGCGGGAAATTCCCGTGCCGGGCAGCTTGCCCCTCTGTATTCGCGTCATGATGCACGTCAACACGGAGAAGTCGGCAAAAGAGATTCAGCACGTTTTTTTGCGGGAAGCAGTCAAGCTTCGCCCGGATTTGACAAATCGCAGTTGACAAAGAGGGCGCTCTCTTTTACCATAAGTGAAACGAGAGCGCCTCGTTTTCCGAAAAGGAAGAGCCTATACCGGCTGAGTTGAGAATGAGTAGAGCAGAGTTGAGAAGAGTCAGGTTGAGGAGAGAAGAGCAGGCTGGGTACATATTTGTCTACCCAATCCAGTTCTGTCACTGGGTTTTTTTGTATATTTTTCTCCCCCTACCTCTCGCTCTAGGAAGCGGGCAGTGAAAAGGCGGCTTTTCTCCCTTTTCGCTCCCACTAAAAAGGAGATGAGAGTTCATGTATTTTCCCTCCCTTGCTGAGGTCCAGAACCTTTCAGCATCCTATTCCCTGATCCCTGTGAGCTTGAAGCTGCTGGCTGACCAGGAGACACCCATCCGTTTGTATCAGAAGATTCGTACGAGTGATTCGTTTTTGCTGGAAAGCGTGGAAGGCGGAGCGCGTTGGGCCCGCTATTCGTTCATCGGGATGAATCCTTTTCAAGTCGTGGAAGCAAAAGGCGAAGACATCTCCGTCGTCAAGCGAAGCGGAGAGCGCGTCACTTTGACAGGCAATCCCGTCAACTTTTTGCGCCAGGAGACAGACCGCTTCAAAAGTCCGAAGCTTCCCGGCTTTCCCCGGTTGAGCGGCGGGGCCGTAGGCTTTTTTGGCTACAACACCCTGCGCTATTTTGAAGATTTGCCGGCGCACCGCCAGGAGGCAGTACGCGTGCCGGATATGCGTTTTCTCTTCGTCGACGAGATGATCGCATTCGATCACCTGAAGCAGGAAATTCAGTTGATCGTCAACCTGCACGCAGAGCCGGGAGATTCCGCCGAAGTAATTGACGAAAAATACAGGCTAGTCTGCGAAAGGCTGGAGCAGCTCGCAACAATGGTAACTGCTCCGTTGGAGGTGGACAGCCGCATCCAGGTAGAAACCGGCTCCCCCGCTCCGCTCAACGTCGAGCCGAACATGAGCCGCGAGCAGTTTGAGCGAATGGTCGAGCAAGCCAAGGAGTATATCGCGGCAGGCGATATTTTTCAGGTCGTGCTCTCGCAACGCTTTTCCGTCAAGACCGACGTGGACCCGTTTGCCGTGTACAGACTGCTGCGCACGCTCAATCCTTCGCCGTACATGTACTATCTCGAATACGAGGGCGAGACAGTGGTCGGTACGTCGCCTGAGCTGCTCGTTCGGGTGGAGGATGAAAAAGTCGAGATGCGCCCGATCGCCGGAACGCGGAAAAGAGGCGCGACCCCACAAGAGGACGAGGAACTGGCGGCAGACCTTTTGGCGGACAAAAAGGAACGGGCCGAGCACTACATGCTCCTCGATCTCGGCCGCAACGACGTCGGCAAGGTGTCGGCTTACGGCAGTGTCCGCGTGGAAGAGGCCTTGGTCATTGAAAATTACTCGCATGTGATGCACATGGTGTCGCACGTGACGGGCAAGCTGCGCGAGGGGCTGCACGCCTTTGACGCCCTGCTCAGCGCCTTTCCGGCCGGGACCGTCTCCGGTTCGCCAAAACTGCGGGCGATGGAGATTATCGCCGAGCTGGAACCGGATGCGCGTCACCTGTACGCGGGAGCAATCGGCTACATTTCCTTCGATGGCTCGCTCGACAGCTGTATCACGATCCGGACGTTGTTTTTCCAGGATGGGTACGCACATGTGCAGGCCGGAGCAGGCATCGTTGCCGACTCGATTCCGGCAAACGAATACCAGGAGACAGTGAACAAGGCGGCCGCGATGATCTCGGCCCTGGAAAAAGCAGAACAGCTATTTGTGCGCAAGGAGGTATTGCCATGCTGACCTATGCATTGGAGCAAATTTTGCGGGGAAACGACCTGACGCGGGCAATCGCGGAGGAAGCGATGGGAGAAATCATGGACGGCAAGGCAACGCCCGCCCAGATCGGAGCCTTTTTGGCAAGCATGCGGCTCAAGGGAGAGCAGGTTGAGGAAATCATCGGGTTTGCGAAGGCGATGCGCGCCCGGGCGATGCGTTTTCCAATCGAGATGCCGGGGCTGGTCGATACTTGCGGCACAGGCGGGGACGGCAGCAATACGTTCAATATCTCTACAGCAAGCGCGATTGTGGCGGCAAGCGATGGCGTGCGGATCGCCAAGCACGGCAACCGGGCTGTGTCGAGCAGAAGCGGCAGTGCAGATGTCCTCGAACAGCTGGGGATTCCGGTCAACCTGTCGCCAAAGGATGCCGCTGACTGCCTGCGCGCCACCAACCTGTGCTTTTTGTTCGCGCCGCTCTATCATCAGGCGATGAAGCATGCAGCAGGTCCGCGCAAGGAGCTGGCCGTGCGCACCGTATTCAACCTGCTCGGTCCGCTGACCAATCCGGCAAATGCCAGCCATCAGCTCATGGGCGTCTATGACGTAAAGCTGCTGCCAACTGTCGCGGCTGTCCTGCGCGAGCTGCATGTAGAAAGGGCGCTGGTCGTGGCTGGCTCAGACGGGCTGGATGAGCTGACCGTGACGGGAACCAGCCAGATCGCGGAGCTGCGTGACGGCGAGATTCACACGTATGAGATCAATCCGGAACAGTTCGGATTGCACCGCCACGAAAAAGAGGCGCTGCGCGGCGGAGACGCAGTCGAAAACGCGGCAATCATTCGCGATGTATTCGCTGGCAAGCGCGGTGCAGCGCGCGACATCGTGCTCCTGAATGCAGGAGCGATTCTCTACCTGGCTGATCGCGTCCGCTCGATTGAAGCAGGCGTGATCCGGGCAGCGGAGCTGATTGACGACGGCCTCGTCATGCGCAAGCTGGAACATATACAGCAAATTGCAGGAGGGATGATTCATGCTTCATAAAATCGTGGAAAAGAAACGTGAGGAAATCGCCCGCCTGCAAAAAGAGACGACGGTAGCTGCCTTGCTGCAGCAAGCCAAAGCGCAAGAGCCTCCACGCGGCTTTCGCCAGGCGCTGGTACAAAGTGCGCGTCCCGTCAGTGTGATCGCGGAAGTGAAAAAGGCTTCGCCGTCCAAAGGGCTGATTCGCCCGGACTTTGATCCGCTCGCGATTGCGCGGTCGTATCAGGAGGCTGAGGCCGAGTGCTTGTCCGTCTTGACCGACGAATCTTTTTTTCAGGGCAGTCTTGCGTATTTGCAGGGCATTCGCGAAGCCGTAGACCGTCCGTTGTTGCGCAAAGATTTTCTCATCGAAGAGATTCAGGTAGTGGAAGCGCGGGCAGCCGGAGCGGATTGCATCTTGCTTATCGCAGCGATTCTCACGCACGAGCAACTGCGGCATCTGTCCCAGACGGCAGAAGAGCTTGGGATGGATGTCCTCGTCGAAGTGCACGACAAGCGCGAATGCGAGCTTGTTTTCCGCGCGATGGAGCCGAAGCTGCTCGGAATCAATAACCGCAACCTGCATACGTTTCAGACCGATCTCGCTGTGACGCACAACTTGCTTGCCGAACTGCCTGCTTCCCTGACGGTGGTCAGTGAAAGCGGCATTTCTTCTGCGGCGGATGTGGAAAACGTCAGACAGGCAGGGGCACGCGCGGTTTTGGTCGGCGAGCATTTCATGCGCCAGCCTGATGTGAAGCAGGCCGTTCTCGATCTGGTCGGAGCCGCGCAAGGCGGCAAGGCGGGGGTGAGCTTGTGACCCGGCTGAAAATTTGCGGGATCAAGCACGAAAAGACGCTTGCGCTGTTAAAAGAGCTCAGGGTCGACTATGTGGGACTGGTGTTTGCCCCAAGCAAGCGGAGGGTAGACGCGAAAACGGCAGGGAGACTGCTCGCTGCCGTTCCCGGCCACCCGCCGGCTGTCGGCGTGTTTGTCAATCCGACGATGGAGGAGCTGGATGAAGTGCTGAGAGAAGCACCGCTGTCTGTCATTCAGCTGCACGGTCAGGAGACGCCGGAATTTTGCCGACAAGTTCGCGAACGGTTTTCGGTGTCAGTATGGAAAGCCTTGGCTGTCGGCGGCGATACGGATGCTGCCAAGGCGCTGGAAGCGTATCGGGGAATCGTGAGCGCCTTTTTGTTCGATACGTACGACCCGGCACAGGCAGGAGGTACCGGGAAAAAGTTTTCGTGGGAACAAATTCCGCAGTTACAAGTGAAATGCAAGGACGCAGACTGCATCATCGCAGGCGGGATTCATGCAGAAAACGTAGCCGAACTGATCGGCACGTACCAGCCTGCCATGATCGACGTGTCCAGCGGAGTAGAGACGGATGGAGAGAAAGACGGAGAAAAGATAAAAAAACTGGTGGAGAGGGTGAAGGCGCATGCCAAGCAATATACAGACAACCACGCGGGTCGTGCCTGACGAGAACGGACGGTTTGGCGCATTCGGTGGAAAATACGTGCCGGAGACACTGATGAATGCTTTGCACGAGCTGGAGACTGCTTTTGAGGAAGCGCGACGTGATCCTCAGTTCGCAGCGGAGCTGAACGAACTGCTCAATAAATACGCGGGTCGCCCGACACCATTGACGTATGCGGAGCGGCTGACGGAGGCGCTCGGCGGGGCGCAAATTTACCTCAAGCGCGAAGACCTCAATCATACCGGGGCGCACAAGCTGAACAACGCGCTCGGACAAGCGCTTCTGGCAAAGCGCATGGGCAAAAAAGCGATTATTGCGGAGACGGGAGCGGGGCAGCACGGCGTTGCCAGCGCTACTGTTGCCGCGAAGCTCGGGCTGTCCTGCAAAGTGTTCATGGGCGAGGAAGACATTCGCCGCCAGTCGCTGAACGTCTTTCGCATGAAGCTGTTGGGAGCGGAAGTCATTCCGGCTGTATCCGGCTCGCGGACATTGAAGGACGCGACGAACGAGGCGATTCGCCATTGGGTCTCGCACGTAGAGGAAACGTTTTACGTGATTGGTTCGGTTGTCGGCCCTCATCCGTATCCGTACATGGTGCGCGAATTCCAGAAAATTATCGGGGAGGAGACGCGCCAGCAAATTTTGCAGCAGCTCGGCAAGCTGCCAGACGAAGTAGTCGCCTGCGTAGGCGGCGGCAGCAATGCGATCGGGATGTTTTATCCGTTCATTCAGGATGAGTCAGTTGCGCTTCGCGGCGTGGAAGCAGCAGGAAAAGGAATCGGTACAGACAAGCATGCCGCGACCTTGACGCTTGGACGCCCAGGCGTGATTCACGGCTCGCTCACCTACTTGCTGCAGGATGAGCACGGACAGGTGCAGGAAGCGCACTCCATCTCGGCGGGGCTGGACTATCCGGGCGTCGGTCCGGAGCATGCCTATTTGAAAGATACTGGGAGAGTGACGTATACGTCCGTAACCGATGCGGAGGCACTTGCGGCCGTCGAGCTTTTGTGCCGCACCGAAGGAATCATTCCTGCACTGGAGAGCGCCCACGCGATTGCTGAGGTCATGAAGCGCGCTCCGCAAATGTCGCCGGAGAAGATCATCGTCATCTGCCTGTCGGGACGCGGGGACAAAGACGTACTGACCATTCAGGAAGCCCTGGCGGAGCGCACAGAAGGGGGAGAGGCATGATGACGACAACTGCAACGAACCGAATTGACCGTCTGTTTGCGGACCGCAGCCGCAAGCTGTTTATCCCGTTTATTACTGTCGGAGATCCGACGCCGGAAGCGACGTTTCACCTCGTGCGCGCGATGGTGGACGCCGGAGCTGACATCATCGAACTGGGCGTTCCGTATTCCGATCCGTTGGCAGATGGCCCGACGATTCAGCGTGCTTCGCAACGGGCGCTGCAACACGGCGTGTCGATAGCAGACGCCTTGCAGCTGGTGTCCCGCTTGCGAGAGTCGGGGGTAGAAGCGGGCATCGTCCTGTTTTCGTACTTCAACCCCGTCCTGCAATACGGCATCGAACGCTTTTTCGCCGACCTGGCCGCGCATGGTGCAGACGGCGTCGTCATCCCGGATTTGCCGATTGAAGAAAACGGCCCAGCTGTGGCCGCCGCAAAACAAAACGGCCTTCACGTCATTTCGCTGGTTGCGCCAACGTCTGATACGCGGATCAAAACGATCGGGGAGCAGGCGACAGGCTTTCTCTACTGTGTCTCGTCGCTCGGTGTGACGGGAGCGCGGGCAGAACTGCGCGAAGACTTGGCGGACTTTTTGCAGCGGGTAAAAGCGAGCACGACGGCGCCGACTGCTGTCGGATTCGGCATTTCTACTCCAGAACAGGTGCGGGCCGTAGCGTCGCATACAGACGGCGTGATCGTGGGCAGTGCGATTGTGCAGGAGATTGAGAAGCACCAGGACCAACTGAAAGATCCAGCTCACATGCCGGAAGCTGTTGAAAAAATAAAAACGTTTGTACAACAGTTGGTGAGTGCGCTACAATAGTGGGAAAAACGTGACTGGAGTGAACGTGGATGCAACCGAAACAACGCATACTCAATGCCCCTGTTTATCAGCCAGGGAAGCCTATTGAAGATGTCAAACGGGAGTTTGGTTTGACAGAAGTAATCAAGCTGGCGTCCAACGAGAATCCTTACGGCTGCTCGCCTAAGGCGAAGGCGGCCATTGCGGAGCAACTGGACAGTCTCGCTCTTTACCCGGATGGCGCAAGTCTCAGCCTGCGCTGGGATTTGGCTGAATTCCTTGGCGTGAAGCCCGGTCAACTCATTTTCGGAAATGGTTCCGATGAAAATTTGCTGATGATTGCTCGCGCTTTTTTGAGTGAAGGCACGAATACAGTCATGGCTACCCCTACCTTTTCCCAATATCGCTCCAACGCGATTATCGAAGGGGCAGAGCTGATCGAGGTTCCGCTGAAAAACGGCGTTCACGATCTGGAAGCGATGGCAGCAGCCATCAACGAAAAGACGAAAGTGGTCTGGGTATGTAATCCAAACAACCCGTCCGGCACCATCGTGACTGCGAAAGAGCTGGAAGCGTTCCTGGAAAAAGTGCCGCGCAGCGTTCTCGTTGTGCTGGATGAAGCTTATTACGAGTATGTTGTTGATCCGGAATATCCACAAACTGTTCCGCTGCTCGATCAGTATCCGAATCTGATTATTTTGCGGACGTTCTCCAAAATTTACGGTCTGGCATCGCTGCGCGTCGGCTACGGCATCGCTTCCGAAGAGCTGGTGTCTGCGTTGGAGCACGTGCGCGAGCCGTTCAACACAGGGGCGCTTGGTCAAGTAGCAGCTCGCGCGGCTCTGCACGATCAGGAGTTCGTTGTCACGTGCCGCGAGCGCAACCGCGAAGGGCTGAAGCAGTTGACAGACGCTTTTGACGAGTGGGGACTTTCGTACTTCCCGTCGCAGACCAACTTCATCCTGGTCGACCTGAAAAAAGATTCGGATGAAGTGTTCAAAAAGCTGCTGGCACAGGGCATCATCGTGCGTTCGGGAAATGCCCTCGGCTTCCCTGGATACCAGCGGATCACTGTGGGAACCAAAGAGCAGAACGAAAAGCTGTTGTCTGTGTTGAAAGAAATTGTGACTGGCGCATTGAAATAACGGTCAAAAGATGCCGGGCGAACCCCGGCATCTTTGTCTACGCAAACAAGGAAGGATAGGAACTGGAGATGAAAAAAATCACCATCGCTGTAATCGGAGTCGGATTGATCGGCGGTTCGATCGCTTTGTCGATGCGACGGGACCCCAATATTCGGGTCGTCGGTTACGATGTACGTCAGGAACCTTTGGATAAAGCGTTGACCCTTGGAGTCATTCATGCGGGCACGACTGATTTGCAGACGGCCGTCCGGGAAGCGAATGTCATTTTTCTCGCCTCACCCGTAGAGCAGATCGTGGCCACCTTGCCGTTGCTCAAAGACATGGAGCTGCAGCCAGATGTCATCGTGACAGACGTGGGCAGCACCAAATCCGGTATCGTGAGACACGCTGTTGAGGTCATTTCGGAGCGCGTGACGTTTATCGGGGGACACCCGATGGCAGGCTCGCACAAGTCAGGGGTCGAGGCAGCTTCCGACAGGCTTCTCGAAAACGCCTACTACGTATTGACTCCGGCACCGGGCACTCCGCCTGAAAAAGTGGAGCGCTTGACCGAGTTGCTGTCGCTGACACGGGCAAAAGTCGTGCAAATGGACGCCGATACCCACGATCAGGTGGTGGGCGCGGTCAGTCACTTCCCGCACGTGCTGGCATCTGCGCTGGTCAATCTAGTGGCAAACTACGATGAGGAAAACGCCTGGCATTCACGCCTGGCGGCAGGAGGCTTCCGCGACATTACGCGCATCGCGTCCAGCAATCCGCGAATGTGGCGTGACGTGCTGTTGCAAAACCGTGAGCCTCTCTTGAAAATCGCCAAAGACTGGACAAAGGCGCTCGAGGATGTCATTGAGCTTGTGGAAGAGGGCGATCCGGAAGGAATTGAACGGTTCTTCCAGACTGCGCGCGACTTCCGCGACGGCTTGCCGGAACGTAAAACCGGAGCATTGCCGCCGCTGAACGACTTGTACATCGACATTCCCGACCATCCGGGAGAGATTGGACGGATCACGACGCTTTTGGGGGCAAAGCAGATCAACATTACCAACCTGCAAATCAGGGAGACGCGAGAAGACATATACGGAGCGCTGCGCATCACCTTCCACTCCCAGGAGGAAATGGAAAAAGGGGAGGAACTTCTGCGCTTTTTCGATTACAATGTATACAGGCGTCCATGAGTTATTTTTATACAAACACGCTTTACAACGAAGACGCTTCACAGCATGACTGATTGCGAATAGAGAAAAAGGGGAGTGGAACTGTGCTTCGAGTTCGTCAAGCCAAAAAAATTGCAGGGACCGTGCGTGTTCCAGGAGATAAATCCATATCGCACCGTGCTGTCATGTTCGGTGCGCTGGCAGAAGGTGTTACGACGATTGAAGGCTTTTTGCCCGGCGCTGATTGTCTGAGCACGATCAGTTGCTTCCGGCGCATGGGCATCGAGATTGAGCAGCAAGGCGACAAAGTGACCGTCTACGGAAAAGGCTGGTACGGTCTGCAGGAGCCTGAGCAGCATCTCGATGTGGGCAACTCCGGGACGACGATCCGTTTGATGTCCGGGATTATGGCGACACAGCCTTTTCACGTCGTGCTGGAAGGCGATGAGTCGATTGCCAAACGCCCGATGCGCCGTGTGATCGGACCGCTGCGCCAGATGGGAGCGAAAATTGACGGCAGAAAAGACGGGGAGTTTACGCCGCTTTCCATTCGCGGCGGCAAGCTGGAGGGGATTGCTTACCAGTCTCCGGTAGCCAGCGCACAGGTCAAGTCGGCGATTTTGCTTGCAGGCTTGCAGGCGAACGGCGTGACCAGCGTCACGGAGCCGCATCTGTCCCGCGACCACACCGAGCGCATGCTGCAAGCATTTGGCGTCTCTGTCGTGCGCGACGGGCTGACGGTATCCGTGGAGGGCGGACAAAAACTGACAGGACGAGCAATCTCTGTGCCAGGGGATATTTCCTCAGCTGCGTTTTTGATTGCAGCGGTCATGGTCGTTCCCGGCAGCTCGCTGTTGATTGAAAATGTCGGAGTCAATCCGAGCCGCACCGGGATTATCGATGTGGTCAAGGCGATGGGCGGCCGTCTGGAGCTGCTTAATGAGCGCGTCGTAAATGAAGAGCCGGTTGCCGATTTGCTCGTGACCCATTCACAGCTGCACGGCATCGAGATCGCCGGCGATATGATTCCGCGGCTGATCGACGAGATTCCGGTGATTGCGGTCATGGCGACCCAGGCAAAAGGCAAGACGGTGATCCGCGACGCGGAAGAGCTGAAGGTCAAAGAAACCGACCGCATCGCGACTGTCGCAAGCCAGCTTTCCAAGTTTGGCGGTCGTGTTACCCCGACCGAGGACGGAATGATTATCGAAGGTGAGACAGCGCTGACAGGTGCGGTTATCGACAGCATGGGCGACCACCGCATTGGTATGGCGATGGCGATTGCCGGGCTTTCGGCAACGGGCGAGACGGGAATCGAAAACGAGGAAGCGATCAATGTATCGTTCCCTGGATTCGAGGAACTGCTTGCCAGCATCTGCCAACAATAGAACAGACGAAAAGGAGCCTGCCGCTCGCAAATCGGCGGGCTCCTTCGCCTGTTTGCCAACTGTCCTGAAATCTTTGCAGGGGGTTGGCGCTTTTTAGTAAAAATGATTTGACAAGCGCTTTCATTCCGTTTATTATAAAACTACAGTATGGTTTCTCTCCACTCCTATCCAATAATATAATTAGCACACGTGTGCTACCGCTGTTTGAATGCGCTTACAATCAACAGCGGTCTTTTTTTTTTGTCATTTTTTCCTTGTCCCGGCATATGCTCGTACAAATTGCAGCTCGATGCCAGCCAGGAGGGGACAAGCATGCCGAAGCAAGCAATGGTCATTCGAGGGGGAACCGTAGTCACAGCGTACGGAATCAAAGAAGCAGATATTTGGATTTCAGGCGGAAAAATTGTTCGCATCGCCAGGGATACATTGACCAAAAAAACAGCGATGACCGTATTCGAAGAGGTGGACGCGTCGGGCATGTATCTTTTGCCCGGCTTCGTCGCACTTCCGTCCCGATCGCTGTATAAGATAAAAGATCGGAAGACGTACATAGACGTCATGCGTGAACTGGTCAG
Organism: Brevibacillus gelatini; assembly: GCF_003710935.1. Lineage (GTDB taxonomy): Bacteria > Bacillota > Bacilli > Brevibacillales > Brevibacillaceae > Brevibacillus > Brevibacillus gelatini. The sequence continues at coordinate 319,256 of NZ_RHHS01000017.1, forward strand.
GAGCGGGTGCACGAGTTTCGTGGACGTGTTGCGCCCGGAGTCATGGATGAGCAGTCCGCAGCTTGCATACCAGCAGACAAGGCACTTCAACAGCCCGCTCGACTACGCCTGGCACGTAGGGATTGAGGCTGCCCAACTGCGGGCGGGGACGGTGGCGCAGTACGGCAAGCTTGGCCTTTCTTCCATTCATGTCACGATCACATGCCCGGAAGAAATTTCCGCGATCAAATGGGAAACGCTTTTGCAGCTTCATACGTCTAAACAAACGGTTTTGCATTTGCACATTCAAAACGATGCTTCCGTCAAAAAAGAACAACGCGATCTCATTCGACAGCTTTGGCTGGACGCCACGCGATACTGGCAGGTGCGTACCGTCATTGCTGATCCGCAAGCGGCCTTCGAACAAAAACAATACGACCCGTTTTTGCACATTTTCCGTTTGAATGCTGAAACAACGGACCGGGCTGTCCGATATATATATCAGAGGTTTTATCATAGCTGCCAGGTCGCTGCCCCTTTGCAGGATGTTCGCATTGATTATCGCCGGAGATGGTGCCCGCCAGAGGTGCTGCTTTGTCTGCTCGTCAGACTTGCTTCGACAAATGTAGCCAAGGCAATCGGCCTTTATCCGCGAAAAGGAAGCTTGACACCGGGAGCAGACGCTGATATTGTCTTCCTGAAAAAGGAAAACTGGTTGACAAAGGATGTTCTTTCCACTATTCTCAATTTTAGCGAAATACATCTTCCAACATCTGTTATGTCGAATGGCAGATGGATGTATCGAAACGCGCAGTTTAGCTCTTCAATTGGGATGGGCAGACGACTTTTCGACACGAAGCCCAACGCCTATGTCATTTAACCCCAAAATTGGGGGTTTTTTCGTGAAGGATTCCCGCAGTGAGACGAGAAAAGAATCGTAAGGTCGCGCAACTTTTTACATCCCCAGCAGTCTAATATAACAAAGGCCGCTGAGGGATCGGAATCGCAAGGAGGTAATCCTGATTATGACCGATTCCCAGCTTATCCGAGAGATTAAAGAAGGTAATCTGGAATGCTATGCTGAACTGATTCGTCGTTATGAAAAAAAGATCCTTTCATTTGTCACTCACCTTTTGCGCCAGGCCCATCTGGAGCATATCGCTGAGGACATTTGTCAGGAGACGTTTTACAAGGCGTATAAGAGCATTCATTCTTTCCGAGATGTAGAAGCAACCTTCTCCACCTGGCTCTATACGATTGCCCGCAACTCTGTACTCAGCGAATTGCGCAAAAGCCGCAACTCCGACGTGTATCTGGACGATACGCTGCAAGTGCCGATGGCTTCTCCCAAGACCTTGCCCGAGCAGGTTTTGTTGCGCAACGAACGGGAGAGCATGGTCAGACTTGCGATCAACAATCTGCCGGAAAAGCAGCGCTCTGCCCTGATTTTGCGGGAGTACGAACAAATGGATTACACTGAGATCGCCACGATCCTCGATTTGACTGTCAGCTCCGTGAAATCCTTGCTGTTTCGGGCACGGCAAAGTATAAAAGGCCAGCTGGAAACCTACATCCTGGACACGAAATTGGATGAAGCTGAAGGGATGAATCGATGATGAGATGTGAAGAAGTGCAGGAAATTCTGCCTGAATACGCCGAAAATCTGCTGCCCGAAGTGACGCAACGCCGCGTTGACCATCATATGGCTTCCTGCTATGCTTGCCGTTCCGACTACGAATTTTGGGCGGACAGCGGCGAGTGGATGGCGATGGACAAGGAAGAGTATCATTCCGTTACGCCATCCCGTTCCATTGTAGATGCGGTCATGGCCCGGATTTTGTCCGAGGAGAAGTGGGCGATCCCGATCGGCAGAAAAATTTTCAGCGTAACAGCCAGAATGCGACGTATGGGAGCCAGTGTGGCCGTACTTTTGCTGATGTTGTTTACGTTTACCCTATATGTGAATACGAGCTCGACGGAGCATGCGAATGCCCTCGTCATTAACGGAGAAGTCATGGAAATCAATTCGCCAAAGGCGCAAGTCATTTCTTCTTCTATGCAAACAGATGATGGTACATACGTCGTAGAAGCGCAGCCGCTCTCCTCCCAGGAAGACACGCTTGCGAGTGCGACGGCTTCCATCGTTCCGCTGGATGCCAAGCCTGTTACAGCAGATGCAGCCAAGCCCAATTACCCGATTGTGCTCAGCGTATTCGGGATTTTGATAACCGTGTTGACAATGAGCTGGCTTACTCGTGCATAATGGTATAAAATCAATAAGAATGCAAAGACCGTCCCCGGACGGTCTTTTGTGGCTCTTCAACCAGAAAACGGCCCAAGCAAAATACATACGAGGTGAACACGATGCCGAAAAAATGGCTGTATGTGATAGACGAGGCAATCAAGCGGATTGAAAACGACGAGGTGGAGCTGGGCTTGACCGCTCTGCAAAAAGTGCAAGAGCACGGAGCGGATCTTCCGGATGTGATGATGTATCTGGCCGAGGTGTGGTACCGGCTGGGACATTTGGAGGTAGCGGGCAATCTGCTGTCAGAGGTGTTGGAGAAAAATCCGGACATGGAGCCGTCCTTGCGCAGAGAGTGCCAACTGCTGCTTGCAGAAATTGCCCTTGATTCCAGCGATTTTGAAACCGCGCAGCATTTGCTCTATGAATGCAAGGAATCGGGCTACGAAAGCATTCAGCTTGACCTGTTGCTCGCAGATTTGTACGCGTTGCAAGATTTGGATGAGGTGGCGGTGAAGTATCTGGAGCAGGCAAGGCAAAAAGAGCCGGACAACCAGGACATTTTGGTGGCGCTCGGCAACCTGTACTTCCGTATTGGCGAAGACGATGTAGCGATGAAGCTTTTGGAGGAGGCAGGCCACGAGAGCCTGGAGCTGTTGCTGACAAAAGGGCGCTCGCTGGCGCAAAGCGGCCAGTTTGAGCAGGCGTACCAGGTGTTCCGCCAGGCGTTGGTGCTTGATCGCTCGCCGGAGGTATTGTATGGGACGGCTCTGATGGGCTTTCATGTAGGACGTCTGGAAGAAGCAGTAGAGCTGGTGACTGCCTTGCAGGCGGTTGATGAGGAATACGTCGCTGCGTATCCGTTGGCAGCAGACATTTACCTGTCGCTGGGCAAAACCGAACAGGCTATCGACGCCTTGAAACAATATGTGAAGCTGTCCGGCTTCGATCTCGATCAGATCCGCCGTCTGATTGCGCTCTTGACGCAGGCGGGACGGTACGACGAGGCGAAAGAATACCAGCAACTGCACGACCAATGGGATCACGAAGCAGACGATGAGTAAAACGCGCATATAAAAAATCGACGAACAGGAAGTCACGCATGTGGCTTCCTGTTTATATTTCCGCTTTTTGGCAAGAATGATGGATACAAGACAAGAAAGCCATCGCAAAGAAGGGATGCACAGATGAATTTGGCTGAGATTTTGGTGTATACCGATATTCGGCAACTCCATCAGATTGCCAACCACTACGGATGCGAATGCAACCTTCATTCCAAAAACGAGCTAATCACCACCCTCTTGTCCAGTCTGCGCCACCGGATGACTATCTCGCAGGAAGTCGCTCAGCTTTCGCAGACAGAAACCCATTTTTTGCTGCAACTGCTGCTGGACAAACGTACTGTCATGTCGCTGGAGGATTTGCTGGCCAAAGCCGGAGTGGCGCTGGAGAGTGCAAAGGAAAAAAAGCAGGAACAAGCCAGAAAGTTCGTGGCTATGGCCATGAAGAGAGGCTGGATCTTCCCGGCGAAAAGCAAGACGATTGGACAGTATCAAATTCCGCTCGACATCCGTGAGCCGTACATACAAGCCTGGCTGGATCAGTGGCGCGAGCAAAACGAGCTGGTTGTTCCGGGACCGGAAGCGTACAGGGATGAAGGAACCGCCCTTTGCGACGATATCATGCAATTTTTACAATTCCTTCAGCGGGAGCCTGTTCCGCTAACGGCTGAAGGAGGCATGTACAAACGGCATCAGCAGCAGTTGTTTCAATTTTTGTACGTAAAAGAAGAACCGCTATTGCCGCAAAAATGGCGCTTTGGCTACGGCCTGCACTTTGATGTGTACCCGGATCGCTTTTCCTTGCTCTACGATTTTTGCTACTACAACAAGTGGATTGAGGAAGCGGAAGGAAGAGTGGCGATTACGGAGGCGGGCCGCGAGCGGCTGGAGCAGCCGTACACCGATCAGCTTTACCACGATGTGATCCGTTTTTGGATGAGATTGTACAAACGGGCGATCCCCAATTTGCCGATGCTTGTGCAGCTGATTCCACTGCTTGCAGCAGGTGGCTGGGTGCGGCAGGAATCGCTGATGAACACGCTGCTCGCGTGGATCAAGGAGTTTTACTACGATTCACCCGCCGATATTTTGGTGAATCGCGTCTGCAAAATGATGGTGCATCTCGGATTGCTTCGAGTCGGCCAGGACGAGCCTGAACAGTGGCTGTACACCGCCACCTATGCGAGTCAGACCTGGCTTCGAAAATACAACGGCTTTACGGAAACGACTATTTTATTGAAGTGAGGGATGGGTATGGAGTGGCCAAATTTCTATTCCAACGCGTACGGAACGAACAATCAAATGGTATCCGGGTTGCTTTCCGAGATGGTAATCGATGAGCAAATGCGGCAATACCGCAAGCGGACGCTCTACGAGGAAATCGACGAGGCGTTGGCTGCCAAAAATAAAGAGCTGTTTATCCGCTTGACAGATGAACTGAAAGAAATCATGGCCTACGAAAAGTCCTGACATCCTTGGCAGGAAGCGATATTGCGAGTCTCCGCCGATTCATGGTACGCTAGTTTCCGGAATCTACAAGAAAAAGAGGAGACGACTCTATGCAATGGAATGTAAGCGAGTTTGAAAATTGGGAGGAGCTGCGGCCTTACGTGGACACCGCGCTGCTCCCTCTTTATTTGTACAGGGACGGGATTGATATGAAAGACCATGTACTGCGCATGAACTACCTGCTGAATGTGGCAGCGGGCATCGAACAGCGCTTGAAAGGGAGGATATTGCTGTTTCCGCTCAGCTATCGGTTTGCCGCAGAAGAGCAAGAGCAAATGACTCCGCCGGACTTCGCTTTTACCGTCGCCTTGCATTTTTCCGGAGACAATATTCGCTTCGGCGATCAAAAAGGGGCAGGTACGCTCATGCTTCCGGTAGGCGAGGAAGATTTGGACTCGTCCCTGCGTTTTGAGGTGACAGTCGATGTGCTGAGCAAAGAAATTATTCGCTTGTGGCAGAAAAAGAGCGGGCAATAGAGAAAGCGTTTTCCGGTAATACTACAGGGAAACGGGGGGAACAAGGAGCAAATTTTGACAAAATGGCAACAATCTTTCCGCAGGCGGTAGTTGGGTTCAGACATGTCCATTGGACATTCTTGACATCTTAATAGGCGTTAGCTATGATTGGGATTGACCTAGTGTATATGTATGAAAACGCCATCGTAGCGCTATTTTACAGGATAAGGAGGGAAAAAGAGATGGGCGACAAACGCGAAATTTCCAGACGTACATTTTTGAACTACGCACTTATGGGAACTGGCGGGTTCCTTGCTGCGGGCATGATTACCCCTATGATTCGTTTTGCGGTCGATCCTTTGCTGCAGGGACATGCAGGTGGAGATAAAGTGGCTGTTGGTTCTGTGGACGAGTTCGGTCCTGTACCAAAGCGCGTTGAATTCAAGGTGCATACCAAGGACGGTTGGTATGAATCTGAAACGACTTTATCTGCATGGGTTACGAAGAATGAAAAGGGTGAAATCCTCGCTCTGTCTCCGATCTGTAAGCACTTGGGCTGTACAGTAAACTGGAACGAAAGTCCCGATCATCCGAACCAGTATTTCTGTCCATGCCACTTGGGCCGTTATACCATTAACGGTGAAAACATCCTGGGGACACCACCAACAGCATCTCTTGATGAGTATGAGACAGAAGTGAAGGACGGCAAGTTGTATTTGGGTAAAATAAAGGCAAATCCTCGTCCGGGGGTGAACGGCTAAGATGTTGCAAAAAATGTATGATTGGGTCGATGAGCGCCTGAATATCACGCCAATGTGGCGCGACTTGGCCGACCATGAGGTACCTGAGCACGTGAACCCGGCACACCACTTCTCTGCTTTCGTTTACTGCTTTGGGGGTCTAACGTTCTTTATTACCGTTATTCAAATCTTGTCTGGTATGTTCCTGACGATGTACTACGTGCCAGACATCATTAACGCATACGAGTCTGTTAAATACCTCCAGAACGAAGTAGCGTTCGGGGTAATTGTACGCGGTATGCATCACTGGGGCGCGAGCTTGGTCATCGTGATGATGTTCCTACATACTTTGCGTGTTTTCTTTACAGGTGCATACAAAAAGCCTCGCGAACTGAACTGGGTTGTGGGTATGCTGATTTTCTTCGTCATGCTGGGACTTGGCTTCACAGGTTATCTGCTGCCATGGGACAACACCGCATACTTTGCGACCAAGGTAGGTCTGGAGATCGCAAACTCCGTTCCAATCATCGGTCCTTATGCGAAAACGTTGCTCACAGGCGGAGAGATCGTAGGGGCACAAACCCTTTCCCGCTTCTTCGCGATTCACGTGTTCTTCCTGCCTGGCGCATTGCTCGGCCTCTTGGGAGCTCACTTTGTAATGATTCGTTCGCAAGGTATCTCGGGTCCACTATAATCGGTCTTCGATAAAAAGGAGGAAATAGCATGGCAAAACAAGAGAAAGATGCTACCTTCGTCGGAGATTCCCGAGTATCGGCGAAGCGTATCCCTAATATTTCTCCATCCTACTCCGATTTTCCGGGAAAAACAGAGCCGTTCTGGCCTAACTTCCTGCTGAAAGAGTGGATGGTGGCAGCTGTTTGCTTGGTTGGCTTCCTCGTGCTGACGGTTTCCCATCCGTCGCCGCTGACTGACAAGGCAAACCCGAATGATACGTCATTCGTTCCATTGCCAGACTGGTACTTCCTGTTCCTGTACCAAATGCTGAAATACCCTTGGGCTGCGGGGGATTGGGTCGTCTTCGGTACGATTGTCGTACCAGGCGTCGCGTTCGGTGCTTTGCTGCTGGCTCCTTGGCTGGATACAAGCAAAGAGCGTCGTCCTTCCAAACGCCCGGTTGCTACAGGCCTGATGATGACAGCTCTCGTAGGGATTTTCTACCTCACATGGGCTGCCGATCATGAGCACTCCCTCAACCATCCGTCCAGTAAAGATTCTGGCGGCGCGGGTCATGGCTCCAGCGCAGCTGCGCCAGCACCTGCTGACTCCAGCTTTACAGCAGATGCCGTTTGGAAAGCGCAAACAAGTTGCATGGGATGCCACGGGAAAAACATGGAAGGCGGCATGGGGCCTAACCTTCAGAAAATCGGTGAAAAATACGATGCTACGCAGATTGCCGACATCATCAAAAACGGGAAAGCACCTGGAATGCCAGGCGGCTTAATCAAGGATGATGCGGAAATCGCTAAGCTGGCTGAATACATGGCAACCTTGAAATAAGCGAATAGAGAAAAAGCTGGCTGACGATGCGGTCAGCTTTTTCTTTCGTAGCAAACACAGCGGGAGACGATAAACATGATCTGGATATGGGAGTGGTTTACACATTCTTTGGGAAGAAGATGGTTTCTATGGACGCTGTTTATCGTAAACCTGCTGGGAACAATATACGGATTCATCTGGTATCGTAATCAACTGGCAGAAACGCCAGCGTACTTGACTCCTTTTGTCCCAGACAGCCCGACAGGTAGTGGACTATTCACGCTGGTACTCCTTACTTATTTGTTGGGTCGCCATATCCCGGTATTGGAAGCGTTGGCTGGTATCACCAATTTCAAGTACGGTGTATGGGCAGTCTGCATCATCTTGGCGGGTTGGATGATGGGGAATGAAGTGCGTTGGACAGATGTGATGTTAATTTTTTCTCATGCAGGCATGGCGGTTGAATCAGTATTGTATGCACGCTTTTTCAAATTAAGCATCCTGCCAGTGGGAATCGCTGCTTTGTGGACACTGAACAACGACTTCCTGGATTATGTCATGGACATCCATCCGTGGTTGCCAAGTGTGCTTGACCCGTATGAAGGCTTTGTAGGACTGTTTACCGTACTTCTCAGCCTGATTTCCATTTCCGTCATCTGGCTGGTAAACACAAAGCACACGATAAACAAGGTCTAATCTTGTCCTCCTTTCCATAGGCTGTACTAGGGGAAGGAGGTTTTTTGTATTGAAAAAAAACATCCGTTTTTTATTGTTTTTTCTCGCGATCGGGCTGTTTTTGTCGTGGCCGATCCACAGCCTTTATTCGAAACTGAACCAGCCGGTCAAAGAGCAGCAATTGGTGGTACTGGATCAGATCGCGACTGAATTTTTTACCTATGCCAAAAAAGGGGATCTCGAAGGAGCGCAGCAGCGGATTATCCAATTGGCTGAGAAGTTTCCCAACCAGCAACTGACCTATCCGATTCGGATTGAAAGTTTGAACGCAGTTACCCAATCCATTTTGGCGGCCAAGAAAAGCTTTGCTTCCGCAAACGCAAGCGAGCAGCAGTTGCTATGGCACGCCACGCAGGTTCGTGTCGCCATTGACGCCTTGACGCATGAGCATCAGCCGATGTGGCGCAGCTATTATCCATCCTTTGTGACACAGGTGCAAAATTTGCAGCAATCAGCAGTGGAACGCAATTTCAATCAGTTCCGCGAGCAGTTTGATGAAAACTACCGTCTGTTTTTGGCGATCAAACCGGGAATGAGCATCCAACTCCCTGAGCATCAGCTCGATTCCATCTCGGCGGCGTATGACATGATCTCCAAGGAGATGCGAAACACGCACATGGATTGGCAGTTGGTCAGGGAAGCTTTGCGTGATTTGAACGGTTCGATCCAGTCTGCGTTTGTCGGGGATGAGGAAAACACATTTGCCCGACTGATGATGCGGCCTGATTCGCCATTGGCGATCCTGCTGTCTATTTCAGTTGCGCTGGTTGCTGCCCTGGCGTACGTCGCCTGGAAAAAATACAATGGGGCCATTCGCTCAGCGTAACGGCATCACTTCCCAAAGAAAGAAGCGCAAACAAAAAACCTTGCCGAAAAACAGGCAAGGTTCTTATTTTGTACAAAAACAGTCAAAGCTGTCCTTCCTGGCTGACTTTCCCGTCAATCATGCAATGGCTTTTTGTTCTCATCCAGCGTAAAGCCTTCCCCGAGCACTTCGTGTACATCATTGACGATGACAAATGCATGCGGGTCAACCTCTTGCACGATCGTTTTGAAGCGCATGACCTCATTGCGGCTGACGACGACGTAAATGACTTTCTTTTCTTCGCCGGAGTACGCTCCTTTTCCCGCCAGAATCGTTACCCCTCGGCCCAGATCGAGAATTTGCCGGGAGATTTCCTCTGCATGATTGGAAATGATGGTCAACGCTTTTCCGGCGTAGGCGCCGTCTTGCAAAAAGTCGATGACGCGGGCGGCAATAAACACGACGACGAGAGTGTACATGGCGCTTTCCAGGTTCAGATAGATGAGGGAAGCACCAATGACGAGGATGTCGCCAAAAAACAAGGTTCTGCCCATGCTGATGCCCATGTACTTTTGCAGCAATCTGGCGATGATGTCAACCCCGCCAGTCGTTCCACCGTAGCGGAAAATAATTCCCAAACCGACGCCGACAGCCACGCCCGCGTACAGGGATGCCAGCAGGCGATCCTGCATCACGAGCGGCAGCACGCCATCAAACAGCGATAGGAAGACAGAGAGGGAAACCGTACCTAAAATCGTATAGAAAAAAGCAGTCCGGCCGAGTATTTTCCATCCTAAAATAAACAGCGGCACGTTCAGAACGAAGAACACAATCCCTTGATCTACAACGGGAAACAACAGCTTGAGTAAAATACTGATCCCCGTAATACCACCCTCGGCAAGGTGGTTGGGGATATTGAAGGCGTTAATGCCAAATCCCATAATCGCAGATCCGATCATGATAGCGATGATGCTCTTTACACGTATGTTCATAGTGTCCTCCTGTTTTGCCGGAGCGAAAACGGCGCGTCCGACATGGTTGTGCAGTTGAGCGGGCGAAATGCCAAATTAATGAGGGCCATACGAAAGCATTATAAAGGAACGTTTATTTGATTGTCCATATGCTGGAAGAGAGAGTATTGAGATTTGGCAAACGCAGTCTTTTTGTGTACGATAGGTGAAAGAGAGGAATGAAAAACAAAAGGAGTGGGCGGATGGAACGGAAAAAAACGATGCAGGAAATGCAGCAGGAAGTGGATCAATACATATCGCAATTCAAGGAAGGGTATTTCTCGCCGCTGTCCATGCTGGCTCGCATGACAGAAGAAGTCGGGGAGCTGGCACGGGAAATCAATCACTATTACGGGGAAAAGCCGAAAAAGAAAGACGAAGCCGAGAAAACTGTCGAGGAAGAGCTGGGTGATGTGCTCTTTATCGTGATTTGCTTCGCGAATTCGCTCGGCATCGACCTGCAGGAAGCGTTTGATCGTATTATGCACAAATTCAATACACGCGATAAAGATCGCTGGACAAGAATTGAGGAGAGCAAGCAACATGGATAAACAGATTCGCGTAGCGGTTGCAGGCGCAAATGGCCGGATGGGCCAGGAAGTGGTGAAGATGCTGGCACAGGACGACCAGCTGATCTTCACCGGAAATTTGGATACCCGCCTTGCCGCCGACGAAGTTAACAAACAGATGGAAGAAATGAAACCGGATGTACTCGTCGATTTTACGACACCGCACAGCGTTTACAAAAACATGGAACTGTGTCTCGCGCATGGGGTGCGGCCGGTGGTCGGGACGACAGGCTTGACTCCCGAGCAGTTGCAGGAAATGACGGAACGCTTCAAAGAGGCGGGACTTGGTGCCATCATCGCACCGAACTTTGCGATTGGCGCGATTTTGTGCATGAAATTTGCCGCGATGGCAGCCAAATATATGCCGCATGTGGAAATTATCGAGCTGCATCATGATCGCAAGCTGGATGCGCCAAGCGGTACAGCCTTGAAGACGGCGGAAATGATCGCGGCGGTGCGCCAGGAATTGAAACAGGGGCACCCGGAAGAGACGGAGACGATTCCAGGCGCGCGGGGAGCAGAGTACGAAGGCTTCCGCATCCACAGTGTGCGTTTGCCGGGAATGGTCGCTCACCAGGAAGTGCTGTTCGGTGCGACCGGGCAAACCTTGTCCATTCGTCACGATTCGATCAACCGCGAATCGTTTATGCCAGGCGTTAACATGGCGATTAAAGCTGTGATGAATATGGATGGCTTGATTTACGGTTTGGAACATTTGATTGATTAAACGTTTGATTAAAAACCTTTTCTATCGAGGCATAAGGGAGAGTTTCTCGTGAAAATAGCACTGATTGCCCATGATCGAATGAAAGAAGAGATTGTCCAACTGGCTATGGCTTACGAATCGATTTTGGCGGAGCACGAGCTGTACGCAACAGGAACGACGGGCGGGAGAATCATGGATGCCACTTCGCTGAAACTCACCAGATTTTTGTCCGGACCGTTGGGCGGCGATCAGCAGATCGGCGCGATGATTGCCAGAAACGAGATGGACATGATTATTTTCCTGCGCGATCCGCTTACGGCCCAGCCACACGAACCGGATATTATCGCGCTCTTGAGACTGTGTGATGTGCACAAAATTCCGTTTGCCACCAACCTTGGCTCCGCGGAGATCATGCTCAAGGCGCTGGAGCGGGGAGAGCTGGCCTGGCGCGCCGTGCTGCACAAGGAGAACGAAGCATGAATACACTCGATATTTTGGCCATTGGCGCCCATCCCGATGACGTGGAGATCGGGGCAGCAGGCAGCCTGCTGCTCGCGGCTGCTTCCGGGAAGCGGGTAGGGATTCTCGATTTGACCTACGCCGAGCTGTCGTCAAACGGGACCGTGGAGCGCAGGCAGCAGGAAGCGGCGGCAGCAGACAAGCTGCTCGGGGTTGCGGCACGCTACAACTTCGGATTGCCGGATCGCGGGCTGGAAGCCGTCAGGGAGCAGGCGATTGAGCGTGTGGTCAAGCTGATTCGGCAGACACGCCCGCGCACCGTACTCGCTCCGTATTTTTCTGACCGGCATCCAGACCATGAGAGCGCAAGCCGCATCGTGCGGGAGGCCATCTTCAATGCAGGCATTCGCAAGTACATGCCTGATCCGCAGCTTCCGGCATATCGGCCCGCTCAATTTCTGTACTATTTTATTAATTCAACGGTAACGCCGCAGGTCGTGGTGGATATTACGGCGGTTTTCCCGCAAAAAATGGAAGTTCTTCGTTGCTACCGCAGCCAGTTCGAACTGGAAGAGGGCAGCGTGCAAACACCGCTCACGAACGGTTATCTCGAATCTGTCGAGTACCGGGAGCGGTTGTTTGGGCAGCAGGCAGGCGTCCGGTATGCGGAAGGATTTGTCAGCGCTGCACCGTATGTTTTGACCAGCTTGTAAAAAGGAGTGACTCCTGGAAAATGAAGATCGGGATTACGTGTTATCCATCGCTGGGAGGGTCCGGGGTTGTCGCGACGGAATTGGGCAAGCTGCTGGCGGAGCGGGGGCATCAGGTGCATTTTATTACAGGCGGGATGCCTTTTCGCCTTGGGGCCTTCCACCCGAACATTTTTTATCATGAAGTAGAAGTGAATCACTACGACGTATTCAAGTATCCGCCCTACGACTTGACGCTGGCAAACCGGATGGCGCAAGTGGCCAAAACGGAAAATCTGGACTTATTGCACGTGCATTATGCTGTGCCGCATGCGCTTTGCGCGTTTTTGGCCAAGCAGATGGTCGGGGATCATTTGAAGATCGTCACCACCCTGCACGGGACGGACATTACCGTTTTGGGCTACGACTCCAGCTTGAGTGACATGATCCGCTTTGGGATCGAGCGCAGCGATCTGGTGACGGCTGTTTCCAAAGATTTAATCAAGCAGACAAAAGAACTGCTGCACGTCGAGAAAGAGATCGTGCCCGTGTACAATTTCGTCGACAAACGCCGCTACTATCCAAAGGAAGTAGAGAAGCTGAAAAAGGTATTCGCGCCAAACGGAGAAAAAATCCTCATGCACATCTCCAATTTCCGTCCGGTCAAGCGCGTCCCTGATGTCATTGACATTTTCGCGCGGGTCAAGCAAGCAATGCCCGCCCGTTTGATCCTGATTGGCGAAGGACCGGAAATGGGCGCGGTCCGCAAGCAGATTGCCGAGCAAAATCTGACAGAGGATGTCTGTTTCCTTGGGAAGCAGGAAGACGTTGCAGAAGTTTTGTCCATGGCCGACCTGATGCTGTTGCCGTCGGAAAAGGAGAGCTTCGGACTTGTCGCGCTGGAAGCGATGGCTTGCGGCGTGCCTGTAGTGGCGACTGTTGCCGGCGGGATTCCCGAAGTCGTGCTCGACGGCGTCAATGGCTTTTTGCGCCCGATTGGCGATGTCGAGGGCATGGCAGAGGCAGCGATTCGCCTGTTGCAGGACGAAGCGTTGTATCGCGATTTTTCCGCAAACAGCATCGAGCGTTCCTGCAAAACGTTTTGTCACGAGACGATCGCTTCCCAGTACGAGGCGCTGTATCAAAAATTGCTTGGGTAAGCTTTTGTACATAGAGGGTCACTGGCGGGACAGACTGCTTTTCGCCAGTTGATGCAGTTTGGCTACAAAAATAAAGAGCCCATACAAAAATCTCATGGAGATCGCCTCCTTATGTAATCAGGTAGACCATGCGAGAAAGGGGGAAGCGGCATGACGCTCCATTTGGCCAGCCGGATTCTGGAAACGCTCGAGCAGCACGGCTACGAAGCGTATTATGTCGGCGGATGCGTCCGCGATTGGCTGCTGTCTCGGCCTGTGCACGATATAGATATATGTACGAATGCCCATCCTGGCGACGTCATCCGCCTGTTTCCCGACCACGTCCCGACCGGACTCAAGCATGGAACGGTGTCCGTGAGAATCGACGGGCAGTTTTTTGAGGTGACGACGTACCGGACGGAAGGGAAATACGAGGACTACCGTCGTCCTGCTGAAGTCCAGTTCGTTTCCGAGTTGAAACTGGACCTTGCGCGCAGAGATTTTACGATGAATGCGATGGCGATGAACCGGGAAAAAGAGCTGCAGGACCCGTTTGGCGGTCGGGATGATCTTGCGAAAAAGCTGGTCCGGGCTGTGGGCGAGCCGCTGGAGCGTTTTCGCGAGGATGCGCTGCGGCTGCTGCGGTGCGTGCGGTTTGCCGCCCAGCTTGGCTTTTCCATCGAGCCGCATACGCTTGCGGCGATGCAAAAGACGGCGCCGCTTCTGGCGCACATCGCGGTGGAGCGCGTCAGGGAAGAGCTGAACAAAATGCTCGCCAGCGAGTCGCCACACATCGGCTGCGCGATCATCAACGAGACAGGGCTGTGCGGGTACTCCCCTGTCTTGCAGCGACTGTTTCGGGACGCGGCTGCGGAGAGTTGGCGGGTCGTCCATGTACAGGGCTTGCCGCAAAAATGGTCGCTTCTGCTGTATGCAGCGCGTTTTCCCGCGGAAGAGTCGAAAGCGGTTTGCCAGCTGTTGAAAATGTCCAAGCGGGAGACAGAGGCGATTGTCGGGTTTGTGGAGCTTCTGCACCGCCTGCAGCCAAGGTGGGACGCTCCCGAGCCAGTCGAGTGGGGACAACTACTGCTTGATGCAGGCTGGGACACATGCGAAAAGCTTGCCGGTATTTTACGGGTGTGCTGGTGGAATCAGCAAGCGCAGACACATAGCATGATGCAGACCCTGGTCGAAACGTATCAGGCGATGCCTGTGAGAACGATCAAGGAGCTGGCTGTAACAGGGCTGGATTTGCAAGTCGCGCTGCAAAAAAAAGCGGGCGAGTGGATCGTCCATGTGCTGCGGGCGCTGCTGGTGCAGACAGCCCTCCACGGCTTGCCGAACACGCCGGAGGCTCTCATCGAAGCTGCAAAGAAAGAGGTAGCGCAGTATGAACATTAAACAGGTGATTCTACAAGCATTTCGTGACCAGCCAGGCCGCTTTATCTCTGGCGAAGAATTGAGTCAGGCGTGTGGCTGCTCGCGAACAGCTGTCTGGAAGCATATCGAGGAGCTGCGGCGGGACGGCTACGAGGTCGAGGCAGTACGCAAGTCGGGCTATCGCCTGCTTGCGGCACCAGATCGGCTGTCTGCCGCAGAGATTATGGCGGGGCTTAGTACGACGCGGATCGGACAACATGTCATCGCGTACGACGAGGTCGTCTCCACGCAGCCGCTCGCGCATGAGGCAGCGGCAAAAGGGGCGGCGGAAGGCACGCTTGTTTTGGCGGAACAGCAAACAGGAGGGAAGGGGCGTCTGGGTCGTCCCTGGCACTCGCCCAAAGGGACAGGCATCTGGATGAGTTTGATTGTCCGGCCTGCAATTCCGTTGCCGAAGACGCCGCAGATGACGCTGCTGACAGCCGTGAGCGTGGCGGGGACAATTCGGGAAGAGACCGGATTGCCCGTCAAAATCAAATGGCCGAACGATATTTTCATTGGGGACAAAAAAGTGTGCGGTATTTTGACCGAGCTGAATGCGGAAGCAGACCGGGTCAACTATTTGGTCATCGGCATCGGACTGAACGCCAACAGTGTGCAGGCCGACTTCCCGGAGGAACTGCTGGCAATCGCTACGTCGTTGCGAATCGAGTCGGGCAGCCCGGTCAAGCGCGTCGCGTTCATCCAGCGCTTTTGCCAAAACTTCGAGGAAGAGTACAACCACTACTTGCGGGAGGGCTTCCAGCGGGTGAAAAAGGAATGGGAAGCCCACTCCTACACGATTGGCCGCTGGGTAACGGTGCAGACGATCTCGCAAAAGCTGGAGGGGCAGGCAATCGGTCTCGATGAAGAAGGCGTGCTGATGGTCAAGGATCGCCTGGGACAGATTCATAAAGTGTATTCGGCAGACGTCAATTATCGTGCAAATGAATAGATGATTTGCTATACTCAACATGGAGGCTGTATCCGACAGGAACGGTACTCTTGGAGTATTTTTGGCAAGTTTGGTGTATCAATAAAGCAATAGTGCAAGGACAAAAATCTGCTCAGAGCCTTTGTGGACCGAGACAGAAGGAATCCGTTTATGACAAGACAAGTATGTCTCTATGGCATGGACAACCTTCTCCCGATTTCGAGCGAGAAGGTTTTTTGTTCCTCTCCATCCACGAAGCCTTGGCGCGAAAGAGGAGAAGAAGCAAATGACAAAACAGGTCACGACTTCCGACATCCGCAAGAAGAAAGAAGCGGGCATTCCTATTTCCATGGTGACAGCCTATGACTTTCCATCTGCGAAGCTGGTGGAAGAAGCAGGCGCGGACATGATTTTGGTTGGCGACTCGCTGGGCATGGTTGTACTGGGCTATGACTCCACCGTGCCTGTGACGATGGACGACATGCTCCATCACACGAAGGCGGTCACGCGCGCGGCCAAGCGCGCTTTTGTCGTCGCGGACATGCCGTTTCTCAGCTACCACGGAACCATTGAGGAAGCGGTGAAAAACGCGGGCAGACTCATGCAGGAGGGACTGGCCAGAGCGGTGAAGCTGGAGGGCGGAAGCGAGCTTGCGCCACTCATTACCCGTCTGGTGCAGGCAGGCATTCCCGTCGTCGGGCATATCGGTCTCACGCCGCAGTCCGTGCATCAGCTTGGCGGCTACAAGGTGCAGGGACGCGATTTGGAGGCAGCGAAAAAATTGCTTGACGATGCCCTGGCGATTGAGCAGGCAGGGGCGTTCGCTCTCGTGCTGGAATGCGTGCCGGAAGAGGTAGCCAAAATGATCGCGGAAAAGCTGGAGATTGCTGTCATCGGCATCGGGGCCGGGGCAGGCTGCGACGGTCAGGTACTGGTGTTCCACGACCTGGTTGGCTACGCTTCCCAATTGACACCGAAGTTCGTCAAGCGCTACGCTGACATCGGCACGTCCATCCGCGAAGCGGTGGCGGCGTACATCAAAGAGGTCGAGCTTCGCCGTTTTCCGGGACCCGATCACGTTTTCCACGCGTCGGAAGAAACAATCAAGGAGCTGTACGGGGAAGGAGTGACCCAGGGATGATTCAAACGATGTTGCAACTATCCACCATCGAGGAATTGCGCATTCACATAAAAGCAGCACGGCAGCAAGGAAAGAAGATCGGCTTTGTGCCGACCATGGGCTTTTTGCATGAAGGACACTTGAGCCTGGTCAAAGCGGCACGGGAAAAGTGCGATCTTGTCGTCATGAGTATTTTCGTCAATCCGCTGCAATTTGGACCGAACGAAGATTTTGAACGGTATCCGCGCGACATCGAGCGCGACAGCAAGATGGCGGCAGAGGCGGGAGTCGATCTGCTGTTCACTCCGTCTGTCGAGGAAATGTACCCGAAACCGATTTTGACGACGGTGTCGGTCGCCAATGTGACAACGCCTTTGTGCGGAGCTTCCCGCCCCGGTCACTTTGACGGAGTATCGACAGTCGTGCTGAAACTGTTTTCCATCGTTCAGCCTGACTGTGCCTTTTTCGGGCAAAAAGACGCCCAGCAAGTGGCTGTCGTCACGCAGATGGTCCAAGACTTGTCGATTCCGGTTGAAGTCATCCCGTGTCCGATCGTGCGGGAAGCGGACGGACTGGCGATGAGCTCGCGCAACGTCTATTTGTCGGCAGAGGAACGCGCGCAGGCGCTGGTTCTCTCGCAAAGCTTGCAACAGGCGTCGGCATGGCTCAAGGAGGGGCGGCCGCTTGACGAGATCAAACAGCGTATCAAGCAGATGATTGCGGACAAGCCGCTCGCAGAGATCGACTACGTGGAAATTTTGCGCTATCCCGAACTGCAGCCGGTAGAAAACGAGGTATCTGGGCAGACCATTATCGTCGCGCTCGCTGTTCGCTTTGGCAAAACACGCCTGATTGACAATCTGATTGCCGAAATCCGCTAACCGAGACGACATTTTCAATAAAACCATTTCGGAGAATGACAAGGGAGGAATACCCGTGTTTCGCACTATGATGAAGGCAAAAATCCATCGTGCCACGGTAACGGAAGCGAATCTGAACTACGTGGGCAGCATTACCATCGACAAAAACATCTTGGATGCACTGGATATTTTGCCGAACGAAAAAGTGCAGATCGTCAACAACAACAACGGCGCCCGTCTGGAAACGTACGTCATTGAAGGGGAGCCAGGCAGCGGTGTAATTTGTCTGAACGGCGCAGCCGCCCGGCTCGTGCAGAAAGGCGACATCGTCATCATTATCGCTTACGCCATGATGACAGATGAACAGGCGCGCACGCACAAGCCACGTGTCGCCATTATGGACGAGCACAACCGGATCAAGGAAATGCTTGGCGAGGAAATACACGCGACCATCCTGTAGGCGAGGCGCTTTTTTCGCATAGAGCCACCTGCCTTGTGAGACAATGAAACTACTCTTGCCTCACAGGGGGGTGGCTTTTCCCGTGAAAATCGAAGACTGGTTTCAGAAGCTGCGTACGAAAGCGCAGAGCATAGAAGAGCGGTGGAAGGAAGCGTCGGAGCAGGAGCGGCTTCAACTAGCGGACCAACTGTTTTACTTGCGTCAGGTGAGCGACACGGTTGTAGATTTGTGGTTGCAGTTTGAAGAAAAGCTGTCCAATGCCATCCGCCATATCAAGCAAATGGAAGGACAACTGCCCCAAGCCATGCAACAGGAGAAGGCAGAATCGACCTTGCCAACAGAAGAGGAAGCGCTTGTCCAGCATAAAGAGGCTGACAATGAGACTGTAAACGAAGCGGAAAGTGAGCCGAAGCAAGGCAAGCTGCCGCAAGAGCTGCATGCGTATGAGCCGCTCTTTCGCCGTGGAGAAGGGTTTTACCATCTGCGCATGTTTCAGGACGCCAAAAAATGCTTTGCCCAGCTTGTGCAGGAGTCGCCGGACTGGGAAAGCGGCAGGCTGTATTACGCCTACAGCCTGCTGTTTTGCGGCGAGCTGGAAACGGCTTTTCGCGAGTTTCGCCTGCTCGCCAAGTCGGCAAGCTCGCCAAATGTCGTCGCCATCAGCTACAACGCCATCGGCTGCATCCTCGCCGAGGAAAAGCAATGGCTGGAGGCGGCGCAAGCGTTCAAAACCTCGCTTGAGGCAAAGCCTGAGCAGCAAGAAGCGAGGTACAATCTCGCACTTTGCTACTTGATGGATGGCGATGCCAAGGAAGCGCTGGATGAGATCGAAGGCTATTTGCAAAAGCATGAACATGATTGGGAAGCACAGTTGCTCTGGCTGCGCGCCGCCCAGCTGTTGATTCAGATGGACGAGAAGGCAGAGCCTGCCCAGCCTTCCAGCCTGACGTTGCCGAATCGCAAGCTGGACAGCGAGACGCTGCAGGAAATGGCTCATTTGTACGAAGCGGGGGGCAATTATCACCGCGCGCAAATCTGCTATCATTTTTTGACCGAGCGCCTGCCCAATGAAGGCTGGGCGTGGCACGGACTGGCGTGGAACACGTGGCTGATCGCTGGCAGCAAACGGGCGTTGACGTTGATGAAAAAAGCAATCAGCCTGGCTCCCGGAGAGGACGACTTCGTTTTCAGCTACGGCTGGATGCAGCTGTTCGACGGGAACATTCCGGGTGCAATCGCAGCGTTTCGCCACATGTTGGAAAAAGACAGTGCCAATCGCCTTGGTCAGTCCGGGATGATCTCCGTCTTTGAAAAAGTAGGAGAGACGCGAGAAGCAAAACGGTTGGCCAAGCAGTTTCTGGACGATCCCGATCCGTACATCCGTTCCCTGGGTTATTTTCATTTAGGCAGACTGGCAATGATCGAGGAAAACTGGCGGCTGGCAGAGCAGTATTTCCAGCGCACGCTCCCTCATGTCGATCAGTTCCGCGAAATTCCCATCTACCTGCAATTGTGTGCAAGCAAGCTCGGTGGGCAAGCGGTGCAGGGCGAGCCTGTGCAGCGGTAATTGCGTCCTGCAAGCAGGAATATTTCCATCGTTGCCGAATGTGAATGAGTGCGGATGAGACTTATCCGCCCAGGTTACGAGGTGACAACGGTTGAATCGATTACTTGTAGTAGATTTTGAGACGACGGGGAGCCATCCGCGGCAGGGAGACAGCATCATTCAGATCGGCGCTGTGGCCATTGACGACGGCCGGATCACAGAACGCTTCTCGACCCTGATTCATCCCGGACAGGACATCCCCCCTTTTATTACCCAGCTAACGGGAATTACCAATGAGATGGTGGCCGATGCCCCGACATTGGAAGAGGTATTTCCTCGATTCTTGCGACTATTGGATGGACGGGTGTTTGTCGCCCATAATGCAAGTTTTGATCTCCAATTTTTACAAGAAGCCCTGCTGAGTCAGGGCTATTATGCATTTGACGGCTATGTGCTCGACACGGTGGAGCTGTCCCGTCTGCTTTTGCCGATGCAAAACAGCTACAGGCTCGGCGAGCTGGCGTCAGAGCTTGACATCGTGCACGACAATCCGCATCAGGCGGACAGTGATGCGCTGGCCACGGCCCGGCTGTTTTTGCATTTGCTCGATATTTTGCAGCAATTGCCGCTTGTGACCATTCAGCGGCTGCAAATGCTCGTTTCGTCGTTTCGCTCGGACATCAGCGTCCTTTTGCGGCAGATTGAGATGGAAAAGCTGACGGAGCTGCCCGAGCTCGGGGACGAGCCGGCGGGAGAAAAATCGCAGTTGTGGGACATCTACCGTCAGATCGCATTGAAAAAGCGCAAGGAAAAGCTGAAAGCGAGCTTCCAGCGCCCCATGGGTGATTGGGGCAAGGCCAAAGCATTTGCGGAGCAGTTGGAGAAGCTCATGGACGAGCAGGGACAGCTGCAGGCGAACTTGAGCGGCTTTCAGCGGCGGGAAGCGCAGGAAGCGATGATGCACGCGGTTTTTGACGCGATGCAGGATGGCAAGCACCTGCTGGCAGAGGCAGGAACAGGCACAGGCAAGTCGTTGGCCTACTTGCTGCCCGGCATCATTTGGGCGCAGCAAAACCGGGAGCAGTTGGTGGTCAGCACGAACACGATCCAGTTGCAAGAGCAGCTGCTTCACAAAGAAATTGCCACCTTGCAGAAATCGCTGCCGTTTTCCTTTACCGCTGCTACATTGAAGGGCAGGGGCAACTACTTGTGCCTGCGCAAGTTCGAGCAGGCGCTGGATGAGCCGGTGGAAGGCAGCAGCCAGGAAATGCGGCTGGCAAAAGGGCAACTGCTTACCTGGCTCACCCAGACGGAGACAGGCGATGTGGAGGAATTGAGCATGCCGCCGAGCGGACAGCTTTTGTGGCAGCAGGTCAAAAGCGATACCGGCTCGTGCCTGAACCGCGCCTGCCCGTGGTTTAGCCGCTGCTACTACTTCCAGGCAAAAGAACGGGCAAAGGAAGCGGATGTTCTCATCGTCAACCACGCCCTGCTCATCAGCGATCTGCAAGCGGAGAACCGGATTTTGCCGCCCTACGAGGTCGCGATCATCGACGAGGCGCATCATCTGGAGGATGCGGCTACCCAGCATTTGGGCAAACAGTTGACGACAACGCAGCTGTTGTTTTTGCTCGACCGGGCTTCCCCGGAAAACGGGAATGCGATCGCACGCTTCACAGCAGAGCTTGCAAGCTGGCAGCCTGCGGTCTCACAGGAGCTGTCTGTGCACCTCAGCCAATGCAAAAAGCTGTCTGTTTCCTTGCGGGACAAAGCGCAGCAATTGAACCAGCTTTTGTTCGCATGGGCTTCGCAGCGGGCAGAAGAGACGACGGACGCTGGCCGCGAGACGGTGCGCTACCGCGCAGCCTCCTTCACGGGGAAGAACGAAAAAATCCGCAAAGTGACGAAAAAGCTGCTGGAAGGCATGACGGACTTCGCTCAGCACCTGGAGCAAATGCTAAAAAGCGTTCCCCAGGAAGAGAAGCCGCCGTTTTCCATCCGCAGCTTTCAAACCGATTTATACGGTCTGCTCAAGGAATGGCAGCAGGTGATGGAGCTTTTGCATTTCTTTTTGCTCGACCAAGACGACGAATACGTCTACTGGATGGAGGTCGAGTCCCGCATGGCGCGCAAGCAGGTGCATCTGTCTGCAGCATTGCTGAACGTGGCAGACTCGCTTGCGGAGCCGCTTTTTTCGCAAAAGCGCAGCCTGATTATGACGTCCGCCACCTTGACGGTCAAAGGCAGTTTTTCCTACGTGATGAGCCGCTTTGGCCTGGACAAGCTCCCCGCTGAACGGGTGCGCACGCTGGTGCTGCCGTCTCCGTTTCATTACGAGGAACAGGGACTTTTGCTCATCCCGTCCGATTTCCCGGCACCGGGCAAAGAAAACGACCAGGCGTATCTCGATGCGATTGTCCAGGGCTGTGTCGATGTCGTCGTCGCGTCGAAGGGCAGAACCTTGATTCTGTTCACGTCACACTCGATGCTGCGGCTGGTGTACCAGGCGATGAAGGAGCGGCTGGCCGAGGAAGCAGAGCCGTATACCCTGTTCGGGCACGGGATCGACAGCAACAACCGCAGCAAGCTGGTGCGGCTGTTCAGGACGATGGAGCGGAGCGTGCTCCTTGGGACGAGCAGTTTTTGGGAAGGCGTGGACATCCAGGGCGAGGAACTGAGCAGTCTCGTCATCGTGCGGCTGCCGTTTACGCCGCCGAATCATCCCGTCTATCAGGGACGCGCCGAAGCGCTCAAGGCAGAGGGGAAAAACGCGTTTATGTCGCTCTCGCTGCCACAGGCGGTCATTTTGTTCAAGCAAGGGGTTGGCCGCCTGATCCGGCATCATTTGGACCGCGGCGTCGTAGTCGTGTTCGATACGCGTGTCGTCGAATCGCGCTATGGCCGTTCGTTTTTGCAATCCCTCCCGCCGTTTCAGGTTGCGACCGGCTCCTGGCCGACGCTGCGTGAGCGAATTGCGCCGTTCCTTCGTATGCAATCCTTGTCAGATTCATAAAATGAAGCAATAGTCTAGCAAGGATTTAGGTGATAAAATAAATGTTATGGAAAAAAAAGTGGGTCTGGCTGCTGCTCGCCGCGTGTGTAGCTTTGTTGTGCTCGTGCTCGATTGACGCCCATCTGCAGGAAGCCGTGAAGGTAGACGACCCGTTTGCTGCTGAGCGTGCGGAAGAGTTTACGGGGCTTGTCGTTACTTTTTTGGCGCTTCCGCATGGCGAAAGCACACTGGTGCGGCTGCCGGGCGGAAAAACGATGCTGATTGACACAGGCAGCGCAGAGGATTGGGGCACGTTGTCCACGCATCTGTCTGCCGCCAAGGTGACGCGCCTCGACTATCTCGTGCTTACGAACGATCAGCCCGAGTATGCAGGAGGATACCCTTTTTTAAGCCAGCAAATCATCATCGACTCGGTCATTGTGCCCAAGCTGATTTCTCCCTCGATCCGCCAGTTCGTCCCGCTTGACCTGATCCGCAAGCAGAAAGAGATCGAGGAGAACCAGGAATTGATTCTGGATACCGACGTGACACTGGAAGCTTTGCTGCCGAGCGAACCGCTGTTTTTGTCCCCGCAGAACAATTCACTCGTCTTTTTGCTCAAGCACGGCCAATTGCGGTTTTTGTTTGCGAGCGGGATCAACGAAAAAGCCGAGGAACGCCTGCTGGAACGCCATTCCGACCGACTCAAGGCGGAAGTCCTCAAGGTCGGCGACCAGGGGAGCAATCAAGGCACTTCTCAGCCGTTTCTCACGCGGGTCGATCCGCATGTTGCCGTCATCCAGACAGGCAAGGAGCGCAGCGGGGACGGCCAGTCCGAGGTGCTGGAGCGGCTGGGCGAATCGTGGGCGGAGACGTTTGTCACAGGCAGGGACGGCTCGATTGTTATTTTGTCCAATGGGAAAGATTACAGGGTATTCAAGCAAAAAAATAGGGGGAAGACCGAAAGTGGCTAAACACGAAAAGATTTCGGAAGCGGTCGTCCGCCGTTTGCCGATTTATCTGCGTTACCTCAGCTATTTGCAGCAAAACGAGGTGACCACTGTTTCCTCCCAGCAAATGGGCAAAAATTTGGATGTGAATCCAGCCCAAATCCGAAAAGACCTGGCTACCTTCGGGGATTTCGGAAAAAAAGGGATTGGCTACGACGTCAATTACCTGGTGGAAAAAATACGGCAGATTTTGAAGCTGACAGAGGAAGTTCGCGTCGCCCTTGTAGGAGCCGGACATTTGGGGCATGCGATTAGCAACTACAACGCTTATTTGAAAGATAACATGCGGATTGCGGCCATTTTTGACAACGATCCCGGCAAGCTCGGCAAAGAAGTGGCGGGCATCCCGATTCAGCCGATGGATGAACTGGCAAAAACGATCCCAGACAAGCAGATCAAGCTGGCGATCATTACGGTTCCCGCATCGGCTGCGCAATCCGTATGTGATCTGTTGACTCAAGCGGGTATCAAGGGAATTTTGAATTTTGCTCCTACGACCATTCGCGCCAATAAAGATGTGCGCATTCACTATGCAGATGTAACATCGAATTTGCAGAGCCTGGCTTATTACTTAACGTAAGAATGGAGTGTAACGATGAAAAAGACCATCCTCATCCACGCAACAGTGATTACAGTGAACGACAAAAACGAAGTGATCCACGATGGAGCTGTCGCATTCGAGGGCGACAAGATCACGTATGTAGGACCAACTCCTGAGGATCTTACGGATGCCGGCTACGATGAAGTCATTGACCAAAAAGGCGACTTCATCCTGCCAGGACTGATTAATACGCACGGACACGCGGGCATGTCGCTTCTGCGCGGCTATGCCGACGATTTGCCGCTGCAGCAGTGGCTGGAAGAAAAAATGTGGCCGCTGGAAGCGCAATTTACCGCTGATTCCGTCAAATGGGGAACCCAGTTGTCGCTGATCGAAATGATCCGCACGGGTACCACGACATTCGTGGATATGTACGATCACATGGATGAGGTAGCCAAGGCGGTAGAAGCATCCGGCATGCGCGCCCGCCTGTGCCGCGGCATGATCGGACTGTGCTCGGAGGAAGAGCGTCAAACCAAGCTCGCCGACGCAACTGCCTTTGCCAAAGAATGGCACAACCAGGCAGACGGCCGTATTACCGTCATGATGGCACCGCATGCGCCGTACACTTGCTCGCCGGAATTCATCACGCAAATTATTGAAAAAGCGGACGAACTGTCCCTGCCACTGCACATCCATATGTCCGAAACGGCCTGGGAAGTCGGCCAAAACGAGAAAGACTACGGTCTGCGTCCGGTTGCTCACCTGGAGAAACTCGGCATGTTCAACCGCCCGACACTGGTCGCACATGCTGTACATTTGACGGATGAAGAGATTGACATCTTGGCAAAATACAAAGTGAGAGTGTCGCATAACGTCGTGAGCAACCTGAAGCTGGCGAGCGGCGTAGCTCCTGTGCCAAAAATGCTGGCAAAAGGCGTGAGCGTCTCGCTTGGCACAGACAGCTCGGCGAGCAACAACAACCTCAACCTGTTTGAAGAATTGAAGCTCGCGGCGATTTTGCACAAAGGCGTAAACAACGACCCGGTTGCCGTGCCAGCCGAAGAAGCGTTGCGCATGGCGACACGCTACGGCGCAGACGGCGTATTCCAGTCGGACACGCTCGGCAGCATCGAAGTAGGCAAACAGGCTGACCTGATCGTTCTCGACAGCCATCAAGCCCATTTCCACCCGGCGCACGAGCCGATTTCCCATGTCGTCTATGCCGCCAATGGCCGCGATGTCAAAGACACGATTGTTGCGGGCAAATTTTTGATGCGCAACCACAAGCTGCTCACAATCGACGAGGAGAGGGCTATCTACGAAGCGAACCGTATGTTCCAGAAGTTGAAACGGTAAAAGGCTCCTGTCTGGTGTGGGACAGGAGTAAGGGAGTGTAGGTGTAGGTAGGGGAATATGGGTACTACATCATGCCGTGCTCATTTTCGCCACAACTCTGTCAGGGGATGATGGCGAAAATGCAGTGTGGGTGTGTGTGACAGTTGACGCAATGGAGAAGACAATGCAGCCCAGGAGACTCGGTATTCCTGTAGCAAAAACCCTAGGATGTCAGGAGATGCGTTTTGTTGCGGTGACTTCACGCGCTCACCTCCTTGCGGGTGTATCAGTAGTATGACCGCCCGGCCCCGAGCTATGAATAGCAACTTTTCCGTGTCGTTCTAAAACCTTCCCGTATAGCATAGGCTAGAGACAAAAATGGGACAGGGGGAACGGAAATGTACATCCGGCCCAAACAGCTGTGGTGGCTTTTCCCGATTTTTCTCGGTCTGTTTTGTCTGGGGATGGCGCTCGGCTCAGCAGGCGAATGGAGTCGTTCGGCGTCTGTTACCAAGCAGGAGTCGTATCCGGTGCCGCAGCTACTGGAGCAGTTGACACAGGACGAAGAGCGTGCCTTTTTGGTTTACATGCACGATCAGGTGTTGAGCGGACGCTACGTACACGAGAAGTTCACCCTCGACGGGGAAATCGGGGGACACAAACTGGCGATCAGCCGTAACGATGAACAGCCGGTTTCCGTAAGAATAGACGGACAGGTACAGGATCATGCCGCCTTGCCCTACGCTTTGTTTACACCGTATGAACATGCGACCCTGCTGAAAAGTGTGCTGTCATCCATCTCGCCCGAGCCCGTCGCGGATCTGTCAGGGAGTGACTGGAGCGGCTATCGCCTTGCCGTGCCGCCGGAAAAGGTGACGTCGCTTCTCGCGATGTGGCTGGGGCCGTCTTTTCCCATCGCGGACATCACGCCCGAACTGGCGAGAGGGATCAGCATCGAGTATCAGCTATGGTATGAGCCGGATACAGGCACGCTTCGCCAGCTGGAGCTTTTAATGCAAATGAGGACGGCGGCTGGCGTCAAACAGGACCAGCTGCGCTTCCGTTTGTAATGTCAACCGCATAAAGGAGTTAAACGGGAACGTGATAGTGAGAATCATTGTGGGAGCGATCATCGTGCTGGTGTTGACAGGCGCGGGATTTGCCTATCATCTGACGGCTTCCGTAGCAGGAGAGCGCAAGCAATTCGAGGCGACCGTCCGCGAGTGGGTACAGGCGCGGACGACCATCGCAGAAATCGAGTCCATCGACGAATACCGCGGGACGGAGAGCTACGCTGTCGTCATCGGCAAAAACAAGGCCGGCACGCCTGTCGTCGCCTGGATGACGGCGGAAAAAGCAGTGTTTGACCGGATGGATCTTGCCGTGCCGCGCAAACATGTCGAGGAAGCAGTAAGCAAGGCGTATCCGCAATCAGCGATTACCCATATCGTCCCCGGACTTGAAGGGGACAAGAAATTTTGGGAAGTCACGGTAAAAGACGCAAATGGCCGCTACCACTACTTGCATTACGATTTGTTCAGTGGGGCCCTGCTCACCTCTTATGTTTTGTCGCCTGCATGATCGCTTCATAAAAAGAACGGATGACAGGTCTTTTCCGATTGGGAAAAGGCCTGTTTGGCATGCTACCCAACATCTGTATAAAAAATTGATATACCCATGTGATATACTGTTTTTGTTGATAAAAGAGAACAACGAGAACGCAATATGGGGGGAGTAGCCGTGCAGTTGAAATTGAGTGCGATCGGATTGTCCTTGCTAGCGACACTTGCTCTCCTGTTCGGAGGATGGTTCTTGTATCAGAAAATGGAGATCGAGGAGCCGATCCGCGCAGAAATCGGTCAGATGCAATCCGCCACCTTGGGCGATTTTGCTGTGAGCAAAGACAAAATTCAAATAGATTTGAAAGTGACCAATCCGGAGACGTTTCCGGCGGAGTACCGCAATCTCGTAGCCAAAACGGAAAAGGTTGCGGGCAGCAAACAAGTGACAATCGTGGTCACGAACCAGTCAGAAGCGATGACAGACATTTGGAAAAGCGGACAGTTCGTCTTTACGGAAGCGATGGACTTGCATCAGTACAGCCGCATCCCTGCTCTGATCGAGGAGTGGAAGCAGACGAACAAACTGGATGCAGCATCTGCCTTGATGGATGATGCAAATATCTACGTTTACTTGAAAAAAGGAGCGGAGGATTTCTACACCATTATTCCCCGTTCCGAGACAAAAGAGGTGACGGCGCGTGGGTAAAGAATGGCTGCTTGGCATCGTTCCTGCCGTCCTTGTTTTTCTGGTTTTTCTCGGAGTGAACATCACGCCGTTTGTACTGTTTGCCGCCGTTCTCGGTGCGATTTACTTCCTCGTCGTGCGTCAGCAAAACGGTCAGGGAGGCAATGTCGCGCTTGGCGGCAAACGAAAGCAGAACAAGCACGAAATTCCGAAGTCGGACGTGCAGTTTGCCGATATTGGCGGACAGGAGCGGGCCAAAAAAGAATTGAAGGAATCGCTTGATTTTCTTGTGTACAAAGACAAGATCGAGCAATACGGCATTCGCCCAATCAAAGGCGTACTGTTGACCGGACCTCCCGGAACAGGAAAAACGCTGATGGCAAAAGCCGCAGCGAACTACACCAACTCTGCCTTCGTGGCCGCTTCCGGCTCCCAGTTTGTCGAGATGTACGTTGGGGTCGGGGCGCAGCGTGTGCGAGAGCTGTTTAAAGAAGCAAGAACGATGGCGGAGAAAAACGGGCAGGACAGCGCGATTATTTTCATCGATGAGATAGATGTCATCGGGGGAAAACGGGATGGTCAGCAGCAGCGGGAGTACGACCAGACCTTGAACCAGCTTTTGACCGAGATGGACGGGGTGGCGACGAGCGACAAGCCGCGCATTTTGGTCATGGCTGCGACGAACCGCAAGGACATGCTCGATGCCGCACTGCTTCGACCGGGCCGTTTTGACCGTCACATTACCGTCGATTTGCCCGACAAGCCTGCGCGAGAGCAAATTTTGACCATCCATACGGCGAACAAGCCACTTGGCGAGGATGTTGTTCTGGAAAAAGTGGCGCAAGAGACGTTTGGCTTTTCCGGTGCGCAACTGGAAAGCGTCGCGAACGAGGCCGCCATCTACGCCATGCGCGACAAAAGCGAGAAAATCATGGCGAAGCATTTTGCCTACGCCGTAGACAAGGTCATGCTCGGCGAAAAAGTCGACCGCCAGGCTTCCGAGGAAGAGAAGAAGCGGGTTGCCCTGCATGAGCTTGGCCACGCGATCGTAAGCGAAGTGGTGCGTCCCGGCTCTGTCTCGCAGGTCACGCTCAGCCCGCGCGGCAAGGCGCTCGGCTACGTCCGGCAAAATCCGATGGAAGACCGCTACCTGTACACCAAAGAGGCGCTGGAAAAGCAGATCATGGTCAGCCTCGCCGGAGCGGTAGCCGAAGAAATCTACTACGGCGGACGCAGTACCGGCTCGAAAAACGATTTCGAGCAAGCGCTGGGAATGGCGCAGGAGATCGTGACGAGCGGCATGTCCGACCTTGGGATTGTTCATTTGCAGTACGTTGACAAAAACCGGATTCACGACGAAGTGGAGCGATTGCTCTCCCGCCTGCTGGAGGATACGCGCAGCCTGCTCAAACAGTATGACGACGTATTCCGCACAGGTCTTGGCACGCTATTGGAGGCGGAAGTTCTGCAAGGCGACGAGTTCCGGACGCTTCTGTCGCAGACGAGACAGGAAGCCGCTGTCTCGTAATCCCAGGTCTATTCGAGAAAACCTGTCAGCCAACGAATACCGTTGGTTTGACAGGTTTTTTTGCGTGTGCGGCTATCGGGACGATCGTAACAAATTTCGCCGTGCGGTGCCAAAAGCCTACTACTTTGAATATGTTACACAATGATACGGGAATGACATCAGGAGGCAAGGAGACTCTATGGCGAATGTAAACCGAAAAAAAATGAACAGAGGTCTGGGAAAAACATTTCGGCAATCGCTGCATGAAATTCCGTTAATGCAGACTTCTTCCAGGGTGGAGCGGGACTGGATAACCGATCTGGAGTTGGAGCTTTTGGAGAGCGAATCTGACAACAGTGTGACGAAGCCAGGCGCACAGACAGGCAAAACACCGATGCAACAGCCGCTGCCGAAAATGCCCAAGCAAGGCGCGTCCTCCAATCAGACAACTTTTTCCAAAGTTATCAAGGAGCGCAATGACGGCCGGGTTCAATCGTTTGTCTACACCGACGACTTGACGGATCAATCTGTCACCACAGAGAAAATCGCCAATCGAGCCGTCGATTCCTCGAAAATCAAGCCGGGAACGATTGATACCGTACTCCTGAAGGATTACGCCGTGGACAGCAACAAGCTTGCGGACAAGAGCATTACTTCAAGCAAAATCGCTCCCGGTGCTATCTTGGGAGAGCATTTGGGGCGCAATATCATCACGAGCGACCATGTGCAGGACCACTCCATATCCGGACAAAAGCTGGTCAACAACAGCATTACCTCCGAGAAGCTGGCTGACAAGACGATCGACTCGATGAAGTTCGCCGAGGCTGCCATCCAGACCAAACACATCCAGGAGCAGGCGATTACGACCGAGCTGCTTCAGGATCAATCTGTCACCTCGGATAAGATCAAGATGGGCTCCATTCAGACAAGTAACCTCGCCAACTATGTGATTAACTCCGTGAAGCTGGAGGACGGTGCGGTCACGACGGACAAAATTCGCGACGGGGCGGTGACTTCGACCAAGCTGGAGGAAGATGCGGTCGAGTCCCAGCATATTCGCGAAGGAGCCATTTTGCATCATCATCTGGCAGACAACAGTGTGGATGGCGCTAACATTGCACCAGGCTGTGTAACAGACCAGCATCTCGCCTTTCACAGCATTTACAGCCAGCATTTGCAGCCAGAGGCAGTCACCAGCGACAAAATCAGCCCGTACGCGGTCTTGACGGAGCATCTCGACCATGCGAGCGTCACCTCGGACAAAGTGGCCAAAGAATCAATCGGCAGCGTGCACGTCCAGGCTGGCAGCATCCAGACGAACCACTTGCAGGACGGTTCGATCACCGCGCGAAAAATCGCGGAGCACCAGATCACGACAGCGAAAATTGCCGACAAAGCCGTCACGCACGATAAATTGGCGAACAGAAGCGTGGGCGATCAGCAGTTGATTGAAGAGAGCGTGAACACGCGGCATCTGGCAGACGGGGCCATTCGCGCGGAAAAAATTGCGCGGCGCTCGATTGAAGAACAGCATCTGACGGATCGCCTCATCGGCAGCCAACACCTGCAGGAATATTCCATCCAGACACAGCATTTGCACGATCACGTGATTACCACCTCGAAGCTCGCGCCGGAGTCTGTCTCGACCGACAAGGTGAACGATCAGAGCATTACGGCCAGCAAGCTGGCAGATTCCGCCGTCACAGCCGCCAAAGTGGCGACAGAAGCCATCAAGACACGGCACCTGGGCAAGGGAGCCGTCACGGGCGAGAAAATCGCGGAAAAAGCAGTGTCCTCCCAGCATCTTGCCAATCAATCCGTGCAGCCCGAGCACATCCAGCCGAAAGCGATTTCGAAGGAAAAATTGCTGGAGGGCAGCGTCACCCGTGAGAAGCTGGCCGATTTCGCTGTTGACGGAAGCAAGCTGGAACTGCATGCCGTCACAGGCAAGCACGTGGAAAAAGGCAGCTTGAACGGCGGGCATCTCGCGAAGGGAACGCTGTCCGGCGAGCATCTTGCCGCCCAATCCATCGAGGGACAGCATTTGCAAAACCACGTCATAACCGAAGAAAAGCTGGCCGATCATGCGGTTACGGGAGCGAAAATAGCGCCGCGAGCGATTGCGGGGAGCCATCTTTCCGACAAGTCGATTACGCAGGAGAAGCTCGCCTTTCCAGCAGTAGAAACCCATGTCAACTTGGGGACGATGCTGCAGCAGTTTGGCTTTGTCCCATTCCGTATCGCGGCAACCAGCCAGACAGCAGATGTCACGGTGCGTCTGCCGCTGCCTTATGCCGATACGCACTACTGTCTGGTGGCGATGACCAACCAACCGGGGGTGTCCGTGTCCCTTAAGTATACGAAGCGCACCTCTGCCGTGTTGACCGTTTTCCGGCACGAGACAGGGGAGGAAGACAGCGGGGTACTGCAATGGATTGCGATTGGGGAAAAAGGCGAGCATGTGCACGACGAATTTGCTGAACTGCAAGCCGAGCAGCCCGAGCATGTCCTGGAGGACGAGTGGGAAGAGGACGACGATGTAGTCG
The DNA here is from genome assembly GCF_003710935.1 of Brevibacillus gelatini. Lineage (GTDB taxonomy): Bacteria > Bacillota > Bacilli > Brevibacillales > Brevibacillaceae > Brevibacillus > Brevibacillus gelatini. The sequence goes on from NZ_RHHS01000017.1 coordinate 351,374, forward strand.
ATGAAGTACATGGAGAAGAAGCCGAAGAAGACAGTGAACTTGATGCCGAAGCAACTGGCGGCACAGACGACGGGGACGACTAGTTTGGTCAGAAGTTACAAGCAGGGGAGGTCAACGGCGAACGAACCAGACGACCTCCTCCAGTTGGTTTACATAATAATATTACGGTAATCAAGGAGAGGGAGTCTCTCATTGAATTTGCGGTTCCCCAATAGTATAATTGTTGGGTAGACTTAGTCTGTTGTGTCGCATGGTAAATGGAGGGAATTATTCGATGTTGACGACGATTGCCCAGGTAGGGCAGCATGTTGGACAAGAAGTGCGCATTGGATGTTGGCTGTACAACAAGCGCAGCAGCGGCAAGATTCAGTTTCTGCAGCTTCGCGATGGCTCCGGCTTCATCCAGGGCGTTGTAGTAAAAGCAGAAGTAGCGGAAGACGTATGGGAAAAAGCATCCCAACTGACCCAGGAAAGCTCTTTATACATAACCGGTGTCGTTCGCGCAGATGACCGTGCTCCAAGCGGCTTTGAGCTGACGGTCACTGGCGTGGAAATTATTCAGATTGCCCAGGATTACCCGATCTCCCTCAAGGAGCACGGTGTAGATTTCCTGATGGATCACCGCCACCTGTGGCTGCGTACCCCTCGTCAGCGTGCGGTCATGGCCATCCGCTCCGAGGTGATTCGCGCTGTTTACGAGTTTTTCCACGAAAATGGGTTCGTGAAAGTAGACCCGCCAATCCTGACGCCGACTTCGGCAGAAGGAACAACAAACCTGTTCCATACCAAGTATTTTGATGAAGATGCGTATCTGTCCCAGTCCGGCCAGTTGTACATGGAAGCAGCGGCAATGGCATTGGGCCGCGTATTCTCGTTTGGTCCGACCTTCCGTGCGGAAAAATCGAAAACCCGTCGTCATCTGATCGAATTTTGGATGATCGAGCCGGAGATGGCGTTCGTCGACCATGAGGAAAACTTGCGCATTCAGGAAGCATTTGTGTCCCACGTGGTACAATCCGTCCTGAAAAACTGCCAGCAGGAGCTGAAAACGCTGGAGCGCGATACAACCAAACTGCAAAACGTGACAGGCCCGTTCCCGCGCATCACGTACGATGATGCGATCAAGCTGTTGCAGGAAAAAGGCAGCGAGATCAAGTGGGGCGACGACTTCGGTGCGCCGGACGAGACATTGATCGCAGAACACTTCGACAAGCCGGTGTTCATCACGCACTATCCGACCGAGATCAAGGCGTTCTACATGAAGCCTGATCCAAACCGTCCGGAAGTAGTGCTTTGTGCAGACCTGATCGCGCCGGAAGGCTACGGTGAGATCATCGGGGGCAGCCAGCGCATCGACGATCCGGAGCTGCTCGCGAAGCGCTTTGCCGAGCATGAGCTGTCCGAGGAAGCTTACCGCTGGTACATGGACCTGCGCAAATACGGTACTGTTCCTCACTCCGGCTTCGGTCTGGGGCTGGAGCGGACGATTGCCTGGATTTGCGGACTGGATCACGTGCGCGAGACAATTCCGTTCCCGCGTATGCTGTATCGTCTCTACCCGTAAGGCTTTTCGTTTTTTCATACACCCTGTTGCGAGAGGGCAGCAGGGTGTTCCTATTGTCAGACAGCGCGTTTTACGCCCTTCCTTCGCTATTCCAACCCAGAGGTGAACATGCGTTATGGATTCCCACATTTTGCAATTGTTGCAAGAAGGTGCAACATCCGTCTCCAACCTTCTTCTGAAGATGTACAAACGAATGTCCCTGGCAGACGACGAAATGATGCTGCTCATTCATCTGCTTTCTTTTCAGCAGGAGGGGAATCGTTTTCCGACCTTGACTGAGCTGGAGGAACGCATGTCCATGTCCAGCATGAGATTGATCCAAACGCTGCAAAAGCTGTTGAAGGAAGAGTGGATCAGCATCGACGAGTTTATCGACCCGCATACAGGGCTGCGCCACGAGCAGTACAATTTGACCCCCTTGTACAAAAAGCTGTACCAGACCTGGCGCGAGCAGCAGATCGATCCACGGATGCTGACGCCGTTTCAGGAGACCGCAGCCACAGCAGATTCCGAACCAGTGGCGATTTATTCCCGGTTTGAGCAGGCTTTTGGGCGACCGCTGTCTCCGTTTGAAATGGAAAGCATCCACATGTGGACAGAGCAGGACGGGTATCAGGAAGAGCTGATTTTAACAGCATTGCGTGAAGCCGCAACTGTAGGCAAGCTCCACATTCGCTATATCGACAGAATTCTTTTGGAGTGGCAAAAGCAGCAAATTACCACGGTCGAGCAGGCACGGCTGTACAGCCTGAACTTTCACAGACAAAACCATTCCAAAGATTATCGCCAACCGCTTTGATGCAGTCGTCAAAGCGGTTTTTCCATTGTCTGTCTCCTTGGTACACGTACCCATTTTCCGCGTCTGACATAGCATATTACGTAGAAGCACGTTGCAGGAGGGAAGACATATGGAAAAACGCAAAAAATGGGATCTGTCGCATTGGGTCACGCCAGGCGTTTTTTCTGGCCATTTTGTGGTCGATGAAGCGGTGGAGCGTGTCTCGATTGTGAAGGTCGGTGAAAAAGGGCAGGAGGCTGTTGGGGAAAAAGCGACGGCAAAGACAGCTTGCGAGCAGCCCGCAGAGACGAAAGAGCCGGTGCCGGAGCCGAAGTTTGAGATCATCATGAGAGAAACCGACGTGGTGACAACCGAGCAGTTGGAGAAGCTGGAGCAGGAGGTTGCCGCCCTGAAGGAGTCGCTTGCCGCCTGGGAAAAACGTTGGAAAAAATTCGAGGAAGAGCAGGCAAAAGAAAGACAATATTTGTATCAGGTGGTTCTTTCCTTGAAAAAGGAGTGGGAGAGCGAACGCAATGAACATCGCCATAATTAGCCCGGGGCCATTTTCGGTGCCACCAGTCAAAGGCAGCTCGGTGGAGCACGACATTGACGAAGTGACGAAGATGATCGACCCCGAGCACAAAGTGACGATTTACACCCGGCGCTGCGCGGCATACCCCAAGTCGTCCGTGGAGGACAACCGGGAGTTCATTCGCTTTCCCTACGATAACCCTGCGTCTTATTTGCGCAAGATCATCAGGCACATTCGCAAGCATAAGCCGGATGTCATCCTCGTGGAAAATCGGCCGATTTATGTCTTGCAGCTCAAAAAGCATTTTCCGAAAATCCCCGTTTTCGTCAACATGCATTCTCACGTGTACGGCTCTCCGCCCATGATTGGCAAGGAAAAAATGAAGCGGGTCGTCCGGCTGTCGTCCGGCTTTATTACGAACAGCGAGTTTTTGCGCCAGCATTTTATCAAGTCGTGCAAAATCCCCCCGCACAAAATTCACGCGGTACATCTTGGCGTGGACGTGACGCCCTATCAGGTGGCGAAACTGCATTACACAATCAAAAAACTGCGCAAACAGATCGGGCTTGCGCCGGATGACCGCGTGCTGTTTTATGCAGGAAGGCTCATGCGGGGAAAAGGCGTCCATATTCTCATTAAAGCGTTTCACCAAGTCAGCAAGCAGGATCCCCGTGCGCGGCTTGTCATCGTCGGTGGAACCGGATACGGCAGCAATCGCTTGAATCCGTACGTGCGCGAGCTGAAACGGCTGGCGAAGCCGCTCGGTGACAAAGTGCGCTTCGTCAAATTCGTCCCGAGTGCGCAGATGCCGCTGTATTACCAGATTGGCGACATCGTGGCGACCCCTTCCATCTGGAAGGAAGCGTTTTGCCGCGTCAACCTGGAGGCGATGGCCGCAAGCAAGCCTGTCATTTCCACGACGCGAGGCGGGATCAAGGAGGTTGTCACTCATCAGAGCAGCGGGTTTTTGCTTCCGCCCAAAGAGTGGGAAAAAGAATTGCCCGCCATTTGGAAGCTGCTCTGGAGCAATCCGCAGATCCGTGCAGAGATGGGCAGACAGGCATTGCTGCGGGCAAAGCAATTTTCCTGGTACGCGACCGCCCAAGGCTATTTGAATATTTTTGAAAATGCCATCGGCAAACGCCCAACAGAAAAGCAGCAGCCGCTTTTGAAAACAGGCTGACCCGCTTGAACGGCCGTTAGGTTATTGCCTTTTCTTCGTGCTGAGTGGACGCGAGCCCTGTCCAGATCCCACACCATGCATACCTTGTAAGTATCGCAGAGCACAACTGGGGAGTGATACTTGTGAAAGGGTTAATCTTGTGTGCTGGACGTGGTACGCGACTGCACCCCTTTTCCTATTCTCAACCAAAAACCCTCCTCCCTGTGGCCAATCATCCGGTTTTACACTACTGCATCAGCAAACTGTGTGAAGTGGGTGTGCATGACATCGGTATCGTCATCCACCCTTCCCAAGTGCAGATTCCTCCCTTGGTGGGCAATGGTAGTCAATTTGGGGCTACCATTACTTTTATCGAGCAGGAGGTGCCGCTTGGAATCGCACATGCTGTCCAATTAGCGCAACCGTTCCTGCAAGACGAACCGTTTATTTTGTTGCTTGGTGACAACTTGTTGATGGATTCGCTGCACGGGCTAATGCGTGCGTTTACCAGTGAAAAGTCAGACGGTGTAGTGATGCTAAGTGAAGTGGAGAGACCACAGGATTACGGGATCGCCGAAGTCAAGAAAGGGCGTCTGGTCTCAGTCGAAGAAAAACCTCGCCAGCCGAAGAGTAATCTGGCTGTCATAGGTGCATACCTGTTTACCCCTCCCATTTTTGAGTCGATTGCTACACTGCAGCCATCCGCCCGTGGTGAATATGAAATCACGGATGCGATCCAGTCGATGATTGATCGCGGTTATCATATTGCGCATGCGCTTGCGAAGGGCAAGTATTCCGATGTGGGAACGATTGATCGTTGGCTGGAAGCAAACCGTTGGATGCTGGCAAAAGATTTGGGCCAGACTCATCACATTGGCAATCGGTCCGTCGTCACGAACTGCGAGATTGTCGGACCAGTGCTGATCGGGGAAGACTGTCACATTGAAAATTGTCGCCTTGGTCCATACGTTTCGATTCAAAATGGGGTGCATCTGAAAAACTGTGCACACATTGAAAACAGCATCCTGTTGGAAAACAGTTCACTCATGGACGTCGCCTGGAGCGTTACGGACAGCGTTTTCGGAAGATCGTCTTATTTGAGAGGGCAGTCAGCGAGTTCAAGCGGCATCTTCATCTTGAGTGACAAGTCATCGATTCGCATTCCAGGTGTGAAGAGGGAGGACACATGAACCCAACCTTTACCGTGGTCATCCCGACGTACAACCGCGCCAAGTTCATCCGCAAAGCGATCAACAGCGTTTTGAAGCAGACGTCAAAAGACTGGAAGATGTTAATCATCGACGATGCCTCAACCGACAATACGAGGAAAAAGGTAGAGAAGTATTTGTACCACCCCAACATCACGTACTACCGGATGGAAAAAAACTCCGGCATCGGAAAAGTGATGAACCAGGCACTGTCCATGGTTGACACGCCATACCTTTTGCAACTGGATTCGGACGACTGGCTGCCCAAACGGACGCTGGCGATCATCAAAAAGTACATTCGCAAAAGCAAAAAAAGTACGGCGCTTTTCTATGGCAACGTCAAAATCTGGCGAGTGCGGCGCGGGAAATATTACAACCCGTTTCTCGTCAAGCACAAGCATTTTCGCAACAAATACCAGTTTTTGAAGTACAACCGCTGGATGGTTGCGCCGCGCTGCTACCGGGTCGAGGCGCTTCGCGAAGTGGGAGGGTGGGATACCTCCGACAAATACGAAGGCCGGATCATGGAGGATCGGCGCATCATTTTGCGGCTCATCGAAAAATTCCGCGTCCGGTATATCAATCGCAAGCTGTACAACCGGACGAAGCACAAAGGCCAGCTGACCGACAAAAAGATGAAGCGGAGACGGAATCATTTACGCAAAAAAACGTTCAAATATTACCTCAAACGCTGGGGCAACAAGTACAAAGCGGTCTATGGCTACAAAGATGGCTATCTCATCATTAAACGGTTGAAGAAAGTGAGGCGGCGGAAGCGATGACAAAGGCACTTGTCACCGGTTGTGCTGGTTTTATCGGGTCGCATCTGACCCAGCGCTTGCTGAAAGACGGGGTGACAGTGATTGGCGTCGACGGGTTTGTCGATAACTACGACGTTGCTGCCAAGCTCCGCAATCTGGCAGAGATTGGGAGCCATCCCGCCTTTACCTTTCATTCAACCATGCTGCAGGCAGAGCGGTGGAACGACTGGCTGGACGGAGTGGATGTCGTCTATCATCTGGCTGCGCTGCCGGGCGTGCGAAACAGCTGGGGCAAGGCATTCTCGGAGTACGTCAATCACAATATTCTGGCTACCCAACTGCTGCTGGAGGCGTGTCTGCAAAGGCCAAAGCCACCAGTCATCGTCGTTTCGTCTTCCTCCTCCGTGTACGGAACGATGCAAGGGACGCTGACGGACGAATCCGCCCCGCTTCGGCCCGTATCGCCTTATGGTGTCACGAAGGAAGCGATGGAGCAGGTATGCTCCGTCTACGTCAAAGCGTACGGCCTGCCGATCACGATGCTGCGCTACTTCACCGTGTACGGCCCAAGGCAGCGGCCGGACATGGCTTTTCACCGCTTTTTCCGGCAAATGATGAAGGGAGATCCCGTGGTCGTGTACGGGGATGGCCAGCAATCGCGTGACTTTACGTACGTGACGGACGCCGTGGAAGCAAACATATTGGCGGGACGCCACGCTGCACCGGGCGAGATTTTCAATGTGGGTGGAAATCGTGAAATCAAGTTGATCGACGTGTTGCACATCATGGGTAAGCTCATGAACGTCACGCCGAAAATCAGCTTTCAGCCCGGCCCGGCAGGCGACTCGTTGCGAACCTGCGCGGACATTCGGCTGGCCGAGCAGCGTTTGGGATACCGTCCGCAAGTTTCCCTGGAAGAGGGGCTTCGCCGGCAGTTGGCGGATATGCGTTTTCATCCTAGAAGCTAAATTCGAGAACAGGAGGCCGGTTGCATGCATCGGGTCCTCGTCTATCGGAGAAAATTCCTGCCCAGAAGCGAAACCTTCATCTACGAGCAATTGCTCGGGCATCAGAGGGTCAAACCTGTCGTGCTGACCAGACAGCGGCCGTTCAACCGAAAACAGTTTCCGTACTCGCCAGTCTACGTGCGCAAGACAATGGCGGGTCTGACCCGCTGGCTGAAACGAAAAAAAATCAATTGCTTGCATGCGCGGTTTGGTCCGGCCGGACTGGAACTGCTTCCGTACGCCAAAAAAGCGGGCCTGCCTTTGATTACCTCCTTTCACGGCTTCGATGCGACCAAGCGCGTGCGGCAAAGCCCGCGTTATCGCCGTGCGTTGAAGCGATTGTTCCGCAAGGGCAAGGCGTTTACTGTCGTCAGCGACTACATGAAAAGGCGGCTGATCCGCCTGGGCTGCCCGGGTGGCAAGATCACGCTGATCCGCTCGGGCATCGACCTGCGCAAATTCCCGATGCTGCCGCCCCAGCCGGTTGAAGATGGCGAGTACAGGCTGCTCAGCGTCGGACGGCTGACGGAGAAAAAAGGCATGGACACGTTAATCAAGGCGTTCGTGCAGGTGCATCAAAAACATCCGAAGGCCAAGCTGATAATCGTAGGCGACGGCGAGAAAAAGAAAAAGCTGCGCAGCATGATTAAAAAATACAAGCTGGGCAAGCACGTCGTCCTCAAGGGCGCTTTGCCGCATCAGGCAGTGCAGCGCGAGCTGGCGAGATGCCACCTGTTTGTCATCGCCTGCAAAACGGCGAAAAACGGCGACCAGGAAGGGATCCCGAACGTGCTGATGGAAGCGATGGCGTCCGGCAGACCTGTCATTTCCACGTATCATGCGGGCATTCCCGAACTGGTGAGCCATGGAGAGACTGGCTATCTCGTCCCGGAGCGCGCTCCGACGAAGCTGGGCAGGATGATAAACCACGCGCTGGCCTCTGCTCATGAATGGCCGGAAATGACGGCGCGGGCGAGGATGAAGGTGGAGAAAAACCACGATATTCACAAGCAGCGTCTCAAGCTGGAGGAGCTTTACTTGCAAATGATGAAAAAACGATGAGGTGAAGTGATGAAAGTTGCCGTTATCGGTACTGGCTACGTAGGGCTGACAACTGCTGTCTCCTTGGCCATGAACGGGCATCAGGTGATCGGCATCGACCTGGTCGAAGCAAAAATCGTCAAGCTCAGGCAAGGGATTTCCCCGATCTACGAGCCCGGATTGGAGGAAGCGTTGAAGCAGGTGCTGACAAACGGCGCCCTGGCTTTTTCCACCAAACTGCAGGATGCCGGGGACGCGGACGTTTTCTTTGTTTGCGTCGGCACACCGGAAGCAGAAGACGGGACTGCTGACTTGCGCTATGTGTACAGTGCCGTAGCTGCGATCAAGGAGATACACCAAGCCTCGCCGAAAAGCCGAGTCATCGTCATCAAAAGCACGGTGCCAGTAGGGACAGGCGACAAGGTAGCCGAGCTGCTCAGCGGCTGCCAGGAGCTGTCGGTCGCGTCCAATCCGGAGTTTTTGCGAGAGGGTAACGCACTGTTCGATGCACTGACGCCGTCGCGGATCGTCATTGGAGCAAGCGAGCCAAAAACGCGAGAGGTCATGGAAGAGCTGTACAAAGGAGTGAGCGCTCCGCGTGTGGTCACCACCCGAGCGAACGCCGAGCTGATTAAATACGCCTCCAACGCCTTTTTGGCGACGCGCATTTCGTTCATGAACGAGCTGTCGAGGCTGAGTGCGGCGCTCGGAACTGATATGGTAACGATTGCGCACGGGATGGGCCTGGACAGCAGAATCGGGCCGGAGTTTTTGCGGGCGGGCGTCGGCTATGGCGGCTCCTGTTTTCCAAAGGACACCATTGCCTTGCTGCAACTCGCGGCGCAAAACGGCATTTCGCTCAGCATCCTGGAGCAAGTGCGCAAGGTCAACGCGACACAGCCTGTCTGGTTTTTGGAGCAACTGCAAAAATTCGTGCCCGACTGTCGCGGCAAGCGGATCGCCGTCCTGGGCTTGGCTTTCAAACCGGATACGGATGACATCCGCGAGGCACCATCTCTTTCCATCCTGAAAGCGCTGGAGGAAAAGGGAGCGGCTGTTTTTGCCTACGATCCGATTGCAGCGGACACGGTGCGGCAGAAGTTTCCGAACGTTTCATATACGAATACAGCTGATGAGGCCATGCAGGGGGCACATGCTGCGCTGTTGATAACCGAGTGGAAAGAGTGCGTGCAGCTTGATTGGGCAAAAATTTATCAGAGCATGGCTCAGCCCGTGCTGCTGGACGGACGCAATGCGTGGCCGGCCGAGCTTGTCAAGCAAGCCGGGTTTCAGTATTGCGGAGTAGGGAGAAGCTGACTTTTCCAATGGAGAAGCTCAGCTTTTTTCTTTTGCCTGTGAAAAAGGATCGGCCAACTGTGCTAATGATTTGAACAAGTTGGCATAATACGGTAGGATAGTCACATATGGATGATTTGACCATCTTGTGCAAATGACGAGGGAGTGATCGCGGTGAACAAAAGCAAAACGTTGCCAAAACGAAGTGACGTCCCCGCTGAATACAAGTGGCGGTTGGAAGATATTTACGCAACCGACGCGGACTGGGAAAAAGATGTGCAAAAGGTGAAGCAACTGACCGAGCAGATTGCTGCCTTGAAAGGGACGCTGGCACAATCCGGGGAGCAGTTGCTCGCAGCGCTGACCTTGCAGGATGAGTTGCTGAAAACGCTCGATACCGTCTATGTTTACGCGCGCATGCGCCGCGACGAGGACAATGCGAACAGCACGTATCAGGGATTGACTGACCGGGCTACCAGCCTCAGCACGCAAGTATACGGGGCGATCGCGTACATACAGCCGGAAATTTTGTCGATCCCGACCGAACAGCTGGAGACGTGGATCAAGGAAACAAAGGGGCTCGACCACTACCGGATTATGCTGGACGAGATTACGCGCTACAAGCCGCATACGCTTTCCGCAGAGGAAGAGGCGCTTCTTGCCAACATGAGCGAGCTGGCTTCTGCTCCGTCCAAAATTTTTGGCATGCTGAACAACGCCGACCTGAAGTTCCCGATGATTACGGACGAAAACGGCGAAGAGGTAGAGCTGACCAAAGGACGCTATACGCAGTTCATGGAAAGCAAGGATCGACGCGTGCGCAAGGAAGCCTTTGAAGCGCTGTACGCCACGTACGGCAAGTTCCGCAACACGATTGCGGCATCGCTGACTTCGTCGATCAAGAAAGACGTCTTTTACGCCCGGACGCGCAAGTATCCGTCCGCGCTGTATGCGGCTTTGTTTGCGGACAACGTGGAGGTGTCCGTATACGACAACCTGATCGCGACGATCCGTGAGCATTTGCCGCTCATGCACCGGTACATTGCCCTGCGCAAAAAGCTGCTCGGCGTAGAAGAGCTGCACATGTACGACCTGTACGTGCCAATCGTGCCCGAGGTCGAGATGAAAATTCCGTACGACCAGGCGGTAGCCACGATCAAGGAAGCGCTGCATCCGCTCGGCGAAGAGTACGGCCGCGTGCTTGCCGAAGGCTTTTCCAACGGCTGGATTGACGTGCACGAAAACGAGGGCAAGACGAGCGGGGCGTATTCGTGGGGCGCGTACACGACGCATCCGTACGTGCTCATGAACTACCAGGAAAACGTGAACAACATGTTCACACTGGCGCACGAGATGGGCCATGCGCTGCACAGCTACTACTCCAATCAGGCACAGCCGTACACGTACGCCGATTACAAAATTTTCGTGGCCGAAGTGGCATCGACGCTCAACGAAGCGCTGCTGATGCACCACCTGTTGCAGACCACGACTGACAAAAAGCAGCGGATGTATTTAATCAACTACTACCTGGAGCAATTCCGCGGTACCGTTTTCCGGCAAACAATGTTTGCCGAGTTCGAGAAGATCGTACACGAGAAGGAGGAGCAGGGAGAGCCGCTGACAGCCGACTCGCTCAGTGCGATTTACCGCGAATTGAACGTCGCATACCACGGACCGGAGATGGTCGTGGACAGCGAAGTAGACCTGGAGTGGGCGCGTATTCCGCACTTCTACCGCAACTTCTACGTCTACAAGTACGCTACCGGATTCTCTGCTGCGACCTCGTTGTCCAAGCAGATTTTGGAGGAAGGACAGCCGGCTGTGGACCGCTACCTGCAATTCCTCAAAGGCGGCAGCTCCGACTATCCGCTCAATCTCTTGAAGAAGGCGGGCGTGGACATGGCTTCTCCGGCTCCGATCGCGGAAGCGTTGAGCGTGTTCAAAGGCTTGCTGGATGAAATGGAACAGCTTCTCGCAGAAAAATAAAAACGTTGCCGCAAGAAGACAGTCAAGCACAGAAGCTCGGCTGTCTTCTTTCTTTTTAAAAAATGGAAGGAAAGCCAAAAAAACGCAACGGTCTGCTATTTTATTCGTATATATTTATGAACTTGCGGGGTTGTCTTCTCCGTCCCAAGGCGGAGACGAATTTCCAACCGTTGACTGTTTTGCGGCAAAGGCAATTTCTGGCACAATTACGCAAGGAAATGATTGCAAACATTTGGAGGAATCATTGTGAGAAAACGGGCATCAATCATTATGGCCTCTCTTTTGCTGGTTGCAGCCGGCTGCGGAGGGCCGGCAGCAGAGCCTCCCGCGCAGGTGGAGGCCAAGGCAAAAGTCGTTGAGGTGGTGAAAGTACAGAAAGCTGCACAACCGGTCATGCTGCAAGTAACCGGGATGGTGGAGGCGAAGCGTGACGCGGAACTTCCATTCGGCACAGGCGGAACGATCTCGGCCATTCAGGTGACGAAAGGGATGAAGATTGCACAAGGACAACTTTTGGCAACACTGGATTCGCGTTACTACCAAAAAGAAGTGGAAGCCGCTGCCAGCCAGGTAGAAGAGGCGACTGCACGCAAGACGAAGGCGCTGAAAGGCGCGACGGCAGAAGCGATAGAGCAGCAGCGTTTGCAAGTACAAAGCGCCGAGAGCCGTCTGGAAAAAGCGAAACAGGACCTCGCAGCGGGGGAAAAGCTGTTTGCTGGCGGGGCTATTTCGCAGACCGAAATAAATGATTTGAGACGCGCCCTGACCCAGGCGGAAATTTCCGCGCGCGACGCCCAACTGTCGCTCGCCGAATTGCAGCGTGGAGCACAGCCGGAGGACATCGCGATGGCGAACGCTTCGATCAAGGCAGCAGCCGGACAGGTGGAGCGGGCGAAAAAGAGTCTGGATGATGCGAAAATTCAAGCGCCGTTTGCCGGAACGGTTGTAGAAGTATACAAGCAGGCGGGCGAACAGGCTTCTCCAGGCGAGAAAATCATCCATCTGGTTGACTTGACCGAGGTGAAGGTCACACTCGATGTCACAAGCGATCTCATCAGCCAATTCCAGGAAAAGACGAAGGTACAGGCGGTATCCGATGACGGCAAAAAGAGTCAGGGCACGATCAGCTTCGTGTCACCCGTCGTAAACAAGGAGACAGGCAAGTACCGCGTCGAAGTGACGATTCCAAACGCCGACGGCTACTGGCGCGGCGGAATGGCTGCAACCATTGAGGTTCCGCGCAAGGTAAACGGGTTTTTGGTGCCGCTGGAAAGCGTCGGGGTAAGCTCTGCCCAACACTACGTCATGGCAGTGGAAAACGGCCTGATTGTGAAAAAGGAAGTCAAAACCGGACAAATGGTCGGCGATCAAATCGAGATTCTCTCAGGTGTCAAAGAAGGCGACCAGCTTTTGCGCAGCGGTATTACGTTCTATGTCGAGGGGCAAAAAGTAGAGGCGAAGGGAGAATAGCGCATGAACAAGATGATTCTCTTTTTGCTGAAACGGCGCCTGATCGTCTATCTGTTTACCTTTTTGCTCGTCATCGCCGGACTTGGCTCCCTGTTCAGCTTTAACGTAGAGCTGGTTCCGAAAACAAACTTCCCGATGCTCTCTGTCAACATTTCAGGCGGGGCGCTGCCTCCGGAAGAGATGGAAGAGAAGATTACGAAAAAAGTAGAGCAGGAACTGAAATCGATTGCCAATGTGAAAGAATATTCGTCTACGACAGGTACCGGCTACGTCAACATCCAGATCACGGCCGCAGAAGGGCAAGGCGAAAAAGTCAAGCAGGACGTGCAAAATGCCGTGAACCGCTTGCGCAACGGGTTCCCGAAAGCCGTTGACAGCGTCAGCGTGAATCAGATGAACTTCGGGGATGAGCAAATGATCGACTACGCGCTGGTCGGAGCCGATCCACAGGCAATGCTCAGTCTGGCGAAAACGACGATCAAAGACCGGATCGAGGAGGTGCCGGGCGTCAAGGAAGTCTCCGTATCCGAGCGCAGCTTCGAAAACAAGATTGCGATCACGTTGCGCCCAGACAGGCTGAACGCGTATCGGACTACTCCCCATGAGGTAATCGCGCAACTGCAGGAGACAAACTGGAAGCAAGCAATTGGCACACTGGAAAATACGGGTTTTGATACCGTCGTCATGATTGACAACACGTACAACTCCGTTCAGGAGCTGAATGCGTTGCCGATTGTGACGCCAAACGGCACGGTTACGCTTGCACAGCTTGCAACTGTCGAGGATTGGCGCGGAAAAGTAAAAGATTCGGTAGCGCTGACCAACGGAAACGTATTCGTACACCTGAGCGTATCGCGCGCCGATGGCAGCGATCTGATTACGACACAGCGCAAGGTCGAGGAAGTTGTCCGCGGGATCAATGCGGAAGCGAATGGCAAATACCAGATGAAAGTCATGTTCGAGGCCGTTTCGTACATCGAGCATGCGGTGACAAACCTCAGCCGTGACGTTTTGCTTGGTGGCGCATTGGCGATCATTATTTTGTTCGTGTTTTTGCGCAACTGGCGGGTGACGCTCGTTATTGCGACGACACTGCCGATGTCCGCGCTCATGACGTTTATCGCCATGAAAATTGGCGGCTACAACATCGACATGGTCAGCCTGCTCTCGCTCAGCTTGTCCGTCGGCCTGATTGTCGACGCCGCGATTGTCGTATTGGAAAGCATCTACCATTTCCGGGAAAAAGGCGAGCAACTCAAGCAGGCGATTATCAAAGGAACGCGAGAGGTTTTGACGCCTGTTTTCACCTCGCAGCTCACAATCATCGTCGTCTTTTTGCCGCTCGTCTTTGCCGACTTTGAAGACTGGCTCAAGCCAGTTTTGGCGACCATTGCCTTTACCGTTTCTTCTGCCATTATCGCATCGACCATCGCCGCTTTCTTTTTCGTCCCGGTCTTTTCGGATCGATTTTTGCAAAAGGACAAAAATGTTGCGTTGGAGGGCGAAGGCAAGGAGCATGCCATCAACCGCCTGTTCAGCAAACTGTTGAATCTGGCCTTGCGCCACCGAATCAAGACAGTCATCTTTGCGATCCTGATGTTTGTCGGTGCGGGTGTGCTCATGCCGTTCATGAAGATGGGGCAAGGCATTAACCCGAATGAAAACTTCATTTTCGCCACGCTGGATATGCCAGTCGGCTCCACTCTGGAGCGTTCGCAAAAGGCCGCATTGATCGGGGAGGAAGCGCTGCGCGGCATCCCGGAAGTAAAAGACGTGTTTTTCTTCTCCTCCAGCTCGGGGTCGGAAATTTTCATCTCGCTCGTGCCCAAATCGGAGCGCACGCGCGACAAGGAAGTGCTGACGGCCGATATTAACGACCGCCTCAACGCGATTCCTGGCATTGAATCGATCTCCATGACGTTCGGACAGCAAGGGGCTTCGGCACCGATCCAGCTCGACGTCATCGGGGATGACATGGAGCAGATGCGCAAAATCGCAACAGATGTCGAGGGCATGCTGTCCACCATACCGGGCGTGACCAATATTCGCAACGACTTTAAAGAAGGCAAGGAAAAAATCACGCTCATTCCGAAGCAGGACGCGCTCGCCAGACTCAACGTCGATCACCGCTCCCTGCTCCAGCAACTGAGTGTATGGATTGGCAACCAGCAGATCACGTCGATCACAAAAGACGGGATCGAGGTGGACGTTGTCGCCAAAATGCCGGACGACTGGCTGAAGCACCCGGAACAGCTCAAGCAAATGATGGTGACAGCCAAGGACGGCTCCCAGGTACCGCTGATTGACCTTGTAGACTGGTACTACAGCAAGTCTCCGATTACGCTGTTCCGTGAAAAAGGCGAACGGATTGTCACGGTCTCTGCCGAACTGCAAGGAAGCGACCTGGGAACGGTTGGCCGCGAAATTGATGCGAAACTGCCTGGCCTGGTCGTTCCGGCCGGATACAAGGTGGAGATCGCCGGGAAGCTGAAAGAGCAAAGCGCCAACCTCGCGCAAGGGATTTTCGTCTTCGTCGGCGTGATCGCGTTGATCTACGTCATCATGGTGGCGCAGTTTGGCCGTCTCTCCCAGCCGTTTATTATTTTGCTGACGATTCCGATGGCGCTCGTCGGCGTGGTGATGGGCTTCGTGCTCACCCAGCGAACGTTTGGCGAAATGGCGATGATCGGGATTATCATGCTGGTCGGAATCGTCGTGTCCAATGCGATTTTGCTGATCGACCGGATCAACCTGCTGCGCGACCGCGGAATGGAAACGGCCGAAGCGATTGTACAAGGCACGAAGGACCGCGTTCGCCCGGTTATCATGACAAAGCTGACGGCGATTCTGGGGATGCTGCCGATGGGACTGGCAATGGCGGAAGGCTCCGACCTGGAGGCGCCGCTCGCGACAGCCGTTATTTCCGGCTTGATCTTCCACACGATGGTGACGCTGGTGCTTGTCCCTGTGCTGTACTCGTTGTTTGAGGGAGCCAAGGAAAGACGGCTCGCCCGCAAGGCAGCACGCCAGGCCAAACGGGAAGCAAAACGCATGGCAAAGCAAGCCAATAACAGCCATATTTCTAACAAAGAGATGTAACGGTGAAAAAGAGAAGGGGAGGGCGCTTTTTGCCCCTTCTCTTTGCTTTTCGTTCGTCTGAAAGTTCTGTAGAATATAAAGCAAGTACCTTGAAAGGAGCTTTGCACATGGACTTGCAATTGCAGGGCAGGACAGCTCTCGTGCTTGCCTCGACAAAAGGCCTGGGAAAAGCGACCGCGCTCTGCCTGGCGCAGGAGGGGGCCAATGTCACCATCTGCGGCAGAGACGAGCAGGCGCTGCAAGCCGTGCGCGCCGAAATTGAACAGGCAACGGGCCGATCTCCGCTGGCAGTCCAGGTGGATGTCACCAGACTGGGAGACATCGAGCGGGTCGTGCAGGAAACGGTTCGCCACTTTGGCAGCCTGGATATTCTCGTCAACAACTCGGGCGGACCTGCGACCGGAAAATTCGATCAGCTGACTGACGAGCAGTGGATTTCCGCCTTTGAGCTGAACCTGCTCAGCTACGTTCGCGCCATTCGCGCTGTTTTGCCGCACATGCGCGCCAGACAGTTCGGGCGAATCGTCAATTTTGCTTCCTCTTCGTTCAAGCAGCCGCTGGAAAACCTGATTTTGTCGAATACGTTTCGCACGGGAGTTCTGGGGCTGGCCAAGACACTTGCCGCTGAGCTGGGGCCAGATGGCATCCTCATCAACACAATCGGTCCGGGACGGATTGCGACAGACCGGGTACAGCAGCTCGATGGGCTGAGCGCGGATGCGCAGGGAGTCAGTGCTGATGAAGTCCGGCAAAACTGGGAAAAACAAATTCCGGTTGGCAGGTACGGCCAGCCTGATGAGTTTGCGCGCATGGTGACTTTTTTGGCATCGCCTGCCAACAGCTATGTCACGGGTCAGTCCTTCCTCGTGGACGGGGGATTGGTTCGGGCGATTTAGGGGCATGACCGAAAAAACGCCGAACAGGCAAAAGGGTAGGAGGTAATGCGCATGAGCAAGGAAAACTCGTTTGATATTGTGTCCAAAGTAGACTTGTCCGAAGTGAACAACGCCATTCAAACTGCCATAAAGGAGATCGAGAATCGCTTCGATTTCAAGGGGAGCAAGAGCAGCATCAAGCTGGAAAAGGATGAGCTCATCCTCGTTTCCGACGACGACTTCAAGCTCAGCCAGGTCAAAGACATTTTGCTGGGCAAGCTGGTCAAGCGGAATGTGCCGATCAAAAATCTCGATTACGGAAAAGTCGAGCCGGCAGCGGGCGGTACCGTGCGCCAGCGGGTAAAGCTGGTGCAGGGCATCGACAAGGACAACGCCAAAAAGATCAACAGCATCATTAAAGAGGCAGGGCTGAAAGTAAAGACGCAAATTCAGGACGATCAAATTCGCGTGACAGGCAAAAGCAAGGATGAACTGCAGCTGGTTATCAGCGCGATTCGCAAGGCGGATTTGCCAATCGAGGTGCAATTTATCAACTACCGCTGACGGCTGACAAAGTTTTGCTTCTAACTCTCTTTCCTCTCGCATATGCATGTACAAATAAGTGACAAGCACTTGCGAAAGGGAGAGTAGAGACATGAAGGTCTTTATTATCAGTATGCGCAATCTCATTTTGGGCGGAATCGTCTTCCTGGTTGTTCTGGTGGCGGGAATCGTGCTGTTGGTCAAAGATCCGTTGCACGTCTCTGACTCCTATCATCCAGGTGAAGCGAGTGTAACAGCCAGCACCAATTCCAGTGCGCCGCCCAGCCAGCCTGCCGGTACAGCCAAGCCATCTTTGAATATGGATATAACGGTGAATGGATCGACAGCGGAAGTATCGCTTTTGACGCAAAACTTCGAGTTTGTGCAGGAAAACGGCGAGCTTGGGCAAACGCCAGTCTATGGCAAAGGTCACGCCCATCTGTACCTCAATGGCGAGTCTAAAGGAATGATCTATCATCCGGAGTTCATTTTGAAAAAGCTGCCGAAGGGCGAACATGAGATTCGCGTCGAGCTGAATTACAGCAACCATCTGCCGTACAAGGTGGAAGCTACGAAAAAAATTGTCGTGAAGTGAACAAAGAAGCGTTCCGATCAGGGGGACGCTTTTCTTTTTTTCGTTCAGGCAGGAATATGATGGCAAAAAACGAATCCTAGTTAATAAAGATAGAATAGTCTGAATTTTTTGGGGGTGCTGTTATGCTGCGGATGATTACGATTGGCGATTTGCTGGATGAGGCAGCCAGTCTGTATCGGGAAAAGGAAGCGCTGGTCTATCATGAGCGGTCGCTCCGCTATTCGTTTGCCCAGTTTCAGGAGGTGTGCAATCAGGCGGCAAGAGGCTTTATGTCGCTCGGCATTCAAAAAGGCGAGCATATCGCCATCTGGGCGACCAATGTACCCGAATGGGTGATTTCGCAGTTTGCGACTGCCAAGATGGGCGGCGTGCTGGTGACGGTCAACACGAGCTACCGCGTCCACGAGCTGGAATATTTGCTGCGCCAGTCGGAGTCGACGACGCTAATTTTGATCGACGGCTATCGCGACGTCAACTACCTGGAGATGATCCGGGAGATTTGCCCGGAGCTTGCGACGTGTGAGCCGGGCGCTCTCAAGTCGAAGCGGTTGCCGAACTTGCGAAATGTCATCTACCTGGGCGAAGAACGGCAGCCCGGCATGTTCTTATGGAAAGATTTGCTTGCGCGAGCCGAACTGGTCAGCGAGGAAGAGCGACGTTTGCGCCAGGAGTCGCTGTCTCCCGACGACGTCATCAACATGCAGTACACGTCCGGGACGACAGGCTTTCCAAAAGGCGTCATGCTGTCCCATGTCAATATCGTCAACAACGCGATCAAGGTCGCAGAATGCCAGCGACTCGGGGTAGAAGACCGTGTCTGCATCCCCGTGCCGTTTTTCCATTGCTTCGGCTGCGTAATGGGCACGCTCGCCTGTGTGGCGACGGGAGCGACGATGGTTCCGGCGATTGCTTTTGATCCGGGACTGGTGCTGTCGATTGTCGAAGCCGAGCGCTGTACGGCGCTCTACGGGGTGCCAACGATGTTCATTTCAGAGTTGAACCATCCGACTTTTGAACAGCGGAACCTCAGTTCGCTGCGTACAGGCATCATGGCTGGCTCTTTGTGTCCCATCGAGGTGATGAAAAAGGTCGTGGACAAAATGGGCATCCGCGACATTACCATCGCCTACGGACAGACCGAAGCTTCTCCTGTCATCACCCAGACGCGGCCGGAGGATTCAATCGAGCGCAAGGTGTCTACGGTCGGCCGCCTACACGAAGGAGTCGAGGCGAAAATCATCGACCCGGCCACGGGCGAGATTGTCCCGCCAGGCGTACAGGGCGAGCTGTGCACACGCGGGTATTTGGTGATGAAAGGCTACTATAACATGCCGGATCAGACGGCAAAGGCCATCGACGAAGAGGGCTGGCTGCATACCGGCGACCTGGCGACTGTAGACGAGGAAGGGTACTACCGGATTACAGGCAGGCTGAAGGATATGATTATTCGCGGCGGGGAAAACATCTACCCGCGCGAAGTCGAAGAGTTTTTGTACACCCACCCGAAAATATTGGACGTCCAGATCGTCGGCGTGCCAGACGCCAAGTACGGCGAGCAGGTGCTGGCCTGCATCCGTGTCAAGCCGGGAGAGACACTGACAGAAGAAGAAGTGCTGGCATACTGCGAAGGAAAAATCGCCCGCTTCAAGACGCCGCGCTACATTCAGTTTGTGGACGAATACCCGATGACAGCGTCCGGGAAAATTCAAAAGTTCAAGCTGCGTGAACAGGCAATGGCGACGTTTGGCCTCACAGACCCTGCCCAGACCGGGCTGGCGTAAGCAAGCGAACGTCAGGATTTTCTGGTGTTTTCTTGCGGCAATCTTTGCAAGCCTGGCAACTCTTTCCTATCATGAGTGGGCCAGGAGAGGGGAAGCAAAAGATGGAAGTACGACGATTGGGACCTGAGGATACAGAAGCATTCGTCAAAGTAAGGCTGGAAGGGCTGCAAACCGACCCGGATGCGTTCGGCGCCACCTGGGAAGAGGAAATCAGGCGCCCGATGGCCGAATGGCAGGAACGGCTTTCCCAGGGGCCTGAGGGCGACAGCGGCTATTTCGGCGCTTTTGTCGCGGGCGAACTGGTGGGCATCATCGGCTTTTTCCGGCAACGCGGACTGAAAGCGAGACACAAGGCTTCCGTCGTCTCCATGTACGTCCGCGAAGCGCATCGCGGAACAGGTGTTGCAACTGTACTGATGCAGGAGGAACTGGCCTATCTGAGACAGCGGGGTGACATCGACCAGGTACAGCTTTCTGTCGTCACGACAAACCACAGCGCCGTGCGCTTTTACGAAAAAATGGGCTTTTTGCCGTACGGTCTGGAAAAGCGGGCGCTGAAATCAGGGGAGCGCTACCTCGACGAGATGCATATGTACTTGTTATTGCACGACTGATCGTTTCGGAGGGTGACGATGGCTCTGCTCGCGAAGCGGTCACGTTAGGTACATGCTCCCGTTTACGTGACAGAGTCCCTCTTCGGTTGGTGGGGGAGGTGGATTCGCACCTCCGCCAACTTTGGTGAGACAAGAAGGGACAGGAGAGCGATCCATAAAAAAAGCGAAGGCATGAACAGCTTGCATGCCTTCGCTTCGTTTTAGGAGTGATGAGACGGACTTTTTCGCGAGCCAGCTTAGCGAGCCTGACGACTAGCCTCGTAAGCAGCGATTTTGTCTTCGTACTGCAACGTGATGCCAATATCGTCGAGGCCGTTCAGCAGGCAGTAGCGGCGATACGGATCGACCTCGAACGGGTAGGAGAGACCTTCGCTGTCGCGTACTTCCTGCTGCTCAAGGTCGATGGTCAGCTCGTAATTTTCGCGGCTTTGTGCGCGTTGGAACAGTTCATCTACCTGTTCTTCGCTGAGCTTGATCGGCAGGATGCCGTTTTTGAAGCAGTTGTTGTAAAAAATGTCCGCGAAAGACGGAGCGATCACGCAACGGAAGCCGTAGTCCAGCAAGGCCCAAGGAGCGTGTTCGCGGGATGAACCGCAGCCGAAGTTGTTGCGGGCGAGAAGCACAGTCGAGTCTTTGTACGCTGGCTGGTTCAAAACGAACGAGTCAATCGGTGTGCCATCAGCCGCAAAACGCCATTCGTAGAACAAAAACTGGCCGAAGCCGCTGCGTTCAATGCGCTTGAGGAACTGTTTCGGGATGATCGCGTCTGTATCTACGTTCACACGGTCCAATGGTGCGACCAGTCCGGTATGGACGACAAATGGGTTCATTGGAATACCTCCTTGCTTACGCTCTCTCTTTTCCATTCACGTACGTCTACGAAGTGGCCGGCAATTGCTGCTGCCGCCGCCATTTCCGGGCTGACCAGGTGGGTACGTCCGCCGCGACCCTGACGGCCTTCGAAGTTGCGGTTGGAGGTAGAAGCGCAGCGCTCTCCTTCCGACAGGACATCCGGGTTCATCGCAAGACACATCGAGCATCCGGATTCGCGCCAGTCAAAGCCGGCTTCCTGGAAGATGAGGTGCAAGCCTTCTTCTTCTGCCAACTGCTTGACAGCCTGGGAGCCAGGGACGACCATGGCGTGCACGTTAGGGGCGACTTTGCGTCCTTTTGCCACTTCTGCTGCTTTGCGCAAGTCTTCGATCCGACCGTTTGTACAGGAGCCGATGAAAACACGGTCGATCTTGATTTCGCTGATCGGTGTGCCGGGAGCAAGATCCATGTAGGCCAGCGCGTCTTGCGCTGCTTTGCGTTGTGCCGCTGTTTCAAAAGACGCGGGGTCTGGAACAGTGCCGGAAATGTTTGTTCCCATGCCAGGGCTTGTTCCCCAGGTCACTTGCGGCTCAATGGTACTCGCATCGATTTCTACACAGGCGTCATAGGTTGCGCCTTCGTCTGTGCACAGTTGCTTCCACTGTTCTACGGCTGAGAGGAAGTCTTCGCCTTGCGGAGCGTAGCGTCTGCCTTTCAGGTAGTCGAAAGTCGTCTGGTCCGGCGCGATCAGCCCGGCGCGTGCACCGCCCTCGATTGTCATGTTGCAGACGGTCATGCGCTCTTCCATCGTCAACTTGCGAATGGCTTCGCCCGTATATTCCACGACATATCCTGTCGCAAAGTCAGTTCCGTATTTTGCGATAATGGCCAAAATTAAGTCTTTTGCACTGACACCAAATGGCAACTCGCCGTTCACGCGGACTTCCATCGTTTTTGGTTTCAGCTGTGGCAAGCATTGTGTCGCCAGAACGTGTTCGACCTCGCTCGTCCCGATTCCGAAGGCGAGAGCACCGAACGCACCGTGCGTGGAGGTGTGGCTGTCGCCGCAGACGATGGTTTTGCCGGGATGAGTCAGGCCAAGCTCTGGGCCGATGACGTGGACGATCCCTTGGTCCGGGCTGTTCAGGTCAGCGAGCGTAATGCCGAACTCGCGGCAGTTTTCGGTCAGCGTCTCCATTTGTTGGCGGGAGATCGGGTCTTTGACATTGAAGCGGTCCGCAGTCGGCACGTTGTGGTCCATGGTGGCAAAAGTCAGATCAGGACGGCGTACTTTGCGGCCTGCCAGGCGGAGTCCTTCAAACGCCTGCGGGGAAGTGACCTCGTGCACAAGGTGCAGATCGATGTACAAAAGGGTCGGTTTTCCAGCTTCTTCGTGAATCACGTGATTGTCCCAAATCTTTTCAAACATCGTGCGGGGTTTCATCAATGATTTCCTCCTTCGTGCGAAAACTCTTAACAAGGTTGTATCATGGCAAAGGAAATAGTTCAAAGATATAATAATTATGAGAAGGATAGCTTTTGCCTATCGGGAGGTTTTTTATGGAGTTACGACAGATTCGCTATGTGCTCGCGGTTGCGGAGGAACGCAGCTTTTCGCGGGCAGCCAACCGTCTGCATCTGGCTCAGCCGTCGCTTAGCCAGCAGATTGCCAAACTGGAAAAAATACTCGGGGTCAGCCTGTTCCATCGTTTGCCCCAGCATGTCGAGCTGACGGACGCGGGCCAACGGTTCGTGCAGGTCGCCCAAACACTCGTGGACATGTCCGAAGCGCTGGAGCGGGAAATGCGCGCTTATGCGGTCGGAGAGAGCGGGCGGCTGTTGGTAGGCAGCCTGCCGATTACAGGCGCGTATGTGCTGCCGCGCGTTTTGCCCACGTTTACCAAGCAGTTTCCGGGAGTTGAGCTGCAACTAATGGAAGAAACATCCAGTCATTTAGAGCAATTGCTCGTGAGGGGAAAAATCGATGTCAGTCTGTTGACGATGCCGATCAGCGATCCTTCGCTGGAGATCATTCCAGCAATCAATGAGGAAATTTTTCTCGCGGTTCCCCCGAATCATCCACTGGCGGACAAAAAGGAAGTGGATCTGGCCCGCCTCGCAGATCAGCCGTTCATTTTGCTCAAGGAAGGCCAGGGCTTCCGGACGATTTCTCTGCGGCTGTGCGAGCAGGCTGGCTTCCGGCCGCGCATCGTGTTTGAGAGCTCCAACATCCAGACGGTCCAGTCGCTCGTGGCAGCCGGGATGGGGTTGTCATTTGCGCCGAAAATGATTACACTCGCACCGGGTACGCTGGAGCCGCCTGTCTACGTGCGGCTTGAGACGAGGCCGTATCGGACGCTTGTCGTCGCCTATCGCAAGGACAAGCCGCTGTCCCGCCCGGCAGAAGCGTTCGTGCGCTGTCTGGTGGAGCAGGGCGGCGCCCTGTAGCTTACGGGAAGAAGTGTCAGGCGCATGCGACAAACGCGCAGTCTTTGTGCTACACTATTGCCAAATCATACTAGGTAGGAAGGAAGATTCCGAGATGAGAGAAATCAAGACAGAAGCAGAATTTGAACAGGCGATTGCATCCAGCAAGCCGGTCGTGGTGAAGTTTTTCACCGATTGGTGCCCGGATTGCCACCGGATTGATCCGTTCATGCCCGAAGTCGAAGAAAAATACAAGGAACAATTGGACATGGTCGCGGTCAATCGCGATACGCTGCCAGACCTGTCGCAGAAGTACGATGTGTTCGGAATCCCTAGCTTCATCGCGTTCAGCCAGGGCAAGGAACTGATTCGCTTTGTCAGCAAGCTCGGAAAAAGCCGCGAGGAGATCGAGCATTTTCTCGACCGCGCTGTCCAGGTGCACAACGGACTCCAGGAGGCGTAACAGCACGAGCATAAGGCAGGGAGATTGACCATGCGATCAATGAAAAAAGAAGGAGAGTGGCTCGTTGCCCGCTTGCAGGCGGACGACGACGCCATCCCGGTTGGGAACCTGCTGCGCGAGGTGTGGAAGCTGCCGCGCAAGCAGGTCCATCTTTTGTTTCAGCATAAAGAAGTGCTTGTAGACGGCGCACCTGTCGCCCAGCATGTGCTGGCAAGAGAGGGACAGGAGATTCGCCTGCGGATGTGTCCGCCGGAGCCGCTGGGGCTTGCGCCTGCCAGTGAGCCGCTGCAGGTGTTGTATGAAGACGACCATCTGCTGATCGTAAACAAGCCGGCGGGCATGCTGCTGCATCCAACCGAGCCGCACCATCACCTGACGATGGATCATTTGGTGGCGGGGCATTTTTTCCGGACGGGACTGCAAGCGAAGGTGCGCCACGTACATAGACTGGATCAGGATACTTCCGGGGTGGTGCTGTACGCCAAGCACGCCTGGGCGTCTGCCTTGCTGGACGAAATGCTGCGCGAACGCAAAATCAAGCGGACGTATATCGCCTTCGTCTCGGGGCAAATGGCCAAAGGCAGCGGAAAGATCAACGAACCAATCGGCAAGGACAGGTATCACGCGACACGCAGACGCGTGACCCCAAACGGCGATCCTGCCATCACGCATTACGAGGTCAAGGAGCGCTACAAGACAGCGACAAAGGTGGAGTGCAGGCTGGAGACGGGGCGCACGCACCAGATTCGCGTCCACATGAGCCATATCGGCCATCCGCTCATCGGCGACGAACTGTACGGCGGCAAGCGCGATCTGGTCAAAAGACAGGCGCTGCACGCTGCGGTTCTGACGTTCGCGCATCCATTTGGGGGAGAAGTCGTGGAAGTGCACGCGCCGCTTCCGCTCGATCTGCTCGCCTTGGAAAAGAAGCTGCGATAAGCGCCATTTGCCCCCTTGCTGAATAAACTGCCAAGGAGGAATCGAGAGAGGGTGGAAGAATGAAACGACCCACAATCGGCATCTTGACTTGGCGGGAGGGCAAACGCTTCGCAGAGCCGACCTATTTCCGGCGACTGCTCAAGGCAGGACAAGAACTGGGCTGCACCGTTTTTTTGTTTTCGCCCAAGGATGTACTCGCTTCGGGCAAGCAGGTGAGAGGATACGTCCTGGATGGGCAAGGCAAATGGCAGGGACGCCTGTTTCCTCGGCCTGACGCTGTATTCGACCGCTACCGCTATACGCCGACGCAAGCGTTTAAAGACTACGTTGCTTTTCGCCGCACCAGCGATTTTTTATACGCAAACAATCGATTGGCGAACAAATGGCGGGTTCACGAAGTGCTTTACCGAGATACGCGCATGCATCGCTGGCTGCCGGAAACTCTGTTATATAACAGAAAAAATCTCATCCAGATGCTGGGGCGGCATTCGCTTTTGTACGTCAAGCCGCTAAATGGTACTGGCGGGCGCAATCTTTTTTCCATCGAGAAGCGCGGGGGCGGCTATCGGCTGCTGGGGCGCGACAAGAAGCGGGCGAAGGTGCAGAGCTTTTTCACGGACATATCCGCCGTCCTGCGCTGGGCTGACCGCTGGACGAGGCAGGAGAAGTTTATCGTCCAGCAGGGACTGAACTTGCAGCTTGTGCCTTCACGCGCCGTAGACATGCGGCTATTGATCCAGAAAAACGGACAGGGCGAGTGGAGCATCACCGGGCACGGCATACGGGTGGGCGGCGAGCGCAGCGCGACCTCCAACCTGCACGGGGGAGGCAAAGCAGTTCCGGTGTCTGATTTCCTGCGCCCGCGCTTCGGCGAGGATCGCACTGCCCAGATTGTCCGCGACTGCGAGGAATTGGCGTATCAGACAGCGCTGACGCTGGAGGATCACTTCGGGCGCATGGTCGAGTTTGGGTTGGACATCGGGATCGACGTGGACGGACGCGCCTGGTTGATCGAAGTGAATCCGAAGCCTGCACGGGAAATTTTCCGAGAAATGGGCGCAATTGAGCAGTACAGACAGGCGATCCGGCGACCGCTGGAGTACGCGCTCTATTTGGCGAAAACACAGGGGCGCGAAGGACGGGAGCCTTTTTTGAAGCGTAAAGTGGCAAGTCGGTAGGGAAGACGCATGAGAAGGAAACAGCCGAGCTGATGAAGCATCGGCTGTTTGGTGTGCGTGTGGGGGGGAGGCAGTAGGAAGTTTTTTGGGGGAAATCTCCAAAAATTCTTTCCAAACAGTATGCCGTCACTCATCCTTTTTTGAAACCCGAACAATGTCCTGTTTCTGACGATTGACGATTAATTGGAATACATCAGGACGACTGTAATGGCCTACCACATCGAAGTCATATCGGCTTTGCGTGACCAAGGAAAGATCCAGATTTGCAATCAGAATGCCTTCCTGATTATAAAGAGGTTCCACAATATATTCCCCAAGTGGTCCAACGATGGCGCTGCCCCCTCTGCATAAAATGTCGGGGTCCTGCCTAATGTCATCGTAACAAGCCAAGTCTGTCGGATACGTATCTTTAGTCACGAACTGGTTGCAGGAAATAACAAAGCAACGCCCTTCACAGGCAATATGCTGTATAGTGGCCTGCCAGGTGTCTCGGGCATCTGCCGTAGGAGTAATAAAGATGTCAATCCCTTGAGCGTACATGGCTGTTCGAGCAAGCGGCATGTAATTTTCCCAGCAAATCAAACCGCCAATTCTTCCGAAGGGAGTATCGATGACCGTTAGCGTGCTTCCATCCCCTTGCCCCCATAACAGTCGCTCAGAACCTGTTGGCACGAGTTTTCTGTGTTTGCCCAGAACATTCCCGTCCGGGCCTATATACACAATGGAATTGTATAAAGTTCCTCTGCTGAATTCCCGATCCCGTTCCACGACGCCTATAGCTAGATAGACTCCGGTCTCTCTGGCAAGCTCACCTAGAAGCTCCGTTTCTACGCCAGGTACGTCAATCGAATTTTCCCAGTATCGTTCCCAGTCACTTCGTCCAGCGGTATTCCGGCTCCCGACACGTGTACCAAAGTATAACCCTCTCGGATAACCCGGCAAGAAAACTTCAGGAAAGACAACTAAATTAGCTCCTTTTCCAGCAGCTTCCTTCGTCATCCTTACAATTTTGTCCAAGGATGATTGCTTGTTAAAAAGAATAGGTGCGGATTGGACAACTGCTACACATATAGCTCTTCTATTCATTTTAGTAAGTTCTCCTTATTATTAAATTTTTTCAGAGTAATCATGGGAAAGCTCTGCAATCATGGCATCCATTCGTTTGCTTTCAGAGGCTAATATTCGCCTGAGCGATCACTCCTCACTGAATCTCGACTTGCTATCTATGATAAAAGAAAAAGTATGAAAACAAACCATCCAATGTTATATCGATTAAACCATCCACTGCAAAACTCTTTGTACTTTCCTCAGCAAAAAACCATCCAAATTCGAAGAGACAAACACCATTCATGTTCAGTTGATAGAGATTTGACATGATGATGCTGAAAACAGGGTCTTTTATTTGAAAATAAAATGGAAGCATACGCCGAACTGGCATTGGAATGTGATGGGTATAAACTTCCAGTAACATGCCTTTTTGTGCAATTTTTTGACGCCATTGTTTCAATATGTTGAACATGGATGGGTAAAACGATCTCGGACTGGATGGCGACATTCAAAACACACCTAAGCAAACAGTTGGTACAGCCAACCCCCGTTCGGCACTTACACCCTAGAGCTATCGCCCATCCTGGGCGCACTGAGAAGGAAACAGCCGAGCTGATGAAGCATCGGCTGTTTGGTGTGCGTGTGGGGGGAGGGGAGTGAGTAACGAATTACTTCATTTTCCGTACATACTCTGATACCTGCTCAAGTCCAGCTTGTAAAACTTCTGTACTGCAAGCATAACCAATGCGAACATACCCTTCCATATCAAAGCACGTACCAGGTGTCAAAAATGCACCAGTATTCGCCAGTAGACCTGTACAAAAAGTAACAGAAGGGACTGGAAAATCATATTTCAACATAGCTGTCGTTCCCGCACGTGGTTTTACATAGGAGAAGGATTCTTCATTATTCACCCATTCATCCAGGAGGGCAAGGTTGTCTCGCACAATTTTGCGATTTCTCCTTAAAATCTTGTCGTAGTTTTTCAGTGCATGGACAGCGAGTATATCGTCTAACATCCCGCAACTGATCGTTGTGTAATCACGGTGCTTCATACATTCCGCAATTACCTCTTGTGGAGCAACAATCCAACCAAGACGAAGCCCTGCGAGAGAGAGTGCTTTTGAAACGCTTGATGTGCTAATTCCCTTCTCATATAGATCAGCGATTGATGGGACATCGGCGTCATCATCTTGGAGTAAGTTCCGATAGACTTCATCACAAAGGACATAAGCTCCACAAGATCGTGCAATCTCAACGATTTTTTCCAGAATATCCCGTTCCAATAAAGCACCAGAAGGGTTATTCGGATTATTAATACAAATCATTTTCGTGTTCGGTCTAATCAGAGACTTCAACTCGTCCAGATCGGGGAGAAAATGATTTTCAGGGCGTAGCTTCAAGAGGTCTACTGTTGCACCGAATGATTGAGGAACCTCATAAATTTGCTGATAGGTCGGATGCACCGCAATTACGTGATCGCCAGGTTGAACAAGGGAGTAAAAAACTAAAAAGTTGGCGCCAATTCCCCCATTCATGACGAGAACTTGATGAGGATTAATGGTTGTGTACAAGTTCGCAACTAGCTGCCTGAACTCGGGAGAACCCTCAATATGACCATAGGTTAACTTAAGAGGATAGAGGGAACGGAAAAAATCATCAGGGTTTGAACCATCTAACGTAACGAGTTCCTCTAACGTGAGGGAGTCCACACATGTTTCCGCAATATTAAAAGTAGCGCTCTTTTCATATGCATTCATCCATTCTTCTACGGAGAAAGACTTGATTTTCATGATTCATATCCTCCCTTACAGGTTAGCAACGATTCCGATTCCTTTTGCTTCCGCTTGTTTTAAAATGTAATCAGCCGTAATCAAGTCTTGCAGGGCGATCCCTGTGCTATCAAAGATCGTAATGTCGTCATCTGAAAGACGGCCGGTTGTTGTACCGAGAATCACACTACCAATTTCCGCAAGAATGTTATCTTTTTCTATTATTCCTTTTTTGATCGGTATCTCCGTTTCTCCTACCTGAACAGCTTGGGCAACATCATCAACAAATACTCTTGCAGAAGCGAAAATTCTTTCGTCTATTTCCTGTTTTCCCGCCATATCTGCCCCTACGCAAGAAAAGTGTGTTCCGGGCCGAACCCATTCTTTTTGGATGATCGGTTGTCGAGAAGGAGTTGCGGTAATAATAATATCTGCTTCCCCTGTTGCCTTCTGAATCTGGTCAGTTGCCACAAATTCAACTTGTTCGATTCGAGAAGCGTATTCCTCAAATAACATCTGATTTTCCCTATACGGAGACAAAAACTTTTCTTTTAATTTTGCTGATAGTGAAGAGCAGAATGATGTTGCTTTTTCCAATGATTGATGATTGTAAACCGTCACCTTCTTGATATGCTCCATGAGCATCAGCGTTGACATAATTTGATAAGGAGCTAAGTGACCTGTTCCGACGATAAGTAAATGCTCAGACTCTTTTCTTGCAAGATACTTTGCACCAATCCCACCAGCTGCTCCTGTCCGCATCAAGGTGATTGCTTCTCCTCCCATCATCCCAATGGGGACGCCTGTTTGGCTGTCGAGTACGAACACAAAACCAGTGAGGGGAGGCAACTGTTTGGAAGGATTATCCCCAAACCATGACACGAGTTTTAATCCGAAAATATCAGCTCCCATCAGATGTCCTGATTTAATGTCCATGTCTGCTTTTCCTGGGGAAAATTCATGGAATACCATCGGGAACAACGCGGCCTCTTTTTGTGCCTTTAACGAATAAGCACGCTCAACCAATTCGATTACCTGTTTCATATCCAATAATTTTTCTACATTCTGCTGATTCATGATTCGAAATGGAAACAATTCTGCTCCTCCTTTGTAGACATTGAAATCTTGTTGGTCTTACTTTAGCATAGGGTCTAATTATAAGAACAATTGATGTATGTTATCGTCACTATCACGAATTTTTAGAGACGGCCAAGGAGAAGAGAAATATGGAACTTCGAACATTGAAAACCTTCCAGGTAGTTGCTACCCATCTGAATCAGACGAAAGCTGCCGAGATTCTTGGATATACGCAACCGACGATCACTATGCATATAAGGAATCTGGAACAGGAGATCGGTCACTCATTGTTTCATCGGGTTGGGAAGAAAACGTATTTGACTCCGGCAGGAAAAGTATTGAAACAGCATGCAGATAGACTCTTGGACTGTGTAGAGGAAATGAACAGAGCATTGAACCGATTGCATGATCCCTATGGCACATTGGTTATAGCAGCGCCCGAATACTATTGGACTCATTTTTTGACGATTCTTATCCACACCTTTGTGAAACTTCATCCGCAAGTAAAGTTAAAACTGGTCTCTTGTAACAGCGGAGACGTCATTCGAATGGTCACTTCTCGTGAAGCAGATGTGGGGATTATTGCCGGGCAAAATAGAAATGAAGAACTGGAATTTGTTTCGCTTGATGCAGAAGAGCTGCTATTGGTCATTAGAAAAGACCTCCATCAAAACAACGACCTTTCCGCCATTCTGCAAAAGTATCCCTTACTCTATAAAGAGAGCTATCATCTTGATGGGCTGTATGATCGTTGTATGGAAGAAATACCAACGCCGAAAGCTGTAATTGAAAGTGGCAGTGAAGAAGCGATTAAGCAAGCAATTATCAATGGGACAGGTGTCGGAATAATCAGTGGTGAATTCATTAGCGAGGAAATAAGAAAGGAAGAACTCATTCCTTTGCATCGCTTTAATCAGACTTTGGATACCTTTTTAATTGCACGCAAGGATCGTTCTGATGAAATTACCATTCACGCATTTGTAGAACTGGTAATGGAAGGGTGGGGCGAGGCGGTTGAAGAATCCATGTAACTACACTTCATTGCAGCATATAGCCGCATCCGCATCACAGGCAGTGCGGCTATTTTACCTTTTTACTCCAATAACTAAGCTGCTGATCTGATGCCTGTGATTCCTTTCTCTCCTCTACCACCTAACCACCAAAAAATTGTCGGGTGGGTCAGTTCTAAAACGATGAGGGTGGGCCAAAATAAAGTCGGCATTTAAATTTACATAATAATTATTATGTAAACTATTGAGTCGGTGTGTCCTTGCGACAAGTGAGTGGAGCAATGGAACTATGCCACTAGAAGCGCAAGGACAGCAAAAGAGAAGGGAACGAGTATCCCTCGTTGTTCCGTCATACTAAAAACAAGACAGAGCCTCTTTGCAAATGATAGTAACCGATGATTTTAATTCAAGTGAACGTAGCTGTTAAGTGCTATCTCAAGACAAGAATAAAATCATAAGACGCGTATATAAAAAATTCTATGTAGATAATTAAAAAGAAAGTCAGGCAATTTTTCCGTAAACAAACCGATGAAATTACACTGTTATCCATGTGGATCACATCCTTGGATAGGGCTGAATTTAACCGACCGAATCATGGAATCGATAACTTTTTCGTAAGTTCAGGTGTATAGTAAGGGAATCAACCAAACAGGTATGGAGATAATTCCGGAAGCGAAGCGCGCTCGTAGCCAACCACCCGGCCGCTTTCATACGTAAATGCGTGCTCGACAGGCTCGTCGTTTTCCAACATATACGGTAAAAAACGCGGGACATTTTCCGCGATTCCTTCGTTGTCCGGGTGCAAGATCCAGTCCAGCGTCACCCAGTCCAGAATGCCTTCCTCGACTCGCCGGGGCGTGTCAAAACGCTCCCATGCATCCGGCAGCTCGGCTACGAAAGCGTACATTCCGCCAAGTACCGTCCTGTCGAGCTTCCACGAGACGATTCCTTTGTAGCGGGCGGAGGTCAACGGAATGCCGGTTTCTTCGAATACCTCGCGGAGAACGCAGGCAAGCGGTGACTCGTTTGGCGCGAGCTTGCCGCCGACGCCGTTCCAGCGGCCCATCAATGGCGGTTTGCGCCGATTCAACAGGAGAAACTCGTTTTGGTGCATAAGAAAACAGATCGTGTATGTATACATGGGAATCCTTTCTAATAGGGCAATGATGGCGATATGGACAGCCCTCAAATATCTCGGGAGAGTCGCACCATATCCGTCAACAGAATGCCGTTTTCATAGATCGATTCTTCGTAATGTCTGCGAAAAAAGTCGCGGTCGATCCAGGTCATGCGAAACCCACATTTCTGGTACAGGGCGAGCTGATTCAGGCTGGAATTGCCTGTGCCGACCTCAATCGTTTTGTATCCGGACGCCTTTGCTACCTCGATGGCGTGCAAAACGAGTTGTTTGCCGATGCCTTTTCCTTGATGGGCTTCATCCACCGCGATATTGACCAGCTCGATCGTGTCCGGGCGGGTAGGGAGCAGGACGTAGACCCCGACAATCGCCGCGTCCTGGACGGCGACATAGCACTGTCCCCTTTGCAGGTAGTCTTCCACCAATTTTGGCGAAGGATCTGCAAGCAATAGCAGAGGCATGGGGGCCTCCTCGTGCGGAGCCAGCTTTCTGATTTCCATTTTGTTCTCTCCTTTTGGCTGGGGCTTCGTCTGCTTTTGCAGCACAGACATGCCTGCTTTCAGCCGTTCCTTGCTATTGGCTAGCTTTGTATTTGTGCTATTATAACAATCGTGAAAAAAGTTTGCAAAATGTGCCAATCGCGATACGGATACGGGAGAGCTGGTAAAATATGTACAGCCACGATGCGAACGAGCTAGTATACGACACCAGTCGCATCGCCGGGCGACCACGCAACCTGACGGGCAGCAGGAACAAAAATGGAGGCGATTGCGATGGAAAACCGTATGATAGTAGCAGGAAAATCAATCGAGCAGTGGAAGCGGGAGTATCCGTTATTGTCCGAAATGATGGCGACGAAGGAAGTATTTTGGACAAATCCGGGCTATGCTCCCATCGCCTGTGCGGCTCTGTCGGTGACAGCCGAAGAGATACATGAGGCGGAGGAACGTTTGCGCCGATTCGCGCCGTTCATTCAACGCGCATTTCCGGAAACGGCCGAGGCAGGCGGACTGATCGAGTCGCCGCTCGTATCCATCGGCAAAATGCAAAGCGAACTGGCGGCCCGCTTCGCACAGGAAATACCGGGACGGCTCCTGCTGAAGTGCGATAGCCACCTGCCAATCGCAGGTTCCATCAAGGCGAGAGGCGGCATCTACGAGGTGCTCGCCCACGCGGAGGATTTGGCCAGAAAGCACGGTCTATTGCCTGCTGACGGGGATTACGCCGTGTTTGCCTCCGATTCGTATCGCGAGCTGTTTTCCCGCTACTCCATCGCTGTAGGGTCGACGGGCAATCTCGGACTGAGTATCGGGATCATCAGCGCGAAGCTCGGCTTTCGGGTGACGGTACATATGTCTGCGGATGCAAAAGCCTGGAAAAAGGAACTGCTCCGCGCAAAGGGCGTGCAAGTGATCGAATACCAGTCCGACTACGGAAAAGCGGTGGAAGAGGGCAGAAAACAGGCGGAAGCCGACCCAAATTGCTATTTTATTGACGATGAAAATTCCAGACGGCTGTTTCTCGGTTACGCGGTGGCCGCAAGACGTTTGCAAAAGCAGTTGGAGGAGCAGCAGGTTGTGGTCGACAGCGAGCATCCGCTCTTCGTGTACTTGCCGTGCGGGGTGGGCGGCGGACCGGGCGGCGTCGCCTACGGCTTGAAGCTCGTGTACGGCGATCACGTCCATTGCTTTTTTGCGGAGCCGACACATTCGCCTTGTATGCTGCTCGGCCTGATGACGGGCCTGCATGACCAGGTCGCCGTGCAAGACTTTGGTATCGACAACAGGACAGAAGCGGACGGACTGGCAGTGGGGCGGCCATCCCGTTTCGTCGGCAAGGTGATGGAATCGCTGCTCAGCGGCGTTTACACCGTGGCAGACGAGGAGTTGTACCGATTGCTGCGGGCGCTGCGCGACAGCGAGTCTGTGCGGCTGGAGCCGTCTGCGCTGGCTGGCATGCCGGGACCTGTGCGCCTGCTTGCACACGCGGCCGGGCAGCGCTACATTGACCAGCATGGCCTTGCTGGCAAGCTGGCAAACGCGACCCATATCGTCTGGGCGACCGGGGGCAGCCTGGTGCCAGCGCACATTCAGGAAGAATATTATGCCAAAGGCTTGCAGTATGACCAGAGCAGCATCTAGTCGCAAAAAGAAACGCGGTCGCCCGAGCGGGGTCAGTCCCCGGTGTGACGGCGTTTCTTTTTACTTTATGCAGACTGCGGAAATGGAAGAAAAATTCGGCGCACAGCAAGAAATATGCATAAGGTTTGCGAATAAATTTTTCTGTTCATCTGCACTGATAAGCAAAATGAAAACGTATAGCTAACAGGAATACCAGTAGTGGTCTGTCTACAGTCTTGATATATAAAAAATTCTATCCCTCTTTTCATTTCCAAGAAAAAAATATACGATACCCTTAATGATTTATAGGCATCTGCATTAACGTCAGGCGTCAGGGACGAAAGGAGCGGGAAGCATGGGGAAATATGCGGAGGAATTGAAACGGTACATTCCGGTTGCCGATGCCATAGCGCGGACTTTCGGCAGAAACTGCGAGGTCGTCTTGCACGATTTGAGCTCGCCACAAGCTTCGGTTATTTACACCGCCAACAACCACGTAACAGGCAGCGCCATCGGCGAATCGTTCCATCCTCTCCTTACACAGGTGCTTTTGTCCCAAAAGTTGCAAAATGACGTCGTAGCCAACTATCGCACCGAGACGGAGGACGGGCGGACGATCAAGTCGACGACGGCCTTGATCCGCAATGCCAAAGGAGAGGCCATCGGCGCTTTTTGCATCAACATCGACATCCAGCCGCTGGTCCACACACGCGCGTTCATCGAGGACTTCATCCGCATGGACGAGGAGCCGCCGGCGCGGGAAGAAGTGGACGGCGTGCAAAACGTGTGGGAGATCGTGGAAAAAATAATTGCCCAAATGATCTCCGGAAAAGATGTGGAGAAAATCGACAAAAGCGAAAAGCTGCGAATCGTCCAGTTCATGGACAAAAAGGGCGTGTTTTTGATTAAAGGCGCACTGGAGAAAGTGGCATCCGAATTGAAAGTTTCCAAGGTGACGATGTACAGCTATCTGGATGAGCTGCGAAAAAGCGAGAAGCCGGAGTAGGAGGGGCAAAAAGCAGGCGTGCGGCAGCTGCGCATGGAGCTGGCACGTTTTTTGCGTTCGGGGGCAGGACTCGTTACTCGTGAGGTCGAATCCTGTATGTAAGAGCCTGGCGCACCAAGTCAAAAGGTCCGTCTGCGAGTTTTGCGGCGGTTTTTTCTGCTTTCCCAGCACAATCGACATTTTCTCGCCTGTTTTTTGACTAGCGACAGCCTGTTTTTGGCGAAAATGGGATCGTAAAGGAGTGGTGAGGATGGAGCAGGTTCTTCAACTCGTAAAAGATTACTGGCCCGTTGCTGTTTGTATCATCGTGGTGATTTTGGCTGCACAATGGGTCGTGCGCAGCTTGATCCGCATCCTTTCGCTTGCGGCTATTTTCGGAGTGGTGCTGGTGCTGTTCTTCCAGTTCAGCCCGGAGGAAGTCATTCAGATGGGGCGGCAAGCCGCGGTAGCTACCCAGGAAGTGGTGGACAAGACGATTACTCCAGTGCTGGACAGCGAACTGAAGGATGCCGACATTACGTTTCAACCGGATGGCAGCTATGAAGTCAAGACGGCCAGCATTCGCATTGTGGGCAAAAAAGGAGAGACGAAGGCGACTGTCTACTACAAGGACGAAAAGTGGGAAGTGGACATCGGCCAGCTCGGCAAGCTGTTCCAGGACAGAATTGGCAAAATGGAGCAAGAAACGGCGACCATGTAAAAAACGCATGAACCTGTAGGTTCGATGCGTTTTTTTATGTCTGTTTATTAAGCTTGCCAACGCGGACGCCGTCATGGACGATTTGGCAGAAATGTGCGCGATTGCGCTTTCGGCTGTTCAGCTTGCGCGCATCGCTCGCCAGGCATCCCATAGAGACAACAGAAAGATGGACAGACCCAAGGTGAGGGGAGAGAAAGCACAAAAAAACAAGCTGACCTCCACAAAGGACTGTCAGCTTGTCTGGTTTTAGATGGGTTATGCGTTTGCTCCGGCAGCTTGCAGCTTCGCTTTTTCTTCCTCGACGAAGCGGTTGCGCGGATGCTCGCGGCATTCGTCGGAGCAGGAACGCTTGTATTTTTGCTCGCACTCAGGGCAGCAGAAGTGCTGTTTGTTGCAGAACGGATTCGCACAGTTTACATAGCGGTCTTCGACAGTGCCGCAGTAGTAGCAGCGGCCAATCACTACGTCTTCTTCGGTGTGGTTGATCGGTACGGAGATGCGCTCGTCGAACACGTAGCATTTTCCGTCCCACAGGCGGCCTTTTACTTCCGGGTCTTTACCGTAGGTGACGATTCCGCCGTGGAGCTGGTACACATCTTTAAAGCCTTGTTCCAACAGCACGCCGGTCAGCTTTTCGCAGCGAATGCCGCCTGTGCAGTAGGTGAGGACTTTTTTGTCCTTGTATTGGCTCATGTTTTTCGCGATCCACTCAGGAAACTCGCGGGAGGACTCGACTTCCGGACGGATTGCGCCGCGGAAGTGACCGAGATCGTATTCGTAGTAGTTGCGGCCATCGAGGATCACGACGTCCTCTTGCTGCATCATTTCGTAAAATTCTTTCGGGCTCAGATATTTCCCGGTTTTGACGTTTGGATCAACATCTTTTTCCAGACGCCAGGTCACCAGTTCTTTTTTCGCGCGGACGAACATCTTTTTGAACGCGTGCCCGTCCACCTCGTCTATTTTAAACCACATGTCGGCAAAACGCGGGTCTTTTCGCACATACTCCATGTAGGCATCTGTCTGCTCAATGGTACCGGATACCGTTCCGTTGATGCCCTCAGGGGCGACGATAATCCGTCCTTTCAGACCAATCTCCTTGCAAAATTGCAAGTGTTCAGCAGCATACTCCTCATAGTTGTCCACTGGGGTATACTTGTAGTAAAGCAGCACACGATATGGCTTTTGTACTTGCAAGGTACAGTTCCACCTTTCTTTTTCAATTGTAGTTTTTTGGTGCAACGGTGATTATAACACAATCAGGTGGCAAAAACCTAGAAAAAAGAAAAGGGATTTGTGAGCGTTCTATGAAAACGCGCCGAAAACAGGCAAAAAAGTGGCGAGCTTGCCGGACATCTTGTACACTATGGAAGGAAATCAGCTAATGAGGCGATAGACGAGGAGAGACTTGGAATGAAGCTGACAAATGAGCGCCTGGTTGCGCAGGTCAAACTGAAAAAGCTGCATCCGGATGCCGTGATCCCGCAATATGCGCGTGCCATGGACGCCGGATTTGATCTGGTAGCGGTGGAAGATACGATTATTGCCCCGGGGCAGTCTGCCAAAATCCCGACCGGACTTGCTTTTGCCTTGCCGGAAGGGTATGAGCTGCAAGTGCGCCCGCGTTCCGGGATTGGCGCGAAGACAAAGCTGCGCCTTTCGAATGCGCCGGGAACTGTCGATGCGGGTTATCGCGGAGAGGTGTGCGTATTGATGGACAACATCCGCATTCCTTCCGGCAAGCTCGGCAAAGTATGTCTGGATGCAAGTGAAAAAGAAGTAGAGGTAGCTGAGGAAGTGGACGCGCACAGCTACTTCATCAAGAAAGGCGACCGGATTGCGCAAGGTGTGATCGGACTGGTCCCTGTTGCCCAATTTGAGGTTGTCGACGAACTGGATGAGACGGAAAGAGGAACGGGCGGCTTCGGCAGCAGCGGCATCAACGGCTAAGCAAAAGCTGAGACCATCCACAAAAACGAAAAGACCCCTGAGAAGCAGCGTATCTGCTGGCAGATCAGGGGTCTTTTTGCTGTACGCTCGCTGTTACGAGCAAGCTGCGATTACACTTTGGACGCAAGGAAGCGGTCGATGCGGCTAATATCTTCCTCCGTGAGCGAGCGTCCGTCGGCTTTGACGAACACGCACGGACCGTAGACCCAGTCCAGATAGCCGTCAGAGGTAATCGGAAAGTTGTTTCCCAGCACGCCGCGCCCATCTTCATTCACAATCAAGGAAATTCCTTCCAGATGATCGTCGGCCACCACTTCAAAGTCGCCGTCCACCAGTTCACTCAAGGAGCTGGTATCGGCAATGTCGAGCTTCTCCGCCTGTTCATGCGGACGTTTTACATAGACGGTAATCACGTTCCTTCACTCCTTTGTCCTTTCATCATAACCGAAAGCAAAAAAATGCGCGAGACGGATGTCCGCGTCGGGTGATTGGACGAGGCGTTCGCCGACCCGCAAGAGCGCGGCGGCCTCAGCCTGCACAAAAGAAACCAGCGGCGCAAGGGAAAGTCTTGATCCCGAGAATTTGGACTGCCGCTCGCGCTCACCTCGCCCGCCTATGGGGCATAAAGTGGATGGGAAATAAGATTGACAGTGAGGGAAGGGCAGGTATAATCTAAATATCAAAGTATTCCGAGTAAAATAGTATAGATTAAAAACGGGGAGTGAGAGTTACCACAATGAACACCACAAAGGGCAAGATCCATTCCAGTCTGAGACGCATCGGAATTGTCGCGTTAGCGATTGCTTTGAGTGGATGCTCCGCGGCGTCGCAAGGAACAGAAACGGGCGGGACAGAGGCGGGAGGCAGCGCGCAAGCCGTCGAGCTGCTCAATGTCTCCTACGACCCGACGAGAGAATTTTACCAAGAAATTAACACGGAATTTGCCCAAGAGTGGAAGGAGAAAACCGGACAATCGGTTACTGTCAAGCAATCTCACGGAGGCTCCGGCAAGCAATCCCGCTCGGTCATCGACGGACTGGAAGCCGATGTCGTGACATTGGCGCTCGCCTACGATATTGATGCCCTAGCCGAGCGAGAACTGATTCCGGCCGACTGGCAAAAAAGACTGCCGGATAACAGTTCGCCCTACACCTCGACCATCGTTTTTCTGGTGCGCAAAGGTAATCCGAAACAGATCAAGGATTGGGACGATCTGGTCAAACCGGGCATCTCGGTCATCACACCGAACCCGAAAACGTCCGGGGGAGCCAGATGGAACTACCTCGCTGCCTGGGGCTATGCACTCAAGAAAAACGGGGGAGATGAAGCCAAGGCAAAGGAGTTCGTGGCGGCGCTGTTCAAAAATGTTCCGGTCCTCGACTCCGGTGCGCGCGGCTCGACGACTACCTTTGTCGAGCGGGGGATTGGCGACGTGCTGATCGCCTGGGAAAACGAAGCGTATCTCGCGGTGAATGAACTGGGCAAAGACAAATTCGAGATTGTCAATCCATCCATCAGCATTTTGGCCGAACCGCCTGTTGCCATCGTTGACAAATACGTGGAAAAGCACAAGACAAAAGAAGTCGCCGAAGCGTACCTGCAGTTCCTGTATTCAAAGAAAGGACAGGAAATCGCAGCGAAGAATTACTACCGTCCTCGCTCTGAGGAAGTGCTCAAGGCGCATACACCTGCGTTCTCTGAAATCGAACTGTTCACAATCGACGAACTGTTCGGAGGGTGGACGAAGGCGCAGCAAACGCATTTCTCCGACCAGGGCGTCTTCGATCAACTGTACCAACCGTAAACGCCAGAAAACATAACCTGTCATCAGAGGAGTCAGCTCCATGAAAAAATTATTTTCGCGCAGGGGGTTTTTGCCGGGCTTCGGGATGACGATGGGCTACACCATCATTTATTTGAGCCTGCTGGTGCTGATCCCCCTGTCGGTCCTTTTTTTAAAAGCTTCCACATTAAGCTGGGAACAATTTGTGGGCACGATTCTCGATGCGCGCGTGCTCGCTTCGATTCGCGTCAGTATTCTCACTTCTTTTTTTGCCGCCTGTGTCAATGCCGTATTCGGCGTCCTGGTCGCCTGGGTGCTGACCCGCTACCAGTTTCCCGGCAAACGCATCATTGACGGCATCGTCGACCTCCCGTTTGCCTTGCCGACAGCAGTAGGCGGGATTGCGCTCACCTCCATCTACGCTGAAAACGGGTGGATCGGGCAGTATTTGGCGGAGTGGGGGATCAAAGTCGCGTATACGCCAATCGGCATCTGGGTGGCCTTGACGTTTATCGGTCTGCCGTTTGTCGTGCGGACGGTGCAGCCTGTCTTGCAGGACTGGGATCTGCAGATGGAGGAAGCGGCTGCGACGTTGGGGGCGACACGCTTTCACACGTTTACCCGCGTCATTTTGCCCCATTTGCTGCCGGCGATCATTACCGGCTTTGCCCTTGCTTTTGCCCGAGCGCTCGGCGAGTACGGTTCTGTCGTCTTTATTTCCGGCAATATGCCGCTCAAGACAGAAATTGTGCCGCTGCTCATCATGACAAAGCTGGAGCAGTTCGACTACGCGGGCGCGACAGCGATTGCGACGGTCATGCTCGTTGCCTCGTTTGTCATGCTGCTGATGATTAACTACTTGCAATGGAGGATGAACAAATTCGATGCGGCACGATAGAGGGTGTGACCAATGAAGCATGTAACGGAGCCAGCCTACGTGCGCTGGAGCTTGATCGCGGTTGCTTTTCTGTTTCTCGGACTGTTTCTCATCCTGCCGCTGATTGCCGTCTTTACCGAGGCGTTCAAGCAGGGGGCAGACGTGTTTTTCGCCGCCATTTCCGACCCGGAAACGCTGTCGGCGGTCAAATTGACGCTTTTGGTCGCCGCCATCAGCGTGCCGTTGAACGTCACGTTTGGCGTCGCCGCTGCGTGGGCCATCGCGAAGTTTTCGTTTCGCGGCAAAAATGTGCTGCTGACGCTGATTGATTTGCCCTTTGCAGTGTCGCCTGTCATCGCCGGGCTGATTTTCGTTCTCCTGTTTGGCAGCGAAGGAATTGCCGCGCCGTTGTTGGCTACGCTTGATCTGAAAATCATTTTCGCCGTGCCGGGCATTGTGCTGGCGACGACTTTTGTCACGTTTCCGTTTGTCGCTCGCGAGCTGATCCCCGTGATGGAGGCGCAGGGCAAGGACGAAGAGGAAGCGGCCGTGTCGCTCGGGGCGAGCGGCTGGAAAACGTTTTGGCGCGTCACCTTGCCGAATGTGAAATGGGGCATACTGTATGGCGTCATTCTCTGCAATGCCCGGGCGATGGGCGAATTTGGCGCTGTCTCGGTCGTTTCCGGACATATTCGCGGCATGACCAACACGCTGCCTCTGCACGTGGAGATTTTGTACAACGAATACCAGTTTGCTGCGGCTTTTTCGGTCGCGACGCTACTCGCTGTGCTGGCACTGGTTACGCTCGTCGTAAAAAGCGTAATCGAGTGGAAAACAGAGCGACAGTTCGAGGTGGAAGAGGAATATCACTTTGACGTGTCAGGAGAGAGGGCAGGATGAGCATTGAGGTTGTCAACATTTCAAAGACGTACAAAAACTTTACCGCGCTGCAAAATGTCAATTTGCACATTCCCGAAGGCGAACTGGTCGCGCTGTTAGGCCCGTCCGGCTCCGGCAAGACGACCCTGCTCCGGCTGATCGCCGGACTGGAGCAGGCGCAGCAAGGGAGCATCCTGTTTAACGGCGAGGACAATACAAATCGGGATGTGCGCGAGCGTCAAGTCGGGTTTGTGTTCCAGCATTACGCCCTGTTTCGGCACATGACGATTTTTGACAACATCGCATTCGGTCTGACCGTCCGTCCCCGCAAAACAAGGCCAAGCAAAGCAGAGATTCGCGAAAAAGTGCATTCGCTGCTCAGGTTGGTGCAATTGGAAGGGCTGGCGCATCGCTATCCTTCGCAATTGTCCGGGGGACAGCGACAGCGTGTCGCGCTGGCCAGAGCGCTTGCGGTGGAGCCAAAATTTTTGCTTCTGGATGAGCCTTTTGGCGCATTGGACACAAAAGTCAGGCAGGAGTTGCGGCGCTGGCTGCGCCATTTGCACGGAAAGCTCGGCTTGACGATTTTGTTCGTGACGCACGACCAGGAAGAAGCGATGGAGCTGGCAGACCGCGTCGTCGTCATGAATGAAGGCAGGGTGGAACAGGTCGGCACGCCCGAAGAAATTTACCACAAGCCTGCCAACCCGTTTGTCTACAGCTTCCTTGGCCGAGTCAACCTGTTTCACGGGCGGATTCAGGACGGACGGATCAAGCTGGGGGAAGCGGAGTTCGAGGCGGAGCACGCTCATTTTGATGGGCCGGCTGTCGGCTACATGCGTCCGCATGACGTGGAAGTGTCGCTGCACCCGCCGAAATCGTCCGCGACCACAGCCGTTCGGGCGCAAATCGAACGGATTACACCGCTCGGCCCGTTCGTCCGTCTGGAATTGAAGCGGCTGGATACGAAGGAAGTGTTTGAAGCGGAGATGAGCCGTCAGCGGTTTTTGGAGCTGAACGTGGTCGAAGGCGGCTTGGTGTACGTGACGCTGCACAACGTCTCCATTTTTGTGGAAAACGCGCCGGCGATCAAGCCAACGCGGGTCTACGTTCCGCAGCAGGTCAGCATTTGAACGATCACGACAAAACGAAGGCAAAACCGGTCTGCACAAAAAGGCAGGCCGGTTTTCGCGTGGAAGGGCACGATTATTCGCCCCGTTGCTTGGAGCGAGTTTCTTCCTTGCCGACCGTCGTCGAAGAGCGGGTCTGGGAAGGATTTTCTTTTTTGCCCATCTCGTTTTTGACTCCGTTGTGCTTGGACATTGTCACGACCTCTTTCTTCGTTAGGGTGGAAATACAGTGGTAGCATTCCCGGTTTTGCAACAATCCATGAGGAAAAGTGTCAAGGCTGAGATTTGTCGCAGCGGCAATTCTTTTGCAATATGAGGTTGGCTCTGGTAAGATAAGTGTTTGAACGATTCAAAAAAGGCAGGTATTGCGACGATGATAAGCACTCAGAACGTGACGCTGCGCTACGGCAAACGCGCACTGTTTGAAGATGTATCGATCAAGTTTACCCCTGGTAACTGTTACGGCCTCATCGGTGCGAACGGTGCGGGGAAATCTACATTTCTCAAGATTCTCTCCGGAGAGATTGAACCGACGAGCGGACACGTTTCGGTGACACCAGGCGAGCGTATCGCTGTGTTGAAGCAGAACCATTTCGAGTTTGACGAGTATGAAGTCCTGAAAACCGTCATTATGGGTCACAAGCGCCTGTACGAGATCATGGAAGAAAAAACGGCGCTCTACATGAAAGAAGACTTCAACGAAGAGGACGGCAACCGCGCCTCAGAGCTGGAAGCGGAATTCGAAGAGCTGAACGGCTGGATGGCAGAAGCGGATGCAGCAAGCCTTCTGATTGGTCTGGGCATCCCGACCGAACTGCACGACAAACTGATGAAAGACCTGTCCGGTACGGAAAAAGTACGGGTATTGCTCGCGCAAGCGCTGTTTGGCAACCCGCACATTCTGCTTTTGGACGAGCCGACGAACCACTTGGATATTGAGTCGATTCGCTGGCTGGAAAACTTCCTGGCCGATTATGAAAACACCGTCATCGTCGTTTCCCATGACCGTCACTTCCTGAACAAAGTGTGTACGCACATCGCGGATATTGACTTCGGCAAAATTCAAATGTACGTGGGTAACTACGACTTCTGGTACGAATCCAGCCAGCTCGCGCTGAAGATGGCTCGTGAACAGAACAAGAAAAAAGAAGAGAAGATGAAGGAACTCCAGGAGTTCATCGCGCGCTTCTCCGCCAACGCTTCCAAGTCGAAGCAAGCGACCTCG
Source organism: Brevibacillus gelatini (assembly GCF_003710935.1). Taxonomy (GTDB): domain Bacteria; phylum Bacillota; class Bacilli; order Brevibacillales; family Brevibacillaceae; genus Brevibacillus; species Brevibacillus gelatini. The sequence goes on from NZ_RHHS01000017.1 coordinate 395,220, forward strand.
CGCAAAAAGCTGCTGGAGAAAATTACACTGGAAGACATCCGTCCATCCAGCCGCAAATATCCGTTCATCAACTTCAAGCCGGAGCGCGAAGCGGGCAAAAACCTGCTTTCGATTGAAGGCTTGAGCAAGACAGTGGAGGGCGAAAAGCTGTTTGAAAACCTCCATCTGGTCATCAACAAAGGGGACAAGGTAGCGTTTGTCGGACCAAATGAGCTGGCAAAGACGACCTTCTTCCAGATTTTGATGGGCGAAGTTGAGCCGGACAGCGGTTCTTTTGAATGGGGAGTCACCACTTCCCGCGCGTACTTCCCGAAAGACAACGCCCAATACTTCGACACAGATTTGAATCTCGTGGATTGGCTGCGTCAATACTCCAAGGAGCAAGACGAGACGTTCATCCGCGGATTCCTTGGCCGCATGCTGTTCTCGGGCGACGAAGCGCTGAAAAAAGCGAACGTGCTGTCCGGGGGCGAAAAGGTTCGCTGCATGCTGTCCAAAATGATGCTGTCTGGCGCCAACGTGCTGATTATGGACGAACCGACGAACCACCTGGACCTGGAATCGATTACGGCGTTGAACAACGGCTTGATCGACTTCGATGGAACCGTGCTGTTCGTCTCCCACGACCATCAGTTCGTGCAAACGATCGCCAACCGGATCATCGAGTTCACACCAAAAGGCGTGATCGACAAGATGATGACCTACGACGAGTACCTCGACAGCGAAGAAATCAAGCGCCTTCGCGAAGAGCACTACGCGTAAAAGCGAAAACCCGTATCCTGCGCACCAATCGTTGTGCCGGATACGGGTTTTTTTGGCGGTTAAAAAAGCAGGCTGCTAGGGTGTGGACGGCTCGTCCTCCAGCAACTCCACTTTGTTCAAAAACGACTCCTTGCTGGAAAAAATCACGCGTTCCTTACGCGGAGCCGTAAAAAAGACGACGATGTACTGCTCGTCGATGTATTCAACGATTCCGCGTTTCTTCGGACGCTCTTTCGTTTTCACAGGCTTGTTCAACCATTCATCCATCTGGATTCCTCCTATGTCTCACGTAGCTATTATACCAGCTTTCGAAGGGATGAACGTAACGTAAAAAACGAACGGACATCCTGTTTCGCCGGAGCAGTCGCCTCAACGTCCAGCCTTTGCACTTGTTTATCTGGAAAGAGAGACTTTCCCGATCATTTTTGATATATTTTAGACATCTGGAAAAAAGGAAGGAAGGAAGATTGCCGTGAAAATGCGCGTCTCCGCAGTGCAGTACCATCTGCATACGATACATAGCTTTGAAGATTTTGCCAATCAAGTCGAGCACTACGTCCGTAACGCCCAGGAGTACGACAGCGAATTTTTGCTGTTTCCGGAATTGTTCACCACCCAGCTCATGTCCATCGGTGACGGACAAGGAAACGCTTTGCCGATTACAGCGCTGCCGTCCTTTACAGAGCGGTACGTGCAGCTGTTTACTTCGCTTGCTGCCAAGTACGACATGCACCTCATCGGCGGCACGCACATTATCGAGGAAAACGGCAAGCTGTACAACACCGCCTTTTTGTTCTACCCGGACGGACGGGTGGGCCAGCAAAAGAAAATCCACATCACGCCCTGGGAAATCAAAGGCTGGAACATGGGGGCAGGCGACGCGCTGCAAATTTTTGAAACCGACAAAGGCAAGGTCGCGCTGATTATTTGCTACGACATCGAGTTTCCCGAGTGGGTGCGCATCGCCAAGGCTCGCGGCGCAGACGTCATTTTCTGTCCGTCCTGCACCGACGACCGCCACGCTTTCCATCGCGTACGCTACACGAGCCATGCGCGCACCATCGAAAATCAGGTGTACGTCGTTCTGACGGGGACAGTAGGTTCGCTGCCGACAGTCGACTTTATGCGTGCCAACTTCGGTCAGGCGGCGATTTTGACGCCAAACGATGTGCCGTTCCCGCCGCGCGGAGTGCTTGCTGAAGGCGAAATCAACCAGGACATGCTCGTGACCGCCGACCTTGACCTGTCGCTGTTGTACGAAGTGCGGGAAAAAGGCTCGGTGACAACGTGGCGCGACCGTCGCACAGACCTGTATCCCGATTGGAGCTAGCATCTCGCGAACAGACGGAGGATGGAAATGTACCGCAAAGAACTGTATGTGTTTGAAGGGGACAAGCCGCGCAAGGCTGTCATCCGCAACTACAACCGCTCCGACTTTTTCGAGCTGATCCAGATTCAGGCGGAGAGCTTCCCGCCGCCGTTTCCATCCGAGCTGTGGTGGAACCAGGAGCAGCTCACCAACCACATTACGCTGTTTCCCGAGGGCGCGATTTGCGTGGAGGTGGACGGTGTCCTGGCAGGCTCGATGACCGGACTGCTCGTGACATTCGATCCTGCGCACCCGGAGCACAAGTGGGCAGACGTGACCGACAACGGTTACATCCGCAACCACGATCCAAACGGGGACACGCTGTACATCGTGGACATCTGCATCCGGCCGAGCCACCGCAAACTCGGACTCGGACAACTGATGATGCAGGCAATGTACGAGCTGGTCGTCCAAAAAGGCTTGAAACGGCTTTTGGGCGGCGGAAGAATGCCTGGTTACGGCCGCTATGCAGATGAGTGGACGCCGGAGCAATACGTCGAGCGCGTGGTGGCGGGAGAGGTCAAAGACCCGGTCATTACGTTTCTCATGCGTTGTGGCCGGATGCCTGTGCAAATTGTGCCGAACTATTTGGAGGACGAGGAGTCCCGCAACTACGCCGTGCTGATGGAGTGGAAAAACCCGTTTCTCGCACGCTAGGCGACGAACGAATTACCGATTTTTCAGAACCAGGAGGATGAATCACGATGGAATTTGTACGCATTCAACATATTGACAATCCGCTGTTTGCCAAAATGCACCGCTTGATGCAGGAAGTTTTCCCGCCAGAGGAGGTTCTCGCCTACGAATTGTGGAAAGAGCCGCTCGAAGACCCGGGAATTCGCGTATTTGTGGCCGTACATGAAGGCGAGGTAGTCGGCGCTACCGAATACCGCTACTATCCTGATCTGAACGTCGCCATGACCGACTTCACCATTATCGGGCGGGAAGGGCTTGGCGTAGGCCGTTTTCTGGCGAGAGAGCGGCAAAAAGACCTGCTCGCGCTGGCGAAGGAAAATGGCAAGGAACTGTACGGCATGTTTGCCGAAATTTACGATCCGTACCGCGTGCAGGAGCACAGCTTTGGCGGCATCAAGCCGATGGACCCGTTCGTGCGCCGGGAAGTTCTTTCCCATCTGGGCTACAAGCGCACGAATATCGCGTATGTGCATCCATCCTGGCAAAACGATGGTGAAGCAGTAGCTGGACTCGACCTTGGCTTCCTGCCGACGAATGAAGAGCAGACAAGTCTGGAGGCAGAACTGATCGTCACTTTCCTCAAGCGCTATTACGCCGTCCTGCCGCAAAAGCCGCAAGCTTGGCTGGACATGGTGGCAGAGCTTGAGAGCAAGGAAAGCGTAGAGCTTCTGCCGATCTAATCCCAAAGCGATACACAGCACGAACCGACACTCCTGTGGAGCTCACCAGCCTGGCTTCACGGGAGTTTTTCTTCTCCCATCCGCTCTGGCCAGACAGGGGTGAAAAAGAGTGAACGCGCAAAATCTCGCATCGATTCTTCTTTACCTAGCCGTCCTTCTCCATCTGCTCGGCATGAGCGGCTGGGTCCAGGCAAAGCTCTCCCAACCGATTCAGCTTGCGACACTGGCCTTCATGCTGACTGCCTTGTTTGTGCTGCGCAAAAAGAAGCGCAAAGCAAGACGCCGCACGAGAAAGCCGCCAGCCGAAGTGGCTGTCATGCTGGAGAGGGCCGAAGAAGGGGAGCCGGGAAAATGATCCCCGATGTCTCTTGCGACTGCCTGATTCCAACGTGGAGCAGCTGCGAAGGTTATCGCTTGGGGCGGCTTTGTTTTTTGCGCGCATGTTTTTTATAAAAACTTGCTTAATCTATCTAAATTTTTTTACAATAGAGTCTGATACATAGCATACATAGGCATAAGGAGGCCGAACTCATGAACATGCGCTGGAACTTGGACGTTTTGTACACGTCGTTTGACTCGCCGGAATGCAGGCAAGATTGGGAAAAACTGTGCCGGGAAATGAACGAGCTAAAGAGCTGGGCCGCAATGAGCCTGCAATCGCCAGAAGACGCTGTCGAGAAGATGGAGGCGTACATTACCCGGCTGACGTCGATCTTGCAGACGCAGTACCGCTTGTACGCGTTTGGCGAGCTGACGGCAAGTGTAGACGCGAAAAACGAAAAAGCGCTGCAATTGATCGAGAAAGTACAGGAGCAGTCCGTCGAGCTGGTGGAGCCGGGCGTGCAGTTCCAGAAATGGCTGGGCCAGCTGGACAACCTGAGCGAGTTGATTGGCCAGTCAGAGCTGCTGGAAACCCATCGCTTCATGCTGACCGAACTGTCCGAGAAGAGCAAGTACATGCTCAGCGAAAAAGAAGAGATCATTTTGGCGAAAATGAAAAACACAGGCTCCAACGCCTGGACGAAGCTGCAGGAAATGCTGACCTCGACCTTGTTGGTGGACATCACCGTTGACGGAGAGGCGAAACAGCTTCCTCTGCCAGTCGTGCGCAACATGGCATATGAAAAAGATGCAACGCTTCGCAAAACCGCCTACGAGGCAGAGCTTGCCGCCTACAAAAAGATCGAGGAATCGTCTGCGGCGTGCCTGAACGGCATCAAGGGCGAGGTTATCACCGTAGCCAAGCTGCGCGGCTATGAATCGCCCCTGGAAAAAACATTGCTCGATTCGCGCATGGACAAGGCGACACTCGACGCGATGCTCACGGCCATGAAGGAAAGCTTGCCGGCCTTTACGAAATACTTCCGGGCAAAAGCCAAGCTGCTCGGACATGAGAACGGCTTGCCGTTCTACGACCTGTTCGCTCCGGTGGGCGAAGCCGACATGCGCTTCACGTATCAGGAAGCGCGCGATTTTATTGTCAAGCATTTTGGCAGCTTCAGCGAAAAGCTGGCGAATTATGCAGCCCGCGCTTTTGACAACCAGTGGATTGACGCCGAGATTCGCGAAGGCAAACGCGGCGGAGCGTTTTGCTACAACCTGCACATGGTCGGGGAAAGCCGGATCATGGCCAACTACACGGGCAGCTACAGTGACGTAAGCACATTGGCGCATGAGCTGGGACATGGCTATCATGGCGAATGTCTCGTCCAGGAAGCGTTCTGCAACAGCGACTACCCGATGCCGATTGCCGAAACCGCGTCGATCCTGTGTGAAACGATTATTGCCAAAGCGGCTTTGGCCCAGGCGACACCCGAAGAAGCGTTTTCGATCCTGGAAAACGACATCTCGGGCGCCGGCCAGGTCATCGTCGATATTTACAGCCGCTACCTGTTTGAAACGGCCGTATTTGCCCGTCGTGCGGAAGGCTCCCTGTCCGTCAACGAGCTGAAGGAGCTGATGCTGCAAGCGCAAAAAGACGCCTACGGAGAAGGGCTGGACCATGCCGTGCTGCATCCGTACATGTGGGTGTGCAAGCCGCATTACTATAGTGCCGACTTCAACTTCTACAACTTCCCGTACGCCTTTGGCTTGCTGTTTGCCAAAGGACTGTACGCCGAGTATGTGAAGCGCGGCGAAGCGTTCGTCCAGCAATATGACGAGCTTTTGTCTGTCACAGGCAAAATGAACATTGCGGATGTGGCGGCTATCATGGATGTCGACGTGCGCTCGGTTGACTTCTGGCGCAGCTCGCTTGCCTTGATCGAAAAAGATATTGATACGTTTGTAGAGCTTGCCGCAGCACGTGCGTAAGCTTGCAGGAAAAAACGCCCGATAAGCGAGTCGGGCGTTTTTTGACGCATAGCAACGGACGGACCGGGAAACAGTAAGAAAAAAGCAAATGAGGTGATGACGTGGTAAACGGATTGCAGTTACTCGACTTACTGCGGGAAACAGAGAACAAAATGCTGCATCTACATAGAGCCATCGACAGGGTCAGTAGCGAACCCGATTTTAAAGAGTCGGTCAGCGTTCTCACCACAGTTGTACGCGATTACCAGCTTCAGCTCGACAAGATGAAGCAGGCCTTGGGAAAAATCGAAATCGGGGGCAATCAGACACCTCCGCAGGCCGGACAACATTCGGAAATTCATTGATACGAGTCCCACATGCAAACAGCCCACAACCTGCAGACAGGTGTGGGCTGTTTGTTTGGATCAAACTACTAGAAATCGACGTAGCGCTTCACGCCGTAAAACGGATACAGCTTGTGCATGTACTCCACTTTGCCATAGCGTACGTCTTCGCCGTTTGCATGGACGATCGTGCCGTTCCCCAGGTAAATCGCTACGTGGGATACACGTCCTTTTCCAAGGGAATCATAAAACAGCAGGTCGCCCGGCTTTGCCTGCTCCAGCGGAACCGATGTTCCACCGCGGAATTGTTCCTCGGATGTGCGCGGAAGAGTTACTCCGAGTCGGCTAAATACGTAGGAAGTAAAGCCGCTGCAATCAAATCCGTCCGGGGTAGTTCCTCCAGTCACATACGGAGTTTTGAGCAATGGTTCAAAGATCGCTTCCAGACGATGCAGGCTTGCGGAATCAACTTCGCCTGTAAACACAAGGTCAGGGGTGAGCTTTGGACTCAAGTAAGCGGAGAAGACGTAGGCTTCATCATCTTCGAACTCGATTTTGGTCCACTCGCTGCCAGTCTCGACGACTTCAACCAGGTCGCCATACTTCAGCTTGCCTAACACTTTCGCATCCGTCGACGCTTTTTTGCGCACGTTCAGCACATCTGCTGTCACGCGAGCTTTTTCGCCAGCCGTCAATTCTTCCGGCTCATTCTGGGCGGAAAGATTGGAGCCGGCTATCACATCGAGAGGGAGATCGCCTCCAGCGCCTGCCGACAGGCTTCCCTCAGGCAAAGCCAAAGTCTGGCCAATCGACAGCTGATCGCTTTTCAGCTGGTTCACTTGCATGAGCTGGCTGACCGTAGTCTGGTGCTCACGGGCAATTTTGCTCAACGTGTCCCCTGCTGATACTACGTACACTCCAGAGGAGGCGTGAGCAGCAGTTGGCAGCAGAGTGAAGAGGGCGAGGGAGGTGAGTAGCTTCGAAGTCAGTTTCATATCATCGTCTCCACCAATCTACTATTTTCTGCATATCTGGATAAAATTTTAACGGATTTTCAATGGTAAATCTATGAAAAAATGATGGAGAAAAAATTTTCAAAAACTATTGCAAAGTTGGTAGAAAACATGCTATATTACAGAAGTGCCCACGATAGTGAGTAAAAAATGGAAAAACCACATGGAGCTGTGGTGAAGTTGGAGTTCACGCCGGTCTGTCACACCGGAGGTCGCGGGTTCGAGTCCCGTCAGCTCCGCCATCTTTTGATAAACGAATGGCGAATATCATTACTTGCCGGCGTAGCTCAATTGGTAGAGCACCTGAATCGTAATCAGGGGGTTGTGGGTTCGATTCCTATCGCCGGCACCATGTGTTTTATATGCGGTCGTGGCGGAATTGGCAGACGCGCTAGATTCAGGTTCTAGTGGTGGCAACACCGTGGAGGTTCAAGTCCTCTCGACCGCACCATACGAGTAGACGACAGGCTTTTGGGCTGCTTTTTCGGCAGAACAAAAGCCTTTTTGCTTTTCATGATCTGGACATGGCTGACTCTGCTGGCTGCGGCAGGCTTGTCCTGCTCCCAGCAACGCGTAAGCAGTGTACAACATCCCGCAGCAGTTTGAATCATCCGATTTTTCATGGGCTGATACGGTAACGTGCGAGTTACAGGTGGGCATACACAGTCGAATAAAACAATTTTGCTGATAGAATGGAGTGGAAACAGATGGGAGAAGAGGTTATCGCCTTAACCTGCCGGACATGTCGCCAATTATCGGAGCCAATCAAGATGGAAAGCAAGTTTTTCGACATTGTCGGTTTCGAAAATGACGTGATGGAATGGTCTGATTTCGCAACCGAAGTCCCCCCGCTGGATGACCCTTATTGGGTACGTTCTGAGCGCCCGCCTGTACAAGGGCAGGCCAGAACGGTAAAAGTATACCATCCTTTCCATATGCAAATGGGAAAACCTTTTTGGATGTTGTACACTCCGCTCTCTTCCAGTCTCAATGGGTGGGACTCTCATCCGGAAGAGATTGAGCAATCGTGTTTTGTCCAGTGCTCGATTGAACGCGTGATTGAGCGGAATGAATGGCAAGCATGGCTGCAAGTCAAGGTTTTAGAAGTAAGGATGATTCATGATTTTGCTCATGATTTTCCCGTACGAAAGGGGGACGATGGGTATCTGGATGATTTCAGGATGTTTCGGAAGCCATCTATTTGTCATTACCGAGATTGGCTATTTATCAGCGCAGGCGCAGAGGGCGATCTCGGCGTATTATGGGGAATCGTAAAACAAATAGAGGGTCGGTACCATTTGCTTGCATTTGGGGATTGGGGCTTTCATAAAAATAATGTCTTTGGGGGGAATATTCTGTTGCCTACGCAGTCAATGGAGGAATTGATTGGACAGGCAGAGCAGGATTAAACCGTCCAAGATTGGCAGCTTGCTCGCTCGTTCCTGCATGGGCTACAGCAGATTGCACGGCTATGAGTACAAACATTCGAATATCCGCTAACGCAAAAAAGGGGCTGTCCAGAAA